>NZ_LBIP01000014.1 GCF_001280435.1 Mangrovimonas xylaniphaga
ACGCACCCGTGCGCCACTCGTCAGCCACCGAAGTGCTGTTACCGTTCGACTTGCATGTGTTAGGCCTGCCGCTAGCGTTCATCCTGAGCCAGGATCAAACTCTTCATCGTTAAATCTTAAATATTATTCAGACTATCGAAACGGAATTTTCTGGTTCTCAAAATGGCTTGTTCTTTGTTCGACCAGATCTTTAAAAAAGATCCAATCTTACGCTGTCAATTCAATATGTTAATGAACTTGTCTTCTTTGTTTTTCCTAAGCTTGTCGCTTAAGCGGGTGCAAATATAGAACCCTTTTTTGAAGCTCGCAACAGTTTCGGTTATTTTTTTAAAAAGTTTTTTTTCGTGGCGCAATCGCCTCTCAAAACACTTATAACCGACCCTCTCAATGAACTCCTCTCGCCTTCGCAGCACTCGCTGTTTTTGCGGCTGCAAATATACCGCCTTTTTGGATATCTGCAAGCCTTTTTTGCGGTTTTTGGATATTTTTTTGAGGAACAAAATGTATCCCCCTGAATTAAAAGGCGTTAAATATAATAATTTATTTCATGCCTCCATCACTAATAAGACAATTTAACCTTTTCTCCTGGGTATTTCCTCCTTCTAATTCATAAATTCTAATACGGAGGTATTCTTAAGTACAGATTTGAAATAGAATATAACAAAAGAAAAATCTAAAATTCAATTGTTCTCTAAACTTGGAGAGTCTACATCTGAAACAGGAAAATTGATCATCCCTATTAAATCCCAATAGATCAAAAACTCCTAATATACCCCTTCAATTGAACATAATAACAGCCATACTTAAAATAACCCCATATAGGAACTCCTAATGCGCCTATCTTAAAATTATCACTGAGAAATGGGCATAAGACACTTAAACTCTTGAACTACTAAATCCAAGTCGCCTTTATTACAAACAGCAAAACCCCAACTGTAAAAGTTGGGGTTTTGTATTATTTGAAGAGTATTGTTTTGGCAAGGTATATAAAAACAAAAAGCCCCCAGCAGTTGATGCTGGGGGCTTCAAAAAAGGCGACGACCTACTCTCCCACGGGTGCAGTACCA
>NZ_LBIP01000015.1 GCF_001280435.1 Mangrovimonas xylaniphaga
GTTCTGTAGATGTTGCTATTACAGATGCCTCTTTCAACGATAATTGTTCCGTAAGCTCAATTGCATGGGTAATGACCGGTGCTGTAAACGATACCGGTTCTGGACAGGTCGAAACATATACATTCCCGATAGGGACAACCACAATTACATATACCGTATCTGACAATGCTACCCCAGCCAATACAGCTACCGATGTCATGACTGTAACAGTAACCGATAATGAAAATCCAACGGTAAACGCTACAAGCAACGTTGTTACAACAACCAGTGCAGATACCTCTGGAGACTGTTCTGTAGATGTTGCTATTACAGATGCCTCTTTCAACGATAATTGTTCCGTAAGCTCAATTGCATGGGTAATGACCGGTGCTGTAAACGATACCGGTTCTGGACAGGTCGGAACATATACATTCCC
>NZ_LBIP01000016.1 GCF_001280435.1 Mangrovimonas xylaniphaga
CACCGTCTGTGGCTCCGTCAGACACACCGAACTTCCCAAGGTATATTGGAGCACTACTTCGTAGTCCCCTTCCGCAAGACCCGTGAACACCGGTGAACTTACAAAAGTCAATCCCCCGTCGATGCTGAACTGCAATGCATTCCCATTGGCATCTACAACTTCAATAGTTATAGTTCCCGTATCGCCAGAACTTATACAAGTAATATTCGTCTGAGAAATTGTATATTCTGGTGCAGGGATTGCTTCCACATTTATAGACGTAGTTGCCGTACAGTTATTGGCATCCATCACCGTAATTTCATATAATCCAGGTGTGGACACTGCAATTTCAGGAGATGATTGGAAATCTGTATCACTATTTACAAAATAGTAATAAGGAGGCGTTCCTCCTGAAGCATAAACCGTAATCACCCCATCCGTACAGGTAAGCGGTGTTGTTAAGGCTGCAGACACCTCAATCATTGGAGGCTCTACAATTTCAATTTCTTCTGAATGCAAACATCCATCATCGGTACTTACATTAACAGTATAATTTCCAGGATTTAATGAGGCAAATTCATAATCGCTCGCCATGATAGGTCCAACGCCATCTACAAAAGTTCCGCCTTGGTAAAGGCTATAGTAATATTGCGGTAAGGCTTCATTAACTGCTAAATGCACACTTCCAAAGTCACCATAACATTCTGGTTGGGTAATGTTACTAACCACAGAAAACTCTCTTTCCATCACATGTACACTCGGTGTCTCGAAAATACAAGGGTTGGTGTCTACTCCTATTTGTTGGATGTAAATGGTATAATATCCAGGGGAATTCACCGTAAACACATTACTAGATTGGTAATTCACACCATCAATACTGTATTCATATCCAGAAGGTACACCTCCTACGGTAATTTGGCCAGGTGTTTCACAAATGATGTCCTGAGCTGTTGCTGTAGGATTCAATAAGTTTTGATATACATTGAAGTAAAAAATACTGTAACAACCCCCTGGATAGTTGATTACCAACCTGAATTGTCCTGAGGTGTTAGCTGTAAAATCTGGACCTGTTCCTACTTGGTTCCAAGTACAGGCATCATTTTCGTTGGCACAATCTGGCGTTGCCACAGCTTCACAGCTAGACTCATCCAATTTCTCCCAAATAATAGAAGCAGCATCACTAATTCCGGTTAAAATATCACGTGAATCGTTAGCCCCACATAAAAAGATATTCGGCAGTTCCTTACCATCGTTTGGACAGATGACTACTTCATCTGCATAAGGAATCACTGGATTTGTTTGGGTGGTTCCATACAAGGTCACGGTTACCACTTCTTCAATAGATAAACAAGTTGCAGGCGCTGTATTGGTTACATAATAAGTTCCTGTTTCGGTTGCCGTAATGGTTTGTGTTGTTCCTATAACCGGTGACCCAGATGGGCTAGTTGACCAAGAGTATGATTCATAACCATCGGCAGCGGTTAATTCAACACTTCCTCCACACAGCACTTCTTCTCTTTCATAATCACAATTAGAAATATCCACTAAAAAGTTGGTTGGTTGCGGGAAGCTGTTACATTCTACAGAGACATAACTTGGTTGGTCTTCCACAGTGATAGAGCTAATTGCTCCCGTGTAGGTGGCAAAAGCCTGATTTACGATTTCGTTGGAACAAGCCTGACTTAAATCGTAACAATTTGGAACTACCTGTACCGCTAAACGAATCACAAACACAGGATCTCCAAATTCTACAGATTCATCAGGAATGTCGAACACAATAGTGCGTGTTACTGGATCGTAAGATAACAATGTTGCGCCTCCTGAGTTGGTCAAATCAATATCTGTAGCTGGATCAAAAACAATATTTTCAGGAAGAATATCGGTTAACGTAAAATTGGTAATATCTTCGTTTCCTATGTTTTGATAGCTTATTTCGTAGAACAGGTTTTGGCCTAAAATAACATCGTCTCCATTTATTTCATTTCCAAATTCATCCTCTACAATTTTTACCAGTTCTATTTCTGGTGAAATGATATCCACAGCAAAAGCACTGAAAAACGAAAACAATGGATCCGCTTGTCCTCTGGCTACCTGTAGTGTAAAAGATGCAGAGGTTTCACTGTGGTTTATGTATTCAGGCTCTGAATTTACAATTTCCAAAAAACCTGTATCATACCCCAAAGTATTTGTCCCTGAAGGATTTCTAGGATAAGACACTCCATTCATGTTTTCAATAACAGATCCAAAAAATTTGTTGGCAGGTCTTAAAGGGGTGGTAACCTCTTTGTTATTGATTTCAAGCTTAGTGGCTCTATTATTTTTATCTCCGTCTAAAACAGCATAAGCAAACTGTAAATCGATATGTCCTGCTGGAGGCGTCGTAAAGCCATCCACAGGGATTTCCTCATAATGATCATCGTAAATATGACTGAAACCATCAAAGGTTGTGAAGGATTTCATGTGAAGGTTAGGGTCTTCATAAATCACAAAAAGAGTCCATCCTGCCGATAGTCCCGTTGAGTAATTGGATCCTTCACTAGAAATAACATTGGCAACCGTATAGGTCCCTTCCACGTCAGTTAAATCTCCCAATATATCCGTTACCTCTGCATAACAAGCATAAGGCGTGTTTCCTGGTTCACCAGTTTCTGAGACAATAGGATTTACAACGGCATCGTATATAAGTTCTCCTGTAATATCTACATAAGAAGTACCTTCCGGAGTTTTGAACTTAACCTTATTTATATTGGTTCGATCTCCATTTTGAAGCGTCGCTCCCCAATACAAAGCGGCATAAGCTACCGAATAACAAGTAGTTTCACTACCGTCTTCTTGAGGAGGTAATACGATATCGGCACTACTAGAACTAAATGTAGAAGTGTCCGAATCTATATCAATGTATTGCATGCTGACATCTTGATTATCGATGGAATTATTATTCCCTGGCAAATTATTTTGACCAAGGATATTGTTTCCTATAACCAGCATACTCCCTTTTACTTCTATTTTCTCTCTAATGGTAAATGGTTCATAGGTTTGGGCCATTGTACCAAAGCTCATCAGTAACAGAAATAAACCTAAAAGGTAAGGTCTATAATAAGTAGGCGTTTTCATGGTGTTTCTGTTTTTAAATCCTATTTCCTCCAAGGGGCATTGCAGAAAACAGGTTTGCCATTACTACTATTAATTCAATTTTCTAATTTTTAAATACTTAATTCTCTATTTTAATTATTGATAGCTTCTGATTATATGGTCTATTACCTTTTGATTTCATCGCTTCATTAGCCTGTTCGATGGCATCAAATTTTTGGTAATAGATGTAATATTTACTGGTATTTACGTCATAGAAGAAATCCACATCGGTTCTTCCAGACGACACTACCTTCGTTAAGAAATCATCTCTCTTGGCAACATCGTTATGGACCGCCAAAATCATGTAATAACCACTTTCTACATTCTTAACATTTTTCACGATTTGGATATTTCCTCCAAGGTCTTCTCCAAAATTGAATTCTTCCGTTTTTAATGGCGCTGATCTCAATGGCGTACTTTGCTTGATATTTTTCAATGCCAACCTATCGCGCATGTATCTGTCATCTTCATTGTCATAGGCTGCACGTTTGATTCTACGTTTTCTTTCTATTTCGGTAGCTCTGTTGATGCCCTCCAAAGTGGTGGTTAAACTTGCTTTGGTATCCATGGCTTTCAATTGTTCAGACTTTAATCGCTTAATAGTTTTCTTGTAATACAACATTACAGGATCATTTTCTATTGGCGCAAACTGAAGTCTTTGCTCGTATAGCTCTTCCAATTCTTCAATACGCTGGGTACGGGTATCGATGATATGATCGATATCTGCCTTCAAGGCTTCGATGGCTCTGTTTTCGGCAGAGATACTCTTAAATGGTTTTGGAGCTACTACAATTCCTTGATCACCCAAATCATTTTCCTCTTTCAAATCCTTAAGATCCTGATTCTTTATCGCGATGGCTTCCTTATACCTCGTGATTAAGTCTACTTGTGCCGTACTGTCCGTTTCGGTCAACTTCGTAATTTCATTCATAGACTTGGCCAAATCGTCTGTGGCCTCCATAGCCTTTTGCTTGTCAGAGACTACTTCCTTGGCTTTAGCTTCCTCCGCCAATCTTGCGGCTTCTGCTTCAGCAGCCAATCTGGCCTCTTCTTCAGCTTGAGTTTTGGCCAATGCTTCGGCTTCCAATCTTGCTTGCTCTTCTGCCTCAGCCTTAGCTTTTGCTTCAGCGGCCAATCGAGCTTCCTCTGCTGCTTTTTCTTTTGCTGCAGCTTCAGCAGCTACCCTTGCTTCTTCCTCGGCTTGGGCTCTTGCTTTAGCCTCTGCAGCCAAACGAGCTTCTTCTTCCGCTTGAGCCTTCGCTTGTGCTTCAGATTCCAATCTTGCTTGTTCCTCAGCTTGTGCTTTAGTTTTTGCTTCGGCAGCCAACCTAGCTTCCTCATTAGCTTTTGCTATTGCTGCAGCCTCAGCAGCCAAACGAGCTTCTTCTGCTGCTTTTGCTTTCTTCTCAGCTGCTATTTTTGCCTTAGCTTCCGCAACGGCCTTAGCACGTTCTTCCTCTTCCAATCGTTGAGCTTCAGCTTCTGCAGCCAACCTTGCATCCTCCTCAGCCTTTTCTTTAGCTGCTGCTTCCTCTGCTACTCTAGCTTGCTCCTCAGCTAATGCTTTGCTTTCAGCTTCTTTCTCCAAACGTGTCTCTTCAGCCTCCGCTGCCAATTTTGCTGATTCGGCATCTGCCAATGCTTTAGCTTCTGCTACTAATTTAGCGTCCTCCTCAGCCTTAGCCTTTGCTTCTTCTCTACGAGCAATAGCCGCTTTTCTATTGGCTTCTGCCTGTTGTTTAGACTTTTTGGAAACAGGTTTTCTTCTCTTTTCAGGGAAGACAATGGCACTCACCTTGTCTTCTCTACTATAATAAAAACGTTCTGTATTATTAAATCTGTAGGCAAGAGTGATTTCATGTGAAGGACCAAAATCGGTGAACTCACCAACAGCCTTTTCAAAATTATATTCAATGGCAATTTGCGAGGTGATGTTCAATCCCACTCCTGCGGACGCTCCATATAATGTATTGTATCCCACTTGTCCCCAAATACCTTTAGGCACCATTAACATAGCCAAACCTGATACAATGGTTTCATCTGATCTGAACTCCGATCTTACCAAAGCTTGGAATCTACTTTGATCGAAGAAACCTCGGCTGTCCATATAACCTGTATACATAACATGTCCTTGTATTCCCTGATCTGGAATGTCCTTGATAAGCTGAGAAGCATTTACATTATAAAGCACCAAATTGGTCAACGCCAGTCCGAAATCGAAAAAGCCTGTACCATAATTGATTCCAGGATTTATGGTCAGTAAAAAATTGGAAGGGATGTTGTTCAATGAAGGATCGTCATAATTAGTCACAACATTTCCATTGTTCACACCACTTTTATAAGCGCCTACGTTCAACCCGAACGTAAGATTGTTTTCACGATTTAATTGTGCGTTGTAAGCGAAATTCAAAAGCCCTCCAAAAGTAGTCAGGACTCCATAATTTTGTTGGAACAGTCCAATTCCCATTCCAATATTTTCCTTAAACCTACCAGAAAAACTTCCCAAATAGGTTTGTGGGGCATCTTCAAACTGCACCAATTCCCTCTTATTGTTGAAACTAAGATATTTGTGTTGCTCTCTTACAAAACTGAAAGTTGGATTTAACACATATCTATTGAAACGCAAAGAATTACGTACCGGTATAGCTAACGATACTACCCCATCCTCTTCTTGAGAATAGGTCATCTGTACGGAACAGACTAGTAGTACTATGGCCAAAAGATACGCTTTCATATTACTTTACAACGGTTATAGAACCTTTTTTAGAGTCTTGTCCAGGACTGGTGATGATATAATAAAATACTTGAGTTACACTGCTAACTCCCAATTGGTTTTCAGGCCAATTGTTCATATAATTATTGGTTTGATGTACTACTTTCCCTCGGCTATCCATAATCACAATTTCTGTATTGGAACCACTCACATATTGCTGTGGAATTACCCAAGTATCATTGATACCGTCGCCGTTAGGACTGATAAGATTAGGGATGTTCCCTACCTCCGGGAAGGGATCGATAGGTTCTCCAATTACAAAGGTGAATTCTTGTGAAGTCTCACATCCTGTGGTTTCTGTAATCACAACTTTATAGGAACCGTAGTCATAAGCTTCATAACTAGGTTCTGTAGCCTCAGGAATCAAACTGCCATTAAAATACCATTCATAAATAGGGTTATTAGCCGTTGTAGTAACTTCTACCCACAAATAGTCTCCCTCTTCCAATTGATTATCCTCAGGAACATTAATTTCGCTTTCAAAACTTTCACTGATCAAATCAATAGAACCAGAGGTTTCACAACTTCCCAAATCAACTTCTACTGAATAAAATCCAGATTCATTAGTTTGATAGGTTTGCTCTGTTGCTCCAGAAATGGCCGCTCCATCTTTATACCATTGGTAGCTTACACCACCTATGGTTGCCAAAGTGGTCATACCTTGATCTGGACAAAACGGATTTCCCAAACTTGAAGCAATTGTAGCATCGGCCTCACCAGCAGACACTTCACTAATAGTTACTCTATTTGAGAACGAGTTGGAAGTACAGGTTCCATAATTGGTTTCAGCAAAATAGGTTCCTTCCTGATTAACCGACAACGTTGTTCCCTGTGAAATGAAAACCGCCGTAGTAGGTCCTGTTTCCTTAAACCAATTAAAGGTTAGGGATGGATAATTTAAAGGAGAATCATTTTCTCCCGTTCCAGGATTATCAATAGTTAACAAATAGCTTCCGCCAGAACAAAATGCGCCAGTGGACACCAAGTTATTAATTGAAAAAGGGCTATCCTGAATTTTATAATAGGCCGCAAAGGCCGTAGATTTTGCACTTGTAGCAACAGGAGCTGTACTTTTTATTCTCAGCTTATACCCTTCTCCAGCTGTAGTGGTCGGCAATGAAAAACTTAAAGTTGCCGGTGACACAGTAACAGCTCCTGGCTGTGAAGTGAATATTGTTGTAGGGGTTGAAAAATCCCCTTCGGGATCTGACATTTCGATGATGAACTGGTTGGAAGCTTCCAATATAGCTTCTGGAGAAAACACGAACGTTACATTATATGTATTGAACGACTCACTGGCACAAGCCTGACTAAATCCTAAGTTAGGCGTACCAATGACCAACTGGGCATTTGTTTGTTGCACGAACAACCAAATACAGAAACCAGATAGCAAAGTAAGTCTGTTTAAGATAGTAGTTTTTTGCATTCAATTACATTTAGCAATTATTCATTCTCAAATTCTTAAACCTTAAAGGTCAAGAATGTCATATCGTGATTTCAGTTTTATCAATCCGATTTAGGGTCTAAAAGGGTTTGCTTATATCTCCTGTTGTTTTGAAATATTAGCACACCCTATTGTATCTCCTATAAAATCATCTTAGGAAATCTTCCAATGCCTAGTCGGCATTGGAAGCATAAATTTTGTTGATACGCAATCTAAAGTCAGGACGTTTTGAATTGGCTAAATCGATAAACGTTTCAGAGTCACTTCCTTTAGAGTATACGTTAAAAAACGCGCGGTTTCCGTACCAGTTTTCCAAATCTTCATTATTGGAATTGTGCTCGGTGAAAATATTTCCGTTGCAGTTGTTGAAATACATTTCACTGAACTTGATACGGTCTAAGTTCTTATTATTGATAGTAATGTGGTCGTCAAGAATTACCGCTGGATTAAAACCAGAGATGACACTCTTACTCATTTCCAACGATGCATGTTGTGCAATGTACAGCGCCTCTTTAACCAAACCAACTTCGATATCGGAAGCTAAATTGTCGCTAACATTTACCAAAGTTAGGTTTTCAGCTTTTACAACCGTTCCTTTTTTCGTAAGGTCTACTTCATTCTTATCTTCATAAGAAGCAACATACATACATCTAGAGCCATCGGCTCCAGATACATATGGCGAACGGATAGCCAATGAATTGGTAATATGACATTGTGCACCGTAGTTAAATTTGTAGTCATCGCTACTACTTCTGTACGACACCATCTGTGTCATATTGAATTCTCCTCCAATAACAATGAATGAATTTCCTTCGCAATAGCTTACCATGATATTTTCAACAACGGTTTTATTTCCAACACCCGCAAGTGTCAATCCGTTGAAGAACCCAAATTCCTTGGTACGTCTTCCCGCAAATTCAATTCTTACGTATCTAAAGATTCCAGAATCGGATTCCACATTCTCTCCTCCATAGTTGATATATTCAAAAGAAGTAGGACGTAATCCGTAATTCACAGAAGATCCGTTTCCGAATTTATTGATTGGTGCATCTCCAAGAATGAACACTCCTCCCCAGTCACCTTCTTTCTTCACGCTTCTATTGGAAGAAAAAATAATCGGGTCGGTTTCCATTCCGTCGGCAACAATTTTTGAACCTTTACTTACTACCAAAGTTCCGTTGGTTTTAAAATCACCAAGGATTACAGTTCCTGGCTCAATTGTAAGTGTGGCTCCTTCTGTTACAAACACGCTACCTAATAATAAATAGGTATCCTTTTTGTAAAGCTTAGTGTCTTGTGAAATATTCCCACTCAAGATTTGAGTTGGCTCACCATAGTCTACATGGTTGGGTCTAAATTCGGTCCAGTTGTTTAACCAGTTTGTGGTTCCTATGATTCCTTTCTCCTGTTGGGCAAACAGATTAACCGCAGCCAAAAGAAACAAACATAGAGTCTGAGTAAAGTTTTTCATAAGTAATGTAATTATTAATAGATTAAGGGTCTTCTAACTGTTGATACATCAAAAGTATAAACAAATTCTACGAAATACAAAAAAAGTCGTTCAAATACATCTTTTCAATATAACTGTAGTCTAAAGCCTACTTTTTATAATTTTAAGGAAAGAATCATCTTACTTTCAATACATTACAGAATTTCTTTAATACTTTAAGAAATTTCAATCTTAACTTATTTGGTCGTTACAATATTACTTCTCAATTTTAAAAGCAGGGGTACACTTTATATTATGATATTGTAATGACTTTTTTAACTACTGCTTCTCCAACTCGGAAAAAAAACCCATCATCATATTGGGGTTTCTTTTTGAGTTTTGATAGCATACCTTATACACTATTCGTTTTATGAACTATTAAAAATCGTCGTACGTATGTAACGATTTTAATGTTTCCTCATAAAAGAGAATAGCCATGATTAAATTTGATTTATCTGAATAAGGTAAAATACGTTTTTGAAATTCGATGGTACTTTCAAAATAGTCCTTGGAAGCTTCAATATTATCCTCTAGGGCTTTTTTGTTATCCTTTGTCTCAGGAATTCCCATAGACGCCATTGTAATACCAGGCTTGGTAGCAAATGCAATATTAGGCAAGATTTTTACGATAACTTCAATTCGCTCCTTATAGAGCTCCAACAACTCTCCTTTTTGCATATGCTCCAACTGATCTCTGTCATGGTACTTTGCAATAGAGACCTTACCGCTAATAATACTAGGAGACTCCTCTTTATTCTTTTGGGCAAAACCAATGCCCGTAACAAGTATAAAAACAATACTTAATAGGGTAAATTTAGTTTTCATAGTTTAGATTTAAGGCGTTAACTGTAGCAAATTTATGCAATTAAACGTAAAAAACAAGCGTTTCATCGATTTTTTTCATAAATTTTACATAATATTCACCTAGAAGCTCTGTAGTGCCCACCACAGCTCTATTTCTCTAACAATCAACTATAAAACCTAAAACCCTTAACATTTAAATAACCGTACGTCGCAACCTAAGAGCGTTGGCAATTACCGATACCGAACTAAAACTCATAGCCAGGGCGGCCAACATAGGCGACAACAACACCCCAAAAAACGGATAGAGGACTCCTGCCGCAACAGGGACTCCAATGGTATTATAAATAAGCGCGAAGAATAAATTTTGTTTGATATTTTTCATGACGGCATGACTCAGATTTTTTGCCTTGACAATACTTTGCAAATCACCTTTCACCAAAGTAATCATGGCACTTTCAATAGCCACATCGGTGCCCGTGCCCATAGCAATCCCCACATCACTTTTGGCCAAGGCTGGCGCATCATTGATACCATCACCTGCTACAGCAACTATCTTTCCTTGACTTTGCAGCTGCGCTACTTCCTTCAGTTTATCCTCTGGCATCAATCCTGCCTTAAAATGAATACCATTAAGCTCCGATGCTACGGCATGGGCCGTTTTCTCATTATCACCTGTAAGCATTAGCACTTCTATTCCCAAATCCTGAAGTTCTTTGATAGCTTTAGCACTGGTATCCTTTATTTTATCGCCAGTCACCACATAGCCTTTCACTTTTGCATCCATAGCCAAATAAGACACTGTTTTTCCCTGCTCTTGAAAAGTTTGAACTTCCTGCTCCATTTCGGGAGTGATGCTTGCCCCTATTTCTTTCATCAATTTCAAATTCCCTAAAGCCACAGCTACCCCATTCACAGTTCCTTGAACACCCTTCCCTGTCAAGGATTCAAATTTATCTACTTCCAAAACCTTTATGTTTTGGCTTTTAGCATGCTTTACAATAGCTTCTGCCAAAGGGTGTCCACTATTACTATTAAGGGATGCCGCATATTGCTCCAACAGATCATGGTCGTCACTTCCATTCTCAAAACCTTCTATTTGTTCTACGATTGGCTTCCCTTCCGTGATGGTTCCAGTTTTATCTATTATTAAGGTATCTACCTTGTCCATGGTTTCCAAAGCCTGGGCATTTTTTATGAGCACGCCATTTTGGGCCCCTTTGCCCACTCCCACCATTACGGACATGGGTGTTGCCAATCCCAGAGCACAGGGACACGCAATGATCAAAACCGCAATAGCATTGATCAAAGCATATACATAAGCAGGCTCAGGCCCCCAAACCACCCAAATTATAAAGGTGATGATGGATACCAAAACCACTATAGGAACAAAATATGCAGAAATACGGTCGGCCAATTTTTGGATTGGTGCCCTACTTCTACTGGCTTCATTTACCATTTGTACAATTTGCGACAAAAGTGTATCGCTTCCCACCTTTTCGGCTTTCATGATGAAAACCTGGTTACCATTAATAGTCCCACTATTTACCTTGTCTCCTTCCATTTTATTTACTGGGATAGGCTCCCCGGTAATCATAGATTCGTCTACAGCCGATTCTCCCTGTACGATTTCCCCATCCACTGGAATTTTATCACCGGGCTTCACCTTCAGTAAATCTCCAAGAACAATTTTGTCGATGTTTACCACTTCTTCTTCACCATCCACAACTTTTATAGCCTTGTTAGGTGCTAATTTCAACAACTCCTTAACGGCAGAATTTGTTTTACTATGCGCTTTTGCTTCCAGTAATTGTCCCAACAATACCAAAGTCAATATCACGGTAGTGGCTTCAAAATACACATGTACAACTCCTGAGTCTGTTTTGAACTGCTCTGGAAATACATTTGGTACTACCAAACCGGCCACACTAAACACCCAAGCAACCCCTGCACCGATACCTATTAAGGTAAACATATTCAAGTTCCAGGTTTTGACACTTCTATAGGCTCGTTCAAAAAACATCCAAGCCGCATAAAACACTACTGGCAATGACAATACAAACTGCACCCAATTCCAATATTTTTGCGACATTATAGTGTTCAAGGGATTATTATGCCACATATCGCTCATCGCAATCAAGAAAATAGGAAGTGTAAAAGCTACCGCCAACCAAAACTTTTTCAAAAGCTTTTTATAGGTCTGCTCTTCGGCAGACAGTTGTGGTTTTACAGGTACCAGATCCATTCCACAAATAGGGCAATCACCTGCTTCATCTTTAACAACTTCAGGATGCATTGGGCAAGTCCACTGCTGAGATGCCACTGCAGCCAAGTTTTGCTCTTCTACTAAATCCATTCCACAGACAGGACAATCACCTGGTTTGTCGTATGTTTTATCGCCTTCACAGTGCATCGGGCAATAAAACACTCCTGTTCCCTGTCCTTTAGGAAGTGCTTCTTTTTTTGCCGGCTTAGGCTGTATTTCTCCCGGCATGTGTATACTATAACGTCCGCCATCTGCCTTTAGGGCATCTTGAAAGGTTTCAATGGGAATGTGCGAAGTCATTTCAATGGTGGCTTCAGCTGCTTCCAAATTCACATTGACATTAGAAACATTTGCTACTTTAGACAAGGTGGCTTCCACATGTTTTCTGCAACCATTGCAGGACATGCCATGTATATGATAGGTATGAACCATATGTAATATATTATATTGAATAGTGTAAGGATTTTCACGAAGGCCAACTTCAAAAGAAAATTCCCAAATTGAGTATAAAGGTACTACATCTTTTTGGGACGTTAGAAGCTTTTCACACCCACTTCATCTTCGCCTTTTGCTACTTTTCTGCATCAATTATTCCCATAAGGTTCCCATAGGGTATCCATAGGGTATCCATAGGGTTGCTATGGGGCAGCTATAGGGATGCTATATAAGGAGTGCCCAACCATTTATGATACCCTTTGAGAGCATCGAAAAACTAGAAATCTGCCCCTACATTAAACACAAAACACTTTGGTTTTGGTCATTCAGACCATAAAAAGCAAAAAATTATATTTTAAAACAGGTAAAAAGTTGTCAACTATTACGTTTTCGTTAACTATTTCCCTAAAAAATGGCCTATTACATGATATATATCATAATATAAAATGGAATCCTACAATAGCTTTGATGTACCAAACGGAATTATAACATAAACTATGAATCATGGATATTTCGCACATTGAGCATATTGGAATTGCTGTTGAAAACCTAGAAGAAGCCATCAAATATTATGAACAGATTTTAGGAATGAAGTGCTATGCTATAGAAGAGGTTGTCGATCAAAAAGTGAAGACAGCCTTTTTTTTGGTCGGTACTAGCCAAACCAAAATCGAATTATTAGAGAGTACTTCCCCAGATGGACCTATTGGAAAATTCATTGCCAAAAAAGGGCCGGGCATTCACCATATCGCTTTCGCCGTAAACGACGCCACCGAAGCGTTGCAATTGGCAGGAGACAAAGGCGTTCAATTAATAGACCAACAATCCCGTAAAGGAGCCGAAGGCCTGAACATAGGCTTCCTTCACCCAAAATCTACTTTAGGAGTCCTAACTGAACTTTGTTCAAAATAAGTACCAACAAAACTATATAGACGGTAACAAAAAACACCCCCATGGCAAATCAAGATAAAATAAATGAGCTCATCGCCAAACGCGCTGAAGCCCGATTAGGAGGCGGAGAAAAACGCATCGATTCGCAACACGCTAAAGGAAAACTAACTGCTCGCGAGCGTATTGAAATCCTTTTGGATGAAAATAGCTTTGAAGAATTTGATATGTTCGTTACCCACAGGACCAAATCCTTTGGTCTGGACAAGGAGCGCTACCTATCGGACGGAGTGGTAACCGGTCACGGTACCATCGACGGCCGCATTGTGTATGTGTTCTCCCAAGACTTCACGGTTTTTGGCGGCTCGCTTTCAGAAACCTATGCGTTGAAAATTTGTAAAATCATGGATATGGCCATGAAAATTGGGGTACCCGTTATTGGACTGAATGATAGTGGTGGGGCCCGTATACAGGAAGGTGTACGCTCTCTGGCAGGTTATGCTGAAATTTTCCAAAGAAACATTATGGCCTCTGGACTTATTCCCCAAATCTCATCCATCTTGGGGCCTTGCGCTGGAGGAGCCGTATACTCTCCTGCCCTCACCGATTTCACGATTATGACCGATCAAACCAGTTATATGTTCGTTACGGGACCTAAAGTGGTTAAATCGGTAACTGGTGAAGATGTTACCACAGAACAATTGGGAGGCGCTACCATCCATTCTACCAAATCTGGGGTTTCCCACTTTTTAGCTGAAAATGATGAAGAAAACTTAATGCTCATCAGAAAACTATTAAGTTACCTTCCTTCCAATAATCTTGAAGAGCCACCAACCATTGCTACTTCAGATCCTATTGATAGATTGGATGACGTACTGAACACCATTATCCCTGAAAACCCAAACCAACCTTATGATATTCTGGATGTGATTTCAGTTATCACCGATAATGGCGAATTTTTGGAAGTACACTCCAACTACGCCAAAAACATTGTAGTAGGTTTTGCCCGTTTCAATGGGCATTCGGTGGGGATTGTCGCTAACCAACCAAAATTTTATGCTGGGGTTCTAGATTGTGAATCCTCTAGAAAAGCAGCCAGATTTGTTCGTTTTTGTGACTCCTTCAATATTCCTCTAGTAACCTTAGTTGACGTTCCTGGATTTTTACCTGGAACCGGACAGGAATATTCCGGAATCATCTTGCATGGCGCAAAATTACTCTTCGCCTATGGAGAAGCTACTGTGCCTAAAGTCACCATTACTTTAAGAAAATCGTATGGTGGAGCCCATGATGTAATGAGCTGTAAACAACTACGCGGCGATTTGAATTACGCATGGCCAACAGCCGAAATTGCTGTAATGGGTGCCAAAGGTGCCGTTGAAGTATTGGAAGGCTCCAACATTAGAAAGATTACAGATGCCGATGAAAAGCTGAACTACATTGAAGAAAAAGAAAATGAATACACTACCAAATTTGCCAACCCATACGTGGCTGCCAAATACGGCTTTATCGACGATGTCATAGAACCTAGAAATACCCGCTTCCGAATTATTAGAGGATTGGAATTACTAGCCAACAAAAAAGAGGTAAATCCTCCTAAAAAACACTCAAATATCCCATTATAATCATGAGTATACCATTATCCATAAGCAATATAGACGAAGGTTATGTAATTCTTCTAACGGGATTGTTAATCGTGTTTTCGGGTCTTCTAACCTTGACGGTATTTTTCAAGTACGGTTTGCCATTCATCCTAAAATTTTACAACGGATTAAAACCAGGACCTAAAAACACTAACAAAGAAATCACCTGCAAGGTACCAGGAAATGAATTTACAGGTGAAGTTGCTGCCGCCATTTCCATGGGAATTCATTTGTATCTAGATGAACAACATGATAATGAAAATGCAGTATTAACCATTAAGCAAGCTCGCAAAATGTACTCCCCTTGGAGTTCTAAAATTTACGGAGCCTACAATAATCGATTTTAAAAATCAATAGACAGCTTACATCATGAAAAATTTCACATTCAACATAAACAAAAACAGTTACAAGGTTAAAATCTTGTCTCACGAGGACAATACCATCAACCTAGAGGTGAATGGCACGAGCTACTGTGTAGAACTGGAACAGGAAATCAAAAAACAAAAAACCCCTGTTTTGGCCAGAAGATCTTCCTCTGCCAATACAGAAAAACCTAAAGTAGTTAATCCTACTTCTTCCAACAAACGGGCTATTTCCGCTCCAATTCCAGGCGTTATTTTGGCTTTAAATGTTAAGGTAGGTGATCAAGTTAAAGAAAACGATCCGCTTTTGGTCTTGGAAGCCATGAAAATGGAAAACAACATCATGGCCGACAAATCGGGAGTGGTTACAGCCATTCACGTCACCGTTGGCAAACAAGTATTGCAAGGTGATGCCTTGATAGAAATAGAATAAAACCCGCCATGTTTTCTTAGGAATTCACGGAGCACAAAAGTGCTTTAACAAGCCCAAAAACTAGAGAAAATGAAAAAACTAGCAGTAATATTTGGAGTTATATCAATGTTGCTTTTTATAAAACCAGTCCTAGGTCTCACCACAAGCAATACCAATGTAACCACCACCGAAGTAGCCGCACTTAACACAAACACAAATACCTCAAGTGATGACGATAACTTCATAACGGAAGCTGTAGATGGCATTAAGCAATTTTATGCCTATACAGGTTTTGCCAACGCCCAATCTGGCCACATCATCATGATTATCATAGGAATTGTCTTTATCTACCTAGGCATCAAGTTCGATTACGAGCCCCTTTTATTGATTCCCATAGGAACGGGAGTCATTATAGGAAACATCCCCTTTGTAATGGGGAACCAAACCGGTATTTATGAAACTGGATCTGTATTGAACTACCTCTACTTTGGAGTGGTCAAGGGAATTTATCCGCCTTTGATATTCCTGGGAATTGGAGCCATGACCGATTTCTCTTCGCTCATTGCCAACCCTAAACTAATGTTGTTGGGAGCCGCAGCGCAAATTGGAGTATTCGGGACATTCTTAGGTGCCCTATATCTTGGATTTAACCTGCCTGAAGCCGGCGCCATAGGCATTATTGGAGGAGCTGATGGTCCTACCGCCATCTTCCTATCCTCTAAATTAGCCAATGGTATCAACATCCTTCCTGATGGTACAACCGTGAAAAACCTGATTGGCCCTATCGCCATTGCCGCCTACTCTTACATGGCATTGGTACCGGTAATCCAGCCGCCAATCATGAAGCTGTTGACTACCAAAAAGGAACGCCTTATCAAAATGAAACCCCCAAGAGCGGTATCCCAAAAGGAAAAAATGATCTTCCCTGTGGCCGCCTTGTTGTTAACCACCTTTATTTCGCCTAGTGCTTTACCCCTTTTAGGAATGTTGTTCTTTGGAAACTTATTGAAAGAATCAGGACGTACCGAACGTTTGGCAGAAACCGCAAGAACCAAACTTATCGATATTGTAACCATTCTTTTAGGAGTTACCGTAGGAGCATCCACCCAAGCAGACATCTTTATTACCAAAGACTCGATGCTAATCTTCGGATTGGGAGCCATTTCTTTCGTAATTGCCACTATGGGAGGACTATTGTTTGCAAAACTAATGAACGTTTTCCTTAAGGGAGACGAGAAAATAAACCCACTAATTGGAGCTTCGGGAGTATCTGCAGTTCCAGATAGCGCTCGGGTTGTACATGCCGAAGGTCTGAAGGCAGACCCTACCAACTATTTGCTCATGCACGCTATGGCACCAAATGTTGCGGGTGTTATAGGATCGGCCATTGCAGCAGGTATCCTACTGAGCTTTTTAGCTTAAACACTGAATAATAAAAATACAAGCAACAATCTAAAATACTATTGTTATGAGTTTAGCAAATGTAATGAATCCACCAAAAGTATCTAGTGTACCAAATGTGATGACTGCAGAAGAAGCTGTAAAATTGGTAAAATCTGGAGATACCGTACTCATTCAAGGTGCTTCGGCCACCCCTCAAACCTTGGTAAGAGCTTTGGTAGCAAGGGGACCTGAGTTAAGAGACGTAGAAATTGTACACCTACATACCGAAGGGGAATGTGGTTATGTAGATCCGAAATTGAGAGATAATTTTCATACAAGCGCCTTCTTTATTGGCGGCAACATCCGCAGAAGTATTGGCGATACCGCAGATTATATTCCTATTTTTTTAAGTGATATCCCTAGTCTTTTTAGAGAAGGCTATATGGAATTGAATGTGGTTTTGGTGAACGTATCCCCACCAGACAAACACGGCTTCTGTTCTTTGGGAGTTTCCGTAGACATTATTGTGTCTGCCATAGAAACAGGCAAAACGGTTATTGCCCAAATCAACTCCAGAATGCCACGTACGTTTGGAGATGGTATTGTACACATTAGCAACTTTACGGCCTGTGTAGAAGTAGACGAACCTATCTACGAAATGCAATTGGCCCCACCTACCAAAGAAGAAGCTACCATTGGAAAAAACATTGCAGAAATTATCGAAGATGGCGCTACCTTACAAATGGGAATAGGTGGAATTCCTAACGCTGTATTATCCTATTTGACCAACCATAAAAACCTTGGAATTCACACCGAAATGTTCTCCGATGGTATTGTAAGTTTGGTTGAAAAAGGGGTGATCAATGGCTCCAACAAAAAAATCAATCCACATAAAATAGTGTCCGGTTTTGCCATGGGAACCCAACGTCTTTATGACTTCATGGATGACAATGCCGAAATTGAAATGCGCGATATCGCCTATGTTAACGATACGGCCGTCATTCGTCAAAACCCAAAAGTGACCGCGATCAACTCAGCGATTGAAATCGATATTACAGGCCAAGTATGTGCCGATTCCATAGGAACCAGAATGTTCTCAGGTGTAGGAGGCCAAATGGACTTTATGCGTGGGGCTGCTCTTTCCAAAGGAGGTAAACCTATCATTGCCATGACCTCAACCACATTGAAAGGTGTGTCTAAAATTGCACCTATTTTAAAACCAGGTGCCGGGGTTGTGACTACCAGAGCCCATGCCAGATATGTAGTTACCGAATTTGGGGTAGCCGAATTATTTGGCAAAACCTTGAAAAAACGTGCCGAAGCACTTAGAAACATTGCGCACCCAGACCATAGAGAAGAATTGGACAAAGCTATTTTTGAACGATTCGGAAGATAAGTGCCACGCAAAGTTCAACATAAAAACAAACGTATGAACACTCAAAATAACACACTCTTTTCCAACTTTGCGCCCGTTACCAAAGAGGAATGGTTGGAAAAGGTGAACATCGACTTAAAAGGAGGCAATTTCGACAAGCAGTTGGTTTGGAGAAATTTAAACGATATTACACTACCTCCTCTTTACACTCCTGAAGATGCCATTACTCCCGTGACGAATACAGGAGAAAATGCCGCTTCATTTGTAAACTACAGACATATCAACGTTGATTCCGCATCAGAAGCCAACGCTCAAGCTTTAAAGGCCATTACGGAAGGCATTACAGGATTGATTTTTGACGTAAAAACTGAAGTTTCCGTAGTCCAACTGCTAAAAGATATTGACCTTAATTCCATTAGTGTATCCTTCCAACTGGAAGATGGACTCTTGCAATTTGCAGCCAATTTCTTTTCCTATGCCAACAATCATTTAATCGCTCCAGAAAACCTAAAAGGGTTTATAGATCTGAATCTGATTACCGAATATGTTACCACAGGAAACCTTTCACAATCCAAACTAGATAGTCTCAATCGTTTGGTGGAGTTAAGCAATGCTTACCCAAATTATAAAACGTTGAGCATTTCAGGTACCGCATTTTTAGATTCCGGAAGCAATCAGGTACAAGAAGTAGCTTTTACCTTAAATGCATTAGTTTATCTTATCGAAAGCTGCTTGGAAATTGAAGGCAATCTTGAAGCTTTGTTCAACAATCTTCATGTGCAACTAGGAATAAGTTCGGAGTATTTTGTTGAAATTGGGAAATTTAGAGCTTTCAATAGCCTGTTGGCAGCCATTGCCAAAACTTATGGTGTGACTGAATACAGCCATAGTTTAACAGCTAAAACTTCCGTTTGGAGCAAATCCGTCACCGATCCCTACACCAACCTGTTACGTGCCACCACAGAAGCCATGTCGGCGCTGTTGGGCAATGTAGATGGCGTTGTTATCGATCCGTTTGACAAGGAGTTTAAGGAAACCTCAGCGTTTTCAAATAGAATTGCCGGCAATATCTCTACGATTTTAAGAGAGGAATCTTACTTCGGAAAAGTGGCCAATCCTGTGGATGGTTCCTATTACATAGAAGATGTTAGCTCCAAAATAGCCGATAAAGCATTGGCTTTGTTTAAGGAGGTAGAATCTCAAGGTGGTTTTTACGAAGCTTTTGAAAGCGAATATATCCAACAACAAATAGCTGAAATCCGTCAAAGAAAACTTACCCTTTTAAGTCAGCGTCGTTTGGCTATGGTGGGGGTTAACAAATATCCTAACCTTATGGAACGTATTCCTTCCAATATCTTATCAGAAGGAAGCTCCAAATCCAGAAAATTGTTGACACCTCGTCGCGCTACGTTGGAAATTGAAGCACTTAGAAGAACTACTGAAGAACTTATAGAGACCACTAAAAAACGTCCTATCGTAGAGCTTAGCAGTTTCGGAAATCTCACCATGAGAAAAGCAAGAGCTGCTTTTTCATATGACTTTTTAGGGGTTTCAGGTTTTGAGGTTTGGCAAGAGAAAAGCTATACTTCAGCTCAAGAAGCCGCCGAAAGCAGTGCCACTTCCAACTCAGATGTCGTAGTAATTTGTAGCTCCGACCAAGATTACGAAACGTATGCTCTAGACTTTGTAAGAGCCTTTAGAGCTATCAACAAAGACAAAATTCTGTTACTGGCCGGAAATCCCGTAGCGCTTATAGATTCCCTAAAAGAGGCAGGATTGGATGATTGCATCCATATCAAATCGGATGTTATTCAAACTATTTCGGGGATACAACATAAACTAAATGGCCTAGTTGCACACTAACCTGTGAATGACCATTGACTCACAAAAATAATGACTTATGAAACGAGATTTTTCAACTCTAAGTTTAGACCATAACACACAGGCACCCAAAGCTGCAGGCAAAAAAACCGTTTGGAATACCCCTGAAGGCATCCCTGTTAAAACTCATTTTACAAAAAAAGACATAGACCAAGCCGAACATTTAAACTTTGTAGCAGGTTTACCTCCTTTTACCAGAGGGCCTTATAGTGCCATGTATGCCTTACGTCCATGGACCATTCGTCAGTATGCAGGTTTCTCCACTGCGGAAGAATCCAATGCCTTTTACAGAAGAAATTTGGCTGCTGGGCAAAAAGGACTTTCGGTAGCTTTTGATTTGGCTACACACAGAGGCTACGATTCCGATCACCCAAGGGTAACCGGTGATGTTGGTAAGGCAGGTGTTGCCATCGATTCCATCTTGGATATGGAAATTTTATTCGACCAGATTCCTTTGGATAAAATGTCGGTTTCCATGACCATGAACGGTGCCGTACTGCCCATTATGGCCTTTTATATTGCAGCTGCCAAAAAACAAGGCGTGGCTTTAGACCAACTGAGTGGTACCATTCAAAATGACATTCTCAAAGAATTTATGGTGCGTAACACTTACATTTATCCACCGTTACCTTCCATGAAGATTATCGGGGATATTTTTGAATACACCACCCAACACATGCCTAAGTTCAATTCTATCTCCATTAGCGGGTACCACATGCAGGAAGCAGGTGCCACGGCAGATATTGAATTGGCCTACACCTTGGCAGATGGTTTGGAATACATTAGAACAGGATTGGCCGCAGGCCTAAAAATCGATGAATTTGCCCCGCGACTTTCCTTCTTTTGGGCTGTAGGAATGAACCATTTTATGGAAATTGCCAAAATGCGTGCGGCACGTATGCTTTGGGCAAAAATCATTAAACAGTTCAACCCAAAAAATCCGAAGTCCATGGCATTGCGTACCCATAGCCAAACTTCCGGATGGAGCTTGAGTGAACAGGATCCGTTCAATAACGTGGCCAGAACTTGTATTGAAGCCATGGCTGCCGGTTTGGGAGGCACACAATCCTTACACACCAATGCTTTGGATGAAGCGATTGCCCTTCCTACGGATTTTTCGGCAAGGATTGCACGTAATACCCAAATTTACATTCAGGAGGAAACCCAAATCACCAAAGCGGTAGATCCATGGGCAGGTTCTTACTATGTAGAATACCTAACCCAAGAGATCGCCAAAAAAGCGTGGAAACTTATTGAAGAGGTTGAAGAATTGGGTGGTATGGCCAAAGCCATTGAAACAGGGGTGCCAAAAATGCGTATTGAAGAAGCCGCTGCTAGAAAACAAGCCAGATTGGATTCTGGTCAGGATATCTTAGTAGGTGTAAACAAATACCAAACCGAGGAGAAATCGGATATTGAAATCTTGGAAGTGGATAATTCCGCAGTGAGAACGTCTCAAATAGAACGTTTGAACAGCCTTAAAGCTAACAGAGACCAAGCTGTGGTAGACGCGAAATTAAAAGCACTTTCCAGCTGCGCCGAAACAGGCAAGGGTAACCTACTGGAATTAGCCGTGGATGCTGCCGAAAACTTTGCCACTTTAGGAGAAATCTCCGATGCTTTGGAAGCTCACTTTGGACGCCATAAAGCAGACACCAGACTTATCAGTGGGGTCTACAGAAAAGAGGTGAAAGATGATTATACCTTTGAGGAAGCCCAACAATTGGCAGATAAGTTTGCTGAAATTGAAGGGCGCAGACCAAGAGTCATGATTGCCAAAATGGGACAAGATGGCCATGATAGAGGCGCTAAGGTAGTCGCTTCCAGTTTTGCCGATCTTGGCTTTGATGTAGATATGGGACCGTTGTTCCAAACCCCTGAGGAAGTAGCCAAACAAGCCATAGAAAACGATGTGCACTTTGTGGGAGCCTCTAGTTTAGCCGCTGGGCATAAAACCTTAATTCCACAGTTAATAAACGAATTGGAACGCTTAGGAAGACCTGATATTTTGGTCTTTGCCGGAGGTGTGATTCCTGAACAGGATTACCAATACTTATTAGACCGTAAAGTAGCTGCTGTATTTGGTCCCGGAACCGTGATTGCGAAGTCTGCCATCACGATTATGGACAAATATTTAGCACTCGATTAATAGCCCATTTTATTGTTAGATTTGTTCTTTAGAAGGCTCCAAGGTTTTACATCTTGGAGCTTTTTATTTAAGCCTACTAAAGATTTATGAAGTAATATGCTCTTTGCTCTAGAAAAGTAACCCCAGGATTTGGGTACAGATAATCAGTAGTACCATGGCAATTGGATATACCGTAGCATAGGCCACCGAAGGAGCATCAGTAGAAGTCATACTATCAACAGCCGCCAAACCAGGTGTACTAGTCATAGAACCGGTAAGGGTTCCCAATAACGTAAGTGTGTTTATTTTGAAGAAGAGCTTAACTATTACAGCTGCCAAAAACATAGGCAAAAAGGTAATAACGCCACCAATAAGAAACAGTTTAATACCATACTGTGAATAAGTGTCCACCAGGGTCGCTCCTGCCTTGGTTCCCACCACGGCCAAGAATAACATCAGTCCAAATTGACGCAGCAACTGGTTGGAATTACCACTCATCACCCATAAAATCGGGCCAGTTTTCCCCAATCGCCCGAGAATCATGGCGACAATCAACACCCCTCCAGTTAAGCCCAAATTAAAGCTAAAACTATCTCCGAAGGAAATGGAAACTTCGCCTACCAAAATCCCAATCACAATCCCTAAGGCCAAGGGGAAGAAATTTGTATCTGACAATTTGCTTTTGTTATCCCCAATCAATTCAGAAATTTGGGGCACACTTTCCTTTTCACTTGAAATCATCAATTTATCCCCTATTTGCAATCTGAGTGTTGAATTTGGGGATAAATCGATACCACTTCTTCTAATACGTGTGATGGTTGCGTTAAAATTATCTCTCAGATTGAGCTCTCCCAAGGATTTGTTTACCAATTCAGTCTTGGTCATTAAATAGGATTGCACCACATATTCCCTACCCAGTTCAATTTCAACATTGGCCGGTGGACCAATAAGCAGTTCTACACGTCTTAGTGCTTCCTCGCTTCCCACTACTCTAATATAATCACCTTTGTGCAACACCGTATCTTTTTGTGGAATAAATGCATGTCCATCATGCTGTACCCTAGAAATCACCCCTTTGGTCATAGAACGCACTCGTAGCTCTGCAATGGTTTTCCCTATCGCGCCTTCATTCTCTACCATAAAAGTACTTCTTAGAATGGCCTCATAATGGCCATGTACTTTTTCTTCATAATCCTCCTCTTCCTTTTTCAAACTTATTTTAAACACCTTAGGATACAGTTTTACAAATAAAATCACCCCTATCACTCCAAAAGGATAAGCTATACCATAACCTATGGAGGCCAATGGCGACTTTGTGACGTCTATAGCTGTTGCTAGCCCAGGTGTACTGGTTAGAGCACCAGACATCAACCCTATGGCAATGGGCTTTTCTATATGTAACAAAACCATAGCAAGGTAGGTAATCAATGCTGCGGAAATGATCACCAAAGCCGACAGTATCACAAGGTTTTTACCCTGTTCCTTAAAAGAATCGAAAAAACCGGGCCCCGCTTGTAGCCCAATGGTGTAAATAAACAATATCAAGCCAATTTTCTGAAGAATATCCGGCAAGGATACACCAAAATGCCCGAACAAAAGGGCCACAAAAATTATTGCTGAAATATCTAAAGAGATCCCCTTTATTTTAATGTTTCCGATGACAAATCCTAAACAGATGATTAAAAAAAAGGCGAGATACGAAGTGTGCAAAAAATCCATTGGTGTTAGTTAAATTCCACAATAAAAGTAAGGTATTTCAAAAAAGGCAATTTCCCAATCCTATCTACTTTGACACGAATGGGCAAGTAAATTTACTGAAAGTCTACATCCCAATAAAGCGTTTCTTTAATTTAAAATTCCGTTTTTTCAAACAATTTAGTTCGTCTCGAAACTCAACACCTCCTTAAACTTGGCAATCATATCTTCGGCTGCCTTTACAGGAGAAATTTGAGAGGCCATGATTTGGGCTTCCAATCTTGGCAATTGTTTTGCAATGGTTTCAGAACCATAGAACAGTTGTTTTAGCTCTTCATTAATGGTATCGTACATCCACTGTATTCTTTGCTGATTTCTATTTTCAACAAAATAGCCATTGCCAACAACCAGTTCCTTATAACTCAAGATATTTTCCCAAATGGTTGCAATGCCCGTATTGTGCAAAGCGGAAGCCTTCGTAACTGTTGGAGTCCACCCCGATTCTGAAGGCGGAAACAAGTGCAATGCATTTTGATATTGCAACCTTGCCCTATCGCTCTGTTTGACATTGTCCCCATCAGCTTTGTTAATGACTACCATATCGGCCATTTCCATGATGCCCTTTTTAATCCCCTGCAATTCATCTCCGGCACCGGCCAACATGAGCAACAAAAAGAAATCGGTCATACCATGAACAGCCGTTTCCGATTGGCCCACCCCTACCGTTTCAATTAAAATAATATCGTAACCAGCAGCTTCACAAAGCAACATACTTTCGGCTGTTTTATTGGCAACCCCTCCAAGGGTTTCCCCTGAGGCTGAAGGGCGGATGTAAGCGGCTTCCATCCCACTAAGCTCTTCCATACGGGTTTTATCCCCAAGAATACTCCCTTTGGAACGCTGGCTACTAGGATCGATAGACAGAATAGCCGCTTTATGACCTTGGGAAATGAGGTATTTCCCAAACGCTTCAATAAAGGTACTTTTCCCCACACCAGGAACGCCTGTCACCCCAATACGCATGGAGTTACCAGAAGCAGGCAATATATTTTGGATAATTTCCTTTGCCAGAGCTTTATCACTTTCCAGATTACTTTCAATAACCGTAATGGCACGAGATAACACCATACGGTCTCCTTTCAGTACCCCGTCAATGTAGGCTTGGGCAGACAGTCTATTTTTTGGTTTGTAGTGTTTCATAGTAATAATGTTACAACAAAAATAAGAAGTGAAGTTTATTTATAATATGACATCCATCCATAATTAAGCACATTGTGCTATTAATTCGGTTTGAATTTTATAACAGTATGACCTTAACTATCCCTTAGAATGAACTTAGGACACCCTTTTAAATTTTTAACGAACATTCTATCCCAAAATGCTGAACTAAAATGAGCTTAGCTTACAGTATTTAAAATGGTTAAAATCAATACTATAAAGAATTGACACACTATTATTTAGTATCTTTCAATAAACTTATACCAAGACCATCCACTTTATAAATGCCGCAATCACAAACACACATAGAAAAGCCCGAACGCACCATGAGCATCTCTGAGCTTTTTAGGGAAATTTGGGCCTTTGTAAAACCGTATCGCGTCTTGGTATTGGCTACTTTGGTCCTTACGCTGATTGGATCGGTGATGGCACAGGTAAATGCCTATATTTTACGCTATACCGTAGATGAGGTTACCGTTTTGGTGGAGCAGCATGAACCTTTAAAAAAGGGTATGCATTTGTTATTTGTAATCAGTGCCATTTTATTGGGGAAAGAATTGATTTATGCTGCTGTGCAGTACGGACAGAAATTCTTTGGGGAAAAACTCCGTATTTATATTTCGCGTGATTTCTCTCAAACGGTGGTAGAACGCATCCTTTCCTATCACATGGCCTTTTACACTTCCTCCGAAAATGAGAGCGGGAAACTGCAGGCCAGAATAGATTTGGGGATTAGCAGCCTCACCCGCTTGGTTAGAAATTTCTTTATCGATATCCTCCCTCTGTTTGCGAATGCCCTCATTGCCCTCATTGCCATGTTTACAGCCAACTTTTGGATTGGCATGGTGAGTTTAGCCATCATTCCCATTTACTATTGGGTAAGCGTAGTTCAGGCCCATAAACTGAGTGGTTTTAGGCGCCGTATGCGGCATTATCGAGAGACCAAAAGCAATGTGATTATTAGTATCATTGAATCCATTTCAGTGATAAAATCCTTTACTAGGGAAGATTTGGAGGCAGACAAGCATGAAAAGATCCAATACGAGATTACAGAAAACCAAATGAGAACCCATCAAATTGGGTTTCTGTTTGACAGTTTAAAAACCTTTTTGGAACAATTTGGAGTGGTGCTCATTATTATTCTAACGGCCTACTTTGTGCTTAACGGCACTATGAGCATTGGGATGATCATGTTTCATATTATGTTGTTCAACAATGTCTCCGCCCCCATACGCAGACTGCATATGATTTATGACGAAGTGAACGATGCCTTGATTTATTCCGAAGCCTTTTTTAATATTCTTGATGCTGATGAGGAACAGGAAACCTCTGGCAACTATATACCCGACACCATTGTTGGCAACATCCAACTAAGTCACGTCAATTTTGAATATCCGAACGGTACCAAGGCCCTCCACGATGTATCCATGGACATTCCTGCCTATAAAATTACCGCTTTGGTTGGTTTGAGCGGTGCTGGAAAAAGTACAGTGGTAAACCTTTTGGACAAGTTTTACCAACCTACCCAAGGCAATATCTCTTTAGATGGCGTTGATTTGCAGGAGTACAATACCGATTGGCTACGAAAACACATTGGTTTGGTGCTACAGAAAAACCATATTTTTAATGGTTCCATAAGTGAAAACATTCTTTATGGCGATAATGAAGCCACACAGGAAGACGTGGAATTGGCGGCCAAAAAGGCCTACATCCATAACGACATTATGGCTTTACCCAATGGCTATGCCTCCAAAGCCAAGTTACTATCTGGAGGGCAGCAACAACGTATTTCCATAGCCAGATTGTTTTTAAAAAACCCGCCGATTATCTTTTTAGACGAACCAACGGCCAGTTTGGACGCCGTGGCCACAGAACAAATCAAAAAGAGTCTCGATGCTATTAAACAAGGACGTACCGTGATTATTATTTCGCACAGTATTTCACAGATTATCGATGCCGAAAACGTGATTGTTTTAGACCATGGTCGGGTTATTGAACAAGGCACACACGATGAGCTTTACAAAAACCAATCTACCTATTACGAGATTTTTCAGGCTGCTGCCAACAGCTTAAATCTGGAGAAAATTTCGGATACTTTGAATGAGTAGACTCCATAATTTTGAGGATTATCTTCTCTTTTCCTGATCTAAAAGATTATCCAAACTACAATTGTGAAAACACCACTTTTCCGTCTTTTATTACGTACACTGTTTCCTTAAGAGCTTCGATATTCTCCAAAGGATTACCATCAACAATAAGGATGTCAGCCTGCTTACCTGTTTCAAGACTCCCAATTTTCTCAACGAGCCCTAAGGCTTCGGCTGAACTAATTGTTGCTGCCTTAATAACTTCTACTTCCGAAAACCCTCCACCAACTAAATGTTCTATTTCAGTATATGTCATAGCTCCTGGTCCCAAATTAGGGCTAACTTTAGTAAGTGGGTAAAACCAATCAGTACCTACAAGCATTTTCGCCCCCATGTCATTCATCTGTCTAAAACGGGATATAGCCTCCTCTCTTTTTCTTACACCTTCTGTTTTAAACGCCTCTTTACTAGGTGAACTAAAGAAGATATAACCAGTAATAGTTGTTGTATATGGAACATGATGTCGAGCTAAAAGCGTTCCTATTTCTCTAGCAGTGTCTGCTGAAATTGGCATCTTTGGAGGATGTACCAAACCATCAAGTCCATTATTTATTGCCCTTTCTACAAATGACACCTCTGCAATATGAGCCTCCGCATGAATACGCTCCTTATGAGCTTGTTGAATGACAGCCTCTTCTATGTCATTAGGAAGTGAGACCGGATAAATAAGGCTATCGGAAACAAACTTTATGAAATCAACCCTTTCTTCAGCCAATTGCTTTACCACTGATTTGGCCTCTTCTGGACTACTTAGCTCACGGGTTACTAATTTTCGGCATAATGGATTGTCTTTACAGACTGTAGTGGCTGGATGTCCTCCATTATATGTTAGTACTGGTCCACTGGTAATTATACGTGGCCCCTCCAATTTTCCTTGATTAATTTGATCTCTTACCTCACCAATATAAGGCCAAGAATCCCCAGTCGACCTAACCGTGGTAATGCCATGCCTAAGGAATTCTTTCAAAACATGTGGTAGGCTGTCCGAAATGAACACATTAAAAGAATCTATATCTTCAACCATTGGTATTGCCAAATGTACATGCGCATCTATTAAACCCGGCATTATTGTTTTTCCTGAAGCATCTATACGATTTGCTGACGAGGATATAATTGGTTCCTTAGTCACAGAAAGAATCCGATCGCCAGACACAACTACCGTACCTTTCTCTAGCACTGTACCGTTTCCAATAATTACACGAGCATTTTCTAAAATAAGTGTTGGCTCCTGCGCCGCAACACTAAGTGACAAACAAAAATTAATAACAAAATAAAAACGAATAAAGTGAAGTGAACTCATGACTACTAGATGTTTATAAAATTACACAATACATTACGGCTGTTTCTAAAAAAGTAGCTCAGCCGCAAAAAAAACACTAATAATCAGCTCTTTATAAAATTACCCATTCTTAGTAAATTAAGCAAATACATGTTAAAATGAATACCATTACTTAACATTACATCTTTCAAACGACAGTGAAAAGCTTAAATCTGTAAAAAATTTCGGATACTTTGAATGAGTAGCCCAATCCCTGCATACCATTTCCATTTATAAGTCTTTCACTTTTACCCAACTAAAACTTTCCACTTACAAAGTCACTTTTTTATGCTTTTTAAAATGAATAATATCCTATTTTTGCAGTCATTTATAATAAGTCTAAATAAATACAATGATGAAACATCTACTTTTTTGTATGTTTTTTTTGAGTGTTTTCGGCCTTTATGCCCAAAACGCTTCCATTTACGGAACCATTTCCGATGAAAACAACCAACCTGTACCTTATGCTACCATAAGCTTAAAGGGAACCTCTAAAGGCACCATGGCCAATGACCAAGGAAGCTACCGTTTGGAGCAGCTTGAAGCAGGCCAATATACGCTTGTATTTTCAGCAGTAGGCTACATTAAGGCAACTCAGCAAATTGACTTAAAAATCAACGAAAGCTTAGAGATCAACTTCACCTTACAAACCGATTTAGAAGCGTTAAACGAAGTGGTGATTACTTCCAACCGAGTTCGCGAAACTTTGGATGAAGTACCATCTTCTGTTTCTGTGCTTTCTTCCAAAGAAATTGAAAGCTACCAACAAACCAGTACCAATATAGCTGACGTATTGTTGGAAATTCCAGGAATTTCCTTAAGCACCAACCAAACCAGTAATACAGGGCAAACCTTGAGAGGTAGAAAAATGTTGATTTTGATTGACGGAATCCCACAGTCTACGCCATTGCGTAACGGAAGTAGAGATATCAATACCATAGACCCCAATACCATTGAACGTATTGAGGTAATTAAAGGGGCTACTGCCATTTATGGAAACGGTGCCGATGGTGGTATTGTGAACTATATTACCAAGAAAACAGATGCGGCCAAGCCTTTTGAAAGCACTACCATGATTGGAAGCACTGGAGCCTTAAAAACCATTGAAAAAACTGTAGGTGCGAACATTTCCCAAACTTTCTCTGGAAATTTGGATAAGTTGGGCTATGTAGTCAACGGAACCTTCAGACAAACAGGTGTCTTCCGCGATGCCGACGGGGAAGTTATTTCTCCGTATTACGGAATTGGAGAAACCGATCAATACAGTTTGTTTGGAAAATTGAACTATCAAATTGCAGACAACCACAAGGTGGAATTAATGTACAACTACTTCAGCAGCAACCAAAATTCTGACTATGTTGCACAGGTTGGAGAGTATGGGGTAACACCTTCTATTGGAGTATTGGGAGAAGATTTGGCTGTAGACCAAGGAAACCGTTACAACCACAATGCACAGTTGACCTACGATTTCACAAATATCTTTAAGAACACCGATTTCAAACTAAACTTGTACGCCCAGGATTTTAGAACTGTTTACGGATATACTACAAGTTTCTACGATCCTAATTTAGGATTTGACGGCGGACAATCGTCTATCATCTCTACCAAAATGGGAGCGCGTTTCAATTTCAATACTACTTATCAATTTGGTGAGGTATCTGGAAACGTTTTATACGGATTGGACGTGTTGAACGATGTGACTGCTCAAGAATTAATAGACGGCAGACCATGGGTTCCAGAAACCGACATGACTAACATTGCACCATATGCACAGTTGAAAACACTTTACAAGAATTTTGTATTTAAAGCAGGTGTCCGTTTTGAGAACATTGGCATCCACATTCCTGATTACGTAACCCTAACCCGTTACGCAGCCGGAGCGACAACGCCTAGTAGTGGTGGTGTTGCTGTTGATGGTGGCGATTTGGATTATAATGCCACGACTTTTAACGTAGGATTACGTTACAATAAATGGTCGGTATTCAAACCGTTTGTGAGCTTCTCACAAAGTTTCTCTATTGCCGATTTAGGACGTACGTTGCGTTCGGCTACAGAAAGCACCGTAAGCCAAATCAATTCGGATGCGGTGATTGCCAACAACTACGAAATTGGTTTCAACAGTCGTATTGGACAAACCAATTTTAGTGGCGCGTATTTTATCAGTACTTCAAAATTTGGAGCCACTTATACTGAATTACCAAGCGGTATTTTCGAAATTGACCGTCAGCCAGAACGCGTTTACGGATTTGAGGTAGCTGCTGACACCAAATTATCCCAATATTTCAACTTAGGAGGATCCTTCTCCTATACTGAAGGTAAATTGGATGTAGAAAACAACGACAACTACGACACTTACATGAACAGTGACCGTATTCCTCCGGTGAAAGGTGTGCTTTATTTAGGATATAATTTAAGTAATGCCTTCAATGCAAGAATCTCTTACATCTACTCAGGTAGTAGAGATCATTTCGAGGCTAACGAGAATGGTGATTATTCATACGGACAAGGTCCTATCTCTAGTTTCAACCTAGTAAACCTAAGCACTAGCTACCAGATGTCGCCATCTACAACTATTGGTTTAGGAATTGAAAACCTTCTTAATGAAGATTACTATAACCTGTTGTCACAATTTGCAGCACGTAATAACGATTATATAAAAGCCAACGGAGCCCGTTTTAATGTATCACTTACCGTGAAACTTTAAACCACTCCCTATCTCATTAAAACATCCTGTAATATATTTGCAGGATGTTTTTTGTTATAATCCATTTTATCCCAATGTTTGCACTTTAATTGAAACGTGAATAACAGACGCCTTTTAAAATATCATTCGTATCTAGGGTTGATCTCTGGACTTTTTCTATTGGTAATAGGACTTACCGGTGCAATTTTGGCCTTTAATGAAGACATAGATGATATTACTTTTAGAGCCTATAGAGCTGAGGTTAGCTCTGAAAGCACACTAAACTTGGATCAGGCCATTCATACCGTGCAAGGCCAATTTCCAGAATGGGAAACCAGAATTGTGCATTTTCAACCTGGGGAATCCATTCTATTTAATTTGCGGCTTCCCGATGCCAGACGTTTTGTGTTTGTACATCCCGAAAGCGGAACCATTATTGCCAACATTGATGCCAATACAACCGTTGCCAAATGGATTTTGAAATTGCACTATTCCTTTCATGCTGGAGTATATGGCCGAATTTTGGTCTTTGTTGTTGGGGTGCTCTTTTTCTTGTCCTTAATCACGGGGCTTATCTTATACCGTAAGGTCTTGGTTAAAACCTTACTGTTTAAAGTGAAGATAAAACGCTCCCACAGTCGTAATTTCTATTCGGCCCTACACCGTTATGTAGGCGTTTGGGCTTTGTTGTTCAATTTAGTATTGGTGATTACAGGAACCGTTTTGGCCTTTAAAGTATCTAGATCGGCGTTACAGACGCCTAAACTTCCAGAACCACCGCAAGTGACTATTTCTATTGAAGAAAGTTTAAAAACCATCACGGATAACTACCCTGATTTCACTCCTTCGTATTTGCGTTTTCCTAAAACAAAAGAAGCGCCAATCACTGTGAACGGTACGTTTGATTCCGATCCGTTTTATTACAGCAAATATTTCAACAAGATCCTTATAGACAGTAATACCGGAGCTATTTCATCAGTTACCAAAGTATCGGAAGCCTCTCTCCTCACCCGCTTGGACAGTATGGTATCTCCTTTACACTTTGGGCAATATGGAGGCATGTTCATCAAACTACTTTACTGTTTCATAGGTTTATCAGGGCCTTTTCTATCCGTGACCGGATTTATCATTTGGAAGCAGAAGCGCAAAAAATCAAAAAAATAAGCCTCGTGATCGGATTCAGTATTTTAAGCGCAACGCATTAAACTCTGAATAAAATTTCGAATACTTTGAATGAGTTGAACCGCACTTAAAAACCGCTTTACAAACACCAATTTGCCAAGCGTTAATGATTACACAAAGTACGGCCCGAATCAAAATATTACCCCTATTTTTGCGCCTTGTTCAGAGGACTTCGATGCATAAAATAAATTCCTAGTCTTAAGGACACTTATTATTAAACTAAATACAAAATAAAAATGAAGAAAATTAGTCTGTTAATCCTTGTTTTCTGGATTTCATTACCGGTTTCCCTATTTGCCAATGAAGGCATGTGGTTTTTGATGCACATCGAACGCCTCAACCATCGCGATATGCAAAAAATGGGGCTTCAATTGACTCCAGAGGAAATCTACAGCATAAATAACCAAAGCTTAAAGGATGCCATTGTCCAGTTCAATGGTGGATGTACAGCCAGTATTATTTCCGAAAACGGGCTTTTACTTACCAATCACCACTGTGGTTATGATGCTATTGCCGAGCTATCTTCAGCAGAGCAAAACCACCTTAAAAATGGGTTTTGGGCCAAGTCTTTAAACGAAGAATTAAAACCAGAACAATTGTACGTAAGATTCTTTGTGAGAATGGACGATGTGTCTGAACGCATTTTATCTAAAGTAAATGCTTCAATGACTGAAATAGAGCGCGAAGCCATCATCAATCAAGAGATTGCAAAAATTGAACAGGAAAATAGCGAGAACGGTAAATACAAAGTTTCTGTACGTTCCTTCTTTCAAGGAAACGAGTATTACTATTTTGTATATGAAGATTATACCGACGTAAGATTGGTTGGAACACCTCCTAAAAGCTTAGGAAAATATGGTGGTGACACCGATAACTGGGAATGGCCTCGCCACACAGCAGACTTTTCACTTTTCAGAGTCTATGGAGATGCCAATGGACAGCCTGCAGAGTATTCAACTAATAATGTTCCCTTAAAGGCCAAACATCATTTACCAGTGAATATTGATGGTGTGGAAGAAAATGACTTCGCCATGATTTTGGGCTATCCAGGAAGAACCAACCGTTGGATGCCAGCCGAAGGGATTGAACAAAATGTTAATTATGCTTACCCTGCTTGGGTAGAAGGCTCTAAATTAAGCATGGATGTCATGAAAAAGTATATGGACCAAGACGAGTCCATCAACTTAATGTACGCCTCCAAATATGCCGTTATTGCGAATTATTGGAAAAACCGTCAAGGCATGATTGACGCCCTAACGGCTCATAAAACTGCCGAAACCAAGCGTAAAACAGAAAGCAAGTTCAACAAATGGGCCAACAAATCTGCAAACAAAGACACCTACGGAAATGTTGTTTCCAATATCAATAACTATTACAGTTTAACGAATGACAAGGCGAAACACGACAACTACCTAAGAGTTATTCTACGCTCCAGCACATTTTCTAATTTACCATATAAAATAGGTCAAATTTTTGAAACCTACATCTCATCCAATGAGGCCAAACGTAAAGAATTGTCTCCAAAAATCAAGGCCTATATTGAAGCTTTGTACAAGGACCACTGTTTACCACTTGAAAAGGAAATATTGGCTGAGCAACTCAAATTGTATGCTTCAAAATCCAATTACCAATTGCCAGAAGTTATTGCCAATGTAAAGGCTGAGGACAACCTAGATACCTTTGTCAATGCTTGTTTCCAATTAAGTATGTTTACAACCAAAGAAGGCGCATTGGCCTTCTTGGATTACCCTAATGCCGAATTATTGGCCAATGACCCACTCTATATCCTTTCTGAAGCCTTGCTGACCAAGTATAGAGAGCAACCAGAGCATCTTGTACAACCTTTAAACGACTATCAAGCATCCTTCAGATTGCTAGTTGATGGTTTGCGCAAATCTGGTTTGAGCAAGATCAGTTATCCAGATGCCAACTCAACACTTCGTTTGACCTATGGAAAAGTAAGAGCTTTGCCAAAAGATTCAAGAAACGATGCCAGCATCAACAATTACACGACCCTAGAAGGTATGGTAAACAAATACAAGCCTAATGATGAAGAGTTTGATTTACCTGCAAAGATGCTTGAGATGTTCGAAAAGAAAAATTACGGGAGATATGCCAACAGCCAAGGGCAGCTTCCTATAAATTTCTTAACAGATAATGATATTACAGGCGGAAATTCTGGATCGCCAGTATTGAATGGCAAGGGAGAATTAATAGGTTTGGCTTTTGATGGCAACATTGAAGCAATGGCCGGTGATGTTATTTTTGATAAGGATTTGCAACGTACCATCAATGTAGATGTTAGGTACCTGCTTTGGTTAATAGAGACTTACTCCAATGCGTCAAATATCATCGATGAATTAACCATCATAGCTACCGACAACCAAAGCTAAATCTCTTCGTTGAAATAATAAACATTTATAAAAAAACCGAGAGCACATGCTCTCGGTTTTTTTTATAATATACACATCTTTCATTTTCATAGATCTCCATTACTTTAACATTTATTAAGAAGCACAACAGCCTTTCGTTGGGTTTCTTTTGTTAGTTTTGACACATGGAAAACAAAAGCAACATCAAATCTATTGGTCATATCCCCCCTGTTTTGGGGCTTATGCTTTTGCTGTTGCTATCTCCGTGCAAGGTTCGCAATTATATCCAAAGCGAGTTTGGCTTAGCCACCACAGAAGCTTCCAATAAGAGTAAATCTACTCTTGGTAAAAGTACTTGCAGTGACTTTGAGATTGCCAAAACGATACTGGCGTCTTCCAAAGAAAAGACTGCTAAGGATAGATTGGCTAACACTGCAATGGCCTCTTTTTCCCAAAAGCTTTGGGCTTCGGAAACAGACAATAAAGTCTTCGTTTCTTCAGAAACCAAAGCCCCTTTGGGAACTTCAGTTCCGCTGTATATACTATACCGCAACTTTAAAAACTACCTCTAAGTTCTCTTCGTTTTTAATTTTGGCTACCAAGGAAATTCTTTGGTACGATGTCTTCTTATATCCTATAACAATGGCTCGCATACACTGCAGGCGTACTCTCAGGATATATTGACCACAACAGGAATCCCAACTATGGGTACTCCCCTTTTTAATACAATCAAAACTTAGAAAGTCATGAAACATAAACTTTTTTATATCGCCTTTATATGCCTCTTGTCAATAGGCAGCAACAGCTTATTTGCTCAGGATTTCGATCCTGAAAAGAACAATTATTTAATCCTATCCAAAAATATCCAACAACTCAATCCCGTACTGATTACTGCCAATGATCTTGAAAAAGAAGATGGCAAAGCATATGGTGATTTCTATGTCATCCTTTGTGGAAAAACAGTAAGCGACATTCCAAACAACCCCGAATTTGAAAAGCTTTTGAAGGACGCCAAATCCCAGAATATTAAAGTTTTTGTTTGTGGTATTTCCATGAAAAAATTCAATGTAGACCAAAAACAGTTACCAAAAAACATCACAGTGGTTGAAAACGGTATTCTATATGGATTTCAACTTACCAAACAAGGATTTAATACGCTCACCATTTAAGGCCCACAACATGCAAAACACCCAAATAAAAAATAACGCGGGACTTTTGTCCCTAGCACTGAGATTAGTCGTAGGTTGGACCTATTTTTCGGCCTTTTGGAGGCGCACCATTTTAGCAGACAAACTAGACCCTGAAGTAGCCGGTTATATCGGTGAGAAATTCAATCACTTTTTACCCCATGCCCTAGGCATCAAACCCATTATTCAATATTTGGTTGAAAACCCTGATGTGCTTTGGCTAAACATGGTCATTTTCACCATCATTGAAGGCATTGTAGGCTTGTTTATTTTACTGGGACTGTTCACCCGACTGATGAGTATTGGAGTCTTTGGTTTAGCCATGGGCATCCTTTTGGGATCTGGTTGGATAGGCACAACCTGCTTGGACGAATGGCAAATTGGTGTACTGGGCATTGCGGCTGGCTTTGTACTATTCCTTACGGGAAGCGGCCAATATTCGTTGGACAACTATTTAAGAAAACATAACTTCTCTCTCACCAAAAAATCATGGTTTACTTGGTTGGGATCTGGAGCTTTGCCTATTAAGGACCGTCTATTTCCAAAATTTGTATTGATAGGTTCTCTGTGCATATTAGGGATTACCTTAATGACCAATCAAGTATTCCATGGAGGATTATGGGGACCTTTGCACAATAAATCCGTAAAACCCAAACTAGAAATTAGCAATGGTGCACTGGATAACGAAATCTTGTCTTTTGACGTTTTTAGAACCGAGGGTGTTGATGTGTATGGCTCATGGCTCATAGGTATAGACTTATTGGACGCACAAAACAATGCCGTTGTAAAGTACTCCCAGGAAGCCTTGGCTTCATTGCCAGAAACCTCTATTGACAATTATTATATTGCCAAAATAAAGCCTGGTAAGCATAGTTTGCTTATCCCTTTGGGAGCCAAAGCTAAATTGCAATTATCTCATTCAGATTTGGCAAATTTACCAAAAGGTCACTATACCCTAAAACTAACCGATATCAGCGGTGCTTTTTGGACCTATGATCTGCGAAAACCTTAATCCTAAATTCAGAACGGTTTGGCAGATTGGCTAAACCGTTTTGATTTTTGATCCCAATTATCCACTTACGAATGGCTATACAACAAACCAAAAATCTTAGATTTGTTGTGCAAAACAATCCCAACAACTCATGAGCCTAAAACACTCCATCCTATTTGCATACACCGCTTTAACTATTGTAGCTTGCCAATCGCCTGCCGACATTTCAGGAGTAATAACTGGAGCTGAGCAAAAAGGTTCCAAAATCTACCTTCTGGAACCTGAAAATTTACAAGATTTGGGAGCTCCCTATTTTGCTAAAGTTATCGATTCTGCAACCATCAAGGATGATGGAAGTTTTGAGTTCCGAAATATGCCTTTATCATCTACGGAGAGATTATTGGAATTGGCCGTACAACCTACTGGAAAATCCCCGAATTATTTGGAAACTGAAGCTCAAGAAAGTGCGAACTATATGCCCATAGTATGGCAAACTGGAGAAACTTTAAAAATTTCTGCGGAATGGAAGGCCTTTCAAAAGACCTTTCAAATAACAAACCCTTCCAAAGCTAATACAGCACTCCTAAACCTAAGAGACCTAAAATACCAAGCTTACCAAAACTATCTAGCAGGTAAAGAATGGCAGGTTGAAGATGGCAGTGAATTGTTGGAAAAAGAACACGCCATCTTGGAATACCAAACCCAATTGATGGACTTTGCAGATGCTACCGAGTACTTTCTGCCTGCCGTGGTAGCCCTACGCTGGGTAAGTCCGGAAAATGATTATGAGCGTGTCCCTGAATTTTTGGTGAGGCAATGCGCCAAATGGAGAAAACAACAAGCTGAACATGTTTGGACACAACAATTGTGTAAAATGAGTGATGCGACTAATTTGCCGGTTTTAATAGGCGATGTATTTGCTGACGCAGCACTTCCTACCTTGACGAAGGATACACTGCAACTTAGAGAACATTTAGGTAGTAAGCTCACCATTATTGACCTTTGGGCCTCATGGTGTGCCCCATGCCGAAAGGAAAACCGAGAAGTTTTGGTACCCCTTTGGGACACTTATCATGACGATGGTTTACAAATTATTGCCTATGCCTTGGAAAGCCAGGCAGCCACATGGCAAGCTGCTTCAAAACTTGATGGAGCGGACCGTTGGCTACAAGTATCAGATTTACAAGGAGACAATGCTGATTTCTTAAAACATATTCGTGTGCAGACCATTCCTGCCAATTTTATCTTGGATGAAAACGGGGTGGTGATTGCCAAAAACTTGCATGGCGAGGCCCTAAAAGTTTTTTTAGAAGAACATTTCAAATAGAAACAATCCCTTTCCAATAAATCGAATTGAGCTATTTCTCTTTTCGTCTATTCCTGCAACAAATTTGTTCTCAATTTGGAATGAAGCAATCTTTTATTTCTCATCATAATTAATAAGCATTCCAAATTACTTCTCAGTATCTTTTGATACATAAGTGCTTAGCAAAATTTCTTACATTAGTACAGTTAATTTTTTTGAGTAAAATTTCAAAAAGATCCTTAAATACCTCTATTACTTTTTCTCGATGATCTCTATTTAAGGGCTTTTAACTAAACCAGCACAGATGCTAGAACGCATTATCCAATACAGTATCCACCATAAACTTATTATACTGCTATTTACCTTTGGTATTATTGGGTTTGGTCTGTATTCCTTGACCCACATCCCTATTGGTGCCGTTCCGGATGTTACCAACAATCAGGTGCAAGTCATTACCACTTCCAGAAACTTGGCTACGGAAGATGTGGAGAAATTCTTGACCTATCCTGTAGAATTGGAAATGGCCAATCTTCCCGGTGTTAAGGAAATCCGTTCAGTATCCAAATTTGGACTGTCGGTTGTGACCGTGGTATTTGAAGATGCTTTGGGCACCTATCTTCCCCGCCAACTTATTGCCGAGAAAATTAAAAGTGCCGAAGAGAAAATCCCAGCTGGCTTTGGGTCACCTTTTATGGGTCCCGTATCTACTGGTTTGGGGGAAATTTACCAATATATCATTGACGTCGATCCAAAATACAAGGACCAATACTCCTTGTCCGATCTCCGAACTATACAGGATTGGGTGGTAAAACGCCAGCTCTCCGGAATACCAGGCGTGGTAGAAGTCAACACTTGGGGTGGGCATTTAAAAACCTATGAGGTAAGCATCAACCCCGAGCAACTCCGTGCTATGGGCATTTCTATCTTTGAAGTTTATGATGCCTTGGAACAAAACAACAATATAGCCGGAGGTGGGTATATCGAAAAAACCAACCAAACCTACTTTATCCGTGGGGAAGGTTTGATAAATTCCATTCAGGATATTGAAAATATTGTAGTCTCTAAAACAAACGATATTCCCGTTTACATAAAAGATGTGGCTTCGGTAGGTTTTGGATATGCCAACCGCTTTGGCGCCATTACAGGAAACGGTGAAGGAGAAAAAGTATTGGGACAGGTCATGATGCTTAAAGATGCGAATTCCAACGCCGTCATTGAAGCTGTAAAAGAACGCGTGGCCGCCATTCAACCTTCCCTTCCCCAAGGCATTTATATCAATCCGTTTTTGGAACGTAGCGAGCTTATTGGCAAAACCACCTTTACCATTGCAGAAAACCTAATATTGGGGTGTTTGATCGTCATTTTTGTGGTGGTAATGCTTTTGGGCAACCTTCGATCTGGTTTGGTGGTCGCCTCTGTTATCCCCTTAAGTTTACTGTTTGCGCTTTCCTTGATGTATATTTTTGGTGTAGACGCCAACCTCATGAGCCTTGGTGCTATTGATTTTGGAATCATCATTGACGGGGCCGTCATCATTGTAGAATTTATCGCCTTTAAAATAACCAGTGACCGCACCAAGCTGTTATCCCTTCCAAAACCAGAACGGCAACAGTTGATGGACAAGATAACCTACAACGGAGCCACCAAAATGATGAACTCTGCTGTATTTGGGCAATTGATCATCATTATCGTGTTTATCCCCATTCTGTCCTTGGTAAATGTAGAGGGGAAAATGTTCCGACCTATGGCTCTCGTATTTTGTTTCGCTTTGATTGGAGCTATGCTGCTATGTTTCACCTATATCCCTGTAATGGCGTCGCTATTTCTAAAACCTTCCAATACCGAAAAACGCACCGTTTCTTCAAGACTAATTGCCTTTTTGGAAAGCAAATACACGCCTACCATCAATTGGGCCTTGCAGCACAAAAAAACCGTTTTGGGACTTGCCATAAGTTTGTTGTTGTTCACTGCATTTTTATTCAACCGAATGGGAGGAGAATTTGTCCCCACTCTTGATGAAGGGGATTTTGTCATTCAACCCGTGCTCAAAACAGGGACTTCCTTAAGCCAAACCATTGCCACCACCACGCGTATGGAACGCATTTTAAAAACATTCCCCGAAGTAGAACAGGTGGTTAGCAGAATAGGCGCTGCTGAAGTGCCTACAGACCCCATGTCTATGGAAGAAAGTGATGTCATCATCAAACTGAAACCCAAAAAAGAATGGGTATCGGCATCGAGCAAAGATGAATTGGCCGACAAATTCAAGGAAGCCCTTTCCGAAATTGCCGGGGTCGATTTTGAGTTTACACAACCCATAGAAATGCGCTTCAACGAATTGATTACAGGAGTACGTGCCGATTTGGCCATCAAGATATTTGGAGAAGATTTGGACGTACTCTATTCTAAAGCTATGGAAATAGAAAAAGCCATCAAAAATGTAGAAGGTGCAGCCGATATCACCGTAGAAAAAACGGTTGGACTACCACAAATGACCGTGAGTTTCGACCGGAGAAAAATAGCTAAATACGGTTTGAACATTGAAGATTTAAACAATATCATCACGATGGGCTTTGCAGGGATGCGCGCAGGCACCGTTTTTGAAGGCGAAAAGCAATTTGATTTAGTCCTTCGCTATGAGCCAAGCCACAGAAAGGATATTGAACATATAGAAACCGCATCGGTATCCTTGCCCAACGGACAGCGGGTTCCTTTAAGCGAATTTGCCTCCATAACGTACACCAAAGGTCCTGCAAAAATTTCTAGAGACAATACCAAACGACGCATTGTGGTTGGGGTAAATGTGAGGAATCGTGATTTAGAATCGGTGGTCAAGGATGTTCAGGATATCATTGAGCGGGACATTAGCATTCCAACGGGTTATTCCATAAGCTACGGTGGACAGTTCGAAAACCTTCGTACAGCTTCAAACCGGTTGAAAATTGCAGTGCCCATAGCTTTGGCCCTCATATTTGTACTGCTCTACTTTGCCTTTAGCTCCATGAAAGAAGCCCTGATGATCTATAGTGCCATTCCACTTTCTGCCATTGGAGGTGTGATGCTACTTTATATTCGGGATTTACCTTTTAGTATTTCCGCAGGGGTTGGTTTTATAGCACTTTTCGGGATAGCCGTCCTCAACGGGATTGTACTTATTGAAGAGTTTAAAGAACTGAAAGCCCATGGTGTGAGCGACATCAAGGAACGGATTCTTCTAGGGACCAAAAACCGGTTACGCCCTGTATTATTGACCGCGGCGGCGGCGGCTTTAGGCTTTTTGCCCATGGCCATTTCTACCTCAGCTGGCGCCGAAGTACAACGCCCTTTAGCCACCGTTGTGGTGGGCGGGCTAATTACCGCTACGGCTTTAACCCTGATAGTGCTGCCCGTACTTTATTCCATATTCGACAGAAAACCTTCCGCATCCAAACCAAAAAAATACAATCCATTAAAACCAGCAATGCTCCTATTTCTTCTATGCATTCCAGTTATTGCTAAGGCCCAGCAACACACTATTACCGTTGATGAAGCCGTTACCTTTGCTTTAGAAAACAACAAAGGCCTTCAAGCCTATGCAAAAAAAACAGAGCAATCGCAAAGCTTGGTTGGCAGTGCCTTCGATTTGGATCAACCAGAGATTTACTACCATTACGACGAAAACAATATTGCTGAAAATGGAGAGCCTTTAAATGTTTTTGGAATCAACCAATCTTTACAATTCCCCACTATTTATGGCGCACAGCGAAAAGTAGCCAAACAAAAAGCGCTTATAAGCTCGCAACAGTATCTCATTCATCAGAGAAACGTAACCAAAGAGGTTCAAAAAGCGTATTACAACGTGGTGTACCTCAACAATGTCCTGAAACGCTATACCTTTTTAGATAGTCTATATGGGCAATTTTCAATGGCCGCCACTAGAAGATATGAGGTAGGCGAAACCAATCTATTGGAAAAACTTACGGCCGAAGCCAAACAAAAGGAAATTGCCATTTCACGTTCCCAAACCCAAGAAGACATCCATAAAGCCTATACTTCATTGCAGCAATGGATGCAAATAGATTCTGTTTTTACCGTAGAGGACATCAAATTGCCTCGGTTGGAGCTGCAGGAACTTGACATGGAAGCCTACCTCGGCATTCAATATTTTAATTCGGTAGAGGAATTGAGCAATTATAGTCTTTCATTGGAAAGACAACGCTTACTCCCGGATTTGCACATTTCGGTATTTCAAGGTACCAACAATGGTGATAATGCTAAACGCTATAACGGATTTCAAGCCGGTATTTCTATTCCTCTATGGTTTGGAGCCAACAAGGCAAAAATTGATGCCGCAAAAACCGAAACCCTTATCGTTAGTGATGAATTTGAAGACTACAAGCGTCAATTGACCGCCAAATACCAAAGTCTGTTGACTGATTTGAAAAAGTATGAAGAGGCTGTGAACTATTATGAAACCACTGGGGCACAACTCTCTGAAGAATTGACCAAAACCGCCACCAAAGCCTTTAAAAATGGTGAAATAGACTTCCTGCAATACGTTCAGATTTTGGAAAGTTCCAAAACGATAGAAATCAACTATCTGGAAAATCTTTCCCAATACAACACGACTGTTTTAGAAATCAACTTTTTAACCTTTTAGCTTCCTCATGGACAAGACTATTCAACATATCTTAAAACCCTTTCTCCTCACTAGTTTTGGTATACTTTTGGGCACCTCTGTTACCTCCTGCGATTCTAAGTCCAAAACTCCGAACACAGCAATCAGTCCCGAGGTACAGGATCCTAATCTCATTACCTTAACGGCTCAGCAGTTCCAATTGGGGCAAATGGAACTTGGAAAAATCAGTACACAGGAATTCAACACCACCATTAAGGCCAACGGAAGCTTTGCCGTACCTCCAGAAAACCAGGCCGACGTGAGTGCCTACTTTGCGGGTTATGTAAAAAACATCAGCCTGCTACCCGGAGACTATGTAAAAAAGGGACAGACTTTATTTACCATTGAAAACCCCGAATACATCCAAATACAACAGAACTTTTTGGAAGCCAAGGGTCGTTTGGCCTACTTAAAATCGGATTATGAACGGCAAAAAGCCTTGATGGCCGACAATGTAACCTCGCAGAAGAGTTTTTTAAAGGCTGAATCGGATTATGAGGTGACCTTGGCCCAATTCCAAGCACTCCAAAAACAGTTATCATTAATGCATATAGACCCCAACACCTTGTCGGGAGCCAATATGCGTTCGGTGATTGCAGTCCCTTCCCCTCTGTCGGGATATATTACTTCCATAGAAGCTAGTAAAGGCATGTACCTCAACCCAAGTGATGTGGCCATGACTGTTACCAATACGGACGAGCTTCATATAGAATTGAAAATCTTCGAAAAAGACCTTCCAAAGGTAAAAATGGGGCAACCTATCAACATACGGCTTCAAAATGACAATGAGCAAATCTATAAAGGAAGCGTACACCTCATCAATAGAGCCATAAATGAAAAGGAACGAACCATTGATATCCATGGAGATTTAAACAATCCCGAAGACGCCAAACTGTTTGCTCCAGGCATGTATATAGAAGGAGAAATTGTGACGGCTTCCTCAAAGTATCCAGCATTACCTTCGGATGCCATTTCCAATATTGATAAGGACTATTTTGTGTTGGTTAAAGAGAATGACACGACCTTTAAAAAGACCCCTGTAAGCGTTGGAAGCTCTTATAATGGCTATACCCAACTACTGAATGCTGATGCATTTGATCCCAACACGGAATTTTTGGTGAAAGGAGCTTTTAATTTGATAACGGAATAAACCTCCATTTTTAGTATATTGGTTGTATAGCTACAACTTTTTACCATGAATCAATTCATCTCCAGTCTACTTCTAAGCATTTGTATTTTCACAGGTCTGAAAACAGAAACAAATCTTGTCCAAAATATAAAACAAGACTTGAGCATACAATGTTCCGAAAAAGGTTGCATGGGCACTTATACTGGTCCTGAATTTATCAACGGCTCTGATGTTGCCCATCAATTTTCCAACAAAATGTCGGCTGCCGTAGGTGATAAATTAAAAGAGCTTTATAAAAATGAGCTTTACGGTAAGGTAGATTTTTCAAACATACAAATGAGTACGGAGGGCATGGGAACTGGCCACGTTGTGTATTCTTTATCTATTCCATTTGTAACCGTAAAAGAAGCCTGCGACGCCTATACCTCCTTTGACCATGTTGGAGGTTGGAATCATACGCCCGCCCTAGCCAAAAGAAAGCAAGAACTCTCTAAAGCCCTCATGGAAGGACATGAGTTGCATATAAGCGATTAAAAAACCACTCCAGAAGGCCTTCAGGAATATTGGTTTCAGTGGAAAAACAACATACTGCAGTCCAACTGCCAATAACAACTAGCTCCTCTCCTGCTACTAACATACTTCTTCAAAATTCCTTACCTTTAACTTAGCATTTTTTCTTCCCCAACTATCGTATATAGAGCCTACAACTAGGCATTATTAAAAGGCAAAACCATGGCTTTTCAAGGAATTCAAGCAACAAAATCCTATCAACAAATCAACAATGGAACTCCGGATGAGGTATTTCCATTATTGTGCCCTGTTAGGGAAAAGGATTGGATTGACGGTTGGGATTACACCATGATTTTTTCCAAGTCAGGACTTGTTGAAAAAGGCTGCGTATTTTCAACACCCCATCACGGCAAAGAACCCACAATTTGGTATGTTACCCAACATGACCCCAAACACTATAAGGTAGAATTTGTTAGAATTACCCCCAAGGAAGAAGTGGTAAGAATCTACATTGTCCTGGAAAATAATCACAATGGCAGCACTACTGCAAATATTACTTATGAGTACACAGGGCTTAACGACAGTAAAAATAAATGGATTGCTACTGAACTTGACAAGGCCTTTGAGAAAACCATGAAAGGCTGGGAAAAAGCCATCAACCACTATCTAGAATACGGTGAAAAGTTAATTGAATAACACCTCATTCTTCTAAAACCCATATCATGAAGCGATATACAAGATCCTGTTTAACATTCCTTGTTTTATTCAGCATATTATTGACTTCATGCCGACAATTGAGTGAAAAGGTTACAGATCCCTCTGCGGGACTCAATGGCAGCTTTGAAGTTTCCCAAAACGGCATACCTGTAAATTGGTTATTGTATACCCCCAACACAGTTCCCAATGCCGATTTCAAAATTGTATTGGACACCATCATCTATAAAGAAGGAAAGCAATCCTTAAAGTTCGATATTACCTCCTGCAGAGCCGATGGTGGTTGGAATTCACCTGGGTTTACCAATGAGTTTTTTGATATTGGAAAATATGAAGGTCCCGCCAAGTATCAAATAAGTTTTTGGATCCGTAACCACGGGACTAGATTTAAGTTTAGCGCTGGTGGTGTCTCTGCAAAAACAGGCAACATGATTACCTTCATTGATACCGATTCCAAAATTGAGAATTGGCAACAGTTTTCTTATGAAGTTGACGTTCCCAAGGAGCAATGGCTACGTGTGCAATTGAACTTGCTCCAACCCGGCAGCTTCTGGATTGATGATTTTAGTGTAAAAAAACTCTAAATCTGCCAAAAACTTCCCTCTTGTCCATCACGCATTTTTGGTGTAATTTACCTTAATCAATCCAACACTAAAAATACATCCATGACTACCAACAGATTAGAAGCCTTTAGCGATGGTGTTCTGGCCATCATCATTACTATTATGGTTTTGGAAATGCAAGTACCGGAAGGCTCCAGTTGGGAGGCCCTAAAACCTGTACTCCCAAAATTCATGTCGTATGTCTTAAGTTTTATCTATTTGGGGGTGTATTGGAACAACCACCACCATTTGTTTCAGGCTATGGAAAAAGTAAACGGCAGTGTTCTGTGGTCTAATTTATTTTTATTGTTCAGTTTGTCCTTGGTGCCATTTACTACGGGATGGATGGGTGAAAACCATTTTGACACCTACCCTGTTGCTCTTTATGGTATGAACCTCCTATTGGCTGCCATTGCCTTTTTAGTTTTGGAAAAAGCAGCGATTAAATTTGAAGGTAAAACTTCCAAAATTGGCAAGGCCCTTTCCGGAAACAAGAAAGAATACGCTTCCCTTGCTTTGTACCTTGTAGGCGTGGTAGCCTCATTTTTTATTCCTGTAATTGGAATCCTATGCTATGTTATAGTCGCCATTATGTGGATCATCCCTGATAAACGCATTGAAAACACCCTTCAAAATTGAAAAAAACACATACTTAACACATTGATTAACAAGAACAAACATTTTTTTTTCTTCAAATTATTTTATCTTTAGGAGAAATTATTCTCCCAAATAAATTCAGAACCAATTTATTGTCACCTACGCAATCAGCTATGGGAGTTCTTGAATGATGCTAATACCATCAACAAGACTCCATTAGCCAGGCCAATGTGTATTTTAATTAAATAATTCGAGATGAAAAGAATTCTATTTATTCTGTTTGCCCTTATTGTTATTTCACCCTTGCAATCACAAGAACGAAACAAGCTACCCCATGACGATCCTGAATTCCATGGAGAGATTGGCCGTACCTACAAAGACTCCAAAATGGATTGGCCAGAGCTTCCCACACCGCCCAAAGGAGCGCCTAATGTGGTCATTATTCTCTTGGATGATGTTGGTTTTGGAATGAGCAGTACTTTTGGAGGCTCCATCCCTACACCTAACCTTGACAAACTCGCTGATAATGGTTTGCGCTACAACCGTTTCCATACCACTGCCATTTGTGGTCCATCAAGAGCCGCTTTGATTACCGGTAGAAACCACCATAACTGTGGAAGTGGTTTCCTTGCAGAATGGGCTACGGGATATCCAAGTTACACCACTATGATTCCAAAAAGCACTGCTACTGTTGCTAAAGTTTTGAAATATAATGGCGTGAATACTTCGTGGTTTGGAAAAAACCACAACACACCTGATTGGGAAACCAGTGCGGCAGGGCCTTTCGACCGTTGGCCAACAGGATTGGGGTTTGATTATTTTTATGGTTTTAATGCTGGTGAAACCCATCAGTACTATCCCGTTATTTTTGAAAACACCGTTGCAGTAGAGCCCGACACTACTCCAGAAGAAGGCTATCATTTTATGACGGACATGACGGATAAGGCTATTAGCTGGATCCAATTGCAAAAATCCATTTCGCCTGATAAACCCGTCTTTATGTATTTTGCCCCTGGTGCCACACATGCCCCTCACCATGTTACCAAGGAATGGCGTGATAAATTCAAAGGCAAATTTGACCATGGTTGGGACAAGGAGCGTGAAATTGTGTATGAACGACAAAAGAAAATGGGTATTATTCCTAAGGACGCTTTGCTTTCCCCTCGTAACGACTCCGTTCCTACTTGGGCCTCAAGAACCGCGGAAGAAAAGAAGTTTTACAGCTTGTTGTTTGAAAATTTTGCAGGCTATCTCGCCTTTACCGATCATGAAGTAGGCAGATTGATTGATGCCATAAACGAATTGCCAGATGCCGATAACACGTTAATTATTTACATTGTTGGCGACAATGGAGCCAGTGCCGAAGGAGGTTTGGAAGGCACCATTAATGAAGTAAAAGGACTCAATGGGATTCCAAGTTCCATTTCGGAAAACCTGAAAAAAGCTGATGAAATTGGCGGCCCCACTACAGAGCCCCACTTCCCAGTAGGTTGGGCTTTTGCAGGGAACACGCCCTTCCCTTGGGTCAAACAGGTAGCATCTCACTTTGGTGGCACCCGCAACCCCATGGTGGTCTCTTGGCCAAAAGTAATCAAGGATAAAGGCGGTATGCGTTCGCAGTTCCTTCACCTTATAGACGTGGTGCCCACCATTATGGAAGCAACGGGTATTTCCTTTCCTGACTATGTAGAAGGTGTCAAACAACGCCCCATGGATGGAAAATCATTCTATTCTACCTTTACGAATCCAAAAGCACCAGAAATAAGAACGACTCAGTATTTTGAGGTTTTTGCCAACAGAGCATTGTACCATGATGGTTGGGTAGCAGCCCATCAGCACACCTTCCCTTGGCGACAAGATCTTGCCCCAGGGTTTGAAAATGAAGTATGGGAGCTTTACGATGTCAAGGAGGATTTCTCTGAAGCTGTGAATGTAGCCGATAAATACCCAGACAAGTTAAAGGAACTTCAAGCTATATGGGAAGAGGAAGCAGAAAAGTACCATGTATTCCCATTGGATGATCGTGGGGCTGCAAGGTTGGCCGTACCCAAACCCTCGCCTTTGGGTGATCGTACCAAATTCACCTATTATGAAGGTGCTACGCGTATTCCTGAAACCGCGGCTCCCAATACCAAAAACACCTCATGGACTTTAGAAGCGATGTTGGAAACCACTGCTAAAGAAAAAGACGGGGTTATTAATGCCATTGGAGGCCTTGGAGCTGGGTACACACTTTATGTAAAAGACGGCTACCCTACTTTTATTTACAATTTCTTTGAAGCAGAAGTCACTACTATAAAATCGAAAAAGAAACTCCCAGATGGATTGGCCTCTGTGAAGGTAGACTTTAAATACGATGGTGGTGGAGCTGGAAAAGGAGCCAATGTTACTTTATATATCAATAATGAAAAAGTGGGGGAAGCCAAATTGGAACACACCGTTCCCGGAAGGTTTGGAATTGACACTTTCGGCATTGGTGAAGACACGGGATCTCCAGTAACGGAAAATTACCACCCACCTTTTGCCTATGAAGGTAAAATCGTGGAAGTCAACATCGATATTGCCCCAAAATAACCCTTTAACAGTCATTACATTCCATAAAAAGGGATTGCAGGTTCCAAAAAAAATAGTCACCTTTAAGCTAATTAGGTGGCTATTTTTTTGACGGTATTTCAAATAAAAAATCCCCTTAATCCATCTTTCAATAAAAACTCATGCCACCATGTCCAACATTCAATTGATTATCGAAGAACGCGCTGCCGATATTGGCAATTTTCTAGTTGGTAGACTTTTGCCCTTTCGCCAAAAAAGAGCCGTGGGGCCCTTTGTGTTTATTGACCATATGGGACCGGCTGAACTTAAGGACTATCAAAATTTGGATGTACCACCACACCCGCATATAGGCTTATCTACCCTCACCTATTTGTTTGAAGGCGCTATTTTTCACAGAGACAGTTTGGGAACGGCCATGGAAATACAACCTGGAGCGGTTAATTGGATGACCGCCGGTAAAGGTGTGGTCCATTCAGAAAGGACTCCAGACTACTTGAGAACAACGGATAAAAAACTCCACGGCCTTCAAATTTGGGTAGGTCTTCCTAAAGAATTGGAACAATCGGAACCGTCTTTTCACCATATTGAGGCCTCCGACATCCCCTCGTGGGAAGATAATGATATCCACATCAAACTTATTGCAGGGGAAGCCTTTGGCAAAACATCACCTGTACCGGTTCACAGTTCCCTGTACTTTTTAGAGTTAAAAAGCGGCAATGAGCAAATGGTATCGATTGGCAAAGATCTTTATGGGGAATCGGCCCTTTACATCTTGGAAGGGGGCATTAAAAGTGATGGCCATCAATATGGTCCCAAGCAAATTTTAATTGCCAAAGACAGTACTCTGTGCGCATTTGAAATGGAAGCCAATACTACGGTGTACATTTTTGGAGGGACTCCATTTCCTGAAGAACGTTTTATCCATTGGAATTTTGTGAGTTCAAATAAAAACATTTTAGAACAAGCAAAAATCAATTGGAGTGAACAAAATCTGGAGGCCTTTCCAAAAGTGCCTGGAGATGAAGAGGAATTTGTTCCTCTGCCCAACTATAATAAACCAAAGAATATTGTGAGCTTTACTCGAGAAGAGCAGGACAAAAAAGGAAAGTTTACCATTTTGGAAAATGGCATCCCCGCAGGAGAAATGACCTATGTTTGGGCCGGTAAACACAAATTCATTATAGACCACACCGAAACCTTTGAAAAGTTTTCAGGCAAGGGCTACGGCAAACAATTGGTGCTAAAAGGTGTGGAATATGCCAAATCCAAAGGAGTTAAAATCCTGCCTCTGTGTCCTTATGCCAAACGAGTGATGGAACAGGACGAAAGCTTACATGAGATGATTTTTAGGTAGAAACTGAGCACAAATGGGTTTTAAGGAATCCCAATCCAGTCTTATTTCGGAAATTACTTTGAAATTCAGTATCTTGGTTATTCACTAAAAATTCCGTGCCGCTATGACCAGACAAGAATTTTTAAAACAAGTAGGTATTACTGGAGCCTCCCTATTATTGTTGAATGGCTCTCCTATCCTAGCCTCTGATTCTAAAACGACTCTTTCTGGCCCAAAAGCCCCTAACATTGAACAACCCCAAAAGGATGAAGACGTTTTTGGATACATCAACAGGGTTAAAGGCAGTTTTGACAATACTCTTTACAAACAGATTTTAGGGGCCGCAAACGACTTTAAGGAAGGTGACCAAACCCTGAACATAGCTGCAGACAATGAACAATCCAGGATTCATGCTAGACAATTACTAGGCAATACCGCTATCAAAGACCTTTCTGCTCACAATGTGTTTCAAGATGAACTATCGGACTTGATTGTAAACTCACTCTCTACCAACACCAAGGTCGATTCCTGGACCTTACAACAGCTCAAAGAATTTTTGCTACACAGTACCGAAGGTGATATTAAAAACATCATGCCAAGCCTTAGCAGTGACACCATAGCCTGTGTGGTAAAATTAATGACCAACGACGAGCTCATTGCCATTGGAAGCAAGGTGTTTAATCCGCTGCCCAACAGTAACATCGGCAGTAATGGGTATATGGGCGCTCGTGTACAACCCAATTCCCCCACAGATAATACCGAAGATATTTCATGGCAGGTGTTTAATTCTTGGTCTTATGCGGTTGGTGATGTGGTGTTGGGCACCAATCCTGTCTCCAGTGACCCCGAATCTGTAGCTGCTATTGAAAAAACCTTGTTTGACATTATTTCAGGTTTTGGTTTGGAAACTACCATCCCAAACTGTGTGCTATCCCATGTAGATGTGCAAGCGGAAGTGGAACGTCAACATCCAGGAAGCACCGGCATCTGGTTTCAGAGTATTGCCGGCACAGTGAATGCCAACAATACCTTTGATGTAACCATCGATAAAATGCTGCAATATGCATCGCTTCGTGATGGGCATTTTGGCTTTTATGCCGAAACAGGACAAGGCGCCGATTTCACCAACGGCCATGCCGAAGGCTTTGATATGGTAATGCATGAATCTCGGAAATATGGTTTCTTGAGGGTTTTAAAACAAAAAATCAGTGCTTTAAAAGGAGATAACAACTCCTGGGTCCACGTGAATGATGTCGCCGGATTTATTGGTCCTGAAGTGTTTAGAACCAAAGAACAACTGGTACGCTGTTGTCTGGAAGATACCGTGATGGGCAAACTCCACGGCCTCACCATAGGATTGGACATCTGTTCCACCCTGCATATGGATGTGAATTTACAGGATCTGGACTGGTGTATCGAACAAGTCATGCCTGCAAATCCAGCCTATTTAATGGCACTTCCCACCAAAAACGATCCTATGCTGAGCTATTTGACTACGGCCTTCAATAATCATGTCAGAATTAGAGAAGACTTTGGTTATAAAGTGAATGATACCATGTGGGACTTCTTTAAAAAATTAGAAGTTATCGACAAGGAAGGACGCCCCACGAAACATTTTGGAGATCCTATCTGGGTGTATTATAAATACCGACAAGCCAAGAATGACACTAGAACTTTGGAGGTTATTTACAATGAAGGCAAAGCTGCCATTGAACGTATAGAAAACCGCGGTGTCCCTATTGCTAAGGGTTACGGCAAAAACTATTGGGATTTAAAGCCGGAACTGGAGAAGCAAGTACAGTATTTATATGATGATGCCAAGGTCAGTCTTTGGACTGAAATGCAACCTGAGTTTGTACAAAGCATTCCAGCATCATTAGCTATTGCTACGGCTTCCCATAATCGAAAAGATTACGTGTACCATCCAGAATCGGGTGAAGTTTTAAACCCCGATGCCATACACCAGGTTAACTCCCTAAAAAATACTTGGAAAAGCCCTCCAGACATTCAAATCATCATTTCAGACGGACTTAATGCCAGAGCATTGATGGATGAAGGCCATTTGATTCCCTTTTTGGATGGATTGATCAAAGCAATGAAATCACAGGGCTACAGCCTAAGCAAGCAACCAATCATGATAACCAACGGTCGTGTCCGTGCCGGATATGCCTGTGGAGAACTTCTGTTTGGCAATACATCCAATGAACCAAAGCCTCATGGTATCGTCCATATCATCGGGGAACGTCCAGGCTCGGGCCACCATAATTTTTCGGCCTATTTAACCGTTGCCCCTAATTCGGTATGGCAAAAAAAAGGCACTGTAGACCACAATATATCCAAGGTGGTTTCAGGCATCTCCGATACAGCACTCACCCCACAATTAGCCATTACCAATACGGTGAATATTTTGAATGCCTTATTTCTTACCCAAAAAACGGGGTAACATCCCATAAAACCGCATCCAAGTAATGTGCAACCATGACACCTCTATATGAACAAAAAGATAGGCCTTAAAGAAGCGATTTCCATAGGCATTGGCGGTATGGTTGGTGGCGGCATTTTTGCAGTGTTGGGTCTAGCCGTAAGTTTGGCAAAAGGCGGCACACCAATTGCTTTTTTATGGGCAGGACTTCTTGCCTTGATTACTTCCTACTCTTACGTAAAACTCTCCCTGAACTATCCTGACCGCGGCGGTACTGTAAAATTTATCAATCAAGGGTTTGGGAAATCGGTGTTTAGTGGTGCTATGAATAATCTGTTATGGGTAAGTTATATCATCATGTTGTCTTTGTATGCCTCGGCCTTTGGAGCCTATGCCCCTAACCTGTGGCAAATCACACATGACAAAAGCATCAATTTTCATATTTACGCCAGTGCCATTATTGTATTGGCCACGGCCATTAATTATTACAGTATTGCTGTGGTTGGTAAAATTGAATCTTATGCCGTCGTTATTAAACTGATTATTCTTATCGGGTTTATTGGTATTGGGGCCTATGGTTTAATGGGGAATCCTAATATCGAACAATTGGCCGTTACCAATTGGGAACCCTTTATCCATTTGTTTGCTGGAGGTATGGTTATTTTTGTGGCTTATGAAGGTTTTGAACTCATTGCCAATGCCGCTCCAGATATTGCCAATCCCAGCCGCAATATTCCAAGGGCCTATTATACTTCAGTCATTTTTGTGATTGTCCTATATTTCATAATCGCTTTGGTTACCGTGGGCTCCTTACCTTTCCAAAATATTGCGGATGCACAGGATTATGTATTGGCCGAAGCCGCCAAACCCATGTTGGGGCAAGTAGGCTTTACTATTATCACCATAGCAGCCTTGATTTCGACCTTTTCTGCCATTAATGCTTCGCTTTACGGCGGTAGTAGGGTGAATTATGAAATTGCCGAAGATGATGAACTACCGCATCACTTTTTAGCCAAATTCTGGAACCACCCTATTGGGTTACTCATCACCTCTATCGCCACTTTGATTCTGGTGAATGTTTTGAAATTGGAAAGCATTTCCACAGCTGGCAGTATTGGGTTTCTATTAATTTTTGGAATCGTTAATCTGGTTGGATTCAGATTGGCTGAAGACACGGGAAGTTATAAATTCATTCCTTTAATTGGTTTTGTTTTGTGCATGACCGCCCTTGTGGTACTCATTCAGCAACAGTATCGCACTAATTTGCTTGGCATTTTGGTATCCTTTGTAATTATTGCTAGCTGCTTTGTAATGGAATATTTGTTTAAGCGGTCTGAGAGTTCTAGAAACTGATAGCTTTATAAAGCACAAAAACAACTATATTTATAAAAGGCTTGACATTAATTTAAAATTTAATGAAACTAAACTCAGTACTTTTTATTCTTATAATTTCAATTAGTTGTAGTGGATTAAAACATAAAACTGAGATAGATAAAACGTATCCCGAGATAATCAGTCAAAAATTCAAAAACACTGATTCCTTAGAAATCGAAATAATATACAAACAATTATCAGGATGCGTCGATTTAAATTATGGTCGAATCTATATAACACAACGGAACAAAAAAATGTTTTTTTATCATTCATCAACGAATGAGGAATCTGAAACCGAGCATTTCTCAGGGTCTATTAATGGATTGATTGATTTAGTTATTGCTTTTGAAAGTGAAGCCAAAGAATCGAATTCAGGATGTGGCGGATATGCCGGTGGTACAGGATATGAAATAGATTTAAAAATAAATAATGAAGAAACAAAATTTGGATTTTGTAAAGAAGTTTATGATGGCTTGAACAAGTTAGTTAACCAAATAAAAGTATTGAAACAAATAAACTAATATCAACACCATGTCCCTTTATTGTTTTGAGGTTTCCTCTTAATCAAATTAAACAAAACCATTGCCTGCTATTAAAATCATCAATATGAAAAACACAGTCTACTACTTCTTTTTAATAGCATTTCTTACTGCATGTCAAAACAATGTAAAAGAAAACAAGCAAGAGCATGTTAAGCCTAAGATTGAAGATAGGTATCAACCTCAGGAATATGTCAAGCTCACTCATCCAGAATGGTCAAAGAATGCCGTGATCTATCAATTAAACACAAGACAGTTTACGGACGAGGGTACCTTTGAATCGGCTCAAAAGCAACTGCCTCGTTTAAAGGAATTAGGGGTAGATATTATTTGGTTAATGCCCATCCATCCCATTGGTGTCAAAAACAGAAAGGGAACTTTAGGCAGTCCGTATTCGGTAAAAGATTATTATGGCGTCAACCCTGAATTTGGCGATTTACAGGACTTAAAAAACTTTGTTGATGATGCCCATAAACAAGGCATGTATGTCATTCTAGATTGGGTTGCCAATCACACGGCTTGGGATAATACTTGGGTGGTAGAGCACCCCGATTGGTATGAGAAAGATTATAAGGGAGATTTTAGACCTACCCCATGGTGGAATTGGGACGATATCATTGATCTAAATTATAACAATCCCGAGGTTAGAAAAAACATGACAGGCGCTTTGAAATACTGGGTTAAGGAAGCTGATATTGATGGCTACCGTTGTGATGTTGCTGGTTTTGTACCTGTAGAGTTCTGGAATAATGCCCGTGAGGAGCTCGATGCCATAAAACCCGTTTTTATGCTGGCCGAATGGGAATTTAGAGATTTACATGCCAAAGCCTTTGACATGACCTATGCTTGGAGCTGGAATGAAACTGTCCATAAGATCTGTACCGGAAAAGCAGATGTTAATGGCCTGTATATTTACTATTCTTGGAATGAATGTGCCTTTCCTCAAAATAGTATGCGCATGACCTTTGTAAGTAACCACGATAAGAATGCTTGGGAAGGTACCATGTGGGAGCAATTTGGAGACGGTTTGGAAGCTGCAATTGTACTTTCTGTTGTTGGGGAAGGAATGCCCTTGATATATAACGGTCAGGAAGCAGGAAACAAAAAGAGATTGGCATTTTTTGAAAAGGATCCTATTCAATGGCGAGAACACTATATAGGCGATTTATACAAGAAATTGTTTGCGCTAATGAAAACCAACACGGCTTTATGGCATGCCAAATGGGGCACAACCATGATAAAAGTTCCCAACAATGCAGAAAGTGAAGTTTTTAGTTTTGTTAGGCAAAATGACAAGGATAAAGTTTTTGCCGTTTTTAATTTTTCAGAAAACAAAAGGACTGTAGAGTTTAAGGAATCTTTGTGTTATGGGAACTATAAAGACTTCATTTCAAATGAACCTGTGGAACTCAATAAAAACACCAAAATTGAAATGGATCCATGGGCTTTTAAGGTTTTTGTGAAATAGTACAAAATAATGGCAGGCAGCACTATTTAGAGTACTTTGCTTTCAGTTTTCAGTCTATACTTTGTTTGTTTCTATCGGAAATCACTACTCGATTTTCAAGTTAACTTCCTTTAACTATCTTTAAAGCCACCAATACCGCAATGGTGGTATTATAAAGACTTTTACCAACCATAATGAAGAATTTTATATTCCTACTTTTTATTTCAATAACAATTATTTCCTGCAATACAAAAAGTCAATTGGAAGGAATATGGCTTGGAGCTTACCGGATACATCACTCTGGTGAAACTCCAACTATTACACCATTCAACTCGATTCTTGATTTCTCCTCAAATAAGGTTATCATAAGAAATATCGATTACCACATATTTAAGAATGTGGATACTAAAACTATTGAAAACTTCACTCTTGAAAATGAACTATTAATAATTGGAAATGATACCTTAAATGTAAAAAACGTATCTAAAGACAGTTTGGTTTTTAGTTATTATGCAGATTATGAAAGAGATATTATTTTCAAAAAACTTAAACCAAAAACTCAAAAGAAACTGCCTCAAATAGCCAATAAAGCTTTTGAACTTGCAGGACCAAATTATCTGGATTCATTAGACTTTTTAAATGATTCAGCTTTGCTCCATCTGGGAAATAATTACAATAATGATAATAGGGTTTCCAATTGGACTTTATACACTTATAAGTCTTTCAATTTTCTAATACTTGATGATTTTAAATCAACAACTTTTCTAATTGAGGAATATAATAATCAAGAAATAAACCTTAAACTTTTCGGACCAAGAATTAAAAACTTTAAACTAACCAAAATTAACAACTTAACAAAAGATATTAATCTATCAGGATATTGGGTAAGCCCTTTTGATGATAACAATAACCTTCCTGTTCCTCCTCCTTATCCAAGCCCGGAAGACTCTATTGATAGTCAGTTATATTTGAAGTTTGAAAAGGACTCGCTTTTTATAAAGCAATATAACGAAATCAAAGTCATGGAGTGGAAACTTAATTCCACCAATAGGTTTATCTATTTCCCTCTTAATGAAGACTCCATAAATGAAATATGGAAAATAATCTATTTAGACAGTGACAAACTAGAAATTGAGGAGCTCCATAAATTTTACTCTCCAAATGAAATCAAAAAGAGAACTTTCAAAAAAATGAAAAACGGTTGGTAACAAAGGGTAATTCATCAATTTAAGTTTTGCTTTGCCAGTTATCACTTCGAGTTCCTAACCTAACAGAAAATCCTAGAACTTTTGCTATCTTGAGATCTAACTCACAAATCCTAAAAGATTTCCCAATCACAAAACCATAAACACCCCATTAGGAATCATTTAAAACCAACCAAATGATAGGAATTTTAGTTGCAATTGCCGTTTCGTGGATGCTTTTATATCTCATTGAGAGGCAGAGTATCCTAGCCTTAGGAATTCTGCCCTTGGCAAAAAGGCTAAAACAATTCTCAATGGGGTTTTTAGTCACTGGAATACTTTGTGTTCTTGTGCAATATCTTGAGGCTTATTTAAAAGCTTCGAATTGGGTTTTGAATGATACCATTACTACCAGAATTGTTTTCAACTCATTTTGGTGGGATTTTAAATCGGTGTTGACAGAAGAGCTGATGTTTAGAGGCGCCCTACTCTATATTCTCATCTACAAAATAGGCCCAAGAAAAAGTATTTTGATTTCCGCAATGGCGTTTGGAGTCTATCATTGGTTCTCATATGGTGTTTTAGGAAATGTCATGGCAATGATTTTGGTATTTATCGGAACTGGATTAATGGGCTACGCGTGGGCCTGGGCCTTTGCCAAAACCAAATCTATAATGTTACCCTTTGGACTTCATTTGGGATGGAATTTTGTTTACAACACCTTATTTTCAAAAGGGCCCTTGGGAGACTTAGTCCTGATTTCTCAGGGCGGGAAAGAGTTGACCGATTGGGCTTCATTATTGAATTTTACAACTGGTTTGATTATTGTGCCTCTTTTAGTGCTCATATATGTAAGGTATTTTGTAAAAAAGGAATCGGATATCTCAGCAACGATATAAAAACTATTGCTTATAAAGGCATATCTCATTGTTCATGCTTTAGCTGAAAATTCTCGTACTTTTACTTTCTTGATTTATTAACTCGAAAATCCTATTGGATTTTGCTTTCGCAAGTTCCAACTTTGGGCCCATTGCGCGACAGAAAATCCTCTCAGTTTTATTACCTTTACTCCTACAGCAACTAAAGCAAGTGAATTTTGAAGTGTCACAACCAAAAAAGCCCCTAATCCCAACCATGGAAAACCTTAATAGATATTCACAAAGTGCCTTTAAATATGGTATTATTGGACTGTTGCTATTAATCAACGTATTCCTTTATTCATCTCTATTTCAAAAAATTCAATATTCACTTGAAAGTAATTTTAAAATTTTTGACGAAATTATTGGTGTCTTATCACTAACAACAATTATTATTGGCATTATAGGGTTTATTAAATCAATGAAGGGACTAAAAGAACCCAATACTCCCAAAAAAATCATAGGGTTAATCATCAATTCTGGCATCACTATTCTTTTCATAGCAATAATTATTACTGTCATAGCCAGACTAACAATGTATTTTGATAGCATACAATAGCCAACCTTTTTCAAAATGCAATAGGTATTGCTTTAGATTTCCTTATCGGAAAAGCACGTGCAACTTCTAAAGTTACTTTCCTTTCCCTATCTTTAAAGCTATCAATTCCACAAAACATTGAAACTATAATGAACGGCCCTGACAAAGACCTAAAATTTCCCCTTGAAAATTATGATAGACTTTGCTTTTTAAAGAACATTATCAAAAATCCGAATATCATTGTAGGCGATTACACCTATTATGACGACTTTGAAAATGTTGACAATTTTGAGAGGAACGTCAAATACCTTTTTGATTTTACAGGCGATAAATTAATAATTGGCAAGTTCTGCATGATTGCTTCTGGGGTATCCTTTATCATGAATGGCGCCAACCATCTCACTAATTCAATTTCATCGTATCCCTTTGCCATTTTCGGAAATGGTTGGGAAAAAGCCATGGAAGGAAAAACATATCCCTATAAAGGCGATGTAATCATTGGAAACGATGTTTGGATTGGGCATAACGCCACAATTATGGCGGGTGTTACCATTGGGGACGGCGCTATTATAGGCGCAAATTCCACAGTAGTTAAGGACGTGGCGCCCTACTCTATTGTAGGTGGCAATCCTGCCAAAGAAATAAGGAAACGATTTGACGAAAACACCATAAAGAAGCTTTTGGAATTGCAGTGGTGGCATTGGGACATAGAAAAAATCACCCAGAACATTCAAAAATTGACCTCCAATAGCCTAGATGAATTATAGATAGGCAACCTTCAAAAGACTTGCAGTCAGTCTATGGGCAAAGTCCTTATTCTTTTTAGCACATCACAATACTTACAAAAAAAACACAACTAACTAAAAAACAATTATTTACATTTCAAATCACAATGTTTTTCTTTAGATTTTTCATATTTTTATAGGAACTAAAGTACAAAACATGCCAAACCAAAATTACTCCATTGTTCTTTTAGTACTATTCCTTTTTGGCTGCAAACATGAAGTGGAAAAGCCCATCGCACAGGCGGCTCCCATAAGCGTGATACAGCTAAAAACCGAAACAGTGCCCATTTACAAAGATTTTGTAGGACAGGTATTTGGCATCAAGGATATTCCCATCCGTGCGCGTGTGGACGGCTTTTTGGAAGGCATACATTTTGAAGAAGGCAATCGGGTGGAAAAAGGAGAACTTCTTTACAGTATCGATTCCCAAGTTTTTGAAGCCGAAGTTGCCAGAGTCAACAGTGCAGTATCTTCCGCCAAAACACTACTGGCAAAATCCAATAGCGATTATAACAGAATTAAACCATTGGCCGATTTGAATGCCATTAGTAAAAGTGATTTGGATGGAGCCACGGCAAGAAAAGAAGCCGCAGATGCAGAGCTTAAAGCGGCCCTTGCTTCCCTAGAAATTGCAACCATCAATTTAGGGCACTGTAAAATTTATGCTCCAATAAATGGGGTCATTGGAAAAACGTTGGCTCGAGAAGGCGAATATGTTGGGAAACAACCCAACCCTATCATCTTAAATACGGTTTCGGATATTGACACAATAAGAGTGCAGTTCTTTCTCTCGGAAGCAGAATACCTCACATTTATGAAACGCTTATTGGTAAAAAAAGGTGATACCGATAAAAAATTCAAAACTTTGGCAGACAAGCAAATCTTGGAATTGATTCTTTCCGATAATTCCATACATACCCACAAAGGGCACTTGGACTTTATAGACCGCAATATCGACCCTAGTACAGGCTCTATATTGCTTCAAGCCTCATTTCCCAATCCGGATAGACTTATCCGTCCTGGGCAATTCACTAAGGTAAGGGCCTTGGTCAACATGCGGGAGAATTCCATTTTAGTTCCTCAAAAGGCCGTCCAGGAAATTCAAGGACAATATATGGTGTTTGTGGTGGGTAATGATGGCATTGTGCAAATACGAAATATCGAAGTGTTTAAAAATTATAAGGATTATTACATTGTTGAAAAAGGACTTGAGCCCGGTGAACAAATTGTGGTTGACGAAGTTCAAAAAGTAAAATCCAAAATGAAAGTTGCCCCCAAATTAGTTCAGTATCAAAGCAAGGTAGAAAACTAATATCCAATTTTATGTCCGATTCAAAGGGTAACTTATTTGTACGTCGACCCGTATTAGCAATGGTAATTGCCATCATCATTACGCTAGTTGGCGCTATTACCTTAACAGGACTCCCTGTTGAACAATACCCTAGTCTGAGTCCACCACAAGTGGTTGTGAGAGCCAAATATCCTGGCGCCAACGCCATAGACATCGAAGAATCGGTAGCCACACCTCTAGAGCAACAAATTAATGGGGTGGACAATATGCTTTATATGCTGTCTACAAATTCCAATGATGGTACTATGGCCATTAGGGTATCGTTTGATGTGGGAACAGATCCAGATATGAATGCGGTTTTGGTCCAAAACAGAGCTGCCGCGGCTACGGCCAGATTACCAGAATCGGTCAAGCAATTAGGAGTTACCACCAAAAAGGCCATGTCTAATGTAATGATGGTGGTTACACTTGCCTCCGACGGCAGTTTTGACCAAGAATTTCTGGGGAACTATGCGTTGATAAACCTTAGGGACGAACTTTTAAGACTTCCCGGCGTTGGGGATGTTACCGTGTTTGGCTCCGATTATTCCATGCGGATTTGGGTGAAACCGGACAGGCTTTCCCAATTGGGAGTGACGGTACCGGAAATTGTCAAAGCCATTAATGAACAAAATGTCTTGGTACCAGGAGGCCAATTGGGAGCAGAACCAGCGCCTCAAGGCACCGAATTCACCTATACCGTTAGAATGCCCTCTCGGTTTAATTCCGAAGAAGAATTTGGAAATATCATTGTTCGGGAAAAACCCGATGGCTCCGAAATAAAAATAAAGGACATCGCAGAGGTTGAATTGGGCATTGAAAAATACAATGCTTTCACCCGATTAAATAAAGAAGTCTGTACCGTGATTGCCATATACCAAGCGCCAGGATCCAACGCTTTGGAAGTTGCCAATGGCATAAAAGAAGCCATGGCCTTTATGAGCACACGATTTCCCGAGGGCATCTCCTATGACATTTCCTTAGACACCACTTTGGCCATTACTGCAGGAATTGATGACATTATTGAAACCTTAATCATTGCCTTAATCTTGGTAATATTCGTGGTGTTTTTATTCCTTCAGGACTGGCGAGCCACCCTCATCCCTTGTCTCGCGATTCCTGTGTCGCTTATAGGCGCTTTTATATTCTTTCCAATGCTAGGATTTACCATTAATGTCCTATCGCTGTTGGGCTTGGTCTTGGCCATTGGTATCGTGGTGGACGATGCCATTATTGTGGTGGAAGCGGTACAAGTAAACATTGAAAGAGGCATGCAACCCAAAGAAGCCACTATCGATGCCATGAAAAAGGTTACAGGTCCCGTGATTGCAACCACTTTAATATTGGTAGCTATTTTTATTCCTGTGGCGGGTATGTCCGGTATCACAGGAAAACTCTACCAACAGTTTGCCATTACCATTGCTTTGTCTGTGATTGTATCCTCTGTAAACGCCTTAACCCTATCGCCTGCCCTCTGTAGTTTACTCTTAAAAGAACCCAAGCCTTATAAAGGCGTTTTAGGCAAAATATTTGGAGGGTTCAATAAGTTTATGAAAAAATCTACCGGTGGCTATATGTCCGTGACCAATGTGGTTACAGGTAAGATCAAACGAGGATTGATATTTATAGGAATTTTGATTTTGGGTATGGGAGTCTTATCAAAAGTAGTTCCTATGGGCTTTATCCCTGAAGAGGACATGGGCTACTTTTTTGTGAATATTCAGTTGCCACCTGCAGCCTCTATTCAACGGACCAACGACATCACTAGACAAGTAGAAGATTTGTTAGTAGCCAAAGAAGATGTGCAATATGTTACCAATGTAACGGGCTACAGTTTGCTGTCTACCTCTTTTTTAAATAATTCGGCAGTGATGTTCGTGAAACTAAAAGATTGGGATGAACGGAGTATTACTGCCAAAGCGTTTGTTGAAAACATCAATCAAGAGCTCCTAAAAATACCGGGCAGTATCAATTTGGCCTTTGGTCCTCCTCCTATTCCCGGTTTGGGCAAGGGATCAGGATTCAGCATTATGATACAGGACCGAGGAGGCAATACTCCAAAATATCTAGCCGAACAAGCCAATATATTTACGCAAAAAGCTATGGAACGCCCTGAAATAGGAAGAGCCTTCACCCCTTTCAATGCTTCGGTACCCCAGCGTTTATTGGAAATCAACAAAGAAAAGGCCCTTAAACTAGGCATCCCTTTAAATGACATCTATGCCACTGTTGGTGCCTATATGGGAGGGACCTATGTTAATGATTTCAACAGATTTGGAAGGCTCTATAAAACTTATATACAAGCCAAACCTGAATACCGTCAGGATGAATCGGGGTTGAATAGTTTCTTTCTGAAAAACAGGAATGGCGATATGGTTCCCATGTCTACCTTCATTGACATGGAACATATTTCAGGACCAGATTACACCAATCGTTTCAACCTGTTTAGATCTATTGAGGTCTCTGGAGCAGCGGCCGCTGGCTATAGTACCACGCAAGCTTTGGACGCTCTAGAGGAAGTAGCTGCAGAAGTATTACCCAGCGATGTAGGCTATTCGTGGAATGGGCTTTCCTATCAAGAGAAAAAGGCCTCTGGAGGTTTGCTGCCCATATTGGGACTTTCCATGATTTTCGTCTTTCTAATTCTCTCTGCGCAATACGAAAGTTGGTCCCTACCCATAAGTGTTTTGGCAGGAACTCCCTTTGCCATTTTTGGAGCATTTCTGGGATTGTACATTGCTAGGTTCCTATCCCCTTCTTTTGAAAACAATGTGTTTGCCCAAGTGTCCTTCGTCATGCTTATTGGTATGGCAGCCAAAAATGCGATTCTTATTGTTGAGTTTGCTACGGAAGAATTCCACAACGGAAAAAGCTTGTATGATGCAGCCATAATGGCTGCCAAAGAACGTTTTAGACCCATTCTCATGACGGCCTTTGCCTTTATTTTCGGGATATTCCCTTTGGTCATTGCCACGGGATCCGGAGCTGAAGCACGAAAAGTAATGGGAATGACCTTATTGGGAGGCATGGTTGTAGCCACCTTCGTTGGTGTTTTTCTATATCCCATGTTATTTGTATTTGTAGGCAAACTATTTGGTTATGAGAAAAAACGCTTGAAAGAGGCGACTTCGGAATCTATAGAAAATAAAGAGGAATGACACGCAAACTCATAAAATATAGCCTCTTTGTTACGCTGATTTCAGCCATTTACTCCTGTGCCGTTGGACCTAATTTTACACCTCCAAAAGTTAACGAACCTGTTGATTTCAGGTTTAATGTTCAACAGGATACGGTTATCAATCTAAATTGGTGGGAACTTTTTAAAGACCCTGTCCTAGACTCCTTGATTACAGCCGCCTTGGAAAATAACAGAGATGTATTAATTGCCAGTAGCAGGATAGAACAGGCTCGGGCTGTACTGGGCGTCAGTAAAGCCGATTTTGGACCGGCCATAGGCTATTCAGGGAACCTAACACCTACCAATTACCCTCAATACGTCACGGTTGATGAGGTAACAGGCAACTATTCCTTTCAAACATTCCTGAACTGGGAAATTGATGTATGGGGCCGCATAAGACGTAGCAATGAATCTGCTCGAGCAAATTTGTTGTCTCTGGCCTATGCAAAAAGAGCCACGCAACTAAGTTTGATCAGTGAGGTTGCCTCCAGCTATTATGATTTGTTGGATTACCGTACCCGATTGGTCATTGCCCAAAATACCTTTAAGGTTAGGGACAGCGCCTTGACCATTATTAAATTGCGCTACGAAAAGGGCATTATCCCGCTATTGGATGTCAATCAAGCTGAAGTTCAGAGTGCCACTGCAGAAGTGGCCATTCCTCTCTATCAGCGACAAATTGCCCGTACAGAGCACCGATTAAAATTACTTTTAGGCAATTATCCCGGCCCAGTACCCAGCCCTGCAACCCTCATAGAAAAAAAATTGCCCGATTCACTACCTGCCGGGCTCCCCTCAGACTTGCTATTGCGACGTCCAGATATCATCGCCTCCCAATATGACTATTGGTCGCAACATGCCAAAATAGGAGTCGCCGAAGCCCTACGCTTTCCTACGATAAGTTTGACAGGCGTTTTAGGTTATGGAAGTCCAGAGTTGTCCAATATCATTTCCAATGGGTTGGGATGGGGTGTACAAGGTAGTCTTGTAGGACCTCTTTTTGAATGGGGCAAAAACAAAAGGAGAGTTGATATTGAAAGAGAAGGTGCTAAGCAGGCTTTATTCGCTTATGAAAATACGGTATTGAATGCCTTTAGGGAAGTAGATGATGCCTTGATTACTGTCCAAACCCTTAAGGAAGAACTAAAAATAAAAGAGTTCCGATACAAAGCAGCTGAAAGTGCCAGCTATCTTTCTAGCTTAAGATATGACAAAGGAGTCACAAGTTATTTGGAAGTTATAGAAAATCAAAGGCAAACCTTTGCAGCCAAACTGGAATATTCACAAACCTATAAAGAGGTATTTTTGGCATACATAACACTTTACAAAGCTTTAGGAGGCGGTTGGATTAGTGAAAGTGAACGCGAAGCATATGCAAAGGCCTATGAAGAGCAACTAAATTTAGAAGACAATAGTGTTAGAAGGGACACCCTTATTTACAAAGGACAACTAAATGATTTAAAAACCACTAACAAAAAGTAATTTTGAAGCAATATCATTTACAATTGTTCCTAAAGGGATAATCTGTCTTAATAAGCCTTCCTCCCCTTTAATTGTAATACAAAATCCAATTGGGATAGTCGATATGATGAGAAAAGGACTTGTTTAAAAATGAAAATTCTTCCGCTACTGGTTTCTTTCTTCTTACCAACATATATGTATTACCATTGGCGCACATTGGCGCCAAACGAAAGACATCATTTTCATTCTTTAAATCCACTAAACCATTTTTCCATTCCTCACTGTGTTGAAACTGCAAATCCCTTTCGGAAGTATTATGATCGTAATGAAGTGTAATAGTTTTAAGATTGGAATAAAAGGGTGCCGAAGACAACAAATAATCATAAACCAAAATGGTATCCTTATCATTCCTGCTTTGATCCAATTCATTTATTTTCGCTAACATGGGCTTGACACTATTGGACAAATGCGGATTTTGCATCAACACTACTTGAGCCATGGCGAGTGTAGAAATGATAAATACCATAAACTGTAATACCAATTTCGTTTGAGGCGCGTTTCTAAAAACATAAGCTACTATACTTGCCAGTAGTATCACGGCCAACACCAATGCCCTTAATATTCCTGAAGATGCAATGAAATTAGGTTTGAGCCAACTTAGCAGAATGGGTACTAACGCCACAAGTAAGGTAATCCCTAAAACCACATTCATCAAAACCCTTACGTTTAGTTTAGAAATCCTTGTGAGTTGATGCCCTATCAGTAGTGCCAACATCCAAAACATGGGCAATAGATACATCAACAGCTTAGTTTTAAAAAGTGAAAAAACCACAAAAACCAAAACCGATGCCATCAATAGCGCTTTGTCGCTAGTTTGAATTTCAAATTCCTTCAAAATTTTTCTATTTCTAAAAATCAGTAGTAAAACCCATGGCAACAACAAGCCCAATACCACAGGAATATAGAACCAAAAAGGCTTGCCTCTATTGAATGAATCCGAACTAATGCGATGCGCCAATTGATCTACCACAAAATAATCCAATAGTTTCGAATCTTCCAGTATCAAATATATAAACCATCCTGAAGCTAATATTAGAAATAAAAGGAACCCTAAAACATGGTTCCAAGTCAATTTCAATCCCATTTTCTGGGAATAGCAAAACAAGACTACAAAGCTGAGGATAAAAATTAGAGATACCGGTCCTTTGGTAACTATAGAAGCCGCCATAGCAATAAAAAAAGCATATAAATAAAGGGGATTTCCCGTTTTAAAATGCTTCAACCAAAAGAAAACCGAAGCCATAATAAAAGTTGTTAGATAGGCATCGGTGGTTAAATTTCTACTTGAAATAAGCACAATGGGAAAAGCTAGATAGGTCAATGCACTTAGAACTCTTACCCGTTTATCATTATACAATAGCTTCCCTAAAAGAAAGACCAAAACTACTTGGCAAATGACCGCTATTTGCAGAAAAAAACGACTACCAAATTCATTGACGCCAAACAGTTTATAGCCTGCTACAGTGATCCAATAGGTCATTGGCGGTTTATGGTAGTGGTAAATTCCCAACAATTGCGGATGCAAAAAATCGCCACTAACTAACATTTCGCGACTTATTTCGGCATAACGGGCTTCACTGGTTTCGGCCAAGGGATATTTGCTGGAAGTTAACAGCAAAACAAATAGAAGCACTGCCAAGCTTCCCAATAAAAATTTAGTGTTTACGATATCTATGGATCGTGTAAACCTTTTGATGGTGTCCATTAAAATGATAATTGAAACCAAAGAAGATTGTTGTGAGGTATTTTAGTCCGTAAAATTTCAATTCCTGAAAAATGATTGTCTTCACAGTCAAAATTCACACCAACCTATATGGAATTGGTCGTTTATTCTCTGTTCAAATAACGTAGTTGTTGTGAGAGAAATTACCAAAATGATGTCCAGACTAATTATATTGGACCTATTGGACGTTTTGCTGAAGGGAGTTTTTGTATTCCGAAGGGGTTATTCCTTTAATTTTCTTGAATGTAGCATTGAAGGTCGATTTCGAATTAAAGCCCACCTCATTAGCAATGCCCAAGAGTGTTAAATGAGCATACTGGTCATCTTTAAGCCTTTTTATGAACTCCTCAACACGGTATTCATTTATAAAATCCAGAAAACTTTTCTCCAAATGAAGGTTGAGTACTTCTGAGATATATTGACGAGGAATCTGGAGTTCTTCAGACAGCTTATGAATAGACAATTTAGGATCTGTATAGAGTTTGTCCTTTTCCATAGCACTTATTAAAGCTGTTTTATGCCGTTCTATAAGTTTGTCATTAAGATTGGAGGTTTTGTATTTTTTTTGCTTTTCGGTGGGCAACAACTCTTTTGGGGAAGTGATAAAATAAAACGTAATGACATAAAACAAAAAAGCCATGACAATGAGCAAATAACTACTAAAATCGGAATTATTTAAATTGAATATAGGTTCCTTTCCGATGGGCATTAAAAATTCATTGATGTATTTCAAACTTAAAATAAGCACAATTGGAATGGCCGTATACAGTATCCAATTGTTGCTCTTATTCTTAAAAAGGTCGTATAGCATATAAACCAAATAGCTTAAAAAGGATAGTTCTACAACAAACTCCGCTGCTTCCAAAAACACATGCCCTTCAAGACCTATCTTTTCAATTATTTCAATAGTGAAATACAAGAGGTTTGGAATAAAAAAGAGGAGATCTTTCCTATCGAACACTTCCTTGCCCGACTTATAATACCTAAAAAACAGAAATAAAAATGTGATAAAAAGTGAAGCATCAAACAGAAACCAATTTGCCTGTTCCCGAAAGAGATTATTGTCGTCATCACCTATGATAAACAATAGTATTGAAACTATACTTAAACTAAACAACCAGAAAGTAATCCTCCTATATTTTGCTTTATTTTTAAAAAGTACAAAGAGTAAAAATACTCCTTGGAGCAAGGTAATAATTTGGATGGTTGTTAACATTAACTGCTTTTTATATTAAAGATAGCCTTTTATTCCCAAGTAGGAAACCTAAGATCGTTGCTATCAAAAACGCTCCATCAACTAAAAAATTGAGTTTTCATGTGATTTCAAAAAAATTCAGTCCTCCCTAACTGAGCGTTGGAAATAAGCATGAAAAAAGCCGCGAATTATAAATAAGCGGCTTTTTATATGATGATTATACTTTCAATTATTAGCAAAACAAACTAAACTCCTCAGTCTCGCAAGTACAAGCCTCAGCTTTCTTGTCATTTGGATTGGCTTTAGAAAACTTGAAGGTTCCCAAAAACGAATCCCCCTCAACACCTATAGAAAATTTCTCCTTTTTAAAATTAACTTCCACTCGGCAAACATGAACACCACTTGGGTTGGTGAAATACGACATTTTAAAACATTGATAATCCTCACTGCTGTCCTCTTTCAAAAACTCAATATTATCCATTTTTTCGAAATTGCAAATCTTTGAGGTAATTAAATTTAAAAGCGTTGTATCTAAGGTTTTCATAACGATTAGTTAATTTAGGCTGGCAAAAATACATTGAATTAACAAAAGGGCAATGTTAAGTTTACAGGCAGCAGTAAAATTTAATATTGGACCTTGCCCAAAGAAAAAGTAATTTATTTTGAATTGAAGTAGCAAGAAAATTACTTCCCGATACAGAAATTAGCAAAAATATTCCCCAACAACTCATCATTGGTGACTTGTCCAGTTATTTCTCCAAAATGATATAAGGCCTGGCGTATATCAATGGCCAATAAATCACCTGACAAGCCTGTTTCCAAACCGTATTTTACCTTTTGGATTTCTTCAAAAGCTTTTAACAGGGCGTCGTAGTGGCGTGAATTGGTAACGATGGTTTCGTTATTTCGCAACGCTCCTGTATTGATCAAATCGAGAAGGTTTTTGGTCAAGTCTTCCACACCTTCTCCTGTTTTAGCAGACAGCATTTGTATTTCAGGAATTTCCGCTCTCATTTTGGCCTGTTGTTCGGCATCAATTTTATCCACCTTATTGGCTAAAATAATCAACGGTTTTTGTGGATATTTGTTTTTGATTTTTTCAAGTTCCACCTTAAACTTGTCACTTTGTTCTTGGTATTGTGTACTGTCAAACAAATAAATCACCACTTGGGCCTGCTCAATTTTTTCAAAGGTCTTTTTAATCCCTATGCTCTCCACCACGTCTTTCGTATCACGAATTCCAGCCGTGTCAAAAAACCTAAAACCAATCCCGCCAATGGAAATTTCATCTTCAATAGTATCTCTGGTAGTTCCCGCAATGTCACTTACAATAGCACGCTCTTCATTTAAAAGAGCATTTAACAAAGTTGACTTTCCAACGTTAGGCTCTCCAACAATCGCTACAGGAATCCCATTTTTGATCACATTTCCAACGGCAAAGGAATCGATTAGTCGTTTCAATACAAACACAATGCGCTCCACCAATTCCTTAAACTGACTTCTATCCGCAAACTCTACATCTTCTTCCGAAAAATCCAATTCCAATTCAATCAAAGAGGCAAAATTCAAAAGCTCTTCACGAAGTTTAGCAATTTCCGAAGAAAAACCACCACGCATCTGTTGCATGGCTACTTGATGCGATGCTTCGTTGTCACTGGCAATCAAATCGGCTACAGCTTCTGCTTGACTTAAATCGAGTTTACCATTTAAAAAAGCCCTAAGGGTAAACTCTCCCGCATTGGCCATTCTGCAACCTCGACGCAACATTAGTTGGATGATTTCCTGCTGAATGTAGACACTTCCATGACAGGACACTTCAATCACATCTTCACCCGTATAGGAATTTGGATTTTTAAAAATGGTCACCAAAGCTTCATCCACCACTTTTTCATTGTCCACAATATGACCTAGGTGCACCGTATGGGTACGTTGTTTGTATAATTCCTTTCCAGAAACAGAGCGAAACACACCTGAGGCAATATTAATGGCCTCTGGCCCAGATAAACGAATCACCGCAATGGCGCCACTGCCCGAAGGCGTTGCCAAAGCCACTATAGTATCATTATGAGACATGATGGATAATTTTTAAGCAAATGTATTGCAAAATTGCTGTTTCTGCCCAATTGAGCACCATTTCTTTGGGGTTTCACCATAAAAGGGTTGACTTTCTAAAGGCAGACTTCCTATATTTGTGCAACTCAAAAAAATAAATAACAATGAAAAAAATACTTAGTGTATTATCTCTTTCCCTACTTATTACGGCATGTAAATCGCCAGAGAAACACGATGGCTATGTAATTGATGGAACCGCAGACGGTATTACCAATGGCATTAGGGTTTACCTAAATACCATGGACGACCGCGGAAGACCCGTAGCTCAAGATACAGCCGTGGTAATGGATGGTAAATTTAAATTTGAAGGTTCTATTGCCTCTCCAAAACTATGGTTCCTTTCCATTGATAATGTAAATGGCTTAAAACCTATTTTAATGGAGAATGCCCTATTTGAAGCTACTGTTTACAAGGACAGTCTGCATGCCTCCAAAGTAACCGGAAGTCATTCCAACGAAATATTTTCTGATTACAACGAAGCGATGAAAACCATGTCTATGGAGCGTCAAAATATCACTTCCGATTTCAGAAAAGCCAGTCAGGCTAAAGATACTGCAGCCATTGCAAAGGCCAGAAAAGACCTTTCGGAGCTTACCACGAGAATGCAGACATACCCATACGATTTCCTAAAAACGGGAGAACCTTCCTTCTTCTCTTTATTATTAATTGAATCCTTGATTCAAGGAAAAGATAGCGATTTAGCCAAACTTACTGAAGCTTACAATGGCTTAGATGCTGACATCAAAAACTCGGAATACGGTGTAGTTGTTGGTGGAAAAATCAAACAAAAAGAACAAGAGGCTGCTAAAACTGCCTATTTAGAAATTGGAAAACCGGCTCCTGAATTTTCAGCTCCAGATACCAATGGTAATGTGGTTGCTTTAAAAGACCTAAGAGGTAAAGCCACCATTATCGATTTTTGGGCATCTTGGTGTGGTCCTTGTCGTAGAGAAAACCCAAATGTGGTAAAGGTTTATGAAAAATATCATGACAAAGGTCTGGAAATTATTGGCGTATCTTTGGATAAAGAAGGCCAAAAAGACCGTTGGTTACAAGCGATTGAAGCCGACAATTTAACTTGGAACCATGTCTCTAACCTAAAGTATTTCCAGGACCCGGTGGCACAGCAATACAACATCAGATCGATTCCATCAACCTATATTTTGGATGAAAACGGAATTATCGTAGCCAAAAACTTGAGAGGTCCAGCTTTGGAAGCTAAAATTGCAGAGCTTTTGGATTAAGTTCTTTCATGAAACATATACAAACAAAAAAGTCTTCAATATTGAAGACTTTTTTGTTTTATAACTTTCCTGTTTTGTGCATGACATACAAAATAATAATTGGGACTGCCAAAAGCAATACCATCGATAAATTGGTCTGCAATAAATAAGGTGCCAAAATAAGCGTTACCAGATAGCCTCCAACTGCACCACCAAAATGCGCATCGTGACCAATATTACCCACCTTATTTTTCATTCCGTAGATGGAATACAGTAAATACCCAATCCCAAAAAGATAGGCTGGAATTGGAATGGGAATAAAAAACATATACAAACTCATTCCCGGATTCAACAAAATGGCAGAATACAAAATACCGGTTACCGCTCCACTGGCTCCCACAGCACTGTAATAATATTCATCCTTGTGAAAAAACAAAGAAAACAAGCTTCCCAAAATCAAACTACTGATATAAATAATGATAAAATGAAGGTTTCCCAGATAGCTAATTACCACATCGGCAAAAAAGTACAGAGTAAGCATGTTAAACAATAAATGGGCAGTATCCACATGTAAAAACCCAGAACTGAACATCCTGATTTGCTCTCCCCTCTTGATGCCTCCTACATTAAATTTATAGCGTTCAAAAAAGCCGTAATCTCCAAAACCTTTATAAGAAACAATTACATTGGCCGCAATGATAACGATGGTCACTAAACTTAAATCCATAAACTCAAGAGGTATATTTATATTATAGCATATATTTGCTCTTGCAAATCTAATACTAAAAAATGCAATTTCTTGTCTACATTTTGGTTTACCCAATTATCTGGTTCATTTCCAAACTTCCTTTCAGACTCCTTTACGCCCTCTCCGACTGTATTTTCGTTCTGCTATACTACGTTGTGGGCTACCGCAAAAAAGTAGTGAAGGAAAATCTCAATTTGGTATTCCCAAATAAGTCCAAAGAAGAAATCAACACCATTACCAAGAAGTTTTACCATCATTTATGTGATATGATTGTAGAAGCGCTTAAATCCATGTCGATTACTGAAGAAGAAATGAGAAAACGCTTCACCTTTACCAATGTGGACCTAATACAAAATACAGTGGACGATGGAAAAAGTATTGCTTTAATGTGTGCCCATTACGGAAGTTGGGAGTGGATTTTTGTATTGCAAACCTATTGTGATGTCAAGGGATATGCCGTTTACAAACGTTTGGAAAACAAATATTTTGACAAATTGGTCAAAGAAATTAGAGCAAAATACAACAGTTATCTCATCACTACCAAGGAGACCATTCCGGTATTATTGAAAGCAAAAGCTAACAAACAACAAATTATCTGCGGTTTTGTTTCCGATCAAACACCTAAACCTAGCAAAGCCTTCCATTGGGGTGAATTTATGGGGATAAAAGTCCCTATGCACACAGGAGCCGAAATGTTGGCCAAACGTTTAGATCTCGCTGTTGTTTTCTTCAAGGTGAAACGTCTCAAACGTGGGTATTACCAAACCACTTTTGAAACCATTACCCTAAACCCAAAAGAATACGATAATTACGATATTACCGACCATTATTTCAAGTTGGTAGAAGCACAAATCGAAGAAGCCCCAGAATACTACTTGTGGACACATAAGCGTTGGAAACACCGAGACAGTGTCCCTGAGGAATATCAATCCTAAAAATAAAAAGAGCTCCAATTTGGAGCTCTTTCATTTTATATAAGCATCAGCTTTTAGCTATTTGCAATTGCCTTGATTTCAGCAATAAATCTATCGGCTAAAGTATCGGCTTCCTCTTGTGAAGGCGCTTCCGTATAGATTCTAATGATAGGCTCCGTGTTACTTTTTCTTAAATGCACCCATGAGTTGGCAAAGTCGATCTTTACGCCATCAATAGTTGTAATTTTTTCATTGGAATACGTTTCTGCCATAGTTTTCAAAATAGCATCCACATCCAATTCTGGCGTCAACTCTATTTTCTTTTTGCTCATAAAGTAGTTTGGATAAGAGGCTCTCAAAGCGCTAACCGACAGTTTCTTTTCTGCCAACAAACTCAAGAACAAAGCAATCCCCACTAAAGCATCCCTACCATAATGTAGTTCAGGATAAATGATGCCGCCATTACCTTCCCCTCCAATAATAGCATTGTTTTCTTTCATCAATTCCACAACGTTCACTTCCCCAACAGCACTGGCCTCATAAGTCCCACCGTGTTGTTTGGTGATATCGTTCAAGGCACGGGTAGAACTCATATTGCTTACGGTATTACCAGGTGTTTTACCCAACACATAATCGGCACAGGCCACAAGGGTATATTCCTCCCCAAACATCTCGCCTCGCTCATCCATAAAGGCCAAACGGTCTACATCTGGATCTACCACAATACCCAAATCGGCATGTTCTTTTACCACAGCTTCGGAAAGATCGGTTAAATGTTCTTTTAATGGTTCTGGGTTGTGCGGGAAATGCCCATTAGGCTCACAATACAATTTTATGGTTTCCACTCCCAAACGCTCCAACAATAAAGGCACTGCTATTCCTCCCGTTGAATTTACACCATCTACAACCACTTTAAATTTAGCCGCCTTAATAGCATTGGCATCCACCAGATTCAATTTCAAAACTTCATCGATATGCATGTCGATATATGCATCATTTTTAGTGATATACCCTAAACTGTCCACATCGGCAAAAGTCATGCTGTCCTGTTCGGCAATTTCCAAAATTTTAGCGCCTTCAGCACCACTCAAAAATTCACCTTTGGCATTCAATAACTTTAGGGCATTCCATTGTTTTGGGTTATGACTCGCCGTAAGGATGATTCCTCCATCGGCATGTTCCAAAGGCACTGCTACCTCCACCGTTGGGGTGGTTGACAAGCCTAAATCCACCACATGGATCCCAAGCCCTACCAAAGTGTTCATCACCAAATTTTGAATCATGTCTCCCGAAATTCTGGCATCTCTTCCAACTACCACAGTATGCCGATCTTTTTGACGTTGTTGTTTGAGCCAAGTACCATAAGCCGAAGCAAATTTCACAGCGTCAATCGGCGTTAAATTATCACCAACTGAACCGCCGATAGTACCACGAATTCCTGAAATTGATTTTATAAGTGTCATATGTTTGTATTCTTGATTTCAGCAAAGATAACAATTCAAATTCTTAAAACTATCGGCAAAGTATCGCATCTAATTTGTAAATTACCCTAATGAATTTTCTCGCACACATCTATCTCTCTGGAGACGACGAACTTGTCCGTATTGGTAATTTTATGGCTGATGGTATCAAGGGTTCCCAATACAAAAGTTTCCCTACAGATATTCAAATTGGTATTTTACTGCACCGCGAAATCGACACCTTTACAGACTCGCACCCCATTGTGAGACAGAGCACCAAACGCTTGCACCCTAATTACAGCCACTACAGCTCTGTGATTGTGGATATTCTTTATGATCATTTTTTAGCCCGAAATTGGACTCGATATTCCGATACGCCTTTGAGCGTTTATGTAGATGATTTTTATGACAGCCTTTCCAACAATGGAGAATTGCTCACCTCTAGGATAAAGCATTTAACTCCCTATATGATTGCCGATAATTGGCTACTGAGCTATGCCAAAATTGAAGGTATACAGCGGGTTTTGAACGGTATGAACAGACGAACCAACCACAAATCCGGAATGCATACGGCCACCTACGAACTGAAACTATATTACACTGAATTTGAAACTGAATTCACCGAGTTCTTTGAGGAACTTAGGGCTTTTTCCAACAACAAGCTCCATCAATTGAAACAACAATACTATCCTTCTCCATGAAACAACTTTTGCCCTACTTACTCCTTAGTATTTTTATATTTTCCTGTACTAAAGCTTCCAAAAATTCCCCCAATGGACTGATTACCGAAAATGCCATGGTGGTCTCCGCAAGAGAGGAAGCTTCCAAAATTGGTGTAGACATTTTAAGGAATGGCGGTAATGCCTTCGATGCTATGATGGCTACCGAAATGGCTTTGGCGGTCACCTTTCCCTATGCAGGAAATTTAGGTGGTGGCGGGTTTATGGTCTACCGATTGAACAATGGGGAAACAGGTGCTTTGGATTTTCGGGAAAAGGCCCCTTTAGCAGCCTCTAGGGATATGTATTTAGACTCCTTAGGAAACGTTATTCCCAACAAAAGTACAGTTGGTCCATTTGCTGTTGGTGTACCTGGCACTGTTGCGGGTTTGTTTGCCACTTACGAAAAGTTTGGTTCACTTCCTGTAAAAGACATTCTAGCTCCTGTTATTGAATTAGCAAAAAAAGGCTTTAGGGTGACGAAATACCAAGAAGAACGCTTCGATACCTACGACAGTATTTTTAAAGCTGTAAACGGAAAAGACATCTTGTTTTCATCGTCTATTAAAGCTGGAGATACCATTAAAAATATCTCCCTCGCCAAAACTTTGGAACGCATTGCCCAAAATGGCAAAAAAGAATTCTACGAAGGCCAAACTGGGCAGCAACTAGTGAAATATTTGCAGGAAAAGGGAGGCATCATCACCATGGAAGATTTAGCGCTATACGAAGCTAAGTGGCGCGACCCCATTACATTTCAGTATAAAGATTTACAGATTACCTCCATGTCTCCTCCATCTAGTGGTGGTATTTGTCTGGGACAGATCCTGAAAATGGTCGAGCCCTTCGACCTCAAATCTTATGGTCATAATTCTCTAAAAACCATTCAAGTTTTGGTTGAAGCCGAACGACGAGCCTATGCCGATAGAAGTTTCTATTTGGGAGATCCCGATTTTGTTGAGATTCCAACCGAAACGCTTTTGGATACCGACTATTTAAAAGAACGCATGGCCAATTTCTCTTTTGAAACTCCCACCAAATCTGAAGCGCTTTCCTATGGCAATATTGTCGGTTTTGGTAGTAATGAAACCACTCATTATTCTATTGTAGATGCTTTTGGAAATGCAGTATCGGTCACCACTACCCTTAACGGGGCATATGGCTCCAAACTGTATGTGGATGAACTTGGTATTTTCTTAAACAACGAAATGGACGATTTTAGCAGCAAGCCGGGAGTTCCCAACAGCTATGGCCTCTTGGGGGCCGAAGCCAACAGCATAGCACCACAAAAACGGATGCTAAGCGCCATGACTCCAACCATTATAGAAAAAAACGGAAAACTATTTATGGTGTTGGGCACACCAGGAGGCTCCACCATCATTACTTCAGTGTTACAGACTATTTTAAACGTTGAGGAATTTGGCATGGGTATGCAACAGGCTGTAGATGCCCCGCGTTTTCACCACCAATGGTTGCCAGATGAAATTAGAATGGAGGTGAATTTATTTCCAGAATCCCTTAAAAACCAACTCGAAGCCCACGGCTATCCTATCAATGAAACGGCGCCACCAATCTCCGCTAGGGTTGATGCCATTTTAGTCCTTGACAACGGTAATTTGGAAGGCGGAGCCGACCATAGAGGCGACGATACAGCGGCCGGTTATTAATCGATGCATTTGGATGCTGAGCGTATTAATTTAAAACAATCAAAAAAAACTATTACATTTAAAAGAAAACTGCTTCAGAAAAAGTCTTCTAAGTAGGGAATTCCGAGATATGCCTCAAAACCTTAAAATCTCTAGTAAAGATCAAAACCAACGTGTATGCGATTGAGCAAGCCCTTAAAAATAATCTTAGGTGTCATCATCTTTTTTACTTTGCCTAGCCTCTTGCTCTTTGGTTTCGCCTACTTTAAATATGGCGAACCTTTGCCTGTAGCTTCCCCAAGTGAAGCTGCCGATATTATGGCAAAAAATATGTTGGACGCACTTAATTATGAAGCATACAAGCAAACAAACTTTATTGAATGGACCCACAAGAAACGTCGACATTACAAATGGAAAAAAAAGGAAGGCAGTTGTACAGTTTACTGGAAAGACTACAAAGTAGACCTCAACCTTTCCGATTATAGTAAAAGTAAATGCTATGTGCATAATTTCCAGGTTGACGGAGACACCGGCGATGACCTGCTAGAAGACGCTATTTCCTATTTTGAAAATGATTCGTTTTGGTTGGTAGCTCCCTATACCATTTTTGATGAAGGCATTACCAGAAGCATTGTAACTTTAGAAGATGGCAGTAAAGGATTAATGGCCACCTACTCCCCCAAAGAATCCTATGTATGGAAACTGGACAAAAACAACTTCCCCAAAAGCTTAAAAATGTGGACCAAGAAACTTCCTTTTGGAGGTATTGAAATGTCTTGGAAAGATTGGACCACCACCGAAAGTGGGGCCCAATTGCCTACCTTTCATAAATTCTTGGTATTTGGAATCCAACTTAACCATATTACGGCTACCAAATAACCCTACTTGGCAGATTTCTGACCAACGAATTGATGATTCTTCAACTTAAACAACACATTAAAGGTGGTTAAGCTGCCATAAATACGGGTAATGTATTGCTGTAAATCTATCTTTTCACTTTCGTCCAAATTACTACTATTGATCTTTTGTTCCATTACTCGCAAGCGATCACGTACCATAGTGATTTTATGAAAAAAACTATCAATAGGGATTTCCTTACTTTGTAACGAACTATCTTCTGGTTTCAAAATCATAGTTCCTCCCTTCCATTTATCACCAATTGGCACCACTTCGGTCACATCGCTCCAACGTTTCAAAATTTGCACCAAACTACTCTCTACTTCGGCAAAACTAATAGTGTCCACATCATCTTCCATCGCTTCGATAATTTCAAACTCACTATCTAAATCGATAGTTTCCAAACCACTTTCAATAAAAGTCACCCAATAGTGCTTGGAGGTTACGTTGGTCACGACCCCTTTTCCCAATTCTGGATGGTCTATCCTAGACCCTATTCCCAATAATTTCATATGCTTTATTTTTTGACCTATTTTAATAGGTTTTGATTAATTTTTAAATACAGTTGACACATTAACTATGCACCAGCACAAGTATAACAATTTTTGAAGCATTTTCTAAGAGCTTTAAACCTAAATACAGTAGTTTTTCACTGTTTTAATTGGCTTTAAAAACAGAACTTATCTACCTCAGTTTTACAATAATTAACAGTATACAAAATAAGGGATACTTCCTTTTTCAGTTCATAATCTGTACCTTTGCAACTTTGCCAATTTTATGAGCGCATTTGAAGAACATATTGAAGTTAAGGGTGCCCGTGTGCACAATTTAAAAAACATCGATGTTACCATCCCAAGGGAGCAGTTGGTAGTCATTACTGGACTTTCTGGAAGTGGGAAGTCGTCTTTGGCTTTCGACACCATTTACGCCGAAGGACAGCGTCGCTATATTGAGACCTTTTCGGCCTATGCCCGCCAATTTTTGGGTGGCTTGGAACGCCCCGATGTAGATAAGATTGACGGTCTTTCCCCTGTGATTGCCATTGAGCAAAAAACCACAAGTAAATCGCCAAGATCCACCGTGGGAACCATCACAGAAATCTATGATTTCCTGAGATTGCTTTTTGCCAGGGCTAGTGATGCTTATAGCTACAATACTGGTGAAAAAATGGTGAGCTATAGCGATGAGCAAATCAAAGCACTTATCACAGAAAGTTACGAAGGCAAACGCATCAATATTTTGGCGCCTGTCATCAGATCACGTAAAGGACACTACCGCGAGTTGTTTGAACAGATTGCCAAACAAGGCTTTGTAAAAGTACGTACCGATGGTGAAATCAAGGACCTTGTAAAAGGCATGAAACTTGACCGATACAAAACCCACGATATCGAAATTGTCATCGACCGATTGAAAATTGATGCTTCGGCCGACAACGATAAACGCTTGACAGAAACCATCAATACGGCCATGTACCATGGTGATGATGTCTTGATGATTTTGGACCAAGACACTCAGGAAGCGCGTTATTTCAGTAGAAATTTAATGTGTCCTTCTTCCGGTATTTCTTACCCCAATCCAGAACCCAACAACTTTTCATTCAACTCACCTAAAGGTGCCTGTCCAAAGTGTAATGGGATTGGCAGACTGTATCAAGTCAATGAAAAGAAAATTGTTCCAGACGATACACTCTCCATTAAAAATGGCGCTTTAGCGCCTCATGGACCTCAAAAAAACAGTTGGATTTTCAAACAATTGGAGGTTATTGGTCAACGCTTCAATTTCGACCTTAACACCCCTTACAAAGACATTCCCGAGGAAGCCAAACAAATGATTCTTTATGGAGGCAATGAAAAGTTCTCCATCCAAAGTAAAACTTTAGGCGTGACCCGCGATTATAAAATCGATTTTGAAGGGGTTGCTAAATTTATAGAAAGTCAGTACCATAATTCCGATTCTACCTCCTTGAAAAGATGGGCCAAGGAATACATGGACAAAGTGGTTTGTGACGAATGTGAAGGATCTCGACTGAGAAAAGAATCCCTATACTTCAAGGTCAACGGATTGAGCATTGCCGATTTGGCACATAAGGACATTGTGGATCTGTCCCAATGGTTTGCAGATTTACACAATCACCTCAGTGACAAGCAGCTTAAAATTTCAGAAGAAATTATCAAGGAAATCAAGGCCCGACTTCAGTTTTTGCTGGATGTGGGACTGGATTATCTTTCCCTAAACCGCAGCTCAAAATCGCTTTCTGGAGGCGAGGCGCAGCGTATAAGATTAGCCACACAAATTGGTTCACAATTGGTGGGTGTACTTTATATCTTGGATGAACCAAGTATAGGATTGCACCAACGTGACAACGAAAAATTGATCAATTCCTTGGTGTCACTTAGAGATATAGGTAATTCTGTGATTGTGGTAGAACACGATAAGGACATGATAGAACGTGCCGATTATGTAATCGATATTGGTCCAAAAGCAGGAAAACACGGTGGGGAAATCATTAGTATTGGAACTCCCGAAGAACTCAAAACCCATCACACCCTTACCGCCGATTATCTAAACGGCTGCAAACAGATTGAAATTCCTAAAAAACGCCGTAAAGGCAACGGAAAATCCATCGAGTTGAAAGGCTGCACAGGAAACAACCTCAAAAATGTATCGGTAACTTTTCCTCTAGGAAAAATGATAGGTGTTACGGGGGTGTCAGGAAGTGGAAAATCCACCTTGATCAACGAAACCCTCTACCCTATTATGAATGCCCATTATTTTAACGGGGTTAAAAAACCGATGCCTTATAAAAGCATCAAAGGATTGGAGCATATTGACAAAGTTATCGATATCAACCAATCCCCTATTGGGCGTACCCCAAGAAGTAATCCTGCGACTTACACTGGAACCTTTAGCGAAATACGTAGTTTATTTGCCAAAGTACCGGAAGCCATGATTCGTGGCTACAAACCTGGACGTTTTAGCTTTAATGTGAAAGGTGGGCGTTGTGAAACCTGCCAAGGTGGTGGACTTCGAGTGATTGAAATGAACTTTTTACCTGATGTTTACGTTGAGTGCGAAACCTGTCAAGGGAAACGTTTCAACAGGGAAACTTTAGAAATTCGTTACAAAGGCAAATCGATTAGTGATGTCTTGAACATGACTATTAACGAAGCAGTAGACTTCTTTGAGCATATTCCTAAAATCCATAAAAAACTGAAAACTATTCAGGATGTTGGATTGGGCTACATCACATTGGGGCAACAGAGTACCACGCTTTCTGGAGGGGAAGCCCAACGCATCAAACTGGCTACAGAATTGAGCAAACGGGACACCGGTAACACCTTCTACATTTTGGATGAACCTACTACAGGATTGCATTTTGAAGATATCCGTGTGTTGATGCTGGTACTTAACAAATTGGTTGACAAAGGCAACACCGTACTGATTATAGAACATAACTTGGATGTCATTAAAACCGTTGACCATATTATCGATGTTGGTTATGAAGGCGGAAAAGGTGGCGGACAAATTATTGCGGAAGGTACTCCTGAAGAGATTATCAAAAACAAAAAAAGCCATACAGCCAGGTTTCTTAAGAAAGAATTGGAGTAATATTTTTTGATAAAAAATTAGTTTTCAACAATTTAAACTAGTAAAAATCAACATTTTACTATTATTTAGGAAAATTCTTTAGTATATTAGTATCATAACATCAAAACCACAACTATTATGAGAAGTATACTTTGGCTTGTTGCCGTTATTTGTATCCTTGTTTGGATTCTGGGATTTTTCGGGATCGTGGAAGGAATTGGAACTAGTAGCTTAATCCATATTTTGCTCGTTATTGCCGTTATCGCAATTCTTTACAACATCATCTCTGGCAGGAAACCATTATAGAAACATCTTTATATAAATAACTTTCAAATTAAGAAAAGGCGGAATTCATTCCGTCTCTTTTTTTACCGTAAAGTCACTCCCATTTAACATGCTTACCAAATTTTAATTTGTATCTTGAAATCCTTAAAAAAGGGCAGTTTTAAGAATTTTGAATACAACGCCCTGATACCTTTTTAAAATTTCAAATATGACCAGAGAACAACATCACAGACGATGGAACGAGATAAAAACCAATGATTCATGGGCCATTTTTAAAATCATGGGGGAATTTGTTAATGGCTACGAAAAGTTAAGCCTTATAGGTCCCTGTGTATCCATCTTTGGATCGGCCAGAACAAAACCTGACCACAAATATTATAAACTGGCCGAAAACATTGCCGAGAAAATTGTCAACCAAGGCTACGGTATCATTACAGGTGGTGGCCCCGGTATTATGGAAGCTGGGAACAAAGGTGCCCATATTGCCGGAGGCACTTCGGTAGGACTCAACATAGAATTACCGTTCGAACAACATGACAACCCTTATATCGATTCTGATAAGAGCTTGGATTTTGACTATTTCTTCGTGCGAAAGGTCATGTTTGTAAAATACTCACAAGGCTTTGTAGTGATGCCCGGAGGTTTTGGAACTTTGGATGAATTGTTTGAATCCATCACCCTTATTCAGACCCACAAAATTGAGCGTTTCCCCATTATTTTGGTGGTGAGCGAATTTTGGAACGGCCTCATGGATTGGATCAAATCTACCCTTTTGGAAGCTGGCAACATCAGCCCAGAAGATTTAGACCTTTTTCATATTGTGGACACCCCGGAAGAAGTTATTGATATTCTAGATGAATTCTACCAAGAATTCAACTTGAGTCCAAATTTCTAACACACTTAACTCCTTGTATCAAAACAACATAACAAAAACAACAGGTTTCAACATTAAATCTATGATATTAAAGGTTTTCTTTTCACACAAAACTTTGTAATATTATATTTTATATGGAAGGATGCAGGGCGTTTTGTAACTCTCCAAAAAACTATAATTAAAAAAAATACGTTAGTAAAGTAACTTGCCTTTTGTCATGTTTTGTGCCTTTGGCAAGCCGATTAATGATTGTTCTAGCACATTGAAAATATATTTCAAACTCATTCTCGTGCTCTTGATTAGCACCTCCGCTTTTTCTCAAAACAAAATTGAGATGCAAGCCATTTTCGATGTTCCCAACAAAACCATTCAAATTAAGCAGTACATTGCTTGGAAGAATACCTCAAAGGACACCTTAAAAACCATCTACCTAAACGACTGGAACAATAGTTATTCTACCAAAAACACGCCTTTGGCCACTCGTTTTACGGAAGAATTCAATAACAAGTTCCACTTTGCCAAAAGCGACCAACGTGGCTATACCATTGTAACTTCGGTAAAGGACACCTTGGGTGTTGAGTTACCTTACGACCGAATAAAGGACCATCTAGATGTTTTGAAAATAGATTTGAATACGCCTTTGCCTCCTGGCGAAAACTATACTATTATTTTACATTACAACCTACTGGTTCCCAATAACACTTTTACAGGTTATGGGGTCTCTGACGGTATGGATTTTAATCTGAAGTATTGGTATTTGGCACCAGCCGTATATGATGGCGAATGGCATTATTACAGTAATAAAAACTTGGATGATTTCTATACACCACCTGCCGAAATAACCTTGGAAGTAGTACACCCTAGAAACTATGCCTTGATTTCTGAACTAAATACCATTTCTTTAAGACAAACAGACTCTACACAAACTGTAGTTTTGAATGGTAAAAACAGGGTAAACACCAATTTTGTTTTAACGAAATTCCCTAATTATAAATATGTAAAAGCCAATAATGTCACGGTGGTTACCAACATTGATGACGGCGGGCTAAAACCTCATGAAAGAGCCTTAGTTGTGGACAAAATTGTCAACTTTATGAGTGAGAACATGATTCCATATCCACATGATCGCCTTTTACTTACAGAAATCGAGTACAAAAAGAATCCGCTGTACGGACTCAACCAGTTGCCAAACTTTATTCGACCTTTCCCCGATGGATTTCAGTATGAATTAAAGTTATTGAAAACAGCCCTGAACAATTATCTTGAAAACACCTTATTGCTCAATCCAAGGGATGATTATTGGTTTAAGGATGGGTTGCAAGTGTACTTCTTGATGAAATATATTGAGGAGTATTACCCAGACATGAAATTTCTAGGGATGTTGGCAGACATTTGGGGAATCCGGGCTTTTCACGCTTCAGACCTTAAGTACAACGATCAATACAACTTGTTTTTCATGCAAATGGCACGTACCAATAGAGATCAACCGCTTACCATGCCCAAAGATTCCCTATTAAAATTCAATGCCAATATTGCGGGTAAATATAAAGCAGGAGTTGGTCTGAAGTATTTGGGCGATTTTATCCAACCTGAAATTTTGGACCAAACCATTTCCCAATATTTTGAAGCACATCATGAACAGCTTTCTTATTCCAAAGATTTTGAAGCCCTATTGAAACAAAACACCTCCAAAGACATTGATTGGTTCTTTGAAGATTACATCAATACGAGGAAGAAAATTGATTTTAAAATCAAAAATGTAAAACGCGAAAATGATTCGATAAGCCTGACCATAAAAAATAAACGGCATAACTCGATGCCGGTATCCTTTTTTACAATGGCAGAGGACAGTGTGCTTTCCAAAACTTGGATTGAGAATATTCATGGCAGCAGGACCATTAAAATTCCAGAAGACAGTATTGACAAATTGGTACTTAACTATGATAAAGTTATTCCTGAAATCAACCTAAGAGACAATTGGAAATCTCCCAAAGGCTGGTTTTTTAATAACAAACCTTTGCAAATTCGCCTATTCAAGGATATTGAAGATCCTAATTATAACCAAGTATTCGTGATGCCAATTATTGAATACCGCAATATTTACGATGGTTTAACCCTTGGTACCAAACTCTACAATAAAACCTTATTACGCAAGCGTCTCAACTATAAGTTTTCACCTAAATACGCTACCCATTCCAATATTTTAACGGGGTCCGCATCCGTATCCTATACTCATAATTTGGAAAATCAGGATTTATACAACATTACATACGGCTTACATTCCAGCTATTCTTCTTTTGCTAAAGATGCCTTTGTGTCTATTTTCACTCCTTCCCTAACCTTTAGTTTTAGGGATGACAAGAACTTTAGATCCAACCAATCGCAATATATCAACATGCGCTATGTAGATATATCAAGAACCTATAACGATCCTTTAGTAGTACCGTCCGAAACGCCGGATTATGGTGTTTTCAACATACGCTACATCTACGCTAACCCAGGTTTGGTGAACTATTCCAAATGGTATACCGATTTTCAGTTGGCTGACAAATTTGGAAAGTTGGCCGTGAATTATGAGTACAGAAAGCTTTACCAAAACAACCGCCAATTAAATTTAAGATTCTTTGCCGGAACTTTTATCTACAACAACAACGCAGATGATTCCGATTATTTTAGTTTTGCACTAGATAGACCTACGGACTACCTTTTTGATTATGATTATTTGGGACGCTCTGAGCAATCAGGGATTTTCAGTCAGCAAATTATCATTGCGGAAGGAGGTTTTAAATCGAAATTGGATCCGGCATTTGCCAACCAATGGATGGCAACCATGAACCTGAGTACCACCATTTGGCGCTATATTGAAGCCTATGGAGACATGGGAGTTGTAAAAAACAAATATAATAATGCCGAATTTGTCTACGACTCGGGTATCAAACTTGATTTGGTCACCGATTATTTTGAAATCTACTTCCCCATCTATTCCAATTTAGGATGGGAAGTAGGCCAACCGGAATACGACCAAAAAATTCGCTTCAAGTTTACGGTAGACCCTAAAGCGCTTCTGGGACTGTTCCGCAGAAGGTGGTTTTAGCGATTTCTCAGCGAAAATGCTATTTTTTGCATTATTATAATTTTTTTACAAAAAAAGAGTATTTTCCTTATCAAATCATCAAAATTATAACACATTCCATCGTTGTAAAGCTTCGAAAGATTACCTAAATTTGCAACAACTATAAAATCGACACTATGCAAACTGAAACAACCACTATACAAGACATAACCTTTGATGATTTTAAACAAGAAGTTATCAACGATTATAAAACTGCTGTCACCAGTAGAGAGTGTAGTTTGCTAGGAAGAAGAGAAGTACTTACTGGGAAAGCTAAGTTTGGAATTTTTGGAGACGGAAAGGAAGTACCTCAATTAGCCTGGGCCAAAGCTTTCAAAAATGGAGACTTTAGATCTGGCTATTACAGAGACCAAACTTTTATGATGGCCATTGGCGAATTGACCGTGCAACAGTTTTTTGCTGGTTTATATGCGCATCCTAGCCTTGAAGCCGATCCAATGTCTGCTGGACGTCAAATGGGAGGTCACTTTGGCACCCATAGTTTAGATGCCAATGGCAATTGGAAGGACTTGACCAAACAAAAGAACTCCAGTGCCGACATCTCTCCTACCGCTGGGCAAATGCCACGATTGTTGGGATTGGCACAAGCCTCTAAAATCTACCGAAATGTAAAAGGAATTGATACTACTAACTTTTCTGTAAAAGGAAACGAAGTAGCTTGGGGAACCATTGGTAACGCTAGTACCAGTGAAGGTTTGTTTTTTGAAACCATCAATGCTGCCGGTGTATTACAAGTGCCTATGGTAATTAGTGTTTGGGATGACGAATACGGTATTTCAGTTCACGCCAAATATCAAACTACCAAGGAGAGTATTTCCGAGATATTAAAAGGATTCCAAAGAGATGAAAACGGTAATGGTTATGAAATCCTAAAAGTAAACGGTTGGGATTATGTAGCTTTGATTGAAACGTATCAAGAAGCGGCTCGCATCGCCAGAGAAGAGCACGTACCTGTATTGATTCACGTGTTGGAATTGACCCAACCACAAGGGCACTCTACTTCAGGATCGCATGAGCGTTATAAGAGTAAAGACCGTTTGGAATGGGAAACAGAGCACGACTGTATCTCAAAAATGCGCGAATGGATGCTTGCCAACAATATGGCAACCGAAGAAGAATTGCGCGAGATAGAAAAGACCATAAAGAAAGATGTTAGAAACATCAAAAATCTGGCTTGGGATGCTTATCTAAAGCCTATAAAAAAAGAACAACAGCAAGCTATCACCTTGCTTAACCAATTGGCAAATTCTAGCCACAACAAGGCATTTATTAGCAAATTGGCCAATGAGCTTTCAGAAAAAAAAGAACCGATTCGAAAAGATGTTATTTCTGTAGCTAGAAAGGCGTTACGTTACGTAATTACAGAAAATACTGCTGAAAAAACAGCCCTTCAAAATTGGATCAACAAGTTTTTTGAAGAGGTACAACCTAAATACAGTTCACATCTATATTCAGAAAATGAAAAGTCGGCTTTAAATGTAAAAGAAGTTGTTCCTAGTTATGCTGATAATACAACTGATGTAGATGGCCGTGTGGTGATCCGTGATAACTTCGATGCTATCTTCAACAAATATCCAAACACTTTGATTTTTGGTGAAGATTCTGGAAATATTGGAGATGTTAACCAAGGTTTGGAAGGCTTACAAGAAAAATACGGAGACCTCCGTATTTCTGATGCAGGAATTAGAGAAGCTACCATTTTAGGACAAGGAATTGGAATGGCCATGAGAGGTTTAAGACCCATTGCCGAAATCCAATATTTGGACTACCTAATGTACGCACTTCAAATTATGAGTGACGATTTGGCTACGCTACATTATCGTACGGCCGGTAGACAAAAAGCGCCTTTAATTGTTAGAACCCGAGGCCACAGACTGGAAGGTATTTGGCACTCTGGTTCCCAAATGGGAGGTATCATCAATTTGGTTCGCGGTATGCATGTTTTAGTACCTCGCAACATGACCAAAGCTGCTGGTTTCTACAACACATTGTTGGAAAGTGACGAGCCTGCTTTGATTGTGGAATGCCTAAACGGATACCGACTTAAAGAAAAAATGCCAGAAAACCTTGGGGAGTTCAAAACACCTATTGGTGTCGTGGAAACCGTTAAGGAAGGTGCAGATATTACTTTGGTGTCTTACGGATCGACTTTAAATATTGTAGCGCAAACAGCTAAGGATTTATTGGAAGTTGGTATTGATGCTGAAGTTATTGATGTACAGTCATTGTTACCATTCGATTTGAACCACGACATCCTGAAAAGTGTTCAAAAAACAAATCGTTTGATGGTAATTGACGAGGATGTTCCTGGAGGTGCTTCGTCTTATATTTTGGATGAAATTTTGAATACCCAAAATGCTTTCCAATATTTAGACAGTCAACCTCAGACATTGACAGCTAAACAGCACAGACCTGCCTACGGTACAGATGGTGACTATTTCTCAAAACCTTCTGCCGAAGACATTTTTGAAGCGGTTTACAACATGATGCATGAAACAAACCCTACAAACTTCCCAAGTTTGAGATAAGCAATTTATTATCAACTTTATATACAAAACCTTTTAGGACTTCCTAAAAGGTTTTTTTATATTTATAAGGAACTCACATTCCTTGTATGCTTACTCAACATGACAAACAGCGGTTAAGAAGCACTATTTTTAGGCATCTTGACGGTATTGCTACGGCTACCACTGCCCATGCATTGCATGAAAAGGGTGTGCTCAATTACATATTGCAACAGCAACAAGTAGATCTAGAACAACTTACGGTAAAATTCAAGGCAAATGAGGGCTATTTAAATGTGGCTCTGCGAATTCTTTGTGCTCAAGGCTGGCTGAACCAAGAACCAATAACAAAGAACAATACCATTCAGTACGCTATTAATGACCAAAGTAAAAAGGCTTTTCAACTCATTCCATTGTACAAAGAAGCTGTTCAACTCCTATCCTATTCCGTGAAATTTCCAGAGGAACGCATTGGTCCGGATGCCTTTTTAGCATTGGAACGTATTTTCAAGAACTATGAAAATCATTTTGGATTGAAAAAACCGCCAGAAGATAGTCTGGAATTCCAAATTCTGAAACATATCGAAGGTGTAATAGTAGCCCCTATTATTGTGCTGATGGGAGTTCGCGGGCTGTTCCACAAATACTTTATGGAAGCCTCTTTTACTGCAGAAGAATACCATAGAAACCCTGAAAGTTTTAAAAAGATCCTAGACTTTTTTGCCTATTTGGGATGGTTTACCAAAAAAAAGAACACTTATCAATTTACTGATACAGGTCTGTTTTTTGCCAAGCGAGCCACTGCTTATGGCGTTACCGTATCCTACCTCCCTACCTTTATAAATCTTGAAGCGCTTATTTTTGGAAATCCCATCATCTTAAAAACCGATAATATAAACGAAACGGAAAAGCATGTAGACAGAGAAATGAATGTTTGGGGCAGCGGTGGCGCCCATTCCACCTATTTCAAGGTCATAGATGAAGTGATTATTGAATTGTTCAACAAACCCATCGATGAGCAACCAAAAGGAATTTTAGACATGGGCTGTGGTAACGGAGCTTTTCTTCAACATATTTTCGATGTCATCGAACACCAAACCCTAAGAGGAAAAATGCTAGAGGAACATCCTTTACTTTTGGTTGGTGCCGACTTGAACCAAGCTGCATTGAAAGTCACCAGAGCCAATTTAATTTCTGCCGATATTTGGGCCAAAGTGATTTGGGGCGATGTAGGCAGACCTGATTTATTGGCTCAAGACCTAAAAGAAGATTATGGTATCGATTTAGGAGATTTATTGAATGTAAGAACCTTTTTAGACCACAACAGGATTTGGACAGCGCCACAAAATCCTACCCAAAGAACCAGTATCTCTTCTGGTGCTTTCGCTTATAAAGGTGAGCGTCTTCAAAATAGCTTGGTGGAAGATTCGCTCCTAGAACATTTTCAGCGCTGGAAACCCTATGTGGAGCGGTTTGGCCTGCTAATTATAGAATTGCACACTATTGCTCCAGAATTGATAAGCAAAAACCTAGGCAAAACCCCAGCTACTGCCTATGACGCCACCCATGGCTATAGCGACCAATATATCTTGGAAATTGATATCTTTATAGCCTTGGCGAAAGAGGCTGGATTGGCCCCGGTAGCACAGTATACCTCCAAATTCCCCAATAGTGACCTAGCAACAGTAAGTATTAATTTATTTAAAGGAGTTTCATCCTAGCCCATTATATGAAAAAACCACATTCAGATTTTGCCTTACTAATTTTAAGAGTTGTGTTTTCAGGATTAATGCTCACACATGGCATTCCTAAAATTCCAAGACTTTTTGCAACACCCATTGAATTTGCAGACCCCATAGGTTTGGGGGCTACCACTTCCTTAATATTGACATTAATAGCCGAAGTTTTAGCTCCAATAGCTGTAATTTTAGGTATTAAAACCAAACTGAGCAGCATTCCAATAATCATCACCATGGCAGTTGCTGCCTTTGTAGTCCATTTACAAGACCCTATTGGGAATAAAGAAAAAGCCTTGTTGTATCTTGCTGCTTATATCGCTATATTTTTAATGGGACCTGGGAGTTACTCTTTGGATAATCGTTTAAAAAAATGAACACTTCGGAAACCAAACCTAAATTAATCACTCGCGATTGGCTAGCTATTGAGCGTACTAAACTTGCCAATGAGCGCACCTTTTTGGCGTATTTTAGAACTGCAATCGTGTTTTTGGGAACGGGTATCACCATTTTAAAAATCGAAATTTTCAACAGTATGAAACCCTTTGGAATCATTCTTATTACTGTTGCTCCCATTATTCTTTCCATTGGCATTGTTCGTTTAATTTACGTGAGACGATTGATTAGAAAACACTACAATGCCTGATTAAACATCATTTATGCACACAGAAACCGTTTCTAATATCAAAAAAGAATTGCAGCACCGAAGCCATGAAGAGCTCACCAACCTATGCCTTCGCTTGGCTCGTTTTAAAAAGGAAAACAAAGAGTTACTTACATACCTCCTTTTTGAATCGCATGACGAACAAGGCTACATTGATGCTGTAAAAATGGATATGGACTCCCAATTTGAACAGATCAATACCAACAGCTATTTCTACATCAAAAAAAGTGTGCGTAAAATTTTAAGAAGCGTGCAGAAGTATATTCGTTATTCCCTTAAAAAGGAAACCGAAGTGGAATTACTGCTCTATTTCTGCCATAAACTTAAGGACTTTAGCCCTTCTATATTTGAAAATGTCACTTTAAACAATCTATTCGACCGGCAAATAAATGGGCTCAAAAAGAAAATTCCCGTGTTGCACGAAGATTTACAATACGACTATACTTTAGAATTGGAAGCGTTAACTGAATGATTCAAAACCCAATTATCCTTTCAATTTAATGCCGCAAAAAAAAGCCAATGCAAGTGCATTGGCTTCATCACTAAAGGCATAATCTTTCGATTACATCTTAACAACTTTTATTGTTACGGCATCCAATTGGTCTGCCTTTAAGTTCAAGAAATATACTCCAGAATTAAACTGGCTCAATTCAATTTGAAACTCGTTAGTATTGTTAAATTGATATTGCCCTACCACTTTTCCTGTAATAGACACCAATTGTGCCTCTACTGTTTGATAAACACCATTTAAAGCAACATTTAAGTTTTCTGAAGTTGGATTAGGGAATACTTTTAAAGTGTCCATTAAATTTTCTTCAAGCCCCAATGCATTTATATCTACTGTCACACATTCTGAAGTAGTTACACAAGTTCCTACTGTCACTTCAACAGCATAAGTTCCAGATGCCTCTGGTGTAAAAGTTTGCCCAATAGCTCCTTCTATAGCTGTATTGGCATTCGCGCAGTCTAACCATTGATAACTAGCTTCCTCTTGGTTTGCTGATAAGGTGTTATCTTCAACCGAAACTAAAGAGCGTCCTGTTACCCAGTTTGAAGTAGTTCCCGTCAATGCAAAATTCTTTAAAGTTCCCGTATCTGCTGTTGGACTTCCATCTACAGTTGTACTAACTCCAGAATTATCGGCATTAGGAATTCCTTCATTAAATGGATAATAAGCAACCAAACCAGTTTCGTCTCCACAAAGTTCTGTGTACATTCTACTTTTTAACTCTTCCAGACTCAATACTTTATTCCAAATTCTCAACTCATCCATCTCACCTCTAAAAAAGTTAACCCCATCAACTCTCACTCCTATTTTAAGTTTTTCGCCATAAGAGGACGTATACGCATATTTAGCAAGAGTCGTTTCTGCATCCAATTTTCCATCCACATAAAATTTCACAGAATGATTCGTTGAAGTAGAAGACTCAAAAACCACAGCCACATGGTGCCATAAACCATCATTTACAGATTTAACACCATTTACACCTCCCCCATTGACTTCAAGTCTTAAAGCATTATTAGGTAAAATATTAAATGTAAATCGATTACCCTTACTCTCCTTTCCCCAATCACATATCACACTCTGTCCTTCTCCAGTTGGATTAGTGTCTGCATTATAAGCCGTCGAATTTTTAGTCGTTTTAATCCATGCCTCAATAGTTCGAGGATCAGTTCCTTGAACAGGTACTGTATTTCCTTGAATGTAATCATCCTCCCCATCAAAATGAATTCCTGTTTGAGCATTTCCAATCAAAAACGAACCCGCCATTAAAGCTGACACCGCTATTTTTCTGTGTAATTGTTTAATCATAATTTTATTTTTTTTGCAAAAAAAATCAATTCCAAACAAGAGTTATGTTAAGACAAAAACGATTAACCCTTATTTAACCTTACAATTCCAAAACACTACCACAAACGTAATTTTTAAAGGCACACTTTCCTAAAACACTTTAGATTTCTTTAGAATAATCTTATAATTCTTACTTGAATTTTCTTATCTACTTTCTGTATCTTGCCGGTCAGTTTAACTAATCAATGCCCCAAAACCCCATGAAACCTATTATTTTATTAGCATTTGCCATGTTCACCTCACTCCTTTCCGCTCAGGTACAGACTGGTAAAGCCTCCTTTTACGGCGATAAATTTGAAGGACGCTTAACTGCAAGTGGAGAGCCCTATTCGCACAAAAATGCTACGGCAGCCCACAGAAGTTTGCCTTTTGGCACCATGCTAAAAGTGACCAACCTTGCCAATAACAAAACGGCCTATGTAAAAGTAAACGATAGAGGTCCCTTTGTAAGCGGCCGTATTATTGATCTGTCAAAGTCTATCGCGGAAAAATTGGATTTTGTAGCCGCTGGAGTTGCCGATGTTGTTATAGAAGTATTGGATGCTGGAGATTTGTCCATCCAAACTACAGAAGAAACCATCGCAGTTACTCCGGAAAACACTTCCGAGAGTCCTAATCCCGTAACCGCAGCCCCCATAGAATCTGAGTTTTACGAACTAGCGATTGATAGAGTAAAACCAGATTGGATTGGCGTTCAGATAGGCAGTTTCCAAGAGCTGGCCAACCTTATTCGTCTGGCCGACAACCTAAAAGTAAGCTATCAAAAAGAAGTTACCGTTCAGGTAAAAACCATTAATGGTGTAAAAATCTATTCCCTGATTTTGGGAAAATTCAACACCCGTAGTAAAGCTGAAAATTTCAGAGATAAGGTTGAAGAAAAATATCCAGACTGTTTTATAGTGGATCTTACCACTTCTTAAATCATATACCAAAAGCTATAATTAAAAAAAAAGCCAATGCGTAATGCATTGGCTTTTTTTTTAAATGTAAATTCTCCCGATTAGATTTTTACAACTTTTAAGGTTACAGCTTCCAATTCAGCTGCTTTCAAATTCAAGAAATAAACCCCAGAATTGAAATTATTAAGATCTAATGAAAAGCCATTGGTATTATTGAATTGGTATTGCCCAATAACTTTTCCTGTAATAGCTACCAATTGAGCGTTAACAGTTTCATAAACACCATTTAAAGACACGTTTAAGTTTCCAGAAGTTGGATTAGGATACAATTGAAGTCCATTAGCAAACAGATTGTCTTCAATACCCAATGTACTACTTGCAAAATTAACTGTCTCTGAGATTTCAGTACAGTTTCCAACAGTGATTTCCACAGCATAGTTACCGTTTTGAGACGGTGTAAACGTTTGGGTAGTTACACCTTCAATTACAGCATTGTCATTGTCAACATCTAGCCATTGGTAAGTTGCATCCTCTTGGTTAGCTGATAGAGTAGTCTCATCACTTGCAACAGAAGTATCAATTCCTGAAGTCAAATACCCCTCAGCAAAGTTTGAGTTAAACAAATTCATGCCAAAATTGTGTAATTCATTAACATCCGTCGGAGAGACTTCATTTACAATTGTAGTAATTGCAGTGTTATCAGCACCAGCAACCCCCTCATTCAATTTATAATAAGCTACTAATTCATCTGAATAATCACAAAGTTCACTATTCATATCTGCTAGAATATCGCCCTGAGTTCTAGCTACCTTCCAGATTCGCACATCATCAATAGTACCACTATAGCCTGTACCAGATGGGTTTTTAGCTCTAGCTCCAATTTGGATAGGAGCAAAATTAGAAGTATAAGTCCCTGTCCCTGTGAAATTCCCTTGAGCCTCTATTACTCCATCAAGATAAAGTTTATATTGATTCTCCTCCAAGGAAGGGTCATAAGTTACGGCCACATGGTGCCATCCCATAGGATTACGAGTGGTTCCAGTAAGTCTATTTGTTATCCCTCCTCCTGTTTCTACCTCTAGATAATAATCTTGAAATTTAAAGGTGAAGCGAGGCCCTCCCTCGGGAGTTAAATCACCACCACCCCATTCTACAATAATATCCTGGCCGCTACCAGAGTGATTAACCCAAGCTTCAACCGTTCTTGGTGCATTACCTTGTGGTCCATCGAGGTCTGTTAAAATATAATCTCCATAACCATCAAATCTTAATCCAGTTTGCGCATTGGCAGTTAGCATAGAAGCTGCCAAACAAGCAGCAAAAAAGCATTTTTTGTGTATTTTTTTAATCATGAGTAAGTTAATTTTTGTTACAAGGAACTAAAAAAGTTAACACAGCTAAACATATTCAACGACCATTAACCCTTCCTTAACACCCTAAATCAACTAACTTACTGACAACTAAAAACAAAAAAGCCAACCCATATCAGGTTGGCTCTTTTAAATAACCCCAAAATACAATTACATTTTAATCACTTTTACGGTTACAGCATCCATATTGTCTGCCTTAAGTTTCAAGAAATAAAGTCCAGAATTGAAATTGCTTAAATTCAAGTCAAACCCATTGCTATTGCTAAATTGGTACTTACCAACCACTTTTCCTGTAATGGACACCAATTGCGCATCTACTGTTTGGTACACTCCGTTTAAAACTACATTTAAGTTACCAGAAGTTGGGTTTGGAAACACTTTTAAAGTATCCATTAAGCTTTCTTCTATTCCCAATGCATTAACATCTACTGCCATACAGCCTGAAGTAGTTACACAACCATCTACAGTAATTTCCACAGCATAGTTACCAGACGCCTCTGGAGTAAAAGCTTGCTCTGTCGCCCCATCTATAACAGCATTACCATTATCACAATCAACCCATTGATATGTAGCAACAACTTCTGTAGGAGTAGTTTCTAGATTTGTTTGAGCCGCCGTTAAAGTAGTTCCTTCCAAACTCAATAAACCATGGCCTTCTACCCAGTTAGACTCAGCGCCTGACAATGTAAAATTGTTTAAGGTAGCATCATCGCCTGTAGCACTCATATCAGTAAGAGTTGCAATGCCTGTATTGTCCTCTCCAGGAGTTCCTTCTCCAAACGGATAGTAAATTACAAGCCCTGTTTCATCTCCACAAAGCTCTACATTCATTCTGCTTTGGATTTGCGCTTCAGTCAAGGCTACATTCCATACTCTTACTTCATCCATATCTCCTTCAAATGGACCAGACCCGTCTACTCTTTTACCCAACCTAATCTTTGTCGCCCAACTACTTGAACTAGTATTTACCGTAGGATTCCCAGAGGCATCCTCTGTACCATCCACATATACTTTTACCGTAGGTGAAGCCGATGGGTTGTATACAGCCGCTACATGGTGCCATGCTCCATCATTGACAGGTGTAGTACCAGACACTCCTCCCGCTGCGGTTTCCAAACGAATACCATTACTCCATAAAAGATTGAAAGTAAATCTTTGACCAGAACTTGAATATCCCCAATCACAAATCACACTTTGCCCATCTCCCCCTGCGCTGGCCGGCTGTGAATCCTTGGTAGTTCTCACCCAAGCCTCAACGGTTCTTGCTCCATTTCCAGCAACAGGAATTGTTGTTCCTTGCACATAATCATCTACCCCATCAAAATGAAGACCAGTACGCTTGTTGAAAGCTGGCTCAGCCACAAAACTCGCAGCATCAGACATTACCGAACACGCTCCTAGCGTAATTTCAACAGCATAATTACCTGTTTCACTAGGAATAAATGATTGGCTTGTGGCACCGTCGATAGCTGCATTAGCATTGTCAGCATCTACCCATTGGTAAGTGGCATCCGCTTGATTAGCCGTTAAGCCAGATCCATCAACACTTACTGTAGCATCTATATCACTATCAACATTACCAGATACATAATTAGAATCTGTACCCGACAAAACAAATCCCTCCATCGTGTTTACACTTGAAGAATTTACTTCATCAACAACATTTGTAATACTTGTATTATCTTCTCCTGCGGCACCTTCATTTAATTTATAATAAGCTACCAAACCTTCTGGAAGCTCACAAAACTCAGCATTCATACTATCTGAGATTTCAATTTGGGTTCTAGCCACATTCCAAATTCTAACTTCATCCATAGAACCTCCAAAAAACATAGTATTAGGTCCAGAAACACGATTTCCAATAAGCACATTTTCATTACCTGAAGGCGTATTAACAGTTGTTAAATTTGCCGTAGCTTTCTCCACACCATTAATATATAGATAACCAGTTCCATTGTTTAAAACAAAAGCTACGTGTGTCCAAACATCTAAAGGCACCGTATCTGGATCGGTTCCCATATTTGCATTTGTACCCCCAGAAACAAACTTCAAGCTGTTATCATTTTTAACAAGAAAGGTGTTCCTTGATCCAACATCATTAGTACCATAATCCAAAATCGCAAAACTAGACGAAGGAACAGGAGATGGAACATAAATCCAAGCTTCAAAGGTTCTATTGGCCGCACCTAGTACACCCGCATAATCTGTTTGAACATAATCATCCGTACCATCAAAATTCAATCCAGTCTGAGCGCTGGAAATCAATACAGATCCCGCGATAAATGCAGGCAAAAACACTTTTTTGTGTAGTTTTTTAATCATAATAGTTAAATTTTAGTTGTCTTTAAAAGTATTTTAGACATATAGAACCCACACAAAAAAACAGTCCTTTAACTTTAATTTAACCTAAACAGAACACAAAATACTGAATAACAAAAGAATCACATCTTCCTCTTTACTATGTAATAAAAAAGCCAACCTTCTGGGGTTGGCTTTTTAAATAAACACATTACACAATTACATCTTTACAACTTTAACAGTTACAGCATCCATATTGTCCGCCTTAAGTTTCAAGAAATAAAGTCCAGAATTAAAATTGTTGGTATTTAATTCAAAACCATTGGTGTTGTTGAACTGGTATTGACCAACCACTTTTCCTGTAATGGACACCAACTGGGCCTCTACAGTTTGGTAAACACCGTTCATCGCTACATTCAAAGTTCCCGATGTTGGGTTAGGAAACACTTTTAAAGTGCCCATTAAGTTTTCGTCAACCCCCAAGGCATTTACATCTACTGCCATGCAGGCCGAAGTAGTTACACAACCATCTACAGTAATTTCCACAGCGTAGTTACCTGAAACTTCCGGAGTAAAAGTTTGCTCTATTGCGCCATCTATAACGGCATTGCCATTATCACAATCAACCCATTGATATGTTGCAACAAGCTCGGTTGGAGTAGTTTCTGTATTTGTTTGAACCGCTGTTAAGGTAGTTCCCTCCAAACTCAATAAACCATGGCCTTCAACCCAGTTAGACTCAGTACCTGACAAAGCAAAATTGTTTAGGGTAGCATCGTCACCAGTAGTACTCTTATCTGTAAGTGTAGTAATCCCCGTATTGTCCTCTCCTGGAGTTCCCTCTCCAAAAGGATAATAGATTACAAGCCCCGTTTCATCTCCACAAAGCTCTACATTCATTCTGCTTTTTATTTGCGCTTCCGTCAAGGCAATATTCCATACTCTAACTTCATCCATATCTCCTTCAAATAGTCCAGCTCCATCAACTCTTTTTCCTAATCTAATCTTACTTATAGTACTAGTATTAACTGTAGGATTTCCAGAGGCATCCTCTGCACCATCCACAAATACTTTTACTGTAGGTGAAGCTGATGGATCATAAACTGCTGCCACATGGTGCCAGGTACCATCATTTACAGGTGTAGTACCAGACACTCCTCCCGCTGCGGTTTCCAAACGTATACTATTACTCCATAAAAGATTGAAAGTAAATCGCATACCAGAACTTGAGTACCCCCAATCACATATTACACTTTGCCCATCCCCTCCATCACTAGCAGGGCGCGAATCTTTTGTGGTTCTTATCCAAGCTTCAACAGTTCTTGCTGTACTTCCAGCAACAGGAGTTGAGGTTCCTTGTACGTAATCGTCAACACCATCAAAATGGAGCCCCGTACGTTTGTTAAAAACAGGCTCTGCCAATACAATGCTCATTGAAACGGACATTTCTGTACAATCCCCTACTGTAATTTCTACAGCATAATTACCACTTTCACTAGGAGTAAAATCCTGAGCTGTAGCTCCCTCTATTTCTGCATTAGCATTGTCCACATCTACCCATTGATAAACAGCATCTACCTGATTCGCTGTTAATGTAACATCATCACTAGTTATCGTAGTATCAATACCAGAAGTTACTTTTCCTGCCGCATAATTTGAATACGCATTTCCTGATAAGGCAAAGTTTTTCAATTCATTAACATCTGTAGAAGACACTTCATTTACAACCGAAGTAATAGCTAAATTACTTCCGTTTGCCGTCCCTTCATTTAACTTATAGTAAGCAACCAATTCAGCTGGCAAATCACATAACTCATTATTCATGTCTGCCAGAATCTCAGATTGAGTTCTTGCCACGTTCCAAATTCTCACATCATCAATAGTCCCGCTAAAGGCTGTTGCTCCAATATTAACATTCCTACCCCCTAATTGAATATTAGCTGCATCTTGAGTATCTGTACCAGTGCCAGTAAAGTTACCTTCAGCATCTAGATTCCCGTCTACGTATAATTTATACTCATTTTCTTGAGATGGATCGTAAGTTACGGCCACATGATGCCAACTTGAATTTAAATAAGTTGAACCATCCAAGTAATTATTAGTCCCTCCCGTTTCAATTCTCACTTTACTACTCTGGATTTTAAAGGTGAAACGAGGCCCCCCGTTCTCTGTTGGAGTTCCACCACCCCATTCCACAATAAGTGCTTGGCGAGATTGGTAACTCCATTTTACCCAAGCCTCAACTGTTCTCGGCGAATTTCCTAAAACTCCACCAAGATCTGTTAAAATATAATCATCGGAACCATCGAAATGCAAACCTGTTTGCGCCTGAGAAGTTAACACAGACACCGCAAAACACGTAGTAAAAAATAGTTTTTTACGTAGATTTTTTATCATAATTGTTAATTTATTAGTTGTCTTTAAAAATATTCCAATCCGCACGGAAGAGTAATAAAACATTAGCTTTTAACCTATTTTTAACCCACAGAAACACTAACGTATTGACCCCGTGTAAAAAAAAAAAAAAAGCTAACCCAAAAGGTTAGCTTTCATAAAAACACATTACACAATTACATCTTTACCACTTTAACAGTTGCAGCATCCAAATGATCTGCCCTAAGGTTTAAGAAATAAAGCCCCAAATTGAACTTGTTTAGATCTAATGAAAATTCATTGGTATTACTGAATTGATATGTCGCCACCACCTTTCCAGTGATAGATACCAATTGTGCATCCACAGTTTGGTACACACCGTTTAAAGTTACATTTACATTTCCTAAGGTTGGGTTAGGATATAATTTAAGATTGTTGGCAAACAACTCATCTTCCACTCCCAATGAAGACACCTCTACACATTCCGAAGTCGTGGTACAACCATCTACAGTAATTTCTACAGCATAGCTCCCCGGCTCTACTGGTGTATAGACCTGTTCTGTAGCACCAACAATTGCTGTATTGGCATTATCACAGTCTACCCATTGGTAAGTAGCTCCTGTTTGAGCCGCTGTAAGGGCAGCTCCTTCCAGCGCAACCAAACCATGACCTTCCACATAATTAGAAACGGCTCCTGCAGACAAATCGAATCCCATTAAGGTACCATCATTCCCATTGACCGCATCAATGGCTGTTGTTACCCCTGAATTATCTCCTTCGGCAATCCCTTCATCCAACTTAAAATAGGCTTGTAATCCAGCCACATCTTCACATACTCCAGTATTCATGGTAGATTGGATTTCCGCCTGGGTCCTTGCAATATTCCATATTCTAACCTCATCGATATTACCTTGAAACAAAATAGACCCTCCTGTAACGCGCTCTCCAATTTTCAGATTATCACCAGTAGAAGGTGTATTCAGTGCAGTGACAGAAGCGGAGCCCATTTCATCACCATTTATATACAAATAACCTGTAGTACCATTTTTAACAAAAGCCACATGAACCCAGGTATCCAACGGTACGGTATCTGCCTCGGTAGATACATTGGCTGATCCGGCGATAAATTTTAAACTTCTATCACCGCCAACCGCAAACGTATTTCTACCTCCGGTTTGATTCAATCCATAATCTAAAATTGCCAAATTGGATGTTGGTGAAGAGGAGGGTATGTAAATCCAAGCTTCAAAAGTTCTGTTGGCCGATCCAAGCACGCCCGCATAAGGTGTTTGTATATAATCATTAACCTTATCAAAATTCAATGCGTTTTGCGCATTAAAAGTTAACACAGAAACCATGAAACATACAGTAAAAAACATATTTTTGCGTAGTTTTCTTATCATAATTGTTAAATTTTAGTTGTTTCTTAAAATTACCGCACACTATAGGTGACACTAAATTAAATAGACCTATTAACATTAATTTAACTTGTAAATTTCACAAAAACCTGAACCTTAACCATATAATCAATTTCATCAAACAAAAAAAAGCCAACCTAAAAAGGTTGGCTTTTCAAAATAAACACATTACACAATTACATCTTTACCACTTTAACTGTAGCAGCATCTAAATGATCTGCCTTAAGGTTTAAGAAATAAAGCCCCGAATTGAAATTGTTAAGATCGATTGCAAATTCATTGGTATTGCTGAATTGGTATGTTGCCACCACTTTTCCTGTGATAGATACCAATTGTGCATCTACAGTTTGGTACACACCGTTTAAAGTTACATTTACATTTCCTGAAGTTGGGTTAGGATACAATTTTAAACTGTTGGCAAATAAGGTATCTTCCACTCCTAATGCCTCAACCTCTACCGCCATACAAGTTGATGTTACGGTACAGCCTTCACTATCTGTAATCTCAACCGCATAGGTTCCAGATGCTTCTGGAGTAAACGACTGCCCTGTGGCACCATCTACAGCTGTATTTCCATCTGTACAGTTAAACCATTGATAAGTTGCATCTGTTCCAGTTGCCATAAGTGTAGATCCATCTAATGTAACCGTGTTATCAACAGAACTTGTAAGTGTTGGACCCGAAACAAAATTAGAAAAAGCACCACTTAAAGAAAAGTTATGCAACGTTCCATTATAGCCATTTTTAAGCTCGGATACTGTCGTAATACCTGCATTCTCTCCACTGGCAGTTCCTTCGTTAAATTGATAATAAGCTACCAAACCTTCTTCATCCCCACACAATGTAACCCCTTTATTAAGATCAATATCATTTGCACTTCTTGCCACGTCCCAAATACGCACTTCAGCTATCTTTCCATCAAATGAGGTAGATGGATCCATATCATTTCTTTGTCCTATCACAATATTATTACTTCCTACATTCAGAGTTTGACTTGTAATATCCCCCTCAACATTCAATGCACCATCAACATATAACTTGTATTTATTACTGGAAAGAGAATTATCATACACTACCGCTACATGATGCCATTGAGAATTTGTTATATAGGCTGTGCCGTTTAATCCACCTCCACCAACTTCAATCCTGATAACCGAAGCACCTGGATTAATTTTAAATGAAAATCGTGTTCCCCCACCATCCATGGAGCCCATACCCACAATAAACCTCTGACCTGCGTCGTATGAAGCATTAATCCAAGCTTCAACTGTTCTAGAAGCACTGCCTTCTATAGAAGGCGCCGTGGTGGTTATATAATCATTGATACCATCAAATTCCAAACCATTTTGTGCATTGGAAGTTAACATAGACACCGCAAAACATGCAGGTAAAAGCATTTTCTTGTGTAGTTTTTTTATCATAATTGTTAATTTTTTGTTGCAACGAAAATAAATAAGCCTTCAATAATCCTCATCTATACAAACCTCGTTTAACCTTAATTTAACCCAACAAAAAAAGCCAACCCAAAAGGATTGACTCTTTAATAACATAACACAATTTGCATAAGACCTTAAAGGCCTTTTGCGTCCAAATTTTAAGGCTAACTACTTCCTTATAATTTGAATTCGTTTAATCAACTAAAAACTTAACTTAATAAAAAAATCTAATGATCTTAGAGTACTGAAATTCAAACAAATGACAGCTAAAAAAATCTTCAATTCATTTATAAAACTACGTTGCAAAGGTAACCAAAAGGCCTTTCCTGACCTTTAAAATAAGTGTACCGTTAACACTTGATTAACCTTTGTGAAATTGTTGTTAATTGAAGATTTTCACCAACAGCTCTTTTAATAGATCACCTTGAGGAATAGCATTGGCCCCCACCCCTTTACTTTTAACGTCAAAGTCCCGCAAGGTTTCTACAATGGCACTCACTTTTCGCATAGGAAAATTGCGTGCGGCTACGGTGTATTCGTTTACAAAATAAGGATTGATTTTTAAGGCTGAAGCCACATTTCTTGGATTTTTATCACTCAATCCGTGAAATTGCAATAACTGAGAAAAGAAACTGAACAGCAAGGATACCGTCATCACCATAGGGTTATCTTTTGGGTTATCTGCAAAATAGTTAACAATCTGAAAAGCCTTTAAAGTGTTACGTTCCCCTATTGCCTTTCTGAGCTCAAAATTGTTATAGTCCTTACTAATCCCTATATTTTCCTCAATCTGTTCCGCAGAAATCTCAGTACCCTTTGGAAGAATAATTTTAAGTTTATCCAGCTCGTTACTGATTTTGCTCAAATCGGTTCCTAAAAACTCCACCAACATTTGGGCGGCTTTTGGTGTAATACTGTAGTTCTGCCCAGAAAGCACACGTCTAATCCAATCGGCCACTTGGTTATCGTAAAGTTTTTTGCTTTCATAAACTACACCTGTCTTTTTAATGCTTTTATAAAGCGCTTTACGCTTATCGATTTTCTTGTACTTATAATTGAGCACCAAAACGGTTGAAGGCTGAGGATTTTCGGCATAAGCAGCCAACTTTTCAATTTGCCGTGCCAAGTCCTGGGCCTCTTTAACAATCACCACCTGGCGTTCTGCCATCATTGGGAAACGCTTGGCATTGCTCACAATATCATCTACAGAAATATCACGTCCATACAACACCATTTGGTTAAAGCCCTTCTCCTCTTCCGCAAGCACATTGTCTTCAATATAATCGGATATCTTATCTATATAATAAGGTTCTTCGCCCATTAAAAAATAGATAGGTTTTAAATTTCCGTTCCTAATATCTGTTACTATCTGTTTAACCTCGTCCAAAAGCGTAAAATTTCATGTATCCAAATGCCCATTGAAAAACTAAAGCCGGCATTTGGTATTTATTATATGTAGTGTATTTTTGAAAAAATTCAAGTGGCGCGCATGCAAAACCTAAACTTTCCAAAGTTTTCATTCCGTTTCAAAAGTAGCGAAAATAAAATTTCTATTTTCGATGAGATTCGTAAAAAATTCATCATTCTCCAACCCGAAGAATGGGTGCGCCAGCATTGCGTGCATTACCTGATGCAAGTGAAAAACTATCCCAAATCACTTATTAATGTTGAAAAGGAGCTGACCGTAAACAACTTGAAGAAACGCTACGATATTGTGGTATTCAACACAGACGGAAGCATTCACCTTATTGTGGAATGCAAAGCACCTTCTGTACCTATCAGTCAAGCTACCTTCGACCAAATTGCGAGATACAATTTAACCTTGGATGCCTCATTTTTGATGGTAACCAACGGAATTAATCATTATTATTGTCAAATGGATTTTGAAGAGGAGCGTTACACTTTTTTAAGAGAGCTCCCCTCCTATGATTCCAATCCCTCAACCCCCTGAAACCATTTCTGTGAGCACACGTATAGCTATTGTCATTTTAAACTGGAACGGAAAACAACTTTTGGAGCAATTTCTGCCTTCTGTGGTATCACATTCCCAAAGCGCTGACATTTATGTGGCCGATAATGCGTCTACGGATGATTCCGTAGCCTTTGTAAAAGCTAAATATCCAGAAATTACCATCATCCAAAATCAGGAAAATGGTGGCTATGCTAAAGGCTATAATGATGCTCTTAAACAGGTAGACGCTGATATTTTTTGCTTATTGAACAGTGATATTGAAGTGACCCCAAACTGGCTTCCTCCAATCATCACGGAGTTTGATAATAACTCGAACACCGCCATTGTACAACCAAAACTTCTAGATTACAAACGAAAAGATCACTTTGAATACGCAGGGGCCGCAGGAGGTTTTATTGATAAGTTCGGGTACCCCTTTTGCCGAGGTAGAATTTTTGAAACGGTTGAAGCCGATACAGGACAATACAGTGACAACACCGACATTTTTTGGGCTTCCGGCGCCTGTTTTTTTATTAGAAAAGAAGTCTTCAACACCTTAAATGGTTTTGATGAGGATTTTTTTGCCCATATGGAAGAAATCGATCTTTGCTGGCGCGCCTTCAATTTAGGGTACACCACTAAGTATATAGGTACTTCCACTGTTTATCATGTGGGAGGCGCCACACTTCAATCCAGCAACCCTAGGAAAACCTATCTTAATTTTAGGAACAGCCTCTACACCCTTACCAAAAATGCCAGCGGACCAATTTTTATATTGGTTTTTACACGTTTGGTTTTAGATGGCATTGCTGCCCTTAAATTTTTGTTTGAATTAAAATTCAAACATATTTTATCCATTTTAAAAGCGCATTTCAGCTACTATGCCCACTTACCCCAATTAATTAAACAGCGTAACCAAATCACCCAGCAAAAGCACTACTATAAATACACTTCGATACTTACGAGATACTATATTAAAGGACAGAAAACATATATGTGATTTCCCACATTAACCTTGATTTAACTCTCAAAAAAAAAGTAGTTTTTAGTTTACACACCATAAATCAACTAAAAAAACAACCATGAAAAAACTACTACTTTTATTTTGCTTTGCAGCATTTGGAACTACCAATACTATTGGCCAAACAACTTTTGGATGGGAAACAGCTCCAAGTGGCGCAGCTAAAACTAAGTCGGAAACTATAGATGGTATTACCATTACCGGTTCTTGTCGTGATGGAAATGTTACCTTAGGCTCGAGTAGCCCCCATGGAGGTTCTGGAAAATTTTTCCATTCACAATACACAAATTCCACAGAATTCAGCTTCAACACCCCAGTGAATTTAATTTCCATAATTGCAATGAGCTATTCGGATCCTGACATCACATATACATTTACGCCTTTCGGTGGAGACAACACACCGGTTATAGTAACCTTAGACTATCATCACGCCACTGTTGAATTAAATTGGGAAGGTGTAACGTCCTTTACTATATCCTCTGAAGCAAAAGAATTTGCTTGGTTTGATGATATAATAGTAGAAAACACCTCCTTAAGTTCTCCTGATTTATCAATGGAAGAAATAACCGTTTACCCAAGCCCAGCATATTCTACCTTATACTTAAAAGGACTTACAGCTATCACTATCTCAAAAATTTACAATAGTTTAGGTCAATTGGTATTGAGCACTACTGCTTCAGAAATAAATATAGAACCGCTTACCAACGGTGTTTATATTTTAAAAGTAACCACCGATAAAGGAAACTTCGCAAAACAATTTATAAAACAGTAAAAACAACCTAAAGTCATTTGTAACTACCAAACGTACCGTTTCCTTATTAGAACCGGTGAACTTTTAAATCAAAACCCAATCCCATGAAAAAACTTACTTTTTTGTTCTTATCACTAGCCATTCAAACAACAGCCACATTATCACAAACAACTTTTGATTGGGAAACGCTCCCTTCTCCAGTTGGATCCACATCCTTAAGCGAGACAAGAGATGGTATAACTGTAACTTTTTCAGACTCCAACTCATCAAAAGAAGTTGTATCCTTAGCTAATATTTCATATGGTGGATCTGGAAATTGTATTTTTAGCAATAACTCAAGTAGTGTTGTATTTACTTTTGACACAGCCGTAAATGTCATTTCGATTCTTGCCATGAATGGTAATCCACCTGAAACTTATACATTTACTCCTACAGGAGGTACAAATACACCTGTAGTTGTTGAATTTACAGGCAATGCTTCCGAAGTATCGCTTAAATGGACTGGCATAACCTCATTTACAGTAACTGCAAATCAGCCTACTCCTATTATTTTTGATAACTTAGTCGTTACAACTGAAGCTTTGAGTATACCCAAATTATCAGCGGAACAAGTAACTATTTATCCAAACCCAACGGCCTCCATCATATACATTAAAGGTGTTACTAATATCACTTCATCAGAAATATACAACAATTTAGGACAATTAGTATTGAGTAACACTGAAGCAGAAATCAATGTTGAAGACCTTACCGCTGGTGTTTATATTTTAAAAGTAACCACCGACAAAGGCAATTTCACTAGACAATTTGTAAAAGAGTAACACCAATTTCTAAAAGATTAAGACAAATGAACTCAAAAAAAGGATAACAAAAAGCAGGAGTCAAACTAATAATCAAAAAAGTTGGACGGTTTTAATATTTTTATACCCATTAACATTAATTTAACCTTCAAGCCTTTTTTAATTTTTAGTTTCGGTTTCAGAATTTTTTAAGTGTGTGTCATACATTTATATTTTTTTGATTATTAATTTAACATTATAAAGGTTTTCGGTTCAGGTAATATTTTGAACTAAATAAGAGCTAAATGTAGTTACCTTTACCTTTAACAGAAGCAGGGATTTTTTACAAAAGTTTAATCTTAGCAGTAACAACTCAACCAACCTTGCTTTTAGCCAGACCACTTCATATTTTGAAGCCGGTTTGGCTTTTTTTTCGCCCTCATATTTTGTTTATAAATTTTGTTAAACTTTTTGTTAACTTATTCCCAAACGAAAATTCTTTTCTATAATTTTGGGACGTTAAATTAACAACGAATAATCACGGACAATTATGAAAAAACTAATGTTATTGAGTGCTTCGGCCATGTTGCTTTTCGGATCTTGTGTATCTAAAAAAGAATATGCCGCACTTGAAGCCAAACACAAAGAAACTGAGGACTTATTAAATAGCGCAACCGTAAAACTAAACAGCTGTCTTTCAGACAAAGCAGCAGCCACTGCTCGTTTAGAAGGGATGCAAGAACAACTTGCCGACTTGCGCAGAACCAACCAAGACTTGATTGATACTAAAGGAAATTTGACAACCTTAACCCAAAAAGGTGCTGAAAATCTTGAGAAATCATTGGAAAGTCTAAAAGAAAAGGATTTAAAAATCACGCGTCTTCAAGAAGCGTTAACCAAAAAGGACAGTGTCACTCTTGCCATTGTATCTAGCTTGAAAAAAGAAGTAGGTATTAACGATCCAGACATTGAAATCAATGTTGAAAAAGGAGTTGTATTTATTTCTATTGCAGACAAATTGTTATTCCAAAGCGGAAGCTACAATGTAACTTCAAGAGCTAAAGAAGTTTTAGCTAAAGTTGCTAAAGTTATCAACAGCAAGCCAAACTTTGAAGCTATGGTAGAAGCCCATACCGATAATGTACCTTACCAAAGAGGGGTGTTATTGGATAACTGGGATTTAAGTGTGAAGCGTGCAACTTCTGTGGTAAGAGTATTGGAAAGCTTAGACGTAAACCCACAACAGCTTATTGCTGCTGGACGTGCCGAATTCGTGCCTTTAGCTTCTAACGATACTTCTGAAGACAGAGCTAAAAATAGACGTACAAGAATTGTTGTACTTCCAAAAATTGATCAGTTCTACGACATGATCGAGGAAGAAATGAAAAACCTTAGTAACGAAGGTTAATTCTTCAAAACATTATAAATTACAAGCCCACCAAATGGTGGGCTTTTTTTGTTAATCTTCTTTTATAAAGTCGAAAAAACGACTAATTTAAACCTCACAAAAACAGATAATTATCTTCTATCCGTTCTTTTTGTGAAGTTTGTCTTACGAGGAATTTAAATTTTATCCATTAAACGATTAAAATCGGTAATTAAAAGAAAAACAGCACTTTATAATTTCGCATCACTTATATTTATAAGACCCAAAGCTACCTTTGTTTTTTCTAAGAACTAAAACTGTAAATGCCTGCTTCTAATTTATTTAACCCATGGAACAAGCATTACCCTATCGTTTTAAAAGACGTTCAAAAAACCATTTCGATTGGTTATTAAATGTTATCAAATCTGAAAAGTACCATGAAGCCGAATCTATCATTGTAGAACACACCTACAACAAGATGTCCAGTTCAGCACAAAACTTCAATAAGAGCAGTGTTTTTTGAACTTTTTCAGTGTATTTCTTCTACATAACAAAGCCCTTAGTTGTCCGTTAAATTATTAACCGTACAACCCATTTGTTACGCCCATACTCCAACAATAGAATTCTAAAATATTTCAAGAGATCCTTTTCCCTCTCTAACAATAAGAGGTTCTTCTTCTGAAAAATCTATAACCGTAGAGGCCTCATTATCCCCATAACCACCATCTATAACAAGATCTACCAAATTATCCCACTTTTCATGAATCAATTCTGGATCAGTAGTATACTCCAAAATCTCATCATCATCACGAATAGAGGTTGAAATGATGGGATTCCCCAACTGCCTCACAATTTCCAAAGCAATATTATTAGCAGGCACCCTTATCCCTACGGTTTTCTTTTTCTTAAAGACAGACGGAAGTGTTTTAGCACCTGGAAGAATAAAGGTATAAGGCCCAGGCAAGGCCCTTTTCAAAATTTTAAAGGTACTGGTATCTATTTGCTTTACATAATCGCTTAAATTGCTCAAATCCTCACATATAAATGAAAAGTTGGCCTTTTCAAGCTTCACTTTTTTTATTTTGGCTACACGCTCCAGTGCCTTCGTATTCATAATATCACATCCCAAACCATAAACTGTATCGGTAGGATAAATTATCAACCCGCCATTTTTAAGAACTTTGACTACTTTATCTATCTCTCTTGGGTTAGGATTTTCCTCATATATTCTAATAAACTGGGCCATTTTTCAAGTTTCTTATATCACTATAAAAGTAGTTAAATATTCCCAATAGAACCTGCCTAGAAAATATATTTAAACATCTGTAAATCAGTGATTTAAAAAAAATCACTATCTTTAATTGTATATCGCTCTCCTTAAGACAGATAATTGCCTCATTTCATTATTTAATAGCACTTAAAATGAAAGTAACCATTAAATAATTGAAATATGAACTCCGATAATGACAAAAAAGACACAAAGGTTTATCTCACTGTAGATACAAGTAAAATCAACTTAGGCAATGTAAATTTCACGGCCATATTTTCAGACAATAGAGACGATGTCTCCTATCCTGCAGGTGTCCCAAGTAAATTTATCTCCAAAGTCGACAAAAACAAATCTGTTACCTGGGAAGGCCTCCCAAAATATCCGGATTCCGGTGATACTGTCCAAATTATCTTGGTAGCACGAAAACCAGGAGATAGCGGGGGTGCCAAAATTTTAAAAAAATCTATAATCGAAGTAGATAGCCTCGGAAATGTTTCCGGAAAAATTCATGACAGTGATATAGAAGGAGAGGAAAACTATTATGTAGTGTTTACTGTCAATAATGATACTTCTAATCCCTATGTCTTAGATCCAAAACTAAAAATGACAGACAAAATATAATTTATTTTCAACATACTATATGCGCTTTAGTGTATTGAGAATTTGCATAACCCTGATATTGGTTGCAACATTCTTACAGACTGGGTTTTCTCAAAACCAAAAAACTGCTGATAGCTTAATTGCTGTCTACGAAACCAATGTGTCCAATCAAAACAACCTTTCTTTAATTTTCAAGATTATAAATGAATCATTAAATGCAGATACCAAACTAAAATTCTCAAACCTCCTCCTTGAAAAAGCTCCAAAAGACTCCTTAAAACTGCAGTATTCGGGCCATTTACAAAAAGCCAATGCCTTTAGTGAAAAAGCTGACTTTCCCGAAGCGCTGGAATGTTACTTTTCGAGTTTGAAATATGCAGAACAAACCAAAAACGACGCTTTTATTGGAGCTGCTCTAATTGGAATAGCCGACACCTACTCTATTGTAGAAAATCCATCCAACGCCCAAAAGTATTACCTAGAAGGAATCGAAAAATTAAAACATACCAATGATTCCATAAAACTAGGGTATGCCCTTTACAATTTGGGAGATCAATATTTAAAAACTGGCAATTCCAATGATGCACTTTCCTACACAAAAGAAGCTGGCAATATTTTTGAAAAATTAAATGACGTTAGAGCTTTAGCCTATGTAGATGGCAACCTAGGAAGAGTATATGCAGAAAAGGAAAAGGATGAACTTGCTTTAGAAAAAATAAACTCCGCTATCGTAACTCTTGAAAAATTTGAGGACTACTACCCTATATCAGAATTTCTAACTTACATGGCCGATATCTATTCAAAAAAGGGAGAGATAAAAAAAGCTTTAGCCTATGCCAACAAGAGCCTTCACCTTGCGCAAAAACACCAGCTCGATGAACAGTTAAGCGAAACCTACTTACAATTATCAAACCTTTATGAAGCGCAAGGAAATTTCAAGGATTCCCATTTTAATTTCAAACAACATATAGCCTATAGGGACAGTATTGCAAACTTAGAGAATATTCAAAAAATGTCTGCCCTAAGAACCGATTATGAGGTTTCAAAAAAAGAAGCCGAAGTTAATATCCTTCAAAAAGAAGCCGAAATATCCCAACTCAAAGCACGTCGGCAAAGAGCTGCCATTTATGCCACTGCCGCTATTATATTTTTGATTTCTCTTTTAGCATGGGGCCTTTACAGACGTTATAAATTCATTAATAAAACCAAAATCATTATTGAAAATGAAAAGAAACGATCAGATGACTTACTCAAAAACATTCTTCCCGAACAAACCGCCGAAGAACTCAAGCAACACGGCAAAGTAAAAGCTCAAAAAATTAAGCACGCTACAGTATTGTTTACCGATTTTGTAGGCTTTACAAGATATTCAGAACATCTACCCCCTCAGCAGTTGGTGGAAAGCATTGACTACTACTTTTCAAAATTTGATGAAATTATCGGTCGTTACCAATTGGAAAAAATAAAAACGGTGGGAGACGCTTATATGTGTGCTAGTGGATTGCACAACCATAGCAGCAACCATACTCATAACATGCTTTTGGCAGCAATGGATATTGTTGACTTTGTTAATCAAGCAAAAGCAACAAACACACAGTTAGCTTCCAATTTCGATATTCGTGTTGGAGTTAACACAGGGCCCGTGGTGGCCGGTGTGGTAGGTACCAAAAAATTTGCTTACGACATTTGGGGAGATACCGTAAATGTAGCCTCAAGAATGGAATCCTGCTCTCTACCAGGAAAAATCAATATTTCCCACAATACTTACAAAATTGTAAAAGACGAATTTCATTGCGAATATCGCGGCAAAGTTGAAGTAAAAAACAGAGGCATCATGAAAATGTATTTTGTCAATTCAAAAAACAACATTACTTCAAACCTTATGCCCCGACCAAACTAACAATTCACTAGCCTAAAAAACTTAAGCAACATTCCCATTTTACAAAAATCATAACTTAAGACATTTAAACTCTGTAACATCTTTCACTTTTTGGAGTCTTAAATACATGAGGGTTTTCATTTTTATAATAGTTTTCATCTTTGGGCTTCAAACAGCGTTTGCCAATTTGGCTATCAATCAGGTCTCCTTTCCTCAAGCTGAAATCCTCAATCAATATACCTCCCGCATCCCTTTTCAACTTATCGACAACCTTATTGTAGTAAAGGCGGAATTGATGGGAAAGAAGGGGAATTTCATTATCGATACAGGCTCTGAGGCCCTTATCCTCAATAAAGTTCATTTCCCTCAAAAATATGCCCACAACAGAAAGCGTCAAGAAATGACTGGGGTTGTAAGCATTATTGACAACCCTTTTGAAAGAAAGCTCAATTCTTTTGTCATTGAAAATCTTGTTTTGGAAAACCAAACTTCAGATATCATTGACTTGTCCCATATTGAAACTTCAAAGAAAATGAAACTCTTAGGAGTGATTGGTTATAGTATTTTGAAAGATTACGAAATTTTTGTCGACCTATATCTTAACCAAATTACCTTATCCAAAACTGATAACAAAGGAGTTAAATTAGATCCTCGCGGCTATTTGGAAAAAATAGTTGATAGCGTTGGGTTTAAATTGAAAAACCACACCATTGTGGTAAATGCCTCCATCAATGGGCAACCTTTAACGTTTGGAGTGGATACAGCTGCCGAAGTCAACCAAATTAATAACAAAGCCTCCCGAAAAGCCTTAAAGTATTTCCACCCCAAGGGACGCCTAATGCTTACAGGGGCCAGTAATAAACAAATTGAAGTTTTGGCAGGAAATTTGCACCGTGTTAAACTAAGTGAAACTGTTTACCTAGGACCGATGCAAACCATTGTAACAAATTTAGACAATCTCAACAAAGCCTTCGGGACAACTTTGGACGGCATTTTGGGATATGAATTTTTCAAACAAAAACGAACAATCATCAATTATAAAAAAGAAAAACTTTACTTTGTACAATATCCATTACAACGGCATTGAGAAAAATTGTTCATTATATTGCGTTTATCCTGCTCATACTAGTGGGCACAAGCGCTCTTTGCCAAAACCAAAACGTGAAAGGATATAGAATTGAAGGCGACGAGGTTGTGTTCACATTCAACAGAAACGACTACCAATCTGTATCTCCCGACGGTTTTAAACCCTCCATCCCTTTTGAAAACCTCACTATCGATAATGTCGTGGTTGCTGGACAATTCAACAATTGGTCGATGCATCGATGGAAAATGAAGAAAGTGGATGAGAACACCTACGAACTTCGTAAGAAACTCAGCGACTTTACAGATGCCTTTTCATGGGAATTTAAATTTGTCATTAACCATGAATATTGGGCCGAACCTTCTGCTCAGGTAAGCAACACGGTACAAGCCACTAAAGATGGCTACCATCTTAACGTACTTAATCTAAACCTTTTTACAGGCGCCTACCCTTCAAAAGATGGCAATGTTAGATTCAGGCTGAAAGGTCATGAAGATGCCAAAGAAGTGATTTTATCCGGCTCTTTCAACAAGTGGAACGAGCATGCCTTTAAAATGTATAAAATTGATGGAGGCTGGGAAATTATCCTGCAACTAAGACCAAACGATTATCAATACCGCTACATTGTTGATGGCCTTTGGATGGAAGACCCTACAAATCCAGACAGAGTCACCAATGAGTTTGGCGAATACAATTCCCATATCAGCATTAAGGAGAATGTTACGTTTATTCTTAACGGCTATCCTAATGCAGAAAAAGTAATTTTAGCGGGCTCTTTTAATGATTGGAATGAACAGCAAATTGAAATGAGCAAAACTAAAACTGGATGGACCGCAACCATACTCCTTTCAGGAGGAAAGCACCATTACAAATACATTGTAGATGGCAACTGGATCGTAGATCCAGACAATCCTGTAAAGGAATACGATGACCACGGCTACATCAATTCTGTGATGATGGTAAAATAACTATCCTAGCATTTTCAATTTTGCAAAGCGGAGTAATAATTTTTTAACCCCACCTACTTCAAAATTGATTTCCGCTTTGGTGTCGGCACCTTGTCCTTCAATCTTCAAGACCTCTCCTTTTCCAAATCGCATGTGCTCTACAATGTTGCCCACAGTAAGCTCCCCATCAAATAAATTGGTCACTTCATTCTCTTTAGCTTTTGCCATCGGCTTCAATTTGGCAGGCGGAATAAACTTAGGCGGCTGCTTTTCTGACATCTTTTTCATTGGAGGCTTTTTGAACCTTACCTTATTAGGTGGCACGTCTCCAAAAATATCCGCATCCAACATTGGATTAAAGCGTTGTTCTTGAACCGGAGTCAAGATTTCCAAATATTGATCATCGATTTCCTCAATAAACCTACTCGGCTCGGCATCTACCAATTTCCCCCATCGATAACGCGAAACTGTATAGGTTAAATATGCCTGCTTCTCTGCCCTAGTAAGCGCCACATAAAACAGACGGCGTTCTTCTTCCAAATCGCTTCTGGAATTCGAGCTCATAGCACTCGGAAACAGGTCTTCCTCCATCCCAACGATATACACATAAGGAAATTCCAATCCTTTTGCCAAGTGAATGGTCATTAACGCGACTTTATCATCATCCTCATTGTCTTTGTCCATATCGGTTGCCAATGCAACATCCTCCAAAAACTCAGTCAATGATCCCGTAGCATCTGCCAATTCCTTTTGACCTTCAACGAAATCCTTAATACCATTTAAAAGCTCCTCGATGTTCTCCATTTTGGCAACACCTTCAGGAGTGCCATCTTTATTGAATTCCTTAATCAATCCAGTCACCTTGGTAATGTGCTCGGCCAATTCAAAAGCATTAGCCGTTTGGTTCATCACCTGAAAACTCTCAAGCATTAAAACGAAATCACGTAATTTCCCTTTAGTTCCAGAATTAATCTTCAAATCAACTTTATCCAAGTTTTGCATCACCTCAAACATGGAGCGCTTGTAGCCATTGGCAGCTACCAATAACCGATCAACCGTTGTTTGTCCAATTCCCCTAGGCGGGAAATTGATGACTCTTTTTAAAGCTTCCTCATCCGCCGGATTGATTACCAAACGTAAATAAGAAAGAATATCCTTGATTTCCTTACGCTGATAGAAGGACAGCCCTCCGTAGATACGATAAGGAATATCACGTTTTCTCAATGCGTCTTCCATAGCTCTAGACTGCGCATTGGTACGATATAAAATTGCAAAATCACTGTTTTTGAGCTGTTCGTTCATTTTGTTTTCAAAAATAGAACTCGCAACATAACGCCCTTCGTCACCATCGGTCATCAAACGATTGACCTTGATTTTCCCTCCTTCATCATTGGCAGTCCAAACCACCTTATCCAATTTGGTTTGGTTTTTATCAATAATGGAATTGGCAGCGTTGACAATATTTTTTGTAGAACGGTAATTCTGCTCCAAACGGAACATTTTCACACCATCATAATCCTTCTGGAAGTTCAAAATATTGTTGATATTGGCTCCCCTAAAAGCATAGATACTCTGCGCATCATCCCCTACCACACAAATATTTTGGAATCGATCGGACAAGGCCCTTACAATCAAATACTGGGAATGGTTGGTATCTTGATACTCATCTACTAAAATATAGCGGAAGCGATCTTGATACTTTGCCAACACATCTGGAAATCTCGTTAAGAGTTCATTGGTTTTCAACAACAAATCGTCAAAATCCATAGCGCCCGCCTTAAAACAGCGCTCTACATAGTTCCTGTAAATCTCTCCCAACTTTGGCCTTCTTGCTGCAGCATCAGATTCCATAAGTTCAGGGTTATTGAAATAGGCCTTAACCGTAATAAGGTTGTTTTTATAAGAAGAAATTCTAGAACGAATCTGTTTCGCTTTATAAACATCCTTATCAAGTCCCATTTCCCTGATAATGGAACCAATCAGTTTATCAGAATCCTGAGCGTCATAAATGGTAAAATTGCTTGGATAACCCAATCTATCGGCTTCAAAACGCAGGATTTTGGCAAAAATGGAGTGGAATGTTCCCATCCATAGGTTTTTGGCCTCACTTTGCCCAACAATTGTGGCAATACGTTCTTTCATCTCACGCGCTGCCTTATTGGTAAAGGTCAAGGACAATATATTGAAGGGATCGACCCCTTGGCTCATTAAATAGGCAATCCTATAGGTTAGTACCCTTGTTTTGCCAGATCCGGCTCCAGCAATCACTATCATTGGCCCATCCTTTTGAATGGTTGGGGCTAACTGTGCTTCATTCAGCTGACTTAAATACTTCTCCAAAGTTTCTGATTTTTTTCCGGCGTGAAATTAACCAATGTCTAAGTTTTAGTCGGTCAGATTTATTAATAATTATAAACAATGCGGAATAATTTCTAGGTTTTATGCTTTCGTTTGTGGTTTACCATGGTTTTCAGCAAACCATCTTTGGCATTGATCCAAACATAATTAAACACCGATTTGGTTTTGTTTCTTTCAATCCCCTCTTTATGGCCCTCCCTAAAATGATCGGGCAACCTATCGCTATCCTTGGCCACTAGAGTATTCAACAAACCCGACAATAGCTTGTTTGGGGTTGAACCATCCTTTTTCAAGGCAATAATTTGAAAGTCTTCATATTTGGCACGCATATCCACTTGCGACACATTGGTATTTCCCCAAATGGTAAAGTACAATTGCTCAATTTCCCCTTCAAACTTGATCCGTAGGTTAGGTTCTGAAAATTTATTGACATCATGCACCTTCAACCTATCCAATTCTGCTTGAAATATGAATGTCCCATCAGGATCGTTTACATCAAAATTCCAGTGAACCTTCAAAGGCGCATGTTCCATAAAATTGGCTTCAACTTCAATCTCTGTTTTTATTGGAGCTTCATAGGTATTGCTCACATTGGCAATGTCGGCATTCAAATTTGAAAAGGTAATCTTTCCTCCATGATTATCTTGTTTCACGCGTTCAGAATAAGCAACAGACGCATTTTTAATTTGAAGAGAATCAATAGTCAAATCAAAACTCAAATCCCGAAGCATCTCATTGTAGAGCGGTTTTATTTTGGGGTCGTCTGCCACGAGTTTATCTCTAAAAAAATCCACTTGAGGGTTTAAGATTTCCATCTTTGGACTTGAAAAAGACACCCTTCCACTATCTCCAACACCTATTTTGTAATCTTTCAATGTTACGGATTCAAACACCACATCCGCAAAATCCCTCTCTACAGGAATATGCTTGGAAAGCTCATACTTTGAGTATTTTGAAAAGATCCTAACATTTTCAAAAGCCATATCTTGTTGGGATAATTTAGAAGGTCCAACCGCCATGTTCTCGAAGGGACCAATAGTGTAGAACAGAGAATCGAAAGCCATTTGATAGCCCTCATAATCTACTGGAATCTTTTGCCGCAAAACAGTCTCATCGACAAACACTTTGTCCAAACCGAAATCTAAATCGGATACATGAAGAAGTATGGAATCTGTTTCGGTATTCACTATTTCAATTCCTGCCTTGCTTATATCCAGCCTTCCTAGATTCACCCTATAATTAAATACTTTTGGCTCTTCCTGAACTTCCTTAACAGAATCTGGATTTTGAAGTTTGAAATAAGTCAATTGTGGACGAACCAATTGAATATTTCCAATATCAATATTGTCATTGAACAAATATGCCCAATAACCAATATCATTAACTGAAAGAGAGTCCAAACGTAGCTTCAAGAGTGGCTCTTTGGAAGTTTCATTAAAGTTTTCCAACTCAATACCTTCAAGAGTAGCCGCCCCTTTCCAAAGGTCCAAGTCCAAATTGGAATACTTTAATTTAACGGTTTCAGGCAAAGAACTTGAAAGATAATCCTCTACCTTTTCTTTCACCACCGAATTGACTTTACTAGCTGCCCAAGCAGCCAACACAACGACAGTCAAAAGAACTATCAATTTGATTTTCTTGCCTTTACCCATACATTAAAGATATCATTTTAGAACCATATTTTTTAAATATCTTTACAAAAAACCCTTTATGAACATTCTGTTATTTGCCCTTGCCGACATTCGTTGGTGGATGTGGATTCTTATTGCCTTATTCCTTGTAGCCATTAGGGATATTTTCATTCAAAAAAAACATACCATTAGCCACAACTTCCCTATTGTTGGTCATTTAAGATACCTTTTGGAAAGCATCGGCCCAGAAATGCGGCAATATTTTGTCGCCAACAACAGAGAGGAACTTCCTTTTAACAGAATTGAAAGAAGCTGGATCTACGCGTCAGCCAAAAAAGAAAACAACTACGAAGGGTTTGGAACCGATAGGGACATTTATGCCCACCAACACATCTTTATCAATAATGCCATGATTCCTTTTAAGATTGAAAAAGATCATCCAAATGCCATTGATAAAACATTTTTGCCTTGCGCCAAAGTCATGGGCGCATACAACCAACGCAAAAAACCATACCGTCCCGCCTCTATAATCAATGTCTCTGCTATGAGTTTTGGTTCGCTTTCCGCAAAAGCCATCGAATCCCTCAATAAAGGGGTACATATTGCAGGTGCCTACCACAACACTGGTGAAGGTGGTTTGTCTCCATATCATTGTCAAGGTGGTGATGTCATTTTCCATTTTGGAACCGGTTATTTTGGAGTTCGGGACAAGCAGGGTAATTTTTCCTTAAAAAAATTGGTGAAATTGGTCAAGGACAACCCGCATATCAAGGCCATTGAAATCAAGTTGTCCCAGGGCGCAAAACCAGGAAAAGGCGGCGTTTTACCCGCAGCAAAAATATCTAAGGAAATATCTGAAATACGCCATGTAGAAATGGGCAAGGATGTGCTTTCGCCTCCTAATCATTCGGCCTTCTCCAATGTTTCTGAACTTTATGATTTTATTGAAACCATCGCAGAAGCTACAGGTCTTCCTGTGGGCATTAAAGCTGCTATTGGGAAATTGGAACAATGGGAAGAATTGGCCGACCTAATGCTTGAAAAAGGTCATGGCCCTGACTTTATCACCGTAGATGGCGGTGAAGGTGGCACGGGTGCTGCCCCTCCAAGTTTCGCCGATCATGTTTCATTGCCTTGGGTATATGGTTTCACCGATTTGTATAAACTTTTCAAAAGTAAAGGCCTCACCGATCGCATTGTATTTATTGGCAGTGGTAAACTGGGCTTTCCCGCCAAAGCCGCTATGGCCTTTGCCATGGGGGCCGATTGTATTAACGTAGCAAGGGAAGCCATGATGAGCATTGGTTGTATTCAAGCTCAAATTTGTCACACCAACCGTTGCCCAAGTGGGGTGGCCACACAGAACAAATGGCTTCAAAATGGCATAAACGTCCCTTTAAAATCAGAGCGATTGGGACAGTATTTTAAAACCTTCCGAAAGGAATTTATTGAAATCACCCATGCTGCAGGTTACGAGCATCCCTGCCAATTTAAAATGACTGATGTAGATGTGAATGTAGATGACCGCAATCTTTCCGAAGAATTAAAATACACTTACCATTACGAAAAAACTCCCGTCCCATTTAAAAGTATGCAAGATTTAAAAGATTGTCTATATTTGGGCGGACATTACCATAACAAATAACCCTAATTCGCTATAAACATGGATTCCGAAAGAATTATCGACTTACTACTTTTTACCATACCAACATTAGTAACAGGACTAATTGCCTACCATTTTTTTAAGGAACACACCAAAAATGAAGATGGCCGAAGACGCTTTTTATTGCATAAAGACATTCAGGTAAATACCCTTCCAATTCGCTTACAAGCTTATGAGCGCATGGCCTTGTTTTTAGAGCGTATCAGCCCATCAAAATTACTTGTGAGAGTCAAGCCAACATCTTCAAATAAAGAAGATTACGAATCTTTACTTATCGCAACTATTGAGCAAGAATTTGAGCACAATATTTCGCAACAAATCTATATTACCGACGAATGCTGGAACATTATTGGAGCTGCCAAAAACTCTACGATTCAACTGATAAGAAAGGCGAGCATGTTGGAAAAAACCGATTCTGCCAACAAATTAAGAGAAGTGGTTTTAACAGAAATGATGGACCACCGCGCACCAAGTGACGCTGCCCTATCTTTCATTAAACATGAAGTAGGCGAATTGTGGTAATCTTGTTTTAAAGATCTTTTAAAACAGAATCTGCACCGTGCTTCTTGGCAGCATGTTCATACCCTTGCTGCCACCATTTTACCATTAAATTTCTACTGAATATCAAAGAGTTTTCGGTGAGATCTGTTGGAGTGTAATACAGGTTAAGTTTCACATTTTTGTTACTTGCCGCCAACTTCCCGATAAGTATGTCGTGGCTTTCCAACTGATCCATTAAATGACCAAACAAACTGATCATTAAGGAAAAGGGATTTTTCCCCAACACTTTTTTGCCTTCCATTTTTTCCGACTTTAAAATAACGGCATCAATCTCTGTGGCGCCACGTTGAATCGCCTCCCTTATAGGCACAACACAACCCAAACCACCATCGGCATATTCGTTGCCATTCACTTCGGTAAGCGACATAAAAGGGATATAATTGCAGGAAATCCAGATCCAGTGGCAAAATTCCTCGTAACTAAAATCCTTAATAGATTTATATTCCACTGAATTATTTGACAAGTTAGAAACCGTAACAACCACATCTTCCTTGGTTGCCAAAATTTGAAGATATTCCTCCTTGGTAAAATTCTTTTTAATAAGGCGCTTCAAGGATTTACTCTCTCCGAAGGTGCGCTTCATTTTGATAAATTGCCACAAGGAGTTCACAAAATCTATCGAGACAAACTCCCTATCTCCCTTTTTTCGCTGTACAAAAGGGCTGATACTAAAAATATCGTGCTGTTGCACATTGGTAAAAACGTTGTACAATTTCCCTATGTTATTCACCGCCAAATGGGGAACCAACAAACTTCCTGTAGAAGTCCCAAGATACATATCGTAGTCCCTACCAAGTTCTTCAATAAGATATTGTGCAACTCCACCAGCAAAAGCACCTTTGCTCCCGCCTCCGGAAATAACCAATGCGCGCATGTAATTTTTGTATTAAGTTAAGTTATGGTTTCCCAATTTACAAAAATTCGGGTTTTATGTTTCATGGATAACAATTATATTCGTCTTCATGAATACCAAGTTGCAAACTCCCATAGACTACTTAAAAGGCGTTGGTCCTAACCGTGCCGATTTATTGCGAAAAGAGCTTGGTATTCACACCTATCAAGATTTGCTGAACCTGTTCCCTAATCGCTATATCGACCGCACACGCTACTATAAAATCAATCAGCTGCAACAAAATTCTTCCGAAGTACAGGTGGTTGGACGAATTACCGGAATCAAGGAAGTTGCTCAAAAACGAGGCAAACGCTTAGTGGCCACCTTTAGGGACGATACCGGAACTATGGAATTGGTTTGGTTCCGGGGGCAGAAATGGATCAAGGACAGCATCAAGCCCAATACCGATTATGTTATTTTTGGGAAGACCAATTGGTACAACGGTACATTTAGCATGCCACATCCTGAAATGGAGCTCTTGAGCGACCACAAAAACAACCTTCGCTCGGCCATGCAAGCAGTTTATCCTTCTACGGAAAAGCTTTCCACCAAGGGTATCACCAATAGGGTCATGACGAAAATCATGCAAGAGCTATTCATGGAAACACAAGGCAGATTTGCCGAAACGCTTTCAACTTCCATTCTCACAAATTTGCAACTCGTTTCAAAAAGAGAAGCCCTTTTCAATATCCATTTTCCAAAAAGTCAAGAACTTTTGGCGAAGGCACAATACCGATTAAAATTTGAAGAACTTTTCTATATACAACTGCAATTGGTCATCAAAAATTTGATGAATAAAACCAAAATAAAAGGCCTTCCTTTTGAGAATGTCGGACCGCTTTTCAACTCCTTTTTCAAAGAGCATTTACCCTTTGATTTGACCAATGCCCAAAAGCGGGTAATCAAGGAAATTCGTCAGGACTTAGGAAGCAATGCACAGATGAACAGATTGCTCCAAGGGGACGTTGGATCGGGTAAAACCATCGTCGCTTTAATGTCCATGCTCATCGCTTTGGATAACGGTTTCCAAGCATGCCTTATGGCGCCCACTGAAATTTTGTCAGTCCAGCACTTCAATGGATTATCTGAACTATGTAAAAACCTGAATATCAATATAAAAATACTAACCGGCTCAACTAATACTTCAGAACGAAAAGAGATCCATAAAGCCCTAGAAAGTGGTGATTTACAAATTTTAATTGGCACGCACGCTCTCCTTGAGGACAAGGTGAAATTCAAAAATTTAGGACTCGCCATCATCGATGAACAGCACCGTTTTGGAGTAGCACAACGCAGTAAATTGTGGCGAAAAAATGCTACACCTCCACACATTTTAGTCATGACAGCAACGCCTATTCCTAGAACTTTGGCCATGTCTGTTTATGGCGATTTGGATGTTTCCGTTATCGACGAATTGCCACCAGGAAGAAAGGAAATAAAAACCGTGCATCGCTACGATAAAAACCGTTTGAACGTTTTTAAATTCATAAGGGACGAAATCCAAAAAGGACGTCAGATTTACATCGTTTACCCCCTTATTCAGGAAAGTGCCGCAATGGACTACAAAGACCTTATGGATGGGTATGAAAGTATCGCTAGGGACTTCCCTGCTCCACAATATCAAATTTCCATCGTCCACGGTAAAATGAAACCTGCCGACAAAGATTACGAGATGCAACGTTTCATTAAAGGCGAAACCCAAATCATGGTAGCAACAACCGTGATAGAAGTTGGGGTTAACGTGCCCAATGCCTCCGTAATGATTATAGAAAGCGCCGAACGTTTTGGACTTTCGCAATTGCACCAGCTGAGAGGACGCGTAGGTCGAGGCGCCGAGCAAAGTTACTGTATTTTAATGACCAGCCATAAACTGAGCGAGGACAGCAAAGTGCGTTTGGAAACCATGACCAGAACCAATGATGGTTTTGAGATTGCTGAAGTAGACCTGAAATTGAGAGGGCCTGGTGATATTATGGGCACACAGCAAAGCGGTGTTCTCAACCTAAAAATAGCAGACATCATTAAGGACAGCACCATTCTTCAACACGCCAGATATATGGCCAAGGAACTTTTGAAGAAGGACCCTTCCTTAAAACTGGAAGAAAACCAAGTCATCCTCCACACTTATCAGCAACTAAGCAAGTACAAAAACATTTGGAATTACATCAGTTAAGACCATAAAAAACCCAACCTTTCGGTTGGGCCTAAAACATAACTGTACGTTTTATGATCGATTGATTGATGTATGTGAATCATAAGTCTCCAAGTTCGAAATAAACTCGTTATGACGTACCTTAACAATAGGTATTGGTTTTAAGGAAAGTGCACAAGTATCTATAACGCTACTTGTTTGAACAACTGAATCCTGTTGACTTTTCTCGGGAAGGTTTGATGGGACATGAAACTCTAAAATAGATACGAATAAAAAAACGAATAAAGCGGAAGCTCCATGCAAAGCGTCTAGTTGCCTCATAATAAATTGATTTCAAATTGATTACCCTAAAATTAACCGCTATTACAGCTCACTCATGTTAGAGCAATGTTAAAAGCTTTTAGCGCCCTGTTAATTAACTATTCCTTAAGTAATTGATAAAGGTTTATTAAAACAATTGCCTTTATCCCCACAAAAAAGTACATTCGCAAACATTTACTATTTAGTGCGTTTGGGCACGAAATTTCAAAACTTACAATTCATTTCGCATGAAACATATTTTAGCGCTTGTTTTATCCATTTTCATCACTTCAACAACTATTGCACAAACTGGCAATCAGTCTCCGTTAAGCATTAAAACCATTATGCAGGGCGACAATTTTGTTGGCCACTTGCCTTCAAATGCTCACTGGTCTGCCGATGGTAAAACCATATATTTCAGTTGGAATCCTGAAGGAGCTTTTAGCGATTCCCTTTATGCTTACACACTTTCCAACGGAAATACCAATAAAGTAGACTTTGAAACCTCATACAACCTGCCACAGCCAAGTGGGAATAGTAATATCACAAACAAATCCAGTTATGTTGACCCTTATGACCACATCACTTACAACAGCGATAGATCAAAGAGCATTTACACAAAGCATGGCGACATTTACCTAGTTGATCAAAAGGACTATTCGGTGATGCAAATCACCAACACCTTAGACACCGAAAGCAACATTCAATTTACAGCAAACGATACCAAAATAGCTTATGTAAAGAATGGCAATCTATTCACTTGGTCGTTGGAAACGGGAATCACCGAACAGATTACCGATTTCACAAATAAGAAAAACAGCACTTCTGAACGAAGCGAGCAAGACGAATGGCTATACCAAGACCAATTGGGAATTTTTGATGTACTTAGCGAGCGTAAAGCTAAAAATGACGCTAATGAGGCTTTCAACAAAAGAAATCTAAACAAAAGACCTCTTGAAATCTATACCGAAGGGAAATTTGTGACCAACATCCAAATAAGCCCGAATGGAAAATTTGTAACCTACGAACTATATCAAGCTCCAAAAGAGGCCAATGGCACCATTGTGCCTCATTACGTTACTGAATCAGGCTACACCGAAGACCAACACACACGCACCAAAGTTGGTAGCGAACAAGGCACATATGAAATGTTCATTTATAACATAGAAGCAAGAACTTTTTATCCCGTTGTTTTGGATAATTTGAAAGGTTTAGACGATATCCCTGAATACACAAAAGACTACCCTGACAAAGCATACAAAAACGACAACAGAATCTCTTATATATCGGGACCAAACTGGAGTAAGGACAGCAAATATGCGGTATTGGACATTAATAGTAATGATTTTAAAGACCGTTGGATTGTATCCCTAAACTATGAAGATGGCTCTGTTAAAAATTTAGTAAGACAACGTGACGAAGCTTGGATAGACGGCCCTGGCATCAGCAGTTTTGGAGGCAGTGCTCTAGGATGGTTGCCAGACAACGAAACCATTTGGTACATGTCTGAAGCCACCGGGTTTGCTCATTTAAATACTACCCACGTCAATTCAGGAAAAACAAAAGCACTGACCGAAGGAAATTTTGAAGTGTATGACGTCTACCTTTCCAAAGACAAAAAGCACTGGTATTTTACATCAAACAAAACCCACTCGGGAGATCGTCAATTTTTCAGCATGCCACTTAAGGGAGGTAAATTCACCCAATTAACAAGCATGATAGGTAATAACGATGTGGTATTATCTCCAAACGAAGAGTATTTGGCCGTTTTGCACTCCTATTCCAACAAACCAACAGAGCTTTACCTACAGAAAAATCCTCTGTTCGGAAAAACGTCTGAACAACCAAAACAAATAACGCATTCCACAACGGAAGGTTTTGAAGCTTACCCTTGGAGAGACCCAGAACTAATTACTTTTAAGGCAGAAGACGGCGCCACCGTGCAGGCTAGGCTCTACCAACCTTCCGCAGCTACCAAAAACAATGCCGCCATCGTATTTGTTCACGGTGCTGGATACTTACAAAATGCCCATTCTTGGTGGAGCGTTTATTTTAGAGAATATATGTTCCATAATATTTTAGCGGATAACGGCTATACGGTTTTAGATATTGACTATAGAGGAAGCGCCGGTTACGGAAGAGATTGCCGTACGGGGATTTACAGACATATGGGAGGCAAAGATCTTTCAGACCAAGTGAATGGTGTACAATATTTAATCAACAACTACGGTATTGACAAAAACAAAGTAGGTATTTATGGAGGCTCTTATGGTGGATTTATCACCCTTATGGCCATGTTCAACGAAGCCGACACCTTTAAAGCAGGAGCGGCCATTCGATCTGTTGGCGATTGGGCAGCCTACAACCACGGTTATACGGCACGCATCCTAAACACGCCAGTTTCCGATAGTTTAGCCTATAAAAGAAGCTCCCCTATTTATTTTGCAGATGGACTTAAAGGAGATTTGCTGATTTTACACGGAATGGTAGACGACAATGTTCATTTCCAGGATATGGTTCGTCTTAACCAGCGCTTGATAGAATTGGAAAAACACAACTGGGAAATGGTCCTTTATCCATTGGAAAGACACGGCTTTGTAGAACCCAGCAGCTGGACCGATGAATACACCCGAATTTTCAACCTTTTCCAAGAAAGTTTATTGGACGGCAACAACACCCAAAAAGACTAGCAACTTTAGGTCATATTTTTAGTCGCAAATATTTATCTTTGTGGCCTAAATAAGACCTGTTAGGGTTGCATTTTTTCGCAACTTTGGCAATCTGAAAAACGAAAAAAATTGTAGGTTTGCGCCTTTATTAAAGATAGAAAATGAAGATTTCATACAACTGGTTACGACAATTTATCAAAACAGATTGGTCCCCTGAAAAAACTGGAGAATTACTTACAGATTTAGGACTTGAAGTAGAAGGCATCTCAGAATTTGAATCCGTTAAAGGAGGACTTAAAGGAATTGTTGTTGGAGAAGTATTAACATGTGAACAACATCCAAATGCAGACCGACTAAGGGTTACCACCGTAAATATTGGAGAAGACAAACCGCTACAAATTGTATGTGGTGCTCCAAACGTAGCTGCAGGACAAAAAGTACCTGTAGCCACTATTGGAACGACGCTTTACACACCTGAAGGTGAAGCTTGGAAAATCAAAAAAGGAAAAATCCGAGGAGAGGAAAGCCATGGTATGATTTGCGCCGAAGACGAATTAGGTTTAGGCCAATCGCACGATGGAATTTTGGTACTTGACGAAAAAGTGAAAGTTGGAGCTGCGGTTTCGGATATCTTCAAAGTAGAAAACGACCATGTTTTTGAAATAGGCCTTACCCCTAACCGTGCAGATGCCATGAGCCACTTTGGTACCGCAAGAGATCTTAGAGCAGGTTTAATTCAACAAGATATTCACTTGGAATTCATCACTCCTTCGGTGAGTGCTTTCCACGTAGACAACAGAACCAATAAGATTGATGTAGAAGTTCAAAACAAGGAATTGGCGCCTCGTTATTGCGGTATTGCCATTTCTGGAATTACGGTTGAAGAATCTCCTTCTTGGTTACAAAATAGATTGAAAGCTATTGGACTTTCCCCAAAGAACAATGTCGTAGATGCTACCAATTATGTGCTTCATGAATTGGGGCAACCATTACATGCCTTTGATGCTGCTAAAATTAAAGGCCATAAAGTAGTGGTGAAAACAATGCCACAGGGTACAAAGTTCAAAACTTTGGATGGTGTTGAACGTGAGTTGGACGCAGAAGACTTAATGATTTGTGATGCCGAAAAACCAATGTGCATTGCTGGTGTTTTAGGAGGTTTGGATTCTGGAGTAACGGAAAACACGACCAATATCTTTTTGGAAAGCGCTTACTTTAACCCGGTATCCATTAGAAAAACAGCAAAACGTCACGGTTTAAACACGGATGCTTCTTTTAGGTTTGAGAGAGGTATCGATCCTAACATTACGGAATATGCACTGAAACGTGCTGCTTTATTGATCCAGGATATTGCTGGTGGGGAAATCACCAGTGACCTTGTGGACATGTACCCAAAGAAAATTGAGGATTTCCAGGTACGTTTGAGCTTTGAAAACGCCAAGAAACTTATTGGAGAGGAAATCCCAAAGGATACCATCAAAAGCATTTTGACATCTTTGGAAATCAAAATCAACAATGTTACCGAAACAGGGCTTGGTCTTACAGTACCTGCCTATAGAAATGATGTTCAAAGAGAGGCTGATATCATTGAGGAAATCCTAAGGGTTTACGGTTACAACAATATCAAAACCACCGAAAAACTTAACGCTTCCATCTCCAACTCTTCCAAATTTGAAGATTACAAGCTTCAAAACATCATTGGAAGCCAATTGGTAGCTCAAGGCTTTTATGAGATTATGGCAAACTCGCTATCTTCTCCAAAATATATTTCCCTTAGTGAACAGCTGAAGGAAGATCATAATATTGAACTTTTGAACCCATTGAGCAACGATCTAAGCGTAATGCGCCAAAGCTTGTTGTTTTCAGGATTGGAAGCGGTTAGTCACAACATCAACAGAAAGCGCGATGCGCTGAAGTTATTTGAATTTGGATCTACCTACCATAACTACAACGGAAACAAAGAAGAACACAAACACCTTTCTCTTTTTGTGACTGGTAGACGACATGCAGAACGCTGGAATGCTAACCACCAACAAAGCGACTTCTTTTACTTAAAAGGAATTATTTCTGTGGTTTTGCAACGTCTGGGAATTACAAACACCTCAGTATCCCCTACCAAAAATGACATGATTGCAGAAGGCATTGCCTTATCAGCAAACAATCTGCAACTGGTAAACTTTGGGTTGGTTAAAAAATCAGTATTGAAACATTTTGGAATCGCCCAAGATGTGCTGTTTGCCGATTTCAATTGGAACAATGTTATTGAAGCTGCAAAACAGAACACGGTTTCTTTCAAGGATATTCCAAAATATCCAGAAGTGCGTAGAGACTTTGCCTTGTTATTGGATGAAACGGTAACTTTTGAGCAAATTGACAGCATCGCCATGAAAACCGAAAAGCAATTGCTTAAGGATGTAGACCTTTTTGATGTGTATCAAGGGAAAAACCTTCCTAAAGGTAAGAAGAGCTACGCCGTGAGTTTCACTATCCAAGATGAGCAAAAAACGCTTACAGACAAACAAATTGATAAAATCATGAGTAAACTTCAAGCTAATTTTGAAAAAGAGCTTGGCGCGACACTTAGATAATAATACCCACAAAAAAGCCTCTTTAAAAAGAGGCTTTTTTTATTTCAACCTAAATACTCCCCAACTTCCTTTTACGTAAATCCTTATTTACAAACATGTTATTTCACTATAGATATAAGGTGAATAAAATTTATAGAATTCCTAAGGTGCTGCATCAAATAATTACTAATTTTAAATTCCATTAATTTAAAACACGTATTATGGCAACAATCACTTTAAAAGGAAACACGATACACACGTCTGGGGAATTACCTAAAGTAGGCAGCAAAGCTCCAGAATTCACTTTAACTACTACAGAATTGGGTGCAAAAACCCTAGCTGATTTTAAAGGACAAAACTTAATCCTCAACATCTTCCCTAGTGTTGATACTGGAACCTGCGCCCAATCAGTAAGAACTTTCAATGAAAAGGCCAGTAAATTAGAGAACACAAAAGTGCTTTGCATCTCCAAAGACCTTCCTTTTGCACAAGCTAGATTTTGTGGTGCCGAAGGATTGGACAACGTAGTCAACCTTTCTGATTTTAAAGACGGAAACTTTGGAAAAAGTTACGGATTGGATTTCGTTGACGGGCCATTGGAAGGTCTGCTTTCCCGATGCATTGTTATTGTAAATCCAGAAGGCGAGGTTACCTACACCGAGCAAGTTCCTGAAATCGTTGACGAACCTAATTACGAAGCCGCCCTACAAGCCCTGTAGTTTGCCCCCCAAGCATGAGCAAAAAAGAATCTTTTGTACAAAACAGAATAAAAAGTATAGGGTTTGCCTACAAAGGCGCCCTATACTTAATTAAAACCGAAGCCAGTATTAAAGTGCAATTGTTTGTTGCCATTTCGGTGACACTAGCTGGTTTCTATTTCAATATCACCAATACAGAGTGGTTGTTCCAAATTACTTTTATTGGTTTGGTCATGACTGCTGAAGGTATCAATACTGCCATTGAATACATTGCGGATTTCATCCATCCCGAGTACCACAAAACCATTGGCCACATAAAAGACATTTCAGCAGGAGCTGTATTTATTGCCGCTATGGCCGCAGTTGCAGGGGCTTTGGTCATTTACATCCCTAAGCTGTTTTAATACTTTTTCCGTTAGGATAAACGTTAGTAATTTGTATTTTTGTTTCAATCTAACTAAGCGTTGATGGCGAAGAAGAAAACTAAAACCAAAGACAGTAAAACCTCTACCTTTAGCAAACCCTCATTCAAACTAACAAGTCAACAAAAATTGATTTATGGGAGTTTATTGATGATTCTTGGGGTATTGCTTTTTATAGCTTTTTTATCCTTTTTCTTCACTGGCAAAGCAGATCAAAGCACTTTGGATGCTTTAGGCACTAGAGAAGTCAAAGCTCAAAACTGGCTCAATAAAGTTGGCGCCTGGGTAAGCGATTTGTTTATCCTTAAAGGCTTTGGGGTTGCTTCTTTTATCTTTGCTGGACTTTCCTTTCTTTCGGGGATTTATATTGCTTTAGATATCAATAAAGCAAAACTACGCTCCCATTGGATTTGGGGTACTCTCATCGTTATTTGGAGCTCCATTCTCTTTGGATTTTTCACTCATAAATACGATGCTTTAGGCGGTACCATTGGTTTTGAAATGAACAGTTTCATCCAAGATTATATTGGAAAAATTGGCACTTCCTTAGTCCTACTCTTTGGATTGATTACCTATTTGGCCCTCCGTTTCAATGTTACAGGACATACATTTGTGAACCTTTTTAAAAGTGCCAAAAAGGACATCAAAACGGAATTTGCTACTGATGGTCCTATTCTTGCAGGCGACAATATTTCTGTTCCGATTGACAACAATTTAACGGAAGAAGCGGAGGACATCAAATCTGCTTTTGAGTTGGACGAAGAAACTCCCGCCCCTATTGCAGCCCTTTTTAACCAAATTGAAAAAGAAAAGGAAGCAGAAAAATTTGAGGAGGAAGAAATTGAGCAGGAATTAGAACCTGAAATCACTCTTGAACCTAGCATTACTACCCAGAACAACAACGACCTTCAAGTTGAAGTGAACAATGCTCCTGAAGAGGATTTTGAAATGGAGATAGAACAGGTTGAAGAAGAAGTTTCTGAACGTGACAATCTAGCCAATAAATTGGTGGCCGATTTTGGTCAATTTGATCCAACATTAGAGTTGAGCAAATACCAATTTCCTCCTTTAGACCTTCTTAAAAAATACGATTCCGAAGGGATTACCATCAACCAGGAAGAGCTTGAAGAAAATAAAAACCGTATTGTTGAAACCCTTAGCAACTATAAAATAGGAATCAGCAGTATTAAAGCTACCATAGGTCCTACCGTGACCCTTTACGAAATTGTTCCTGAGGCCGGTGTGCGTATTTCCAAGATCAAAAACTTAGAGGATGATATTGCCCTTTCGCTTTCGGCTTTGGGTATTCGTATCATTGCCCCTATTCCAGGAAAAGGAACCATAGGTATTGAGGTACCTAACAAAAATTCTACCATCGTTTCCATGCGTTCGGTAATTGCTTCGCAGAAATTCCAAAAATCTGATATGGAATTGCCAATTGCCTTTGGGAAAAACATCAGCAATGAAACCATGGTGGTAGATTTAGCTAAAATGCCCCACCTTTTAATGGCTGGTGCAACTGGACAAGGTAAATCTGTTGGGCTAAATGCTGTATTGACCTCATTGCTTTACAAAAAGCACCCTGCCGAAGTAAAATTTGTATTGGTAGACCCGAAAAAGGTAGAATTAACCCTATTCAACAAAATAGAACGCCACTATTTAGCAAAACTTCCCGATAGCGAAGAAGCCATCATTACTGACAATACCAAGGTAATCAACACCTTGAATTCCCTTTGTATTGAGATGGACAACCGTTACGAGATGCTTAAAAATGCCATGTGTCGTAACATCAAGGAGTACAACGAGAAGTTCAAGGCTAGAAAATTGAATCCTAATGATGGGCATCAGTTTTTACCTTATATTGTTCTTGTAGTCGATGAGTTCGCCGACTTGATCATGACTGCGGGTAAGGAAGTAGAAACGCCTATTGCCCGTTTGGCCCAATTGGCTCGTGCTATTGGAATTCACTTAATCATTGCCACCCAACGTCCGTCGGTGAACGTTATTACAGGGATTATCAAAGCCAACTTCCCTGCGCGTATTGCCTTTAGGGTAACCTCTAAAATAGATTCCAGAACCATTTTGGACGGTCCAGGGGCGGATCAATTGATTGGACGAGGAGATATGCTTTATACCCAAGGAAATGATATTATCAGGATTCAATGTGCATTTGTTGATACTCCTGAAGTGGAAACCATTACCGAGTTTATTGGAGGACAAAAAGCCTATCCAGACGCGTATCTTCTACCAGAATATGTGGGAGAAGACGGCAATGGCACAGCTCTTGATATAGATATTTCCGAAAGGGATTCCCTATTCCGCGAGGCAGCAGAAATTATTGTTACGGCCCAACAAGGTTCAGCATCTTTGTTACAGAGAAAACTTAAATTGGGATACAATCGTGCCGGACGATTGATTGATCAGTTGGAAGCAGCTGGGATCGTAGGAGGATTTGAAGGCAGCAAGGCCAGACAAGTACTTGTTCCAGACCTAATAGCTTTGGAACAACTATTGGATAACGAAAATATATAGCGATATAAAACACACATTACAATGAAAAAATTATTGATAGCAGTTACATTATTTATAGGCTTCCACAGTTTAGCACAGGACACTTCTGCAAAAGCAAAAGCCTTATTGAATGAAGTAAGTGCCAAGATCAAAAGCTATGACAATATTAGTATAGACTTTAAGTATTCACTTAACAATGCCAGTGAAAACATCAACCAAGAAACCCGTGGAAATGTGGTACTACAAGGTGAAAAATACAAATTGAACATTTTGGGAGCCACTAGAATCTACGATGGCAAAACCCTTTACACCATTAGTCCTGATGATGAAGAGGTAACCATTTCTTCCAATAACACCGAAGATGAAGACACTATAACACCAAGCCAAATGTTGTCTTTTTATGAAGAAGGTTACAGATACGCCATGGATATTGTTCAAAATGTAAACGGTCGTAAAATCCAGTATGTAAAACTAACCCCTATTGACACACATTCTGAAATTAAATATGTGTTATTAGGGGTTGACGCGCAAACCAAGCACATCTATAATTTAATTGAAATAGGCAAAAACGGTACAAAAACCACTTTAACCGTTAATATGTTTAAAACAAATGAACCTATTTCAAAAACACTTTTTACTTTTGACCAGTCCAAATACAAAAATTACTACATCAATAGATTGGACTAATTATAGCAATAAATGAAAATATTAGATAGGTATATACTTACAACCTACTTAAAGACATTTTTGAGCGTGTTTATTATACTCATGCTCATTTTTGTTTTACAGTCCATTTGGTTGTACATAAGCGAACTTGCAGGAAAAGATTTGTCCGTTTCGGTCATTTTTAAATTTTTACTGTACGTTACCCCTACTCTAATTCCTCTAATTTTACCTCTTACCATTTTATTGGCCTCCATTATGGTGTTTGGTAGTTTTGCCGAAAACTATGAGTTCGCCGCAATGAAATCAACAGGGATCTCTTTGCAAAGAGCCATGAGAGGACTAAGCGTATTTATTTTTGGACTCGCAATTGTAACCTTCTTTTTTGCCAACAACGTTATTCCTTGGGCCAACTTCAACTTTTATAACCTTAGAAAAAATATTGCCAAAACGCAACCTGCTATGGCTATTGCATCCGGACAGTTCAATGAAATAGCAGATTACAATATTAAAGTTGATAAGAAAAGTGGTGATAAAGGCCAATATCTAGAAAAGGTCTATATTCATAAAAAAACACCTCACCGAACAGGAAATTACACTGTAATTACTGCCAATACAGGAGAACTCATAAGCAGCGAAGAATCCAACATTCTCCAATTGGTATTATATGATGGAAACTACTACGATGAAATATTTAGCAAGGATCCTAAGCAAAATGCCAAAAAACCCCATGTTCGAAGTGCTTTCGAAAAATATGTCATCAATGTAGACCTTGAAGGCTTGAATGATGTGGATTATGAAGACAAGAGCTTTGAAGGTCGATACAACATGTTAAATATAAGCGATCTTAGCTACACCATTGACAGCTTAAAAGACAAGGAAAAGACCGAATATAAGAACTTTGCCAAATCACTTTATGACCGCACTGCTGTAGCATCCTTAAATGCAAACATTAAACCAAAAAAGGATTCTCTTTACACCGATGAAGTTCTTGATTTATTTGATAACAGAACCAAATTACAAGTACTGAATCTAGCAGCCAATACAGTAAACAGTACCAATCAAATTATCAAGACCAAAAAACACACTTTGGGAACCCAAAAGAAATGGCTTAACCAACACGTCATTTCCCTACATGAAAAATATGTCTTAGGCATTGCCTGTATCATCCTGTTTTTTGTCGGGGCACCACTGGGAGCCCTAATTAGAAAAGGTGGGATTGGACTTCCAATGGTTATTGCTATTCTTCTGTTTTTAACCTATCACTTTATAGGGATCTTTTCAAAAAACAGTTCACAAGATGGGTCTCTCAATCCTATTTTTGCTACATGGTTATCTACCTTAATCATGCTTCCGTTGAGTATTTTCTTAACTAAAAGAGCGACCAAAGATAGAGGTTTGTTTGAGTTTGATACCATTACAGATCCTTTGAGAAAACTTTTCAGCTTCAAGAACAAAAAAGAAGCTTTTGACAAAGCCTACAAACGTTTGGATACCCTTGAAGATGACAAACTTATTGATATCATTAAAAATTACTCCCACTATGAGTACGACAAGACAATAAAACCTGTTGCATATCAGCTTTTATTGGACCGTGGATTAAGTGCAGACGACATCAAAGACAAAGGCGTCATATTGCACAATACCCTACTTAAATCTGAAAAAATAGCCAACGACTTTTATGACTATTCCTTGACCACCATAGTGAGCTATGGCATTGGTGCGGTATTGATTCTTTTCTATTTTATTTTTAGAAACAATAAACTTCCAGAATTGGCACACATAGTGCTACAATTAGGAATAATTTCATTCGTTTTTGTAGTCATCTATTTTACGGTGTCCTCTTTTGTGCTGTCCAAATTCTATGGCTCATTACCCGAGAGCGATAAAAAGATTAACTTTTTTCTATTAATTATTGGGCTTCCCTTCTATCCTATTACCTACTTTTTGTTAAAAATTAGAGTCAAGGAAGAGTTGTATAAAACTAGCATAGAAAATATAAAATAAGCTATATCTTTGCAGCATAATACAAAATGCTACTATGTCTACGCTTAAAACCGTTAACAATTCAACTGAATTCAAGTTAGATACCATTGAAGACGCCATAAACGATATCCGTCAAGGAAAAGTAATTATCGTTGTGGATGACGAAAACAGAGAAAATGAAGGTGACTTTCTTGCTGCTGCCGAAATGGTGACCCCAGAAATGATCAACTTTATGGCTACCCACGGTAGAGGTCTAATCTGCACCCCGCTTACTGAAAACCGATGTAAAGCTCTTGAACTGGGCATGATGGTAAGCAACAACACCGACCCAATGGAGACCGCCTTTACCATTTCAGTTGATTTACGAGGCAATGGTGTGACCACCGGTATTTCTGCAAGTGATAGAGCCAAAACGGTGAAAGCACTAGTAGACAAAGACACCAAACCTTTTGAATTGGCACGTCCAGGACATATCTTCCCTCTTGTGGCCAAAGAAGGAGGCGTTTTAAGAAGAACAGGGCATACCGAAGCAGCAATAGACTTTGCCCGTTTGGCTGGATTGCAACCTGCTGGTGTGATTGTTGAAATCATGAACGAAGATGGTACCATGGCACGTTTGCCACAGCTAATGGAAGTAGCTAAGAAATTCGATCTTAAAATCGTTTCTATTGAAGATTTAGTGGCCTACCGTATGCAACACGATTCATTGATTGAAAAGAAAGAAGACTTTGAAATCGTGACCCGTTTTGGGGAATTTAGATTGCGTGCTTACCAACAAACCACCAATAACCAGGTACATATTGCCATAACAAAAGGGACTTGGAATACCAATGAGCATGTATTGACCAGAGTAAATTCAACTTTGGTGAACAACGATATTCTAGGAACCTTGACCAACAATGCTGACAAGAAATTGGACGACATGTTCCAATTGATTAACGAAGCAGGAAAAGGCGCCATCATTTTTATAAATCAACAAAACCAATCTACCAATTTACTGCATAGATTGTCTATTTTGAAAGCGCAGCAAAACCACAAGGATGTTGTTAAGGCACCTGGAATTCAAATGGACTCTAAAGATTTTGGAATTGGGGCACAAATTCTTCACGATTTAAACATCCATAAGCTTAAATTGATTTCCAATAGCGAGCAAACCAAACGTGTGGGAATGATTGGCTATGGATTGGAAATCATGGATTACGTGAATTACTAATCGGTTACTTCAAAAACTTTCAACATATTTTTTTCACTGGCCTTAGGTACTTCGGAAATGAATGCATATTTGCCCTTAGTAAGTGTAGCCTTAAAATAGCCTTCACCTCCTGCGGGCATTTCTTGCATCCCTCCTAAAAAGGTAACGCCCGCTGGCGCTGGATTGATAAGTCCTTTGGGATTGGACCAATTCATCCATGCTTCCAAAGCAGCCAAATCGGCTGTATCATCCAGTTTCACAAGATTTACATCGTGTTCCAAAAAGTGTTCATGCTTTTTTTGATCTACAAAAGTCACCTTTATCGTATTTTCGCCCGCTTTGATAACATCATCAAACACGATACCTTCTGTACTCGAAATAGATACATTAACAGTAGAAATCGGAGGTAAAAGATCAGACACTTCGGAGGTCACTATAATCGGTTTTATCATTCCCATAGAGGTGTGAAATTTTCCATTGGACATCTTTACGTAGCATTCCATTATATAATATCCAGGATCCAATTTAATGGTTAGTTCTGTAGTTTGATTAGGAGAAATCAATCCAGCTCCACCTGTATACACGACATTCTGAAACCATTCTGGTAAAGCTCCAAAGGCGGCATAACCTTCCTCCACCTTCCCTTCGTTTATTAAGTCCATCCCTTTATCGAAAGGCGGGAAAATATCCTTTTTGGTATCAATAATAGTCTTTCCTTCTGGATATTTATCTAATAAAAACAAATGGGTTTCGAATGATTTGTTGGAGTACCTAAAGGTTGTCCAGCCAGATGATAACGAATCGGGACCAATAAATTCCATACTCTCGGTATAGTACTCTGCCACCTGATCTTTTGGCTTTTCTGCTTCAATAGTTACTTCTTCCCTCACTTCATTCGTTTTTTTATCTCCTTTGCAGTTAAGAAATAAAATAAAAACAAATAAAAGTCCTAAACTTACACTATGATTAGCCTTCATAATTCACTGTATTTTAATCGGTTACCCTTTAAAGATACTAAATTAAGAGCTAACCAAATTAAAGTCAGAGAAATAAGACCTTTGGTACGACTAAAATAAACCCAATAAATTGTTCTAAAAATAAAAGCTTTAACCCAGAACTTCTTTAATAACCTGAACCATTTTTGAAGCCCTTTCCTTGGCTTCTTGCTCCGTCCAAGATAATTTGATCAAACAGGAAATATTTCTTCCCACATAATGATCGGACTGTTCAAAAGTTTTGGTTTGAAGATAGGATAATCCTTCTTTCACTTCTTGAGATAAGGGATACAGCGTCTTTAATTCCTTTAGGTGCTCCCACTTTCTGATATAGTGCCAGTTGTTGTTATAGTACTGAAAACAACCATCCATCCCTGCTTCCTTAAGAGCTGCAGCTACCTTAAGGGAAGTTTCAGTATCCGGTAAAAAGAAACTTAAAAAAGAATAGTTCTCTTCGCCTCCTTCAGGTACCCTTCTAAATGTAATTTCGGGAATTGTGGATAAAGCCTCTCGCAATATTGTGAAGTGTTGTTTCTGAATTTCTAAAAATTCAGGTAAACGCCTTAACTGAGCCACCCCAACGGCAGCATTCAGTTCTGAAATTCTAAAGTTATAACCCAAGAATGGATGGCCCTCTGCACCACGATCGTTACCTACGTGGTCATGCCCATGGTCACTAAAATGATCGGCATTCTTAAAATAGGCTTCATTATTGGTAAGGACAGCTCCTCCTTCTCCACAAGTTATGGTCTTTACAAAATCGAAGGAAAAACACCCAACATCTCCAATGCTTCCCAAAGTTTTTCCTTTATAAGTAGCCCCTATAGCCTGGCAAGCATCTTCGATAAGTAATAAATTATGTTCCTTGCATATTTGTTCCAAGGCATCCAAATTGGCCATACTTCCACACATATGGACAGGCATAATGGCCTTGGTTTTTGTAGTAATGGCTGCTTCTACTGCTTGAGGATCCAAGGTAAGGGTATCATCAATATCCACTAAAACAGGAATAGCCCCCAACATCATAACGGCCTCAAAACTGGCTACAAAAGTAAAGGTAGGCATGATAACTTCATCGCCAGCTCCTACTCCTGCAACAGCTAAGGCTACCGAAACCGCCGCGGTACCACTAGAAACCAACTGAGCATGATTCACCTGGAAATATTCCTGTAAATCATGCTCTAGCTGTTTTGCTTTCCAATGGCCGTTACGCATGGCATCGAAGCCATATCGCATTAACACTCCAGTTTCCAAAACATCATTCACTTCTTTTCTTTCGGCATCGCCGAAGTGCTCAAATCCGGGCATATTTTATAATATTACAGTTATAGTGTTAAAATCTTTCCTTTCTCATTTTACGATTTTCTGCATTTACCTATAAATACAATAGCTCTTATTAATCCAGAAAACGTGATTGCAAAACAAATATAATCTAATCTTTCTTTTACAAAAAAGAAATAATCACAGCTCCAAAACAGCGTCCTCATCCTGCTTTCTCACCTTAGTCATAGAGGCAAACCTATCATTTTCAGACCGATACCCGATAGGCAATAGCAGTACTGATTTTAGGTTGTGTTCACCTAACTTTAAAACTTTATCATATTCTTCTGAGAGAAATCCCTCCATAGGGCAAGAATCTACTTGTTCCAAGGCACAAACCGTCATAATATTCCCCATAGCAAGATACGCTTGCTTAGTAGCCCATTCCTCAATTTCCTGTTGAGATTTTTGTTCAAAATCATCCACTAGAAAGTCTTCAAAAGGTTTTAAGATCTCTTTCGAGGTTTGCCTCAAATCATGTACCCTTTTGAAATACTCATTTACAAAAGACTTATCAATATCGGTCTGTATACAAAATACCAATACATGGGAAGCAGAAACTATTTGTTTTTGGTTCATGGAATATTGCAAGAGCTCCTGCTGCAATTCCTTATTCTTTATAATTACCAGTTTTATTGGCTGAAGCCCATATGAGGTCGCCGTTAAATTGAAGGCCTTTTTTATGATGTTCAATTTTTCAGAAGGCACCTCTTTAGTTATGTCAAAGGCCTTGGTTGCATAGCGCCATTTTAAAAAATTAATGATTTCCATAAGTCTCTTTAAAATTTTCACCACAAATGTAGCATTTGAAAATTCCTTTAACCAACACAAAATCAATTTTATATTGAATGACTGAAAAATCTTTTAAATTTTTTCTCGTTTTTTCTTTGATAGTAATGAAAAAGGTCACTATATTTGCACCCGCAATCAGGAAATACCTGATGAGACACTCAAGGAGAAATGGCAGAGTGGTCGAATGCGGCAGTCTTGAAAACTGTTGAGGGTCACACCTCCGGGGGTTCGAATCCCTCTTTCTCCGCAGAAAGCCTTGTAAGTCGCAGATTTACAAGGCTTTATTTTTTGAGTTGACAATTGAGTTGACAGTTTTTATTTTAGCTATACAAAGCAATTTCGACTTTTACACCTCATTTTTCTTCTAAACAATTTAGTAAAATTTATAACGTCTTTCCTTTTTCAATACGGAAAAAACTTCAATTTCTAAACTTCCTTAACTTTCATTCGACCTTTCGTTTTATAACTTTATACTCAATTATAAATTTAAGTATAATGGAAAATCCCTTTGAATTAATCAACGAACGCTTAGACCGAATTGAAAAATTACTCACAAATATTAATGACAAAATGGAAGGTAATAATGGAGCACCCACCCCTTCCCTACCAAACATTATGAACATTGAGCAAGTAGCAGACTATATAAGCCTATCTAAACACACCGTATACGGATTGGTCCACAAACGTGAAATACCACATTTCAAAAAGGGAAAACGCTTGTATTTTGACAAAAAAAACATCAATGAATGGCTTCTCGAAGGAAAAGTTTCAACTAGAAAGGATATTGAAGAGAAAGTGGATGAATACTTATTTAGAAACCCCCTCTGGTGACAAATTAATCTAACCGAGTAATTTGTTCTCTTCAATTGATAAGTAAATTTATTTTTGACAGCAATATCAACCTATTATTAAAATACCCAATTATAGGTATTTACATTCTATATGGTAACTGCTACATTTAAAATAATTTACTTTGTAAACCCTGTAATAGCAAAACCTAATACATATTGTTAACCAAAATATTGACATGTGAAAATACTAAGAAGCATATTACAAATTACTATACTCCTAATGTCTATACTTATTATTGGTTCGCTTTTTATTGATGATCTTGAAGAAATAATAGTGAATTTTTATGTGCCATTTCTTATTGGAGCAATAGTACTAATTCATCTCGAATCTAAGTTAAAAATAAACCATAAAGAAAATCCTTCCCAAGGGGATTTAAATAACAAAAGAAGCCCAATAGGAACAGTTCAGGGAACTGGTCTTTTTTTAAGTGGCGCTGGACCTATTGGAATGATAATTTCTAAATCTCTTTCTGATTTTATCTTAGCCGCCTTAATCACACTCTTGTGTTTAGTAGTATTTTATTTTGTTTACAATTATAAATATAAGTTCGAAAAGGCGAAATTGAAAAAGATTGAAAAGGCTGAACAAAAAATAGGCAAATTACATTGGTTATTGGATGAAGAAATAACTTTAGCGGCCAAATTGACATATAGTCATGGAATAGAATTATTTGATGAATTAATGATTAAAAATCAAGAATACTATGATGCTGTTATTCATTTTGTAAAGCATCCAAATGGCCTAAAAATTAGATTAGCTCAATTATTTAAAACAGCATCCATAGGATTAAAATGGGAAGAAATTGACAAAATATCAATATCAAATCCTAAATCTCCTAAACTTATTATTTATTCTAAAGATTTGTCTCAAATATCATTCAGCTTTAAATACAAAGACTTTTTTGAAATTCAAGAATATTTGAATAAGATAAAGGTAAATTATGATATAACTTCAGAATTTGAAACATACATTCCCCCTGCACATATATTAGATTTCAAATCAATTTTGTTCGGTATAATTTATATTTCGATAGGAATTAGCTTAACCTCACTTTTAACTAATGAATTCTATAGCATATTTTTTTATGGAGCTATTGTTTTGGGATTAACCTTCATTTTCTCCAGTTTTAAAGAAAAAAAAATCGAAGCAGAAAAAAAAACTAACTATTAGTATAAAAATTTGCAACTTATATAGTCATAAATTAATTAGATTTAGCCCTCTACTATTTTCCTTTATTCAATAGGAAACCTCATAATATTAAGTGGTCATTCTTATACTATGAATTATAACATATTCAACTAGGCCTTATTTGAATTACTTCTTTTTTTATGTTTAACAAACAAATGAAATGTCTACTACTGTTAAAAACATTTGCCTCTACCTAAAGAATTAAAATAGAATGTTTAACATAAAACCAATCGAAATGAAAAAAGTAACTTTATTTCTAGCTCTTTTATTATCCCTTCAAAATTTTGCTCAAACAGACTGCGGAAAAGACTTACAAGAAGCGTTTAAGGAAAGGTATTCTCTAAACAACCAACAAGATATATACAATCACTTTCAGTCTTTTTTCAGTTTAAGCGAAACGGAACTTGACGAACTTTCAAAAAAACATGAATCAGGCGAATCCTTGGAAGGAAAATACGAAGCATATGCCGTTTTTTGGTCAAGGAACAAAAACAAAGAACAATTCAGAAAAAAATTTAGAGAATTGAAAGTTAGGAATGAAGCGGGTTTCACTATTGACAATAGCTTTTATACAGAATACTATCAAGAAACAATAAGCGAAAAATCGCTAGAAGCATATATTGAATGTATCAAAACTTTACCTAAAACTGGAGAAGATTTAGCGGGTGGCTTTTATTATGATATTGTCGGAGATTTATTGTCGGGGTTTACTTTTGTTCTTAAAAAAGAGCCTGAAAGCGGACAAATAGAAGAAGCAAAAATCATTTCAGTCAGCACAAACAATCTTGATTTTTATGACAGTTATAACCTAAAACCAAATGCCCTAATCCGTAGTTTTACAGGCCTTTCCCAAAACATGAAATTAAAAGACCCTAATATTTCTGCAACCTTAACATTGAATATTGATGGATTTGACCCAATGACTATAGAATTCCCCGCATATCCCTATGCTAATTTCCCAATTGGGAGCATTATAATCTCTACATTGGATTTTAATGCTTTTAGCGCTGAAACAAAAAATAAAATGCCCTATTCAGATAGAATAAGTAAATGGGCTCCTGCAGATGGAAGAGATGTCAGAAATTCAGATTATGGTAAAAGATATAATCAATTGGTTCCTGATATGAGGGGCCAATTTATTAGAGGAAAGAACCAATTCTTTAATTCACAAGAGCCCCAAGAATTTGCAAACGGAAAAGATGAAGGGATTAGATCTGACACTAATAAATATAGTTATCAAAGAGACGCTACAAAACTACCTAATTCACCATTTATTGGTTTAACTAATGTAGACGGAAATCATGAGCATACTTTTACAGATCAAGGAACTAGATACAATTCGGAAGAAGACAGTGGGGGACGAACTGGAACTCGATATCACAATACGATTACAAAAAAAACTAACAATGATGGAAAACATAAGCATTCATTAAAAATAACAGGAGGTGGTGATCCAGAAACAACTCCTAAAAATATAGCGGTATACTATTATATAAGAATTAATCAGTAATTCATATGAGAAAATCAAACAGAAAAACACTTTCCTTGAATCACGAAATCCATGCAAACCCTAACAAAAACAATTTATAGTTTAAATTTAATGGAGTTAAGATAATGTTATAAATATCTCAAACTTATAAGAAAAATGGATTTGAAATTCAAGAAAAGTAATTATCTAAAAAAGGACTACTTTTAAATGAATTAGTTAAAAGAGAAACAATCATAACTTCATTTAACAACAAGGGTTATTAGATGAAGTTATGATAAATCCAAATCAAACCTCCAAATCCTCTCCCAAGTACTCCTCTTCAAGGTTATCTGCTTTTTGAATAATATCTCGAATAGCACGGATCAATTCATTTGCTTCTGTTTCCATCGGGTAAGTATTTTGTACTAACAGATAATCATTATTTTCAACAAGATTAAGGGATAGATGTTTTAATTGAAATCTAATTTCATCGCGAATCCTTCTATTACGCAGTTCAGTATTTCGACAAATTATCGATTGTATTGAAAATAAAACTTCATCAAATTTATTTCCTTTAACAAGAGAAACACGAAGAGGAGCCCTTCTCCCATTTAGTAAAATTGGGGCGTCTATAAAAAATCGTTTATCATTTAAACTCGGTGGAGATGAAAAATCATTAAAATGTTCCTGAATAAGTTCAAAGGCATTTCTAAGTTTACCACTTAAGTATTTCCTATTAATTCCAACCTCTTTAACAATTTCAAATTCTGCCTTACCTGTTATATCTACCCCCTGAAAAGTTTCATGGTCATACTTAGAGGATAAGAGTGATTTTATTTGTGAAGGTATTTCTTTTACAATTTCATCAATTGAAGCTTTTGAATCCTTATCCCCTATTTCCGTTGGGTCATAAAAGGTTTCAATAAACTTATTCATTTTATTAAAAACTTTAGCCACTTGGTTTACTTCCAAAGTATCTGCCAAATAAGGATAAAACACTTGTAATGCATTACTAAACTGTATTTTACCATCTCCTTTTAATTGAAAATAGCTACTTGAGTTGATTCGATCTATCCTTCCTGTTCTTTGTTCCATATCAGATGGATTCCAAGCAATCCCATAATGATAAACATCCTTGCAATATAGATGCAGATCCTCTCCCTCTTTCAGTACGTCAGTCGTAAATAATACATACGGAAACCCTGGCATTCTGAATTGGGTCGCTACCCTACTCACATCTCGCCTGTGGTGACCACTAACACCTACTATCGGATTTTGACCATATAGAGCCCTTTGAATATTATTCCTATTAGAAAAGTTAGTAGTAATTATTTTATCAAAATCTATTAAAATTTGTTTCAGCTCTGCAATTACCTCAGGAAAGGAAGCTTTCAAGACATCAATCAATACCTTTTCAAATTCATCCTTGTCTAGCGATTCAGCTACATAAGCAGGAAGTAAACCTGATCCATTTCTAAAAATACCCTGAAAAATTTCAATTAATGCCTCAAGGTCATTCCAAAAGTCTGATCCAACCAGAACATCTTCAGACCTTTTTGATAGCCACTGTTCAAATTCTTTGTCTAGAACTTCTTCAATCAAAAGATTGAAAAATGTCTTTTTCTTAAATTGATCAGGGATTTGAAGGTCATTGTCAACTTCACTTACCGTGAGCGAATCAAAGAGAGAACCATTAACTGCATCCATTCTCCTAGATTCTGTTTTATTGTCCCTTACTATAGATTCAAATGACACTAACTTTTCAGGATTAAAATGCAGATTTGACAACTTAGATTTTAGACAATAATTATTGAACCTATACCAATCTTTTGTTGCAGAACGCTTTCTAAAATTAAAACCCTCTGTATATCTATTGGAACTAAAATAGGAAGAAAAGAAATAATTAAAGGAATCCTCCGTAGAATCAAGAGTATGGTCTTCTTCAAAGTCCTCATTATTTTGACGGTTTTCAATATATCCATCTATTAACCTTTTTCCTAACTCTCGGAAATCTGCTTTAATTATCCTCAATTTTATGTGATCTTTCACATACCCTTTAAATTCATCCAGCTCAATAGTTTCATTCTCCTGATTATATATTTCTAATAAAATTTCGAGTAGCCTTAATTCTAAATTACTTGTGTATTCTAGAATTAAATGTTCATAATCCTTCTTATTATATTCAAATATTTTACTACTTAGTCTTTTCAACACTTCATCAATCTCTGCTATTTGGTGGCGTTCATGAAAAGCAGATTGCAGCATTTTTAATCGGGAATTACCTCTAATATATTTTTTGATTTTAGAAAGATGCCAATTTTCAATTTCAATCGTCAACTTTCTTTCTAACTCAATGACAGAGGCTATCCTACGGACAAAAACTAATGATTTATGCCCCTTTTGAATCCCTTCAAATAATACACGAATTAAATTATCTTGTTTAGGATGTGGCAAATGATTGTCGAACGTATCAAAATAAGAATTTGCAATTTTCTTGATGATATCATGATCCTCGGCCTTGTTTGCTTTAATTGAGGCATCCTCAAATTCAGGCTCATCACTATCTTGAGTTTTAAACGTTTCAAAGCCTGCCAACATTCCTATTTCAAAACTCTTGTTGTTGGATTCATTAAAATGCTTAAGAGTTTTTAACTGTAATAAACCAATAATTATTGATTCCAAATCATCATTGATGTATTGTGGAGCTGCATCTATAGCCTTTTGAACATTACCTTTTCTGTGCTCATGACGATACATATTTCGACTAACCTCTCCATCTTGAGCCAAGTTTATTTTCATTAGCCCTCTTATCATGAAGGTGTTTAAGGAAGTCCTGATATCTTCATCTAAATTCACCGAATTTTTAAACCTATGGTTTGGTAAAAAACAATCTAATTGTTGTTTTAATTCATACAATCCATTGTCAATGGGTGTTGCTGATAACAAGATTACCTTCTTAGCTTTTTGAGATATTTTTTCTTTTAATTCGGGGAAATGATTAAAAATATAATCGTCGTCCTCAGGCAATGTAACCCCCATAATCCTCGAGACAATCTGATTTCTATAGGAAACATCCTTACCTATTCCATGCTTAAAATTATGGGCTTCATCAACAATCAGCAAGTCCATCTCGGGTAATGAAATATTCAAAAGAAAGGCATAGAGCCTTTTTAAATATATTTCTAAATCTGAAGTTTTATAAATACCATAAGCCTTTCTAAAAACTGGCTTCAATTCATCTGGCAATGTATTTTCCAACTTTAATTTCCAATCAAAACCTTCCGTCGTAGCAATACTAAATGATGAGTTTCTGTAAATTTCATACGAAGGACATTCCTTATCGAAACCACTTAAGAAATGATGAATATTCTTTTCAGATAAATTGGCAACAGGTGAACCTAAAACTGATTTTACAATATTACACTCTAATAAATAATTATGCTTTATAAAATTATTGATCTCTCTAAACCATTTGTTCTGTAAGTTTTGCTTTGGAACCAAGATCACATCTTTATAGCTTCCGTGTCTTGAAGATTCTGTAAAATGCCTTAGTAAAGAGGCGATCCCTAAAGCTATATAGGTCTTACCCAGTCCAACCTCGTCTGCTATATATAGCACATCAGAATCATCTTGAACTAAATAATTAAAGCCCTTTAAAATAACTTGAAACTGTCGATTTGCAATATCTGTATCAATTGAATTGGATGGATTCAAATTGATTATTTTCTTAGCTTCTTCTTCACTTAATATCATCCTTTAACATTTTTAAAGTCCATTCCAAGTGTTTTTCAGTCAACCTACCATTAACTATTCTCAATTTTAATGCTTTGATTTCCTTCTTTAATCCCTTTTTAATTAGAGAAACTTTATCAAAATCTTCAGGGTTTTCAAAATCACCTTCATTTAAATCTTTAAAAAAAAAAATATTGATGCAATTGAGAAGTAACCAATAAAATCCATTATTCAATTTATCGCCATTTGACATTTTGACCAATAAATTTCGATATCCTAAAAGAGTATCCACATTATTTGCAAACAAATAGTAATCTCGTAATTTCAAAATGGCCTTATTCTCTCTTTCAGTACGCCCTTTGGCAAATATTTTCTTTTGCAAAGACAATAGTCCACTCAAATGGGTTGCCATTAAATTTAAAGTACTTTGAGTTTCCTTTATTGCTCCTTCATCTAGGTCTCCAGTTTCATCAGTGACACGATCAATAAATTTGTCAATAATCCTTAAAACACCAGAGGTGTCTTCTGAACTATCCAACTCCTGCCATAATTCCAATAATTCCGAATCACTTAAATTAAGGTACTCAGGCAAGGGTTTAGACTCAATATTCTTGTGAATTGGGTAGTAATAAAAAAATATCGATTTATTGGATGGCCTAACTTTTATTATTGGAGTATTTGTAAAATATCGAATATGATCCTCACTCAACTTAACATCACGAGATGTATTTATTAAAATAGCTGGGAGCTCATCAAATTCAATTTTACCATGCTGTTCTGCCTCATTTAAATTGGATATTGATAAAACCCCAGAACTCCAATCAATTATAAAACTTAAAGCAAATACATCTTCTCTACTTTCTGAAACACCTTCCTCTTCATTTTGACCTACAAAAGTTAACGAAGTACAATCATACGATTCTAATAAGCTTCTATAGTCTTCCTTTTTGGAACTATATACAACAACCGATTCGTAATTTCCTCCTTCCCTAGCACCTTTCCATGCCATATTAGTGAAATTAATGGAGCCAACAACCTGAAAGACCTTATCCCGACCTACAAATTGATAAATTTTTGAATGATTAAATCTATACCCCTTAGTATTTTGAAGCGCCTTAATGGTTTTCCATTTCATTCCTTTATCCAAGACCATATCAAAAAGATCTCGATTTAAAGCTACAACATTTGTATTTTCAAAAGGAATAGAAAAACTGATATCATTACATTGGGTTATGGTCTTCAACTGCTCAAAAAGCTTAATACTCTTTGGAAAGTATGGAGATATTACCTCTACTTGTTCAAAAGGCTCATCGTTATTCAATTCAACCTTTAAATGCTTCAATAAAGAAGGAAAATCTTCTAAATTCAATTCAGATCTTGAGAAGGTATCAAAACAAATATTATCTATATCAGAAGTATATCCCTGTGACCTAAAAAACCGATCTATTAAATTATCGGCCTTGCTTTCTGTATGTTCATCTTGAAAACCTTCGTTAAAAAAGGTTTTTCGAATATTTCTATTAAACTCCTTGAATTGGTCTTTAAATTGCCTTGGGAAATTTGTTCCTGATTTTAATTTAAAAAAATTAACCCCTTCCAAATTACTACACCATCCTGCCTCGGTTAAATTATTTGATCCTGTATATAACAGTAACTCATCATCCTCTAGCAAAACATAACTGTGCTTAGGATGATAACAAGGCTTAACCCCATTTTTTTTAGGAATATCAATTGGACGAACGATATAATTTAAATGAATCCCTCTTTGCGCTTTGGCGTGAAAATCGCAATACACTGTAATTGGGGGCAAATCATGTTGGAATTTTTTCCATAAAATAGTGTTCTGAATTTTATTATCTCCAAAAGGAATTTCGGGCAAAAACAAAGGCAAAAGATAATTTTCAAAAAATTCAGAATCAAAATTAAAAGTATGAAAAACGGCCGCTTTAATTTTTCTTCCGTTTAACTCCTCTTTAAGATGTTCTGACAAAACCAGTTTAGTCATTATTCAGCAAAATTTGCCTATACAATGAAATATAGGTTGGTAAAAAATAATTGTTTTCAAAATCCTCATCCAATTCAAAATCTGTCACTCTTCTTGCGCCATCGGCATAGCAAATAATAATTGAATCTCCATCTTGCTTTAGCCAAGCGGCATTTCTCCTATTATCACTTATATCCTGATTACGTTTAATAACAGCCAGAGCAATATCAAAAGGATCCGCATAGAAACACTCGTTAAAACTGCTCAATACAGGATTATCAAATTGGTAAGGTATTTTTTCAGGGAAGGAATCAAATATTGGGGCTTGTGTAACACTTTCTTTACTCCACACAGGCTCTGACTGCAAAGTTCTAAATAAATAAGAGAAAGGTGCCAATATTTGTTCTGTATATTTGATAGCAGTAAGGTTCTTCTTTAATTCCTCATTTGACGTATTATCAGACAACACATCTAAAAAGCCATATAGATTAAACCTCTCAGCTTCTAAAATTTCAGGATTGGATTGGAAGATATTGAAGACCTCATTTTGAACATGATTGTCATCTGTCCTTAAAATCAATTCCTTATAAAACTGTCTTTCTTGTTCCGTAATTTTTGAAACACAGTCAGAAAAGATAATCAACTCTTTTTTAGTAAAGGTGGAGACATTTTCATTTAATAACTTGGAAACATATTGCTTCAAGATATCATAATCTACCTTTTCCTTTAAGGAAGCTTCCATGACATTTCTAAAATCATCATGTTCCTTAATTCTCATCTCAGTAAAAGGGCGGTTATACTTACCGTATATACCATAACTCTTTTGATTACTCAAAAGAGTATGTTCGTTCCTATTACTAAACTGAAATGAAGGTTGGTTAGTATTCTTTCTCACAAAGTCTACCCCATTAAAGCTATCATCTTTGAGGTAGATGCCTCTTGCAAATCCAAATGCTTGCTCAAACTTGAGAAAGAATTTTAAAAAATCTTTAGGATCCCTGTCTCCATAAAAATACCATCCATAGGAAAGCACTTGAAAATCCTTAAGATTTACGGAAACTGTAGACAGGTATTTCACCACTTTTCTACCTAAGGACTGCCATATAGGTTGAAAGCCTAAAGGATCTCTTGAGCCTTTGATTCTGTAATTGGGGTCTTGGTCGGTTAAAAAAAACATTATAGGCTTTAATTTTTTATCGATAATAGTTGATTTATGATGTCTCTCTTAAACTTACTAAAAATACGTTTATGATAATTATCTTCTTCTATTTCAATTCCAAAAATCAACCTATACCTTTCCTCCTTAGAAATATTAATTCCCTTGAATGTATTCTCCAAAAGTATGTTTAGATAATTGTCTGAATATTTATAACGTAAATCAATTAAATCTTGAAGTTCTTTATCTGAATGCCCCTTATAAATTAATGGTAAATTTAAGGCATTAACGGTATCAATTCCCTTCGTATTAAACATCGAATTATTATTTTTAAAAACAATATAATTTTCCTTGTTGGTTTTGGGTAGGAAACTAAATTGATATGCATTAGAAATATTGGAGTGGACATAAGGATGTAGATGATCGTCAAGATCTAATTTTACTGAAGCCTTAATACCATTGCAAGTACCACACGAAGGAATTAAATTGTAAAAAGACAGAGCTAATAAAGGGTAATCGTTTTTTGGAAACCAATGATCAAACTGTGACACCATCCCCTTCCCTTTATTTGGATTTCTAATTACAAAAACATATTCCCTATTACAATATGTACAAGTATGGATATTTAAGAGGCGAGCTAATCTATAATTCCATTTTTCACCTAAGGTTTCATCTTTACTAAACCAATCACTATAACCTGATTTAACAAATATTTTATTCGCATTTTCTTTAAAATCTTTTGCCGTCTTTCCTCTTAATGAAGTAAATTGAGATTTTAATGTATCATTCAAATCTTTGAGCTCCTTTGGCTTAGATTCAATTAACTTCTTCATTATATCCTCTGTGAACAAGTCTCTAAATGCCTGATCAATTCCACTTCTTATATTGCTTTTTTCACAAGAATAGCATGAGGGATTTCCACAACTATAGCCTGTAGAATTCAATTTCGTTTTCCGTCCTTTTAATTTGACACCCAACCAACAAATGGCCTCTCTACTGTAGTCATTTAATGCCTGTATTTGATTACCTAAATAAACCATTCTTTTTTAATTAATATCGGTAATATTAACCCCAGCATCCTCTAGGATCTTTTTAACCCTAATTATTGCTTCTTGTTTATCAATTTCTTTTGGAAATGCCTTAAAATACATCTCGTCCAATTTAAAATTTAAAATAGGCTCATCTATTATATCGATTAATGATCTTAAAAACTCCTTTTCCCTTAATTCAAATTTACCTTCAATCTTATTGAGCTCAACCATTTTAGACTCTAATAATTCTTCTTGGTTTTGGTTCTTATCCTTTATCCCCTTCAATTCCTCAATTTCATTTTTTAGGATCTGGAAATTTAAATTATCGATTACTAAATTTATATTCTCTTTAGAAAAGTCACCCAATAAACCATCACCTATAAAAAAAGAATGATTTAAAAGATCGACAACGTTTGCTCCAAATGATTTTTTAGGCTTGTCTTCAAAGGAGAGTACTATACTTTTATTTGTATTTTCTTTATCTCGATCAATATATGTAATATTATAATTAGGGATATCCGAAAGAGTTAGACAATCATGAGTGGATATAATAATTTGAATTTTCCTTTCCTCAAGATATTCCTTGCCTGTATTATCAACACCTTCATTAAGTTTTTGAAAAAGTATTGGTAATACTTTTGAAATGGCACTGATATATCCCTTTTTCCATAAAGGATGATATCCCAAGTCTGCCTCATCCAAGAGCAATATATAATGTTCTTTTCGCCTTAAATAATCATACTTTTTAATTGTAAATTCATATATGCTGCTAAAAAGGTCGATAAGAGATTTTTCACCAAATGAAAGCCTTTTGTCTGGCCTAAATTCAATTAATTGGGCATTAATCATTGAATTAATGTTAAACTCTTCTATAACTGTTTTGTATCTAGAGATCAAATTTTTAAAAACCTTAAAATCTGCCTCCTTTAAATTAACAGTTATACTTCCTGAATTTAATTGAAAACCAGGCTTATTTTTTATTTTTTGTAATTCATCATAAAATTTTTGTATGCCATCAAAAAGCCTCACCGCCCTAATAGCTCTATCTTTTAGCCTATCTATAATCTCATATCTACTATCGTGAATTGATTTAAAAGAGGCTTCAAGACCTACTTGAATTTTACCAATAGAATCCTTAATAAATTGTTTAAAAGAATCAGGTTCATCAACGAGTTGTACAGATAACGCATCCCAAAACTTAATTAGATTATCACGAATCCCTTTAAATTCTTCTCCGTCTAATTCCTTTCTAAAAAGACTTTCAAATCCTTCTTTCATTTCACTTAGATCAACAGTCCTCTTTTGTTCATTAATAGAAGTCGCTAATGACTCAAAAAATGATACCGTTTTTTTCTGCCTTTCTAGTAATTCTTCATTAAAATTAGCCCCTTCAAAAATGAATAATAAGCTGTAATAATCGTAGTCTTCAAAGCTCTCATACAATCTCTTGAAAATATATTTGTCTATATGAGCGAGTTTATTAAAAAAGAAATGTTTTAACTTTTCATTAAAGCTTTTTTCTTTGATATAGTCATCAAATGAAACGTGATAATAACCATTAAAAGCAGTCTTTATCGAAGTAAAATCAATAATTAAATAAGAAAAAATATTAACCTCTAAATCCTTAAGAAAGTTTGCATTTTCATGAATTAGATGTTCTTTATCTTTATCCTTATGTTCATATTGATCCCATAATTTATCTAAATTAATTTTATGACTTCTTTCTATCTCACCTTCTTCCTTAAACCCTCCATAAAGATTCCGTAAATCACGTTTTCTTAGAGGTTTTGCTTGTAAATGAAGAAAATCATAAAATGGTAATTGAGGATAAACCTCCTTAATCTTTTTACTAATATCATCTGTCATTAACATTATCGCCCTTGTAACATTATCTAAATGATACTCTAGTAAGGTAGATTTAAAGTGTTTTGTTTTAGAAATTGGTGAATAAATACTTGATAAATCTTCATCCGCAATTGGGGAGTAATAAAGTACAGGTATGTCAGGATTACCTTGATTACTATATTTTTGATTATCGTATAAAATTTGGCAACTACCTTTAATTGTTATATTACCATTTTCATCCTTTTTTCCTGTCCTATTTTCAATAAAAATATCATCATTTAGCTGCTCATAGACAAAGATTGCCTTGGTATCATCATTATGTTTATTAATAATTGAAAATAGTGTTGTCTTTCCACTCCCGTTTGCCCCAACAATAGCAGATAGCTCAGATATACTTTTTGAATGAAGCCCTGTTACATATTCTCCATTTTTCTTTCTACTTATATTAATAGTTTTTTTAGTCTTATTAAAAGTATAAATAAATTTCCCTGATATGTTTATTGTTTGCGGCTCGTTAAACAAATAATGTTCTAGTATATAAATTGCAACTAATCTCATTTATGAAGTCTTTAAAATCTATTCGTTTTGTTTTTGCTGAATAATATCATCCATGTAATTTTGAAGAAAGTTTGTTTAGTATTTCCCATCTTTAATTCATAAACTTTTATACTCCTAAAATACTCCCACCTAATTCACAGTTCTATTTTTATCATTTAACTCCTTAAAAGAAAAATCCATTAATGCTTTATCTATAAAGTCATGTAAATAGGCTTTTAATTGATTAATCTCTTTAGGGCTTCTATGATTAAAAATCATAGGGTTATGCAGAACTCTTAACATCTTATAAAATTTAAAGGTTCGTTCTATAATTTCTTGCACTTCTTCAAAATAATCTTTGGTTATCATTTCAGAAGGAACCATTAATCCATTCTTAAAGCCAACATACAATCCATTATTTTTTGAATCATTAAAACCATTTAGTTTCTCAATACGCTCACTGGTCTGAACGAATGGTTCCAAAGCTCCAGCAATTCTACCCAATTCGTTTATGGCGGAATTCAACCATCGTATTTTAGTATTAGCTATAGCCTTTGGGCTCTCTTTTAATTTCATTGAAGACTCCAGTAAACCATACCCTGTTTCAATTAATTGTGATAACTGATGCCTAATTTTATGGTCTCTAAAGAACTTTTTTGAGTCTTGTAATCTGTAAACCTTATAACCTTGGCTATGTAAAAAAACCAAGATTGCCTTTATAACTTCCTCTGAGCTTAGTATCAACAATGATGTAGCAGTAGAAAAAGATTGATTTTTTCCTGCAATCAAATTCGCATCTTTTCTCAACCTTAAGGCATTATTATAAATTGGTTTATCTAAACCAATTGATTGCTTTGCGCTAAGATTAAAGAAGCTATTCACTCTTAGAATATTTAACATTGTCCTCCGCAACCATACCTAAAGCCTCATCTTTCTTACCAACCGTTACCTGACCATTCATTAACATAGGTAATAACCAATCGCGTAAATCAGCGATTTTTTGGTTTTCATCTTTATTGTTGTGAATTTTCGTATATATAATCCTAAGATTCTTATTCAAAGAAATTAAAATATTTTCATCCAATGGAACAGGTAGTTTCACATTTGCAATTGACTTAGTATTTACAACTCCCTGTACAGATCCTCCAGAGGTAGCTTTTACTTGATTTATTATATTATCAGTTTTAAGAGTTTGAAATAAAAATTCACTTGAAAAATTTGAAGCCTTATTTGGCTTAACCACTACGATATTAAGACAATTAGCAGGTTCTTTTTTATAATAAATAGATGATAGTCCACTATCTCCATGCCTTGCTACTAAAATGTCTCCACAAGTCAATTGAGACTTTATATTTTTGTTATGAAATTCGTAATTCACATATATCATATTATTCATATCCAATCCGTCAGAACTTAAGTTACCTGTTCGAATTAATGGTACTCCGTCGTCCTTAGAACAAAAATATGGCTGACACTTTCCGACGAAACCAACACATACTCTTTCTGTCATTTGATCTAGTCTTACCGCATCCCACCCCTCAGGAATCTCTCGCTTTAATTTTTCATTATAGACCATTTTACCTCCTGAGGATTTATATGGCTTACCGTTTTTGTCTGGAAAATCAAACTGGACAAACCAATAGTCATAAATGGTTTTGGCGAGTGCCTCTAACTTTTGGTTTATCTTGTTGTTGACTTCTATTTTGGCATCTAAATCGGAAAGGACTTTGGCTATTTGTTTTTGTTCGTCCAAATCAAAATTTGGAATTGGAAATTCTAGAATTTGATTTTTATCTCCTCGAGGCATCTTAGTACCTTTTGAACCAGCCATCATATAATCAAAAAATTCATCCCTAAAAAGTGAATAATAAATGAATTTAGGACTATACCCTTTTTTTACTTTTAGAGTTAGAACATCTGAAGAACTACCGCCTGAACAATTTGCAAACCAAATCTTTTTTAAATAAGGTCGAATATTTGCAATCAATATATCGTTTTCATCGTATCGAGTTACTGTATTTGATGTTTGCTTTGGCATTTTTTCAGCCTCCACTTTTCCTTGTTTATTCTGAAGTAAATTATCTGTAGTAACATAATTTTCAACATTTATGTCATCCAACGATATTCTATCTTTTGAATAATTAGCTACATTTTCAAGAACCTTATGCATATTTCAAGTCTTCTAGGTTCTTTTTGATTTCTCCTTCTAAGCGTTTTGATTCCTTAAAAAGATTTGTCAAGTTATATGAACATTCTTTAAGACGTGAGGCAAATTCTTCCGCAGTAATATCTGTATATTCAATTTTTACTTCAAAATATTGTCCTGGACTTAAACTGTAGTTTTTGGCTTTTATTTCATTGTAACTTACTACCACAGAAAAATCGTCTTTGGCTTTTTTGGTATTAAACGTATTAATAATTTGTTCTTCTTCCGCTTCAGTTAAAACGGTTTTCTGGTTCTTTCCGTCTTTAACGGTTTCGCCTAAATTAGAGGCATCTATAAGCACCACATCCTCTTTGTTGGCTTTATCTAAAAACAGTATCGACACATTGGTGCCTGTGGTTGCAAAAATGTTACTTGGCATACTTACCACACCAGCCAGCATTTTACTTTCTACCATTTTTTTGCGTATCTTTTTATCGATACCCGATTGTGCCGTTATAAACCCTGTTGGTACTACAATAGCTGCTTTACCTTTGTTTTCTTCTAACGAATACATGATGTGCTGTAAAAACATAAGATATATCGCCATGGATTCTTTTTTCTTAGCTGGCACTTTAGGTACACCTGCAAAAAAACGACTGTGATTTTCTTTACTGTCTAAATCTTCGCGATAATCGGAAAAATCTAATTTAAACGGTGGATTAGACACGATATAATCGAACTTTTTTAAATCGTCATTAGTGTCTTTATGAAAGGGCTCTAAAATGGTATTTCCTTTTACAATATTAGGAATGGAATGTACCAGATTGTTTAAAATTAAGTTTAAACGTAGTAAGTTGGACGACTTTTGCGAAATGTCCTGAGAATAGATGCTACACTTACTTTCACCAATTTGGTGCGCTAAATTCATGAGCAATGTTCCTGACCCAGCAGAAGGATCATAACAGGTTACACTGTTTACATCTTCGTTTACTAAACAGCGAGCCATGATTTTAGCCACGGCATGTGGTGTAAAGTATTCGGCATATTTACCACCACTGTTTGAGTTGTAATCTTTAATAAGGTACTCGAAAATAGCAGCAAAAAAATCGTACTTCTCTGTAAAAATACGCTCGAAACTAAAGCCTCCTAATTTATTAATTATAGCTCTGCAAAACCCGTCTCTGTCGTCGGTAACATATTTGCTTAAATTTTCGAATAAGACTATTTTTTCGCCCCCATTAGTAATTACCGAGAAAATAGCACTATTCGTTTCTGCTATACTTAACAAGGTATTATCGAATAATTGGGCAAAATCAGGTTCGTTTTGTTTAGTGTGTAAACTACTTATAAACTGTTCTGGTTTAATAACTGCTGTACCCTCGCTAAGCTGATAGGTAAGCATTTCGAAATCATCTTTAGAATAACTTTTCAACGTAGCTTCCCAATCGTCCGATTTGGCAATATTTTTATCAATACCCTTGACTTCGTAAATAAACTTATCGTTTAAAAACTTATACAGAAAAACTTGGGTTATAATTTTAAATTCGTTTCCATCATTTCCTAAACCGTAATTGGCACAGACACTTTTTAAATCGTCTATTAGTGCTTTGGTTTGGGTTTCAAAAGCAACTGCTGCTGTCATAAATTTTATTGTAATTAACTGGCTACGTTTCCGTAGTATTCATTCATGTATTCTTTTACAATCAATCCTTGTATGCGCTTAGAAGCAGCAATATCTAAAGGAATGTGTTGTTTTTGTTTAAATTCTGTAACCACCAAACGCATCATTAAGCGTTCTACATAATTTTCGTTGTCTAGTAATTTGGTGTTTTGCAATAATTCTTGATCAATAGCTTTTTTTAATCCGCTTAATGCTTCAAATAATTGCATTTCACTATCGGTTAACGGATCTTTTTCAGACAATCGTTTATGGAGTCGTGCATATTTTTCGTCATTATCGTATTTTGCTTTCAATAGCTTATCTTTCCTATCAAGCTCTTTAGCTTCTTTGTAAATTTTTTCTAAGGCTTTAATATTAGCTTCCATTTCTTCTTTGGTAACTTCATTCAAATTTTTCTTTTTGAATAAGCGTTCCAGTTCCTCGCGCAAAGAAATAAATTCTGGTGAACTTTGATCAAAATTTCCACCTAAAGCTTCACGTGTTTTTTGAAGTGTGTTTTTTAAGGTATCTGCCAATACCATTTCTTCTTCCCTTACTTTATTAAACGCAAATAACACATCTTCTAAAGCTATATTTAAAAGGTTTGTAGAATCTATATTATTTTCTAAAGCTTCTTTAGTATTTATTAAACCTAGGCGATTATTAGCTTCACGAGATAACACCGTTAACATTTTAAAATCTAACTTTTCCAACAATTCATAATTACCAGATAAGCGAATTAAATTGTATAGACTTTTAGCATTATTTAATGCTTTAGTGATTTGTTGAATCTGTTTTTTATCTGAAATGGCATTAATTTGCTGAGAAAACAATTCAGCGTTCTTAGTATCAAAATGAAATAAAACCTCTTTTATCTCCCGAATTTCTTGATTGATTTCTTCCGAAGATTTAAAAAGAGCGGAATAATGTTCCAATTCATCACCTAATTCCGACTGTAATTCTCTAAAATAATCTTGATTGGTTTTATCAAATTCCTTTTTTATATCCGCAAAGTCTACAACGTAACCGTATTTAAAATCTTTATAAGTTCTATTAACTCGCGTTAAGGTTTGTAATAAGTTATGCGATTTAACAACACGCCCTATGTATAACTTCTTTAGTCTCTTGGCGTCAAACCCTGTTAGCAACATTTTAAATACAAATAAAATATCAATTTTCCCTTCTTTAAAATTTTCAACCCAATCTTCACGATCTTGTTTTGTACCCACATCATGTAAAATAACCTGGGCTCGTTTTACTTTACGTTGGTGTGTTTTGGTTTTCGTATAATTAGCAGGATCTTCGGCTGCCAAATTAAGAACCTGAGATTCGCCATATTTTGCATTAAAAATGTCTTGCATTTGTTTTGCCTGATCCGAAGAATCACAAACTACCATAGCTCCAATACTATTGTCGTTCATGGCTATTCTCGCCTTTTCAAAATCGGCAACAATATAATCCAGCATCGGCTCTACAAACTTAGGATGCGCAAACACCACTTTTTTATCGGCATTACCTTTTAAGATTTCAATTTCCTCTAAAGCTTCTTGCAGGGTTAACTTATAACTTGTTTCAATTTCTTCACGAATTAGGCGTAATGTATAACCATCTTTTATAGATGCATTATAGTAATATTTATGAATATAATCACCAAACAAGGTTTTAGAATTGTACTCTGATCCCAAAAGTGGTGTTCCTGTTAACCCAATTTTAATCGCGTTTTTATCAGACTGCTCTAAATTAGCCAGAAAACTACCCTTTGGGTTGTAACTACGGTGTACTTCATCTAAAAAGAATACGCGTTGCATACTCAAATTATAATCAGTGTTTTTTATAACATCAGGATCATCTTTAAATTTCTGAATGTTCACTACAGTAATCTCGGCTTTCCCCGAATGGTTATGTATTGCCTGGGTAGATTTAATATCTTCCGCAAAGGCTTCACGAGAATTAATATTGTGCACTATTAAACCCCGCGATTTAAATTCTTTACCCGCCTGAATTAATAAATCCAATCGGTCTACAATAAAATAAAACTTAGGAACAATTTCCTTTTTCCGAAAATAGTGAGTTAAGTGTTTAACATTGTAATACGCTAAAGCAGTTTTGCCGCTTCCTTGGGTATGCCAAATTATCCCCTTATTAATACCTGCTTCCAATTTAGCAGCAATGGCTTTGGTTGCAAAAATTTGTGGATATCGCATGATATGTTTCTGTAAACCACTATGCTCCTTCACATAAGCGATTGAAAACTCTAAAATAAAAGCTAAACGCTCTTTTTGAAAAAGAGAGGTGCAAATGCGATTTGTAGGTTTATTAGGGCTCTTATTTATTAAAAATTCAGGGGCATTTTTAATGCTTAGTAGATTGTTATCCTTTAAAACCTCCGTCTCTTGTTCATCTGGGACATCGGTTAAAAGTGATTTTAAATCAAAGTTTTCTTCTTCTCTGAAATAATTAAACATGGGTTTGTAATACGAAGTGGCACTGTAAAAAGCCCCCTGTAACGGTTCTGTCGCTTCATCATCGTATTCCATATTATTAGAAAACACCATTAACTGAGTGGCATTAATGAATTTTCTGAATTTTTTATTCTGAAAACGCGTTTGCATACGTTTATGCTCTGCATGAATCCCTAGTAAATTATTCGGTTTTTTGACCTCAATAAACACTAAAGGCATCCCATTAATTAAAAGTATTATGTCTGGCCTAAACTCTTCATCATCCTTCTTGTATGGTAATTCAGTAACAACATGAAAACTATTGCTATCAAAATTTTCAAAATCGATTAATTTAACTCCTGATCTTGCTACCAATTTTTCATAAAAAGCCTTTCCTAAGTCTTCATTTTCCAGTGTTAGAGAAACTTCAGAATATAACCTGTCAATTTCAATTGATGTTAGCTCTGGGTTTATAACTTTAACCTGTTGCTTAAAAATATCTATGAAAATATTCGTGCTTTCGTCCCAAACCTGATGCTTTAACGAGAGATATTGATAACCTAATTTTAACAAATGTAGAATGGTAGGTATTTTTACTCTGGAGTCTTCGTTGAATTTCATTCAGTTGGTAGGTTGATTTTATAAAGACTTTAAAAGTAATTATTTTATTCAAATTTTGAATCACCAATAATTCAATAATCAGATAAATTCAATCCAAAAATTAATTCTATTATTCATAGATAAAAAACCCTTTATAAAAAAATTCACTATTTCTCGCATAAATAATTTTTTTTTTCTAATTTAATCCACTGACAACCAACAACCAACCACAAAAATGAAAATTCCAACCATTATCATTATTTGTCTATTCTATCAATTTACATTTTCACAAACAGCTGCTACTATACCACCCAGTGATTTTGTATTGGACACAGACCAAACCTTAGTAATAAATTCAGATAAAATTTTTAATCATTTAAAACTAAATGACAATTCAACGTTAATTTTAAATGAAAAGGATAGTATTTCTATTACATGTAAAACAATTGATATTGGAAATAACGTTACAATAAAAATTTCAGGAAATAACGGGCTTGATGGAGAAAATGGAATTGATGGAGGCCGAGGAGATTCTTGTCGGGATGGAAGAAATGGAGGAAATGCAGAAGCAGGAAAACCTGGAGAAAATAGCCCTGCCTTTTCATTTACAGGAAACATATTAACCTATGGTTCTCTAAAAATAATAACCAAAGGAGGAGCGGGAGGTAATGGAGGTATTGGCGGTAATGGAGGAAAAGGAGGACAATCTAGAACTGGAGACCTTCCCTTCGACTGTAGATGTGGTCCTGGAGATGGAGGGAACGGAGGAAATGGAGGAAATGGAGCATTTGGAGGAAATTCAGGAAATGTATACTTCTTTTATGAAGCAGAAAGTGATGTCGTAAATTCAATATTAAACAATTTTCAGTTTATTAGTTCACCCGGAGAAAATGGCAGAGGAGGTTATGGAGGACGCAAAGGAGAAAAGGGATCAAATACTACAAATTGTAGCCCTTCCAAGAATGGAAACCCCGGAAAACAAGGATTAACTCCACTTGGATTACCTAAACAAGGTGAAATCTATTTTAATAAAATAAACTTAAATGACTGTAGCAACAATATATCTACATCAATTTTTATTTTCTCTGGATATGAAAATATAGATGATAAATTCTACTCTATTACAAATAAATTAAAAAATTCTATAAGCAATAATTTAACCTACGACAATTTAGTTGTCTTCGAAAACAAATCTAAAAATGAAATAATTGACATTTTTGATCAATTAAAAGAGGGCACTTCTCCCCACATCGATAGTTATGACGATAGCCAACTATTAATATTTTTTATAGGTCATGGAACATTAGACGATCGAGATTCCTTTTACATTCATTCATTTCCCTTAGAGGAAAAAGTTTACTTTTCTGATATATTAACTAGAATTGAAAATAGTGAAATAGATAATGTTTTAACTGTTGTTAACTCTTGTTTTAGTGGCAAAATTCATGACAGTAATGGAGATTATATAATTAAAAACATTTCCAAAAGCGATCCTAAAATCATTACCATGAATTCATGTGGAGGAAAATCAAGAGCATTTCTAACATCTTCTTATGGTTCCGAATTAAGTGACAAAACATCTTTTTTAAAGGGCTTAATAGCTCAACTTGAACTAATAACTCAAGATGAAACTATCAATAATATTTATTTAAATATGATGAATTCTGAAATACAAATGAACGGGGTTAGGCCTACTATTGGATATTCAAATACCTCTTTAAATAACTCTCGCTTTATATTTTACAAAAAAAACTAAAAACCATGAAAACATTTCACAAAATTTCTATTACTTCTTTATTTTTACTTTGCTTAAATCTTAATTCCCGAGTTCAAGCACAAGACTCAATTACAACAGCCAATCAAGATGCAATCCAAACTTATTTAACTAAAGCTAATGAAGTTTTAAATAACCATGGCACTGAAATATCCAGGTTCATCGGAAAAGTTAAGGGGCAAGGATTTTTTAAAAAATTGGAAAAAAAACCACTAGATCCTGTAAAGAAACAGTTTTATCTCATAAATAATTCAGGACTAAATGACAATGTAGAATTACAGACCCTTTATCAATCTTTAGCGGACTTGCACAACGAAACGCTTACAGAAATTCAATCACAGGTTGCAAACGCTAATGCTTATAGCGCGATAATTAGCGTGAATTTCAAATCAATTTATGATGCAAACAAGGCGCAAATTTCAAGTAGAGCCGATGAGTTTATCAAAAAATCTTATGAATTAAGAACAGGAAGTGAACATGCAGGGATAATACAAATTATAACTGCAATCTTTGAAATAAAAAATCTATTAGATAAATTTAGTGTCAATCTAGAAGAAACTGCGAAACCTATTATTATAGCAAATTTGGAAAAAAGGAAATTGCCATCTTGGGATGTTGCAATAGCAAATTCTATTTGATGAAATTATTATAAATATACCACCCTATAATAGGGTAACATCAAGACATTTTTGTTATTAATTGATGTTACCCTTATTTATATCCTATTTTCAATTCACAAGCCTAATAAAATCCTCCAAATCACAATTAAACAAGCCTTCTGTTTTGAGTTGACCATCGGACTTCCCCTTTGTCATATCCCAGATTTTTGCTTCAATCCCAGAATCCAAGAGCAATGGTAATTTTTTTTTCATTATAGCAACAGCATTTTCGCTTATATCAGGAACCAAAACCACTCTTCTACCCTTCAACACTCCTAACTTATCTTCGGTTAATCCATTTATACCCCCATATGCTAACCATAGATATTTTGGAAAATGCATAGCACAAACAATGGCTGTTTTTTCACTTTCCACTAAAACTACTGTTTTACTTAAAAAACCTTCTTTATTAATTAGATGCTCCCCAAACAAACAACTGTAATACCCATCTTCATTTTTATAAGGCACTTTAAAATATTTCGTCCGTTTACCATTAGCTCTGTAATACGACACCTTTGCTTTTTGAGTTTTACCTTGTGAATTAATGCTCCAAAAGACAGTCCCAAGGTCTTTATTAGTACCTATGTAATACATTTGTTTTACTATATCCACTTTTTCATCTCCATATGTCCTCCTTAAATATTGTAATAAGTTGTTTTCAGGCTGCACCTTGTAATACATTTCAATTATCTCAAAATCAACATATTTTATATTCTTTTCAGATTTAATAGATTTTGTATTACATGAATCAACTGATTTGTAATACAATTTGTCATACAATTGTGTGACATATGGCTCAAATGTATTACTTACATCATTCCATATATATTCTCTCCCTAATTCATCCTTATATACGGTTGGAGGAAGCGTTGTTTCTCCACAAGAATGACAATACCCATAGTTGGATGGATAGCCTTTAAAGTTTACGAACTTTGAATCCTTGTTGGTTCTGTTACAACAGGGGGTAACTAAAGACCTATCTCTTTTGTTTTCAAAAACCAACGATTGCTCTACTTTCTGAAGCATAATTTTAAATTTAGAAACTGGAAACTCGAAACTTCACAAATAGACTTCACAACAATCTAATTAACAGACAGTAACCTTATTAAAACTCTAGGTTTCGAGTTTCCAGTTTCTATTAATTTTTATTCCACCTTTTTGAAATCGTCCCTTTAGTTAGCCCAGTAACTTCAACAACTGCCTTTTGCGAAGCATTGTTTCTTTTTGCCATTGCTATAATATGCTCTACCTCCGGCTCATTTTTGCTTTCCTTAACGGAAAGGCACGACTCCAATATGATGTTAAAATTGGTATAATAATATTCGTTTAATTCGATTGCCAATCTCACCTCATCCAAACAAAGATTTGTACCAAACCCCTTTTGTTGGGAATACTTCATCATAAAGACTAGGATACAAAACTTATGTATAGAAATCTGCATTTTAGACATATACTCTTTAAGGACTGGTCTAGTTTTTGACTGTCTATTTATCAACTCCTGGCAATACTCAAAAACCATTGCTTTTGCTGGTCCAGACATAGTAATTTCAAACTGTTTCCTTTCTTCCAATAGCCGTTCAGATTCCAGTTTATATTCTAAGATATTTTTAATACTCTTATCATAATTAAGAATAGTCTCAATAGGTATACCATTATTCTTTAGTACTTTATTTGCCGTTAACTTAGGTGTAAACAATAGCCGATCTATAAACCCACTTTCCAAATTGCCATTAGCAAACAAATTTGGTACAAACTGATGCTGAAGTCCCCCCATCAATGTTGGGCAGGTTTTATTAATTCTAAAGCTTTCCGTTGTTTTCCTTGAAACATCTACATGTCCATTAGTATAACCCTCAAGTAAAAAATTGCGCCAAGCTACTCCATCCCTACTATTTGAATTCCCCATTTTATCAATAAGTCCAAATATTTCATCTATTAAAATTCCTATAGAGTTAGGGTTTTCAGCATGAATTTTATGGGCAGCTTCAATGGAGGCATTTTGAATTAATACTTGCTTCCTTATCGGCATCTCTACCTCCTCCTCACTATTAACACCTCTCAAAGATTCTTTAAAATCAGAGTAAAACAAATCATCAACCTGTTTCAAAGGGTTCGTTGCTAATTTTATGGCTTCTGATTTAGCATCTCCTCTACTACCTATTATGGTAAAATATAGATTAGGATAATTTACATACCCCAAAACATTCATGGAAAATGTCAAACCAATTGATGTGCTTACAGTAAATAATATTGAACTTAATAAATACTCCTTTGGAATCCTCTTATATATAAATGAATGTTCAATCAAGTCACTATACTCACTAGGCAACTGATCTATAATTGAAAATAATTTTTCTCGAGCAATCTCAATATTTGACTTCGAAAAACCATCAAGTTCGTTTTCTATTTCATCTATGCTACTATACTCCATAGCTAATCTATAAACAACACTTTATTATTTTCTTCATCATACCTTATAGCATACATGAAATAAGAAAACAATTCATAATTAAATGAATTGGAGTTCCCTTCAACTGGAAATTCAAAGTTCATAGCCCCCCTGATTTCTCCATTTAGTAGTTTTTCTATTTCTACGGCTATCTTGTCAATTTCTTCCAAGATCTCTTGTGTAAATAAAGGATGTTTTCTCATTTTTTTTATTAATTCCAATTGTTGGATATGATACTCCCCTCCTTCAATAATTTCTGGGTTCCTCTTTTTTTCATATATCCAAAAAATGAACTCGGAAAAAGAAAGAGACTGCAATAATGAGCAACTCCTCGAACTCTTTGCTTTTTCAATGTCCAAATCAACAGTATTAATAAAATTTAAAAGTGCTTCACGAATCAAATTTGACATAGATACTTCTTTAATAGAGCTCAGAATCTCCAATTCCTGTTTCAGTGTATCAGATATTCTTATATTTATAATATTATTTTTCATAATTGATAAAATTGTTCAATACCTAAATGGCAATTTTTTAATAAACGGACATGTGGTTGCTGCCATCAAAAAACATAAGGTTTTTCACAAAGCAGCAACCAGAAACATCCATCTTTCTGATAAAATCTGAATTTATTTATTCTTTTTCACTCTTTCTAACTTCAATTAAAATTGAATTTCCCTCATGAATCACTTTCCCGAAACGGGAACTTTTTTCCTTAAATTCTTCAATCCCCATGATTTTATTGTTCTTTAAAAGAAGGTCAACTTTTTCAGGGTCAACGGGAAAATTTATTCGAAGAATAATTTCATCATAAGAATCAATAGATTCCTTGAACTCTTTACTTGATATAAAATCTATTTCAACATTCTCTTTAAAATATTTTTTCAAATTTTTAGCAACAGGCTTAAGACAATTAACGACCACTTCCTTATTATTGTCTTTCAATTCATTTCTATTTTCCATTATCTTCTATATTTTAAGGATTTAACTTCGGCCAACGATTTTTCCAAGTCCACCCGTTTAATTACTACCCGTCTTCCAATCTTGGAAGCAGGTATAAAACCTTTCTTTATGTAGTTGTGGACTGTTAATTTGGAAACACCTAGTTCCTCTGAAACCGATTGAATGGAAAGTTTCTCATTCGGGTTACTTTCTAGCAAAGTAGAAAGTTTACGATCAATTAGCCCTTCTAATTGATCAAACAATTCTGTTTTTGTTAGCTGTTGTAGCTGAATAACATTTGTCATATATACTTTTTTAATATTAACATTGCGAAAGTATATTTTGACTGTCTTCGTTTATTCTTATAGTAACTATATAGTAGGTACTATAAATTTAATTTTATAATCTCCAATTCGTCTTTACAATGAATTTTAGACTTTTCTGATAATAACGGTAATATTTTTTCTAACATACTTACGCGATTAAAAGTTGGCTGTAGCCTATACTCCTTATCTCTTACAAGTTTCCCATGCTCCTTTCTGATATTCGCTCCATTTTTCCCAAAAGTTTCCCCTATTTTTTTCCAATACTCTTCTCTTTTAAGTCCATCATCTTCAATCACCCTTTCCTTTGCATAATCCTTATAATAAACATAATAAGCTATTTCTGAAGCCGATAAACACTCATTTGTCAAGTCATACTTGTAACTTAATTCTAAATATTTTTCTCTATTATCTTCATTAGATTTTTCTCCTTTTTCTATCTCCTCTATTTTTCGTTGAATATCAGATAAAATCAAATCCTTTTCATGGAAATCATGCCATTTATCCAATAAATCCCTCAAATCAGTCCTCCCTTCGGATTCCTCCCAGTTTAATGTCAAAGTAATCAAGTCTGAAAAATTATAATACAAATCAGTTTTATTATATGTTAAATATAGTTTCACAAAAAAATAACCACTCTCACTACATAAATAAAAATAAACATATTCATACCAAGCCACATAAACACCTAAAACTTCTCCTCCTTCGTTTTCTAAATCTGAATACCATTCATAATCAGAATCTTTTGGAAAGTTCTTTTGATATCGCTTTTTCAAATATTTGATTTTATCTTTTTTCCCTACTAACGATTTTAACTTAAAAAATATTTTTTCAATTTCTATTTCGGCTCCTACCCCATTCCCAATTGCGCATACTTCTAGTTGACAAAAAATTTCCGCAATAATTACTGGATTCATCGTATATCTCCGCTCTTTATAATCTAGATCTAACTCAAATTCCTTCGGAGGTTTACTGTAATAAGCAAATTCATCTCCTTCATGATATTGGAATGCAGCTAAAACATAGATGTTTTTTTGAATTAATAATTCAATTTTTTGATTATCAAAAACAGACAAATCCATTCCATGTAATACTCCCATAAATTGAACTCCCGAAATATCTATTGAATAATCTTTTAATTCTTGCTCATGCATAACATAATAATTTTTATTTGGCATTTTAAATGCACCAAATTAATTCTTTCACATTAAAAAAAGGCACTTTATTGCCCTCTTTCATATATCTAACTAAAACACTAAAGCTACTTTTCAAAAGTCAATTAAATTGTCTTCACTCGACCTATGTCCCTTATTTAATATAGTTCAATTCTATTTACTCCAAACATCCATCATAAAATCCTTCTTATCATCTTCATTTGGCTTGTAATATTTATTAAACACCTCCAAACTCTTATGCCCTGTAAACTCCATAATAACTTTATCTGGTATCTTTTTGTTTTTCATAATCGTTATAAAGCTTCTTCTGGCTGTATGTGATGAGATTCTATCATAAAATGGAATTGGCGTTTCTATAACCTTGTTACCAATTTTCGTAACCTTTTTGATATTGTGTTTATACTTAAGCTCCTTAAAAACCTCCTTAATGTATTTATTGAACTTTTGTGTAGAAATAACAGGGAGCTTATAATCATACTTTTCTAATATTTCCAAAGAAAAATCGTTAAGAGGTATTTTTAAATACTTGTCATTATTCTTTTTATCGACAACCTTTATGCAACCATTTTCTATATCATTTTTAGTAACCTTCGAATAGTTACTAATTCGCATACCTGTGGAACAGCCAAAAACAAAGATATCCCTAACGCGTTCCAGTTTCTTTTTTTCGCTTAGATCGTGTTCATATATCGCCTTGACCTGCTCAAAAGTTAAAGCCACTTCATCTGTAGCCTGAGCTTTTGGAGATTTGAATTTTTTAAAGTCAGCATTATAAGTATGATTGTTTTCCAAAGCCCAATTCAAAAAGGTTTTAAGCAATCCTACATTGCGTCTTAAGGTATTAGAAGAATGCTTCTTCACAGTAACACAATAATTAATGTAATCATTATAGAACTCACTGTTGATCTTATTAAAATGTAGACTTTTCTTTGAATGAGCTTGAAAATCCTTTAGGATGGTCTCATTATATTCATATCGTTTAATTGTTGATGATGAATTAGCCGTATCTGTGTGATTATTCCTTTTCGAATCTAAAAAGCGTTGATATATCATGAAAAAATTGTTGGACACTGCTTCAACTCGTTTGAACTCTTTGTCAAATTCCTTACGGGTTGTCTCAATGTCCAATTCTTCATTGATATTCTTGTACCTATTAACCAATTCCGCTAAGAACACATCATACCTATCAACTTGCCTTTTAATCGATCTATGCTGTTCGGAATTTCCTCCCCTACCTTTTAAATTATTTGGTTGTCTGTTTTCAAAATCCCATTCTGAAGGCAATATGCTTTCACCTGTGGAATACACAAATTTTTTTCGTTCAGTTTTAAAGTAGGCTGAAAAGACAATTAAAGTAGGTTTAGTGTCCTTTGGTTTTCTAAGATTAAAGGTTCCTTTCATAGTTTTCGAGTTGACAGTATCGTTGACAGTAAAGGTATATTTAAAAGCTTTTTCGAACCAAATCTAAGTAAATAAAACATTACACAAACTCTCGAAACCCTTGATTTTACTACACCTTTGTAAATCGGAGCAAAAAAAGTTCAATAACCTCTTTCTCCGCTGAAAAGCCTTGCATTTATTGCAGGGCTTTTTTTTATATAGTCCTTTATTCTACAACAACTCCCCTTCCTTTTCTTAAACCAAGCCAAAATCACTTTAATTAATAATTACACTAACAATTTCAAACCCCATCCCACATTTAAATCTCCTTTTGCAACATCATTTTTAAAGGTTGTTGTATTTTTGACATCTCTTTTATCGCTTATCTTTTTATGGGTTTAGCTGATGGGGATTTAAAAAAAATGTGAGGAAAACAATGTAAAAGACCTTTAAACCACTCTAGACTTTACATCAAAGTGAAATAATAATCTAAATTGGGATTTTCCACTAAGGCACCTCGCTAAATTTACGCTATAATGAATACTACAGACAACAAACAACATAGACTGTTTGATTTTTTATTAGGTGACAATATCAAAATGTTGCCAGAAAACTTCTTACAGTACAAAAAAGACGGTGCCTGGGAGCACTATACACCAATCCAACTAAAGGAAATGGCTTTTGGGCTGGCAAATTCACTATTGGCAAAAGGCATAAACGGCAATGAAATCAACATAGAAAACAAATCAAAAGTTGGATTGATATGCTTCTCATCTCCCGATTGGTTGGTCATTGATTTAGCCGTCCAGCTTACAGGTGCAGTATTAATACCATTATACCCAAACATTTCAAGCAATGAATTAGTGACCATTTTCAATGAGGCGCAGCTTGAAATCTGTTTTGTGGAGAACATGGAGCTATATGAAAAGTTAAGTTCGGTACAACATTCCATTCCTTCCTTAAAGGAAATCTATATCATCAACTCAACCAATACGGAGCTTAGCTGGAAACCATTGATTCAACCTTATTCCAGCGCTATTTATGACCAAGTATTGATTCAGGCCAACAAAGTTCAAGACACCGATGTGTGCACCATTATTTATACATCTGGGACCACAGGAACCCCCAAGGGTGTGATGCTTTCTCACAAAAACGCCTATTCCAATATGAAAGCCACGTCTGATGAAGTGTTTGAATATTTAACTCTGGAAGAAAATAGATCCCTAAGTTTTTTACCGCTGAATCATATTTATGAGAAAATGGCCATGTATTTTTATACTTACAATGGCTTTACTATTTCGTTTGCCGAAAGCGTAGACAAGGTGGCTGAGAACCTGAGAGAAGTAAAACCATATATGTTCTGTGCGGTACCTAGGCTTTTGGAAAAGGTTTATGAAAAAATAATTTCTATAGGAGAAACCCAAACGGGCCTTAAAAGAACCATCTTTTTTTGGGCTGTTAAGCTAGCAAATAGATATGAATTTAATCAAAAATCAAATCTTGCCTATAAACTTCAATTATGGTTGGCGGATAAACTTATCTACAAGAAATGGCGTGAAGCTCTTGGCGGAAATGTAAAAGCCATCATTATGGGTGGTGGTGCTTGCCAAGAACGGTTAATACGCGTTTTTGGAGCTGCAGGAATTAAAGTTGTGGAGGGTTATGGTCTCACCGAAACCTCTCCTATCATAGCCTTCAATCGCACCAATGATATTAGACCGGGAACCGTTGGAAAGCCCCTAAAGTCAGTTCAAATTAAGCTTTTGGAAGACGGAGAAATTTGCTGTAAGGGAGACAATGTGATGGTAGGCTATTTTAAACGCCCTGAAGAAACCGAAAAAGTTTTGAAAGATGGTTGGTTCTGCACTGGAGATATTGGAGAAATGGTCGATTCCAAATATTTAAAAATCACCGATCGTAAAAAGGAAATGTTCAAGACTTCAGGTGGTAAGTATGTGGTACCGCAACCTATAGAAAACAAAATGAAAGAGAGTTTTCTAATTGAACAGATCATGGTGGTTGGAGATGGCCAAAAATTTGTCTCGGCATTGATTGTCCCTAACTTTTCCGGTTTAGCCGATTGGTGCCGAAAGCATTCCATCCCATACGTAGGCAAAGAAATTGCCCTAAAATCGGAAAATATCACCAAGCTTTACCAAAGTATCATAGACCGATACAACCCACTGTTCAACCATGTGGAGCAAATCAAAAAATTTGTGCTGTTGCCGGAAGAATGGACTGTTGATAAAGGCGAACTGACTCCAAGTATGAAAATCAAAAGGAAGGTCATTGCTAAAAAACATGAGACTGATATCGCTCAACTATATGGTCTTTAAAATATAAAACAAAAAAATCCGCTCAATGAGCGGATTTTTTATGCTAAATAGTTTCCTTTACTACTCCAAGGTATTCAATATTTGGGCAAACTTTGCTTTGGTAGAAAGCACCTTATTATTAATGTCAATACGCTTCAATTCTGTTTCAATCAATTTGGCCTCTCGATAATTGATCAAAAACAAAGAACCTTCCCCCAACTCAAATCGTTCTTGCTCAAAAGCGACCAATTGCTTGTAATCATTTACCAAATTTTGAGCAATGGCACTTTGGTTTTCATAGGAGTCTATTTCCTGCTGAACGGCGTTAATTTTGTTAAGCAAACTTACTTTTGTTGCGGATAAACTAAATTCAACATCCTGCAATTTCAATTTGGTAAGCTTCAAATCGCCACGCTCCTTTCGCAAAAACAAAGGCATACTAATGTTGAGCCCAGCTTTATAATTATGAACCGTCAACGAATTTATACGTTCGTAATCACTGGTTAAAAAATTGTATTGTGCATCTATTTTAGGCAAAAGGTTATTGGTGTTCAACCGTTTTTCCAATACCAATTGCTCTTTTTCCAAGTTGATAGCCAGTATTTTTGGATGGTTTACCAAAAGTTCCTCGTTCACTTCTAACAAACTACTATTCAACACTTGATCCGCAATAAACAGGGAATTTTCATCTGGCACCAAACTATAATCCAATTCCACCGGTGTATTGTTTTCAAGCCATAAATAATTGGAAAGTTCCAATTGCGATTTCACATAGTTAATTCGGGATTTCTCTACATCCAATTCCCTATTTTTTAAATTGATACTCGCTTCCAAAGTATCCACAGCAGGCTTATCCCCAGCCTCAAAGCTCACCACAACATTGGATAAGCGTTCTCGAGCGTTCTCTTGAAATGAAGCATACACCTGATACTCCTGATAATACTTCAACCAGCTAAAATAAGCTTCAACCGCATTGTAGAGCACTTCATTCACCGCCAAACTTTGCTTGTTCAAACTAATGTCCCTATAAAGCTTTGCCTGTTTTAATGTGGTCATACGTTGGTTGGCCAAAAAGCCTTTTGCCAAGGACATGGACACTCCTGCGCTATAAAGACCATCTTCTGGAACTTTAGCCTCAGGATTTAGGTAATAGCCTTCATTATTTTCATAATTGGCCTTAAACTCAATTCCGTACCACGTAGGGATTTTAAATGCTGCATTGAGCTTATCATAATACTCTGTACCTGTAAATTCCTTTTTACCGTAATCCACTTCTATTTTGGGATCGAAAGCCCCGCGAGCCTTAAGCAGTTTTGCCTCTCCTTCACTCGCAATCAAGTGGGCCTGCTTTACCACGGGATGGTACTGCTTTACATAGCCCAAAAATTCTTCCAAAGTAAAAATACTATCAGCCACCGTTTGCCCCTGAACCTTAAAGTTCACGGCACTTAACAGTAATACAATAATCACTATATATTTAGGAAAATGCATGTTTTTAAAAACCATTATATCTTTTTAAATGATAGCTGTTACTTTTTTGAATCACTTTTTTGGGCTGCATCCGTCCCATTAGGGGTATAGAAATTTGGAGGAAAACTGTTGATCTGTCTCCACAATTCAAACCAAATAGGCACGTCTTCCAAAAGCGCAATGGTTTTGGCTCCCGATCCCACACGTAGGGCTTCTGGCCACGGTCCATAATCTGGATCTCGTGTAATCAATACCCGGTACATTCCATTTTGACTAGCAAAATTTTCAATAGCTACAATTTGCGCCCCATAGGTTCCGTAGGACACATTGGGCCACCCACTAAACACGATTGCAGGCCAACCTTCAAACTCTACCTGCACATGTTCGCCTTTATGCAACAAGGGCAAATCTATAGGCTTGACGTACATTTCAACAGCAAGCTCATAATTGGCGGGCATGATCCCAACCAAAGGCTCTCCTTCTTTAAAAGTTTCCCCTATCCCCGATTTTATGGCCTTATTGATATAACCATCTTGAGGCGCTGTAATGAAAAGTAAACTGTTACGTTTTTCATAATTAGCCAAGTTATTTTCTAGTTTCGATACCTGTGCTTCGGTATCCAAAGCACTGGATTCTGCCGAATACAAATCACTTTGGGCCTTTGCCAACTTATCGCCATAAGTAGCGCGAATGGTAGAAATATTCAATTCTGAATTAATGACTTCATTTTTAGAAGCCAGCCATTTGTTTTCCTGTGAAATCAACTTGGCATTGGCCTCCTGCAATTTATTGCGGTATTCTTCCACATCCTTCACCGCTTTCAGCCCTTTTTCCTGTAAGGTCACGGTTCTTTCAAATTGGGTTTGGGCAATTTGTGCTTTAGTTTTAACAGCTTCCAAATCGATACTATCCGATTCTACTTTTAATTTGGACTGCAACAATTTGTTTTTAGCCTGCTCCAACTTCAACTGCTGCTCCTGTTGCAGGGCAGCGTACTGATTCTTGAGTGCTTGTACTTTGGAACGATAAGCTTCCACAGAAGCCGACTTCGCCCTAATTTGCTCTCCAGTTCTATCGGTTAGTTGCTCATCAAAATACTCGCTCTTGATTTCCGAAATCTTAAGAATGGTATCGCCTTCCTTCACAAAATCGCCTTCCTGCACCAACCAAGCATCAATGCGTCCTGGAATTGGCGACTGAAGTGTTTGCGGCCTTTGGTTAGGTTTTAAAGTAGTCACCAAACCTTTACTGGTGATATTTTGTGTCCAAGGCAAAAACAGAATCACAATCAACAAAATAGTACTCACCAAAAGCACCCTTCTGAACAAACGATGGTGGTTTTTATGCAAGGTTGCCTTACCAGATTTGAATTGTTCCAAATCCAAAAATTCCGAGACTTTATTATTTGAAATGTTTAGCATAGTGTTTACGAGTTAATCATGTGACCATCTTCCAAAATAATGTGCTTGTTGCACATGCGTTTCCATACATTGAGGTTACTTACCACAATCACGCTCCAAGGGTTGGAGGCGCCACATAAGTATTGAAAGATCTTTTCGGATTCTTCAATATTGAACTGCTTTAAAGGCTCTTCCAAAATGAGCACTTTAGGCTGTTTTAAAATGGCTCTTGCCAATAATAATTTCGCTGAAATAAAATAAGGTATCTGTTTTCCTTCTGGTTTCAATAAGGTGTTCAATCCTTTAGGCTGGCGCTTTAAAAAATTGGACAACCCAAGTTTTTCAAACACTTGAAAAATGGCTTCATCACTTATTTCAGGATTTCCAAAAGTGACATTTTCCCTAATAGTACCCTCAAAAGGTGATTCTTCGGAAAGGACCATCCCCAAATGCGACCGGTATTTGTTAATATGCAAACTCTCTATAGAAAGATTGTCTATATAAATATACCCATCGGTTGGCGCCAATACCCCTGCTATAAGCTGCAACAAGCTGGATTTCCCCGAACCACTGTCCCCTTGAATCAACACACGGTCTGTAGGTTCAATTGTAAAAGAAATATGTTCCAAAATTGGTTTCTTCCGATTGAATACTCTATAGCCAGCATTTTTCAATTCAATGGTAAAAGGCTTGGCTGCGGTAATCTCTTCGCCATATTGATTCTCGATGGGCTTGTCTACCACCTGGCCTAACTTTTCAATGGCCGTTAACACATCGTAAAAAGACTCCAATCCTAAAATGAGTTTTTCCACGGAAGCAATAATTAAAATGATAATGATTTCCGCCGCAACAAACTGCCCGATATTCATCTGCTGATGCAATACCAAATAGCCTCCAACCAACAACAATCCAGCAGTTACCAATACTTTAAAACCAATCATTTGCTTGAACTGCAACATCAAGATTTTAAAATGGCTTTCACGTGAATTCACATAATCAAACACCAAATCATCTGTTTTGTTCATGGCCAGACTGGTCTTCCCCGAAAGTTTAAAACTGATTACTGTACGGGCAATTTCTTCCAGCCAATGGGCCATTTTATACTTGTATTTAGACTCCGTCAAACTGGTATCCAAGCCCTTTTTGGCGGTATATTTGAACACGATAATGATAAGCCCTATTAACAGCAAACCAAACACAATAAAAAACGGGTGGTAAAAAGACAGTAGAATAAGGGCGAAAATGATCTGCAGGAATGCCGAAGGAATATCAATCAAAATCTTTGACAATCCCTTTTGGATGCTTAGCGTATCAAAAAAACGGTTAGCAAGTTCTGGCAAGTAGTAATTGCGCATTTCATTCATTTTTATTTTAGGAAACCTGTAGGCCAAATCAAATGAAGCCCTGGCGAAAATGCGTTGCTGAATGCTCTCAATAATACGAATCTGGAAAAGTTTTAAAATCCCCGTAAAGGCCACTCCAGCCGTTACCAACACCACCAACACAATCCACGATGTAGACACTTGCCCTCCTTGCAAAAGCGTAATAATAGCTTGAATTCCCAACGGCAAGGTCAAAGCCAAAATACCTTCAAAAATTGCAAAATAGGCCACTCTAAAAATGTCTTCCTTTTCTAGCTGCACCAAGCCCAAAAAGCGTTTCCAAGGTGATAGGGTTTCGTTATTCTTCATGCATTAGGGTGTTAAAAATGACGTTTGTGTAAAATTGGGTAACCGACGTAGCATCGGTATTGTTGGTAAGCGTTTTAAAATGGTCTGCAAAAAAGTGTTGGTGCAAAGCCCCCTCAACCGTAGAACTGGCCAAACTCAATGGAAATTGATAACTGCCATTATAGTCCTGAATAACTTCTGCAAAGCGCTTCACCACACGTTTAAAAGGCATAAAAAAGCCTTCTTCATTTTCGGTATCGACATCGCAGGTAAGGTATGCCTTGGCATTTTCCTTGATAATGATTTTGTTGAGCAATACCTCGTTGATATGCTCAAAATTGCTATCCTGTTCTGTGGTTCTAGTAAGTACCTCGATGGCCTTTTCAAGTTTTTCCTTGGGAGCTTTTAAGGCAAAGGTTTCCAACACCAATTGGTACTCTATCCATACCCAATACCAAGAAGTCAAGTACATCAACAAATGGTGTTTGCTCTCAAAATACCTATAAATAGAACTCTCATTGGAATTAATATCGGCTCCCAACTTTTTAAAATTGAACTGCTCAAAGCCAAGTTGATCAATGAGTTCAATGCTATGCTTGATGATGCGCTTTCCCAGTTCTGAGGTCTCAGGATCTTTGATAAAGATGCCCTTGGGAACTTCAATTTTAAAATTTTGCAGCAAATTGATCATTATAATAATTATTTAAATCACAAATCTAATAGTATTACTATTATAATTGTGATTTGATATATTAAAAATTTGTGAAAATTTCTACAAAATGAGCAACCTAAGACTTTATAACATTATTTGATTCGACTTCTTTTTTCAACTGCCAAACCATAGCAAAACAAATAACACTCTAAAATACAACATCTTAACACAAACACTAGTGACTTTTGATTAAATTTTTTAAATGAATGAATAAGGAAAGAAAGCCTTCTGAAGAGATATATTCCTACAATTTTGAAAGAAAGTTGTTATTTTAGAAGAGTCAATAGCTAGAATCCTTAAGAAGGATTATTTCTAATTAATTTAAGTAGCAACTATGAATGAGATTCCAGAAGAACTAAAAAACTTTTACAGCTCAATTGAAGAACTTAATTCATTTAATATCTGGAATATTCAAAAAAAACTAAAAGCCACTAAAAACATCAAAGGTGATTGGGAAAGGAAACTCATAACTGAAAGAAAATCTCTAAACTACAACTTAAACAAGGGAGAACTAATAACAAATGTCCAAATAACAGATACCCAAGGACAAATAGTAAGTATTGGACTAGATAAAGTTGATTTAGCATATTTAAAATATCGACTGAAGTCCACAAAAAATTCTTGGTTAAAATCAAGATATGCACATCTTCTTTGGCAAGAAACAAAACATAATAAATTTGCAGAAATTGCGATAGAAAATTATAGTCAATCTATCACTATAATACAAGCAGAAGAAGCCAGAGAAATACCAATCATTCTATCTGCCATTTTATTTATAACAAGAAAAACAAAAATCAAAATTGAAGAAGCCCAGGAAACCTCCAAATTACTTCTTAACTCATTACCCAATTGGGTAAAACCTTATATTCTTAATACAATACTTGAAAACAATATTCTTTCAAAAATCGAATTAGAAAAACTCGCAAAAAGTTTACCTGATTGGGTTGAAATAAATAATCCTGCGTCCTATTCAAGCAATAAAGATATGCTTGAAATAGGAATAAGACTTTACAACCTAATATGTATTCCTCTTCATAAACTATACAACCTACTTGCGAAAAATGAAGATTTAATTCTAGACCAGCATCCAAAAGATACTGACTTTGTTAAATTCACTACAATTGGTACAAAAGCGAAATATCTTAGGCTCGCAGGAAAATTAGACGAAGCTGAAGAGAACCTAAAAGAATATTGTAGATTAAAACAAACGGTAAGACTCAATAAAGTAAGCTATCAACTTGATGACAAAGCAACAGAAATGTTCAATGACTATTTGAATATGAAATCAAATGTCATTCTCGATTTACCTACTGATTCAATCCTTGCTTTTTTTTCAATAAACGAAGATATCTTGGTTGATCCAATAGAGAATACAGAATATTCAAAAAATTCAATAAAAAACTCAATTAAGAACCTTTTTAGCACAAGTATTTTTGACATAAACAGCAACTTTAAAAACCTCAAAGAGTCAGAAAAAATTGATAAAGAAATTATTCAAAACTATATAATTACACATAGCATAAAATGTTTCAGCCTATTTTTCAAAGTTTTTGTTGATGGCATAATAAGTGGGAAACTGAATTACTATAAAATATTTCAATATTTAGAACTCCACACTTGGTACGGAATGAAATTTAAAAGGTCAATGACACATAATGAAATTGACCAGAATTCTACGTGGTTAACAATGTTAGCCCCTGGTATCCATAATTTAATAGCTCAATTTGAACTTTATGTACTTATGAATACAAATAAAATTAACAATTTTATATTAGCGCTAGATTCGTTAACAATAAAATTTGAAGGAGCCTTACGAGATTTTATTCGCTTATCAGGAGGCAATACATCAACCTCAAAAAATGGAGAGATTAAAGAACAACTTCTAGAAGAATTACTTGAAAACCCAACAACTCAAGAATATTTCACAATCCAAGATATTGAGTTATTTAAAATTACTTTTACAAGAAAAGGAAAGAATTTGAGAAATGATATAGCCCATTCCTTTTTACAATATTCTGATTATCATTTACAAAATGTTTCATTGGTTTTCTTTTGCCTTTTAAGGCTTGGCAAATACACCTTTGAAGAAGGAGCCACCAAATAATACTTGAATATTTTTATTAAAAAGGGGCACCTTAATATTATTTGTTAAATACACATAACGCAGCTTGAAAGCTTCCAATTCAGATAAAATATATCTTACCCCAACGCTATACGATGCTCCCAACCCCAAGTATTATGTTCTGGCCTTGACAGCAGGATGAGTTCACTCACTTCAAACTCCTTGAAATACTTTACATCCTTAAACAATTTAAAGCTTTTATGAAGTGTTGCGCTATCCCTTGTTTTAGCAATGGTGAGGTGTGGCGTTTTGGAAACAATTAAAGAGCTCAGCTCCCTTTGTAGATTCCTTTCCCACAACAACTTTAGTTGCGCCAGCAAGTGGTCAAATTCTTTAGACGGACTCACTTTTAACAGCAATACGTTTGAGCCCTTTTCAAACATATCAAAGCCTTCAATGGCCATTTTAAATTTCTTGGTCTTAGACAAGCTCGCAAAACACTTAATCAAAAAAGGTTCATATTGAACATCCATTTTAAACTGTACCAAGGTAATGTGCGGTTTGGATTTTGAATATTGAAGCGGCCCAAAAAGCTCTATAAATTGCGTTTTAAAAGCAGTCACTTCCTCATAAATGGGACTGGGCGGCACGATACGCAAATTGTATATTATTACTTCAGACATGGTCCTTAAAGTTTCCTTTATCCAAGCGCTACACAGAGCTCCTGCATCACCTCTGCAAATTTCTCCAAAGAATACAACCTGTCGTTGATATCGTAGACATTGGTTGATATAATAAGCTCGTCTGCCTGGGTTTGCTTTAAAAAGGCGGCCACCTGTTTCTTCACGGTCGCTTTGCTTCCCACAAAACTGTATTTGATCATGTTTAGAATGGAAGGGTGCTGCATGATTTCCTTTAAATCTGGAGTCATCTCTGTAGGTGGATTCAAATAATCGCGCTTCCCTGTAAACATCCCAACAATCATCCGCAAAGACGAGGTCTGCAAGCGTTGGGCTGCTTCATCTGTATCAGCGATAATCACATTAACTCCTGCAATAACGTAAGGAGTTTCCAAAACTTCCGAGGGGATAAATTGTGCTCTATAAATAGCCAGGGCCTCATCTAAATGCGCTGTTGCAAAATGACTGGCAAATGCATAGGGCAACCCTTTTCTAGACGCCAAATGGGCACTATCTGTACTGGAACCCAAAATATAAATGGGCACTTCTACTCCTTCGGCTACCACCGCCCTCACCTTTGCAGTTTCATTGTGCTTTGAAAAGAACCCTTGTATTTGCTCTACATCATTTGGAAAGGAATGCGAGGCCTGTAAAAAATCGGACTTTATGGCCATGGCCGTGTCACGATCGGTTCCTGGAGCTCTTCCCAATCCCAAATCTATACGATTGGGATATAAATTCCCAAGGGTTCCAAATTGCTCCGCGACAATTAATGGAGAGTGATTGGGCAACATTACCCCTCCAGATCCTACACGTATTTTTGAAGTTTGTTGGGCTACATACCCTATCAATACCGTTGGGGCGTTACTTCCTACGGCCATCATATTATGGTGTTCGGCAAACCAAATTCGGGTATAGCCCAAGACTTCCGCCTTTTGTGCCAAAGCCACCGCATTTTTATAAGTTTGTTGAACCGATTGTCCTTTAGATATCAATGCCAATTCCAAAATGGAATAGGCCGTTTGTTTTGTATTCATTCGTTTTAATTATTCGGGTGAAACCGTGATGAAAACCACGATTCAAAAGCTTCATAAAGTTGTAAAAAGGAGTCGTAAATCTTTCTGTAAATTACACACCAAACCAAAAAAGATATAACAATTTGGGAAAGAAATATTTCTATTTCTGTGAGACCAACTCGTAATCTTTTCTAGATTGTTTGATGTCACCAATATTGTCTTTAGACCATGCCACCAAACTATGGATATGTGGCAATAAAGAGCTACCCCTTTCCGTCAACTCGTATTCCACTTTTGGTGGAACCTGAGGGTAAATGGTACGTTTCACCAATCCATCGGCTTCCAGACTTTTCAAGGTCACACTCAGCATTTTTTGGGAGATGCTCACTATATAGTTATGCAATTCATTAAACCGCAATACTTTTTCTTCTTCCAAAATCAGTAAAATCAACAACGACCATTTATCACCAATCCTATCCAATACATTTCTAACCGGACATTCTTCCACATTACTGTATTTTTTTAAATTTTCTTTTTCCATACAAGCCTGATTATTACTATTACTAACTTCAAAGTAAGTATTTAACAGAAACGCAACCTATTGCATATTAAAAACTTACACAGTAACTTTGACTAACTAAAAGTTAGTTAACAACTTTTATAAATCAAATATACAACAGAAACTTTAATATACAAACATTATGAAAATAGGTATTACAGGTGCTACTGGTCAATTAGGAAGATTAGTTGTACAGGAACTATTAAAAAGAGAACTACCTGAGAATCTAGTAGCCTTGGTGCGTTCTACAGATAAAGCTAAAAATTTAGGTATCGAAGCACGTGAATTCAACTATGATGATCCTTCAAGTTTAGAAATGGCTCTAAAAGGCATTGATAGATTGGTTTTTATTTCGGCTAACGAAATAGGTCAACGGGCACGCCAACACCAAAATGTTATAAATGCTGCTAAAAAATCAAACGTTAATTGGATTGTATACACCAGTTTGCTGCGAGCAGACACCTCTACTTTAAGTTTGGCAGGTGAACATGTTGCCACAGAAGAGGCTCTCAAAGAATCAGGTATTGATACTACCATTTTACGTAATGGCTGGTATTCTGAAAACTACACTGCTTCTATCCCCAATGCCTTAGAAAATGGCGCTTTTATTGGTAGTGCAGGAAACGGAAAAATATCTTCGGCAGCTAGATTGGATTATGCAGAAGCTTTAGCTATAGTTATTACAGATGAGAGCTACAAGGATAAAACCTTAGAGCTTGGAGGCGACCAAAGCTATACTTTAACAGAACTCGCCGAAGAAATATCCAAACAATCAGGAAAAACCATTCCTTACACTAATCTTCCTGAAGCAGAATACGCCGGTATCCTATCGCAAGTAGGTGTTCCAGAAGGTCTCGCCAAAGGATTAGCCAGTTGGGACGTGTCTGCTTCCAAAGGTGACCTGTTTGACGAGACCCATCAATTGTCTAAGCTGTTGGGTAGGCCCACCACTTCTTTAGAGCAATCGGTAAAGCAAGCACTTTAAACATTACATAAAAAGGGTTCCTATTACGGAATCCTTTTTGTATATTTCTAGTATTGACCAAGCTATACGTTAAGCTGATTTCAATTGGTTATAAAATGAATAAACTGTTCCATATTTTTAAAGTTGATGCCGCCGAGGCCCAGAAAATTGCCTCGAACCCCAATGATCCACACAATCATGATTTTGAGGAGCTCCTCATTGGTGTCGAAGGCCAATTGGAACATTTTATAGACTTCAGTTCCAAAACTGTAGAAGCACCTTTTGTAAGTTTTATAACCAAAGGCAAAGTGCATCGTGTCATTCCCAAAGCTGTCAATGGCCGCTGTGATATTTGGGGCATTCGCTTTAAAAGTGAATTTATCCCAGAAACCACATTTCAACTTTATTCGCTTTACCACAACCAGGCCAACTTAAAACTCAATAAAGATTACTGTACACAACGCTTGGTATCGCTTTGTGAAATGATTTACGAAGAAACCAAACAAGAAACTCCAAATTATGCTATTATCAGGCAGCTTCTAAGTGTCGTCTTTACCATGATAGAAATAGAGCGCAAAAAAGCGGACAATTCCAACGAGTCTCTTGAAAAAACACAAAATACCACCTTCAAGAATTTTCTAACCATTCTAGAGGACAACTACCATCGGCCTGTTGGTGTAGAATTTTATGCGGAAAAGCTCTTTATGTCCTCACGCAACCTCAACATGATCTGTCAAAACATCATGGAGCAAAGCGTATCGGAACTTATTGAGACCAGAAAACTCATTGAGGCCAAAAACTTGCTCATCTCCACAGACAAAACCATTTCAGAAATAGCCTATGATTTGGGCTATAACGAGAATTCATACTTCTCTAATGTCTTCAAAAAGAAGTCTGGACAATCGCCAAGCGAATTTAGAGACGACATGAAAAAACTATTGGTTTCCTAATTCTACAATCCTATTTCCGAATAGTGTAACAACTTAACCCCTTATTGTTTTCATCTTTGTATCAGCAATTTAATCAGCTAAAAATAAAATGATTACACATGAAAACAACATTCAAAAATTCAAGAATTCTAACAATCGTTACGCTAGTATACGCAACATTGTTTAGCAGTTGTTCCCACAACAACACCAACGAACTTCAAACTAAAATAGACAAGTTAGAGGCTGAATTACAAAGCTATAAAGCACAAGAAGCTCAAATACAACAACGGCTAGCTACTTTTGACACATTAGACTTTGAGTATTTTACCAATCAAGAATGGGACAAATTTAGTCATAGCCATACGGACGATATTGTGGTGTACAATGCAGACGGAAGTACTACAAAAGGGTTGTACTCATCACATATTGACGATTTAAAACCTATGTTCATTTTTGCTCCCGACACAAAAATTGAAAAGCATCCTGTACGCTTTGGCAGTGGCGATTGGACTGCGGTAATAGGTGAATTGAAAGGAACCTTTTCAGAACCAATGCCTATTGGTGATGGAAAAACCATACCTCCTACTGGCAAAAAATTCAAATTGAGAATGGCAACCATAGGCCATTGGAAAGATGGCAAAATGATTGAAGAATACTTATTCTATGACAATCAAGATTTTATGAGACAAATAGGACTTGTTCAATAACACATAAAACATATCAAATAAACTAGAAACAGTAATTAAAATTTTTATCAAATGGCAACAACAAAATGGGTTATCGACCCCACACACAGCGACATAGGTTTTAAAGTAAAACACTTGATGATTTCCTATGTAAAAGGAACATTTACCAATTATGAAGCAAGTATCGAAGGTGAAGATTTCTCTTCATCTCCTTTAGAAGTTTCTATTGAAGCAGCCTCAATTTCAACCCACAATCCTGAAAGGGATGCCCACTTAAAAAGCGCCGACTTTTTTGATGTGGAGCAGTATAAATTCATTACCTTTAAAAGTACCTCCTTTACAAAAGTGGATGATGCTTACGAACTGGAAGGCCTACTAACCATAAAAGACGTGACCAAAACCGTCAGTTTATATGTAGAATATGGAGGTACCAATAAAGATCCTTGGGGCAACGAAAAACTGGCCTTTGAAATCACAGGAAAAATCAACCGTAAAGATTTTGGACTTAACTGGAACGCGGCTTTGGAAACTGGAGGCGTATTGGTTGGTGAAGATGTAAAAATAATGGTCGAAGTGCAATTTGTAAAGCAAGTTTTATAAATTGTTTAGGGAATGGAAAGAACGAAATTCTTAAAATCCTTGGCGTTATTACCTTTAATAAGTGCTAGCATGAATTTGAAAGATTTAAATAAAATGACCTCATCCTTGGGTAATACAGGCAAAATGCCTGTATTGTTCCTAGGGCACGGTAGCCCCATGAATGCCATTGAAGAAAATGAGTTTGTACAGGCCTTTAGAAAATTAGGTCAAGAGCTCATTCGTCCCAATGCCATTCTTTGTATTTCGGCGCACTGGGAAACTAAAGGCACCTTTGTTACGTCTATGCAACATCCGCCTACCATCCACGATTTTGGTGGGTTTCCGCAAGCATTGTTCGACGTGCAATATTCAGCACCCGGTAGCCCAGAACTGGCGCAGGAAACCAAAAACCTAATAACCAAAACCAACGTTGGTTTGGATGAAAAATGGGGATTGGACCACGGTGCTTGGAGTGTTATTAAACATCTGTACCCCAATGCAGATATCCCTGTAATACAAATGAGTATTGATTATTCGCAACCACCAAGTTATCATTATGAATTGGCCAAGGAAATTCAAAAGCTGCGCCACAAGGGGGTATTGATTATAGGAAGTGGCAATATGGTACACAATCTGCGAAAAGTGGCCTGGAACAGATTGAATGAAGAGTTTGCCTATGATTGGGCTTTAGAGGCTAACGAAAAAATGAAAAGCTATATTTTGGATGATAATCATCAGAACCTTATCAACTTTAGATCTCAAGGAAAAGCCTTTGATTTGGCCATTCCTACACCAGAGCATTATTTACCTCTGCTCTACACTTTGGCCTTAAAGGACAAGAATGAAGAGGTTACCCTGTTTAATGACAAACCCGTAGGTGGTTCCTTGACCATGACGTCTTTAAAAATTGAAACTGTTTAAGAAGCTTTCAGTTCATAAAAAAACAAGAGTATCTAGCTCTTTCTTTTATAAAAAAACGCCCACTGTACAGTGGGCGTTTTGCAGTAACCAAAAACAACCGTTATTACTTAGAAGCGCAACAATCGCCTTCTTTCTTTACACCAAATTTAGAGAGGATGTCCTCCATCAAACACCATTTGGTAATTCCAGACTGCAACAAGTTGGCCCCTACAAATAAGGTAAACCATAACCAATTTTCGTTTACAAACATGCCAAGCAATACGCTAATAATTATAAACGTCCCTGCAATAACACGGATATATCTATTCATCATAACTTTATATTTTTAGTGTTAAATACTCTTTTCTATAGGAATAACAATCGCCCTTATTGGGTTATTGGTTTCCATATTACTGTTGAATTCCTGAATCAACTTAAACAATAGATCTATATTGGCCTCTTCTGTAAAAGAGAAGAACAAAATGGACTCATTTCCGCTGGATTCTCCTGGAAACCAACTGCTGGTAGCCAATACAGCGGGTACGTTTTTATAACCATCAATATCCGAACTACTAAAACTCTCAATATTGGCTTGCCTAAAGAGTTTTAAGACGTCTTTTTGAAAGTCTTCTACAGCCGTAACTATTACTAATTTCATTTCCTGTGTTTTTTAATTATGCTTTTTACGCTCAATCATATAATATACCAATGGCACTACCAACAAGGTAAATACTGTGGACACAATAGTCCCTCCCATTAGGGAGATTGCCAACCCTTGGAAAATAGGGTCGAACAAGATCACAAAGGCTCCAATTACTACCGTTCCTGCCGTTAACAAAATTGGTGTGGTACGCACAGCTCCCGCTTCAATGGCAGCCTGTTTCAGTGGCACGCCTTCGGCTACTCTTAGGTTGATAAAATCAATTAACAATACCGAGTTCCGTACCATGATTCCCGCAAGGGCAATCATTCCGATAAATGAGGTCGCGGTGAAAAATGCTCCCATAATCCAGTGTCCTAAAATAATTCCGATCAATGACAATGGAATGGCCACCATCATTACCACAGGTGCTTTAAAGTTTTGGAACCATCCTACGATTAGAATGTAGATCAAGATAATGGCTCCCATAAAGGCAATTCCCAAATCCCTAAATACTTCCAAGGTAATTTGCCATTCACCATCCCATTTTACGGTATAGTCATCTTCAAACTCGGGTTGGTTGATGTATAATTCCTCCAAAGCATAGCCTTCAGGTAAATCGATCTCTTTCAGTTTCTTTTCCATTCCTAAAATGGCATAGGCAGGACTTTCCAAAGTTCCAGCCATATCGGCCAATACATATACCACACGCTTTTGGTTCTTTCTATAGATACTCTTGGCGCGGGTTACCGGATTGATGTCTACCAAATCACTAATGGATACCATATTCCCCATTTGAGATTTCACCTGCAATTGGGCAATATCCTGAATGGTGGACTTTTCCTTTTCATCCAAACTCAACACCAAACCAACTTGACGGAAGGCATCCTCATCGTACAAATTGGTAATCGCACGATTGGACAAGGCCAAATTCAAGGTATGGGTAATTTGTTGAGGGGCCACACCGTACAACATGGCCTTTTCCTTATTGATAACAAACTCATACTCCACCTGATCTGCTTCTACCATCCAATCGATATCCACCACATCATCGGTATTTTTGAGAATGGTCTGAATGCTGTCGGCAATGGCAATTTGCTCATCATAATCTGGACCGTACACCTCAGCTACAATGGTAGACAAAACTGGAGGCCCTGGCGGTACTTCCACCAATTTTACATTAGCATTGTACTTAGCGGCAATCTTTTGAATATCCGGACGTAACAACTTGGCAATATCATGACTCTGCGCACTACGCTCCCCTTTATCAATAAGGTTCACCTGAATATCCGCCATATTGCTACCACCACGCAAATCGTAGTGTCTTACCAATCCATTAAAAGTAATTGGCGCTGAAGTCCCTATATAATTTTGATAGCTCACCACTTCCGGTCTGGTAGAAAGGTATTGTGAAATTTCCTGAGCCACTATAGCAGTACGCTCCAACGTGGTGCCTTCAGGCATGTCAATCACCACTTGAAATTCATTTTTGTTATCAAAAGGCAACATTTTCACCGCTACGGAATTCGTCATAAACAGTCCCATAGACCCTAGCAACAAGACAAAGGTAAAGCCTAGGAACAACCAACGCTTAAAGCGATTTTCCAATAATGGACGCTCAAATTTGTTATACATTCTGTAGATAAAGGTTTCTTCCAGCGGCTTCTCTGTTTTCTCTTTATGCTGCTTGTTATCCTTTTCACGTAAAAATATGTACCCTAAATACGGTGTGATGGTCAAGGCTACAAACAAAGACAGAATCATAGCTATAGATGCCCCAATTGGCATTGGTGCCATATAAGGCCCCATCAATCCAGATACAAAGGCCATTGGCAATACCGAAGCAATTACCGTGAAAGTCGCCAAAATGGTAGGGTTCCCAACTTCATTGATCGCATACAAGGCTGCCTGCTTAAACGGCAAGCGTTTCATTTTGAAATGCCTATGCATGTTTTCTGCTATAATAATGGAGTCATCAACCACAATACCTGTTACAAATACTAAAGCGAAAAGCGTAATTCTATTCAATGTGTAATCCAACATGTAGTAGCTCAACAAGGTCAAGGCAAAAGTGATAGGCACCGATAAAAATACTACCAAACCACCACGCCATCCCATGGCCAACATTACAACAAAGGTTACGGCAATGATAGAACCAATAAGGTGCAATAACAATTCCGATACTTTGTGTGAAGCGGTTTCTCCATAGTTACGGGTGACTTCCACATGCACATCGTCTGGAATCAAGGTTTTTTCCAAATGCGATACTTTCTCAAGGATCACATCGGCAATTTTCATGGCATCGGCACCTTTTCTTTTGGCCACCGAAATAGTTACCGCTGAATATTCCGAAGGAAACTCAGCTGCTTTTTCACTTCCCTGTCCAAATCCCAAACTCACATAGTTTACGGGTACTTCTGGCCCGTCTATAATTTTAGAAACCTGCTTTAGGTAAATAGGTTTGTTATCCTGAACACCTACTACCAAGTTCTCAACATCGCTCACCGTTTTAAGGAAATCTCCAGAGCTCACCAAAAACTCGGTATCGTTTTTATCAAAGCTTCCTGCTCCCATTTGGGCATTATTGGCCTGAATCATTTTGGATACTTCCAAAAAGTCCAATCCACTAGCTGCCAACTTATCTTTATCCAAGACCACACTAAGCTGTCTGTCTCGCCCTCCAATTTTATGGGTAATGGCAACATCGCCTACCTTTTCAATTTCGTTTCGGAGCTCTTGGGCCATTTGTCCCAATTGGTAATCGTCATAGGTTTCGCTCCACAAGGTCAATCCCAACATAGGCACATCGTCTATGGCACGCGTTTTCACCAAAGGCATGGTTACACCTTGCGGCATTTGATCCATATGCTTATTGATCTCATTGTACAGCTTTACAAAGGAACGCTCGATGTCTTCTCCCACATAAAACTGAACGATTACCATTCCCTGTTCCTTCATTGATGTAGAATACACATACTCTACCCCTTTGATATTGCTAATCAGTTTTTCCAAAGGCTTGATCACACGCGACTCAACCTCAGTTGGGCTAGCGCCTGGATACCCCACAAAAATATCGGCCATCGGCACATCAATTTGTGGCTCTTCTTCCCTAGGAATTAAAAATGAACTATAGACCCCAATGACCATAAACACAATCATAAGGAGCACTGTAAGCTTAGAGCCTATAAAGCTCTTGGCTATTTTTCCTGCTAAACCTTCTTTCATCTGTTCTGCTTATTTAATGGTTATTGAAGCTCCGTTGTATAATTTACCTTCAGCTGAAACAATATAAGTTTCGCTGCTATCCAAACCGGACAATACTTCTACTTGATCTCCATAGGTACGGCCCAATCGTAACCAACGTAATACTGCGGTGTTATTTTGGCTTACCGTATAGACGCCCGTTAATTGCCCCTTGGTAACAATTGCTGAAGTTGGCAACAAAACCATTTGTTTTTGGGTAGTGCCTTCCATAGGGAATTGTACTGTGGCAAACATGCCTGACAGAATCTTATCATCTGCTTTAGGCAAGGCTATCTTTACCACATATTGCCCTCCTGTATGTTTTGCTGAAGTACTTACTTCCGTTACGTTCCCTTCATAGGTTTTATTGGTTGCTTTTACCAATACCTCTACTTTTTGATTTTTGGCCACTTTTGAAATATCCGATTCCGGCACCATGGCAATAACCTCAAAGTTCCCAGGACCTTCCACAGATACCAATGGCATTCCTGGATTCGCCATATCTCCTGCCTTTACTGTAGTAGCTGTTACCACTCCATTAAAAGGCGCTGTAATATTGGTATAGGCCATTTGGGCATTGATTTCATTTTTCTGTTGCTTAGCCGCCTCTAGATTGGCTGCTGCCATATCATATCTAGCCGTGATATCATCAAATTCCTTTTGGGTTGCACTGTTTTGTGCAAATAGGTTTTTGTAGCGGTTATAGTCCTTTTCGGCATTTTTAAACGCTGCAGTTGCTTGGGTGATGCCCGCATTGATTTGTGCGCGCTTGGCCTCAAGGTCACTATTATTGATAGCTACCAACAATTGCCCTTTTCTTACTTGGTCCCCCACTTTTACGGGCACACTGTTTACATACCCCATAAAACGGGTGCTCAAATCGGCACTGTTTACGGCCTGTACTTTCCCGCTAACACTTAAAAAAGTACTATTTCCATCGGCCTTAATAGGACTTACGGTTACGGCTACTGCCGGTCCCTTTTGCGATTCCTGTTTTGCGTCCTTGCTTCCGCAGCTCATAAACAATGCTGTTACAGCTACGATTGATAATGTGTATAATGTTTTCATATGTATATCTGTCTTGCTTAGTAATTTATTTGGTTAGAAACTGCACATAAGCCTGTGCATAGTTATATTCGAAAATAGTTTGGTAATATTCCAATTGCTTTTGGGCAAAGAGTGTCTCAGACATCAACAAATCGGTAGTTTTCTCCAGGCCTTCCTCAAAACGATTGGTTCTGATGCGTAACGATTCTTCCGATTGATCCAAGGCCAATTTGGACAGTTGCAATCTGTTTTTGGCATCATTCAACATGCGCTTGGCTTTGTTGAGTTCCATTTGGCTTTGTGAGACATATTGTTCATACTGAAGTTTGGACGTTTCAAACTCGGCTCTACTTTTTTGAGCTTTTCCAAAACGCTTGGTTCCTTCCAATATATTCCAGCTCAAAGATGCTCCAAACAGATACCCACTGGCATCGGCATGAAAAATTTGATCGTCATACAACTCATAACTTCCAAAGGCATTAAGACGTGGTAAAAAGGTCATTTTATCGGCCTTGTATTGGGTTTCATAGGCATTGCTTGCCAACTCCATCGCCTTGATATCTGAACGTTCTTTGGAAATCATCAAGGCATTCTCTTCCGTTAACATCTCCGCTTCAAGCGCATCTGTTGGAAGATACACCACATCCTGGCTAGTATTCATTAAAAAGGAGATGTAGTTTGAAGCGTTTTGCACTTGGCTCTTGGCCGTTTGCAATTGATTTCTCACTTCGGTCACCCTCACCTCAACGGCCAACACATCCGACTTTTGCAAGTAGCCTTGAATATAACTGTTGTCTGCCAATTGCTTATTGGCCAAAGCAGCTTCCAAAGCCTGTTCCAACACCTCTACGCCCTTATAGGCCAATTGCAGTTGCATATAGGCCTTGTCCACTTCAAACGTGAGATAGTCTTTGGTACGCTCACTTTGTAGTGCCGTGGCTTCCATTTTGGATTTAGCAGCCTTACGTTGGTAAAAACCATCCACATTGATCAAGGGTTGTTGAATCTCGAACTTGGTAGCAAAATTTTGAATTTGCTGTGGATCGTTTAAAAGATCTGGATTAAAATCGGCGGCCGTTACTATTTCTTGGTTCAATTTAGAACCAAAGGCCATTAAAGGATTTGTTGTAGAAATCCCTGTATGCGATGCCGTAATGTTTGGCAAAAAGACAGCATTGGTCTGCCTAAAATCTGCCCTAGCGGCATTGAACTGTTCTTCGGAAATTTTGAGGCTGTGATTGGATTCAACCACGGCATCCAAAACCTCCGATTTAGCAATAGGCACCTCGGTTTGGGCGTTCCCTGAAAACTGTAAGCCTATCAGCGTTATTACAAAAATATATAAACGATGCTTCATAATGTATTCTTAAATGTTGGGACAAAAATACATTTGAAAAAAAGGGTTGTCAGTAACTTAGGTTACCAAGCCTTTTTGTCACATGCTTAGTTTTTAACGCAAAAGCGCCCACTGTACAGTGAGCGCTCTATTATAAGTTTCATAAGGACTAAACCTCGTAAGGTTGGTCCTTTAGCAAATCTTCAACCACATCCAATTCAAACAGGGTTTCAAATTCATCGCAGGAATCCCTAAGGAATTTTCTAATTTTATTGGCGCTCTCCGGAAGGTTCTTGCCTGCCGACTGCCATGTTTCATAATCGGGCCATTGGGCATAGGCGATATAATGTGAATCATTTTTTTTATGCAGTCGAGACCCTAAACCACCCTCGTACTGATGGACAAGTTCGGTAAGTTCTTTCCAGCCATTTACAAATGTAGCTTCCAAACCTTCTTTTACTTTAAACGAATAAATTACGGCAAACATAGGCTCCTGGTTTTAAAAATTCTGTTCATCGGCCGAAGGTCCATAGCTAGCTGGAACTGGAATTCCCAACAAACGGTAATATACACCCAATTGCGCTCTATGATGGGTTATTTGATTGAGGGAATGCCTTATGGCTCCATATTTAGACCATTCCTTTATGGTGTGTCCATTCATCTTCAATGCCCAGACATCACTTAAATCGGCTTCGTTGGCTGCTCTAAGCGCGGCCATGTTTTTTTCATACTTCTCATTAAGGGTCTGCTCCAACTCCTGGGCGTTTTCCTTCAATTTTGGTCCGTCGCCTTCTTTAAAGTCCAATTCATCCGTAGTCAATACTACTTCTGGCCATCCAAATATTTCTGCTATATGGGTACTTAAGTGTCCCATTTTCATGCTCTTTTCATGAGGGGCATAGTCATTCTTATCGTTGGGGTACAATTTGAAGAACTTTTGGGTGATTTGATATTCCTCCAATAATTCGTCCTGAAGATTTTTAAGGCTGTCCATAATGCTCATTATTTTTGATTAACAAGCTAAATTTAAAGCTTTTAAATTTAGCCAATTCAAAGTGAACGTTAATATTACCTTATCTCTAGATTGCCAGTAAAAAAGGTCTTGCAAACTTCTGATTCATCCTATAAATACAGACGAGAAACAGCATACAATTTCTTAATCCTTACTTTCAGGTATGATTAGGAAGGGCACCTTTAATTGGCTACCTATTTTTTTAATTACAGGCTCTCTTGTTAAACTTTCATATAAACTATGCTGGTAACTCACCATAGCCAACATATCTATGTTGTGCTCGTCCACAAAATCATTGATTTCCGTAGCTTTTTTGGCATAATGAGGCATCCAATGGAAGCTATGGTCTAAGTCCTGCATATACTCCTTAACAGCGTTCACATTATAGGTTTGTATTTCCGTAAGCTTCGATTCAGTATTGATGTGTACCACATTAATTTTGGAGTTGAACAACTCGGCAATATTCTTGATTGCTCCCATTTCGGTTGGACTGTAAAAACGGTTGTAATCGGTTGGGAACGCAATTTGTTTTGGGGGCACAAATTCACTTTTATCCGGAATAGCCAAAATTGGACAATTCTTTATTCTACCAATAATGCCTACCGTATTACTGCCAAACAACATGCCTTTGGCACCTGTAGCACCTGTGGTTCCCATCACAATTAAGTTGATGTGATATTTTCTTATGTAGGCTTCAACAGATTCTCCCAGGTTTCCTGCACTTAAAATGATTTCAAATGAATGATTTGGATTTGTGTTGGCAGCCTCCACAGTTTCTTTTAACTTGGTCAATTCCTTGAGGTTGCTCTCCCGCATCACATCATTATACTTTTTGGACATATTGGCCATGGCAGAAATCTTTTCATTCTTGCAATGCAGCAAATAGAAAGTACATTCTTCTTCAGCTAATAATTTAAGCGCATAAACTGTGGCATTCCACGCATTATCAGAGAAATCAGTCGGCAATAATATCTGGTATTTCATGATCTTAGTAGTGTTGATGTATGTCAATTTACCCTATAAAATTAAAACAATTTAGTTCGCTATACAATGACATTTATCAGCCATCTCTCACAAATGGTTTTGTTGATCAATATTATGCTTGTATAACACTTCTAAATCACTACTCAAAATCAAGTCTTTATGAGAAATATCATAAGCTTTATCATAATTCTTGGGTATCTTTATAAATAACAAATAATCCTGCAATGAAAACCATATTACTGTTAACAGACTTTTCGCAGAACTCTATCAATGCCATTCGTTACGCCTTAAATTTATTCAAGGGCAAAAACATGCAGTATTATTTGTTACATGTGAAAAGTGCGACCGCTTTCACCTCGGACGATTTAATGGTGGCTGGTGGACAGCCCATTTACCAAGCCCTGATAAGCCCCGCAAAAAAACGCCTTGCAGCCTTAGTGGATACTCTTCAACGCGAATTTGAGCTTAGCGACAACAGTATCGAATATTTGGTTGATTTTGATATTCTCACCAATGCCATACAACAGGTCATTACCTCTAAAGATATCGATATGGTAGTTATGGGTACCAACGGAGCTACAGGTGCCCAAGAAGTCATTTTTGGAAGCAACACCATTAATGTTATCAGAAAAGTGGACTGCCCTACTTTGGTGATCCCAGAAGGCTTTGAATACCGTCCTCCAAAAAACACCATTCTTCCTTTGGACGAAGACACTTCTATGGATGATGCCGCTTTCAAAAAGGGTATTTTAAGCTTTATATCAACCTTTGAGAGCTCCCTACATGTATTAAGAATCCACCCCCACAATCCAAAACGGATAGATTTAAAAAAAGAAGAAGATCTTAAAGTACTCCAAACACTTGATACCCCTATCAATTATCAATATCATGTAATAAACAATGTTCCCGTGTATTATGCCTCCCATAGTTACATACAGACCAACCCTATCGATCTGGTAACCCTAATCACGCACAGGGAACGTTTTTTTGAGCGCTATTTATCCACCTCATCCACAGCAAGAATCAGCAACAATCTTACCCTGCCATTATTAATTTTCCATAGTCATTAAACAGCCTTATTTATTGGCCACCACACTTACAATACCAATAAGAAAGATGAGAATTAAAACGAAATTCCGAAACTGCTCTTGAGATACGCGCTCCAAGATTTTTTTGCCTATCCAAGTCCCTACAACACTTATCACAATCAAAATTGGAATCAAATACATAAAGTCCTTGCGCATATACCCATTGAAATAGTACACAATGGTACGGCTGAAATCCACCGCTAAATCGATTACCGCAGAAGTGGCAATAAATTTATCCTTATCCATTTTAAAGGCTGCCATGGTAATTCCTCTAATAGCGCCACCGGTCCCTAGAAGCCCTGCACTCAATCCAGACAACGAACCTCCTACAATGGCATTTGGAGCATTAGGAATAACTCGAAGTTTACTGAATATTAAAAAAATTAAACTCATGAGCATTAAAAATGCCCCCAACACATACGTTAATACCTTAGGATTAAAATATTTACTAAAATATGCTCCTACGGACACAAAAATAACCGCTGGAATACCCAATGTTAAAACCAGTTTTTTATCAAATCCCTTTTTGAACAAAACAATTTTACTGGTATTACTTGCCAAATGGTACAAGGCCGTAAGCCCAAGAACGGATTGAAAGTCGAAGAAAAAATTGGCAATAGGCACAAAGTACACCGAAGATCCAAACCCACCAATAGTTCCCAAAACTTCGGCAAGCAGAGAAAGCAATACAAAAATTGGGAGGTATTTGGTCAACATTAAAAAAACAATAGCATTGGATTAAGAGGCTTTAACTATTTGAAGTTACGCACTTTTACAAACAAAAAAAAGCAGAAAGCGGTTATCCCTTACTTTCTGCCTTTTTCACTATCAATTAACCTCAATAACTTTTTTTAGAGACTCGTTGGCGTTTTCTCTTTTTAGAAGGTTCAACTTTAAAATACCATCTTTGTATTTTGCTTTAACCTCTTGGTCCATAGCAACAGATTTTGGTAATTTCAAAGAGCGTTCAAAGTAATTATAGTTGAATTCTCTACGCTTGTAGCCGTGTTCTTCATTTTCCTCTACTTCATTTTCCTTCTTGCCACAAACACGTAGCACATTGTCATCAATAGTCACTTCGAAGTCCTTTTTAGAGAACCCAGGAGCCGCAAATTCAATTTCAAAGTCTTTGTCATGTTCGGTAACATTCATCGCAGGCATTGAATTGTCCTCGTCAAATAAATCGTTGTTGAAAAAAGCATCAGAGCCCAACAGCGATTTTAAACCCTCATCATCCCAAAATGGGAGTAATCGGTTTCTTTTGTTAAATTTAATAAGTGACATGACCTTAATTTTAATGGTTAAACTTACCAACCCCAATGTAAGGATATCATACGAAAAATAAAATGATATATATCAGCTAGTTACAATATTTACAACCTAATTTTAAAGGAATTTACTTTCAAAAAAATCGACCTTATTTTTGAAGATTACAACATCACTTTTTCGGTATCCAATAATTTTGGAATAGTGACCTTCCAGCCAAATTCACTCTCTATTTTCAACCTAAAGGCGTCCAAGGCCGGTGGTTCTCCATGTACCAAATACACCTTCTCTGGGATGTTCTTAATGGTGCGCAACCAATGAAGCAAATCATCCTGATCGGCATGGGCAGAAAGGCTATCTAGACATTTTACAGTAGCCTTTACAGGATAATACCTACCGTAAAACTTAATTTCATGAGCCCCGTCCTTCAGTTGGCGCCCACGGGTCCCTTCCGCCTGATATCCCACCAACAATACGGTGGTACTGGGCACATCTATAAATTGTTGCAAATAGGTCAACACCCGTCCTCCGGTTACCATCCCGCTGCCCGCAATGATTATTTTTGGCCTTGGATCATCAATGGTTTCCCAAGTTTCACCAAAGGATTGCACAATGTTGACATGATTGCACATGGCATCGTATTCCTGCATGGGCAATTTGTGCCATTTTGGAAACCGTTTAAAAACTTCCAACACATTGTTGCCCATCGGGCTGTCTATAAATATGGGAATATTGGGAATTTTGTTGCTTTTGTAAAGTTTCCAAAGAATGTAAATCAGGGTCTGCAAACGTTCCACAGCAAAACTGGGAATGATGAGATTCCCTTGTTTTTCTATAGTATCCAAAACCAATTGGGCCATGATGTCTTCCACATCTTCCTCTGGATGCAATTTGTTCCCATAGGTGCTTTCCACAAACAAATAATCGGCCCATTCCGGAGTTTTAGGATCGTTCAACAAATAATCATCCCAACGCCCAATATCACCAGAAAACACAAAGCGTTTCCCATTAATGTCCAATTCAATAAAAGTTGCCCCTATGATATGCCCGTTGTACCGAAACCGATAGGTAATATGTTCCGAAAGGTTCAACCAGGTATCCTGAATCCCTACTTGAAAAAATCGCAAGGTTTTCTCCACATCTTTCTCTGTATAAAAAGGTAAGGCGGGATGGTGTTTTGTATAATGCTCTTTATTGGCTTTTTCGGCTTCTTCTTCCTGAATCTTGGCACTGTCTTTTAAAATGATTTCCGCAATAGCCAAGGTTGGCGCCGTTCCAATAATTTTTCCCGTAAACCCCTTCTGAACCAACTTAGGCAAATAGCCTACGTGATCCAAATGGCCGTGGGTTAACAGCACCACATCTAAAGTTTCTACATCAATGGGCAATTCTTCCCAATTGAGCTGCCTCAATTCCTTTAGCCCTTGAAACATACCACAATCTACCAATATGTTAGCTTCGGAAGTTTCCAAAAAGTATTTAGAGCCGGTTACCACACCTGAAGCTCCCAAAAAATGGATGTTTGCATAATTTTTCATTCTTCATGCGGTAAATTACATAGTTGTTCAATCTCTTTTAAAATGCGCTCCTTTCGGGATTCGGAAACACCTAGGTGATCCAAGTAAAAGGAATCTCCCATTAGGTCCCGACACAAAACCACATCCCTACTCAGCAGAAATTGCTTTTCTCGATTGGTTAGCAATGAGGACACCGTAATTGGGTACAGTCCCAAACGGTCTATCCTATCCCTTAAGCCATTGCCATCTGGATAATCCCAACTCAGCAGATACAATCCACAGCATTTTCCAAATTGCAAAGCATCTGAGGTAAAACGTGTATTGGTAACCAACCAGCCATCGGTTAAAATGGAGTTGTTGTTTACATTGGTATTCCAATGTGCTTTCACATCTTGATATCGGGAATGGATGTACAGAGGAATCTTGACATTACAATTTTGTCCCTGCTCGCTATGGAACTTACATTCTACTATGGTGGTTTCGTTATTTTTATGGGCTACCACATCAATTTCATGTGACACGCACTTTCCCTGTACAATCTGGCTCACTTCTGTATCATAACCAGAGTATTTTAAAATAGCGCCTACAAATTTCTCGAATGGATACCCCGTTGGCCCCAGTTCATAGATGGCCCGCTTCAACTTGTATTTGGAGGCCCAATACCTACTTTTCTTTTTGAGCAAGGCAAAGGCTCTATTATAGATTTCCTTAGTAGAAATTCCTTGGTAGAGTTCATCCCGAACCTTATCAATAATTTGGCTGACCACCTCATCACTAGCCCCTACGCGTCTTAGGGAAGCCTTCAATTTGGGCATTGAAAAACTCACCCGCTCCCCTGAAGACTTTGTAATATCCAAATTGTGATTTACCATGCTTGATTATTTAAGACCCAATGCAAATCAATTCCTTAAATCGTGCATGACCAAAATAGGAACCCTTGAATGGAACCCGATATTTTTCACCATGGGATTGCTCAAAATACTTCCGAAAAAAGAGTGTTTTTTATTGATGAAGGCCACCATATCACTATCCCTACTTTCTACAAACATATTCACTGCGGGTTCGACTGCCTTGTAATGCAAAGTATGATATTCGTAAGATACATCTTCCAACTGCTCTTCCAACATTTGCTTATGCTCTTCTTGTTTTGTTTCCAATAGGTCATCATCTGAAACATACAGAATGCTTACGGTAGCCTGACACTTTTGAGCCAATTCTACCAAATAGGCCAGTTCCCGTTTTTTGTAATGGGTTTTAAAACTGGTAGGAAACACAATCTCCTTGGGCATAGCCAGCTTACTGGCTTCAGGCACCACAATTACAGGGCAATTGCGTACCTTCTCCATTACGTAAACTGCGGTACTACCATAGGCTACATGCTCGGAGCCTGTTTCGCCTTTGGTGCCCATGACAATCATATCGATATCCTTTTGTTCCACAATTTCCTTAATGGCTTCTATTGGATTGTTAAAGGTTGAAATGGTCTCAAAATGGTGCTTTGGATTGTGTTCATACTTAAATGCCAATTTATCCATCACCTCCGCCAAGCCTTCTTCCGAATTGGACTTTGCCGTTTCGTAGAGTTCGCTTCCGGGTTCCATGTTCAACAAACTTTTCAAAATATTGCTAGTGGCCGTAAACACATTGAGCACATAGAAATCGCAATGGTCGTTTTGGTAGAGTTCAACGGCATAGTTCATAGCTTGCCAAGCGTTCTTGGAGAAGTCTGTTGGTAACAAAATTTTTTTTCTCATGACTTCTAAATTTAAAAGTTATTATTTGTGTTGTTAGTTGACAGACCAAGACGCTTGTGGGCTCAATCTGGGATTACCATAAAGGGAACCGCAGGATGATATCCTATTTTCTTTATGACAGGTTCCCTCGTAAATCGTTCCAAAAGGCTGTGTTTATAATTAATCATCACCAACATATCAATCTCCAATTCTTCTATAAAATCAAAGATTTCGTGAGTTTTACTGGCGTAATTGGGCATCCAATGAAAACTGTGCTCATAGGGTTCCAAAAGTTCTTTTAACAATGTATAATGATTTCTTTGTTCGGCACTCAACCTACTTTTTTCCTGTATGTGTACTACCCTAATTCTTGTACCAAATTGTTGGGCCATGGTAAACAACGACTGCAAATCTTCCGCACGATAAGGTCTTATAAAGTTTGTTGGAAAGGCTATTTGCTTCGGAATTTTAAATTGGCAATCTTCTGGAACAATAATCAATGGGCATAATGACAATTTGGAAATCAAGCCCACCGTATTGCTTCCAAAAAAGACTTCCTTGGCACCGGTTGCCCCTTTGGTGCCCATAACCACCAAATTGAGCTTGTATTTTTTAATACTGGTGGCAATGGCGTCATTTAGGCTTTCGCTACTAAAAATGATCTCAAAACGGTGTTTCTCCTTGGGATGGGCCGCTTCCGCCATCGCTTTTAAATCCCTCAGTTCCTTTATGGCACTTTCGCTCATGGCCTCATTAAATTTTTTGGACATATTGGACATGGCCGAAATCTTGGCATTCATGGCATTTAGGAAATAAAATGTGCACGCTTCCTCGGCCAAAAGGTTCATGGCGTAGACGGTTGCATTCCATGCGCTATCAGAAAAGTCTGTCGGTATTAATACATGATATTCCATGATCAAACCCTTTAAGGATATTTCCCCTAAATTTAAGACAATTAGCGCATTTAAACTATGACAAAAATCACACACAAAATACTGAACACGAGATTTTTACATTCCAAAAACTTATATTGAACACCAAAAATCTCTAGCACACCGCAAAAACAGCCATAAACACTAACAATCAATATATTAACAAGATTAATTTAAAATAAGCATTAATGATAAATATCATTCCATTTTAGTTTAATTTTAAATAAATTTACTCATTACCAACGTTTTAACATCACAGCCATGATCAAGACATTAAACCAAAAGGAATGCTATATGGTGCTTGAGAGGAACTACATTGGTCATTTGGCTTATATGTTTTACCACCAACCCTTCATTGCTCCGATTACGTATTTTTATGACACAGCCAACCATTGGATTTTGGCCTATGCGGCCGAAGGCCATAAAATTAATGCCATGCGAAAACACAGAGACGTGGCGCTACAGGTAGAAGAAGTAACCTCGGTAAACGAATGGAAATCTGTGTTGGTTCATGGTACCTATGAGGAGCTTACAGGCAGCTACGCCAAAGCTCAACTGCACAGTTTCTCTTTAGGTGTGAAAGATTTGATTATGATGAAAGAGCACAAGGATGTAGACTTCCTTAGTGAGTTTTCCAGTAAAATCCATCTTGGCGATGTTCCTGTAGTTTATGTCATCAAAATAGATGCTATTAACGGCAAACAAAGAGACGACCACGATAGCTAAAGCACCTTACTTCACCGCAGTTGAAGATCCGTAAAAACAACTTTCCAGCATCTTGTACAATTCCGTATGCTTCTTTTTCATGCGCTCGGGATTTTCGAAAAAATACTCAGAAGCCACCGCAAAAAATTCTGCCTCATTGGTGCCTCCATAATTTCTAATATCCGATTTATTGTCATTGATGGCTTCCATTTCCTTATGAATCATTTTTAACCAAGGAATCACATAAGCGTGCTGTATCAAACGCTCTGGAACCCCATCTGTCACTCCATCCATTTTATCAATGAGGTGCACAAACTCATGGATGCCCGTATTGGTTTTGGAAGAGCTTTTTGAAAACCCATGTCGCAACGCTTTTTTGGAAAGGATCATTTGTTTTTCCAATCGGCCGGTGCCAACAACTCCGGCAATAATGCGGTTGCCCTTTTTGTCTTCAAACTCGAAATCTTCATTAAAGTTATCGGGATAGAGCAATACCCCACTTAAATTAGTATAATGCCATTCTGGAAACCCAAAAACTGGAATCACGGCGCTGGCGGCAATCAGGATTTTGTCCAATTCTTCGAGTTCTACTTTAACACCTTCCAAATACACCTCACTAAAAAACTCCATCATCCGTTTTTGAAAACGTTGCTGTTCCTTTGGAGGCAGACCTTCATAAAATTCCACATGCTCCATGAGCAATTTGTGCCAATGCTTCGGAAAAGGCTCTACGGGTTTACGCTTTAGTTTGGACAGGGCATATACTCCAAAAGCCAACAGTAACAAAAATGCAATAGTTGTGATCATAACATGCAAATATGGTGCTCTCCAAAAATAAACCAAAGTGATAACAAAAAGATCGTTTTTTCAAAATCAAAAGGAATTTATCTAAAACCAATTATATTTTAAGAACTCAAATAGCTTCCAAAAATTCTTTTTCAATCTAAAAACTTAATAATACATTTGGCACAATAAATGTTAAAAGCATTTATAGTTTAAACAAAGCCCTATGAACAAAATTCGCTTGGTACTGGCCTTTTCTTTTTTGGTTTCAGTATTGTCTTTTGCCCAAAACAATGCCGTTGGTCCCGGGGAAACCCTTATTTTTTCAGCTTCTTACAATATGTCTGGAATCCTAACGGAGCTTGCCCAAGTAAAAATGGAAACCAGTGAGGTGAACACTTCCAAAGCTACTTTACTTCGCTTAAAATGTACAGCGGCAACCTATAGCAAATGGGATAATTTCTTTAAAATTAGAGACCTATACGAAAGCTATGTAAGCCCTAAAACGCTTTCCCCTTACCTATACAAAAGAGAAATAGACGAAGGTGGCTATTACAAGTTTATGCAATACAAATACAGCCATAAAACAAACACTGTAAAAAGCCTTAAAAAGAAGAAAAAGAAAGGCGGCGGTTTTAACGAAGAAAATACCACGGTCTCCATTAGCAGTACCACCAGGGATTTGGTAAGCACACTTTACAAGCTGCGTACTTTGGATCTCGCCAGTCTATCAACAGGGACAACCAAATCGTTCAAAGTATTGTTTGACAACAAAGAAAACATTGTCAATTTTAAATATTTGGGTACCGAAACTATCAACACTAGCCTTGGGCAAAAAAACTGCTACAAATTGGCTATTTCCATCAACAACAGCGATGTCCTAAAAGGTACCAACGACAACTTATTATGGTTGACGGCCGATGCCAATAAAATTCCGGTATACGCCAAATTTAAGATTGCAGTAGGTAATGGCGAATTAAAAATAAAATCGGCCACAGGCCTTAAAAACTAAGAGCATGAGAAAAGTATTGATCATTTTAGGATTTATCACTAGTCTATTGGCTGTTATTCTAGCCTTGACCCCACTATCCAATCTAGCGTTTATCCCTGCTATATTGGCTTTTTTATTGGGACTTTCCATCTTTTTTGTTTCCAAAAAGCAGAACAAATCCAAAAAAGTGGTGCAGTATATTTTCCTGTTAACCATCATCACTTTGGGTATTTCCATCTACAAATCGGTATTCCATACCGTAGAAGTTGGCAATACCGAAGAATTGCAGGAACGCGCCAAAGAATCGGAAGAAAATTCTAAGGAAATTCTGGAAGAATTGGACATTGACGAAGAGGATCTGGAAACAGAAGACATAGATCTAGATACTGAAGAAATTGATATCGAAGAAGTTGACGATATAGAATTTGAATAATTCACTTCCCACAAATTTTAAGGAATACTTCGGTATTCCTTTTTTTTTTCGCTTTATTTGATTGACAATTAACACAGTACAATGAAGCTTTTCATTTTCACTTCTGTTCTTTCCATTGTTGGATCCTGTGCCACAAAGAAGTATAGTGAGCGCATTGAGGACCTAAAGAACAGCATTGTTTTTGAAGACCGACAGACTGTAGAACAGTACGCCAGTACCATTACCTCGCAAGAATTGATGGACTATGTTTACGAATTGTCCTCAGACCAATACCAAGGTCGAAAAACCGGCGAAACAGGCCTAAAGGAAGCTGCCAATTATCTTAAAGATTACTATATCGCCCAAGGCATTCCATCCCCTTTCAGCAATCAAAATTATTTTCAACCGGTTCCCAAATCTTTTTTTACAGATAGCCTTAACAGCTCCCAAAATGTGGTTGCCTATATTGAGGGCAACAAGCACCCCAAGGAAACCATCATCATTACTGCGCATCTAGATCATGAAGGTGTGGAAAACGGTGAAATCTACAACGGCGCCGATGACAATGCCTCTGGAACTGCTGCCCTTATGGAAATGGCAGAAGCCTTTAACGAAGCCCAAAAAAATGGAAATGGGCCTAAACGAAGTATCCTGTTTCTTCACCTTACTGGGGAAGAAGAAGGCCTTTTGGGATCAAAATTCTATGTAGAACACCCAATTGTTCCCCTAAAAAAAACCATTGCCAACCTGAATATTGATATGATTGGTCGAGTTGATGAAACACACACGGACAAACCAAATTATGTGTACGTTATAGGAGCTGATAGACTCAGTAAGGAGTTATACTTTATTTCGGAAACCGCCAATACTACCTTCTCCCAATTGGAATTGGATTACAGATTCAACGACAAAAATGACACCAACCATTACTTCTCCAGATCCGATCAATACAACTTTGCCCAAGCCGGAATTCCTGTCATCTTTTATTTTAACGGAGAACACGAAGATTATCACAAACCAACAGATACCGCAGAAAAACTGAACTATCCCCTTTTGGCGAAACGCACCCAATTAATCTTTGCCACGGCTTGGTATTTGGCCAATTCCAAACATAAATTGACTCTAGACCAGGAATAAAACTCTGTTAAAGCCTTTTATTTTAAACCATTCTGTTTAACTTAATTATTACATTCGCAGGATAATTTTTCTAATTTTAATTCAGTATAGCTTTAATTTTGCGCTTAATGAAAAACCTGATTACCCTTTGCTGCCTTGCGTTGCTAATATGTAGCTGTAGCAGTTCCAAAAAAAACGAACATTTTAACCTAACCCCTACCTCTACAGATCCTACGGTTTATGCCAATACGATTACATCCGCAGAACTAAAAGAATTACTTTACACCTATGCCTCTGACGAATTTCAGGGAAGGGAAACCGGCACTGAAGGACAAAAGAAAGCCGTAGCATTCTTGGCCCAACAATATCAAGACATGGAAGTGCCTTCACCTATGGGAGACACTTACTTTCAAAATGTTCCTTTGGAAATAAAGGGAACATCCCAAACCACTATCTCCATAAACGGAAAAACATTGACCTGTTTTGTTGACTACGCGCCTCTAGGAACGTCCTCTACTCAGCATATAGAGGCCAAAGACATTGTATATGTTGCTTACGGTATTGAATCAGAAAAATACTCCAGCTACAACAACCTCGATGTAAAGGACAAGATCGTGCTTATGAAATCTGGGGAACCACAAAACGATGACGGCACCTATATCACCTCGGGAACCGAAAAACCTACCATTTGGACCTCTGGCCGCGGTGCAAGAAACTTAAAAAGGGACGTTGCCATTACGAAAGGAGCCAAAGCCGTTATCTATATGGATAGTGAATCCTTTGATCGTGTGGCCAATTTCTACCAAAAGCAAGCAACCAAAAGTAACCATGGCACCATGGCGGTTCAAGGAGACGGGATAAATGTTCCGCATTTCATTATCAACGACATGGTTGGTAAAGAAATTTACACCAACATCCTTACAGATAATAGCTCCAAAACTATCGAAACACCTTTAACAATTGATATTACTACGGAATCAAACAACATTAATTCCGAAAATGTACTGGCATTTATCAAAGGTTCAGAAAAACCAGAAGAAATTTTGGTAATTTCTTCCCACCTAGACCATGAGGGTATCAAAAATGGACAGATTTACAATGGTGCCGATGATGACGGTTCTGGAACTGTGGCCCTTTTGGAAATTGCAGAAGCCTTTAAAACAGCCGTAAAAGAAGGGAAAGGACCTAAGCGCTCCATTTTATTTTTGCATGTAACCGGAGAAGAAAAAGGCCTATTGGGCTCTAAGTATTACACCGATTTCAATCCTGTTTTTCCTTTGGAAAACACTATAGCCGATTTAAACATCGACATGATTGGCCGTGTAGATGACAAGCATACAGATAGCCCAAACTATGTGTACTTGATTGGAGCAGATCGCTTGAGCACAGAACTGCACCAAATTTCTGAAGCTACCAATGAAAAATACACTAAAATAGACCTTGATTACACTTATAATGCAGAAAACGACCCCAACCGTTTTTATTTCAGATCAGATCACTACAACTTTGCAAAACATAATGTTCCGGCTATTTTCTATTTCAACGGTTCCCATACTGATTATCATAAACCAACCGATACACCAGACAAAATAGCCTACGATTTATTGGAAACCAGAACGCGCCTAGTATTTTATACGGCATGGCAATTGGCCAATCAAGAACAACGTATTGTGGCTGATAAAGCTGTTCAATAAAAAGAGAAGACACTAAAAAAAAGCCTCCCATATTGGGAGGCTTTTTTTTTTAACATCTAATCTTATAAATTTAGTTCGCGCTAAATCTGTTTTTAAAATCTGAAAGTTCAATAGTATAACTATCCAAAGCATGGAATTCACTATCGCTCACTTCTGGATTTTCACTGGCTTTATACCATTCAGAATAAGTTGTCACGTCGTCTGAAAACTTTTGATAATGGCTAGAATAGGTTTTCACTTCAATGAAAGGCGTTTCATCTTCAAAGTTGAAATTCATTAAACGCAACCATCCATCTCCAATACCATAAGTGGTTCCATGTGAAGTCAAGAATGTAGGATCTACATCCAAAACAGTTTGCCCTCTATCCTGATAATCGGCCAACACCTGAATCACTGCATGCCCACTATTGTTTTGGTCTACACGCATGGCTTTTCCATGGTGATGTCCAGACAGAATTAAAAATATTTGATCGTTTGGCATCACCAACGTTTGAAATACATCTTCTGCCGAATTGTGATACTCTGGATCAATTCTAGGCAAATCCACAATTGGGTTAGGCAAACGCTCTCCATTGGCATCCAAGAAATCATGGGTGGTAATAATCGTTGGAAGTCCTGGGTGCGCATCAATAACAGATTGTGCCCAAGCAAGCACATCATCAGCAGGCTGCATTTCAAGACTAATATTCAAAAACGTATACCCTGCTCCTTCAAAAGTTTGAGCAGAATTGGCACCTCCATTAAAACTGGATACATACCAAGACTTATTCTTAAAAAATTCGGAGTTTTCTCCAAAAACAGAATTGAAATTATCCCATCCACCAATGTGCAACATGCCTAAAATTTCTGGAATCACTCCTAAAGTTCCTATTTGATTTACCAAACTTGGATCCGATTCAAAAGACGCTTCAGACCACATGGCATCCGAATCATGGTTTCCTGGGGCTACCCCAAAAGGAATCCCTGTTTGAGCCACCATTTCATATCCCTCTCGTGCCAAAGGCATTTCAAAATTCACGGTTTCCTCTGTTGGGAACACCTCTCCTGAATACGAAATCAAGGAATAAGGATCGTGCGAAAAGCCTCTTGCTTCGTGCTCAGCATCTACAATTTCTGTTTGGTGTTGCCAAATATCCCCAACCGAAGTCAAAAAGGCAATCTCCCCTCCTTGGGTCACCGCATTATTGCTCACATATTGCATCATATCATAAAACTGAGTAGAGGCATCAATAGGGAAATTGCCCCCTTCATTGTTTTGGTAACTCGTTTGGTGCGTGAAATCGGTCATGTTTTGTGTATCCGGAATCACGGCAATTGTAAATGTTTTGTCTATTTGTTGTGATGAAGCTCCTTTGGAAGTATCGTCATCGCTACATGAAGTAAATACATTGGAGATGGCCAAAACCCCCAACACAAGGCCCGTTGATTTTTTCATACTAATTTTTGTTGTTTTGTTTTGCCGCAAAAATAGATTGCTCTTTTAAGGGTCTTATTAAGGAAAGATTACCATATGATTACTTTTAGAGCTAGCCCACACCTAAATTTCATAAGAATTTTACATCTTATTAAAACATAAAACGCTAAAGGCTTTCCTAATTAAACATTGTACTTGTAGGAAAATAAATTAGATTTGTGGGTAACCAACCGGTAATTTCAACTATAAAATAAACATTGGCATTTGCTTCGTTTATTCTTGTTGGTATACCATGAAATACTACGAAATGAACGATAATCAAGAAAAAATCCCCTGCTGCTACGCGAATCTCTCACGTGGTAAATCCCCCTTTTAAAGCCTTCCATTTCAAACACGCCTTTGCAGATTACCAACAGTTCAACAACATCCCTTTGGCAGTTCAAAAAAAGCACGTAATTTTGAAGCATGACAGGCTTAAAACATTAAAATGAAAACAAGACACTTAGGAAAAAACGGATTTAAAGTCAGCGAAATAGGCTTGGGAACTTGGCAAATTGGTGCCGATTGGGGAAAGCAATTTTCTACAGATAAGGCATTGGATATTTTAAACACTGCCGTAGAAAACGGTATCACCTTTTTTGATACCGCCGATGTCTATGGCAATGGCCAAAGCGAAACTTTTATCGGAGAATTTTTAAGGCAGACCGATAAGGACATCAAAGTCGCTACCAAATTTGGCCGTGGTGGCGATGTCTATCCAGCTTCCTATACCAAAGATGCCATGCGAAAGGCCATCGAGCATTCCCTACACCGTTTGGGTGTAGATGCTTTGGATTTGTTGCAACTGCACTGCATTCCAACTATTGAAATGCAAAAGGGAGACGTATTTGACTGGTTACGTGATTTTAAAAGCGAAGGACTCATCAAAACCTTTGGAGCCAGTGTCGAGTCGGTTGAAGAAGGACTGCTGTGTCTAGAGCAAGAAGGCCTGCAATCCTTGCAGGTTATTTTTAATATTTTCAGACAAAAATTGGTGAATGAATTATTGCCTCAAGCCGAAGCCAAAGAGGTGGGGATTATTGTCCGTCTACCTTTAGCCAGTGGTTTATTGGCTGGTAAATTCACCAAAACTACTACCTTTAACAAAGAAGACCACAGAAACTACAATAAGGATGGTAATGCCTTTAATGTAGGTGAAACCTTTGCCGGAATACCGTTTGAAAAAGGTGTGGAATTGGCCGATGCCCTAAAGCCTTCAGTACCTGAAGGCATGACCATGGCACAGTTAGCCTTGAGATGGATTTTAGATCATAAAGCTGTATCTACAATCATTCCTGGGGCCAGTTCCCCAAATCAAGCACAAGCCAATGCCTTGGTATCTGAACTACCTCCACTATCAAAAGAACTACACGCAACACTTGCTGAATTTTACAAAGCAAACGTACATGAGTTTATCCGTGGGGTTTATTAAAAACTTTACTTGACCACATATTCCATTATCAAGGGAACCAAGAATAATTGAACACAATTAAAACTGGGTTCCCTTCCTTTTTGAGAAGCGTATTCTCCCTTCCTTTTACCCACTAAGAAGCATCACAACTCCAACTTATTTCACTTAGCCTCACTTCATTATCATTTTTATTGTATATTAGTTATGAAGTCTTTACATCGTATTTAGTAAGGCTTACTGAAGAAATTTCGTTTTTTACGAAACAAGCATTTCATCATAATCCCCAATTCCTCCCAAAATAAAACCGACTGTTCCCTAAGAACAAAATCTATTCAAGCTGAAACCCCAAACATCACAACCATAAAAAACATTTCTATTCACTGCCTAAAAAGTAGGGAAAACCAGATGCCACTTATCCTGTATATGAATATGTAACCAACAAATAACAGCCTTATGGAAGTATTGATTGTAGATGACGAAAGAGATATTGAAACCTTGTTTCGTCAAAAATTCAGAAGAGAAGTAAGAAACCAAAATCTAGAATTGTTGTTCGCCTTTTCTGGTTCTGAAGCCTTGGAAATACTGGAACGGGAAAACCCTCCCAAAGTGGTTTATGTGTTTTCCGATATCAATATGCCGGGAATGACAGGCCTTGAATTATTGGACAAGATTAAATCGCAATTCCCAAACATCACTGTAAGTATGATTTCAGCCTATGGCGACAGTGAAAACTTTGATAGGGCCATACAATCCGGTGCCAAGGAATTCTTCACAAAACCAATCGACTTTGAATCCCTAAGAAAAGAAATCCATCAAATGTTATAACATTCAATATCTAGAACAACTGACCATGTATAAGCAAAAACCAATATTCTTAATCGGATTCTATTGTGTGATTTTAAGTATGATACTTTTTTCATGCCAACAAAAGGTTCCTGCGCCTCCGTTACCAAAATGGGATATGGAATATCTTCCCCCAATAGAGAAAAAAATAACTTTTCCCAAAAAGGACACCATCAATTGGGACTCCATCCCCACCATTAAACTGGCTCCCTTACCAACAAAGAAATTAGACTTAGAGAGCATCCCTTCCAAACCCTTTGTTATAGACGACATTACCAACATTGAAGGGCAAATAGAGTCTGAACACCTTGATTTAAACGAACTCCCCTCTACTCCTTTCAGTTTGGATTCCCTCCCCACGTTCACCTTTGAATTGGATACCATAACATTAGGGGAGCCTGATATCATCGAGGCAGGGCCTTTAGCAAATATAAGTGGTACCTCTAGAGGGGTTCAATCGGGAGGTCAAGCATTTGGTTTAACGGGCTCGCCAAACAATATTATAAAAGACAACAATGGCTTTTTGTGGGTTGGCACCCAAGTAGGGATTGCTCGCTATGACTCCCATAAATTTGAGTTTTATGGAATTGACCTAGGTCTGGATTTATCTTATGCCTTTTGCCAGTTTATCGATTCTAAGGACCGTATCTGGATACAATGTAACAGTGGTCTTTGGATTTTAGACCCATCACATAAATTAGCTTATAGAATTATTACTGACATTCCTCTAAGAGATGGATATGGCTTTACAGAAGATAAGTATGGAAATATTTGGTACTCCATTATTAATTTTGGCTACCATGTAATAAATCTGGAAAACCAAACCATAAAAAATATCACTCCAAAAGAAGGATTAATGAAATCTACTCCTTCGGTTTATATTTCACCTTTAACTGATAAAGAAGGTCTTGTATGGCTTTCCTCGTTTAATGGCATGAATATCCTTAATCTTAAGAAAGGTACAAATCAATTTATAGTATTTGAAAAAGAGAAAGATAGCTTACGAAATAAAATCATTTCTATTGAAGAAGACTCCAAAGGCAACCTATGGATAGGAGGACTGGATGGCGTTGCTTTTATCGACAAAAAAAATAAAACTTACAACAGACTACCTGTTTCTAAATTTATAGAAGATTGGGTTGGCATCGCCACCACATATGAAGACAAACATAAAAATATGTGGCTAGGTACAGGAATTGGCTCCATTTTAAAATACGATCCATCCAACCAGACTATTGAAAAATTTATTTTAGATAATTCTAAGGGTCGCCGACCGATCGCATCCATTGTGGAAGACTATCAAGGCAATATATGGTCCACCAAAAAATTTGTGGCTACCGGTGGAATATTCAAATTAAACACACTACAAGGAAGAGCTAGTAATTACTCCTCAACTGATGGCTTATCAAATGATAGTATATGGAGTAACGTGATGCTCGATGATAAAAGTATTTGGATTGGCTCAAGAGGAGGAATAGACTTTTACAATCCTAAAACAAAGACTATTAAAAACCTTGGCATTAAAGACAATTTATTACAGACCAGCAATCATATTTTACGTAAAGACTCTAAGAATCGAATTTGGTCTTTGGGAATTCAAGGAATATCCATTATCGACCCAAGCAACCAAAACATTAAATATCTTACCAAAAAAGAAGGTTTAAATCATAACTATCTCAGATTTATTGAAGATGAAAATGGTAATTATTGGTTAGGTGGCATTGATGGCAATATTACCTTTCTAAATAAAGAATTAACAGAGACAAAAACAATTCAATTAGATACGGTTGGAAGTAATACTAATATTTTTTCTTTAAGCAAAGATGCCAATAATAACATTTGGGTTGCTACATACGGTCAAGGTATTTATAGAATTGCCCCTAAAAAACACACAATTGAACACTTTACCTCTGAAAATGGATTTTTAACAGATAACTTAAACTTCATCCATATTACAAATTCAAACCAACTTTGGATTTCATCAGATCGCGGTGTTTATCTCTTTAATCCCAGCAACGGCTCAGTTAAAATTTTCCAGAAAGAACAAGGTTTGGTATCCAATGAAATTTTCGATATTAACAGTCATAACAACAAAATCTATGTTGGCACCCTCAGAGGAATCAACATTTTGGAAGAAATGGAAAGGGGCAATTCTTTAAATGAACAATGGCAGGTCACCACTATAGCAGAGGAACAAGGCTTACAATATTTGGATGTGAGCATGGGTAGCTCTATGATTGATAATCAGGGTAGGTTATGGATCGGGATTGAAAGCAAGATTCTTTCTATAATGGATGAAATGAAACTGGACACTATTCCTGTAAAAACCTATATTACTGGCATCAACCTCTACGACACAACCATTAACTTTAAAAGTGACTCCCAAATTCTTGACAGCGAAAAACAAGGTTTACCAACACCCTTGGATCAAAGTAATTCCTTAAATAGCAATAGCCCCTCCAGCACTTTAGATCCCAATATTGAATACAACGATATTGAAGGGCCTTATAATTTACCTTTAGAATTACAACTGCCCTATAATCAAAATTACATCAGTTTTAATTTTAATGCGTTGGCCTATTCCAATCCAAACTCAGTAGTTTATCGTTATTTTTTGGAGGGCATTGACAAAAACTGGAGCAATATCATCACCGAAGCTAAAAGTGAAAATTATAGAGATCTTCCTCCTGGGGATTATACTTTTAAAGTCATTGCAAAGGGCTATAACAATGTATGGAGTAAGCCTGTAGAATTAAGTTTCAGCATTATTCCTCCTTGGTGGAAAACCTGGTGGGCCTATTTGGCTTATGTAACCCTGTTTGCTTTGATCCTCTACAGCATTAGTAATTACCGTTCCCAATGGTTAAAAAAGGAAAACCGTATCCTAGAAGAGCGCGTAAAACACCGCACCTCCCAATTAGAGAAAAGCCTTCACGACCTTGAAGCCACCCAAACCCAACTTATCCAATCCGAAAAAATGGCGAGTCTAGGAGAATTAACCGCGGGCATTGCCCACGAGATACAAAATCCTCTCAATTTTGTCAATAATTTTTCAGAAATCAACACCGAACTTATAGAAGAACTTCAAGCCGAAAGGCAAAAACCGGAAATGGAAAGAGACCTTGAACTGGAAGAAGAACTTATGAGAGACATCGCTGCCAATGAGGAAAAAATTAGGCACCATGGCACAAGAGCCGATGCCATAGTAAAAGGCATGCTGCAGCATAGTCGTAATAGTAGTTCAGACAAAGAATTGACAGATATCAACAAATTGGCAGATGAATACATGCGTCTTTCCTATCATGGCCTTAGGGCTCGAGACAAGTCCTTTGTGGCTGGTATGCAGATGGATTTGGACGACTCTATCCCCAAAATTATGGTAGCTCCCCAGGATATTGGTCGGGTATTATTAAACCTTATCAACAATGCATTCTATGCCGTCAATGAAAAGAAAAAAACAGCCCCCCGCGATTATAAACCAAAGGTTACTGTTGCAACAAAACAAGTGGGCGATCAAATTGAAATCAATATCATCGATAATGGTCATGGCATCCCTGCAGAGGTGGTAGATAAAATTTTCCAGCCCTTTTTCACCACTAAACCCAGTGGTCAAGGAACAGGATTAGGATTGTCATTGTCGTATGATATCATTAAAACCCATGGCGGCACCTTAACCGTTAAAACCAGTGACGGTAAACCGATAAACATTAACAATGTATCAGAAAAGGATCTAGACAAGGGAACCATGTTCACCATTCTTTTACCTATAAACAATGAAGATACAGTCCAAAAATAAGAGGTATACTATCAAAACGAGGGCAGATCTTCATTAAGTAGATGGAACATTATGAAAATAATATCATGATATCGACTGTAGAACAACCAATTAAAAGTTACGGATTTAAACCTAATTAGTTATGTCAAAAATATTGGTAGTAGATGACGAACCGGATTTAGAGGTTCTGATAAAGCAAAAATTCAGAAAGCAAATTAGGCAAAAGGAATATGAATTTTACTTTGCCCAAAACGGCAATGATGCCCTTGAAAAAATTGGCGGTTTACCCGATTTGGACATTGTGCTCAGCGACATCAACATGCCTGAAATGGATGGCCTTACCCTACTTTCAAAATTAAGCGAACAAAAACCTCTTCTTAAAGCTGTAATCGTTTCGGCTTATGGAGATATGGAAAACATCCGTACAGCCATGAACCGCGGTGCTTTTGACTTTGTCACCAAACCCATCAATTTTGAAGACCTCACCCTTACCATGGAAAAAACCCTTGATCATGCACGCTATATCAAGCAAACCATACAAGCTGTCAAAGAAAACAACATCTTGAAAATGTACGTAGATGAAAGTGTCCTCAACTTTATGAACAGCCGTGAATTTGAAGTCACCATCATGGATAACGAAACCATTGAAGCTACTACCATTTTTATTGATATCTGTGGCTTTACAGCCATCAGTGAAAATGCAAAAGCCAACACGGTAGTGTCACTAATAAACGCCTATTTTGATGAAATGGTAAAGGAAATCATGGCACAAAATGGCTATATCGATAAATTTATTGGGGATGCTATTATGGCTGTGTTTAGAGGGGAATATCACTTAGATCGCGCTATAGATGCCGCCTTGGCGGTAAGAAATAAAATCAACAGTCTACCACAAATGAGCAATGATTTGGCGTTTACCCCTAAAGTATCCATAGGGATTAAAAGCGGGGAAGTGATTTCAGGGAATATTGGATCAGCCAGTTTAAAACGTTTGGACTATACCGTTATTGGAGATGCCGTAAACACTGCCTCCCGATTACAAGATATCGCCAAGGAAAATCAAATCATCATTAGCGAAGATTGCTACGAAAAAGTAAAAGAGTCCTTTATCTGTGAAAAAATAGGAAGCATTTCCCTGAAAAATAAAAGTGAACCTGTAACCATCTACCAAGTCATTGAGTAAAGTTATTATTCTTCTAAAATTTCAAAATCTAAAAAAACACTAACAAACTTCAAAACACAAAAAAAGCCTTTCTTAAAAAAGAAAGGCTTGGTAATTTTGGGTGGAAGATCGGTCTCGAACCGACGACCTCCTGAACCACAATCAGGCGCTCTAACCAACTGAGCTACAACCACCGTTTTAATTGGTTTGCAAATGTAAACGATTTCATCATTACTGCAAAACTTTTTTTCAATTTATTTTACATCAAAAATGCTATCTACTGCTATACAACGCTCTACAGTAAAACCTTCCCCATGTTCTGTACCAATCAAACGACCTAGATCCCTAGCACGGTATTCAATACTATCGGTAAAGTTCTTACTGGAAATAGGTGTTTGTGGCCCTTTGCCCTTGGGGTCATAAAACTGTGTTTTATAAGCCATTACCGCATCTATTTTAACATCAATATAACCGGTAACATCCACAATTAAATCAGGTTCAATGTTTTTCCACTGAATATAATGGTAGACAAACTTAGGACGCCATGGTTCCTGCTTTTCTCCAAAGGCCTCGGTTTCAATTTTCATCAAGCCACTTAAAAAACAGGCATCGCTTACCAATTTACTCCCTTTTCCGTGGTCTATATGCCGATCGTCAATAGCATTGCAAAGCACCACTTCTGGCTGATATTTCCTAATGGCTTCAATAAGCTTTAGTTGATGCTCTTTATCATTTACAAAAAAGCCATCGGCAAAGCCAAGATTTTCGCGTAGGGACACCCTTAAAATCTCGGCAGAAACGCGAGCTTCCTCCTTTCGAGTTTCGGCTGTGCCTCGAGTCCCCAATTCGCCTCGGGTCAAATCAATAATTCCCACCAATTTCCCATTGGCTATTTCTTTGGCTATAGTGGCACCGCATCCCAATTCCACATCATCGGGATGCGCCCCAATAGCAAGTATATCTAGTTTCATGAAGCTTTGTTTTAAGAGGACAAATTACGAATTGTTTCTGTTTTATAAAACCCAATCCTTGTCGCTTTACCCCTCAAAAATATTATGCCATCACGTTTTCTCCTTTTACTTTGGCCAATGCTTGTTTCAAATCCTTGATCAAATCCTCTTTACATTCAATACCCGTTGAAAATCTGATAAGGTTATCACTAATGCCAATAGCCGCACGCTCTTCAGCAGTCATAAGGGAATGTGACGTTAAATGAGGAGAAAGCGTTGTAGTCTCCACCCCTGCTAGGCTTAACGAAGGCTTGATAAGTTGCAAGGCTTGCTGGAATTCCAAAGCATCCAAACCATCTGCCAATTCAAAAGAAAGCATCCCCCCAAAACCTTTCATTTGGGATTTTGCCAAGGCATATTGCGGATGGCTTTTCAAGCCTGGATAGTAAACCTGTTTCACATCCTCATGAGCTTCCAAAAACTTGGCAATCTTTTTGGCATTTCTATTTTGTGCCTTTACACGCAATCCCAAGGTTTTAATACTGCGCTCCAACATCCATACAGTAAAATCGCTAAGGTTTCCTCCAAAATTTCTACCCACTCTCCATACTTTTTCCATAAGATCATTAGGGCCTACAACAACTCCTGCCAGAATATCACTATGGCCTCCCAAATATTTGGTTGCCGAATGCATCACCAAATCAATTCCAAAATCTATGGGGTTTTGGTTTACGGGACTTGCAAAGGTGTTATCAATGGCTGTGATGATGCCTTTGGATTTTCCCAATTGGGCCACGCCTCTTACATCGGTAATGGTCAATAAGGGATTGGAAGGTGTTTCTATATAAATAACTTTGGTATTGGATTGTATAGCCTTTTCAAAATCGGCTACTTCATAACCTTCGGTGAAAGTATACTCAATGCCACGTTTTGGGAATTCTTCCCTAATAAAATTACTGGTGCCTCCATAAATAGTGTTTTGAACCACCAAATGGTCCCCTGCTTCCAACAGAGCAAACAACATACTACTTACCGCAGCCATCCCAGAACCAAAAATCAGGGCCCTATCGGTATGCTCTAAAGCTGCCAACTTTTTGGACAATGCCTCCTGATTAGGCGTGTTAAAACTACGCGGATAACGCTTTTGATCTACATCTTGAAACGCATAGGATGTAGATACATAAATAGGTGAAATGGCACTTTTAAATTGCTCGTCCTTGACTTCTCCTATATGAACACAAGTTGTGTTGAGTCCTAAATTATCGTGTGACATATTATTCTGAATTTTAGAATCTAAAATTACAAAACAAAACACACAACCAACACTTTAGCTCTTGATTTTTAAGGGCTAAAGTGTTTAAGTTTTCATTAATTTTATGTTACCCTACTGTCCCTGAATCCAATTGATAATGGATTCATCTACGGGCAAAGTTTGAGGAGAAACCACCTTTACCAAATAACCTTGTTCATCCAAAAGATACTTTTGAAAATTCCATTGCACTTCCGAATCTTCCAAGCCATTTCTGGATTTTTGGGTCAAAAATTGGTACACCTCATGCATGTCATCTCCCTTCACCGAAATTTTCCCCATCATAGGAAACGTCACCCCATAATTCTCTTTACAAAAGGTAGCAATCTGATTGTTACTTCCTGGTTCTTGACCTCCAAAGTTATTAGCAGGAAAACCTACAATGATGAAATTTTTATCCCTGAATTCATTATACAACTCCTGTAATTGGGCATATTGAGGCGTCAAACCACACTCACTAGCCGTATTGACAATCATGATCTTCTTCCCTTTTAAAAAGGCAAAATCAAATGGCTTGCCATATAAATCTTCAACCTTAAACTGGTAAATCTGTTCTTTTTCCATAGGAGTTTCAACTTGGTTTTCTTCTACTGAAGCAGTTACAACTTCCTGTTGCTCTGCGGTATGCTTGCAGTTCATAAACATAACTGCCAACACCAATACTATTAGTTTTCTCATGATTTAAAAGTAGTTATTTTTACTTAAAACCCTTATTTGTCGTCAATCTTTCAATCGTGATTTTAAAAGGCTGTTCTGCTCTTCCATGAGCGTATTTAACTGAGACAACAACTCTATATCCTTAGGAGTTGCCACAGTTTTATCGGCGGTGTTTTGAGCGCGGTTGCGGAGACGGTTCATAAATTTCACCACAATAAACACAGTAAATCCAACAATTAAAAAATCCAACAGTGTTTCCAAGAAGGCCCCATAACCTATGGCTACTTCTTCAGAAACTATCTTGCCTGAAGCATCAATTATGGCGTCCCGTAACACCAATCGTTTGTCTTCAAAATTGATACCATGTGAAAGCAGAGACAATGGAGGCATGAACACCTTTTTAACCAAAACATCCACGACTTTGTTGAAGGAGGCCCCTATGATAATACCTACAGCCATATCGATCATATTTCCCTTTACGGCAAATTCCTTAAATTCTTTTATTAATTTCATTTGCTACATTTTTTAGTTGAAGAATATACTTTTCCTTGCTCATATTGCACAATATAAATGTATAAGAATATTTGCTACAAACATTATATTGAATATTATTAGTTTTTAAGATGATATCTTCGTATATTAGCTTTTAAAGTGATATACCAATATCCAAAACAACAATCATGACCAGTATCATCACCGGCGATATTATCAATTCAAGAAGCTTAGAGCCCAACGAGTGGATGCCTTCACTCAAAGAAGTGTTGAACCTATACGGCACAACACCACAACAATGGGAAGTTTACAGAGGAGATAGCTTTCAACTGGAAGTTCCCCCTGAAAAAGCACTTGAAGCCGCCATTTTAATTAAAGCTTCCTTAAAACAATTTAAAAAAATGGATGCCAGGATGGCTATTGGTATTGGTGAAAAGAACTATACTGCTAATAAAATCACCGAATCCAATGGTACCGCCTTTATCAATTCCGGAAAGTGTTTTGAGCAATTAAAGAAAAACACCTTGGCTATCCAATCGACATTTCCTGAGTTGGACCACACCTTGAATATCATGTTTGACTTAGCATTGTTAACCATGAACAATTGGACGCCAACTTCTGCCAGATTGTTAAGGGCCGCATTAGAACACCCTAACATGAACCAAATAGAACTGGCCGAGATTTTTAGTACCACGCAAGGCAATATCAGCCAAGGGTTAAAACGAGCAGGACATGACGAAATCACAAAACTCATAAATTACTACAAGTCCCAAATCACACAACTATGATTCACTTATTTATCAAATTAATGCTTGCCCATATTCTTGGGGATTTTGTATTGCAACCTGCCAAATGGGTGACCGACAAAGAAGCCAAAACCTACAAATCTAAATACCTTTATTGGCATATTGCCATTCACTTTGCACTGCTCATCCTATTATTGAAAGCCAATAGCTCTTACTGGATAGGTATTTTAAGTATTACCATATCCCATTACCTCATCGATTTGTTAAAACTGCAATTCAGAAATGAAAAGAACAACCGCCTCCTATTTGTTTTGGACCAATTGGCACACATTGCAGTAATTACAGTGGTAGCCTACGCCTACGCCCCTGTTCCGTTTGACCTTAGTGACTTATTCAATAGTAAAGTACTTCTCTTTATTTCCTGCTTATTGGGAATAACCTCTGTCTCTTCCGTTATCATGAAAACGGTGATCGCCAAATGGCAACTGGAAGAAGACACCATAGACGAATCCTTGGAAAATGCCGGTGCCTATATTGGCATATTGGAGCGTCTGTTTGTGTTTGCCTTTATATTAATGGGTTATTGGGCCGGCATTGGCTTTTTAATTGCTGCCAAGTCCGTATTCCGATTTGGAGACCTTTCCAAAGCCAAAGACCGAAAATTGACTGAATATATCTTAATAGGCACCCTCTTAAGCTTTGGTCTAGCCTTTATGTTCAGCATGGCCTATAAATTTGCTCTAACATTGTTGTAAGCATACTCTTTGTAAAAATAAAAGGCGCCAACTAAGTTGGCGCCTTTTATTTATAAATCCAGGAATCTTATTTCTTATAATACTTTGCATATTTTCTATAAGCCAAAGCACCCAAAAGCGCTACAATCCCAACTGCGATAGCAATAATGTTCAAACTGGCAATTTGCTGTCCCGATTGGTAGGAATGCAACCCTGACAGGTAGAAATTCACACCAAAATAGGTAAACAAAATACTTGAAAAGGCAATGATGGAGGCTAGGTTAAATCCATATCTACCACGTAACCCTGGTACTAAACGCATATGGATGACAAATCCATAAATCATGATACTGATCAAGGCCCAAGTTTCTTTTGGATCCCACCCCCAATAACGTCCCCAACTTTCATTGGCCCACATACCTCCAAGGAAGTTCCCTATGGTAAGCATCACTAGTCCTACCGTTAAAGCCATTTCATTAATGATGGTCAGCTCTTGAATATTTAAAGACATTTTGGATTTATTCTTTTCCGTGGTGAAAATCATCAATAAAAGAGACACCACTCCCAATATCATTCCAAGGGTAAACGGACCATAACTCGCCACGATTACTGCTACGTGAATCATCAACCAATAAGAATTCAAAACAGGTTGCAGGTTGGCAATGGCCGGATCCATCCAGTTCCAATGGGCTACCATTAAAATCATGGAGGTCACAAAGGCTGTAGCCGCAAAGGTCAAATCACTTTTTCTACCGAAAATCAATCCAAACAACATGGTTGCCCATGCCACATAAATCATGGATTCGTAAGCATCACTCCAAGGCGCATGGCCAGAAATATACCAACGTACTACCAACCCTAAGGTATGCAGTACAAAAATTGCGATGATTGACACTTTGAACACATTTGCCAATACAGACAAAGCTTTGTTCTTTTCATTAAAAATTTGAACAATGATTACAATAAACAGAAACGTCCCTGCATACATGTACCAGCTAAACAATTTCTTAAAGATGTCGTACTTGTTATAGGTAATTTCGGCATCAATTTTCTTTTCAGACAACATTACATTTTCCCCTAAACGGTGCTGTGTTTTCTTGAATGCTCCTAACATTTCATCGGCTTTAGAAAAGTCACCTGTTTGTTTAGCCTGATGCAGATTCATTAAATAGGCACTGAACCCTACGTTGATAAAGTTTCCATATAAGGAATCTTCAATTTTTTGTCGGTAGCCTTCTTCCCTGAATTCCAAAGAGGAAATCCATTTATTATTAGGATCGTTAGGCACCGGGAATATCTTCATGGAACGCCCTTCTATGGCATTGTACAACAAATACACACGTTGCTCGGCTTCCTTAAACTCCTTTTCATAGGCATTCAACTCATTTACATTGGTCATTTTATCCAAATACGGCTGCAGCTTAAAGCTTCCAACTTCATTGAAGAAGTCCACCAAGGCCGCATATTTTTGGTCCTTTGGCACCCCAATAATACTTCTGATGGAATCCGCCTTTCTAGGCTTTAAATAGATAACAGGCACATTGTACCACAGCATTGGACTCTCCTGAATAGACAACAGCACTTGGTTAGCGTCGAACTCTTCATAAGTATCATGCTTACTCAACTTACGCAACATTTCCGAAGCATAGGTATTCATAGGCATCATACGCCCGCTGTAATCCTGAATGACCATTCTTCCAAACTTCGCAGCTTCTTCCTTAGGCGTGATGTTGGCACGCAATACAGAATCTATCTGCGCTTTGGTTGGACGTTCATGGTCATGCCCATCGCCTTCAGAATGTTCTTGTGAAAATCCTTGTAAACCAAATAACAAAATCGCAATGGTTAATGCTGCTTTTTTGGTTTTCACCTTATCCAACATTCTTCTTAAATCCGCAAAACGGGTGCCTTTTGTAAACAAGATGGCCAATAAGCCGAAGTACAATAAAAAGTATCCAATATAGGTAATCCAAGTTCCCCAGAAATCATGGTTTACAGATAACACGGTTCCTTTTTCATCTGGATCAAAACTAGCTTGGAAGAAACGATATCCTTCGTGATCCAAAATATTGTTCATAAAAACACGGTAATTGAAATCGCCATTTTCCTTATCCAAAACGGTAATTTCGCTAGCATAAGATGAATAATTGTTTTCAGTACCCGGATAACGTTCTGCAATAAAATCGTTCAATTTGATACTGAATGGCAGTTTGATTCTTTTGGAACCGTATTTTACAGCTACGTCCAAACCGCCTACTTTTATTTGTTCAAAAGAATTGTCGCTTCCTTTTCCTCCCAAAACTCTCACACGTTCGGTTTCACCGTTTGCCGTAACCTTTAGCACCAAACCATCGGCATCTCCTTTCAGCATTTGAGGTTTTTCAACAATATCGAATACGCCCTTAATTACCGGCTTTGGAAACACCATTTGCATGTTCCCAATAATGTAACGCGAACGCAAAGCCAGAGGTTGAATGCTATCCTTAACCAATGTTCCTTGGGCACCAGTGGCCATGGTTAAATACTCCCCTTCAAATGGCGATTGAATTAAAAGCTCTCCATTATTATAAGTGATGTTCACGGCACCATCCACAAACTTATTAAGTGAAAACAATGTATTATGGATGCTTTGTACTTCCCCACTCTTCAAGAAATGATTGTGTGGCGCACCTCCTCCAGATTCAACCACCTTTAAATAGTCTTCACCAGATTCATCCGGTATAATATCTTGTTCAGCTCCAGCAACAAATTTCTCAAGTTCTATGGATACAGGTTGTCCATCATAATCGGTGTCTACACTAAAACTATTGGTTAAACGTGGTGAAAAATCCACTTCCTTTTGAATAACCCTGCGCTGTGCCTGCCCATCAACAACCATATCCCCATCAATATAGGCCGTGACATATGTTTTTTGAGATAGAAATGTATCTTCGGTAGCACCTTCCCTAATAGGCATCATCCCTTCATAACCAATATAACGCGTTACAAAAGCTCCTAAAAGAATAAAGATAAAGGCCAAATGCAACAACAGAGTATCCCATTTTTCCTTTGAAAGAAGTCTGTATCTAAAAATGTTCCCGATAAAGTTAATCACGAACACCCCCATAATGGCCTCAAACCACCACGCATTATAGATCAACTGTCTAGAATACGGTGTTGGCGAAGTCCCCATGTTCCGGTCCATAAAGGTCCCCGTAATCATGGCTGCGGCAAAAACAATAAATAAAATAGCGGTAAGTCGTGTTGAAAATAGAATTTTGGCAAGTTTATTTTGCATAATATGAGACTCTTATTTTAGCTCGCGCAAATTTAAGGTATTTACTTTACTTACTTATGTTAAAATACCTGAAACTTTTAAGGCGCTTGTCTAGCTTGAAAAATATTCAGGTAGAGAAAGGTGCCCATTTTTCGGGCTCTGTGCTTGGCGTTTTCGGCATAATCGCCTTGAAACAGTTCGTCTATGGTTTGCACCCACAAATTGAGCCATAGGCCAAAATGCAATTCGGTAATACTATGGTTCGTTTCTCGGTCAACTTTTACATGAACCTCCAACGGATTGCCATAATATTTGGTCTTTAGAAACAAACTCGACTCCCAAAAAGTAGTCAAGTGTTCAAAATGAGCCTCCCAATCTTTTATTATTGGGTTGAAAAAAGGCCCTAAAACCTCATCTGTTCTCACTTTTTTGTAAAACGTGGTGACCAATAAATGAATATCGGCTCTGTTTTGAATATCTTTTTTGGACATCCAACAAAGATAAATCATATCCCTTTCATATCATGCTAGACTTACTTAATTTAGCAGCATGATTTCAGTTAGCATACTCGGTGCCGGCAATGTGGCCACACATTTATTCAAGGCTTTTAAAAAGGCAAAATCAGTATCTGTAAACCAATGGTACAACAGACATTTGGCGCCTTTGGAAACCTACAGAAATGAAGTTTCCATTACCGATGACCTATCACAGCTTACAAAAAGTGATGTGTACATTATTGCTGTAAGTGACGATGCGGTGGCAAAATTGTCTTCCAACTTACCTTTTGAAGGTAGATTGGTCGTGCATACCTCTGGAAGTGTTGGCATCCACGATTTGGACAAAAAACATCAAAGAGGCGTCTTTTACCCTTTACAGACCTTTACTAAAGGTGCCGATGTAGATTTTGCCGATGTGCCCATTTGTATTGAAGTTTTGGAGAGAGAAAACCTTCCCCTTTTACAAGAACTAGGCGAAGCTATAGGCTCCAACGTCTATAAAGTGAATAGCGATCAACGAAGAGCTTTGCATTTAGCGGCTGTTTTTGTGAACAATTTCACCAATCAACTGTATCGTGTTGCCCATGAAATTACCGAAAGCCAAGGTGTGGAATTTGAAATCCTAAAGCCGCTTATTACGGAAACAGCCAAAAAGGTTCAGGACATGTCCCCATATATGGCACAAACAGGTCCTGCCAAGCGCAACGACAAAAAAACAATTCAAAAACATTTAAAATTACTGGAGAATCCGCAGCACGAAGCCATCTACAAACTGCTTACCAGTTCAATAAAGAAAACCCATGGAAGATAAAAGCTATAAAGAATACCTAGAACACATCACCACCTTTATTTTTGACGTTGACGGTGTGCTTACCGATGGTACCATTACCGTAACTACTTCTGGCGAAATGCTAAGAACCATGAATATTAAAGATGGGTTCGCATTGAAAACGGCCATAGATGCCGGTTTTCATATTTGTATTATTTCTGGAGGGTCTAATGAAGGGGTTCGTGTACGATTGAACGGATTGGGCATTAAAGATGTGTATTTGGGAACTCATGATAAAATTGAAAAGCTCCACGAATACCTTGAAAACAACAATATCAACATAGAAAATGTGTTGTATATGGGAGACGATATCCCAGATTACCCAGTGATGTCTTTGGCAGGCTTACCGTGTTGTCCTCAGGATGCGGTACCGGAAATAAAGGCCATTTCCAAATATGTATCCCATAAAAAGGGAGGTAAAGGAGCCGTTCGCGATGTGATTGAGCAAGTCTTGAAAGTTCAAGGTAAATGGAACAGTAATTTTAGCGCTAAATACGATTAACACCAACAAATCCCAACTAACTAAACAACACTAACTTGGAACTATTAAAATTGATTCGCTGGAAGAACCTCCTAATGATTGCCTTGACGCAATACCTCATTAAATATGCTTTTTTTGAGCCGTTTGGAGTCAACATCACTTTAAACCTATTTGGCTTTTCGCTTTTGGTATTGGCTACTTTGTGTATTGCTGCCGGAGGTTATGTGATCAATGACATCTATGATGTGGAAACCGATTTGATCAACAAACCAGATCAAGTAATTGTTGGTAAAACCATTTCGGAACAAGCAGCCAACAACCTTTTTATTGCTTTTAATGTGATTGGTGTTGGTATTGGTTTCTATCTGTCACACTTGGTAGGCAAGAGTGCTTTTTTTGCAACCTTCATCATTGTGTCGGGATTACTGTATGTGTATGCTTCCTATTTAAAACCCATGCCGTTGGTTGGCAATTTGGTAATTTCGGCCATGGTGGCTTTAAGTATCATAATTGTTGGTTTATTTGAATTAATTCCAGCCATTACTCCTGGCAACCAAGAAACCCAACTGACCTTTTTTACCATTTTATGGGACTATGCCCTTTTTGCATTTATATTGAATTTACTGCGCGAAATGATTAAAGATATTGAGGATATTGATGGCGACCACAAAGCAGGAATGAACACCTTGCCTATTGCTATTGGCCGTGAGCGTGCCAAAAAAATAGCCTTTGCTGTTTCTTTTATTCCGCTTGGAGGCGCTATTTATTATTTAATCAACTATTTGTACGGGAATATGGTTGCTGTGGTGTATTTCTTAGCGGCCATCATTGCTCCAATGCTTTATATTGTTATCAAGATCTTTATGGCAGAATCCAAAAAGGAGTTTCATTTTATCAGCAATATGATTAAATTGGTCATGCTACTGGGAATGTTATCCTTGATTATTTACAAATACAGCCTTCTTGATTAATGCTGAACGACCAATTAAAACCATACCATATTGTTTTAGCTTCTGGTTCTCCCAGACGTCAGCAGTTTTTCAAGGATCTTGGATTGGATTTTAAAATCATTCTAAAGCCTGTAAAAGAAGAATATCCGCTGCGCTTAAGGCATTACGAAATCAGTGATTATTTGGCCCAACTGAAAGCCATTCCCTTTAAGGAAGAACTTAAAGACAATACCATCCTCATTACCAGCGATACCATTGTTTGGCACAACGATGAGGCTTTGGGCAAACCAAAAGATGAACAAGAAGCTTTTGAGATGTTAAGCTCCATGAGTGGACAAACCCATGAAGTCATCACTTCTGTATGCTTTACTACTCCTACTGTTCAAAAAACGGTAAACGCTATTACAAAGGTTACTTTTAAAGAGCTTTCCGAAGAAGAAATACGTTATTACATCAATACCTGTCAACCCTTTGACAAAGCTGGCGCCTACGGTATCCAGGAGTGGATTGGACAAATTGGCATCACTAAAATTGAAGGTTCCTATTTTAATGTAGTAGGTCTCCCAACCCATCTTGTTTACAAAACGCTGCTTAGTTTAATAGCATAGAAATAGGCGGTTCTTTTAGGTAATTATTTCAATTTCTCATCTATCTTTGTTTAAGAAATTCCATTGCTTAACACTATGTTTTTTGAAGCTTACCAAGACAAATTAATTAAGGTTTTTATTCTCCTTATCATCCTGTTGATTATTAGGGCTGCCCTGAAAACCGGCATTACCAAAATTGGTAGAAACAGTGGTATTAATGAGGCTAGAATCCATCTTATCAATCGCTACACTACGGTATCATTGGTATTGATAAGCTTGCTGTTTGGGGCATTTATCTTTGGAGTGGAATTCAAGGATATGGCTTTGGTATTTTCCTCGGTGTTTGCCGTGATTGGTATCGCTCTATTTGCCATTTGGTCTATTTTGAGTAATATCACTTCAGGGGTGATTATGTTTTTCTCTTTCCCTTATAAGGTGGGAGATAAAATTCAAATTCACGATAAGGATTTTCCCATTGAAGCCATTATTGAAGATATTAGAGCCTTTCAGTTACATTTGCGTTTGGACAATGGCGACCTTATCACCTACCCAAACAACCTCATTCTTCAAAAACCAGTAACACTTATAAAAAAAGATGCCATCGACGATGGTCATGACGCTTTATAAATATTGCCTATATTTATAAGGTCAACTTTTATGTATGGGAAAGAAACGAACCTCAAAGTATAAAAAGCACATCGCCAAAGCACCGGGAACCCTTATCTATACTGGTGAAAAAAACAGCCAACAACTTTTTATTGAATCTTTCGATTACAATCTTGAGGGCGTCACCGAAAAGGAACTTAAAAATATTGAGGATGTCTTTGGCTACAAAACCACAGAATCCATAACTTGGGTTAACATCAACGGACTTAACCACATTGAAGCCATTGAAAAGGCCGGTGACCATTATGGCCTGCACCCTTTGATTCTTGAAGATATTGTAAATACTTCGCAGCGTCCAAAAATCGACGAGTACGACGAATACATCTTTATTTCCCTTAAAATGTTACACCTTGATGCCGACGAAAATGTCATCATTGAGCAGGTGAGTTTTGTGATGGGAGACCGTTATGTCTTGACATTTCAGGAAGCCGAAGGTGATGTTTTTGATAACGTAAGAGAACGCATCCGTTCCGGAAAAGGCCGTATTAGAGGCATGGGAGCCGACTATCTGCTATATGCACTTGTAGATGCTGTTGTAGACCATTATTATGTGGTAAGTGAAATGCTGGGCAATAAAATTGAAGACATTGAAGACTCCTTGTTTGAAGGCAGTATGAAGGACAGCATGAGTGTTCAAATATTGATGCTGAAAAAGGAACTACTAAAAGTAAGACGCGCCATTTTTCCTTTAAGGGAAATCATCAGCCGTATCGAAAAAAGCGAAAGCCCCCTTATTGATAAAAAATCCATTCAATTCTACAGAGATATTTATGACCACGTCATCCAGCTCTCTGATAATATTGATATTTTCAGGGAAATGATTTGGAGTTTAATGGACATGTACATGACTACCATCAGCAACCGTATGAACGAAGTCATGAAAGTCTTGACCATTATCGCTACCATTTTTATTCCCTTGACCTTCATTGCCGGGATTTACGGAATGAATTTCGACCACATGCCTGAGCTTCATCTTAAATATGGCTATTACACAGTTTGGATTGTGATGATTGCAGTGTTTATTGCCATGGTGATTTATTTTAAACGGAAAAAGTGGTTGTGATTCATTGACCCCTCAACCGTTAAAGAAATTCTAAAACCAGCCCTTTGGCTGGTTTTATTTTTATATTTAGGGGCAATTAAAACACACCATGAAGAAACAATTACATGCAATTTTTCTCACATTGGCCACCTGTCTTGGCCTATACGCCCAACAACCCAAAAAGCCCAATGCCTCCGAAATTTATGAATCCATCAAAAAGCTCAACTTTTTGGGATCGGTTTTATATGTAGCAGCGCATCCAGACGACGAAAATACGCGTCTCATCTCCTATATGTCCAATGAAGTCAAAGCACGCACAGCCTATCTTTCTTTGACTAGAGGTGATGGCGGTCAAAACTTAATTGGCCCTGAAATAAGGGAATTATTGGGAGTTATCCGTACACAGGAATTGCTTACTGCAAGGCAAATAGACGGTGGCGAACAACGCTTTACCAGAGCCAACGATTTTGGCTATTCCAAGCACCCAGATGAAACCTTGCAAATTTGGAATAAAGACGAAGTATTGAGTGATGTGGTTTTGGCCATTCGCCAATTCAAACCCGATGTCATCATCAACAGATTTGACCATCGCAGCCCAGGCAGCACGCATGGACACCACACAAGTTCTGCCATCTTGAGCGTTGAAGCTTTTGATTTGGTAAACGATTCTTCCAAATATCAAGAGCAATTGAATTCTACAACTGTGTGGCAACCCAAACGTTTATTTTTTAACACCTCTTGGTGGTTTTACGGAAGTGAAGAAAAGTTTGAAAAAGCCAATAAAAGCAATTTGTTGTCCTTTGATATTGGCACCTATTACCCTTCCAAAGGATTGAGCAATACCGAAATTGCCTCCCTAAGCCGTAGTCAGCACAAATCCCAAGGCTTTGGAAACACAGGAACCCGAGGGTCTCAAATGGAATACATTGAACTGATTAAAGGCGATATGCCCAACGATGGAAGCAATATTTTTGAAGGCATCAATACCACTTGGACTCGTGTAAAAGACGGTGAAGCAATTGGCAATATTATGAAAAACGTAGAAGAGCACTACAATTTTCAAAATCCTTCGGCCTCGATTCCTCAATTAAAGGAAGCCTACAAACTCATCCAAAACCTGGAAGACACCCATTGGAAAACTATCAAAACCGAAGAAATCAAACAAATTATTGCTGCCTGTGCAGGTTTGTATCTTGAAGCTGCTGCAGACACCAATCATGCCACTGCAGGAAGTTCTGTTCAGTTGAATATTGAAGCCATTAATCGCAGTAATGCCAACATAAAACTTCAAAGCTTCACCATCAACAATACAAAAACTGATAAAAATGTTGAGTTAGCGAATAACGTTAACCAGAAATTCCAAGAGTCACTAACTATAGACAGTCAACAACAGCCCACTACCCCATATTGGCTTACCAGCAAAGGGACTTTGGGCATGTATCAAGTGGATGACAAATCTTTAATAGGAAAACCTGAAACACCAAGAACCTTCAACGTCACCTTCAATTTAACTATCGAAGGAACCCCTATTTCCTTTACGCGTCCTGTGATTTATAAAACTAACGATCCTGTAAAGGGAGAAGTGTACAAACCGTTTGAAATTATTCCCGAGGCTTCTGCCAAGGTTGCTGAAAAAGTCATCATTTTTGACAATGACGAAGAGAAACAGGTTTCAGTAATTGTGAAATCTGGCATCAACAATTTACAAGGCCAGGTTCAATTGGCACATCCAAAAGGCTGGACGGTTTTCCCAGAAAAACAAACAGTAAACATTCAACATAAAGGAGCAGAACAAACGGTGGTCTTCACCATCATTCCTCCAAAACATCAAGATGAAGGTTTGATTACGCCTATGGTGCATGTTGGAGATCAAATCTATACCAGAGAATTGATTGAAATAGATTACGACCATATTCCTTTTCAAACGGTGCTGCTTCCTAGTGAAAGTAAAATTGTGAGATTGGATATTAAAAAAATAGGACAGAATATTGGCTATATAGAAGGTGCTGGCGATGTAATTCCTGAAAGTTTACAACAAATAGGTTATAATGTCATCACCATCAACCCTGAGAATATTTCCGAAGATACTTTGAGATATTTCGATGCTATTGTCGTGGGCGTAAGAGCCTACAACACTGTAGATGCTTTAAAGTTCAAACAACAATTATTGTTTGATTATGTTGCCAATGGCGGCAATATGATTGTACAGTACAATACCAACCACCGCCTAAAAACAGATCATTTGGCGCCATATAAATTGGAATTGTCCAGAGATCGCGTTACAGATGAATTGGCCGAAGTTGCCTTTTTGGAGCCTAAACACGAGCTACTGAACTTCCCAAATAAAATCAATGAACACGATTTTGAAGGTTGGACCCAGGAACGCGGTCTTTATTTCCCAAACAGTTGGGGTAAAGAATTCACCCCTATCCTTGAAATGCATGATAAAGGTGACTCCAAGAAAAAGGGAAGTTTATTGGTAGCCAAGTATGGCAAAGGCTATTATATCTATACGGGCCTTAGTTTCTTCAGGGAATTTCCGGCGGGAGTTCCTGGAGCCTACCGTTTATTTGCCAATATGCTATCTATTGGCAAGGAAGACATTAAAACCGATAACCCTCTGAACGACTAACATGACAGAACATTCACCACAAAAACAGCCTTGGTTAAAATCCTACACACTGGTAATAGTGGCCAACGTCATCTACATTATTGCGTTTTACCTTATCATGAAAGCATTTTAGTATGGGGGTATTGAATTGGTTGGATTGGGCTGTTTTGGTCACAACATTATTGACCATTGTTGGTTACGGAACTTGGAAAACAAGAGGTAGCAAAAATGTACAGGACTTTGTAAAGGGAGGTAATTCGGCACCTTGGTGGACGGTTGGCCTTTCGGTAATGGCAACCCAAGCTAGCGCCATCACGTTTTTATCAACTCCAGGACAGGCATTTCACGACGGTATGGGCTTTGTTCAGTTTTATTTTGGAGTGCCTATTGCCATAATTGTCATTTGTATGGTATTTATTCCACTGTATGACAAACTTAAAGTTTACACAGCTTATGAATTTTTAGAGAACAGGTTTGATAGAAAAACAAGAACACTAACCTCCTCCCTGTTTCTTATCCAACGTGGATTATCGGCCGGAATTACTATTTACGCTCCTGCCATCATACTTTCGGCTATTTTACATTGGAACCTTACCTACCTTAACATCATCATAGGAACTTTGGTAATCATTTACACGGTTTCAGGGGGTACCAAGGCGGTAAGCATTACCCAAAAACATCAAATGGGCGTTATCTTTTTAGGGATGTTCATTGCATTTTGTTTAATTATCAGCTATCTGCCAGAGAATATCACCTTTACAAAAGCCTTGGATATTGCTGGTGCCAGTGGCAAAATGAATATCCTCAATTTCGATTTTGATTTCGAAAACCGTTACACGCTTTGGAGTGGCTTGATAGGGGGCTCTGTTTTGGCCCTCTCCTACTTTGGCACTGACCAAAGTCAAGTACAGCGCTACCTTTCAGGAAAATCGGTTAAAGAAATGCAAATGGGACTCATCTTTAACGGACTTTTAAAAGTACCTATGCAGTTCTCCATTCTTTTGGTTGGGGTAATGGTATTTGTTTTTTATCAGTTTCACAACTCTCCTATCAACTTTAATCCTGCTGCCCAAAATACAGTAAGCAATTCGGCATATGCAAATGATTACCAACGCTTGGAAGAAGACCAACTTGATATTTTCAATGCCAAACAATCGGTTCTTGAAAACTATGTGGCCACAGGAAACGACACCTATTCTGAAGAACTTCAAAAACTCAATTTAAAGGACCGTGAAAACCGTGATGCCGCTAAAGTATTGATCCAAAAAGCCGCCGAAGACAATGATATCAGTATTGAAACCAATGACAAGGATTATGTGTTTATTCATTTCATTTTGAATAACCTTCCTCGTGGTCTAATCGGCCTGCTTTTGGCCGTTATTCTCAGCGCTGCCATGTCAAGCACCGCAGGAGAACTCAATGCCTTGGCCTCCACTACCGCTTTGGACATTTACAAACGAAATTTCGCCAATGACAAGGATGAAACCCACTACCTAAAGGCTACCAAATGGTTTACCCTTGGTTGGGGAATTTTAGCCATTCTTATTGCTTGTGTGGCTTATTTGGCGGACAACCTTATCCAATTAGTAAACATCATCGGCTCCATTTTCTACGGAAATGTGCTCGGTATTTTCCTTTTGGCATTTTTCTTTAAATACGTTAAAGGCCATGCCGTATTTATCGCCGCCCTAATCACGCAAGGAATCGTGATTATAGGCTGGTGGTATGAATGGATGCCATACTTGTGGCTCAATTTATTTGGTTGTATTTTAGTCATCCTAATTGCTTTTTTCATTCAAAACACACGAAACATCAATGAATCAGTCCGATAAAGTCATCAAATGGGGTATTATAGGCCTTGGTAAAATTGCCAATAAATTTGCTCAAGATTTACTAACTGTGGAAAATTGTGAGCTTGTGGCGGTTGCTTCTCGCAACCAAGAACGCTCTGATGCCTTTGCAGCAACCTACGGAGCACAAAAAGCCTATGATAGCTACGAACTACTCGCTGAGGATCCTAATGTGGATGCGGTATATATTGCCACACCACATAGCTACCATAAAGAACACAGTATCTTGTGCCTAACACATCAAAAAGCGGTGCTTTGCGAAAAGCCTTTTGCAATGAATTCTAAAGAAGTCATGGAAATGATTGCTACGGCAAAGGCCAACGATACTTTGTTGATGGAAGCCCTTTGGACCTATTTTCTACCGCATTACCAACATGTTTTGAAAATGCTTAAGGAAAACACCTATGGCAAACTGCTAAAAATGAATGCCGATTTTGGATTCCATAGAGATTTTGACAATGAATCCCGATTGTTTAGAAAATCGCTTGGTGGAGGTAGTTTATTGGACATTGGCATCTACCCTATCTTTTCGGCCTTGACTACTTTAGGGGCACCAAAATCGATTGACGCTTCTGCTACTTTTTTTGAAAATGGTGCCGACTCTTCCTGCTCTATGGTGTTTCATTATGAGGATGGTGTAGAAGCCCATTTAAAAAGTACCCTTTTGGAAGCAACCCCAACCGTTGCGGAATTCCATTGTGAAAAAGGCCTCATTAAAATCAACGGTCAATTTCATGCGCCTTCTACTGTTACCTTAATTCCAAATGAAGGAGAAACTGAAACCTTAGATTTCAATTACAATACCATTGGTTATAATTTTGAAACAATCCACTTTAATGAATTGATAAGACAAGGCAAAAAAGAAAGCGACCTTATGACCTATGAGTTCAGCAAACAGCTCATTGGTACTTTGGATAAAGTCGCTTCGATAATTGGATTGGAATACTAGATTTTAATGATGATGAAGAACCCCGCTTGGATCTACTTTTACGCTTAACCTGTCTTCTCCGTTGCCTATTTTCACTTTATAATATTTGTGAGTAGGCTCGTTGTAGTCGTAGTTTACGTAATAGTCTGTTTCCAAAAGGAACCATCCCGGATGTGATTTAAATACTGTTTCTCTTACTTCTTGAGGCAACTTAATGTCTTCAAAATGTTCATCTGTAGAAACAATATTGCCATCTTTATCATAAGATACAATGATGCTTCCTTTTTCAGATTTAAAATTCACGTCATAAGTATTGTCTTCTGAAGGTCTTTCAAATTCATCGTAAGTGTTAATATTAAATTTTGCCACCTTACTTTCCAGATCGACAATATATTTTGCGGTATTGTCATAAGTGATTTCCTTAAGATAATCCATGTGAATGGTTTTGTTGGAAACTACATTCATTTCCGCTAGATCAATTTCTATTAGGCCCGTTTGAGAAAAGCCTAAATTACCGAGGGCTATACATAAAACCCAAAAGATTAAAGTTTTCATAATTACTTGTATTACAGTTAATGATTGATTGCAATACAAAGATCATCATAGATGCCATGCAAGGCTTAACAGCCATGTTGTAATTGATTTAACTTCTATGGGAATGTGTTTAAAAAATGATTTAAAGGATTGAAATTATGTTGAGACCATATCGTAAAACCCCAGTGTTTATAGTGTTTTCAATCCTACAACTTGATTTTATAGGAACCGAGATTCATTTTTTCCAAAAATTCCAAAAACTGGGGATTGTCATGTAATTTTTCAAAATACGGATCATACTTCACCTTGAAGAGCTCGGCATTTTTGCGCTCATAAGCAATATAAAGCCAACCTATAGCCTTTTCGCCTTCCTCTAAATAAGAGAATTTTTGAGCTATCCAATACGCATTATTATATAAGGTTCCCTGTGATTTTAGATGCTCAATATCCATATCATTAATCCATGCATAAATTCCATTTATCCCAGATTCTTTATAGGCCTTCAACAACACTGGCACCCGCTCTTTTCCTTCCTCTTCAAATGACCAACTAATTTCCAACTGTTTAAATGCTAAATCATTTTTACCTTGAGCGGAATATATTTTAAATTTAATCCAAAATGGCCAAGCATCTTTTGGCTCTAGCTCTTCCGCCCTTTCTGCTTGCCTCATAGCATTATTAAAATCACCTTGTTGTAAATATAACTCTGAACTCAAAATTGAAACATGGAATGAATCAGGAGCAATCAACTGCGCTCTATTTATCATTTTCCGAGCACTCTCTAAATCTCCTAAAGTATATTGCAAATATTGCGCATACATGTAAAGCGCAATATAGTTGTTTGGATTTATGCTAATTGCTTCTTCAAATTGACCTTCAGTCTTTTCCCAGTCCCAATAATAAGTCATATGTATCCACCCCAACACCCTGTGCGGCTCTGATAAATTTTTATCTAAACTGATAGCTTTTTCAGCATAGTCCTTGGCTCGTAGGATATCATTTTCAGTAGGATTAGGCCAATTCTCCCATAAATAACTAATAGCAAGCCCTGAATAAGCAACTGCAAAATTAGGGTCTATTTCCAAACATGAATTCAAATAACTTCTGGCCAAATGTATATCTCCTGCATAAACCCCATAGTAAACTGCCTTCATGTACAAATTATACACCTCAAGATTATCTGTTGGAGCCTTGTCAATAAGCTCCAACTCAAAGGGGGATAATACTAAATTCAATTCCGCTACTATTTGTTTGGAAATTTCACTTTCCAATTCAAAAAGATCTTTATAGTCCCTATCAAAATCCTGAGACCATAGCTGTTCATCTGTCTTGGCATTAACCAAATGAACCCTAACCCTAATCCTGTCATCATACTTTTGAACACTTCCTCCCAAAATATAATTCGCATCAAGAGCTTCACCTATCTCTTTAGCAGAGAGCTTTGAATCTCTATACTTTTCTGTAGATTGACGAGACTTTACAATAATCTGTTCAATTTTCGAGAGATTATTTATAATATCCTCTCTAATGGCATCTGCAAAATAGACGTTTTCTAAATCATCACTTAAATTTTTAAATGGAAGTACGGCAACGGTTTTATCCAATTCGGTCGAGGGAAGTTCCTTAAACTCTTCGTTTTTAGCTTCCAAATTATGATAAATAAAATATCCCAAAATAAAAGCAAAAATAAAACCACTTACCCAAAACAAAGTTGTAAATTTTCGCTTCTTCGGAAGATTTGTCTTTATAGATTTTGCAGAAGAAGGCTTGGGGACAAGATCATTTTTAGAGTCTTCATTTTTTTTGAATTTAACCTCTCCTGGAGTGTAGCCATAGAAATCACTAAAACAGGTATTGAAGTAAGTAGGACTGTTAAATCCAACCCTATAGGCAATTTCGGAAGCTGTAGCCTCCTCATTTTGGAGCATTCGCAAAGCCCTTTCCAATCTGTATTCCCGAATAAACTGGCTTGACGATTTTCCTAAAAGTGCATTAAGTTTTCTATGCATTTGGGAACGGCTCATGCCTACTTCATCAGCCAATTCCTGTACTCCAAAATGCTCATTGGTAAAGTTGGATTCCAGGATTGTATGTAGCCTTTCCACAAAGTTTTGATCCATGGATAATTGACCAGCCATATTGTTGAAATTAAATATAATAATTGGTTGAGGACCAAAAACTAGAAGTAGGCCATCTCTCTAAGATACAAAAATCCTTACAAGTACAGTTTTCTTAAAACTTCCCAAAAGCCTATTCATATCGGTTTTGTAACGCTACCGTTGCTGCATAACCTGGATTAAATAAAGGTAGGGAAAACTAACATAACAAGACTGCGGGTATTTTCGTAGGAAAACCCGAAGCAATACGTACATTAAGGTGTTCCCTGCGGCTCTTTTGTTTTTTCAGAATTCTATAATAGTTCAGGCCTTATTTTTGAAACTATCCCTTTTTCAAAATAAATGACTAACTCATAATGATCAAAAGAACCAAAGCTATTGGGGTCACTTGTTACATAACATAAAGTTTCCTGGACAATACAATTTTCCTTATAGTCATTCCCTAAGAGTTTAATCACTTCATTTTTAGTTTTTCCAATGAGTAAATTATTTTTTTTCAAATCATTTACCATTCTATATCTCGAGTCCACATTTTCCACCCAATCTTTGGTCTCGAACTTTTTCGACCTCACAATAGGGTCAACTATATAAGAAATTATCAGCAAAAAAAGTGCTGTATAAATCAAAGGCAATATTATTACAGATACTATTGCTAATAGGTTAATATTTTTAGATCTGTATCGTTTAATTATTTTTCTATAAAAGAAAAATGATGGTATCAACCAGATGAATTGGATGAATAAAAAAATAAGAAAAGAAAAGATTATATAGTCTGCCATTTGTATTTCAAATAATTTTCAGGGAGTAGAGTTGTCAAATTATTGGCCAAAAGATGCTAAAGCTTTAGACCACCTTGGTAATCGCCAAGATTCATTTTTTGTAAGATCTCCAAAAAGTCAGAGTTGGATCGTAAATTTTCAAAATAAGGATCATATTTAATCATAAATAATTCGGCATTTTTTCTTCTAAAGGCAATTTCCAACCATTTTAGGGCATTTTCAGGTTCATCCAAGAAAGCAAATTTTTGAGCAATCCAATAGGCATTATGCTGTACGCCCTCCGAATTTGCGTTATTGATATCCATATCATTGATCATCCTATAAACGCCTTTAACTCCGTCCTTTTCATAAGCCTCCAACATTGGCGGTATGTTCAACTCGAAGGCCTCAACAAATCCCCAACTTTCTTCCAATTGCCTCACAGCCTGATCATAATTACCCAATTCCGTATAGATTTTAAAATCTACCCAATAAGCCCACATCCCTTTTGGAGCATACTCCTTAGCCTTTCGGGTTTCTTCCAAAGCCTTTTTAAAGTTATCCTCTTGAAGGTAAAACTCAGCACTCAACACTGCCGTAAATGCTGAGTTGGGATTCACCAATTGCGCCAACTCAATCATTTCACGAGCCTTTTCAAAATCTCCCAATACATACTGCAGGTACATCGCATATTCGCTTATCGCATAATAATTGTTTGGATTCAACTTGACAGCCTCTTGGAACTCCGTTTCAGCTTTGGTCCAATTCCAATCGTAGGTTTCACTAACGTAGGCCATTACACGATGTGGTTCAGACAAGCTTTCATCCAATTCCATCGCCTTTATGGCTAATTCTTTTACCTGCTCCGCATCTTTTACGGTTGGTGTTGGCCAATTTTCCCAAAGATAACTTTCGGCCAAGCCTGAGTAGGCCAGAGCAAAGCCAGTGTCTTCTTCAATACATAAATTGAAATACCTCCTTGCTAAATCTACATTTTCATCGTAGTACAAAGAATATAACGCCTTTATGTACAAATTATAAGCCTCAAGATTATCTGTAGGCACCTTATCAATCAGTTCCAATTCATGAGGGGACAATACCACGTTCAGTTCAGAAGCTATCAATCTTGAAATCTCACTTTCAAGTTCAAAAATATCTTGATACTCTCTATCAAAATCCCTAAACCACAACTGCACATCTGTCTTGGAGTTGATTAAATGCACCCTAACACGTATTCTGTCTCCATGCTTCTGAACACTTCCCCCTAATATATAATTAGCGTCCAAAGCAAAACCAATGTCTTGGGCAGATAGGTGCGAATCCCGATACATTTCTGTAGACTGACGCGATTTCACGATAAATTCCTGAACCTTCGATAAGTGATTGATAATATCCTCCCGTATCCCATCTGCAAAATACTGGTTTTCGCTGTCATCACTTAAATTTTGAAACGGCAGAACCGCAATGGTTTTGTCTTCCCTTAAATGTATCGGCACATCTTCAATGTCAATTTTAGCCTTTGAATTATGATAAAACGAATAGCCTATTAGTATTACCAGAGCCACTACACTAACCCAAAACAATGGTGTAAATGTTTTCTTCTTCCTTTTAGGTGTTTCTAGTGCTTTTGAAGCAGGAATTTTAGGAGCTATGCCGTTTTTATGCTCATCTGTTTTTTTGAATTTGACCTCTCCAGGCGTGTAGCCATAGAAATCGCTGAAACAGGTATTGAAGTAAGTTGGACTATTAAAACCCACGCGATAGGCTATCTCTGAGGCGGTGGCCTCTTCATTTTGGAGCATTTCCAAAGCCTTTTCCAATCTGTATTCCCTTATAAATTGGCTAGAGGATTTTCCTAATAGCGTGTTGAGTTTTCTGTGCATTTGCGAACGGCTCATACCAACCTCATCTGCCAATTCCTGAACACCAAAATGTTCATTCGTAAAATTGGAGATTAAGATATTATTCAACCTTTCAACAAAAGCCTGATCCATAGATACCTGACCAGCCATACGTTTAATTTTAAATCGATTAATTGGTTTAAAACCCAAACTTTAGAAAAGGGCTTACCTCTAAGATACGAAAAATTGACAAGCCAATTTTTTTAGGTAAAAAGCAAAAAAGCACAACCGAAGTTGTGCTTTTAAGAAACTATATCGCCACAGTATTGAATCTTACATAGCGCCCCACTCCTTCAGTGAGTCCATGTTCATTTTTACATAATCGTCGTTTCCAGCAGCCTTAGCTCCTTCCATAGATTTTTTTGCCAATGCAATTGCACCATCTTTATCACCGGCCTTAGCATAAATCAAGGACTGTTGTCTTAATTGCCAAAATGCAGGTTCACTGCTCATAGCCATTGATTTATCAATCCATTCTTTAGCTTGCTTGATATCTTTCCCTTCTTGATAGTAATAAACAGACGCCGCAAAATAATCTTCTGCTTTTGGCGATCCAGCTAAAGCCTCATTAATGGAAGCCAAAACTTTAGTATCTGTTGGTACTTCAAAAGGAATTGCCACATAGGTCTTTTCCCAGAAAATTTCCAAAGTAGCACTGCTATTGGTAATGTTGTTGATATCAAAACTAAAGGATTCCACATTGAAAGACATTGGAGAAGCCTTCGCCTTGATTATGGCTGCCACTTTACTCTCATCCCACTTTTGAGGAGTTCCCCAATTTTCGGTATCGCTGTATAAATAAACTTCCCATAAACTCTTTCCCGGTTTTGTAAAAAGTGCATAAGAACCTGCTTTTACAGTTTGGTTTCCAAAAGTGACATCATCGCTAAAAGTGATAATGGTATTTTTGTTGGCTCCAGTTCTCCACAGTTTGTCGTATGGCACCAAATCGCCAAAAACGGTTCTACCTTTTACTCCTGGTCTGGAATATTGAATGGAAATATCGGTTAAACCTACCTTTTGTTCCAATTTACAAGCTGGACTGGATTGTGGCGTTGTAACCTGTGCCCTCACATGAAAGGAGGCTGTTAATATCAACGCAATAAGTAATAATTTTTTCATGGTTTAATTGATTTAATGTTTAAAATGTGCAACTAAAATTACAAATTAGATAAACTGGCATTTGTTAACAAAAGCTTAAATTAAAATTGCCAGCTAATCTTCCTGTTAAATATACACAAAACTATCTTCTTGAATTACAATAATTTCTAACTTAAATTCTCAAAATTAAATAGGCCTCAAAAAATCTAAAAACTCAACAATATGTTAATTTTGTCTAATTTCAATTTCAAATAGTTAGACATTTTGTAATTTTATAAAAAATAGAGGTATGGCCAAAAAGAACACTCCCAAAAAAATGGATTTAGTGGATTTGTACATGGATTATGTTCTAGAACATAATGCACCTCCCAAGTCCGTATATCAATTCTCAAAGTTGAACAGTTTTGAAGAAAGCACATTCTATGAATACTTCAGCTCCTTTGACGCCATAGAAGCTTACGTTTTCAAGGCTTTTTTTGAACATACCATCAAAACGCTTCACAACAGTGCTGAATACGAAACTTACGATGCCAAAAACAAACTGCTCAGTTTCTATTTTACCTTTTTTGAAAACCTTACGGCCAATAGGAGTTTTGTAATGTATGTCTTGGAAAAATATAAAGCGAACCTGAAACAGCTAAAACACCTCCAACCACTAAAAGAAGTGTTTACTCATTACATAGACGAACTTGACATCAAAAAACTTGATATGGTAAAAGGTCAACTTCTTAAAATTCAAAACAAAGCCATGAAAGAAGGTGCTTGGGTGCAGATATTACTCACCTTAAAGTTTTGGATGGAAGATACTTCTGCTAGTTTCAGTAAAACTGATATCTATATAGAAAAGTCCATCAATACAAGTTTCGACATCATTGACACTACCCCAATAAACAGTCTCATGGATTTTGGGAAATTTATTTTTAAAGAACGCTTCCAAACCAAATAAGACCATGAAGACCATTGATAAAATTCCAACATCAAAAATTGAGCGGGCTTCCAAATTGGTTGCTACGGGAGCCAAAGTTGGTGTAAACTATCTAAAATATTACGGTGATAAGCTCACCAAAACAGAACAGGAAGCCAAATCTAGGTTAGACCAAAATAATGCCGAAGACATCTACGACAGTTTAAAGCAGCTTAAAGGAAGTGCCCTGAAGGTTGCCCAAATGTTGAGCATGGAAAAAAGCATCCTGCCGCAGGCCTATGTAGAGAAGTTTTCATTGGCACAATTTTCTGTGCCGCCGCTCTCCCCTGCCTTGGTAACGAAAACCTTTAAAACCTATTTTAAAAAATCGCCTCACGAAATCTATGATAAGTTCAACCCAAATTCGGTAAACGCTGCCAGTATTGGTCAAGTACACCTAGCCGAAAAAGATGGTAAAAAACTGGCTGTTAAGATTCAATATCCCGGAGTGGCGGAAAGTATTCAATCAGATTTGGCCATGGTGAAACCTATTGCCATTAAAATGTTCAACATTAAAGGAAAGGACTCCGATAAATATTTCAAGGAAGTGGAAGGCAAATTGATAGAGGAAACCAACTATATCCTTGAATTGCAACAAAGCAAGGAAGTGGCCAAAGCCTGCCGGAATATTCCAAACCTTCAGTTTCCTCAATATTACGAAGCACTTTCTTCCGAGCGCATCATCACCATGGATTATATGGAAGGTGAGCACCTTTCGGAATTCATTTCAAGGAATAGCAATCAAGAATTGGCCAACACCCTCGGGCAAGCGCTTTGGGACTTTTATATGTTTCAAATCCACACACTGAAAAAGGTGCATGCCGATCCGCATCCTGGAAACTTCTTGGTTTCCAAAACCGGAGAATTGATTGCTTTGGATTTTGGATGTATGAAAACCATTCCAGAAGATTTTTACAACCCCTATTTTGAACTGGCAGATCCAAACATATTAAATGACTCAGAAATGTTTAAAGCAAAAATGTTGGAACTGGAAATATTGCGCCCAGAAGATTCGAAAGAAGAAATGGAATTTTTCACAGCCATGTTCCATGACATTCTGCAATTGTTTACACAACCCCTGCAAACAGAGACCTTCGATTTTTCCGATGCCAACTTCTTTGGAAAAATTGCCAATCTTGGAGAGTCCTATGCCAAAAACACCGATTTGCGAAAAATGAATGGCAACCGAGGCTCCCAACATTTCATCTACATCAACAGATCCTTTTTTGGACTTTATAGTTTGATGTTTGATCTGAAGGCAAAAAATGTGAAGATCTCCAATTTTGAAACACTAAAACACCCATGAAAATTCTGCTAACCGGTGTAACGGGCTATATAGGCAAACGTTTAATGCCAATCCTTTTGGAACAGGGGCATCAATTGGTTTGCGCTGTAAGGGACCGCTACCGTGTGGATGAACATTACTTGGAGGATTCCAACATAGAGGTTGTGGAAGTAGACTTCCTTAAACCAGAGACTTTATCTAATATTCCAAACAACATTGAAGCCGCTTATTATTTAATCCATTCCATGTCTAATTCCTCTAGTGATTTTGAAGAACTGGAAGCCCAATGTGCCCTAAATTTTAAAAGCCGTTTAGAAACCACTCAAGTTAAACAAGTTATTTTTTTAGGTGGTATTTCAAACGATGAGAATCTCTCAAAACATTTGCGTTCCAGAAAACAGGTGGCAGATCTTCTGAAGTCAAATAAATATGCTACGACTATTTTTAAGGCTGGAATTATTGTAGGATCCGGAAGCTCCTCCTTTGAAATCATTAGGGATTTGGTGGAAAAACTACCGGTTATGGTAGCCCCAAAATGGCTGCATACCAAAACGCAACCACTTGCCATTCGGGATGTGCTGGCTTACCTGTCCAAAAGTCTTGGCAACACACAATTATACAATAAAACCTATGACATTTTCGGACCAGAAATCATGACCTACAAAGAGATGTTGCTCCAGTTTGCTGAAGTGAGAAAGCTAAAACGGTATATTTTAACCGTTCCGGTAATGACTCCAAAATTGTCTTCCTATTGGCTGTATTTTGTCACTTCCACCTCCTACACCCTCGCCTGTAATTTGGTGGACAGCATGGGCGTGCCAATTATAGGGAAACCCAGCAACATCAACACCCTTTTAAATATTCACCCGATTACCTACAAAGAAGCGGTGACACTGGCATTTGAAAAGATTGAACAAAACAGCATTCTCTCTAGCTGGAAGGATTCATTTATAAGCAGTGGCGAGCTAAAAAGCAATTCACATAAATATATCAACGTTCCAAAATTTGGCTGCTTTAAAGATTATAAGGAGCGTAAAGTACAAAACATCCCACTAACGTTGTCTAGAATTTGGGCCATTGGAGGTGAAACAGGCTGGTATTATGGAAGTTTTCTATGGAATATCAGAGGGTACCTAGATAAACTAGCGGGAGGTATCGGTCTTCGAAGAGGGCGTACTAATCCCGACGAACTTCATACTGGCGATGCCTTGGATTTTTGGCGTGTGATTTTTGCCGACAAGGATAAAATGAAATTATTGCTCTATGCCGAAATGCGTCTTCCTGGAGAAGCTTGGCTTGAATTCAAGATTGAAAACAATATCCTTAAACAAACGGCCACCTTCAGGCCAAGAGGACTTGCGGGAAGATTGTATTGGTACAGCGTACTCCCCTTTCACTTGTTCATTTTCAATGGGATGATTTCAAAATTAGCCTGTCCTTTTAATGCTAAACCTCAAAACGTGTCTTAAACAATCTTCCTTTGCAAACATCTTTTAGAAATAGTAAATTATATCACGATTTAATTATCAATTCTCAAAAAACGGAAAGAAAGGAATTCAAAAGTTTTCCTCTCTCTAACATTACTCGTATTTTATATTTCTAAAAATCAACTATATGACTTTTATAAGACGTTACATTACTCCATTTTTAATTATCCTCCTAGCAATTTTTCTTCCAAAATTCAACCTACCTTTTATTCAAAATTCAGAGAATGTCCATTACGTGATGCGTAAAATTAGTTCCATTTTATTCATCATCGCCATAACATGGACGATTATTGTATTGTTAAGGGTTTTTAAAAAGAATTATCTTGAAAATTACGACCTCAACCAAGAAGACAACCTACAGGCCCGAAAGCTTTATACACAGTTCAACATTTTGGAGCGCATCATCATTTTTGTCATCATCACCATTGCCATAGGCTCTGGATTGATGCTCTTTGAAGGCGTTAGAAAATTTGGGCTTAGTGTCTTTGCTTCGGCGGGTATTGCGGGAATCATCCTTGGGTTTGCAGCCCAAAAAGCCCTGGCAACTATTCTAGCAGGAATGCAAATTGCCATTTCACAACCCATCCGTTTGGACGATGTATTGGTGGTGGAAGGTGAATGGGGCTGGGTAGAAGAAATTACCTTAACCTTTGTGGTAGTAAGAATTTGGGATAAACGTAGACTGGTGTTGCCAACTACCTATTTTATTGAAAAGCCCTTCCAAAACTGGACCAGAACTACCGCCGAAATCTTAGGAACCGTATTTATATACACCGATTACAATATCGATTTTGACGCTCTCAGAAAGGAACTTGCCCGTCTATTGGAAAACACGCCTTTATGGGATCAAAAGGTAAATGTACTTCAGGTGACGGATTCCAAAGAATTCAGTGTAGAAATACGGGCTCTTATGAGTGCCAAAAACTCTCCTGAAGCTTGGGATTTACGCGTGTACGTTAGAGAAGGCCTAATTAAGTTTATACAACAAAACTTTCCAGATAGCCTGCCTAGAACCCGTGTATCTATTTTAAATGATTTTGATAAGAAGACAGAAATAAAACAATCATGAAAACTGTAATTATTGTAGGCGGAAGCAAAGGTATTGGCAATGCCATCCTGAATACTTTGTTGGAAACCCATCAGGTCATCAATATTAGTAGAAGTGCCCCGCAAGTGACACATCAAAACCTGACACACTACGCTTGCGACATTTTAACCGATGAATTACCCAATATTGAACAGGCCGATGCTTTGGTATATTGCCCAGGGAGTATCAATCTAAAACCCTTTCCTAGATTAACCTTGGATGATTTTAGATCCGATTTTGAGATAAACGTTCTTGGAGCTGTAAAATCCATACAACAATATTTACCTATTTTAAAAAACAGCCAAGCTCCCTCTATTTTGTTGTTTAGTACCGTAGCTTCCAAATTGGGCATGCCTTTTCATTCCAGTATTGCGGTTGCAAAATCAGGAGTTGAAGGTTTGGTAAAATCCCTTGGAGCCGAACTTGCCCCTAGTATCAGAATCAATGCCATTGCCCCAACTGTTACCGATACGGAATTAGCCTCCAAACTATTGCGAAATGACAAAATGATTGCCAATATTGTTGAAAGGCATCCCCTTAAAAAATTCTTAAATCCACAAGAAGTTGCCGATTTAGCCGTATTTTTATTATCAGAGAAATCTGCTTCAATATCTGGCCAAATCTTCCAAATGGACTGTGGTATCACATCCTTTAAAATTTAAAATTCATGCGCACCTTAATACTCATAGTAACTATGTTTTCAATGTTTAAAACATCTTCCCAAACAGCACCAAAACAGTCTATTTACGACATCAAAATAAACAGCATCGACAATACGCCAATTAATCTATCTGATTACAAAGGCAAAAAAATCCTATTTGTTAATGTCGCTTCCGAATGTGGGTTTACACCTCAATATGAAGAGTTGGAAGAACTCTATGAAACCTACAAAGACCAATTGATGATCATCGGACTTCCATGTAACCAATTTGGAGGTCAGGAACCAGGTAATGCTGATGAAATCAAAACATTTTGTGAAAGAAATTACGGTGTGACCTTTTTAATCACCGAAAAGATTGATGTGAAGGGAGACCAACAACATCCGCTGTACCAATGGCTCACGAACAAAGACATTAACGGTGTTTCAAGTTCTGGTGTGAAATGGAATTTCCAAAAATATCTGGTGGATGAAAATGGACACTTAGTAGACTATTACTATTCTATCACCAAACCACTAAGCAAGAAAATCACAAAACACCTACAATGAAACTATTCAAACTCATTCTTGTTTTTTTGATTATCAATTTTGGAGCCTTGGCCTTGGGAACCTTGTTTATGGACAACGGTCCACATTCCGATTGGTACCTCAACCTCAACAAAGCGCCTTGGACTCCCCCCGGATGGGCTTTTGGAGCGGCTTGGTTTACCATCATGATCTGTTTTTCCATATACATGGCCTATTTGGTTCGGGATTTGGGTTCTAAATATATCTGGACGCTTTTTACGGTTCAGTTTATTTTAAATGTATCCTGGAATTATGTGTTTTTCAAACAACACCTCGTGCTTCCGGCCTTGTTCATCATCATACTTTTAACCTTAGTCGTAATTTATTTCTTTTTCAAATACCGCATTGAAAATGTTCGGGAAATGCGACTCCTACTGCTACCCTACATTGTTTGGTTGGTTGTGGCCTCGTCCTTAAATGCTTATATTTTTCTTTACAATTAATGCAGATTTATACCTTACATAGAATTCAGAATCTGCCAATATCCGTAGAAGAAGCATGGCAGTTTCTTTCCAATCCAAAGAATTTAAAAACTATCACACCAGATTATATGGGCTTCCATATTATTTCCGGTGCAGAAAAATCCATGTTTCCGGGGCAAATTGTGCAGTATTGGGTCTCTCCTATTTTGGGCATAAAAACCAAATGGGTTACAGAAATTACGCATGTTGAAAACCATAAATATTTTGTGGACGAACAACGGTTTGGTCCTTATGCGCTTTGGCACCATAAACATTTTATAAAACCCATTGAAGGAGGCGTACAAATGGAGGATGTCATTGATTATAAATTGCCTTTTGGCATTTTGGGTCAAATGGTACACCCATTTTTAGTGCGACCAAAATTGGAAGAAATCTTTCAATACAGATTCGAAAAATTAGAAGCCATCTTTGGCAAATATTCCTCATGAAACAAACCATTAATATATTCTGGTTCCGAAGAGACCTGAGGCTAAATGATAACATTGGGCTGTATCATTCTCTAAAAGGAGATTATCCCATATTGCCTATTTTTATTTTCGACACTTCTATTTTAGAGGAACTCCCCAAGAATGATGCTCGTGTCACCTTTATATATCAAACCATTCAAGACCTTAAGAAGACACTTGAAACAAATTACGGTAGTTTGTTAGCCACTTATCATAAAACGCCTTTAGAATCTTTTAAACAACTTACTCAAGACTATCATATCAATGCTGTATACACCAACCACGATTATGAACCTTATGCGAAACAACGGGACAAAGAGATAGAACAATTCCTTTCCTCAAAAGATATCATATTCAACACGTTTAAAGACCAAGTTATTTTTGAAAAGGATGAGATTGTAAAACAGGATGGCACACCCTATGTGGTCTATACGCCTTATATGAAAGCATGGAAGGCCCGTTTTAAAAGTCTATCTCTTGAGGAAACAACCCCCGACGCCAATTTTGATAATCTATTTAAGCATACTCCAACCAAAAATTTTACTTTGGAAGATTTAGGGTTTGAAGTCTCTTCACAAGAAATTACGCCTTACAAGCTGTCTTCAGAAAGCATCCAAAACTATGAAGCCACCCGAAATTATCCCGCCAAGGACAGCACTTCACGCATAGGGCCTCATTTACGTTTTGGTACCGTGAGTATTCGCCGCATTGTAAAACAAGCAGCGGTCGAATCGAATGAAGTGTTTTTACAAGAATTGATTTGGAGAGAGTTTTTTATGCAGATTCTTTGGCATTTTCCACATACGGCCACACAAAGTTTCAAACCTAAATACGACAATATTGTATGGCGAAACAATGAAGAAGAATTTAAAAAGTGGTGTGATGGCAATACGGGCTATCCCCTAGTAGATGCAGGTATGCGCCAATTGAACACCACTGGGTTTATGCACAATAGAGTACGTATGCTGGTCGGAAGTTTTTTATGTAAACATCTTTTGATAGATTGGCGCTGGGGAGAGGCTTATTTTGCAGAAAAACTTCATGATTACGAAATGGCCAGCAATATTGGCAATTGGCAATGGGTAGCAGGCTGTGGTGTGGATGCCGCTCCCTATTTTAGAATTTTCAATCCCACAACACAAATTGAAAAATTTGACAAGGACTTAAAATACATTTCCAAATGGGTCCCAGAATTCCAAGAACTCTCCTATCCACAGCCCATGGTGGATCACAAAGAGGCCAGAGAGCGCTGTTTAAACACTTATAAGGCTGCATTGAATTAATCCTATTTTTTTCTTTAATAAGATTGAAGTAAAACTTATTTGGCATAAAAAAACCTGTAAAGAAACTCTCCTTACAGGTTTTGTTTTATTTAATTAAATGCTTTTTAGTTGCCACTTACACGCTCAATTTTAGCGCCGATAGCTCTTAAACGTTCATCGATGTTTTCATAACCTCTATCAATCTGTTCGATATTGTGTATGGTAGACGTTCCTTTGGCCGATAAAGCCGCAATCAATAAAGATACCCCTGCTCTAATATCTGGAGACGTCATGGTTGTGGCTTTTAAGGTCGATTTAAAATCATGCCCGATTACGGTTGCTCTGTGCGGATCGCAAAGAATGATCTTAGCTCCCATATCGATTAATTTATCCACAAAGAATAAACGGCTTTCAAACATTTTCTGGTGAATCAATACACTTCCTCGTGCTTGGGTAGCCACTACCAAAATAATACTCAATAAATCTGGTGTAAACCCAGGCCAAGGTGCATCAGAAACCGTTAGGATAGACCCATCAATATAATTCTGGATTTCATAGCCATCCTCATGCTTTGGTATATGGATATCGTCGCCTTGACGCTCTACAGTAATACCCAGTTTACGAAATACATTTGGGATCAATCCCAAATCATCCCAACTTACATTGGTGATGGTCAATTCACTTTTGGTCATGGCAGCCAAACCTATCCAGCTCCCAATTTCAATCATATCCGGAAGCATTCTGTGTTCGGTACCTCCCAATTGGTCCACGCCTTCAATAGTAAGCATATTGGAACCAACTCCTGTAATCTTTGCCCCCATTCTATTCAACATCTTGCAAAGTTGTTGCAAATAAGGTTCACAGGCGGCATTATAGATAGTGGTTGTGCCTTCTGCCAAAACCGCAGCCATAACAATATTGGCTGTTCCTGTTACCGAAGCTTCATCCAAAAGCATATAAGTCCCTTTCAACTTTTCTGCTTCAACCCCATAAAAATGGTCTTCACGGTTGTAACGGAATTTAGCTCCTAGATTGATAAACCCTTCAAAGTGCGTATCCAATCTACGACGACCAATTTTGTCTCCTCCCGGCTTTGGAATATATCCTTTCCCAAATCTTGCCAAAAGCGGCCCTACAATCATGATAGATCCTCTTAAGCCTTTTCCGTCTTCCTTAAATTCGGCAGACTCCAAATAGGCCATATTCACCTCATCGGCTTTAAAAGTGTAGGATCCTTTTCCTATTTTATTGATTTTCACCCCAAGTTTCCCCAACAAATCAATAAGTTTGTTGACGTCTACAATATCCGGAATGTTATGTATGGTGATTTCTTCTGCAGTAAGCAATACTGCGCATAGAATTTGTAAAGCTTCGTTTTTCGCTCCCTGAGGCTGAATTTTACCTTTTAACTGGTGGCCTCCTTCAATTACAAATGTACTCATTAAGTTTAGTAACGTTTTCTGTTTCGGTTGGAATTGTTATTACTCTTTTTGTGATGTGTTTTTTTACTGCTTGATGCAAATTTCTTTTTACTGCGCATCAAACTTGTAGAATCTGATAAATCTTCATCACTTTCCCTTAGGTTGATTTTACCTCCAGACAATTCGTAGAGATGACCAAAAATAACATCGTCTTCAACCGTATCCTTGTTCCAATTCAAGAAACATTTTTTCATGTGGTTTGCAATGGTATAGATCAAAGCTTCCTTAAGCTCCCCATCTTCCCAAGTATTGGCCACATCTATCATGGTTTTGATATTGTTCCCGTAAAACCTGTATTTGGGATGGTTTTGGGGATATTCCAAAGGTTCTGGACGCGACTGCAGTTCTTCCCTAGAAGGTTTTTCATAAGGAGAGTCTACATCAAGGTCGAAATTGGCCATGATGAACAGTTGGTCCCAAAGTTTATGTTGAAAATCCGGCACGTCTCTTAAATGAGGCTGCAAGTTCCCCATCACCGAAATTATGGCCTTGGCCACTTTATTGCGTTCTTCCTTTTCTGGGATAGCTTTTGCGTAATTAATCATTTTTTGCAAGTGCCTCCCATATTCGGGAATGATTAAATGTTCACGCTCTGTATTGTATTCTAAATCGTCTATCAAAATAAATTATTGAGGTATTTACAATAGTGCACGTAGTTTGGTCGCACTCTTGCGCAAAATACAAAAAAATTGATTAGTCCACGAAATTAAACAAGGGGAAATTTCTCCCGTATCACTTCAAGCAAGCTTGTACAACTATTTTGAACGAATTGGTCTCGCTACTGTGAACAAACCTTAATGGACTTCCTATAAACTAATAACCCCCTCTACCTTGGCAGCCACCTCTTTATACTTTGCAATTACGGCGTCTGGATCTTGCATGTTCACATTTACGGAAACACTGGTATATTTTCCGTTTTTGGATTCGGTAGTGTTGATTACAGCCCCCATATTGTTGAACAAAGATTCAATGGTGGCTATTTTTGAAGCATCGCTAGGAACGATAAATTTATATAGATATATAGAAGGCCAAGATGCCGTATCGTATAATTGAGATCTTAGTTTTTTATAGAATTCTTCTGGATTTCCTTGTATGCTCATCGTCAATTTTTAATAGGCAAATATACGGTTTCCTTTGTATTAATCACACCCTATTCTTTCATTAACACCGATATTTGTTGACTGGAAACCTTATTCCCTAAATGGGAATTTAGGCCTATAATTGGTAATCTTTATTTAAATTCCGAATTTTACGGCATAAATTCCGTGAATTGAACACTAAAAGAATCGTAATAACAGGAGGTCCCGGTACCGGAAAATCGTCCATTATAGATGAACTGAAACAACGCGGCTACAATTGTTTTGATGAAATTTCACGTCAAGTAACTTTGGATGCCCGCAAAAATGGTATTGAACAACTGTTTTTGACCGAGCCTCTTAAGTTTAGTGAAATGCTTTTGGAAGGTCGGGTAAAACAGTTCTTGGATGCAAAGCACCAAGAAGAAAAGGCCGTGTTTTATGACCGTGGCATCCCAGATGTCCTGGCCTATATGGATTATATTGGCGACCAATATCCTGTTTCTTTTGTAGATATGTGTGAAAGACATACGTACAACCATGTGTTTGTATTGGCACCTTGGCAAGAGATTTTCCAAAGCGACAGCGAACGCTATGAAAATTTTGACCAAGCGGTTAACATTCATAAACATTTGGTGGCGACTTATGCTAGATATGGCTACCAATTGCACGATGTCCCGTTTGCCTCCGTCTCCAATAGAACCGATTTTATCCTAGGGTTATTAAATCTTTAGACATGCACCCTATACAAGTTTTAGAACGGTATTACAACCATACCTCCTTTAGACCACTGCAGGAGGAAATCATCAATGCGGTGCTTGAAAATGAAGACACCTTTGCCCTATTGCCAACTGGAGGGGGGAAATCGGTGTGCTTTCAAATTCCAGCTATTATCAAAAAAGGAATCTGTATTGTAGTGTCGCCCTTGGTGGCCCTTATGAAGGACCAAGTAAATAACCTTAACGAAAAAGGTATCAAAGCCATGGCCATCACCAGCGGCCTTAGTGCTGAACGATTAGATACACTTTTGGACAATTGCATTTACGGGAATTATAAATTCCTGTACTTGTCTCCGGAACGGCTTCAGCAAAGTTTGGTTCAGGACAGGATTCAACAAATGAATGTCAATCTTATAGCGGTAGATGAAGCCCATTGTATCTCGCAATGGGGAAACGACTTTAGACCTGCTTATAAAAATATTAATGTTTTAAGACGTCTACACCCTACCATGAACATGATTGCACTTACCGCAACGGCCAAACCCGATGTGGTAGAGGATATCATGAAGGAGCTCGACTTTATTTCACCTAAGGTATTCCGAGCCTCCTTTTACAGACCAAACATTGCCTATATTGTGGTTGAGGCTGAGGATAAGCTTTATAAACTGGAACAAATTCTGAAAAAGCATCAGGGCGCTTCTATTATCTACACCAGAAATAGAAAGTCTACGATTGAAATAAGTCAGTATCTGTCTCAAAAGGGCTTTGCAAGTACGTTTTTCCACGGTGGGCTTAACAGCGATGAAAAACAAGACCGCTTATATGCCTGGACCCACAACCAAACACCTATTATGGTGGCCACCACAGCTTTTGGTATGGGGATTGACAAACCGGATGTAAAAACGGTGATTCACATCAATTTGCCCGAAAGTTTGGAAAGCTACTACCAGGAAGCCGGTAGAGCTGGTAGAAATGAAAAAAAGGCCTTTGCCGTCATCTTAAAAAGTAAAGCGGACGAGCAACAACTACACAACCAGTTTTTAAAGACCTTACCGAGTATGGACTTCATCAAATTGGTTTACAGAAAGCTATGCAATTACTTTCAAGTATCTTATGGTGAAGGTGTGAACAGTGTGTATCAATTCAACTTTATAGATTTTTGTAAAGCCTATGAATTCAACACTACACTTGCTTATAATGTGTTGCAGTTGTTGGACCGAAACAGCGTGATATATCTATCACAACAATTCAACCAACAAAGCAAAGTGCAATTCATAATTAGCAACCAAGCACTTTTTCATTATTTGGACACTCATAGTGACTTGGCCATTATCGTAAAATCCATCCTAAGAACCTACGGAGGGATCTTTGAACATTTACTGAAAATAAATACGAAACTGGTTGCCAATAAAGCAAGTTTACCAGAAGCTACCATTATTAAAGCTCTGGAACAATTGCAAAAAGATGATATCATCACCTTTCAACATTCCAACACCGATTCTGAACTCACGTTTTTACAACCACGTGAAGATGACAAGACCATCAACCGAATTTCAAAGATCATCTTGCAACAACACAAATTAAGGCAAGATCAAATCACTTCGGTTATCAACTATACCAATAATGACAGCATTTGCAAAAGCGTCCAATTGCTCAAATATTTTGGAGAAGACGATGTTAAGGACTGTGGCATTTGTTCGGTATGTATTTCAAAAGAAAAACAAAAAAAGCCAGCAAATTCAGACCTTAAAAGCATTAAAAATGCCATTATTACCGCGTTGGAAAACGAACCTTTATCCTCTAGGGATTTAGCCAACCTGCTTCCCTACGAAGAGCATGAGCTTTTAAATGCTTTAAAACTCATGTTGGAACACCATATAATTAATATTACACCCACAAACACCTATAAATTAACACACACATGAAAAATTCCCCTCGCATAGTATTTATGGGCACACCAGATTTTGCTGTTGCCAACCTTGACGCCCTAGTTACTAAGGGTTATAATATTGTGGGCGTTATCACGGCTCCAGACAAACCAGCGGGTCGCGGTAGAAAGCTCAACCAATCGGCCGTAAAGACCTATGCCCTTTCCAAAGGCCTGAATGTTTTACAGCCAACCAATCTAAAATCGGAAGAATTTATTGAAGAATTAAAAGCTTTGGAAGCCGATTTGCAAATCGTGGTTGCTTTTAGAATGCTGCCAAAAGTGGTTTGGGACATGCCAAAATATGGCACTTTCAACCTTCACGCCTCCTTGTTACCAGATTACAGAGGTGCGGCCCCCATACATTGGGCTATTATTAATGGTGAAACCAAAACGGGTGTGACTACTTTCTTTATAGATGAAAAGATAGACACTGGTGCTGTAATTCTTCAAAAAGAAACAGCTATCGCTCCAGATGAAACTGTAGGGATGCTCCATGATCGACTGATGCATATGGGAAGTGAACTTATTATAGAAACTGTTGATCTTATCGCTGCAGAAAATGTGACTACTACTATTCAGCCCCAAAATGACGATTTAAAAACAGCCTACAAACTAGACAAGGACAATTGTAAAATAGATTGGAACCAACCTTTGGATAGCATTTACAATAAAATTAGAGGTTTGAATCCATTTCCATCTGCTTGGTGCTTTTTGGAAAATAATGGAGAAAGCTTAGCGGTAAAGATTTTTGCCATCGACAAAGAGAAAAGTTCACCTAATGATACTGTTGGTTCCATTCAAGTAGCAAAAGACCATTTAAAAGTTTCGGTTAAAGACGGTTACCTTCTTATTAAAGAAATTCAGCTTCCCGGAAAGCGCAAAATGGACGTCAAATCACTTTTGAACGGATTTCAGTTTTCAGAAGGGGCAAAAATGCTCTAAACCCTTGCTATTGCTGAAAAAATTGAAAACATCGACAAAATACACATCCTTTATTAACAAATCGTTAAAGTTATCAACAAATATTTGCATTTCCCTTGCTATTACTTGCGTGAATGGATTATCCGTATAAATTTGTAAGAGGATTTAACATAAAACGTTTAACCCAACTATTATTTAATAATTAAAAATTTAAATTTATGAACAAAACAGATTTAATCAATGGAATGGCAGAAAACGCAGGAATTTCTAAAGCAGCTGCCAAAAAAGCATTAGATTCATTATTAATTGATATCGAAGGAGCTTTGCAAAAAGGAAATAGAGTTTCTTTGGTAGGATTTGGTACTTGGTCAGTTTCTAAAAGATCTGCAAGAGAAGGAAGAAATCCACAAACAGGTAAAACTATCCAAATTAAAGCTAAAAACGTTGTGAAGTTTAAAGCTGGATCTGATTTATCGGACGCTATTAACTAAAAAAATAAGAACTAAAGAAAATTTCTTTTAGTCCTTTTATAACTTATACTTAAAAAACTCACTTTCAAAGTGAGTTTTTTTTTACGGGTATGTTGATAGTCAATCATTTTTGTTGGTTTTTAAAAAAAATAGTTTTAGATTTATGATAAATCATACTGCTATGATTACACTTCAACCCAAAAAAGGCCACTTGTTAGTGGCAGAACCATCGATTATTGGAGATATGTCTTTCAATAGGTCTGTGATTTTACTAGCCGACCATTCTGATGAAGGCTCCATTGGCTTTATATTGAACAAGCCACTCCCTTACACACTAGGTGACCTCATTACAGAAACCGACGCCAACATTAAGGTATTCAACGGCGGGCCTGTAGAGCAGGACAACCTGTACTTTATCCATAAGGTCCCGGAACTGATTCCGGACAGTATAGAAATATCTAATGGAATATATTGGGGAGGCAACTTTGAAGTTGCATTGGGACTTCTGAACAGCGGACAGTTAGCAAATTCGGATATCAGGTTTTTCCTGGGCTATTCTGGTTGGGAACCCAACCAATTGGACCGAGAACTACATTCCAATTCATGGGTGGTTTCTGAGAACATTTATAGAAATGAGCTTATCAGAAAAAGCGGAGACAGTTTTTGGAAGGAAAAAATGCTAGAATTTGGAGGCGAGTACTGCATATGGTCCAACGCCCCCGAAAATCCAAGCTACAATTAAGAGAGCCTGATTTTCACATTTAGCTTTTCAACCAAAAGACCCGCTATGGTAGTTCCAAAGGTTTTCTTCCTATACTTTGTTATAGGCTGGATACCTGTGATAACATTGGTCACAAAGAGTTCGTCTGCCTTTTGCAGTTCAAAAGGAGAAATGGACGCTTCGGAGAACTCATAGTCACCCATATTCAATAGCAATTCTATAATTTGTTTTCTCATCACACCCTTTAGACAGCCATCTTGTAATGGTGGGGATTTTATTTTGTCTCCTTTCACCAAAAACAAGTTTCCGTTTAGAGCTTCTACCACCTGTTTTTCCGTATTCATCAACAGACAGTTTTGCAATTGGTTTTCTTGGGCATAGATGCTTCCCAATACGTTAATGACCTTGTTATTGGTCTTTAAAGTACTCAACAAACCTGGAGCTACATAATAATCTTTAAACAAATCTACTTCATAGGCTTTATCCTGATGGATGCTATAAAACGGAGTCAATAAGGGCTCTGCCACGACATTATAATTAATGCTTTTATGCAAAGGTGTGTACTTCCCACCTTCTCCCCTATCTACAGTAAATCTGACTCTAGCAGTACCATTGGATAAATTGTTAGCCTGAACTGTTTTTAAAATTTCTTCCTGAAGATATTCCATGGTAAACTCCATAGGAATTTCCATTCGTAAAATACGCATAGAAGCCATTAACCTAAAATAGTGGTCTTCCAAAAATAGAATTTTACCATGCACCACTTTAAAGGTCTCAAAAAGCGCATCACCAAATTGGTAGCCTCTATTTTTGATTGACAGATTGAACTGCGTTTCTTCCTGAAGTGTTCCGTTTAAATTGATCATAAAAAAAGTCCCGATTAAAAATCGGGACAAATATATAACTTATATTACTGTTAGTCTAGGCGGAGCCTAAAACATGTTTCAAATCTGAAATTTGGTTCTCCCAAAGCATTTTGGCCTCATCCATTTCATCCTCATCTATAAAATCTGTAATGATCAAGGATACATCCTTAGTAATTTCATCTACCTGTATTTTTATCTCAAAAAAATAAGAGGCATCAACTGCATCGTCATTGAGCCATCTAAATTTTATACGCTCCCCGCTTTTTTTGCTCAGCATTTTTGCTTTCTCCTCACTATCGTCCCAAATAAAGGTAAAGATTTCCCCTCTGGAATTCACATTGTCTGCAAACCACTCGGACAAACCTGAAGGTGTTGATATATATTGGTATAACAATTGAGGCGAGGCGTGGATAGGAAATTCTATTTCTAACTTAATTTTTTCTTCCATATATAACATTATTATCTCGCTCAATATATACATTAATTGGTTAGTTTAAAACAAAAAAATAAAAAATAATTTAATGCATTTATATTTGCGGAAACTAAATTTGTTTATATATTTGCACCCGCGAAAGCAAAAAAGATGGCGAGATAGCTCAGTTGGTTAGAGCGTTGGATTCATAACCCAGAGGTCCCGAGTTCAAATCTCGGTCTCGCTACAACAAGCAATCATTTGCAAACGAGCGGTTTAGGCTTTACTAAACCGCTTTTTTTATGTTTACATCTGAACAGATTTTTGCTTTTGCATACGAAAGTGAATACGAAACTGCATACGATTTGTCCCAAAAAAAGAATTTTTCCAACCCAAAAATCTACACCGCAAAGGGCGATATTTCCAAACGTTGGTATGTGTATTTTTCATTTCGAGACCCGAAATCTGGAAAGCTAAAACGGATTACCCCCTTTTATGGAGAGACCAATAAATATAAAACCAAAGAAGAGCGCCTTGAAGTACTGACCATTTACAGAAAGACCATCCTGAAACTTCTTAAGAAGGGCTACAACCCTTTTGCGGACAATACGGAACTCTACCAAAAACTGAACGGCAAAAAGGAAGAGGAAACCAATCCTCCTGCAAAGATCGTAGTGGACAACACTCCCAAAACGGAAGAAGTATCATATGAAACGGAAGTTCCCGAGGTTGAAGTCCCCCAAACATCCCTTAGGGAAGCCTTTGACTTTTCACTGAACATGAAAAGGAAATTGCTCAGCAAAACAACCGTAAAGGGATACGAAGGCAGGGTTGATACGTTTCTGAAGTGGGTCGAAAACAATGCTCCCGAGGTAAAGAACATTGAACAGTTGAACAAAAAAGTGGTCTCCGCATTTCTAAACGACATGCTCACAAATACCAGTGCAAGGAACAGGAACAATTACCGGACGGATTTGAGCAGTCTTGTTCAGGTCTTGGAGGACAATGACATCATAGAATCAAATTTCATAAAGAAAATCACTGTTCTAAAGTCCACACCCGAGAGGAACAAGACCTATTCCAACGAAACCCAAGAGGCCATATTTGAATATCTGGAAGAGAAAGACCCCATACTCCTATTATATATCAAGTTTATCTCCTATAACTTTTTGAGACCGATCGAGGTCTGTAGGCTAAAGGTCAAGGACATCAATATAAACAATAGGACCATTCAGTTCAAGGCAAAGAACAGTCCATTGAAGACCAAGATAATCCCTGAGATTCTTTGGAACGAACTACCAGATCTCTCAAAAATGGACGGCGAGGCCGTACTGTTCACTCCCGATAGATTTGGCGGGGACTGGGATACGGCCTTGATCAACAAAAGGGACTATTTCTCAAAGCGGTTCAAAAAAGTGGTTAAGGACCATTTCAATTTGGGAACGGATTATGGACTCTACAGTTTCAGGCATACCTATATCACCAAACTCTACAGGGCATTGGTGAAGGAATCCTCTCCATTTGAAGCCAAAAGCAAGCTTATGCTCATAACTGGCCATTCCTCCATGGCGGCACTGGAGAAATATTTGAGGGATATCGATGCCGAACTGCCCGAAGATTATTCTGAAATGCTAAAACAAGCCAATGGATAGAACACCCCTACACGATTTCTATTTGGATCTCCTCAAGAATCTATGGATAGATTTTCTGTTCTTCATTCCGAACGATTCAATTTTGGCGGAGGAACTCCTGAAAATTGAAGCCCTAAAAGAAAAGGACTTCTTTGACAAAGCCCTGCTTTTCGACAACTATGCTGGCCCAATTGAACTGGACAGCAAACGGGACAGTGCCAAAATGATGTTGAAAGCAGGGACACTGGAAAAAAACTTTTTCCAACTGCTACACAAAAAAGGGGAATCGGAAGCACTTGAATTTGACTATGTGGCAAAAAAATATCTGGAACAGTTGGAGGCCATCTGTTATGTCACTGGTTGGCTCAATGACAACATGACCCAGTACCTCGATAATTTGAATGAAGCCACTCCCCTTTTCAGGCTACAGCATACAAATTACACCGAACATAGAAATCTCTTTGTCCAACACTTCTGCAAACCGAATTTCCAGGCCCAAAATGTCAAGCCGAATATAAAATCCATCATTGGAGATTCTTTTGATGAGCTCCAAAAATTAAACGATAACGGTTTTAGTTTTGAAGGAGTCCACAATCAAACCCCAAAAGAACCTTTGACCAATACCCCTCAAAAAATAAAGGCAAAAACAATTACTGACAAGCCCGTTAAAAAACAGCCGCTTATCAGCAATGAGGAAGCCGAAAGAAGTATTTTAAAAGGTATTTTTAGGTTGGACCTGTAAACTTTCTTACATTTATGCGTAAATTAAACGTTTAATTTACGCATAAATGAAGGAAACCGAAATTTGCCACTATTGTGGCGATGACTACATACCCAAAAGAAAAGGCCAACAAAAATTCTGTAGCAATTCCTGTAGAAGCCGTAATTGGCAACAGAAACAGGGAGTCCCTAATTTAACTCCAACAGCTAAAGAAACTGATCTAGCTCCGCCAAAGGAAGACCAAAAAACAAAAACAGAGCAAATGTCATGGGGTGGCGTGGCAAATAACATCGCAGGAAATATGGCCTATGACACAGTAAAGAAAATATTCACGCCTAAAGCAAGTGAACCTGCAACAAAAAAAGACATCGAGGACCTAAAAAACCTAATAACTAACAGATACCTTCCAGTTAACAATGTTCCAAAGGATCATATGGGAAGAACTGCATTTTATGATGTTCAAACGGGAAATGTGGTATTCTTTCTTACTTGACAAACAATACGGAGCATTGTTTTTCTCATAATATTCAATGCTCCATATATTCCTGCCATTTTACAAGCACATATTTGTCCTTTCCGTGTTCGCTCCTTTTCAAAAAACCAAACTCGAAAACGAACAGGTACACATCCCCCTTGCTGTTCTTCCAATAATGGGTGAAAAATTTTGGATTGAAGCCCTCTTCAAGCAACACTCCACATCTTACAGTGGATTTCCCTTCCCTATTGTAGAGCTTCAATATTTTTCTATTGTTGCGCAAGATACGTAACACATCATTGTAAAACTTTAGCTCCCCTTCCAAACTCTTTTTATAATGATAGGCACTTTTGCAATGGTCATTACAAAATTTCTTGTCGGAACGCCCTTTTAGTTTCTTCCTGCATTTCAAACATCTAACGGTTGGTTTCAACTTATCCATTTACAAACGTTTATAAGCGAATACAAATGTATCCTATACGTTTAACATACGACTAAGTTATTTATTTTCAGTAATATTATATTAACCAAACCAAAAATTATAGAAGTCAGAAAACATATCTCACTCAAGCACCTTTTGATTGACAACAAAAAGTACATTGGGCTCAAGTTCAGTTCGGACAAGGTTTTGAACAGCATGATAAAAGAACTGGACGGCATTGAATGGAGCTCAGATTTTGGAATGTATTACGTACAGA
>NZ_LBIP01000017.1 GCF_001280435.1 Mangrovimonas xylaniphaga
ATTTAAGGCGGTTATAGCGACGGGGCTCACCTCTTACCTTTCCGAACAGAGAAGTTAAGCCCGTTAGCGCCGATGGTACTGCACCCGTGGGAGAGTAGGTCGTCGCCTTTTTTGAAGCCCCCAGCATCATTTGCTGGGGGCTTTTTGTTTTTGGACACTTCACCATTTATGGCGCATATATTATTTTACTGATAAAATTGCCTCTGTTAACTTGTTTTAATTTAGATAAAGGGTATAATACTCTATATTTTCACGTTAATCGTATTGAAGGCCATTGTCCTATGTTCTAATATGAGTTATAGGGTAATCGTTAAGTCTCGTCTTCAACTTCCTAAGAGTTTGGGTTATACTTTATTAACAATACTTAAAGATGTAATCGATTGAAAAAGTTCAACTAATTCACAGTACTTTCTGTTTGACAACTTATTTGATTGCCTCATATTCTTTGGGATTCCAGTTGTATTAAGGTTCTGTTTGCTTATCTATTAAGCATTGGGCTGTAAATAGTGCATATCAGTAAAAATATGTTAGTTTTTTTGTGGATATGATAATTAATTTCTACTTTAGTGTAATCGATTACAACATTATCTGTTTTTTTATCGAGTTACTGGATAGGAGTTTAACTGATTGAAGCTAAGCCACCGAAATCGTAGTAAATGGAATGCAAGTAACCAACTATAATCATTTAATACATGCCTAATGGTTAAAAAACTACTTTCCCTATTAGTGTTGTTGCTATTGGCAACCGAAGTCAGTTATTCTCAAGAAACCTTAATTGATTTCAATTTTCAAGAAACCGATATGCCCGAAGGTATTACATCGGATGGAACCATTTCAACTGGTGGTCCAGTTAACAATTGTACAGAATGTTCTGAGGGACGTCTTGTGGTAAGTACTGGAGGTTATTTGCAAGCCGATGTGTCTAGTTGTGCAATTTTTTTGGTTAAAATGAAATCTTCCGGAAGCACACCAAGAACTGTTACCGTAAAGTACCAACATTGGGGTTCGGAAGATTATATAATTGCTGGAGATATTTCTGTGGTGCAGTCTGGAACTGGACTATATGAGCTTACAGATTTTTTTCCTGCAATTCAAACACCTGGGACTACTTCCATTCGTTTGGAAAATGCTCCTAGCGGTGGGCAAGTACATATTCATGATTTATATATAGAATCTAGTGCCGATTTGTTTTCAGAAGCGGACATTCTTACGTTTAACTTGGCTGGTCAGGTAGGTGAAGAAATAATCGATACAGATGCCAATACTATTAGTGTATCAGTTCCTATTGGAATGGATTTAACTTCAGTGATTCCTGAAGAAATAGAAATATCTCCTTCGGCAACTATTTCACCTTCGGTGGATACAGCGAGGGATTTTTCTGTAGGAAATAATGTGAGTTATACAGTAACGTCACAAGATGGTAATACTATTAAAGAATGGTTGGTAAGTGTTTCCGAAGTGGTGTCCAGTGAAAAAGACATTACCGCTTTTACATTGGTCGAAAATCAAATAGGAGAAACCATCATTGACAGTGAAGCGGGAACGATTGAAGTGACCGTGCCAGAATCTGTGGATGTTACCAACCTTGTTCCAACGACGTTGACAATTTCGCCCTTTGCGGGCATAACACCTTCGGCAGATACCCCTCGAGATTTTTCTAGTCCAGTTGAATATATCGTGACGGCCCAAGACAACAGCTCAAAAACTTGGACGATTACTGTTTCTGAAGAATTGCCTGTTTACAGTTTGAACGTGTCAGTTACAGGAATTGGAAATGTGACTTTAAGTCCGGAAGGCGGTATGTATGAAGAAGGAACGGTGGTAACCCTTACTGCGGAGCCTATTTGGGATGCTACCTTTACTGGATGGGCCGGAGACTTAAGCGGCAATGAATTGGTAGAAACCCTTACTATGGATGGTTCCAAAAGTGTGACGGCAATTTTTTCAGCAGATGTGGAATTGGATTTTGAGATTCCTGTGGGATTTGCTTCCGTTGATACAGGTACTGAATATCAAAATTACGATTTCAGTTTTAATGGTCCTGTAAGCGGTGGTCAAGGAGCAGCGGATACGCTTTGGGTGAATGGTCCTGACGATTTTGACATGTTGGCTTGGCATTTATACTATAGAAATAGGGCCTACAAAGGACTTTCGGGAACCAATGGCGTTACCGCAACGCCAGAAGTCATTGTTTTCACAGAAGGGGTTTACGAAGAAGGAACTTCCGATTCTTCGGCTTGGGGGAATCATATGTTGACGGTTCAAGAGCAAGGAGATTTAACTATTATTGGTGAACAAAATGTGGTTTTGAAGTTTGGATTAAACATTAAGCGTTCTTGGAACGTATTGATTCGCAACCTGACATTTTATGATTATTATGATGACGGGATTAATATTGGAGAGCCAGAAACCCACCACATATGGGTAGACCACTGTACAGTTGGACATCCTGATGCAAGACCAGAAGATCAAGATCATCCTGATGGCGGTATTGACGTTAAGGGAGGAGCAAGTTATATCACCTTATCTTGGAATATTTTGAGAAATAGTTGGAAGACCAATCTTATTGGACATTCCGATAGCAATGGATCGGAAGATTTGGGGAAATTGAAAGTCACTCTTTATGCCAACCATTATTTCAATAGTAATTCCAGAAACCCAAGAGTGCGTTTTGGAGAAGTACACGTGTTGAACAATTTGGTGGAAGGGATCACGCTTTACGGTATAGCGGCGTCCAATCAATCGCAGGTGTATGTCGAAAATAATTTCTATCTCAATACGCGTTGGCCAATGTACGCCGATAGAACGGTTTCCGATTTTCAAGCTGTTTATGGTGTAAATACCGATAACACTTTTACTTCTAAAACGGGAAATTATCCAGCAACGGCATTGAAGCAAGTAGGGAATGCTTATGATGATAGTGAACTTCCTGTTATCACCTCACAAATCAATCCAGAGATGTTGAACCCGGGAGGCCGTTCGGTAAAATTTGATGAATTGAATCCTGAAGGAATTTTTGAACCCTCTTCCTATTACGACTATGAAGCATTTCCTGCCGATGTTGTTGAAGAATTGATCCCTCTTTATGCTGGAGCAGATGTTATTGATTTCTTTCAAACGGAGTCCCTTGGAGTATTGGATCTGGAGGAGCAGTTGTTTAAGTTATATCCAAATCCAGTTAGGGATTATTTGGTATTGCAACATACTTCTGCGGATAAAAATGGAACTGTAGATATTTACAATTTGTCTGGTGTAATTGTGATGTCTGTAAAAGTGGAAGAAATGAGTACACTCACACGTTTGGATCTAGGGGCATTGGCCAATGGATTTTACGTGATACAATATAAAGATGCTCAAAAGCAACAGCAATTCAGAATTGTTAAAGGATAATTTATAAAAGTATAGATATTGAATAAAGCCCTGAATAGTTTAAAGAGTTGGTAATTTTTGAGAAAGGGAAAGGTTCTCTTTTGACGGATTATATATTTAATTTTAAAACTAACATTATGAAAAAACAATTACTTAAACTTGCTATGATTGCCATTCCTGTTGTTGGATTGATGTCATTTAAGAGCTCCCCAATGTTTTTTGGACCAGGCTGGACTATTTATCAAGCTGATGTATTACCCGAGGCTTTTGAGCCACCTTTCCAAACCTCCAGTGCTGGAACTAATTTTTCAAACCAAATTGTTGTCGATCCAGATGATGGGAATAACAACTTATTAGTAATGGAATGCCCAGGAACTTCTTTTTACTGGAGAATGAATTTTGCCAATAATGATGTAACCGTTGATAATTTAACAGTGGTTATGAGGGTAAAAGGTAATCCAGCTTATGATGTTGCTTTAGATTTGGATATGCATTATAACGATATGCGTACTCGGGTGTCCTTCCAAAAGAATTATAATGAAGAAGCAAATGCGATAAGAGTAAGAAATGGAACGGGACCAGATGGCGCATCAAGTGGTCCTTTAGGAGTTAATATGGACGAATGGCACACCTATCGCTTTACCATGACAGCGGAACAAACCTTAATTTATGTTGATGAAAGTGATACACCTGTTATGACTATTACCCCATTATCAGCGGCTAGTAGTAACAGTCACTTCCGTTTTGGAGATGGGTCTTCCTCAGAGAATGAGTATGGTGCAACTATTGATTGGGTGGTATGGGATACTTCAGGAGCTTATTCGCCATCAGAAATGGCATTGCCAGCAGAAGTGTTGAGTGTAGATTCTTTTGCAACTAATAGTGCTTGGGTTGGACCAGTACCTACAAAGGATATTTTATACGTGAACCATCCTAACTCAAGTGGTGATTCTCAAATAAAGGTATTTAACCTTTCTGGGAAATTGGTAAAATCTATCGAAACCCAAGGGAATTTGGAGAGAACTGAAATTGACATGAGCGAATTGGCTGCAGGTTTGTATATTGTGAACTATAAAAACGGAAATCAAGAACAACAGTTCAAAGTTTTAAAAGAATAATTACAATTTGAGACTACAAAAAGTATTTAAAAACATAACACCAAAAACTTTTGTGCTAAGCAACCTTATAAAAATAGGGTTGCTTATGCCTTTTATGGGAATATCCCAAAATTTGGCATTTCCAACAGCAGAAGGATTTGGACGCTTTACCACAGGAGGAAGAGGCGGAAAAGTAATTAAGGTTACCAATCTTAACGATCAAGGCGAAGGAAGTTTACGTGCTGCAATCAAGGAAAAAGGTGCAAGAATTATTGTATTTGATGTTTCAGGAACCATTCAATTGGAGTCAAAGCTGGAAATCAAGAATAGTAATGTAACCATTGCTGGCCAAACAGCGCCTGGCGATGGTATTACTATTGCGGGATATTCTGTAGCCATTAAAACCGATAATGTTATTTTGAGGTATTTGCGTTTTCGGTTGGGGGATGTCAACAAAGTTCAAGATGATGCTATTGGGGGAAGAGATCGTAGAGATATCATCCTAGATCATTGCTCAATGAGTTGGGCGACCGATGAAGTGGCTTCTTTTTACCAAAACCACAATTTTACTATGCAATGGTGTATTGTGTCTGAAGCCTTAAACCATTCTGTCCATGAAAAAGGAAACCATGGGTATGGAGGCATTTGGGGAGGAGCCAAGGTGTCTTTTCACCATAATTTAATTGCTAGCAACAATAGTAGAACCCCTCGTTTTAGTGGCTCTCCTACAACGGAAAACCTTTCGGACGAATTTGTGGATTTTAGAAATAACGTTATCTATAATTGGGGAGAAAATAATATTTATGGAGGTGAAAGAGGTACTTATAATATGGTTAACAATTATTTCAAATTTGGTCCTGCAACACCAAAGTCCAAAAAAGATAGAATTGTCAACCCCTATGAACCCTATGGAAAGTTTTTCGTAGACGGAAACTTCATAGAAGGTTTTCCTGAAATTTCCAAGAACAATTGGGATGGAGGAGTACAATGTGACGATTTTGAAATGGCCAAAGCGAAAGGGATGTTTCCTATCGATCAAAATGTGGAAACCCAATCGGCCGAGGATGCCTATCAATTGGTATTACTGCAGGCAGGGGCCAGTTTGAGGAGAGATGCTGTTGATGAACGTATCGTGAATGATGCCAAAACAGGTACCGCTTCTGTTGGAAATGGCATTATCGATTCCCAAGCACAAGTTGGGGGGTGGCCGGAGTTAACAACTGAACCACCTTTGCAAGATACTGACTTAGATGGTATGCCCGACAGTTGGGAACAAGACCAAGGGCTCAATCCTCAAGAGAATGATACTGCGTTATTCAGTTTGGATAGCGTCTATACCAATATTGAGGTTTACATCAATAGTTTGGTAAAATAACAATAAGAGTTTTTATCAGTAAAAAAGTCCAACCATGCGGTTGGACTTTTTCAGTATGTATTGTTTGGATTAGTCTCTCAAGACGCCTCTAGAAATTACAATTTTTTGGATTTCTGAAGTTCCTTCGTAAATCTGGGTGATTTTGGCATCACGCATCAAACGCTCTACGTGGTATTCTTTTACAAATCCATTTCCACCGTGAATTTGAACAGCTTCAACAGTTTGTTCCATTGCCACTTTTGAAGCATATAATTTTGCCATGGCACCAGACATGTCATAGTTATTTCCTTGGTCCTTGTCCCAAGCAGCTCTGAATACCAACATGCGCGCAGCTTCAATTTCAGTAGCCATATCGGCCAATTTAAAAGCAATAGCTTGGTGGTTGCAAATTTCAGTTCCGAAGGCTTTTCTTTCTTTGGAATATTTTAACGCCAATTCATAAGCCCCTGACGCAATCCCTAAAGCTTGGGAAGCAATCCCGATGCGTCCACCAGATAAGGTTTTCATGGCAAACTTAAATCCGAAACCATCTTCTCCAATTCTGTTTTCTTTTGGAACTTTTACATCATTGAATTGAAGGGTGTGCGTGTCACTTCCTCTAATACCCAATTTGTCTTCTTTAGGACCAATGTGGAACCCTTCCATGCCTTTTTCCACAATAAAAGCGTTAATTCCTCTGTGTCCTTTTTCACGATCGGTTTGGGCAATCACCAAATAAACATCGGCACGACCACCATTGGTAATCCAGTTTTTTGTGCCGTTCAATAAGTAGTAGTCGCCTTTATCGATAGCAGTAGTAGATTGAGAGGTTGCATCACTACCAGCTTCTGGCTCACTTAAACAAAACGCTCCAAGATTTTCTCCTGTTGCCAATTTGGTAAGGTATTTTTCTTTTTGGGCTTCAGAACCATAGGCTTCAAGGCCATAACACACCAAAGAATTGTTCACAGATACCATTACAGAAGCAGAAGCGTCTATTTTAGACAGCTCTTCCATAATCAATACATATGAAATGGCATCCATTCCGCTTCCTCCATATTTAGGATCTACCATGATTCCTAAAAATCCTAGGTCTCCCATTTTTTTGACCAACTCATCAGGGAATTCCTGTTTGTTGTCACGTTCTATCACGCCCGGAAGCAATTCTGTTTGAGCAAAATCACGGGCAGCATCGCGAATCATTAGATGTTCTTCGGTAAGCTTAAAATCTATCATGAAAAATAAATTGTTGAATTATTAAAAAATGTGAGCAAATATAGTATTTTGCTACGATTTTTTCAATAAGGGTAATTATTTTTACATATATGGCAAAAGACCACTATGAAATTATAGGAGTGATGTCCGGAACCTCATTAGATGGGGTCGATTTGATTTGGGCTACTTTTCATTTTGATGATAAATGGAGTTATAAGATCCATCAGGCTGAAACAGTGGCATATTCCAAGGATTGGGAAGCTAAATTGAAGCGTTTGGTGGACTTTTCCAAAGAGGAGTTGGCACAAATAGACCAAGATTACACCCAATATTTGGTAGGATTAATAGGTCAATTTATGTCTAAATATCAAATAGCCTCTTTGGATGCGGTGTGCTCTCATGGGCATACAGCCTTGCACCAACCAAGTGAGGGATTGACTTATCAAATAGGAAATTTGCCTATCATTTCAAAATTGTTGCAACAAAAGGTGGTATGTGATTTTCGAGTTCAGGATGTGGAATTGGGAGGCCAAGGGGCACCGTTGGTGCCTATTGGGGATGCTCTATTATTTTCGGAATATGATTTTTGTCTTAATTTGGGTGGTTTCGCCAATATTTCAACAGATATTGAAGGGAACAGAATTGCCTATGATATTTGTCCAGTAAATATTGTGTTGAACTATTATGTAAGACAATTAGGTTTGGATTATGACGATGAAGGTAAAATTGCTCGTTCCGGTAATTTGGATGAAGGGCTTTTGGAACAGTTAAATTTGCTTGAATTTTATCAAAAGAGTTTCCCTAAATCTTTAGGATTGGAATGGGTAGAAACCTCCATACTTCCATTGATAGATGCAGCCCAGCTTCCTATAAAGGATGTGCTTCGTACTTTTATTGAACATGCGGCCATTCAAATTGCAAAAGAGTTTACTTCAAAATCTAGAGGTACAGTTTTAACAACTGGTGGAGGTGCCTATAATTCATTTTTAATAGAAAGGATTCAATCAAAAACTGAAGCAAAAATAATCATTCCCAATCCTGCGATTATTGAGTATAAAGAAGCCCTCATATTTGGATTTTTGGGAGTCCTTAAACTAGAGAATCAGCCCAACTGTCTAGCCAGTGTAACGGGCGCAAGGCATGACCATAGCTCAGGTCAAGTGTATTATCCGTAAAATAATTTTAAAATTGATATTTAGGGATTTTTAGTTTTTTATATTTGTTGCGCAAGAAAAACGACGAGTAATTGTATCATTTTTAAAAGAAATACGAATGATACAAATTATATACAATAGAGATTAATAGCATTACATGAAAGATTTACTTCAAAAGTACGAAGCAAAAGAACCAGAAATAATATTTAATTGGAAAGACCCCGAAACAGAAGCCGAAGGCTGGACAGTAATCAACTCCTTAAGAGGAGGTGCTGCAGGTGGGGGAACTAGAATGAGAAAAGGCTTAGACATGAACGAGGTGTTGTCACTTGCCAAAACTATGGAAGTGAAATTCACCGTGTCTGGACCAGCCATTGGAGGCGCCAAGTCGGGGATTAATTTCGATCCTCAGGATCCTAGAAAAAAGGGCGTTTTAGAACGTTGGTATAAAGCCGTATCGCCACTGTTGAAAAGTTATTACGGAACAGGAGGGGATTTGAATGTAGATGAAATCCACGAGGTAATTCCTATTACGGAAGAGAGTGGTGTGTGGCATCCACAAGAAGGGGTTTTTGAAGGCCACTTCAAGCCAACCATTGCTGATAAAATCAACCGTATTGGGCAATTGAGACATGGAGTAATCAAGGTTATCGAAAACCCTGTGTACTCTCCGGATGTACGAAGAAAATATACCGTTGCAGACATGATTACTGGATATGGTGTTGCTGAAGCTGTAAAACATTTCTATGATATCAAAAATGAGTCTGTGGTAGGAAAACGTGCCGTAGTACAAGGTTTTGGAAATGTTGGTGCCGCAGCTGCATTCTATTTAGCGCAAATGGGAGCCAAAGTGGTTGGGATTATTGATGTTGTTGGAGGCTTGATTAAGGAAGAAGGATTTTCATTTGAAGAAATCACAGAATTATACCTTAATAAGAAAGGAAACAATCTAGCAGCGGAAAACTTGATTCCATTTGCCGAAATGAATGAACGAGTTTGGGGCTTAAAAACTGAAATCTTTACACCATGTGCCGCCTCAAGATTGGTAACCAAAGAGCAAATTGATCAAATGATCGATAACGGGTTGGAAGTGATTTCATGTGGAGCCAATGTGCCATTTGCCGACAAGGAAATTTTCTTTGGACCAATCATGGAGTATACCGATAGTAAAGTAAGTTTGATTCCTGACTTTATTTCCAACTGTGGAATGGCAAGGGTATTTGCTTATTTTATGGAGCAACGTGTACAAATGACAGACGATGCCATTTTTGGAGATACTTCTAACATTATTAAAGAAGCTATTAAAAACGTACATAGTAAAAACAATACAAAAACCGGTATAAGTGCTACTGCTTTTGAAATTGCATTGAGCCAACTTATATAAACTTAACTTATGGAAACTATAATAGTATTAGTATTTGTAGTAGGCTATTTGGCCATAACCTTAGAACATAATTTAAAAATTGATAAGTTAATCCCTGCTTTGGTCATGATGGCCATTAGTTGGGCTTTGATTGCGTTGGGTATTGATGCCTTCCCGCAATGGTTTGATTCTGCTCAGCATACCTTAATGGAAAATTTTGGAATGCTTGAGCATGAGGAAAAAATGCACCTAATGGAAGAAACATTACTTCACCATTTAGGAAAAACTGCTGAAATATTGGTGTTCTTGTTGGGAGCCATGACCATTGTGGAAATTATAGATTACTTTGATGGTTTCGCAACCATTAAAGGATTTATCAAAACCAAGAACAAAAAGACCATGTTATGGATCTTCTCTTTAATGGCATTTGCCTTGTCAGCAATCATTGATAACTTAACTGCTACTATTGTATTGATTTCCATTTTGCAGAAATTGATTCAGGATAGAAACACTCGTATTTGGTTTGCCGGTTTAATAATTATTGCAGCAAACGCCGGTGGTGCTTGGTCGCCTATTGGGGACGTTACAACAACCATGCTTTGGATTGGTAAAAAAGTTTCTGCAGGACATTTGTTCGCATATCTGTTTGTGCCTTCATTGTTGTGTATGTTGGTACCAACATTTATCGCATCGTTTTTGCCAGCATTCAAAGGTAAAATCGAAAATGAAGAATCTGACGATGACGGACCGAAGTCTAAATTTAGTGGTACTATGTTTTACTTAGGTTTAGGTGGGATTGTTTCCGTTCCGGTATTTAAGCAAGTAACGCATTTACCTCCTTATGTTGGGATGATGTTGGCTTTGGGCGTGGTAGCAATTTTTGCTGAAATCTATAGTAATACCAAATTCACATTAATGGATTCAGGGTCTGATGACGAAGCCTTCCAAGGACATCACAGTCCGGTTCACCATTCTTTATCAAGAATTGAAATGCCAAGCATTCTATTCTTCTTAGGAATTTTATTGGCCGTAGCGGCTATGGAATCTTTAGGAATCTTGTTCGGTTTTGCACAATCTTTGCAGCATACTATGCCTATGTTGGGTACTGAGTTACATCACGAAGGCGTTTCAGATTTGGTGGTATTGCTTATCGGTGTTGGTTCAGCCGTTATTGATAACGTACCGTTGGTGGCTGCCAGTTTGGGAATGTTTTCTGAGCCTATGGATAATGAACTTTGGCATTTTATTGCCTATTCAGCAGGAACCGGAGGAAGTATGTTGATCATTGGTTCTGCAGCCGGTGTAGTTGCTATGGGAATGGAGAAGATTGACTTTTTCTGGTACGTGAAAAAAATCTCTTGGTTAGCACTTATCGGGTTCTTGGTAGGAGCGGCAGCATTTATGGTAACAAGAACTTTACTATAACATATACTTTAGTTAGAAAACGAACGTTAAAACAATAATTAACACTAAATCTCAAAATTTACAATATGATGTTATCTTTTAACCTACAAGAAGGTGCAGAATTGCTTACTGAGGAACAACCAGTTGAAAAAACACTTTCGATTATTGAATTGATCTTTAGCGGTGGAACAGCCGGAATAGTGATTATCGGAATTTTACTTATCCTATTGGTATTGGCCATCTACATTTATTTTGAACGTTTATTCGCCATCAAAGACGCCTCCAAAATAGATGCCAATTTCATGAATCAAATTAAAGACCATGTTAGTAATGGGAAAATTGATTCAGCCCAAATGTTATGTGCCCAAGTAAATACTCCAGTTTCTAGATTGATCAATAAAGGGATTACCCGTATAGGAAAACCTTTGGAAGATATCAATACCGCCATTGAAAGTGCCGGAAGATTGGAAGTTTATAGCTTAGAGAAAAATGTAAGTGTTCTAGCAACAATTTCCGGTGCAGCCCCAATGATCGGATTCCTTGGAACAGTTATCGGGATGATTTTATCCATTTTCGAAATTGCAAATTCAGGAGGTCAAATTGATATAAAATTATTGGCTGATGGATTGTATACTGCTATGACTACAACCGTTGCGGGGTTAATTGTTGGTATTGTTGGATACATTGCTTACAACCATTTAGTGGTAAAAACCGATAAGGTTGTGTACCAAATGGAAGCAAATTCTTTAGAGTTCTTGGATCACTTAAATGAGCCTATCTAATGAATTTAAGAGGAAGAAATAAAGTCACGCCAGAATTCAATATGTCGTCCATGACGGATATTGTATTCTTGTTATTGATCTTTTTCATGTTGGCATCTACCTTGGTAACTACAAATGCCATTGACATTTTATTGCCAAAAGCGAGTGGAAAAACCGAAAACAAAAAATCGGTTGCGGTTAGCATTACTAAAGATTTAAGATATTATATAGATCAAAAATTGGTAGGAGAAAGCATGTTGGAAAACCAATTGGTTTCTGCATTAGCTGGACAGGACAAACCAACGGTTGTGTTGCGTGCGGAGAAATCTGTACCTGTAGACAATGTGGTTAAGGTTATGGACATTGCCAATAGAAACAAATTCAAGGTTATTTTAGCTGTAAAACCGAATAATTAATATGAAATATTTTGAGACCAAATATGAGCGCAACTCGGCCAAGATTACCGCATTGATTACGGTGATTTTGATATTGTTGTTATTTGTAGTTGGCCATAAATATTTGGATCCCCCAGAAGAATATGGTGTAGCCGTTAATTTTGGAAATTCAGCTGTGGGCAGTGGCGATGTACAGCCCACAAAACCTTTGGCGCCACCTAAGGAAACTGTGGAAACACCTGTTGAGGAAGTGAAGCCAGAAGAAACGGTGCAGCCGCAACCTAAGGAAGTTACTGAAACGGCTTCCAAGGCAGAAGATATGCTTACTGAGGACAGTGCTGAAACGATTGCCATCAAGAAGAAAAAGGAAGCTGATGCCAAAGCCAAAGCTGAAGCCGAACGTGTTGAACGTGAAAAACGTGAAGCAGCCGAGAAAAAGCGTTTGGAAGAAGAGAAGAAAAGGCAAGAAGAGGCTAAAAAGAAACAGGCACTTGATGCATTGATTGGTGGTGTTAGCAATTCCAAAGGAACAGCAACTGGAGGTGAAGGTCCAGATGGAAAACCTGGAGATAAAGGCCAGTTGGATGGAGATCCGTATGCGCCAAGTTATTTTGGAGGTAGTGGACCAGGTAAAGGTGGGGTAGGCTATGGTTTGGGAGGTCGAGGAACACCGAGTAAACAAATATTCAGACAGGACTGTAATGAATATGGATTGGTGGTTGTACGTATCGAGGTTGACCGAAGCGGTAATGTAGTTGCTGCAGAACCCGGTATTAGAGGTACTACAAATACTCATCCTTGTTTGTTGGAACCAGCTAAAAAAATTGCCCTATCGCATAAATGGCCTGCAGATCCAAAGGCACCTGCCAGACAAGTTGGATTTGTGAGCATTAATTTTGATGTAACCCAGTAGACATATGAATTATCAGGAAACTGTGAACTGGATGTTTAAGCAGTTACCTATGTATCAAAATTTAGGTACATCTGCCTATAAGAAGGATTTGAGCAATACCTTGTTGCTGGCTTCAGAGCTAAATCATCCTGAAAATCATTTTAAAAGCATACACGTGGCTGGTACTAATGGAAAAGGATCTACCAGCCACATGTTAGCTTCTATACTTCAAGAAGCGGGTTATAAAGTCGGTCTGTATACTTCACCACATTTAAAGGATTTTAGAGAGCGTATCAAAATTAATGGTGAAGACATCTCTGAAGACTTTGTAGTTGATTTTATAAATAAGCATCGAGACTTTTTTCAAAACAATCACCTGTCATTCTTTGAAATGACGGTTGGGATGGCATTCGATTATTTTACCAAATTCAAAGTGGATATAGCTATCATTGAGGTGGGGTTGGGAGGAAGACTGGATTCTACTAATATTATTACGCCTTTGGTTTCGGTGATAACCAATATTGGTTTGGACCATACCCAATTTTTGGGGAATGACCTCGCGTCTATAGCCAAAGAAAAAGCAGGCATTATCAAAAGGAATGTTCCTGTCGTGATTGGGGAAACCCAAGAAGAAACCGAAGCTGTATTTAAGGATAAGGCTAGGGAAGAGGGGGCCGAAATTCATTTTGCGGATCAAGAAATAGGTTCTGTATATGAGAGTGATTTAAAAGGACTGTATCAGCAGAAGAACATCAAAACGGTGTTGCAGGCTATTCAATTGTTGCCAAAGGATGAATACTACATTTCAGAAGAAGTTATTCAATGTGGGTTAAAGAAGGTTTCCGCTAATACTGGATTGAAGGGACGTTGGCAGATTCTCGGAGAAAACCCAAAAATTGTCTGCGATACGGCTCACAATAAGGAAGGGCTTAAATATATCGTTGAACAATTATCTAAGGAAGTATATAAACAACTTCATATAGTTTTTGGAGTTGTTAATGATAAATCGCTGGAGCCAATTTTTGAGGTAATGCCAAAAAATGCGACTTATTATTTCTGCAAGCCTGATATGCCAAGAGGATTGGACGCTCGTGTTTTGAAAGACGAATTTTTGCAACATGGTTTTGTTGGAGAGGCCTATTTCAGTGTAAATGAGGCCTTAAAAAAAGCGAAAGAGAAAGCTAGTAAAAACGATATGATTTATGTTGGCGGAAGCACTTTTGTGGTCGCTGAAATAATTTAAAAAATTTTTCAAAAAAGTTTTTGAGATATGAAAAACTAGACTATATTTGCAGTCCAATTACGAAGGGCGCGTAGCTCAGTTGGTTCAGAGCACTTGGTTTACACCCAAGGGGTCAGGGGTTCGAATCCCTTCGCGCCCACAGAAAAAGCTTCTCACATCGAGAAGCTTTTCTTATTTATAGAGGTTCTTAAGTTTATTGGAAAGTAACAAAATGTCGTTTTAAAACGAAGTTTAAAATTTTTCAAAAAAATGTTTTGAGAAATCAAAAACTAGACTATATTTGCACCCGCAACAAGCAAGGGCGCGTAGCTCAGTTGGTTCAGAGCACTTGGTTTACACCCAAGGGGTCAGGGGTTCGAATCCCTTCGCGCCCACAGAAAAAAGCTTCTCTTAATGAGAAGCTTTTTTTATTTACAACAATTCCAAAATCCGTTCCAAGGCCATTCCTCTTGATCCTTTTATCAGGATAAATTCATTTTCAAGGGTAGTGGTCGACAAATGCTTCTTCAAGTCTTCAAATAACTCAAATTTTAAGGTGTTCTTTCCGTTTGCTGTGGTATTGTAAAAATGTTTTCCAATAATGTAAATAGAGCCGTTAAAATGCGATTCCAGATAGTTTAAGATTGCTTGGTGTTCTTCTGCAGAAGTGCTTCCCAATTCAAACATATCGCCTAAAAAAACAGTTTTGTGCAAATCGGTAGTATATTGAATAAAATTCTCCAGGGCGGCCTTCATGCTAGTTGGATTAGCATTGTAGGCATCCAATATAATCTTGTTGCTATCTTTCTCTAAAAATTGGGATCTGTTATTGCTTGGTATATAGTTTTCAATCCCTTTTTTTATGTTTGCCGTTGAAACTTCAAAGTAGGAACCAATAGCTATGGCACTACTGATGTTATTAAAATTGTAGAGTCCGGTTAGGTGTGATGTGATTTCTGTTCCATCAAAATTAACAGTAACCTCAGATTGAGCATTTGTTAGTTTGATATTGGCATCTGTAGCGCTCTCTTCCCCAAAAGTAAAAACTGGCTTGTAACTGCCTATTTGCTTTAGTTGTGTAGTGTCGTTTGTATTGATGAAAACTGTTTTATTATGGGCTTTCAAATAATCGTACAATTCCGATTTGGCTGTTATCACGCCTTCCAAACTTCCGAAGCCTTCTAAATGTGCTTTGCCAAAATTGGTGATTAAACCATAATTAGGTTGAGCAATAGAGCATAAAAAGGCTATTTCTTTAGGATGATTGGCGCCCATTTCAACAATGCCTATTTCTGTTTCTTGTGTCATCTCCAAAAGGGTCAAAGGAACACCGATATGGTTGTTCAGGTTGCCCTTGGTGGCAGAAGTTCTAAATTGGGTCGAAAGGACTGCGTTAATCAATTCTTTGGTGGTTGTTTTACCGTTGCTGCCTGTTAAGGCAATGATAGGAAGGTTTAATTTTTTACGGTGATAGGAAGCTAATTCTTGTAAAGCTGCCAGCACATCTTTCACCAAAATCATTTGGGAGTTGGTTGTGTATTCCTTCTCATCAATTACGGCGTATTTGGCGCCATTTTCAAGGGCTTGTTGCGCAAATTTATTGCCATTGAAGTTATCTCCCTTTAGGGCGAAGAAAATGGCATTGGCTGTGACTTTCCTGGTGTCGGTTGTAACCGAAGTGCACTCCAAAAAAGCCTTATATAAATGTTCTATATTCATGAATTAAATGTAATAAAAAAGTCCTAACAGCAATGTTAGGACTTTTTAGATTTATAACTAAGATATGATTAGTTCTTTGTTTTGTTTTTCATTTTAGATTTAGATCCAACTCTAGACATTGCACATCTGAATCCGATGTAATCTGTTGCCATGTCCTGAGGGAAATATCTACGTTGTGCAGGGTCTAACCAGTAGTCTCTATCTTTCCAAGATCCACCTTTGTAAACTCTTACATTATCGTTGATCAAAGAAGTTCTAGCGTTAGATTTGTCGTACTCCTTGATTAAAGCTCCAGCAGAGTCTCTTTCGATGTGGTGCTTAGGAGAGTTGTACATTTTGCTAGTTGAAGTTTTTCCTTCACCTTCTTCTTCACTCTCGTCAAAATTGTCTTGGTAATAACGAGATGATCTTACGTCACCATCTCTAAAGTTTCTGTTATCACTAGTGTCAAAGTTTGTTCTTAAGTAAGTTTCGTTGTCATCAACAGGAACCTGTAGGATTTCACCAGGAAGATTTCTTGCAACAATTTTACCATTACTTAAAGTATCGTAAACAATCTCGTCTGGAGTTACAATTTTAACTGTTCCGTCTTCTCCGATAGCGTTTTTAGTATAAACGTTTCCACGGTAGTAGTTGAAATCATTGAATTCATCATCAACGATTGGTCTATAAACGTCAGCTACCCACTCGGCAACGTTACCAGCCATATCATATAATCCGTAATCGTTAGGAGCGTAAGACATTACTTTTGCAGTGATATCTGCACCGTCATCAGACCATCCAGCGATTCCACCGTAATCTCCTTTTCCTTGCTTAAAGTTAGCTAATTGATCACCTCTTGATTTTCTCTTTCCAGATCTAGTGTAAGCACCAGTCCAAGGATATTTCTTTCTTCCTCTATAAACATTGTAGCTTCTCAATTCGCTCATACCTAAAGCTGCATATTCCCACTCAGCTTCAGAAGGTAGACGGTATTTTGGAGAGATTACACCAGTTTCTCTGCTTGCGTAAACGTTAATTTCGTTTCCTTCAGCATCTGTCATTGGCTTAACGTTTCCTCCTCTTAATACCTCTTCATTCCCTCCAAAAGTTTGTGTTGGGGAATTGATGTAAGTATCGGTGTTGAAGTTACTTTCAGCAGAAACATCTGTTAAGTGAGAATCTCTTTTAAGGTAACCTGCATCTTGTAAGTACATTTCGTTAACACGGTCTGTTCTCCAATTTGCAAATTCTACAGCTTGAATCCAGCTAACTCCTACTACAGGATATTCACCATAACCTGGGTGACGTAGATAGTTTTCTGTCATCATTTCGCTATATCCTAAACGATTTCTCCATACTAGAGTGTCAGGAAGGGCACCTTCGTAAATTAACTTAAAGTTTGGATCGTCTGGAGGGTAAACTCTCTTGATCCAATCTAAATACTCTAAGTACATCATGTTGGTTACTTCCGTTTCATCCATGTAGAAAGACTGAACGTGCTGTTGATTTGGAGCATTGTTCCAATCGTGCATCACATCGTCTTGCACTTTACCCATGGTAAAAGTTCCACCTTCAATGAAAACTAATCCAGGCGCAGTTTCTTGTTCTTTAAAGCTTGTGTTGTATTGGAACCCTCCTTCTCTGTCATTAATCGTCCAGCCAGTGGCTCTCGAATTATTCTTCGACGAGGAAGATTTGTTACAACTAAACAATGCTAAAGATAGCGTTAGGGCTAACAGTATCCTTAGATTTAAAACGTTTTTCATATCCATACTTTTAAGTAAGCTAAATTAATTTTAGAGACGCAATATAGTAATTAACGGCAAATTAACAACCTTTTTTTTAAAAATTTACCGATAAAAACTGTATTTCATCCTTTTTTTTGAGCATTACATCGGATTTTTTGCGGTTTATCGATGTATTTTGTCTTTAAATAACGGTAGGTCAATTTAATTATTGTTGTAATTTTGAGGAAAAATTTAGGGACTTATACTATATATGTTATCCACTCGTTAACTGATTATGAAAAAAACTATACACATTCTTGTTCTTTTAATATCATTTGTGGGGTTTTCCCAACAACAGCAATTCCAAATTGAATGGAATGGATCGAAAGTTCTGGAAACTTCTATTTCAAAAATAACGTTGCCTAGTTTTAATGATTCTAATTATGTATATGATGCCGAAAGAGGGCTTGTGTTTGTGTCGGCATTGGAAAATGTGTCTAGGATTGATGAGAGTTCAGTTCGTTTAACCAATATTAGTTACAGCACCATATCTAAAGCTGACTTAAAGGATTTACCATTAAATACTATTCCTTCGGAATCGAAAGTTAAAGCTTTCAACACAAACGCTCGTGGTGTGTTGGGTGTTCAATTTGAGGTAAGTCCTATTGTCGAAGACCAAGGCATCTATAAAAAAATCAACAATTTCACCGTAGAGTATAATTTAAGTAGCTCTGCCTATAGGAATGGACTTAGTACAATGGATGTTCCTGAAATTGTGAATTCCGTTCTTGCAAATGGAGACTGGTATAAATTTTATGTTGACAAAACCGGAGTGTTCAAATTATCCAAGAGTTTTCTGAATGAATTGGGGGCTAATACCAATGTTGATCCTAGAACTATTAAAATATATGGAAACGGAGGAGCGATGTTACCAATGGTGAACAATATAGAGTATCCTTTTGATTTAACCGAAAATGCAATACAGTTTGTTGGAGAAGAAGATGGGGTGTTTGATAATGGAGACTATATATTAATGTATGCCGAAGGTCCAACCGGATACAATGAAGAAAGTACTACAAATATCAATGCATATACTGATAAGGCTAATTATTATGTCAATATAAGTAGTGGAGAGGGTAAAAGGATCCAAACACTATCTCAACCAGAAGCAGAAGCAGAATTAATTATTGACACTTTTCAGGATTATCAATTTCACGAAGTAGATGATTACAATTTGGCCAAAATTGGTAGACGTTGGTTCGGTGATCGTTTTGGAATAGAAAATCAAAAGGAGTTTACCTTTAGTTTTCCAAATCTAGTGACTTCGGAGCAGGCTAAGGTAAGAGTATATACTGCTGCGGTATCTGAAGTTCAAACATCCATGGCGGTAAAACTGAATGGGAATGCATTAACCAATTTTAATTATGCGGCCATTAATAGTCCTAATTACGCAAGTGGTGGTAACTATGATGGAAATGTTTCGTTGAGTTCTTCTGAATTGGTATTCGAGTTAACATACAATAATAATGGTAATCCTTCATCCTACGGTTATCTTGATTTTATTTCGGTGGAAGCAACAAGGGAATTAAGATTTGAAGGAGCGCAATTACGTTTCAAAAACACTAGTGTGTCTAATGTTGGCGGCGTTGTTGAGTATCAATTGTCAAACAGTACTGCTGTTTCTCAAGTTTGGGATATCACTAATAAATATGAAGTTGCAAGTGTGGAAAACGAAACAAATAGTTCGGAGTTTAGTTTTAAGGCTCAAGCCGGAACTTCCCGAACCTATTTGGCCGTAACACCCTCAGACTATTACCAACCTTTAAGAGAAAGCAATACCTCTGTTGCCAATCAAAACATTAAGGGAACTATTTTAAAGAATAGCCAAGGAGAATTTGAAGATGTAGATTATGTCATTGTTGCTCCTAATGTTTTTGCGTCGCAGGCTGAGCGTTTGGCCCAAATTAACAGAGATCAATATGGTCTGGTTGTAAAAGTGGTGACTTTAAATGAGCTTTATACAGAATTCAGTTCAGGAAATCAAGACATCAGTGCCATCCGAAATTTAATGCGCTATGTATACAACAATGCCAGTACTCCAGAGAATAGAGTAAAATACCTATGTTTGTTTGGAGATGGTTCCTATGATTACAAGGATCGATTATCAGGAAATACCAATATAGTGCCGCCATGGTTGTCTTACAATAGTTTTAGTTTAACCTCTTCATTTGTTTCTGATGATTTTTATGGGATGATGGACTCTAACGAAGGAAATATGACAGCTTCCAATTTATTGGATATTGCCGTGGGAAGGATCTTGGCAGAAACTCCGCAACGCGCAACCGAGATGGTAGACAAGATCGAATCTTATCATAAATCAAGTTCCTTTGGAAATTGGAGAAATAATTTTGTACTTATTGCAGATGATGTTGACGAAGGCTGGGAAAGGGTTCTTCAAGAAACTTCCAATTCCATTGGAGATGTAACTACAACAGAACATCCTTCAATAAATGTGGTGAAAATCTTTTGCGATGCCTATCAGCAGGAAGCTTCTGCAGGAGGGAAAACTTATCCACAGGCTGAGGAGGCCATTATCAATGCTATCGAAGCAGGTGCGTTGGTAGTGAATTATTTTGGCCATGGAGGAGAAGATGGTTGGGCACATGAGCGGATTTTTTCCAAAATTGATTCTCAAGAGTTGCAAAATACCTGTAAATATGGTTGTTTTGTGACGGTTACTTGTGAATATACTAAGTTTGATGATCCCCAGAGACCTACTGCGGGAGAATATACTTATTGGAATACTCAAGGAGGAGCTATTGCTTTGGTTACTACAACCCGACAAATTGCTGTCACTTCTGGAGTGGATTTTAATAACGCTTTGGGCGAATACCTTTTTGAATTTGGAGATAATCAACATGTCTCCATCGCAGAGGCATTGAGAAAAACTAAAAATTCAACCTCTGTTTCTAAAAATATCCAAAAATATTTGGTGTTCTGCATAGGGGATCCAGCTTTAAAATTAGCAATGCCACGACCAGATATTCGGTTGACAAAAATAAACGATGTTCCTGTTGGAGGAGAAACCGATGTGTTGCAGGCTTTGGGTAAGGTGAAACTTTCAGGTGAAGTTGTGGACGAGCTAGGGAATGCAATGACTAATTATAACGGAGTGTTGACGGCTACTGTTTTTGACAAAAATATCCAAAGACAGACCTTGGGTAATGATGGAACCTCAGATAGCAATGGGGTTATCAAAATGGATTTTGAGACTTTGGGAGAAATCCTTTTTAAGGGCCAGGCAACCGTGACAAATGGTCAATTTAATTTTGAATTTGTGGTTCCTAGGGATATTGGTATTCCAGTAGGAAATGGAAAAGTAAGTTTCTATGCTAAAACTGAAAATCCTTTACAGGATCAGGCTGGAGCGAGTTTTGATATTCAGGTAGGAGGCATCAATGAAAATGCGGAGGAAGATAATATAGGTCCAGTCATCAATTTGTATATGAACGATACCAATTTTGTGTCGGGAGGGATTACCAATGAATCGCCTACATTTTTGGCGAAGCTGCAGGATGATAATGGAATTAACACTGCTAGTGGTATAGGTCATGATATAGTAGCTATTATTGATGGAGACGAAACCAATCCAATTGTGTTAAATGATTATTACACAGCCAATATTGACGACTATCAAAATGGGGAAGTTTCTTATCCGTTTCGTAACTTAGAGGCTGGTTTACACACTTTAACACTAAAAGCTTGGGATGTCTATAATAATTCGGCGACTTCAGAGTTACAGTTTGTGGTGCATGATAAGGACCAAGAATTAGTGATTAAGAACGTGTTGAATTATCCAAACCCATTTGTGGATTATACCGAATTTTGGTTCAACCACAATAGTTCTGATAATTTGGACGTTTCTATACAAATATTTACCGTTTCGGGTAAATTAGTAAGAACCATTAATGGTCAAACCAATGCCGATGGGGGATGTTGTAATGAAGGGGCTTCATCATTATCAAGAAGTATCACTTGGGATGGAAGGGATGATTTTGGAGAAAAAATAGGAAAAGGCGTGTATGTCTATAAACTAAAAGTAAGATCAACCTTGTTAAATAAGCAGGTTGAGAAAATCCAAAAGCTTGTGATACTCTAATAAACATTTATATTTGCGAGTGCTTGTTAGCACCAATACAGAAGAATTTTAATTAATAACATGAAAAAATACTTTTTAATACTTATCACATTAACGTCTTTCAATATTTCAAGAGCTCAAGAAAATACAGTGGTGCTTCCTAACCCTAACGATTCAAGAGTTATCACGACAGGAGTTCCTTTTTTGTTGATTGCTTCAGACGCTCGTGCAGGTTCCTTAGGAGATATGGGAGTGGCGACTGGAGTTGATACCTATTCTCAACAATGGAATCCTTCTAAATATGCATTTTCAGAAACTAAATCAGGTTTTGGAGTTAGTTATACACCGTATTTGAGTAAGTTGGTAAATGACATCTTTTTAGGTAACATTACTTATTTCAATAGAATTAATGAAAGTAGTGCCTTTGCGGCCAGTTTTAAATATTTCAGCTTGGGTGAGATTGAATTGGTTCAGGACGAATTTTCTCAGGCCTTAATTGAAAAGCCAAACGAATTGACTTTGGATGTGTCCTACTCACTTAGATTGGCAGATCAATTCTCAATGGCGGTTGCCATGCGTTATTTGCGTTCCGATTTAAGAATAAGCGCTGTAGATCCAGATGCAAGCGCTGCTGGTTCCATAGGAGTTGATATTGCTGGGTACTATCAATCTGAGGAAATGGCTTATAATGATTTTAATGGTCGTTGGCGAGGTGGTTTTGCTATTCAAAATATTGGGCCTACTATTAAGTATGATGATGGAGGCCAAGAAAACTTTATTCCAACAACCTTACGTTTGGGAGGAGGTTTCGATTTTATTTTCGATAATTATAACACTTTGTCTATCACTGGGGAGGTTACAAAGTTGTTGGTGCCTACACCTCCAATTTTGGGAACTGAATATGAATATGAAGATGTAAATGGTGATGGTAGATATGATGCTGATGAGGACATTTTAGGAGAAGCGATTTCAGCTTCAAATGGTTTGATATATTCAGGAAAGGATGACAATGTTAGTTTCTTTAAAGGGATGTTCCAATCGTTTGGAGATGCCCCGGGAGGTTTCAAAGAAGAAATGCAGGAAATAACTTGGGCCCTTGGTGCCGAGTACCGTTATCAAGAAGCCTTTGCTTTTAGAGCTGGATATTTCCACGAAAGTGAAGTTAAGGGAGCGAGACAGTTTTTTGCACTTGGTGCAGGGTTTAAATATTCTATGGTAAACATAGATATGTCTTACCTGTTCTCGGCATCTAAAGTGCAAAGTCCATTGGAAGGAACCTTGCGTTTCTCATTATCCTTTAATTTTGGAGATGGCGAGTATATGGAATATTAAAGATTTTCCATTCATTATAATAAAAAGCACTATTCTTTGGAATGGTGCTTTTTTTGTTTGCTCTGCTCATAATTCATTATTGTAATGTATGAAATCAATTTGTGGGGATATTTTTTTACCTTTAAAAGATAACTTACTATATGAAAGAGGTTAAAATTGAGTCCGTTTTTCAAGTGTATGAAACTATTTTGGAAACACCTGAAGAAGTCCAAGAGCTTATGGAAAGAGCTGTAGAGGCGAGGCAAAAGGCTTATGCTCCTTATTCGCAGTTTCATGTTGGTGTGGCACTTTTTTTGGACAACAACCAGGTAGTTACAGGAAGTAACCAGGAAAATGCCTCGTATCCCTCTGGGCTTTGTGCCGAAAGAACCGCTATTTATTATGCTGGTGCCCAATACCCAAACGCTAAGATTTTAAAAATGGCCATTACGGCCGCTTCACAGTTAAAACCAACTTTAAGTCCCATACCTCCTTGTGGTGCTTGTAGACAAGCCATTTCTGAGTATGAAATCCGTCAGAAAACACCTATTGAAATGTACTTTATGGGAGAAAGTGGAAAAGTGGTAAGATCTCACTCGTTATCAAATCTCTTGCCTTTGATATTTGATAAATCCCAGCTATAACGTTTTCGGTAAATTTTTATGAAATACGGTTTTTCATTAATAACTAATGTAGTATTTTTGTTATTCCGTTTATTAAATTAACGCCAAATGCAAAAAATAACAAAAGAAGTTTACCTGAAATGGTATGAGGACATGTTGTTCTGGAGAAAGTTTGAAGATAAGCTTGCTGCAGTATATATTCAACAAAAAGTAAGAGGATTTCTTCACTTATACAATGGTCAAGAAGCAATTTTGGCAGGAGCTTTACACGCTATGGACCTGTCTAAGGATAAAATGATCACTGCTTATCGTAACCACGTACAGCCTATCGGGATGGGAGAAGATCCTAGACGTGTCATGGCTGAGTTGTATGGTAAAGCTACAGGGACCTCGAAAGGTCTTGGAGGTTCTATGCACATTTTCTCTAAAGAGTTCGGTTTTTATGGAGGTCACGGTATTGTAGGAGGACAAATTCCATTAGGAGCTGGTATGGCTTTTGGTGACAAGTACAAAGGAAGCGATGCGGTAACCATTTGCTGTTTTGGTGATGGTGCAGCACGTCAAGGTTCTTTGCACGAAACCTTTAACTTGGCAATGCTATGGAAATTACCGGTAGTATTTGTTTGTGAAAACAATGGATATGCTATGGGAACTTCGGTTGAGCGTACTGCAAACCATACAGATGTTTGGAAGTTAGGATTAGGGTATGAAATGCCTTCTGGTCCAGTAGACGGAATGAACCCGGTTAAAGTTGCCGAAGCTTTCGATGAGGCTATCCAAAGAGCACGTCGAGGTGAAGGACCAACTTTCTTGGAGTTGAAAACTTACCGTTATAGAGGACACTCTATGAGTGATGCTCAGCATTATAGAACTAAGGAAGAAGTAGAAGAGTACAAGAAAATAGACCCTATTACTCAGGTTAAGGATATCATCTTGGAAAACAAATATGCTTCAGAAGCTGATATCAAGAAAATTGACAAACGCGTTAAGGATTTGGTTACAGAGTGTGAGAAATTTGCAGAAGAATCTCCATTCCCGGAACTTAACGTAATGTATGATGCGGTTTATGAACAAGAAGATTATCCATTTATACAAACTAAACTATAAGTAAGTTATGGCAGAAGTAATAAACATGCCGCGTTTGAGCGATACAATGGAAGAAGGGACTGTAGCTTCCTGGTTGAAAAATGTAGGTGATAAAGTTTCAGAAGGAGATATCCTAGCAGAAATTGAAACCGACAAAGCAACTATGGAGTTCGAGTCCTTCCACGAAGGAACTTTACTATATATTGGAGTTAAAGAAGGAGAAACTACAAAAGTAGATGAGCTTTTGGCGATTATAGGTGATGAAGGTGAAGATATTTCTGGATTGATTAGTGGAGGAGGAAGTGCAGCAACTGCACCTGCTGAAAAGGCAGAAACTCCTGCGCCGGCCAAAACTGAAGCTCCAAGTGCAAGTGCTGCTATTCCTGAAGGTGTAACTGTGGTAACTATGCCACGTTTGAGTGACACTATGGAAGAAGGAACTGTAGCTTCTTGGTTGAAAAAAGTTGGAGATGTTGTTGAAGAAGGTGATATCTTGGCGGAAATTGAAACCGACAAGGCTACCATGGAATTTGAATCATTCCAATCTGGAACTTTATTGTATGTTGGTTTGCAAGAGGGAGAATCTGCAAAGGTAGATTCTTTATTGGCGATTATTGGCCCTGCTGGAACCGATGTATCTGGATTAGCAGCTAATTTCTCCGCAGGAGGAACTACTGCGGCTCCTCAAGCTGAAGCAGCAAAAGCGGAAGCGCCAGTTGTTGCTGCTGAAGTTGCAAAAGAGGCCCCGCAAGCCGTTGCCACCACAACTTCTAATGGAAGATTGTTTGTATCTCCATTAGCTAAAAAAATGGCAGAAGAAAAAGGTGTTGATTTATCTCAAGTGAAAGGTTCTGGAGAAAGTGGACGTATTATTAAACGCGATATTGAAAACTTTACACCTGCCGCTGCCGTACAAAAACCAGCAGCAGCACCAACAGCTGCAGCGCCTGTTGTTACAGTACAAGGACAAGAACAATTTGATGAGAAACCAAATTCTCAAATGCGTAAGGTGATTGCTAAGCGTTTGGCGGAATCTAAGTTTTCGGCGCCACATTACTATTTGAATGTGGAGTTTGATATGGAAAATGCCATTGCCTTCCGTAAGCAAGTTAACGACCTTCCAGATACCAAAATTTCGTTTAACGATATGGTTGTGAAAGCTTGTGCTATGGCACTTAAACAACATCCTCAAGTAAACTCTCAATGGTTTGCTGACAAAATGCGATTGAACCACCATGTACATATTGGTGTGGCTGTTGCTGTGGAAGATGGTTTAGTAGTACCAGTGTTGAAGTTTGCAAACGAATTGAATTTGTCTCAAATTGGAACTGCAGTTAAAGACTATGCAGGAAGAGCTAGAAACAAAAAATTGACACCTCAAGAAATGGAGGGGAGTACGTTTACAGTTTCTAACTTAGGTATGTTTGGAATTGAAAGTTTTACTTCAATTATCAACCAACCAAACTCTGCAATTCTTTCTGTAGGTGCCATTGTTGAAAAACCAGTGGTGAAAAATGGACAAATTGTTGTTGGGCATACCATGAAGTTATGTTTAGCTTGTGACCATAGAACCGTTGATGGTGCAACAGGAGCACAGTTCTTACAAACTTTAAAGACTTATATTGAAAACCCTGTGGCAATGTTTATCTAAAACAGTTGCCTGTTAAATACTAAAAAAGCCATTACAACTGTAATGGCTTTTTAATTTTAGATGCTTTCGACCTTTCAAAGTTACTTTTCTATTGGAACGGCATTAAATGGTGAGACCATAGCAATAAAAAGAACACAAGGCCCTTTATAAAGGCATTTGGCCTTATGCGGTTTGCCTGCAGGTCCATAGGCATAGGTTCCGGATTTTAAGAGCGTTGTTGGCTCGTTTTCATAAGTGACTTCCATTTCCCCAGAAATCAATATCATTCGCTCGGGCGAATTATGGGTATGTGTAATGACTTCGGTGTTGGGTTCAACTTTAAAAAAGAAATCCAAATTAGGCTCAGTAATATCTCCATGTAAAATGGTGAATGAACAACCCGGAAAAAAATCTGGTGCAGGGTTCCATTTAAGGTCATTGTCATTGATGGTCTTGGCAATAGACATTTCATTGCTCATTCCATCTCCCTTTTGGGAATAACTTTGTGTTCCGTACAATAAAAGAAGCGTCCCAAAAAATAAGATCTTCCAGTTGTACTTGTTGGTGTTGATGTACATAATATTGAGTAATTGATTACAATTTTAATTGTAGGAACGAAGTTCGGGAGATAATACAGGCGACATTACTGTTTGGCAGCGGCGGTAGAAGGGTCGATAATCACCTTGACAGGTGCAACAGAATTGGCTGGAAATCCTCCTTTTTGGGCATGTTCTCTAACAAGTTCTTCACTTTTGGCCATGTATACACAATATACTTTGTCTCCAGTTACATAGCTGTGAAGCCATTTAATGTCAGACCCCATACTGTCAAGCACGCCACAGGAAGTTTTGGAGATGGCCTGTAATTCTTCGGTTGTTAAATTTCCAGCGCCAGGAATGTTCCTTTCTATAACGTACATGTTTAGACCTTTGTCATTGGCCAATTCATTGTTCAATAGTTCCACAGATTTCTCTTGTCCTAAGGCATTAAAAGAAGCTGTGATGATCATTAAAATTAATAAAGATTTTAAAGTTTTCATAATAATAAAGATTAAAGGTTAATAAATGAGTTGGTTATAAGTGGTTGGCACTTATAGGTATACTAAAATTATTTAGAAAGATTCCAATCTATTTGTAATTTTAATTCAAAGACTATGACGTATAGTTCATTTGTTTTTCTAAAGGGGATGGCATAAGTAACATTTTGTATAAACTTTATGATTTTAGGATGTTTTATGGGGACAAGAGATTTGTTATTTTTACATCTTTAATGAAATTCTCTATGAAAAAAATCTATATCGTACTACTTGTTGTCCTACTATTCAATTTTAAAAATTTTGACAGAACATCTGCTACAACAGAGGAAGAGATAAAGGAAATGGTTTCTTTTTTGGCTTCTGATGACTTAAAAGGCAGAAATACTGGAACTCTTGAAATCTCGGAGGCGGCTAAATACATTGAAGATAAATTTAAAAGTTATGGCATCAAACCTTATTTTGAGGGATATCAAGATGAATTTCCAATAGACAGTTTAAAAGGTTTTAATGTGGTTGGGGTTTTGGAAGGAAATGATCCAAAATTGAAAGATGAATATGTCATTTTGGGAGCACATTATGATCATATAGGTTACGGTAAAAAGGTTGAGCAGGATTCTATTGCCAATGGGGCCAACGATAACGCTTCGGGATCGGCCGCTGTTTTAGCAATGGCCAAGCATTTTGCAAGCGAAAAGACCAATAAACGTAGTATCATGTTTGTTTTATTTTCCGCGGAAGAGATGGGGCTTTTAGGGTCTGGACATTTAGCGAAAAAATTAAAGGAGGAAAATTTCAACCTTTACACCATGCTTAATTTTGAAATGATTGGTGTGCCTTTCACAGGTAGGGATTATGACGTGTTTGTAACGGGGTATGATTTATCCAATGTAGCCGAAAAATTAAATAACTACAATGGAAGCAAGTTTGTTGGGTTTTCTGAAATTGCTAAAAAGTACGGTTTATTTAGGGCTTCCGATAATTATCCTTTCTACCAAGAATTTAAATTGCCATGTCACACCTTGTCAAGTTGTGATTTAACCAACTATAATTTTTATCACAAAGTAGGGGATGAGGCCCAGCTGATGGATTATAAATATATGGCTAGCATTATCAATAAAATGATGCCGGTTATTGAAACCGTATGTAATACGCCTAGTCAGGAAATAAAAATGAATTAAGAAATGACAAAGAATATTATCATCACTGGGACTAGCAGAGGGATAGGGTTTGAAATGGTGCAAATTTTGTCCAGCCAAGGACATAACGTTTTGGCACTTTCAAGAAATCAAACTCCCATCTCCAACCTTAATCTCGCAAATGTGTCTGCTATGCCGTTCGATCTAGGCGATATGGAGGCCTATGAAAGGGTGAAAGATTTTATTGAGAAAGAGTGGGGGCAGGTAGATATTCTTGTCAATAATGCTGGGACTCTATTGAATAAACCTTTTAGTGAAACATCCTTTTCAGATTTTGAACAGGTATACAGAACGAATGTTTTTGGTGTTTCCGAAATGACAAGAACGGTATTGCCTTTTATGAAAAAAGATAGTCATGTGGTGACCATTAGTTCTATGGGAGGGGTTCAGGGCAGTATGAAATTTCCTGGTTTGGCAGCCTATAGTTCCAGTAAGGGAGCGGTCATTACTCTAACCGAATTGCTGGCAGAGGAATATAAAGAAACCGGTCCTTCTTTCAATGTATTGGCTCTGGGAGCTGTGCAAACAGGAATGTTGGAAGAAGCTTTTCCTGGCTATCAAGCACCTACAACGGCCGAGGAAATGGCAAATTATATAGCGGAATTCGCCTTAAATGGACATAAATATTACAATGGCAAATTATTGCAGGTATCCAATTCAACTCCATAACAAATGAAAAAGTACAAATGTGTCATTTTTGATTGTGATGGGGTTTTGGTAGATAGCGAACCCTTGAGCAATCAAGTGCTGGCAGACATGACCAATGAGTTGGGTGGGAATATTGATTTGGAGTATGCCTTGACCCATTTTAAGGGCAGGTCTATGCAAATGTGTTATGATAAAATTGCGAAATTGGTGCCGCAACCACTTCCCGATAATTTTAAGGACATGTATAGGGAGCGCAGTTTTGAGTTGTTCAAAAGCTCACTTAAACCTATAGAAGGTGTTTCCCAATTGTTGGCGAAATTGAATGTGCCCTTCGGCGTAGCCTCAAGTGGCACTGAGGAGAAAATAAAACATAATTTGGCATTAACAGGATTGTCCCCATATTTTGAAAAAAACATTTTTAGTTGCTACGAAATCCAAAAATGGAAACCAGATCCCGGTGTGTTTTTATGGGCAGCCAAATCCATGGGGTACCACCCAGAGGAATGTGTTGTTATAGAGGATTCATTTTTGGGAGCTACCGCAGCAAAATCAGGTGGTTTTGATGTCTTTGGCTTTGTGGCGCATGACTATAATAACGAATTGCCAGCCATTGCCACCCGCACGTTTGGGCATATGGATGAATTGGGAGATTGGTTAGTTAATTAGGAGAATTCCTGTATTTTTGAAAGATGCAAAAGACCCTTCAAAATTTTATTCCAGAAGCTGCCGTTGCTTATGTTGTTGAGCTTTTAAACCACGATCATTTATCGGTTAAAATAAAATCGGAGCGTAAAACCAGACATGGTGATTATAGAAGTTTACCTAATGGGAAACACCAAATTACAGTAAATTCAAACTTAAATTCTTACAGATTTTTAATCACATTGGTTCATGAAATTGCTCATTTTGAAGCTTACAGAAATTATGGGAGAGCTATCAAACCACATGGGAAGGAGTGGAAATATACCTTTCAGCATTTAATGTTGCCATTATTGCATCCTGCAATATTTCCAAATGAATTGTTGCCGCTTTTGGCGAAACATTTTAAAAATCCCAAGGCCAGTAGCGATACCGATGTTAACTTAGCGTTAGCTTTAAAGCAATTTGATGAAGCCAACAATAAAACTTATATTTTTGAAGTTCCTTTTGGAAGTCAGTTTAAACTTTACAACGGAAGGGTTTTCAAAATGGGGAAAAGACGTACGAAGCGTTATGAATGTTTGGAGTTGAGTACGGGAAAACTATATTTGTTCAACCCCAATGCAGAAGTGGAAGTATTGGCTTAAGATAGAATCAATCAACAAAAAGAATTAAGAGAAGAGACAAAAAACATTTATGAATAAAAATTATTATGCCATTTTAATGGCAGGAGGCGTAGGATCCAGATTTTGGCCAGTAAGCACAGAAAGTTATCCAAAGCAGTTTCACGATATGTTGGGAACCGGGGAAACCTTGATTCAAAAAACATTTGAACGTTTGGCAAGACTGATTCCTAAAGACCATATTTTTATTCTTACCAATGAACGTTACAACGATTTGGTTTTGGAGCAATTGCCAGAGGTATCCCAAAACCAAGTGGTTCTTGAGCCCGAAATGCGAAATACAGCACCTTGTATTTTGTATGCCTCTTTAAAAATTCAAAAGGAAAACCCAGATGCGGTTATGATTGTCGCTCCAAGTGATCATTGGATTGAAGATGAACAGGCGTTTATAGATAATGTTCAGCAGACTTTTGATTACTGTGCCCAACATGATGCATTAATGACCTTGGGAATTCAACCAACCTTTCCTAACACTGGGTACGGTTATATTGAATTTGATAAAGATTCTGAAACTCCTATAAAACATGTAAGTCAGTTTCGGGAAAAACCAGATTATGAAACCGCAAAACAATTTTTGGCTCAAGGTAACTTTTTATGGAATGCCGGGATTTTTATTTGGAGTGTAAAAAGCGTTGTAAAGGCATTTCAGAATAACCAAGAAGATTTGTTTGCTCTATTTCAAACAGGAATGGAGGCTTATAACACTGATCTGGAAAAAGACTTTATTGCAGAAAATTACAAAAGGGCAGAGAACATTTCAGTGGATTACGCCATTATGGAAAAGAGCGAAAATGTCTATGTATTGCCAGCAACTTTCGATTGGAATGATTTAGGAACTTGGGGAAGTCTATATGATAAATTGGAGAAGGATAGCAATGCCAATGCCATAGTCAATGCACAAACCCTATTGGAAGATGCTTCTGGCAATATGATTAGAAGTAAAAAGGATAAAATTGTCGTAGTAGAAGGCCTAAATGATTATATTATTGTTGACAAAGACGAAGTTTTACTTATCTTTCCTAAGTCAAAAGAACAAGATATAAAGCAAGTCCTCCAAACGGTGAAGGCCAAGTTTGGGGAAAATTACGGGTAAGTATGACCGAAAATAAATTCAATTTTTCTGAAGAAGAGGAGCAGAAAAAGCAGGCTTTGGAAGATCAAAAAAAGGACCAAGCAGTCGAAGAATCTAAACAAGCCTTAAAGGAAGACGCCAAAGGTCTTTTAAAAAGTAGCAAAACTTTTTTAAGTGAATTATTGGATTTCAGGGAAGACACCGATCGTGACGCTACCATTGAATCCATAAAGAATGATATTCCCTTCCAAGGAGCTACTGCTTGGATTTTAATCTGTTCTATATTCGTTGCCTCCATAGGATTGAATGCCGACTCGACAGCTGTGGTTATTGGAGCGATGTTAATTTCGCCTCTTATGGGACCTATTCTGGGGGTGGGGTTGTCCATTGGAATCAATGATATTGATACTCTGAGAAAATCATTGATCAATTTGGCGACTATGATTGTTTTGAGTTTGCTAACGGCATTTATGTTTTTTTACATATTTCCTTTAAGCGAAGATAATTCGGAACTATTAGGGCGTGTGAAGCCTGATATTAGAGACGTGCTTATTGCATTTTTTGGTGGTTTGGCATTAATAATTGCCAAAACAAAGAAAGGAACCATAGCTTCCGTAATTTTTGGAGTGGCAATTGCTACGGCGTTGATGCCGCCACTTTGTACGGCGGGTTACGGTTTGGCGAAAGGGAACATCACTTACTTCCTTGGAGCGATGTATCTCTTTACTATCAATACTATTTTTATTGCTTTAGCAACATTTTTAGTAGTGAAAGTGTTACGTTTTCCTATGCTGAAATACGCCAATTCCCAAAAGAGAAAATTGATAGCAAGAGCAGCTTCCATTTTGGCAATTATTGTAATGGTACCTGCTATTTGGACCTTTATTTTGGTGTTGAATGAAAGTAACTGGGAACGTGATGTGAATAATTTTTTGAAGAAAGAAATTGTGTCGCCTTTGCCACATCCAGACTACATGCGGAAAAATGCGAGCCCAGAATATAATGGAGGAAAAAACTCGATTATTGAATTGAATTCATTTGGTTTGGATGATATTCCTGAAGAGAATATAGCGGTATTAGAAGATAGAATGAGTACATACAAACATCTAAAAAATACGACTCTCTTCGTAAATCAAAATAAGTCCAAAAACCTAGACAATTTGAAGTATATGGAGCAAATCCGTTATCGTGATTCCATTGATTTAATGTCGCAGGGAGAACGTATTGTATTTTTGGAAGGGGAGTTGAAAAAACTCAATAAACTTGAGAAGAATTTGATTCCTTTTGAAGAGTTGACCAAAGAGGTTAAAATCAACTATGAGGATGTGGATAGAATTTCCTATTCCAATGTTATTACATCCAATTTTAAGAAGATTGATACCCTATCTGTGTTCACGGTAGATTGGAATGACAAGTTGAAGGAGAAAGACATTCCTGAGCGTCAAAAACGTTTGGAAGAATGGTTGAAAGTGAAATACAATTTAGATAGTTTGGTCGTAAAACAGGAGTAAGGAGTAGCGAAAGCTACTAACTGTTTTCGTCCTGATACATTTTACGTACCTTTTTAAACAGTTCGGAAGAGTACACAAAATCGGTTACCGCTTCATTATCCGTTTTAAAGATGGTTTTGTTAGAGCCAACCCATTCTTTATAACCATTTTTTAGGAACACAATTTTTTCGCCAATTTCCATTACCGAATTCATGTCATGCGAATTAATAACGGTTGTGATTTGGTATTCCTCGGTAATTTCTTTGATCAAGTTGTCAATAACAATAGCCGTTTTGGGATCCAGTCCAGAGTTAGGTTCATCACAAAACAAATATTTCGGACGGTTAACAATCGCTCTAGCAATAGCTACCCGTTTCTGCATCCCTCCGGAAGCCTCACTTGGCATTTTATGATGGGCGCCATCCAAATTCACGCGCTTCAAAACAAAGTCTGCTCGATCTTCCATTTCGCTTTTACTTTGTTTGGTAAACATTCGTAAAGGGAACATGACATTCTCTAGAATGGTCATGGAATCGAACAGGGCACTTCCTTGAAAAACCATCCCAATTTCGGCACGTAAATCGCGTTTTTCGTCCTCAGTCAAATTGTTGTAGACCCTTCCTTCGTAGATAATACTTCCTTTTTCATAAGGAAATAAGCCTAAGAGGCATTTTAAGAATACAGTTTTTCCCGAGCCACTTTGGCCAATGATCAAGTTGGTTTTCCCTTTTTCAAAAGTGGTACTGATACCTTTTAAAATATGGGTATCTCCAAACGATTTATGTAAGTTCTTTACTTCAATCATTAGCTCAATAACATTTGTGTGAGTAAATAGTTCAATAGGATGATTACCACACTGGTCCAAACAAATGAGGTGGTACTGGCTTTACCTACTTCCAAAGCGCCACCTTTCATATAGTAACCGTAGAAGGATGGTATGGTTGCCAATGCAAATGCAAATACAAATGTTTTGATGAAGGCGTAGGTAAGATGGAAGGGCGTAAAGTCTTGCTGCACTCCCATGATGTAATTATCTACCGATACAAAACCTCCAAAGTAACAGGCGGCCATTCCTCCTAAAATCCCTAAAAACATAGCAATGGAAATAGCGAATGGATACAATAGTAATGCGATTACTTTAGGGAACACCAAATAGTTAAGGGAGTTTACACCCATCACTTCCAAGGCATCAATTTGCTCTGTAACACGCATGGTCCCGATACTGGAAGTAATAAATGACCCTACTTTTCCAGCCATAATAATGGAAATAAAGGTAGGGGCAAATTCCAAAATCACCGATTGCCTAGTGGCAAATCCAACCAGGTATTTTGGGATCAATGGGTTGTCGATATTCAAGGCTGTTTGAATAGTTACTACTCCTCCAACGAAAAAGGAAATGAACGCAACAATTCCTAAGGAACCAATAATTAAATCGTCAATATCCTTTAAAATCAGCTGTTTCATCACAGACCATTTGGTTGGTTTGCGAAACATGTCTGCAATCATCAAAAAATATTTACCAATATTATTAAGGGCCGTCATACGAAATTTTGTTAGCGCTAAAGTAAAAAAAAGTTAGGGGTATTTAACCTTAAAATCCAATTATGATACCTAAAAAACAGTATTTTTGAGTTGCTTTGAATATTATCCTTGAGATCATTCTATGAAAAACCTTGTATGTCTGTTGGTTATATGTGCTTTTTGTTCATTTATAAGGGCTCAAAATAATACCGAAAATTCAATTTTTTCAACTCAAAATTCACAGATTTCAAAGCCTAAATTGGTAGTTGGGATTATAGTGGATCAAATGCGATATGATTATCTAACCCGTTATTATAATAAGTATGGCGAGGGTGGTTTTAAGCGGTTGATAAATGAAGGATTTAATTGTAAGAACAACCATTTCAATTACATTCCAACCAAGACGGGACCGGGGCATGCTTCTGTTTTCACAGGAACAACTCCCAAATACCATGGCATTATTGGTAATGATTGGTATGATATGAAAACTAGAGAAGAAGTTAATTGTGTTCAGGATGATAAGGTAAAGCCTTTAGGAACTAAAAGTGATGATGGGAAAAAATCGCCAAGAAGAATGTTGACTACGACATTTGCTGATGAGAATAGATTGTTCACGCAAATGAGAGGAAAAACCATTGGAATTTCAGTAAAACATAGAGGCGCCATTTTGCCGGCGGGCCATACCGCCAATGCTGCCTATTGGTTTGATTACGATCATAACGGTACAGGAAATTGGATTTCAAGTACATTCTATATGAAAGAACTACCAGAATGGGTCAATGAGTTTAATGCATCTGGTATTGCCAAATCCTATTTTAAAATTTGGGATACCGTGTACGATATTGAGACCTATACCGAAAGCGGTAGCGATGAAAATAATTTTGAAAGAATATTTGATGGTAAGAAAACTTCAACCTTTCCGTATGATTTAAAAGCTTTGAAATCTAAAAATGGAGGGTTTGAAATTATCGCCGATTCTCCATATGGTAATAGTTTAACAACAGATTTCACTTTAAAAGCTATTGATGTTGAAGCCTTGGGGAAAGATGATATCACCGATGTATTGACGGTGAGTTATTCAAGTACCGATAAGGTTGGCCATGATTTTGGAGTAAACTCCAAAGAGATTCAAGATACCTATTTACGCTTGGATTTGGAACTTGAGCGTTTACTAAATGCTTTAGATCAGAAGGTAGGGAAGGGAGAATATGTGGTGTTTTTAACTGCTGATCACGCTGCGCCAAATGTTCCAGCGTTTTTGTCTTCCAATAAAATTCCGGCAGGATTATTTGATGTCAGCAGTATGTTTGATGAGATGAATCGATTGTTGAAAGACAAGTACAGTGTTTCCAATTTAGTATTAAGTAGACTTAACAATCAATTGGTTTTGGACCGCGAAAAAATACAGGATAACAACTTGGATTTACAGGAAGTGAAAACTGTTGTAGCGAATAAATTGTTGACTTATGAACTAATCGATAAGGTCTACATCACTTCTGCTATCAACCAATTTGAAGGTCCCGAAGGGTATTTGGAAACTTTTTTGGCTAATGGTCATCACCAGAAGCGTTCTGGTGATATTTTGTTTGTATACACACCGGGGGTTTTCAAGGACTCCAAATGGAACAAAACGGGAACAGATCATGGCACAGGTTTTAATTATGATACCCATGTCCCATTGTTGTTTTTTGGAAAGGGAATTAAACATGGTGAAACACTTCAGCGAACTTGGATTACAGACATTGCGCCTACTATTTCGGCACTGCTAGGTATTAGCCTGCCCAATGCTGCTATAGGGGATCCTTTAGAATTTGTGTTGTTACATGACTAAACGTTTGGGGTTTGCTATTTTGGCACTGGGGCTAGGAGTAGGTGTCTTGTGGTGCAATGAACATTTGGAAAAGTTGGCTTTGGAAGAAGCCTTTGCTGAAGCAAGTATGCCAAAATCAGAAGCTAAACTTCGCTTACTGCCTATGAGTACAACGGGACAAGTGGTACATCATGACAGTTACTCGCTATCTTATAACGAAGAACATGAACAAGCAGAATGGGTGGCTTATGAACTTAGAAAAGACCACCTTTCGGATTTGGATTTTAAACGGCCATATTTTGAAATAGATTCAGTGGTAAAGACGGGTGCTGCGCATTGGCGTAACTATAAAAATTCGGGTTACGATCGCGGACATTTATGTCCTGCAGGGGATAGGAGGTATAGTTTGGAAGCTTATAATGAAACTTTTTTGACAAGTAATATCAGTCCACAGGATCATTATTTCAATGCAGGGGTTTGGAATAGGCTAGAGCAACAAACCAGGCGATGGGCAAAGGAGTATAATAGCGTTTTTGTAGTTACGGGAGGAGTCCTTACGGAGGATTTGGAAGTCATAGGCCAAGAGCAGGTTTCGGTGCCAAAGTACTTTTATAAAGTGATTTTGGATGATTCTAATTCGGAAGTTAAAATAATTGCATTTTTAATTCCTGCTAAAGAGAGTAGTGAGCACTTGAATAACTTTGTGGTCTCTGTAGATTCCTTGGAACAAATAACGGGTATTGATTTCTTTCCTGAATTGGAAGATAATTTGGAGAATACTTTAGAAGCTTCTGAAGAGTATAGTGATTGGGAGTTTTAGACTGGTGGGACTATCTGCCAAGAATGCCTTTCCATCGTAAGGATCGAATGAAATCACCTTCTGGTTTTGATACCAAATATTCCAATCCATTTTGCTTGGCCTTAAAGTAGCCCATGAGGTAGTCTTTAAAAAGGCTGGGACTTTTCTTTTTCATTGCCAATTTTAAAGCTGCAATACTGGTTATGGTAATTCCATAGCGCATTTTGTACATGGCCTCTCCCTGTATGTATTTGGAGTTTTTTTGGTACTGGGCTCCCGTTGGTTTTAGGTGTTTTACCTTTAGGTTAGTATCCGTGGCCATTTGCCAACCATGATATTGTGCCAAAAGTGTGTCGACCGTATCCCAGCCAATGGATCTTTTCAGGCCGCCAATATCTTCAAAACATTGTTTTCTATAGGCTTTTATTGGGCCTCTAACATGGGTTTGTTTGGCAATGTTTTCATAAATCCAGTGGCCATTTTTTTCAATGTGGAGAATACCTCCTGCAATCCCTATAGTGTTGTTACTTTTAAAAAGTGCAGCGACTTTTTCAAGATAATTGGGAGGGAAAATTAAATCGGCATCAAACTTACAAATGATGTCACATGCAACGTCTAAAGTTTCAAATCCTTTATAGAAGGCATTCACAACTTTGGAGCCAGGTTGATGTTCTTGTGATGAGGCAATATCAATAACCGAAATCCAGGGATATTTATTGGCAAATTCCTTCGCGACTTTTAGTGTTACGTCAGTTGAATTGTCGTTAACCACGACCAGTTGTTTCGGTAATAAGGTTTGCGCCACCAAAGATTCCAAAGTCACCTTTAGGGTAATTTCTTCGTTGTGGGCAGGTATGACTATGCTAAAATCCAAAAGATAAAGGTGTTTTCAGTTTAAACACGCTCAGCATATACAATATAGTATCTCGGCGTAAACCAACGTAAGATAGGTCTAATGCCAATCTTTTTGGTTGGATTGGTCCACTTGTTTGTTGCCACAATTTTCCATCCAGCTTTTTCCAAAAGCCAATCAAATTGCCAATCTTCAAATTCGTGGTAATGACGGTCCCAAGGATCTGTTTTGCTTCGGTATGCGGAGGAAAACCATAATTTTAAAGGGATACTTGCCACGAGTTTATCAGCCTTAATGGATTTAAGAACCGTATAAGGCGATAATAAATGTTCGAATATTTCAAAAGCTGTGACTACTTCGGCACTGGAATTAATAATGTTGGAAACATCTTCATCCAAATCTTCACCTTTCGTATTCGTCACTGAAAACCCATGTTCCTTCATTACTTCTGTAAATGGGTTGGGGACGCCAAGATCTAAAATATGAGCACTTGTTGGGACGTGGCTTTTTAAAAATTCTATGGTTTTCTTGTAGCGCTTATGCGGAAATTTTCCTTCGTACATTATTAATATTTGTAAACTATGGCGTTGATGTGCATTCCGGCACCAACACTTGCAAATATAATAACATCACCTTTAGATAGAGATTGATTTTCAATTTTATTCTGAAGCACCAAATCCAAAAGGGTTGGCACCGTGGCTACGGAACTATTTCCCAGTTTCGAAATGCTCATGGGCATGATTCCTTCAGGAATATTCGCTCTATAAAGTCTATAAAAACGCTTTAAAATCGCTTCATCCATTTTTTCATTGGCCTGGTGGATGAAAATCTTTTTTACATCCTCTATGCCGTAACCACTGTTGTCCAAACAGGTTTTCATGGCCTGAGGTACATGGGATAAGGCAAATTCATAAATCTTGCGCCCGTCCATTTTAATGTATCGGGTGTCTGGGTTGAGGTCTTTGTTATAGGAGTTTCCAAAGTGAAGGTAATAGGCTTCGTCATAGGAATAGGTCGCAGTTTCATGCGAAAGAATGCCCCCTTCTTCATCGGTGGCTTCAATAATACTAGCTCCAGCACCATCAGAATAAATCATGGAATCCCTGTCGTGTTTGTCTACTACGCGACTTAAGGTTTCAGCGCCAATTACGAGGCAACGTTTGGCGATTCCAGCTTTAATGAAGGCTTGTGCCTGAATGACTCCTTGAATCCATCCTGGACATCCGAAAAGGATATCATAGGCCACACATTTAGGATTTTTAATTCGAAGATTATGTTTTACCCTAGAGGCTAAACATGGCACCATATCGCTTTGTATGGTGTTGTGTTTAACGTCTCCAAAGTTGTGGGCCACGATGATATAATCTAAGGTTTCTGGATCGATGTTGGCGTTGGAAATGGCTTTTTCGGCGGCAAAAAAGGCAATGTCGGAACAGTTCAGCATGGGATTCACGTAACGCCTTTCCCCAATTCCTGTAATGGCCTTGAATTTTTCAATGATTACTTCATTGCTGTGGCCGAAACTTGATCCGTCTGAATTTAAAAAAATGTGTTGATTGAAGTCTTCGTTTTTTTCGATGGAGCTTGGAATGTAACTTCCAATACCAGTAATCTTAATATTCATAAAGAAGAATGCCTTTAATTTTCGCTAAGGTACAATAGGAAAATTAAAGGCATTAAATATTTAGTAACAATTTACGATGTTCAAACTAGTGTTTGAACATGTTTAGGCTTCCATATATTCTTCAATTGGAGCACAAGTACAGATAAGGTTTCTATCTCCAAATGCGTCATCCACACGTCTTACCGATGGCCAAAACTTGTTTTCTTTCACATAATCCAATGGGAAAGCAGCTGCTTCACGAGTGTATGGGAACAACCATTCATCCGATGTCAACATCTCCAAAGTATGTGGAGCATTTTTAAGAACATTGTTAGCGTCGTCTTTACTAGCCTGGTCAATTTCATTTTTGATAGAAATCATGGCGTCACAGAAACGATCCATTTCGTCTTTGCTTTCACTTTCGGTAGGCTCGATCATCAAGGTACCTGCTACTGGGAAAGATACCGTAGGAGCGTGGAAACCGTAGTCCATTAAACGTTTTGCGATGTCTGTAACTTCAATGCCATTAGCTTTAAAGGCACGACAATCAACAATCATTTCGTGAGCGGCACGTCCACATTCACCTGAATACAACGTGTCAAAACTTCCTTGTAAACGAGACTTGATATAGTTAGCGTTCAAGATGGCTGTTTTGGTAGCTTCTGTAACACCTTCAGCTCCTAACATTTTGATGTATCCGTAAGAGATCAAACATACCAAGGCAGATCCGTAAGGTGCTGCAGAAATGGCTGTGATCGCTTTTTTGCCTCCAGTTTTTACCAATGGGTTTCCAGGAAGGAATGGCACCAATTGCTTGGCAACACAAATAGGTCCAACTCCTGGTCCACCACCTCCGTGAGGAATGGCAAATGTTTTATGTAAGTTCAAGTGACATACGTCGGCACCAATGTTTCCTGGATTTGTAAGTCCAACTTGAGCATTCATGTTGGCTCCGTCCATGTACACCTGACCTCCGTTGTCGTGGATAATTTGAGTGATTTCCTTAATTGCAGATTCGTAAACTCCGTGTGTTGAAGGGTAAGTTACCATGACACAAGAAAGGTTGTCTTTGTGCAATTCTGCTTTTTGGCGTAAGTCTTCAACATCAATGTTTCCTTTGTCTGTAGATTTGGTAACCACTACTTTCATACCAGCCATAACCGCACTCGCAGGGTTAGTACCGTGTGCAGAAGAAGGAATCAAACAGATGTTTCTATGGTGGTCTCCACGAGATTCGTGGTAAGCCTTAATTACCATAAGACCTGCAAATTCTCCTTGAGCTCCAGAGTTAGGTTGCAAAGAAGTGCCAGCAAATCCAGTAATTTCTGTTAATTGGTCTTCAAGAGCCTTTAACATAGTCAAGTATCCTTTGGCTTGCTTTGCAGGAGCAAATGGGTGAATGTTGGTCCATTTTGCCCAGCTTAATGGCAACATTTCTGCCGCAGCATTAAGTTTCATGGTACAAGATCCCAAAGAAATCATGGAGTGGTTCAAAGAAAGGTCTTTGCGCTCCAAAAACTTGATGTAACGCATCAATTCTGTTTCAGAATGATACTTGTTGAAAACCTCTAGAGTTAAGAATTCTGAGTTTCTCTTAAGATCTTCAGTAATATGATTAGCTTCTTCAATAGAAGTTAATTTGATTGTTTTCTTTTTGGCAGCTTTTGCAAAAATTTCAATGATTTCATTCACATCACTTAAAGATGTTGTTTCGTTAATTGAAATAGTTACTGTATGCTTGCTTGGGTAGAAGAAGTTTACCTTATGGTCTTTAGCAATTTCTTTGATTTTTTTTGCTTTGGCTTCAATTTGAAGCGTATCGAAGAAGCTAGAGTTTAATTGCTTGTAACCCAATTTCTCCAAAGCAGCAGATAAACTGGCTGCAGAGTGGTGCACTTTATTGGCGATAAATTCCAAACCTTTTGGTCCGTGGTACACAGCGTACATTCCAGCCATAACAGCCAAAAGTACTTGCGCAGTACAGATGTTTGAAGTTGCTTTATCACGCTTGATGTGCTGCTCACGAGTTTGAAGCGCCATACGGAGAGCTCTGTTACCGTTGGTGTCTTTGGTTACTCCAATGATACGTCCAGGGATGTCACGCTTGTAAGCTTCTTTGGTTGCAAAGTAAGCGGCGTGCGGCCCTCCAAAGCCCATTGGGATTCCAAAACGCTGTGTTGTTCCTACTACCACATCGGCACCAAATTTTCCTGGAGCTTCCAGTTTTACCAAACTCAAAATATCGGCAGCAACAGCTACTTTAATTTGAACCAATTGTGCTTTTTCAATGAAAGTTTTGATATCTGTAACCTGACCGTCTTTTCCTGGATATTGTAAAATCGCTCCAAAGAAATCTGAAGAGAAGTCAAATTCAGCTTCATTTCCTACTACCAATTCAATGCCAATTGGCAAGGCACGGGTTTCAAGTAGGGATAAGGTTTGCGGTAAAATTAAATCGGAAACAAAGAATTTGTTTACACCAGCTTTCTTTTGGTCTCTAGAACGTACGGCAAACAATAAGCTCATAGCTTCTGAAGCAGCAGTACTTTCATCCAACAAAGAGGCATTGGCAAGCTCCATACCTGTAAGGTCTGTAATCATGGTTTGGAAGTTCAATAGGGCTTCCAAACGACCTTGAGCAATTTCTGCTTGGTATGGCGTGTAGGCTGTATACCATCCTGGGTTTTCAAAAATGTTACGTTGAATAACGGCAGGAAGGATAGTTGGGTGGTAGCCTAAACCAATATATGTTTTGTAAACTTTATTTTTATTAGAAAGTTCATGAATATGGTTGAGGTATTCGTTCTCTGTCATTGGAGCATCGAGCTTCAAGTCTTTCTGTAATCGAATATCATCCGGAATTGTTTCGTAAATGAGTTGGTCTAAAGAGTCAACACCTATTGTTTCTAACATCTTTTTTTGGTCTTCCTCTCTTGGACCAATGTGACGCAAAGCGAAAGCATTTGTATTCATTCTAAAAAAATTGTGTTTTTGAGGCGCAAAATTACGGAATTAATCATGGTTTTATGTTAATGATAATGAAAGTTTTTTAACCAAATGAAGCTCTTATTAACACTTTAATTATTTTTGTGAGGTGAGGTTTCTAAAACGTATTTTCAATTTTTACATCAACAGCAGTATTCACGTGGCTTTGGCGGTCTATGCCATATCTTGGATTACCCTAATGGAATACAATTTGCCTTACGATGAAACCGTGCTGTATTTTATATTTTATGCCAGTATTACAGGATATAATTTTGTTAAATTTTTTGGACTGGCCAAGTTTCACCACCGAAGTCTGGCCTATTGGCTCAAATTTATTCAGGTTTTTTCCTTTGTTTGTTTCTTATTGATGTGCTTTTATGCTGCGCGATTAGAGCTTAAAACATTACTTTATATTGCCTTTTTTGGAGCAGTTACTTTCTTGTATGCCGTCCCATTTTTACCAAGAAAAATGCTGTTTGACAAAAATCAAAACCTGAGAAGTATAAGCGGTATAAAGGTATATGTTATTGCTATGGTATGGGCAGGGGTTACAGTCTTGTTACCTTTGTTAAATGCAGATTATCCTATTGGTTTGGAAGAACTATTGCCATTTTTGCAACGATTTATTTTGGTATTGGTGTTGATATTGCCTTTTGAAATTAGGGATTTAAATTATGATAGCTTGAAGCTATCTACCATTCCGCAGAAAATAGGTGTCAAACGAACTAAAATTTTTGGAGGTATCTTGTTATTGGTCATGTTGGGATTGGAGTTGATAAGACATGGCCAAGGTATAAGATTTAAGCTTAGTCTTTTGGTGGTATCCTTGGTTCTGGGAGCCTTTTTATATTTTGCTAGTAAGAATCAAAGACCTTATTACTGCAGTTTTTGGGTGGAAGGGATTCCTATCTTTTGGTTATTGTTGCTCTTGGTTACGTAGAAAGGCATCAAAATTTTGATGTAGGTCTTGGCGTTCCTTTTCTTTTAGACATTCTATATTGGATTCCTTCATCACTTTAGTGAGCTTTTTGTTCTGTTTAGAGTAGGATCTGGTCATTTTGCACCAACAAAACCTGAAGTTGAATTTTAATTTTTCCCAAAAAGAGGCTTCTCCATATTGAGAGCGGTCGCATATTTCAAGTGCTTCATCACAGGATATAAAAAGGATACTTTTTTTCATAAAATTAAAACCAATTTTGTTCGAGGCATTCGGCCATTGCAGTTCTGGCCCTATGGATGATAACCCAAAGGTTAGACGGCGTTATTTTTAATTCATTACAGATGGTTTCGGTGTCCATCCCCTCAATGGTCTTCATTCTAAACACCAAGGCTTGCTTTTCAGGAAGTTTGCTCATGCACTCATGGATGGCATCTCCCAATTCTTTGTTTTCTAGTTTGCCTTCGGCTGTTTTATCAAGATCGGCAACGCGTTCTGCCAACCAATCGCCATCATCTTTTGGCGAATTATAGGAAATCCGTATTTCGGCCTGGCCTTTTTTGGAGTTTGATTTTCGATAGTAGTCAATAATTTTTCGCTTTAAAATTGAAATGAGCCAAGTACGTTCACTGGCTTCACCCTTGAAGTTTTTCATGGATTTCAATGCCGAAAAAAATGCTTCTTGAACCAAGTCTTTGGCGGTTTCCCTATCGTTTACCCTAGCAATGGTATAATTGAACAGATAATCGGAGTAAAGCGCGACCCATTTGGTAGGATCTAATTGGTGTTTTGGCATATTGTCTTACATCTGTTTCTTCAAATTTAGGATAAAAAAATCAGTTTCTATAGTCCTTACAGGTAATATGTTAAAAGGAATATTTAACTCGAACTGTTAGTTGTGAATTCTAAATTTAGTTAGAGAAACAAGGTTTAAACCAAAAAATCAACTGCACTAGAAACAACTATTGTTGAGTACAATTGATTTTTTATGGATTAGCATTAATACTGTAATAAAACTACCCTTAAAGAATTAGTTCGGAGTTCTATGGCTTCGGAGGCAAGTCGAAAGCTTTGGCCTCATGTTCAAAATGGTTGCGATGGCTGCCATCACAAAATGGTTTGTTCTCTGATCTTCCGCAGCGGCAAAGAGAGACTAAAGTTCGGCCTCCTAAACCGTAGACATTCCCTTCTTTATCGACAATTTCAAAATCGCCATCTACTTTTACGCTACCGTTGCTAAGTATTGTGAGTTTGGTTTTAGACATATTTGATATATTATTAGTTGTTCATAGCTAAGATATGCATTTTTAAAATTTCGTCTACAGTTTTGCGTTATATGTCGCCTAAATAAATGGTTATGAGTGAATTGAATTTTTGTTTGTTTGATTTTTAGTATCTTTAATACTCTCTCCTATAGCTGGTTATTGCATTCCATACTGATTTTTTTCTTTAAAATTTACAGTTTGGGCTCCCGTTTCTACTTCATTTAATCTTCTGTTCTGGGTTTAATAATTCAGTTTTCTGAATTCAAGTGCAATCAAACTTAAAAACTTATCAAAATGAAAAAATCATCAATTAGGGGAGTGGCTGCCATGTTGGTCCTTCTTGTATTTGGCTGTAGTTCTGAGCCAGTATCTCAATCAGACGCAACGGTTATTAACCCAACGCTTAATGGCGCTGCCGCTGATGCTAGCCGTAAGGAGGCAGGGTCTTTAAATGGTCCATTATTTGACCTAGCACTAAGTCCAAACAATAAAATTTTAGTTGCCGATGTGCCAATTGGTATTTCTAATTCACTTGGTGTATTGCAATTTTCGCTTCCAGGGGTAACATCTATTGCTCCAATAGGGAATGGAGTCATGTGGGCATCAAGAGGAGGAGGTGGCCAGAACACTATGGACTCTGGTCAAGCAATTTATCGTGTTGGAAATGGAGGTGTCAATCAAATTGCGAATCTATTTCTATTTGAGGAAGAAAATAACCCAGACGGGCAAGATGTAGATTCCAATCCTTATGCGGTTGCGGCCACAAATGCCAATGAAGCCTTGGTGGCGGATGCAGGCGCTAATGATTTGCTTAGGATCGACAATCAGGGTAACATTGAAGTGGTTGCCGTATTTCCCAATGAATTGGTGTCAACTGCAAATGTTCAGGCCTTAGTAGGCTGTCCAGAACCTATTCCGGGATTCGAGTTTCTTTGCAACGTTCCAATGATGCCTGCTCAAGCAGTTCCTACATCTGTAGCTATTGGTCCTGATGGCTATTATTATGTTGGAGAGTTAAAGGGCTTTCCTGGGCCTACAGGTGCGTCTAATATCTGGCGTATTGCTCCAGATGCTTCAGGAGCCATGTGTGGCTCAAGCGAAGATTGTGTAAAGTTTTTTAGCGGAGGTTTTACATCTATTGTGGATTTAACCTTTGGTCCTGATGGTAATTTGTATGTAGCAGAACTTGATGAACAAAGTTGGTTTGCAGTGGAAGTGTTACAAACAGGAATGGGTGGTAATATTAAGATGTGTAATATGGAAACTATGGAAGTTACAACTATTGCTACAGGTATTCCTTTGCTTACGGCTATAACATTTGATAAGCAGGGCAATCTATGGGCGACACAAAATGCCTTGATACCTGGCTTGGCCGAGGTGGTACAGATTTCTTATTGAGAAGAAAGATTCTATTATATCAAAAAGAAAAGGGCGATAATCATCGCCCTTTTTTATGTTAAAAACTATTGTTTTTCTATCAAACCAGCTCTTCTTAAAAGTGCTTCTGGTTGAGGTTCTTTGCCTCTAAAACGCTTGTAAAGTGTCATTGGGTCTTCGGTTCCACCTTGCGATAATATGTTCGCCATGAACTTTTGGGCCACTTGTTTGTTGAAAATGCCCTGTTCCGTGAAATACTCAAAAGCATCTGCGTCTAAAACTTCGGCCCATTTATAACTGTAGTATCCGGAAGAATAGCCTCCTTGGAAAATATGCGAAAAAGAGGTGCTCATACAGTTTTCTGGAACATCTGGGTAGAGTCTCGTGCTTTCAAAAGCTTCGATTTCATGTCTCTTCACATCCGTAATTGGTGAAGGATCTTGACCATGCCAGCTCATATCCAAAAGTCCGAAACTCAATTGTCTTAGGGTTTGCATACCTTCATGGAACGTTGCTGATTCCTTAATTTTATTCACTAATTCCATTGGAATTAATTCGCCAGTTTCGTAGTGCTTAGCAAACAATTCCAAGGCTTCCTTTTCATAGCACCAGTTTTCCAAAACTTGGCTCGGAAGCTCTACAAAATCCCAGAATACACTAGTTCCTGATAAGCTAGGGTAAGTAGTGTCTGCCAACATGCCGTGCAGGGCATGACCAAATTCGTGGAACAACGTAGTCACTTCATTGAAGGTTAATAATGAAGGTTTGCTTTTTGTAGGTTTTGTAAAATTGCACACAATGGAAATATGAGGTCTTTCATTGGTGCCATTTTTTCTAAATTGTGGTTTGAAAGATGTCATCCACGCACCGTTTCTTTTTCCCGGTCTAGGAAAAAAGTCGGCGTAGAAAATGGCCACTAAACCACCTTGTTCATTAGTAACTTTATAGGTAAGAACATCTGCGTGGTATTTGTCAATATCATGAATTTCTTCAAAATGAAGTCCATATAGTTTTTTAGCCACCGTAAAAGACCCATCAATCACATTTTCTAATTTGAAATACGGTTTTAGTTTCTCGTCATCCAAATCAAAAAGTTTTTGCTTCAATTTTTCAGCGTAATAAGAAGAATCCCATTTTTGAAGCACTTCAATGCCGTCCAATTCTTTGGCAAACTCTTGTAGGTTGGCAAATTCACGTTCAGCTGCTGGTTTAGCCTTGTCAAGTAATTCATAAAGGAATTTGTTGACGTTGTCTGGGGTTTTGGCCATACGCTCTTCCAAAACAAAATGAGCATGGGTTTTATAACCTAAAAGGTTGGCGCGTTGGTAACGAAGTTTAGCAATTTGCAACACGTTTTCCTGATTGTCCAGCTTATCGTTTTTGAATGCTTTGGCTCCAAAGGCAATGGCTAATTTTTTGCGTAATTCCCTATTGCTGGCATACGTCATGAACGGAATGTAGCTAGGGTAGTCCAAGGTGATGATCCAACCCTCCACGTTTTTGGATTCCGCCAATTGTTTGGCTGCTTCTTTAGCACCTTCTGGCAGTCCATCCAAATCGTCTTCATTGGTAATGAGCATTTCGAAGTTGTTGGTTTCAGCCAGTACATTTTCGCCAAACTTCAACTTAAGCTGACTTAATTTTTTGTCAATTTCCCGTAGCTGTTGCTTTTTGTCTTCGGGTAAGTTGGCTCCGTTTCTTGAAAAGCTTTTATATTTTTTATCCAATAAGGTGTGCTGTTCCGTCGTCAACTCCAATTCATCTTTCATCTCATAAACAGCCTTGATACGCTTAAAAAGATCCTCGTTTAAAGTGATGTCATTACTGAATTCCGATAATAAAGGAGAAACCTCTTGCGCTATTTTTTGAATTTCGTCATTGGTTTCAGCAGAATTTAAGTTGAAAAAAATGCTTGAAATACGATCCAATTGTTCCCCGGAAAAATCCAAAGCTTCCACCGTATTTTGAAATGTTGGCACTTCCGGATTAGTGGTAATAGCATCAATTTCGGCTTTAGCCTGAGCAATTCCTTCTTTGAAAGCTGGTAGAAAATCTTCGTTTTTTAGTTTTGAGAATGGGGCAGTATTGAACGGCGTATCAAATGGTTTGTTGAGAATATTCATATGGAGGGCATTAATTTGGCCTAGGTTGTACTCCTTTTCTTTAGGACAACAATTTTAGGATTAATTAACGATATTTTTTGATTTGTTTTTGAATTATATTGCTACTTTTGTCCTCGAATCATTAAAGGCGTCAGAAATGACTCTTAAAATAATTGATTAATAGCTTTAAAACCTCGACTTCCGTCGAGGTTTTTTTATTTATAGGTTTTTTGCCGATTCAATTACGGCAGCTTTAAGTCCTTCTTTGTAAACCATAATTTTATCCAAGACACATTTATCGGAGCTTCCAATAATTTGTGCTGCCAAGATACCTGCATTTTTAGCACCGTTTAAGGCAACAGTTGCCACAGGTACACCGCCTGGCATTTGCAAAATAGACAGTACAGAATCCCAACCGTCAATAGAATTACTACTTTTTACAGGAACTCCAATAACAGGAAGAGGTGATAAGGACGCAATCATACCTGGTAGGTGAGCTGCTCCACCTGCACCAGCAATGATTACGGAAAATCCTCTGGTATGGGCATTTTTGCCATAGTCGAACAATTTTTCAGGTGTACGATGAGCGGAAACAATATCCACTTCAACTTCAATGTCGAATCCTTTTAAAATATCAATAGCGTCCTGCATTACTGGCAGGTCGCTCTTACTTCCCATGATGATTCCTACTTTACTCATATTTTATTCGCTTATTACTTTTATTGTACTTTTTACTTGTTCGGCAACCCTTCTTGCTTCATTGATGTCTTCATTTACGATGGTAACATGTCCCATTTTTCTAAATGGTCGTGTTTGCTTTTTACCATAAATATGCGGGGTTACGCCATCCAGTTTCATGATGTCTTCAATGTTTTGGTAGACCACATTTCCTGTATGGTCTTCAGCACCTACTAAATTAACCATAATTCCGCCAACTTTGTTGTCGGTGTTTCCTAATGGTAAATTTAAAATGGCTCTTAGGTGTTGCTCAAATTGCGATGTGTAGCTAGCCTCAATGGTTTGGTGACCAGAATTGTGAGGTCTTGGAGCTACTTCGTTCACCAAAATCTCGTCATCTTTTGTTTGGAACATCTCTACGGCCAATAGTCCTACATGCTGAAATGCCTCCGATACTTTTAAGGCTACTGCCTTCGCTTTTTCGGCTACTTTATCGTCTATCCTTGCAGGACAAATAACATACTCTACTTGGTTGGCTTCTGGGTGGAATTCCATTTCTACCACAGGATACACTTTCATTTCTCCATCTGGAGTTCGTGCCACAGTAACTGCCAATTCATTTTTGAAAGGCACCATTGTTTCAGCAATGCACTCCACATTTGGCAGTTCCTTTAAATCTGCGATCTCTCGAACAATTTTCACGCCATTTCCATCATATCCAAATTGGGCGCTTTTCCAAACAAATGGCAGAGTAAGACCTCCATTGTGGATGGCTTCCTCAATTTCGGAAGTGTAGGCAAATCGGTTAAAATCTGCGGTTGGGATATTGTGGTCTCTGTAGAAGAGTTTTTGGGTAGCTTTATTTTGAATGCTTCTCAAGGTTTTGGAAGCAGGGTATACTTTAATTCCTTCTTTTTCCAAGGCTTCAAGAGCATCTACATTTACGTTTTCAATTTCAAAGGTAAGAACATCTACCTGCTTACCGAAGTTATAAACGGTATCAAAGTCCATTAAATCCCCTTGTTGGAATTGGTTGCAGGCAATTTTACAAGGCGCTTCGTTACTTGGATCAAGGACGTAGGTGGCAATGTCAAACTTTCTGGTATCATAGAGCATCATTTTGCCCAATTGCCCACCACCAAGAATACCTAGTTTAAATTCAGAAGAGAATAAATTCATATGTATTTCCCAGAAAAAAGGGAGTTGTTTTAGTTATACTTCAATCTTATAATGAGGCTACAAAAGTACAAATCAAAACCCTGTGAAAAAACTAAAAAACAAAACAATCTAAAGCAGAATTCGTAAATCCTTACTCAAATGATTATCTTTGCGTTTCTAAAATTAAAAAACAAGTGATCAAACTTCACGACTTATACTTTAAACCATTTGTTTCAGAACAAGAATTGGAGGGGACCGTACAGCGTATGGTGGACCAAATTTCTGAAGATTTGAAGGATGAGGTGCCCGTGTTTGTTGGGATTTTAAATGGATCGTTCATGTTTGTGAGCGATTTTGTGAAAAAATACCCTAAACCATGTGAGGTGACCTTTATTAAACTGGCATCCTACGAAGGCTTGAAGTCTTCCGAAGATATCCAGAGATTGATTGGCCTTACCCAGGATTTATCGGGACGTACGGTTGTAATTTTGGAAGACATTATTGATTCCGGAAGGACATTGGCAGAGGTGCACAGGATCTTTAAAAATGAGAATGTGAAGAAACTGATCATCGCCACTTTGTTCTTTAAACCGGAAGCGTACAAAAGAGATTTTAAACTTCATTATGTAGGTTTGGAAATTCCTGACAAATTTATTGTAGGCTACGGATTGGATTACGATGGATTGGGAAGGGACTTGCCTACCATATACCAATTAAAAACCACACAACACATGACAAACTTGGTGCTATTTGGACCTCCAGGGGCCGGAAAAGGAACACAAGCAGAATTTTTAAAACAGAAATACAATTTGGTACACATCTCTACAGGTGATGTGTTTCGATACAACATTAAAAATGAAACAGCCTTGGGGATGTTGGCTAAGTCCTACATCGATAAAGGTGAATTGGTTCCAGACCAGGTTACAATTGATATGTTGAATGCAGAAGTTGAAAAGAATGCCGATGCCAATGGGTTCCTTTTTGACGGATTTCCACGTACCAATGCCCAAGCCGAAGCTTTGGATAAGTTGATGGATAGCAAGGATTCTCAAATCAATGCTATGATTGCATTGGAAGTTGACGATGAGGTGTTGGTGGAGCGTTTGTTGGAACGCGGAAAGACCAGTGGAAGAGCCGATGATGCCGATGAAAGTATCATTAGAAACCGAATTGTGGAATACTACAATAAAACAGCAATTTTAAAAGATTACTATTCAGCTCAAAACAAATATTTTGGAGTGGATGGTGTTGGAAGTATCGAAGAGATTACCGAGAGGTTAAGTGCGGTAATTGACAAGCTGTAGTTTTCAGAAAGACATTTTAGCAGTTACCAAAGACTATCTTTAAATAAATCAGACCTTTTATATACAGGGGAATAATATGACGGAAGGAAATTTTGTAGATTATGTAAAAATCCATGTGTCTTCTGGTAAGGGAGGCCAAGGGTCTGCTCATTTACATCGTGAAAAGTACATTGCCAAAGGTGGTCCCGATGGGGGCGACGGTGGTCGTGGAGGGCATGTTATTATTAGAGGAAACAGTAACCTTTGGACATTACTTCACCTAAAGTTTAAACGACACGTGCGTGCTGGACATGGTGAAAACGGAAGCAAGGCCAGAAGTACAGGTGCCGATGGAGAGGATATGTACATCGATGTGCCTTTGGGAACTGTGATACGGGATACCGAAACCAATAAGATTCTATTTGAGATCACCGAGGATCAAGAAGAAAGAATCTTGGCCGAAGGAGGTATGGGAGGTCGCGGAAACTGGCATTTTAAGTCGGCTACAAACCAAACGCCTCGCTATGCGCAACCAGGAATGCCGCTTGAGGAGAAAGATGTCACTCTCGAGTTAAAGGTGTTGGCAGATGTTGGATTGGTAGGATTTCCAAATGCAGGGAAATCTACTTTGCTATCTGTGATTACTTCAGCAAAGCCTAAAATAGCGGATTACGAGTTTACGACACTAAAGCCTAATTTGGGAATTGTAGAACATCGTGATTTCCAGACCTTTGTAATGGCCGATATTCCTGGGATTATTGAAGGTGCTGCCGAGGGCAAGGGATTGGGACATTATTTCTTACGTCACATCGAGAGAAATTCTATTTTACTGTTTTTGGTGCCTGCCGATGCCAATGACATTTTAGAGCAATACAATATTTTGTTGGATGAGTTAAGACGTTATAATCCAGAAATGTTGGATAAGGAACGTATGGTAGCCATCTCAAAATGTGATATGTTGGATGATGAACTCAAAGCAGAACTAAAGGAAGAATTGGATAAGAGTTTGCCAATTCCGTATATGTTTATTTCCTCTGTAGCTCAACAAGGGATTACCCAACTTAAAGACAAACTATGGAAAATGCTTAATCCATAGAGACGATTACATCTAAAAATATAAAAGGCTTGGAAAGTTTCATTTTTCAAGCCTTTTTTGTTTTTTTACGCTTCCAACCATTAAATAATGAAAGCTTATCTAAAAAGTATTATAGAATTTAACGACAATAATAAAAGTAGGTTTTTTGCCTTTTTTATTCAAGCGCTAATTTTTGTTTCAATAGTGACTTTTTCTATTGAGACTATCCCTAATTTAAAACCTCAAATAAAAGTAGTTTTGAATTTCATCGAACTGTTTAGCGTTATTGTTTTTAGTATTGAATATTTGCTAAGAATATATGTGGCGGATAAAAAGTTTAAATTCATTTTTAGCTTTTTCGGAATAATTGATTTGTTAGCTATTTTACCTTTTTATTTATCATTTGGAATAGATTTAAGGTCGTTAAGAGCGCTAAGATTTTTGAGGTTGATTCGCATTCTGAAATTGGTGAGATACAACAAGGCACTGCGTCATTTTTCTCAAGCGATTAAAATGGCTAAAGAAGAGATTTTTCTTTTTTTGATAGTCACATTTATTCTTATCTATTTTGCGGCTGTAGGGATTTATTATTTTGAAAATTCAGCTCAGCCAGAGGTGTTTTCTTCGGTTTTTGATAGTCTTTGGTGGGCTATAGTTACACTTACTACAGTTGGATATGGCGATGTATATCCAGTTACAGTGGGAGGTAAAGCCTTTACTTTTTTTATTTTATTGATTGGTTTGGGAATTATTGCAATTCCAACAGGAATAATATCTTCAGCTTTAACAAAGTCTATTGACAGTAAAAATGCAGATTTGGAAGAATAACTTTCTCCTCTTTCTTTTTGTATCTTTATAAGAAAAATGAAGAACCGTTTTTCCGTCTTTATCTGCCTTCTTTTTTTGTCCTTGGTTGCTTGCGCTCCAGTTAGGGTTAATTATGATTATGAAAGGAACACAGATTTTTCTAAATATAAAACCTATAACTACTTTCAGGACTTGAATACAGGTTTCAGTGAATTCGATACCAATCGGTTTTTGGATGCCTTGGATACTGCTATCGCAGCAAAGGGCATGATGCTGTCTGATTCTCCAGATTTTTTAATAAATGTTCAGAGTAATGCCTATAACGTGGGAAGTCAAAGTTCCGTAGGCGTTGGTTTTGGTGGTAGCGGCCGAAATATGGGAGGAGGCATTTCTGTGGGAATTCCTGTTGGGCAATCTACCTTAAACAGGCAGATTCAAGTAGATTTTGTGGATCCCCAAGGAGGAGGCTTGTTTTGGCAGGCGATAAGTGAAGATTCCTTTTATCAAGATGATGCTCCTGAAGCTAAAGAAGCAAAATTTAAAACAATCGCAACTGAGATTTTAAAGGGATATCCTCCAACAAAAAAATAAATTAAATAATTGCATAAATAGAAGTCGTAAAATAAAATCATGGAAACATTAGAACATAAGGTTGCTCTAATTACAGGAGGAACAAAAGGAATTGGTTTTGGCATTGCCCAATCATTAATGGCACAAGGAGTGAATGTGGCAATCACGAGCAGAAGCAGTGCTACAGCACATGAAGCAGCAGGAATGTTGAATGCCCATAAAACGACTAAAGCCAAAGCTATTGGAGTAAAGGGAGATGTAAAGGATTTTGAAAGTTTAAAGGAAGCGGTGGCAGATGTCTTGAGTGAGTTTGGACAATTGGATATATTGGTTGCAAACGCTGGAGTTGGGCATTTTGATTCCGTTGAGGATTTAAGTATAGAGGACTGGAAAGATACTGTTGACACCAATCTTTCGGGAGTATTTTATACTCTTAAAGCTGGAGTTGAAGCTTTGAGGAAATCAAAGGGATATTTTATAACCATTTCCAGTTTAGCGGGAACCAATTTTTTTGCGAATGGTTCGGCTTATAATGCCAGCAAATTTGGGGTGACAGGATTTACCCAGGCTGCAATGCTCGACTTGAGAAAGTACGGAATTAAGGTGAGTACTATTATGCCTGGTTCTGTGGCTACTTATTTTAATAATCATGTGCCAAACGATGGCGATGCTTGGAAAATACAGAGTGAGGATATTGGCGAGTTGGTTGTAGATTTAGTTAAAATGAATCCTAGGACATTGCCGAGTAAAATAGAAGTGAGACCATCGATGCCTCCAAGTAAATAGTAAATGAGCCCGCTTTAGCGGGCTTTCTTTTTGTTAATTTTTAATGACTTTTTTTGTTGCAATAAGAATATTATTGGCGTAAAAATTGGCCAAGTAGATACCACTTTCAAGTTGACTGATGTCTAGTTGAGTTGTACCATTATTCAATTGTGAGGAGAAGATTCGTTTTCCGTTTAAATCACTAATTTCCACTGAAAGGTTTTGATTGGGTATTCTCGAATTTCAAAATATACGCATCTTTGTAAAAACAAGAAAGTGTCCTTATCTTTAATACTACAAGAACAGTAACTCTATGCGTTGGTTGATTTTATTAATCTTTTTGCCTTTGGTTGGGTTTGGTCAATTGGATCAGAAATTGGTTCGGACTTTAATCGAGAAAAAGGAATTCTCCCGTGCAGAAAAATTGCTGTTACCTCATACTGATGGTTTTGAAGATTTGGAAGCCATAGAGTTGTTGGGAGACGTTTATGGTCACCAAAAAGAATGGGATAAAGCGATTACAGAGTATGAAAAGTTGGTAGAGATACGTCCTAATATTGCTAATTATCAATACAAATATGGAGGCGCCTTAGGCATGAAAGCAATAAGCATTAATAAAATTAGGGCATTGGCCATTATTGGAGATGTGGAGGAGGCGTTCTTAAAAGCGGCTAGTTTGGACCCAACTCATATTGATACTAGGTGGGCCTTGGTGGAGTTGTATGTGAAGCTCCCCATAATTTTAGGTGGTGGCTTAGATAATGCTATGCAATATGCTATTCAGCTGGAGGAACTGTCTTTGGTAGATGGCTATTTGGCTAAGGGCTTTGTGTATTTCAATGGTGAGGATTTTGGCTTGGCCGAAACCTATTATAAAAGGGCCGTTGTGGTTGGGGGCTCTTTAACTTGTTATAAGAAGCTTATAGAATTTTATATGTCGCAAGGTGAATTGGAAAAGGCTCTGAAGAATCTACAAGAAGCTTATTTTAAATATCCAAGTGAAGCTCTTTTGAGTCAAATTGCGGAGATTGAACAAAAAATGTAATCTAAAAGTTGCATGCAAAACTTATGTAAGGAAGCTTCGGCCTTACAGTAGCAATCCTTATATTTGAACACTTACAAACCTATGTTATGAACGTACATTTTATAGCTATTGGCGGAGCAGCAATGCATAATTTAGCCATCGCATTACACAATAAAGGATATCAGGTAACTGGAAGCGATGATGAAATTTTTGATCCTTCCAAATCAAGATTGGAAAGTAAAGGCTTGTTGCCAGAAGCCTATGGATGGTTTCCAGAAAAAATTACTGCCGATTTAGATGCCGTAGTTCTAGGAATGCATGCCAAAGCTGATAATCCTGAACTTTTAAAAGCTCAGGAATTAGGATTGAAAATCTATAGCTATCCTGAATTTTTGTACGAACAATCCAAGCATAAAACACGTGTTGTTATTGGTGGAAGTCATGGTAAGACCACGATTACATCCATGATTTTACATGTCATGAATTATCATGATATTGATGTGGATTTTATGGTGGGTGCCCAATTGGAAGGTTTTGATGTTATGGTAAAACTTACCGAAGACAATGATTTTATTGTTTTGGAAGGTGACGAATATTTAAGCTCTCCGATAGATCGAAGACCGAAGTTTCATTTGTACCAACCCAACATTGCTTTGTTGAGTGGGATAGCTTGGGATCATATCAATGTATTTCCAACTTTTGATAATTATGTTGAGCAGTTCAAAATTTTTGTGGACAGTATTGTTAAGGGAGGAAGTATTTCATACAATGCCGAAGATGAAGCGCTGAAACGCGTTGTAGAAGCTAGTGAAAATACGATTAGAAAGTTGCCATACTATACACCGGAATATACTGTTGAAGATGGGGAAACTCTATTGGAAACACCAGAGGGACCACTTCCTATTGAAGTATTTGGAAAGCATAATTTGAACAATCTCGCTGGAGCCAAGTGGATTTGTCAGCATATGGGGGTAGATGAGGATGATTTCTACGAAGCCATTGCAACTTTTAAAGGAGCTAGTAAGCGATTGGAAAAGATAGCGGAAGGTAAGAGTTCTGTTGCTTACAAAGACTTTGCACATTCTCCAAGTAAGGTGTCGGCCACAACAACGGCTATGAAAGAGCAATATCCAGACAAAACTGTAGTGGCTTGTTTGGAATTGCATACTTATAGTAGTTTGAATGCCGAATTTTTAAAAGAATACAAAAGCGCACTGGATACTGCCGATGTGGCTGTGGTGTTCTATTCGCCTCATGCGGTAAAGATTAAGCAATTGGAAGAGGTGACGCATGAACAAATAGCGGATGCATTCGAAAGAGACGACCTGATTATCTATACCGATCCAGAAGCGTTTAAAGACTATTTGTTTTCACAGGATTTTACCAATAAAGCTTTATTGTTAATGAGTTCTGGAAATTATGGTGGACTTGATTTCAACGCGGTAAAATCAATTATCAAGTAATTGAATGTTGGGTATTTTGAATGTTCTTGGTTTTGAAATACCTATAGCATTCAATATTTAAAAATATAAGCAACATACCATAAACACTATCCTCAATAGGGATGGTGGCAATTCTAATGCCTAGGTTTTCACTATTGTTATACCAAACAATGGGAGCGTCCAACAAAGAACCTGTTAAAATGCCATTACTGGCTATAAAAAACGGTAATATACAGAGGTAGGTGAGGTAATGAAAAGCTAGGTTGATTTTCCTGAATTTTAGGTAGGTTAAATACAAGGCACAAAGGCCAAAGGCACTTAGCGTATAGAGTTTGTCAAAATTAAAAACTGCTATAATCGTAAAAAACAGAATTAGAATTGTTGTGATTTTTGCCTGAATTGTGTTCAATGGATTCCTTGCAACCAGTGAGTTTAGGGCGAAATAAGTAAATACGCAGGCAAAGGGAATACAGATGAAAAATAGGATTTCTTCAATAGGTAAATCGGCAATATTTATTATTAGTAAATAGTCGCTGTTAAATCCCCAAACGCCAATATTGGTGAAATACCAATCCCAGATTAAAAATAATAAGGTCACAATTACATTGCCTTTAAAAAAGGCTTTCCAATCTTTATAAAAAGGATATTTCCTGTAGAAGCTGGCAATAAGAGGAATAAGGATACAGGTAAAATTTACAAGTAGATAGGTGTAGGGCTTCATTATGCTTTGAACTGTTTATGAAACTTTTTAGGAACCCATAGCATTCCGAAGCACTCACCGTCTTCCTTGTCCAAATGTTTGTGATGTACTTTATGGGCTTTTCGTAGCCCAATGAGGTATTTATTCTTAATATTCTTGAACCATTTAAAGCGTTGGTGGATTAAAACATCATGGATTAAGAAGTAAGCAATGCCATAGAAAAAAATGCCCAATCCAATAAAGAACATAAAGTTTAATTTTGGAACGGCACCAAAATAGAAAAGCGCTATACTGGGGATGGCAAAAATGATGAAAAATGCATCGTTTTTTTCAAATACATGAGGGTATTTAGGTTGGTGGTGATCTTCATGGAGATACCATAAAAATCCATGCATGATATATTTATGGGTAAACCACGTAACCAATTCCATAAAGGAGAATGTGAGAACGGTAATTGCTATGTACAATAGAATTTCCATACCAATATGTTTTATATAAAGTTTAATTTAAAGCGTATGTAAGCCTTTGTTAAGATAAGAATTTTTAAAGGGTTGGAGATTCTAATGCGTTCATTTAATATATGTTTAGAATCCAATCTCTTTAATTTCTTCAATAAATTTAAATAATATTTATAGGCCAAATACACGCCCAATCTACTTTCAAGGGGCAACACCACAATACCTTTGAAGGCTTCACGAAAATCATTTTCAATATCTTCAATAATGTCTTTTTTGTTGAGTTCAGATAAGGAATTGTTGTTTACATTAGGAAAGTAGGAGCGACCTAGTATTTCCATATCGTCTTTAAAATCCCTTAAGAAATTGACCTTTTGAAACGCCGAACCCAAGTATTGTGCTGGTGTTTTTAAAAGCTGAAACATGTCTTCGTCATTATTGGTGAAAACCCTTAGACACATAAGTCCAACTACATCGGCGGATCCATAAATATAATTTTCGTAGGCTTCTTTGGTGGTATAGTCTTTTATTTTTAAATCCATTTCCATTCGCTTCAAGAAATCATCGGCATAAGTATGCAGGTCATATTTCCACGCTACTTCTTGAAAGGCGTTTAATATTGGGTTCAAACTAATTTTTCGCTCTATGGCTTTTTTGTATTCCTCTTTAAACTCTTCAAATAACACCTCTTGATCGTACTCGTGAAAGGAATCCACAATTTCATCGGCATAGCGTACAAATCCATAGATGGCATAAATGGCAGGTCTAATGGAAGGCGCAAAAAGTTTAATGCCCATGGAAAAGGAAGTGCTGTACTCTTGGGTTACAATTTTGCTGCATTTGAGGCTAGAAGTATCAAAAAGTGCTTTCATAGTTTGGTGTGTTTTTGAATCAGTTCACTAACAATTTTTCCTGAAATAAGAGAAGGTGGTACTCCGGGGCCCGGTACGGTAAGCTGTCCGCAGAAATAGAGGTTGTTAACTTTTTTGCTTTTTAATTTAGGGCGTAATACATGGGTTTGCATGAGGGTGTTTGCCAAGCCATAAGCATTCCCTTTATAGGCATTATAGTCCTCTTTGAAATTGTTGATACAGTAGGATTCCTTAAAAAGAATATGGTCAAAAAGTGGTTGGTCCGTTAGGTGTTCCAAACGCTCTATAATTTGCTTGAAGTAATGATTTCTAATAAGTTCATTGTCTTCTAAATCTGGTGCTAATGGAATTAAGAAAATGCCAGCCTCTTTACCTTCGGGAGCAGTTGTGGCATCTGTAATACTAGGGAAACTTGCATAAAAGAGAGGATTGTCAGGCCATTCTTTGGTGTTGTATATGGTTTTTGCATGATTCTCAAAATCACTGTCAAAACAAAGAGTATGATGAGAGACGTTGCTAAGTTTTTTGTCGAAACCTACGTAAAACAATAGCGCTGAAGGGGCGAAGGTTTTCTTGTTCCAGTAGGCTTCCGAATATTGTCTGTACTGTTGTGGTAGCAAGGTTTCGGTATGATGGTAATCGGCGCCGCTTAAGAGGATGTCGCAAACATATTCTTTGGAATTTGTTTTGACAGAGGTCACGGAATTCTTTTCAATATTTATTGATTCCACCGGGCTATTGGTGAGTATGTTCACTCCTAGGCTTTCGGCTAAATCTTTCATAGCTTTAACCACCATATACATGCCGCCTTCAGGATGCCAAGTTCCCAATTTAAAGTCGGCATAGTTCATGAAATTGTAAAAGGATGGAGTGTTGCTGGGTTTGGCACCTAGGAACAGCACGGGGAATTCTAATATTTGCTGCAGCTTTTCATCTTTTACATAGTGGGAAATATCCTTTTTGATACTGGTAGCAAATCGATTTAATTTAGTGACAGTTTTTAGAGTCACAATTTCAGCAACGGATTCTCCTGGTTGATATACCAAATCCTTAATGGCAAGGTTGTAGTTGTCTTCAGACTTATCTATAAACTTTTGTAAGGAGTTGCCACTTTGGGGTTCTATGTTTTCGAAAGTTGCTTTAATACCTTCAAAATCGGCCGAAATTGAAACGCTATCTTTTGGTCCAAAATATATTTGATAGGCTGGATCCAATTTTTTTAGGTTGTAGAAATTGGAAGGATGCGTATTGAAATCTTCAAAAAAACGTTCAAAAACATCTGGCATCCAATAGAAGGTTGGACCAATATCAAACGTAAAGCCATCACGCTTTAGCTGTCGGGCTCGTCCCCCAACCGTGTCGTTTTTCTCCAGAATAGAAACGTCAAAACCAGCCTGAGCCAAGTAACAGCTGGCAGAAAGGGATGAAAATCCTGAGCCTATAATAATTATTTTCTTCTTGGCCATCTTATTAAAGTTAGTGTTTTTTTCTTACATACAAAACCGGTAACCATTTGTAGATTACCGGTTTCCAACCAATTAACCAACCAACGTAAAAACGTACATCATGAGTACGTGCTATATTAATTAGGCAATAGTACTTGGTCAATAATGTGGATTACACCATTGCTAGCAGTTATATCTGCTGCTGTCACAGAAGCCGCTGCTCCTGTTTCATCAATAATGAATACACCCCCATCCAAATCGACCGTAAGCATACCGCCTTGAGCTGTTTCAACCATTTGTCCATCCGTTAAATCTGTAGAAAACACTGCGGCGCCTGCAACTACATGATAGGTGAGCACAGTTGCTAGTAGTGCTTTCTCTTCTTCGGTGTCAAAATCTTCTAAACTATTATAGTCTGGTCCTAAAGTTTCCAATAGGACTGCAAAGGCATCGTTTGTTGGTGCGAATACCGTAAATGGACCATCTGTTTGAAGCAATTCTACCAATCCTGCATCTGCTTGTATCAATGCGTCTACTAAAAGGCTTAGATTTTCGTTTCCAAGAGCAATTTCAACTATGTTTTCTTCATTGATAGCATCAATTATTTCTTGAGGGAGCAATACTTTATCTATAATATGTATTACACCATTGGTAGCTTCCACATTCGCTGTAATAACATTGGCCTCTGTGGAAGTGGCGTCACTTATGGAAACCCCTCCATCTATATTAACGGTGATACTTTCTCCCTGTAGGGTAGTTATGGTTTGTCCGTCGGATAAATCGGATGACATTGCTGCTGCTCCGGCAATCACATGATATTGAAGGATTGTTCCTAATAACTCACGTTCTTCTTCGGTGTCGAAATCGGAAAGTGAATTAAAATTGTCCAAGGACCCTAACAGGTCTGAAAATGCGTCATTTGTTGGTGCGAATACTGTAAAAGGCCCATCTCCACTTAAGGCACCGATTAAGTCGGAGTCGGCATTCTGATCTGCAACGGTAAGTGCTGACACCAAACTACTTAAATCGTCATTTGAGGCCGCTGTTTGAACAATGTTTAAGGTTGGTCCTGAGGGGATGTCGTTAGAGTCGTCATCATCACTGCAGGAGGTGTTGAAGGTCACTAAGAAAATAAGTGTAGCAAATTGAAGTATTTTTTTCATGTCTAACAATATTTTGATTAATGTTATACAAATATATGTAAAATATTTTAATTGTCTAACTTTGGTTTAAAATAAGTTTTACATTTTCAAATTGGTATTTTTCAGGGTTTTAAGTTTTTTCTCATAAATTTTAATTAAGTTTGTTACATAAATTACTTGAAATGGGGAGCTATTCAATGGCACAGGTGGTGTCAATTACGGGGATTAAATCGCATACATTACGCAAGTGGGAGAGTAGATATAGTTTTTTAACTCCCATGAGAACTGAGACGAATATTCGGTATTACACTGAAGAACAGTTGAAGGCACTTTTGAATATTGGAATTTTAACCAGGAACGGATATAGAATTTCTCAAATAGACAAAATGTCGCCAGAGGCTATCTATGAAGCGGTTTCACAGACCATGACATCTGGTTCAAAGGAAGACGAAATAAACGCCTTGATTGTTGCCATGATTAATTTTAACGAAGCTGAGTTTGATAAGATATTCAAATCTGAGATTGTTAAAGCAGGATTAGTTTCTACCATTACGAACTTAATTTACCCATTCCTTAGGCAGGTTGGAGTTTTGTGGGGCAGTAATAAAGTCATGCCCGCTCAGGAGCATTTCATTTCAAATTTAATCCGTAGGAAGATGTTCCATTCTGTGGAACTCTTGGCTCCATGTAATAAGAACGCTCCCAAGATGGTCTTGTTTTTGTCGGAAGGCGAATGTCATGAAATAGCTTTGTTATTGGCTTATTACATCACAAGAAGTTCTGGTTGGAATGTGTTTTATCTAGGGCAGAGTGTACCTTATGAAAACTTAGAAAAGGTGGTAAATGCTGTGAAGCCAGATTTGTTGATGACCATATATACTTCCAATGATTTGGAGAGAACAGAAGGCAGTATTCAAACCATCCTTGAAATGACAGATATTCCTTTGGTGGTTTCTGGTGGTCCTGTGATTACAGAAAATCAGGTGGAAGCTTTAGGTCAAAATGCTTCGTATCTCAAGGGACCAGGAGATTTAGTACAATTTTTACAAAACTTCCAGGTTGAAGCTTAATTCCTTCTAGTAGGTATATAATATTTGGTCTCCCGAATTAACAATATTGAGGTACACTTGAGTACCTTCTACTTGAAGATCGGAAACATCGAAGGAAATTGTCTTGGAGATGACGGCATCGCAAAGCTCAAGGTTTAAAAGCGAAAGTCGAAGGTTTCTTTGAGGAGGATCGGATTCAAGGATGGCTCCTGAGTCAATAAGCTTAAGATCCCAAGTACTGCCATCGCATCCGCTAGAGTAAAAACTAATTTGCAAACAAGCATTATCAATTTCTAAGCTCTCAATAATCAAAGGATCGGCCGCTGCGTTTACGAATTCATCAGAACTTAATATCGTTTCTTGGTCGCAATTGGAAGGTGTTTCACTATTGTCATCATCGTCATTGCAGTTGGAAATCATCCCAAATACAAAAACAAAAGAAAATAGGATTATCGAGAAATTACGTTTCATGATTCTTTTTGTTTAAGATGTAAACTTAGCTAATTGGTTGCGTTACTTTAATGCCTATTTTTTTAGCCTTTTATAATGATTTTGTGAAAGGCTATTGGTAAATCTTTTCGAGCTTAGGCATTCAAATTGTAAGGATTTGTCCAAGCTAGAAAATAAGGGGATGCCGTCTCCCAATAAAATTGGGATGGTTGTAATGATGAGCTCATCAATTAAATCTTCTCTTAAAAAGCTTTGAATGAGTTTTCCGCCGTCTATGTAAAGACTGTGTATGTCTTTTTCATGGAGCTGCTTTAAGGCATCTTTCACCGTACCCCGTAACAATTGAACATTCGTTTGGTATAACTTGGGAATGGCTTCTAAAGTATTACTGATTACAAATACAGGGACTTTATAGGGCCATGGAATATCAAAACTGCAGACGGTATCAAAGGTATTTCGACCCATAACAATGGCATCGGTTTCGGCCATAAATGCTTCGTAGCCCATATCGTCGTTCTCGGGGTTCGGAATACTTTCCAACCATTCAATCCCTCCGTTTTTGTCGGCTATATAGCCATCCAAACTTGTGGCAATATAAACTCGGTTTTTTTTAGGTGTGTCCATTATTGAAGTTTAATTTTCTGAAAGATATAGGATTTGGATGAATATGATGGTTGAAGGAAAGAACAATTGTTAACAAGTTGGTTTTAAAGTGTTGATTTTGAGTTATTTAAAGCGTTTAAAATCAATACTTTTGAAATTATTGATTGGATGGTGTGTGTTATGGGATTTAAAAAGTTGATTAAATTAGCAATTGTTTTTTTATGGTTTGGACAGGTTTTCGGACAAACAGGTTGGACAGAACCGTTGGCTAATAATTATGATTCTGAAGCCATACAAAATGATGGCAGTTGTACTTATGATGAAACTATTCTAATTCCTGAAAGTAGTGTCTCGTTGGAGGAGTCCATGAGAGAAACCTCTGGGTTGATATATTGGATGAATTCCTTATGGACGCATAATGATAGTGCCGATTCAAATTTGTATCAAATTAATCCCGCAAACGGTCATCTCTTATCAAGTGTCGCTTTAAATTCTGTTGAGAATATCGACTGGGAAGATATCGCTCAGGATGAAAATTATGTGTATTTGGGGGATTTTGGAAACAATCTACATGGTAACCGCACTGACCTTAGAATTATTAGGATTGAAAAGGCTTCTTTGGTACGAAAGCTTCCCCAATTGGATTTTATTAATTTTTCCTATTCAGATCAAACTGATTTTACCTCGCAAGAATTTAATAACACCGACTACGATTGCGAGGCTTTAATTGTTTATGGCGATGCTATTTTTCTGTTCACCAAGGAATGGGTAAGTCATAGAACCAAACTTTATAAACTGCCCAAAACACCCGGTACTTATGTGGCACAATTGGAAGATAGTTATGATGTACAAGGTATGATAACGGGTGCTGAAGTGAATGAAGATACCATTGTACTTTCGGGTTACAATGATTTGGTAATGCCTTTTCTGTTCCTGTTGTATGATTTTGATGAGGAAGACTTTTTTGGAGGCAATAAGCGTAAGTTGGAATTAAGTTTATTTTTACATCAGGTGGAGGGCATCGCAACTTCAAATGGCTTGAATTATTATATCACCAACGAGCAGGTTGCCATTTTGGGAATTGATCCACAGTTACATTCACTGGATCTTACACCTTACTTAGAAAATTCAACTTTGGGTTTGGATAGCCCTAATGTGAAAAACAATTTGGAGATTGTGCCCAATCCAGGAACGTCTAAAGTTGAAGTCATGGGGTTGGAAAATGATTACCCCATCACATTCCAAATTGTAGATATGATGGGGCAAGTACTTCAAAAAGGAGAGTTGGAATTACAACAACCCTTTATTGATATTTCCGAATTGAGTGTGGGGGTCTACGTGCTAATGTTTCCTAAAGCAAATAACCAGTCCCTACTCTTGGTCAAGAAGTAGTCAATTATAATCTGGAGCCAAGTTCCTTCATGGTGTTGACAAAACTAGATGATATGTCTTCTAAATTGTTATGAATACCTTGTTTTGCAACCCATTTTCCATTGATGATCGTTCCTGAAATATTCGATACATCACTTGTGTACACAAAGGTATTGCAAAGGTGTTTTGTTGAAGCCGTGGCGACTAATGGTGATTTTGCATCCATAACTACCGCATCAAAAGATTTCCCTACTTTAAAAAAATTGTCTAGATGTTCTCCCATGGCTCTTTTTCCAGCTTTCCAAGCCATTTCAATAGCGTTAAATCCGCTATCTCCGGAATTGGGTTGGAAATAGGTATTGCGTTTATGGGTGGTTAAACGTTGTCCATAGTCTAAAATACGGAGTTCCTCAAAGGGGTTCAATCCTACGTGGCTGTCGGTACCAATACTCCATTGACCGTTCAAATTTTTAAAATCGTTGAATCGGAAAAGACCATCACCCAAATTGCCTTCCGTGGAAGGACAAAGTACTACATTGGCTTTTGTTTGGGCAATGCCGGCAACTTCACGATCGTTTAAATGCGTAGCATGTACCAAGTGGAAATTTTCGGTCATTGAGCAATTATCCAATAGCCATTCTACAGGGCGTTTTCCGTGAAATGCCATGCAATCCTCAATTTCTTTCAATTGCTCAGACACATGAATGTGAAAAGGCAAATCGTTGTTGTAATCTTTGCAAACACTTATAATATCATTTGGGTCTACAGCTCTTAAGGAGTGAATGCCTATTCCTAAGGACGCATTTTTGTATGTTTTGGTAGCTTGGTTGGAGCTTTCCAAAAGTTTGTAATAGTCTTCAATAGTTGGAGAAATAAAGCGTTTTTGTTTGTCTTCAGCAGGTGTTCCAAAGCCACCTTTTTGATAAAACATTGGCACCAAAGTAATGTTGATGCCTGCTCTTTCGGCCGCAGCAATAAGTCGCTCACCATGTTCTGCCAAATTGGAATAAGGCATACCATTGATGTCGTGATGTAAATAGTGAAACTCTGCAACGGCGGTATACCCGTGACGAACCATTTCGGCATACAACATCGCTGCAATATCTTCTAAATGTTGAGGGGACATACTTAGGGCCAAATTGTACATAGCCGTTCTCCAGCTCCAAAAATCGTCAGGGACTCCGGTGCCTTCATGGAGCTCGGCCAAACCCGCCATGGCATATTGAAAGGCGTGGGAGTGGGCGTTTTGAAATCCAGGTAGGGCATAACCGTTCACGTTTTCTCCTTCTGCAGTAGCTTCGGAAGAAATGGATTCAATAATTCCTTGGTCATTAACCGTGACAGCTGCATTTTCAAGCCAACCTTCAATGGTCAATAATCCTTTAAAAATATATGTGGGCATTAGAGTGTGTTTATAAGATTTTCAAATAATAGTTTTAAGGTTGCTCTTGTGGCATTGGCGCGTTCTTCATGGTAAGCAGTTTCGCTATCGTCCATGTAGTTGGTCTTGGCCATTTCCAATTGAAGCGCGTGAATGTTATTGGCAGGATTTCCAAAGGAACGAGTAATGTGCCCACCTTTAAAAGGGTGGTTATGCTCCAAATCTTTATTGGCGGTTCTCAAGGCACTCATTGTAGCTTCTATGATAGTTTTGGAAGCTGAGGTTTCATCATTGTCACCCAAAATCAAATCGGGGAAAGCTTCTTTTCTGATTCCAGGAACCACTTTTCTGATGGAATGGGCATCAAATAAAAGGGCTCTTCCAAATTTTTGCTTCGTGTCTTCCAGTAAATCCGCTATTTTTTGATGATAAGGGCGATAGTAGTTTTCAATTCTATAGGCGATGTCTTCCTGTGTAGGTAATTCATCTCTGTATAGAGGATCTCCATTGAAATTGGTAGTGGTCACTAACCCCGTAATTACGCGGCCATCATTATAAAGCGGAATGCTTTCCGGTGTTCTGTTGAGGTCAATGACCCAACGACTGTAGTTGGCCGTAATCATGGTAATGCCCATGGCAGGAGCAAAGTCGTATAATTTGTCAATAAACCAATCGGTATCATCTGGATTATTGACTTTTTCTGGATATAATTTTGAGGCAATAGCTTCTGGAAAAAATGTTCCGGAGTGTGGCGAACTAATGATGATAGGAACCCGCTCCGCCGTAGGTTCAATAATATTATAAAGTGTCATAAAAATGAGATCGTTGTCATTTGGAGATACAAAAATACAAGTAATGGCGGAATTTGGCGAAATAAACAGTGGAAGGTCGTAACTTTGCCAAATAATTATTACATTGATAAGATGCATAAAGCAGGTTTTGTAAATATCATAGGAAATCCAAATGTGGGGAAGTCTACCCTCATGAATGCCTTTATAGGAGAGAAATTGTCAATTATCACTTCCAAGGCGCAAACTACAAGACACCGTATTTTGGGGATTGTAAATGGGGAAGATTTTCAGGTGGTGTTGTCGGACACGCCGGGAATCATTAAACCTGCCTATGAGTTGCAGGAATCCATGATGGATTTTGTGAAGTCCGCTTTCGAAGATGCCGATGTGCTTTTGTATATGGTGGAAATTGGAGAGCGCGAATTGAAGGATGAAGCGTTTTTCAAAAAAATTCAATCGTCAAGCATTCCTGTATTGTTATTACTGAACAAAATCGATAAGTCCGATCAAGGGCAATTGGAAGAGCAGGTGCAATTGTGGGCCGAAAAGGTGCCAAATGCGGAAATCTATCCTATTTCGGCATTGGAAGGTTTTCAGGTGAAGGAGGTCTTTGATCGTATCATTGAATTGTTGCCAGAATCACCACCGTTTTATCCAAAGGATCAGTTGACTGATAAGCCGGAACGTTTCTTTGTGAATGAAACCATTCGTGAGAAAATTTTACTTCACTATAAAAAAGAAGTGCCTTATGCCGTTGAAATTGATACAGAAGAATTCTTCGAAGATGAGGATATCATCAGGATGCGTTCTGTAATCATGGTAGAGCGCGATACCCAAAAAGGAATTATCATTGGGCATAAAGGATCGGCGCTTAAGCGAGTGGGTATAGAGGCAAGAAAGGATTTGGAGAAGTTTTTCGGGAAACAGGTACATCTGGAATTGTATGTGAAAGTGAATAAAAACTGGAGGACTAATCAAAAGCAGCTCAAGCGTTTTGGATATAATCAGAAATAAATAAACAGCACTTTAGGGTGCTTTTTTTTATAGTTTTAAAAACCTACAAAATATCATAGCAAAAACTGTTAATTTAATAGTATCTTTGCAAACTTAAATTTTTACAAATGAGTAATATAGTAGCCATAGTAGGACGTCCAAATGTTGGAAAATCAACGTTTTTTAATCGTCTGATTCAGCGTAGAGAAGCTATTGTTGATGCCGTAAGTGGTGTGACAAGAGATAGGCATTATGGAAAAACGGATTGGAACGGTAGAGAGTTTTCGCTAATCGACACTGGTGGTTACGTTGTAGGGAGTGATGATATTTTTGAGGCTGAAATTGACAGACAGGTAGAATTGGCCATTGATGAGGCTGATGCTATCATTTTCATGGTTGATGTAGAATCTGGAATTACGGGGATGGATGAAGACGTGGCCAATTTGTTGCGTCGTGTGGACAAGCCTGTGTTTTTAGCCGTAAATAAAGTTGATAATAACAAGCGCGCCGAAGATGCTGTTGAGTTTTATGCTCTAGGTTTAGGCGACTATTATACTATTGCCAGTATCAACGGTAGCGGAACTGGAGATTTGTTGGATGCTGTTGTAGCAGCGCTTCCTGAAAAGGAAGAAGTGGTAGAGGAAAATGAGTTGCCGCGTTTTGCTGTGGTTGGAAGACCAAATGCGGGAAAGTCGTCGTTTATCAATGCTTTGATAGGCGAGGATCGTTATATCGTAACCGATATTGCTGGAACTACCAGAGATGCTATTGATACCAAATACAACCGTTTTGGTTTTGAATTTAACTTGGTGGATACCGCTGGTATTAGAAGAAAATCCAAGGTTAAGGAAGATTTGGAGTTTTATTCGGTGATGCGAAGTATTCGTGCTATTGAGCATTGCGATGTGTGTTTATTGGTATTGGATGCTACAAGAGGATTTGACGGGCAGGTGCAAAATATCTTTTGGTTGGCAGAACGCAACCGTAAAGGAATCGTGATCTTGGTTAACAAGTGGGATTTGGTTGAAAAGGACACTAAAACAGTCAAAGAATTTGAGCGTGTTATCAGAAAGGAAATAGAACCTTTTACTGATGTGCCAATTGTGTTCATTTCTGTTTTGAACAAACAACGTATTTTTAAAGCCATTGAAACGGCGGTTGAGGTTTATAACAACCGCTCCAAAAAAATCAAAACAAGTAAGCTGAATGAAGTGTTGTTGCCAATTATAGAGCACACACCACCTCCTGCTTACAAAGGAAAATATGTTAAGATTAAATACATCATGCAGTTGCCAACGCCGCAACCGCAATTTGCATTTTTCTGTAACTTACCGCAATATGTAAAGCCTCCTTACAAACGCTTTTTGGAAAATCAGCTGCGTGAGCATTTCGATTTTCATGGGGTGCCGGTAACGGTTTACATGCGTAAAAAATAACAAGTTTTTAGCGTTATAGATTAATTTACACCGAATTAAGGTGTAAATTATTTTGGACTTAATGTCAATTATATTTTACTTTTTGATAAAAATAATTTACATTTATGATGTAATTTTAAATAATTAAGTCATGGAAGCAAATTATTTATTGCCTCATCGGTTTAAAACCATAGGCTGGATCCTGTTAATTGTCGGCCTTATTATCGGGGCTGTGTTATTGTGGTTTGGATATGAATCAAATCTATTAACGGTCAAAGTACTTTCTATCTACAATGAGGATTCTATTCTTAATGAGACTAAAGGCTTTTTTAAATTGGTTGATAATAGTATTGTCGATGAATTGGCGGCATTAATGATTATTGTCGGAGGCTTGTTTGTGGGCTTTTCAAGAGAAACGATTGAGGATGAATTCATCTATAAATTAAGAAGTGAATCTTTGGTATGGGCTGTTGTTTTTAATTTCGTCATCTTGATTCTTGCCATATTGTTTGTCTACAATTTTACTTTTTTTCACGTGCTGGTGTTCAATATGTTTACACCGCTAATCTTTTTTATTGTTCGCTTTAATTTCCTAAAGCATAAATCGGTGGATTATGAAGAATAACATCAAAGTAGAACGAGCAAGGCATAACATGACCCAATCCGATTTGGCTAGAGCCATAGGTGTGAGCAGGCAGTCTATTAATGCCATAGAGCAAAGTAAATATGTGCCTTCTGCGGTATTGGCCCTTAAAATTGCAAAACTGTTTAAAGTGCCTTTTGAGGAATTGTTCTTTTTGGAAGAAGGTGAATAGTTAATTCTGAACTAGAAACAAACAAGCAGCCTTTTGGCTGCTTATTTTATTTATAGTAAAAATGTTTTTATAATTGGAAAACTACCAGCTACCTCCAGCACCACCTCCGGAGAAGCCTCCTCCTCCAAAACCGCCGCCAAAGCCACCGCCTCCTCCGAAGCCGCCACCACCAAAACCTCCTCCAGAACCAAAGCCACCACCGCCACGGTAATTGCCTCGACCCATTTGACTCAAGATAATGGCATCCCAAATATCAAAGCCGCCACGGTTGCCTGGACCACGTCCAGAGCCTCCGCCTCCCCGTCTGTTTTTTGAGATAGCAATCAAGAAAATGATAAAAATAAGAAGCATGAAAAGGATAAAGCCAAAGGGAATTTCTTCACCTGTGTCCTGCTGTCGGGTACCTTTAAATTCCCCATTTAAGGCCATAAAAATGGCGTCGCTACCTTTATCAAGACCACTGTAATAATCTCCTTTTTTGAATTCAGGGATAATGATGTTTCTCGTGATTTCTCCAACGACCCCTGCCGTTAGCATAGGCTCGACGCCATAGCCTGGGGAAATCCAAATTTTACGATCGTCACGTGCCAACAGAATAAATACCCCATTGTCCTCCTTCGCTTGTCCAATACCCCATTCATGACCCCATCTAGGAGCCAATAATCCAATGTTTTCTCCTTTGGTAGTAGCAATGATAGCGACGACTATTTGGGTGGATGTGGTGTCGGAATATTTGACGAGTTTACGTTCTAGGTTGCTTTTTTGATTAGGCGACAAAAGGTTGACATAATCATAGACACTGGTTTGAAACTCTGGCTTTGGAGGAATATCGAATTGAGCGAAGGTTGTTAAAGTACAAAATACACTCAATAATAGACCAAGGCTGATATGTTTGATTTTGAGAAGCTTCACTATCCTCGGGATATTTCGTTAGGTAATTCGTTAATATCATCGTCCTCAACCGGAAAGTGAACTTTCAGTTCGTGGCCGGCTTTTAGGATGCCATCTATAATTCCTTGCTTAAAATTTCCTTCTTTAAATCTGGATTGTATGGCGTCTCGTGTAGTGTCCCAAAAATTTTCGGGCACTACCGCATCAATGCCTTTATCTCCGCAAATAACGAAGTTGTGGTCGTCTACAGCAACATACAGAAGTACCCCGTTGCTTAGTTTGGTGTTGTCCATTTTTAGAAGGTGAAAGACTTCCTTGGCGCGTTCGAAAGGTGTTTCGTCCTTTGAACTACGTTCTATATGCACACGGATTTCGCCCGAGGTATGGTCTTCAGCAGTCCTAATGGCCTCAATAATATCCTGTTCCTCTTCAGCACTAAGGAAATCTTCAATATTGGACATAGCGATTTATTTAAAGTCGAATTCTACATCCACTGGCTTTTCAGCACCTGGTTCGGCGTCAAAGTATGGCTTGCCTTCAAAGTTAAACCAACCAGCCAAGATGGAATTTGGGAATTTCTTTACGTGGTTGTTATAAGGCTTAATGGCTTCATTATAGCGTGTCCTTGCCGTTTGAATGGTGTTTTCAGTACTGGCCAATTCGTCCTGTAACTTCAGGAAGTTTTGGTTGGCTTTCAAGTCTGGATAGCGTTCAACCGCCACCAATAATCGTGAAAGGGCACTGCTCAAGCCTCCTTGGGCTGCATTGAACTGCTCCAATTGCTCAGGTGTAATGTTGGTAGGGTCAATGGTTGTTGAGGTTGCCTTGGCACGTGCCTCAATAACATCTGTAAGGGTTCCTCGTTCAAAATCGGCAGCACCCTGTACTGTTTTTACCAAATTGCCAATAAGGTCATTTCGACGTTGATAGGCTGTTTGTACATTTCCCCAGGCTTCAGCTACATTTTCGTTAAGTTGTATGGCAGTATTGTTAAATCCTACTGCCCAATTGTAAAGGCCAAAACCAATTACGGCTATAATAATTACCGGAATAAGCCACTTTTTCATAATAGTGTGTTTTAAAGTTGATTTTTGATTTTTATTAGTTGGGCTTTGATACCCTCTAATTTACTAATTATTTCAAAGGTACTCAGGGATTTTTGACGTTCTTCTTTCAAATGGGTTTTGGCGCCTTCCAATGTAAAGCCGCGTTCTTTCACCAAATGGTAGATAAACTTGAGGTTATTGATGTCTTCAGGGGTGAATTTACGGTTGCCCTTGGCATTCTTTTTAGGCTTAATAACATCGAATTCCTTTTCCCAAAATCTAATTAAAGAGGCATTTACATTGAAAGCTTTGGCGACTTCACCTATACTGTAGTAGCGCTTTTCAGGAAGATTGATATGCATAATATATTAATCTAAAGATTGGTTTTCCAAAGAGGCTTTCTCCAGAAGTTTGTTGTATTCTTCTGCAGACAAGTTACCATAATAGAAGTTGATAGGGTTGATACGGTCATCATCCTTAAACACTTCATAATGTAGGTGGGGCGCTTCAGACCTTCCGGTACTTCCCACAAATCCTATCAAATCACCACGTTTTACCTTTTGGTTTTTGCGAACGTTGTATTTGTAAAGGTGGGCATATAGGCTTACATAGCCATAGCCGTGGTCTATTCTAATATGGTTTCCATATCCGGTTGAGCGGTTATCCGCACGTATTACAACACCATCTCCCGCAGCATAAATAGGAGTTCCTCTAGGAGCGGTAAAGTCCATTCCAAAGTGGAACTTACGCACTTTGGTAAAAGGATCGGTACGATAACCGTAACCTGAGGCCATACGCGTTAAATCGGAATTGTTGATAGGTTGTATGGCAGGAATAGAAGCTAAAAGCTTTTCTTTATCGGCCGCCAATTCGGCAATTTCATCCAAAGACTTTGATTGTACTACGATCCGCTTTTGAAGCATATCCATGCGTTGACTGGTTTCTTTTATCAACTTGGAATTGTCAAAACCTTCAAGGCCTTTATAGCGGTTGACCCCTCCAAAACCTGCTTTGCGCTGTTCATCCGGGATTGGGTTGGCTTCAAAATATAAGCGGTAAATGGTATTGTCGCGCTCTTCAACATTGGCAAGTACCTTTTCGGTTTCGTCCATTTTTTTGTTCAGAAGCTGAAATTGTAACTGCATATTTTGCAATTCGCGGGTAAGCGCACGTTCCTTTGGCGATTGAAAAAATTGGGAAGCGATAAAGTTTGAGATGAATCCAAAAAGGCCAGCAGCCAAAAGAAACACAAGGGCGTACTTAAAGGTTGTACGTTTTTTGCGCTCTATCTTACGGTACGAAAGGGTTTCTGGATCGTAATAATATTTTACCTTACTCATGTCGCAATTTATAGTATTTTTGCAGTTGAAAAATGCCCCTTCATGGAGCATTTTTATTAAGGAACGAACAAACCTACAAAAATATTTCCATTGTAAAATTATAAAAACAATTGCGAATATTTTCAGACGGTGAGCCTCAGGGCCTTAATTTAACAATATATTTGCAAGTAGTGTCACGGCCATTTTGTGGGCTGGACTGAATTAAAAAATAAGATTATCAATTTACATACATGAAATCTCAAGATATCCGTTCGAAGTTTTTAAGTTTTTTCGAAAATAAACAACATGCCATCGTGCCCTCTGCTCCCATGGTTTTAAAGGATGACCCTACCTTGATGTTTGTCAATGCCGGAATGGTGCCTTTTAAGGAATACTTTTTGGGAAATGCCAAAGTGAAGGAGTCCCGTATAGCCGATTCGCAAAAATGTTTACGTGTATCTGGTAAACACAACGATTTGGAAGAGGTAGGATACGATACGTATCACCATACCTTGTTTGAAATGTTGGGAAACTGGAGTTTTGGAGATTATTTCAAGAAAGAAGCCATTGCTTGGGCTTGGGAACTGCTTACAGAGGAATTTGGGGTTGATAAGGACATCTTGTATGTAACCGTTTTTGAAGGAAGCGAGGACGACAATTTGCCGATGGACCAGGAAGCTTACGATTTCTGGAAAGCCATTGTTCCTGAAGACCGCATTTTAATGGGGAATAAAAAGGATAATTTCTGGGAAATGGGAGATCAAGGGCCATGCGGACCTTGTAGTGAAATCCATGTTGATATTCGTTCGGCAGAAGAGAAAGCAAAAGTGTCAGGAAGAGACTTAGTGAATATGGACCATCCACAAGTGGTGGAAATCTGGAACCTGGTGTTCATGCAGTACAACCGTAAGGCCAATGGTAGCTTGGAAAACTTGCCGAACAAACACATCGATACGGGAATGGGCTTTGAGCGTTTGTGTATGGTATTGCAAAACGTACAGTCCAATTACGATACTGATGTGTTCACTCCAATAATTAAAGAGATTGAAACGGTTACAGATAAAGCTTATGGTAAAGATGAAAAGATAGATGTTGCTATTCGTGTGATTGCCGATCACGTGAGAGCCGTGGCCTTTTCCATTGCCGATGGACAGTTGCCTAGCAATACAGGAGCAGGGTATGTAATTAGAAGAATTTTACGTCGTGCTATTCGCTACGGATTCACCTTTTTAGAGCAGAAAGAACCATTTATATATAAATTGGCCGAAACGTTGAGCCATCAAATGGGAGAGGCTTTCCCAGAAATTAAGGCTCAAAAACAACTGGTTTACAACGTGATTCGTGAGGAAGAACAATCTTTCTTAAGAACTTTGGAGCAAGGATTATTGCTGTTGGATAAGGTTGTAGAAGAAACCAAAGGAGATGTGGTGTCAGGAGCTAAAGCTTTTGAATTGTATGATACCTTTGGATTTCCATTGGATTTAACCCAATTGATTGCCCGTGAAAAGGGATATAGCATTGATGAGGCTGGTTTTGCCGCCGAAATGGAAAAACAAAAAAGTCGTTCCAGAGCCGCTTCTACAGTAGAGGCTTCAGATTGGGTGATTTTATTGGAAGACGAAGCTGAGGAGTTCATTGGATATGATACGCTGAGTGCTGATGTAAGATTGACGCGTTATAGAAAAGTTACTACCAAAAAAGATGGAGAGCAATACCAATTGGTATTCAATATGACGCCGTTTTATCCAGAAGGAGGAGGTCAAGTTGGAGATCAAGGATATATTGAAACTCCTAATGGTGATGTTATTTACGTAACCGATACCAAAAAGGAAAATAGCTTAATTATCCATTACGCAAAGACGCTTCCAAAGCATTTAGATGCCACTTTTAAAGCGGTTGTAGATGCAGAATTGAGACAGCTATCTGCTTCCAATCACACAGCAACTCACTTGCTGCACCAAGCATTGCGTACTGTGTTGGGAACTCATGTAGAGCAAAAAGGGTCTTTGGTAAGCCCAAAATATTTACGATTCGACTTTTCGCATTTTGCGAAGGTAGACAGAGAGCAGTTGGATGCTATTGAAGAATTTGTAAACGCGCGTATTCAGGAGAATCTTAAGTTAGAAGAAAAACGAAACATTCCAATGCAGCAGGCTATCGATGAAGGAGCTATTGCCTTATTTGGTGAAAAGTATGGTGATGCCGTACGTGCCATTCGTTTTGGGAAATCTATGGAGCTTTGTGGTGGTACGCACGTAGCGCAAACAGGCGATATTTGGTATTTCAAGATTAATTCGGAAAGCGCTGTAGCGGCAGGTGTACGTCGTATTGAGGCGATTACCAATGTAGCGGTGAAAAACTATTTTGTGGATGTGGATAAGGATTTTGATACCTTAAAGCAAACACTTAAAAATCCGAAGTCAACGGTGAAAGCTGTAGAAGGTTTGTTGGAAGAAAATACTGCCCTTAAAAAACAGATTGAACAATTACTAAAAGATAAAGCCAAGAACCTAAAAGGAGATTTGATGAATGAGCTTAAAGAGGTGAATGGTATTCAGTTTCTGGCTAAGGAAGTTGATTTGGATGCAGCCGGAATTAAGGATGTGTCTTTTGAATTAGGTGGGCAATTTGATAATTTGTTCCTATTGTTTGCAACAAAACAGGAGGGTAAAGCCTTATTGTCTTGCTATATTTCCAAGGAAATCGTTGCCGATAAAGGCTTAAACGCAGGGCAAATTGTTAGAGAACTTGGAAAGCATATCCAAGGTGGTGGTGGTGGACAACCATTTTTTGCTACTGCGGGAGGAAAGAATCCTGATGGTATTGCAGCAGCTTTGGAAGCTGCCGCGGAGTACCTGAACTAGATATATGAAACTACAAACAGAAATACCTTTAAAACCCCAACAGCACAATCTGATAGATTACAACTCTAGATTGATTCTGTTGGGGTCTTGTTTTGTTGAAAATATAGGGGAGAAGTTAGCGTATTATAAATTCCAGAATTCCTTAAATCCTTTTGGAATTCTGTTCCATCCTTTGGCAATTGAAAGTTTGCTGCTCAACGCTATTAATGACAAAGAATACACAGATGAAGATGTGTTTTTTCATAATGAGCAATGGCATTGTTATGCAGCACATTCCAAATTGAGTGCCTCTTCAAAGGACGATTTGTTACAAAATTTGAACCTAGCTATTCAACAAACAAAACAAGCTCTTGAAGTATCCTCTCATATTGTCATTACACTTGGAACCGCTTGGGTATACCGCTTGATAGAAAGTGATGAAGTGGTAGTCAATTGCCATAAGGTACCTCAAAAGAAATTTAGTAAAGAATTATTGTCAATAGATGCTATTGCTGAATCGTTGCAGGCAATGGTGGCTTTGGCTAAAAGTGTGAATCCAAAAGTGTCCGTTATTTTTACAGTGTCCCCTGTAAGACATTTAAAGGATGGCTTTGTAGAAAATACTCAAAGTAAGGCGCATTTGATAAGTGCGGTGCATCAAGTGGTAGAGCCAAGAAGGCAGACCTGCTATTTTCCTTCATATGAAATTTTGATGGATGAATTGCGCGATTACCGATTTTATGCAGAAGATATGGTGCATCCTAATCCTACAGCTATCAACTATGTGTGGGAGCGGTTTAAGAAGGTGTGGTTGGATGACAGTACAGGAGCCACAATGAAGACTGTAGATACGGTTCAAAAAGGAATGTTGCACCGGCCTTTCAATCCAAATTCGGAAGCACATCAAGGGTTTTTAAAGGTTCTTAAAGAAAAAAAGGAAGAACTTGTGGCTCAGTATCCTTTTATGGAATTTTAAATGGTTTTGAAAAATACATAATAAAAAAAAGCCCGAGTCAATCATCCCTCGGGCTTTTCCATCAATCAAAATCATTTATCAAACATGTAATCAATCAAGTTTTCTTTTTATACAAGGTCCAATTTTCTGCTCAAGTTCAACCAGCCTCCACCGTTGACAACTTCAATACCATGACTTTTTAAAACACTTGCCGCAGAACCAGAACGCATACCACTAGCGCAACAGGTAATAATTGGTTTGTTTAGTTTTTTGATGTCCTTAACTTTGGTAGCTATTTGAGGTAGCGGGATGTTTTTAGATCCTGGAATGGCACCGCCATTGTATTCTCCAACGCTTCTTACATCAATAATTATTGCTCCATTTTCATAAAGCGATTTTAATTCATCAGATTTATTTCCGAATAGCATATCTAGTATTCCCATAATCATATTTGTTTTGTGCAAAGTAACGCATAGTTTTTCATCGAGAAGGTAACTAAGGTTACATCAGTTGCTTGAAAATGAAAATATTACAAGATGCGTTTTGATGTGTAATATTCTCTTATCGAGAGAATTGTATGGCTTTTAAAATGCGTTTATTGGGAGAATTAACCAATTTTATCGGTGAACTGCAATATTCGATTTGTAGGATTACGCTTAATCTTTTTTAATTGCTTCTCGTCGAAAAAACTTAAGGTTGAGGGGATTATGTTATATATTAGTATTGCTATTAATCAATTTTTTAAAAAGGCGTCAGTTATACTTTTTGCGTGGCAAGAATGATCTGATGCTTTTTTTTGTTCCAAATCCAAAACCAACCAGCTAAATTTTTTTAAGTGTATTTGGTTACTTCAGTTTCACGCTGTCTGGTACCAAAACTGTGTAATCTCCATGATTTCTAATGACGTCTCTTACAATAGATGAAGAGATGAAGGAGGTTCTTGCCGAAGTAAGTAAAAATACCGTTTCTATTCTCGAAAGTTTTCTATTGGTATGGGCAATGGCCTTTTCAAATTCAAAATCGGCTGGGTTGCGAAGGCCTCTCAAAATAAATTGCGCATCTATTTCTTTTGAAAAATCAATCGTGAGACCTTCATAGGTAACTACTTTTACTTTTGGCTCGTCTTTAAAAGCTTCCTCAATAAACTGCTTGCGTTCTTCCAGTGAAAACATATAGGACTTATCGGAATTGATTCCTATGGCTACGACTACTTCGTCAAAAAGTTTGACACCTCTTAGAATAATGTCGTAGTGTCCAAGGGTAATTGGATCAAAAGAACCAGGGAAAATTGCGCGTCTCATTACAGTTGTTAAGCGGTTACAGCATCAAAGATACTTAATAATTTAAGAGTGTTGGGTTTTAAGGCTTTCCTCAATGGCATTTTCAAACAGTTCGCCTAAGCTGATACCTGCGACAGCGGCTTGTTGCGGCAAGATACTGGCTTTGGTAAGGCCTGGCACTGTGTTGACTTCCAAAAGGTGTGGTTCTCCGTCTTTAAAGATATATTCACTTCGACTAAAGCCTTTCATCTTCAGAATTTCGTATACTTTTTTGGCTAGGGTTCGTACTTTTTCGGCCTGTTCTTCCGATAGGCGGGCCGGGGTAATTTCCTGAGATTCGCCAAGATATTTGGCTTTGTAGTCAAAAAAGTCGTTGTTGCTAACTATTTCGGTAATAGGAAGTACGGTAACCTCACCTTTATAGGTAATCACTCCAACAGATACTTCAGTACCATCCAAAAAGGATTCAATGATAACTTCATCATCTTCCTTAAAGGCAACTTCAAGCGCGTTTTGGAATTCCTTTTTTTTGTACACTTTGCTCACCCCAAAGCTACTACCTGCTTTATTGGCCTTTACAAAGCAGGGAAGCCCAACCTTGGCTATTATTTCATCTTCATTTACAGAGTCTCCTTGATTGAGGTAATAGGAGGTGGCGGTTTTAATTCCGTAAGGTTTTAGGGTGCTAAGGCAGTCTCGTTTGTTAAAGGTAAGGGCTGCTTGGTACATGCCACAACTTGTATGTGGAATTTTCAACAACTCCAAATACCCTTGCATATAGCCATCTTCTCCAGGGGTGCCATGAATGGCATTGAACACACAATCAAACTGGATTTTTTTTCCTTCAACCATTATGCTGAAGTCATTTTTATCCACAGGAAATTCCGTGTTGTTTTCGTCAACATACATCCATTTGTCCTTAAAGATGTGGATGCGGTAAGCCGTGTAAAGTTCTGGGTTCAAGGTTTCGTAAACCACTTGACCACTCTTAAGGGATATTTCATATTCGCTGGAATATCCGCCCATTATAATGGCAATATGTTTCTTCATGATAGTACCCCGAAGGGAAGGAAATTCTTTATAAATAATCTTTAAACGCTCATAGAACGTATGTAATATTAGGAAAGCTAAATTAGCATATTAAAGGAAAAGAAAAAACCTTTGAGTTTTATATATTTGCCCTAACTTAAAATCATTACATGAGTCTTGTAAAGTTTCTTACCAGTAAAGTTTTTTTAAAACAATTAGCACTAGCCTTAGCCGTAATATTTTTGATGTGTTTTTTAATCTTGCAATGGTTGAAAAGTACCACCAATCACGGTGAATTTATTGAAGTACCTGAGTTGAAGGGGAAAACTTTGGAGACTGTTGAGATCCAATTGAATGATCGCAGTTTGCGTATGGAAATTCAGGATTCGGCCAATTACAATCCAGATTACCCAAAATATTCGGTAATTGAACAATATCCATTGGCAGGTACACAGGTAAAGGAAAACCGAAAGATTTATGTAATATTGAACCCATCTGGTTACCGTAAGGTCGCTGTGCCGGATATTGTAAGACGTACGTTTCGTCAAGCCAAACCTACTTTGGAAGCTTTAGGGTTTGAAGTTGGAAAGATTAGGTATGTGGACGATTTGGGTAAAGATGAAGTAATTGATGTAGAATTTGAGGGACAACCTCTTAAAGCAGGAGACATGTTGCCATTGACTTCCAAGATTGACTTGGTGTTGGGTAACGGAAACAGGGCAGAATAAAAGATTATGACAGACCAATATACGCCTATAGACGAGAATGATGATGAGTTGTATGAGCACCACGCGTTTACTGTAAAAACTGGCCAACAACCTCTTCGCATCGATAAATATTTGATGAATTTTATTGAGAATGCCACTCGTAATAAAATTCAATCTGCCGCGAAAAATGGGAATATTCACGTCAACGATGTGCCTGTAAAAGCCAATTACAAAGTGAAGCCTTTAGATAGGATTCGTGTGTTGTTTGAGTATCCTCCCTATGAGGAACTTTTAACACCAGAGAACATTCCTTTGGATATTGTATTTGAAGACGATCAGCTGTTGGTTGTCAATAAACCTGCTGGTTTGGTAGTGCATCCTGGGCATGGGAATTATTCGGGGACTTTAATCAATGCCCTTATTTATCATTTTGAAAACTTGCCAAACAATTCCAGTAACCGTCCTGGATTGGTTCACCGCATCGATAAAGACACCAGTGGTTTGTTGGTCGTGGCCAAGACAGAAGAGGCTATGGCTCATTTAACGAAGCAATTTTTTGACAAAACCAGTGAGCGTGAATATGTCGCTTTGGTTTGGGGAAATGTGGAAGAAGATGAAGGCACTATTGAGGGTAATATTGGTAGACATCCGAAAAACCGTTTACAGAATACAGTTTTTGAAGGAGAGGATGAAGACAAGGGAAAACCAGCGGTAACCCATTATAAAGTGTTGGAGCGTTTCGGCTATGTAACCTTGATTTCCTGTAAGTTGGAAACAGGCCGTACTCACCAAATTCGTGTGCATATGAAACACATTGGGCACACCCTTTTTAATGACGAACGCTATGGTGGCGAACGTATTTTGAAAGGGACTACATTCACAAAATACAAACAGTTTGTAGAAAACTGTTTTAAGGTGCTTCCTAGGCAGGCTTTGCATGCTAAAACGCTGGGTTTTAGTCATCCAACGACTGGGGAGTTCATGCATTTCAATGCTGAAACTCCAGAAGATATGCTTCAATGTATTGAAAAATGGAGGGTTTATGCCAAACACCAAAATTTGGATATTGAATAGGTTCCTTCGGTAAATTAATAGATCTTTTTTAGTAAATTCATAGGGTAATTCAAACCAATTATCCGTATGAAATTGTATAACCTTGTGCCAATGCTGTATACTGAAGATGTGGAAGCCACAATTCAGTTTTATACAAGTCAATTGGGCTTTGTTTGTGATGCCTTTGACGAGGCCACAAAATGGGCCTCCATACACCGGGACGGTGTAGAATTGATTCTTACCAAACCAAATGATATGGTGCCCTTCAATAAAGCTGAGTTTACGGGGTCTTTTTACATAAGGACGGTAAACGTAGATACACTTTGGCAAACGGTTAAAGACAATGTAGAGGTATGCTATCCCATAGATAATTTCCAGTGCAGTATGCGCGAATTTGCCATTTACGACAACAACGGTTATGTATTGCAGTTTGGGGAGGAATTGACACTAAACTAATGCTTATAATTACTTTTGCTTATACTATTATAGAAAATATAAAATCCCAAAATTGAAAAATAGATATGGTAATTGTAATTTTGGGACAACAAAAACCAAAGCATGAAATTAGTTATATCACCTGCAAAATCATTAGACCTTGAAAGTCAACTGCCTACGCGACAATTCACAGAAGCCTGTTTCCTGAAACAAGCAGAACGCCTAAACAAATTATTGAAGAAGAAATCGGCTAAAAGCTTATCTCAGCTGATGAAGATTTCCGATAATTTAGGTCAGTTGAATTATGAGCGTAACCAAGAATGGGAATTACCGTTTACAGTTGAGAACGCAAGACCGTCGGTGTATGCTTTTAGCGGTGATGTATACAGAGGATTGGATGCCTATACCATTCCTCAGGATAAAATAGAAAAACTTCAAAATACGGTTCGCATTCTTTCGGGATTGTACGGAATTTTAAAGCCTTTGGATTTAATGCAGCCTTATCGTTTGGAGATGGGTACAAAATTTCCTGTAGGTAAGAACAAAAACCTATACGAATTCTGGAAGAAGGAAATCACTCAAGCTTTGAATGATGAATTAGAAGAGGGTGAATTGTTTGTAAATCTTGCCAGCAACGAATATTTTAAGGCCATTGATACCAAAGCTCTAAAAGTGCCTGTAATTACTTGTACATTCAAGGATTTCAAAAATGGAGAATACAAAATGATCATGACCTTTGCAAAATTGGCCAGAGGGTACATGACGCGTTACATTATCGATACCGATGCCAAGACCTTGGATGATTTAAAAGGCTTCAATTATGAAGGCTATGGGTATAGTGAAGCCATGTCATTTGAAACTGAATTGGTATTCACCAGATAGGCTAACCCCTGGCTTTTTTGTTTACATTGATTTTATCCTCGGTTTTTTGACGTTTCTTGATTTTAGGACGCAGGACACCGTGGGTGCCTCGATGGATTTTGCCTCGTTTGGTTTTCAGGTCACCTTTTCCCATAATATTCAGATTTTAAGGTTAATGGATTTTCTTTTATATTACAATAAAAACCTCTGAAAAGCAAATTTGTTTCTGCACCAGCATCCATACCCACCGTTCATTTTCGAAGATACTACCAAGCTCATTGTAGGCACGTTGCCGCCACCACGCTTTTCCATGGGTGAGTTGTTGGAAAAGGATGTTGATTTTTGTTACGGCAGTTATTACAACTCTTTGTGGTTGTATATAGATGCGATTCATAATTTGAATCTTCGTTATGACAATTCCCGTGCAGCTGTAGAAGAGCGCAAGCAGTTCTTGCATAAACACAAAATAGGGGTTTGCGATATAGTGGAAAGTGCCCAACGGGAAAAAATAGACGCTTCAGATTTGGGTATGACCAATATCAAATTGAGGGATGTAATTGGCTATCTACAAAAATATCCCAATATCAACACATTATTGTTTACAGGAGGCAATAGCAAGAACGGCCCAGAATATTTCTTCAGAAGGCATTGCAAGGAATACGGTATTAAACTACAGCCTGTAGAAACCGAAGTGCCACGCATCCATTCATTTCAATTAAAAGATAAAAATGAAGAAGTTCGGGAGATTAAGACGGTTTCCTTGACTTCAGCATCGGGATCGGCCAACAGAGCTATTGGGAGTATGCCTCTTTATCAACAACTCAAAGCTAAAAATCCAGACTTTACCACTTTCGATTTTAGGGTGCTGCAGTATCGCGAGTTTTTTTAGGATTTATATTCTTTACCAAATTCTTGTAGAGGAATAGCATTGTAAAAATTAGCGTACCTTTGCGGCTTGTTAAAAAGAATGACGCTACACTATAGATTGTCATTTCCAAACAATTTATATGTCATTTAAAGCACTCGGGCTAACAGAAGCCATCTTAAAAGCGGTAGATAAAAAAGGGTATACCGAACCGTCTCCAATTCAACAAAAAGCAATTCCATCCATTTTAGAAGGGAAAGATGTCTTGGCATCGGCACAAACCGGAACCGGAAAAACCGCAGGGTTTACTTTGCCAATGTTACACTTATTGTCTCAAGAGGCTCCTTTAAGAAATCGCCCAATTCGTGCCTTGGTGTTGACGCCTACGCGGGAATTGGCGGCTCAAGTACATGACAACGTGAAGGAGTATAGCACGTTTCTTGATATTAAATCTGCAGTTATTTTTGGAGGGGTTAACCAAAATCCACAAGTGGCAACCTTAAGAAAAGGAGTTGACGTATTGATTGCTACTCCAGGGAGATTGATGGACTTGCACAATCAAAAGTTGTTGTCTTTGGCTAAAGTGGAATTCTTTGTATTGGATGAAGCTGACCGAATGTTGGACATGGGGTTTTTACGCGATATTGAAAAAATCATGAAAATGATTCCTGCCAAGCGTCAAAACTTATTGTTTTCGGCTACCTTTTCCAAGGACATCAAAAAGCTGGCCCATAGTATTTTGAGCCATCCTGTTCAAGTGGAGGCAACCCCTGAAAATTCAACAGCCGAAGCGATTAATCAAAAAGTCTATCGCGTTGCCAAAGGCAAAAAAACAGGCTTGATCATAAAGTTGATTAGTGAAGGCAACTGGAAACAGGTCTTGGTCTTTACTCGTACCAAGCATGGCGCCAACAAACTTACCAAAAAGATGATCTCTAGTGGCATTACGGCAGCGGCAATCCACGGCAATAAAAGTCAAGGTGCCCGTACCAAAGCTTTGGCAGGCTTTAAGGATGGAAGCATCAATGTGTTGGTGGCAACGGATATTGCTGCCCGCGGATTGGACATTCCTTTATTGCCGCATGTGGTGAATTTTGAACTGCCCAACATTTCTGAAGATTATGTACATCGTATAGGAAGAACTGGTAGAGCTGGTGCTAGTGGTGAAGCCATTTCTTTGGTAAGCGCCGATGAAACCACCTATTTGAAGGATATAGAAAAGTTGGTGGGAGAGAAGATTCCTGTGGAAATATTGGAAGGCTTCGAGCCTGATCCCAATGCGTCTACAGAGCCCATAAAACCAGGGCAAGGGAATAGAAATCAGAAATCACGCCGACCAAAAACTGGCCAAGCGAATTCTAAAAGTGAAGGATCAAAGAATACCACATCCAAAAATAAAAAGCCAAAACGTTATAGAGGAAGACGATCTAACGAGCCTCGTAACTAATTTTTGAAATCATGGAGCAGCCCAATAACCCATTACACGGCATCACCTTAAAACAAATGGTGACTGAACTTCACGAACATTATGGTTGGGAGTACATGGGGTATATGGTCAATATTCGCTGCTTTACACATAATCCTTCCATTAAATCCAGTTTGACATTCCTTAGACGAACACCTTGGGCTAGGACTAAAGTGGAGGAATTGTATTTGGAAATGTTGCAGAATAGGAGATAAAGCTTTGAATATGATTACAGGCTAAGCCTTGCCAAATAATCAAAGTGGGCTCCTTCCTTTACGAGTTCACATTTTAGTCCAACAGAAGTGCAGGCAGTGTAGAGCGTATTGAAGTCAAGGTACAGCCATTTCATTGGAAGTTCTTCTTCTCCTTTATAGCTTAAAAAGTAATCCAGTTCGCCGTAATAATTGGCATTGGTGTCAATCCACAAACCACCATCTTCGTCTTCATACATGTATTTGATATCTGAAGAGTCGATTAAAATTTGCCCATTTGGATTCAATAGGGACTTTAAATGGTTTAGGTAGGTAGCTACTTGGGAAAGTTCTTGGAAGATTCCAGTGCCGTTCATCAAAAGCAAAATGGTATCGAATGTTTGGGCTTCTTCCAGAACGGGAAGAACTTCAGCATTTATAACACCTCTATCTTTGGCAACGGTAACGGCTCCTTCAGAAATATCGATGGCTTTAACTTTTAGTCCTTTTTCCTGTAAATACAGACTATGGCTGCCTGCACCGCAACCTACATCCAAGACCTTTCCTTTGGCAAGTTGAAGTGCCTTTTGTTCCAATTTGGGCATGTCCTTATAACTTCTAAAAAGATAGGGAAGCGGCAGTTCATCTTCCTCCGAAATATTGGTAGAGGTTTTCAAATCTTCCGTGTAATTACCTTGGTGGTAATCCAAAAGGGCTTGTCCAAATAAATCTTTCATGGCAGTACTGTTAATAGTTGGGTGCTTGGTGATGGTATCTTAGGAGTTTCTTATTTTTGCAGCATGGAAGACATCATCAAAAATCTACCAAAACAGGCCAAAGATAAACATAAGGAAAACAAAACCTTCTTTGCCAAGCTTAAAAAAAAACCACCTAAGCAATTGGACTATATCATGCAGGAGTTGCACGAGGAAGAGTTTCAGCGTACCAATTGTTTGGAATGTGCCAATTGCTGCAAAACTACGGGACCTTTGTTTACGGATAAGGATGTGGATAGGATTGCAAAGCATTTCCGTATGAAACCATCCAAATTTATCGATGAATTTTTAAGGGTAGATGAGGATAATGACTACGTGTTGCAAAGTGTGCCTTGTACGTTTTTGGGAGCAGACAATTATTGTTCGATTTATGAAGTAAGGCCCAAAGCTTGCAGGGAATATCCTCATACCGATAGAAAAAAGTTTCAGCAAATCTCCAATCTCACGTTAAAGAACGTGGCCATTTGCCCAGCGGCTTTCAATATTGTGGAAGAAATGAAAAAGCGTATTAAGCTTTAGGCGATTCTCAACAAAAGGAAGTTTAGGAGAACGCATTTTTAGTATCTTTAGTCAAAACTTTTCTCCTTGGAATCTATTATTGATTACTTCGAAACCATCCCTTCGCTCCACCGAAGCATTATTTTGGTTGGAGGGATTGCCTTTTTTTGGATGTTGGAGGGCGCTGCGCCTTTATTTCAATTCAAGTACCACAAATGGCGACATGCCATCCCCAATTTGTTTTTTACGTTAACTACGGCTTTGGTCAATTTATTTTTGGCCTTTTTGTTGTTCAAAACAGCCAATTGGGTCCAAGAGCATAACTTCGGAATTCTGAATTGGCTGCCAGAGATGCCGCTTTGGTTGTATGCGCTTTTGGGAGTGTTGTTGCTGGATTTCTTTGGTGCCTATTTGGCTCATTATGTAGAACACAAAGTAAAACCCTTGTGGATGGTGCATCTCGTTCACCACACCGACCATAATGTTGATACCACTACGGCCAACCGTCACCATCCCATAGAAAGTGTCATTCGGTTTGTGTTTACCTTGTTTGGGGTGGTGGTCATTGGTACTCCCATTGCTTTGGTGTTTATTTACCAATCGCTTTCGGTGGTGTTTACCCAATGGACACATGCTAATATTAAAATGCCCAAACGTTTGGATACATTCTTAAGTTATTTTTTTGTGTCTCCAGATATGCATAAGGTCCACCACCATTATATGTTGCCTTATACGGATTCCAATTATGGAAATATTTTTTCTATTTGGGACCGTTTGTTAGGGACTTATATGGAGTTGGATAGAGATAAATTGGTGTACGGCGTGGATGTATTTCCAAATGAAGAGGAGAATGGCAATTTGGGAAATTTGTTGACACAACCTTTTCAGAAATATAAAAAGCCCACAATTTTACCAGTCAATGAAGATTTATAAAGCCGCATGTTATTTCTTACTTATCGCAATTATGACCAATTGTAATTCCAAACAGTTTATCTGGGTGCAGGGCCACAGAGGCTGCAGGGGGATGCTTCCCGAAAATTCACTGCCAGCATTTCAAAGAGCCGTAGAGGTTGGTGTGCAAACTTTGGAAATGGATGTGGTGGTGTCCAAGGACCGAAAGGTCGTGGTGTCCCATGAGCCTTTTATCAGTAGGTTTTATTGTTTGGATCCCTTTAGCAATGAAATTCCCCTTGTAGATGATATGGCATATAACCTTTATGAAATGACCTATGATTCCATAAGGCAATTCGATTGTGGGAGCAAACAACATCCAAGATTTCCGGAGCAACAAAATATGCGAACTTTTAAGCCGCTTATGACAGAAGTGTTTGATTTGGCGGATAGTTTAAATAAGCATATTGCCTATAATATTGAGTTGAAAGCAAGACCGGATTATGATGTGCTGTACACTCCAGAGCCAGCAGATTTTGTGCAATTGGTGTTGACGGATATTGAAGAAAAGCAGGTGTTTGAGCGTTGCAACTTACAGTCCTTTGACGTGAGAATTCTAGAAGAAGTGAAAAAACAAGCGCCCGAAATGTCCGTCGCGCTTTTGGTAGATGAAACGGAATCCATTGAAGAGAAACTTAAAGAACTCAGTTTTCAACCAGAAATCATCAGTCCGTATTTTGAACTTCTTTCAGCGGAAACTGTAGCTAATTATCAAGCTTTGGGCTATAAAATCATTCCGTGGACGGTTAATGAAACCGCCCACATCCAAAGAATGATTGATTATAGGGTCAACAGTATTATTACTGATTATCCGTTACGTGCGCTTCAACTTTTAAATCGGGAATAGTCCTTACTTATAAATAAGATAAGGCTGGCGCATTTGGTCGTAGGCTTTTAGACCACGCACCCAAGTTTTTTTGATTTCGTCTGCCGTGTGGCGCTTTTCAATTTGCTTTTGTAAGGTTTTGGTTCCTGCCAATTTGGTGAAAAAGTCGTTGAAAAAGATAGGTTTATCTATCGTGTTTTGGTAGGCATTAATCAAATAATTCAAATCTAAACGCGCTAAGGTTGGAGAGTCACTTAGGTTTTCCCCATAGCATAACATCCCTTTATGCTTAGGTTGTTTGGAGCCAGCATTGGGTTGTGGTAAAAACTTAAATGTGTATATGCTTTTATCTAAATATGGACTTCCGTAGATTTCGAATGGTTTAGGAGTCCCACGTCCAGCACTTACATTGGTGCCCTCAAAAAAGCAAAGACTAGGGTATAGGTTAATGGCTTTATCGGAAGGTAAGTTTGGAGACGGCGCAATGGGAAGACTATAGCTTCTTTGATGGGCATAATTCTGAACCGGAATTACCGCCAAATCACACGTAACTCCATTGTCCAGCCAATGTTCGCCATTGATCATTTTGGCATATTCCCCAATGGTCATTCCGTGTACCACCGGTACAGGGTGCATGCCTACAAAACTTTTGTATTCCTTTTCTAAAATAGGGCCGTCTATATAATGTCCGTTAGGGTTAGGGCGATCCAAAATCAGCACAGGGATGTTTTGTTCGGCACAAGCTTCCATGACATAATGTAAGGTTGAGATGTAGGTGTAAAAGCGAGCCCCCACATCTTGGATGTCAAATATCACTAAATCTAAACCTTCCAATTGAGTTGCTGATGGCTTTTTGTTGCTTCCATAAAGAGAAATGATTGGTAATTTGGTTTTGGAATCGATGCCGTCTTTTACATGTTCTCCGGCATCGGCAGTGCCTCTAAAACCATGCTCGGGTGCAAATACTTTTACAACATTTGTTTTTAAGGCAACTAAAGAATCCACCAAATGGGTGTAACCTTTTTTATGAAAGATCACAGAGGTTTGATTGGCCACAATCCCAATTTTTTTTCCTTGTAATAAAGGTAAGTAGGCTTCGGTTTGGTTGGCGCCAACTGCAATGGGAGCATCAAGGTCAACTTCCTTGGAGGTATAACTAAAGTCTGAAAAATTGGAAGCGTTGGCACCAGCTTCGGAAGTGGCAATGTTTCCACATGAAAACGCTATTAAAACAAATAATAAAACTGTATTTTTGAAAACGGTTAATCGCATAAAAGTATTTTGAATTACGAATTTTTCTTAGCTAAACGCATTATTGGCAGTAAAGCGTATAAAAGTAGTGTTTCGGCCCCAATTATAAAAATTGGCATTACCGCCATAGCCATAGGAATAATAGTTATGCTTATTGCCGTGGCCACTGGGTTGGGCCTTCAAAAAAAGATACGCGATAAAGTTGTGGCCTTTAATGGGCACGTCACCATTTCCAACTATGATACCAATGTCTCTGATGAGTCAGAAATACCGGTATCTTTAAATCAAGAGTTTTATCCCGAATTTAAAGGAATAGAGGGCATTTCGCATGTACAAGGCGTGGCCAAGAAGTTTGGGGTCATCCGCACCGAAACCGATTTTGAAGGGGTGGTGTTGAAAGGTGTAGGGCAGGATTACAATTGGAAATATATCCAGGATTTTTTAGTTGAAGGACGTTTGCCAGAATTTGGTGAGCAGATGGGGAATGAGGTGTTGATATCTCAATACATTGCCAATAGGTTAAAGTTTGAGGTAGGAGATTCTTTTCAGATGGTGTTTGGAAAGGAGGATGCCAATCAAATTCCAAATATCAGAAAGTTTACGGTGGTAGGAATTTATAATTCCGGGTTTCAGGATTTTGACAAGACCTTTATTATTGGTGACTTGAAGCAGGTTCAAAGGCTTAACAAATGGCAATCAGATCAAGTTGGAAATTTTGAGGTATTTATTGATGATTTTGATAAAATTGAAGAAAAGGGACTAGAGATTTATGAGGCAACACCTTCCAACCTTAATGCGGAAACCATTACCGAGAAATACATTTCAATTTTTGAATGGATAAATATTTTCGACAATAATACCTATGGGGTTATTGGAATCATGATTATCGTGGCGGGGATCAATATGATTACGGCGCTCTTGGTATTGATTTTGGAACGTACTCAAATGATAGGTATTCTAAAAGCTTTAGGAAGTTCCAATTGGAGCATTCGAAAAGTGTTTCTCTACAACGCTACATACCTAGTAGGTTTGGGATTATTCTGGGGAAATTTAATTGGGCTGTCACTTTTGGCTATCCAATATTATTTTGGTGTTTTGCAATTCCCAAACCCTGAACAATACTATATGACGACCATTCCAGTTTACGTGAGTTTTAAAAATATATTGTTGTTGAATATAGGTTGCTTCTTGGCCTGTATGCTCATGTTGTTGGTGCCTTCATATATTGTTACTAGAATTTCTCCAGTCAAAGCCATCAGGTTCGAATAATTAGAAGAAGGTGACATCTTTAACTTTTGCCATTTGTTTATTTATGGTAATTTTAAAGCATGGACTACGCAGAAAATATCTTAGGAACCATTGGGAACACCCCTATGGTGAAACTCAATAAACTTACCGCAGAATTGCCTTGTTTGGTATTGGCGAAATACGAAACATTCAACCCGGGAAATTCTGTAAAGGACCGAATGGCCTTAACGATGATAGAAGATGCCGAAGCAGATGGAAGACTGCAGCCTGGAGGCACTATTATTGAAGGAACTTCCGGAAATACAGGAATGGGATTGGCACTAGCAGCCATTGTAAAAGGTTACAAATGTATTTTTGTCATCAACGACAAACAGTCCAAGGAAAAAATGGATGTACTTAGGGCGATGGGAGCAGAAGTAGTAGTGTGCCCAACAGCTGTGGCTCCTGACGATCCCCAAAGTTATTATTCCGTAGCGAAGAGGTTGGCAAAGGAAATTCCAAATTCGTGGTATGTCAATCAATATGATAATCCTAGTAATACCAAAGCACATTACGAAAGTACAGGACCTGAAATCTGGAAACAGACGGATGGGAAAGTAACCCATTTTGTGGTGGGAGTAGGTACTGGAGGAACAATCTCAGGTGTAGGGCGTTATTTAAAGGAGCAAAATCCCAATATTAAGGTCTGGGGAATTGATACCTATGGCAGTGTTTTTAAAAAATATCATGAAACGGGTATTTTTGATGAGAAGGAAATCTATCCTTACGTCACAGAAGGAATAGGGGAAGATATTCTACCAAAAAATGTAGACTTTAGTATTATTGATGGATTTACCAAAGTCACCGATAAGGATGCAGCCATTTACACCCAATTATTGGCAAAAGAAGAAGGAATGTTTCTCGGGAATTCTGCTGGAGCAGCCGTAAAAGGACTGCTACAGTTGAAGGAGCATTTTACCAAGGATGATGTGGTAGTGGTACTGTTTCATGACCATGGAAGCCGCTATGTGGGGAAAATGTACAATAATGACTGGATGAGGAAAATGGGGTATATTGAGTAAAGAATGTAAGATTATTTTCTTGTGTTTGTTTTTCAGAGTGTTGCGTTGTAAATATTTCTTATTTTTAAGAGATGCAAGAAGATTTTCTACATTATCTCTGGAAATATAAAATCCGCAAGGCACAGAACCTGAAAATCACTTCCGGGGAAACTGTGGCCCCATTGCATGTAGGGCAGCATAATACAGATTCCGGCCCCGATTTTTTCAATGCACAGATTAAAATTGGGGAGCAGTTGTGGGCGGGTAATGTTGAGGTGCATGTAAAATCTTCCGATTGGTATGTACATGGACATGAACAGGACCAAGCTTACGACAATGTGATTTTACATGTGGTATGGGAACATGATACCGAAATTTTCAGAAAAGATAATTCCGAAATTCCCACTTTGCAATTAAAGGACACAGTAGACAAAATGTTGCTGAACACCTATTCCGAACTATATTCCAAAGGGAATAAATGGATTTATTGTGAAGACAATCTGTCCAAAATTGATCGGTTTGTTTTAAACAATTGGTTGGAGCGTCTATATATAGAACGTTTGGAGCAGAAGCACCAAACTATTGAGAAATTGCTTTCAAATTCCAAAAATGATTGGGAGGCTGTATTGTTCAAAATGTTGGCCAAAAACTTTGGATTGAAAGTCAATGGCGACGCATTTTTCAGTTTGGCACTGTCAGTTGATTTTTCCGTAGTCAGAAAATTGCAGAGCAACCAATTTGGATTGGAAGCACTTTTCTTTGGGCAGTGCGGTTGGTTGGACAGTGAATTGGAAGATGTTTACTATTTGAAACTTCAAAATGAGTATGGATTTCTGAAGCGGAAATTTCAGCTTTCCAATGTGTCTGTTTTAGCACCGCAATTTTTTAGGTTGCGGCCACCAAATTTTCCGACTATCAGATTATCGCAGTTGGCAAGTCTATATGCAAATGAAAAGCAATTGTTTTCAAAACTTATGGAACTCAACTCCCTTGAAGATTATTATAAGGTTTTGGATTGTGAAACGTCACTGTATTGGGAAACCCACTATTCTTTTGGCAAAAGCTCCAAGCCGTCTAAAAAACGATTGACCAAAACCTTCGTCGACTTACTTCTTATCAATACTATTATCCCAATAAAATTTGCCCATTGCAAAGCCAATGGAAAGGAGATTGATAATGTGGTGCAATTGGCGCAACAGATTCATGCAGAAAGTAATAGTTTGCTTTCTGCCTTTGCCAATTTGGGGATAAAATGTCAAAACGCGCTACAATCCCAAGCCTTAATTCAGTTAAAGAGGAACTATTGTGAAAGGCAAAAGTGTCTTGACTGTGCGATTGGCGCCAATATTCTACAGTTGGTCTAATAGCTTAATGTTTTAAGAATTTATTTTCTTCGTTTTCGGCTTAAAAATTTAAATTGTTAAATAAATTAACATTTGAATGAATAAAAATTAAAAAAGATGGAGCTAAAATCAATTATTAAGTATTCTTTAATGGGGACTTTAGGTTTGACAATTTTTAATTGTCAACCAGATTCAACCGATCAAGTAGATGAAGAAATAGAAACGGTGTCTTTTATGGAGTCAAAAGTGATTCCTGGAAGTTATATTGTAGTGTATAATAACGCCAACCAAAGAATGGCACCTTTGCCAAAGGTGAAAACACTTCAGGAATATACCTCGCAAATGAATGGGTTAAAACGTTCGTTTTTAAATGAGTTTGAAGCAATAGGGTTGGAGGATTCCAATATTACTGCAACCTTTGGCCATGCTGTAAATGGTTTTGCTGCCAATTTATCTGAAGCCCAATTACAAAATTTACAGAACGATCCAAGAGTTTTGAGGATTGAGCAAAATTTCACCATGAGCATTTCTCCCTATAAAGGAAAACCAGGAGGAGGAAATACAGGGACTAGCGATACACAACAAATACCTTACGGAACTACTAGAGTTGGTGGTGGAAACACAGCTTCAAGCCATACGGCATGGGTTATTGATTCGGGTATAGATTTGGACCATCCCGATTTGAACGTGGATGTTTCTAGAAGTGTCTCGTTCTTATCTGGTTCTGGGGCAAACAGTGCCGATGATCAAAATGGTCATGGAACCCATGTGGCAGGAACCATTGCAGCTTTGGATAATAATTTTGGTTCTGTAGGTGTTGCACCTGGGACAACGGTTGTGGCGGTTCGTGTATTGGACCGTCGCGGAAGTGGCAGTTTGTCAGGAGTTATTGCGGGTGTGGATTATGTTAAGGCTGAAGGAGAAGCAGGTGATGTTGCCAATATGAGTTTGGGCGGAGGTGTATCTCAGATTTTGGATAATGCGGTTATTGCGGCAGCAGCAGAATCGGGTGTGAAGTTTGTGTTGGCGGCAGGAAATGAATCAAACAATGCCGATAGTCATTCACCAGCAAGAGCCAATGGAGCTAATATCTATACCATTTCGGCTATGGATTCTGATGATAATTGGGCGTACTTTTCAAACTACGGCAATCCTCCAGTAGATTATTGTGCGCCTGGAGTAGGTGTTTATTCTACATGGAAAAATGGTGGTTATAATAGCATAAGCGGAACTTCCATGGCGGCACCACATGCAGCAGGAGTTTTATTGTTAGGTAATCCTTCCGCAGATGGAACCGTTAACGGTGATCCAGATGGGAATGCAGATGCTATAATTCATCTCTAAACGGAATATATAGTTTTAAAAAGCCACTTTTTCGAAAGTGGCTTTTTTTTGTAATTTAAAATCATCAAATTTGTTTTAATGAATATATTCTACAAGATATTACTGCATTTTCAGAAACACGGCTATTATGTGTGTCAACGTATTGCCGACCGTTTGGGGATTAGGGCCAAAGTGGTAAGGACGTCCTTTATTTACTTGACCTTTGTAACCCTTGGTTTTGGTTTTGCCCTGTATTTGATTCTTTCCTTTTTAATGCGTGTCAAGGACTTACTCTATACCAAACGTTCTTCGGTTTTTGATCTATAATATATGAACAGCACCTTACTTCGTCTTTCCAAATCCAAAACAACCATCGCTATATTGCTGTTGGCTTTTTTGGTCTTTTCGGGAATGATTGGGTTTAGAATCATTTCTGGTTATAATTGGATTGATGCCCTCTACATGACGGTTATTACCATTACTACGGTGGGGTTTGGAGAGGTGCGTCCGTTGGATGATCAATCCAAAATTTTTACGGTGTTTTTGATTTTGACGAGCATAGTAATTGTGGGGTATGTAATAAGTGTATTGACAGAGTATTTGCTAAGCCAAAATAGTTTTGAAGAATTAAAACAAAAGAATATGCAAAAGCGAATTGACCAACTTCAGGACCATATCATTATATGTGGGTATGGCCGAAACGGGACACAGGCGGCCAAAAAGTTGATAGCGTACAATAAGCCATTTGTAGTCGTTGAGCAGAATAAGGAACTTATTGATAAGTTTGAAAGTGAACTGGTAAATTTCATTCACGGGAATGCCAATGAAGATGAGGTGCTCCACAGGGCAGGTATTAATAGAGCAAGCACGTTGATTTCGGCGTTGCCAAATGATGCCGATAATTTGTTTGTGGTACTTTCCGCGAGGCAAATTAATAAGAACTTGAGAATCATTAGTAGGGCTTCACAGGAGACAACCTATAATAAATTGAAATTGGCAGGGGCAGACAATGTCATTCTTCCCGATAAAATTGGAGGGGACCATATGGCTTCCTTGGTCGTGGTTCCAGATTTGATTGAGTTTATAGACAACCTTTCCATCGTAGGAAGGTCGCATGTGAATATTGAAGAAATTGAAGTGGCAAAGCTTTGCAGTGATGCCGATGAAAAGACCATTCGAGATTTGGATTTGCGCAATAAAACGGGATGCAATATCATCGGGTTTAAAAATGGCGCCGGGGAATATATTGTAAATCCAGAGGCTGAAATGAAGTTGGGAGTTAACTCCAAGATCATTGTTTTAGGGCGTCCGGAGCAGATTCAAAAACTGAATTCGGTCTACAATATCAGGTAGTTAATTTTTGATTTTAACAACCAAGGCTTTATTAGTTCAATTTTTTTTAGCATCTTGGCGACCCTAACAATAATTAATTAAGAAATAACTAAATTTAAAATTCCATATGAAGAAATATCTTCTATCGTTACTTTCAGTTTTATTACCAATTTTAACTTTTGCCCAAGAGTCAACTTCCGAAAAAATCGATGCCTTTTTTAAGGACTATACCGGATGGTTTGTAGAGTGGATTTTCAAGGAAATTCCCTTTTCAGAGACCTACAGTATTCCGTGGGTGCTTATTGTGTTGATAGGAGGTGCTATATATTTTACCGTTTATTTCAAATTCATAAATATTACAGGTTTCCGTACGGCAATTAGAGTGGTACAGGGGAAATATGAAGATATCGAAAAGCATGGAGCCGATACTTTGTATGGGGATGTGACGCCTAACGATCATGAAAATATCATTGAAACCTTAAGGGATGATAGTGCGGAAGGAGAAGTGTCCCACTTCCAGGCCCTTACAGCTGCACTTTCTGCCACTGTAGGTTTGGGAAATATTGCTGGTGTGGCCGTAGCCTTGTCTATCGGTGGTCCAGGGGCAACCTTTTGGATGATTATGGCTGGACTTTTAGGGATGGCTTCTAAATTTGCAGAATGTACCTTAGGGGTGAAGTATAGAGACGTTGGAAAAGATGGAACCGTTTACGGAGGACCAATGTACTACTTGACGAAAGGTCTTAAGGAAAAAGGAATGGCTGGCTTTGGAAAGATATTGGCAGTTTTATTTGCTGTATTTGTAATTGGTGGTTCTTTTGGAGGAGGAAACATGTTCCAAGCCAATCAAGCGGCAGCTCAATTTATTAAGTTGTTTGAATTGCAAGACGTTTCCAATGCTGGTATGTACTTTGGTATTGTAATGGCGGTTATTGTAGCCGTAGTGATTATTGGAGGAATCAAAAGAATTGCTTCTGTAACGGAAAAAATTGTACCGTTCATGGCTGGGATTTATGTGTTGGCAGCCTTGATTATTTTAGGAGCTAACTTCACACTTATCGATGATGCTTTTGCGTTGATTTATGATGGAGCCTTTTCAGGACTGGGAATCGCGGGAGGTCTTGTAGGAGTGATGATCCAAGGGATTCGTCGTGGTGCATTTTCCAATGAAGCAGGTGTTGGTTCGGCAGCTATTGCTCACTCGGCAGTAAGAACTAAGTATCCAGCCTCTGAAGGAATTGTAGCGCTTTTGGAACCATTTGTAGATACCGTGGTTATCTGTACTATGACTGCTTTGGTGATTGTAATTACTAATTTCAATGGGCAATTTATGGAATACGGAGTGCCAATTAAGGAAGGTGTAGAGTTAACAGCCATTGCGTTTGACTCTGTGATTCCTCATTTCTCTGTTGTGTTGACCTTAGCAGTAATCCTATTTGCATTTTCTACTATGATTTCTTGGTCTTACTACGGAATGCAAGGTTGGGTGTTTTTGTTTGGGAAAGGAAAAACATCAGATTTAGTATATAAGATTTTATTCTTGTTTTTTGTGGTTGTAGGATCGTCCATCAGCCTTGGAGCTGTTATTGATTTCTCCGACGCCATGATTTTTGCCATGGTAGTACCAAACATTATTGGTGTGGTAATCTTGGCTCCAATTATTCGTAGAGAGCTAGGGAAATATATGGAAGCCATCGAGGTGAAACATGATGCATTGGAAGAAGGTGCAAAGGATTTGACCGAGCATATGTAAAAACAAATCAAATGAAAAATATAAAATCCCATTTCGTGTTTACCAAACAACAACGGAATGGGATTTTGTCTTTATTGAGCCTAATTGTTATTCTTCAATTGGTGTATTTCTTTGTAGATTTTCCAAGGAAGGAAATTGATTTTGACAATGAAAGTCTTGAGAAATTTCAAAAGGAGATCGATTTTCTTAAAGCTGTTGAAATCGAAAAACGCCAACCAAAAATCTTTCCATTCAACCCAAACTTTATTACGGATTACAAAGGCTATACTTTAGGGATGAGCAATGAAGAAATTGACAGATTACTTCATTTTAGGGAACAAGGGAAATGGGTGAATTCCAAAGAGGAATTCCAACAGGTCACAATGGTTTCAGATTCATTGTTGAATGCTATGGCGCCTTATTTTAAATTCCCAGATTGGGTGACGAATACTTCTGAAGCAAAACCGAAATCCAATAAAGTAAATTCTCCAATAACAAAAATAGATTTAAATAAGGCGAGTCAAGAGGATTTAAGGAAAGTGAACGGTATTGGAGAAGTGCTTTCCAAACGGATCATGGATTATAGAAAAACATTGTCTTCAGGCTTTATATCGATGGTACAGTTGCAGGAGGTATATGGTCTGTCACCTGAGGTCATCGAGCGCATGTCCGAACTATTTTTTGTGAAGGAACCGGAGAATTTAAGTAAGGTAAAGTTGAACACAGCTTCCCGAGATGAGCTGGTGACCATTAAGTATATTGACTATGAAATTGCCCATAAAATCATTGAAGAACGGACGCTTCGAGAGGGGTTTAAATCGCTGGAGGAATTAACAAAAGTAAAAGACTTTCCGGTTCATCGGTTTGAGATAATTAAGCTATATTTGACGCTTAATTAACTCTAGAATACTATATTTATGAATAGCATGTACTTCACTGAAGAACATCAGCTTTTTCGCGAAAGCCTTAAGGAATTTTTAAAAAAAGAAGTCGTACCACATATAGATAAATGGGAAAAAACCGGAACTATAGAACGGTTTATTTGGGAGAAGTTTGGCGAGATGGGATACCTTGGATTGCCTTATCCTGAGGCCTATGGAGGACTTGATTTAGATTTGTTTTATACCGTGATTCTTTTGGAAGAATTACAGAAAGTGAATTCAGGAGGATTTGCTGCAGCCATTTGGGCGCACACCTATTTGGCCATGACGCATTTGAATAAAGAAGGCAACCACGATATTAAAAAGAGATATTTGGAACCTAGTATTGCTGGAACCAAAATTGGAGCCCTTTGTGTAAGTGAGCCTTTTGGAGGAAGTGATGTGGCAGGAATGCGAACTACAGCGGTTAAAGAAGGAGATTCTTATGTAATTAACGGCTCAAAAACATTTATCACCAATGGTTATTACTGTGACTATATGGTGGTGGCTGCCAAGACAAACCCAGAATTGGGGAATAAAGGTATTAGTATGTTTGTGATTGATAAGGATACCCCAGGAATCTCTGCTTCTAAATTGGATAAATTGGGATGGAGAGCTTCAGATACTGCGGAAATTGCTTTTGACAATGTGGTGGTGCCAGCTTCTAATTTAATGGGAGAAGAAGGTAAAGGATTCCCTTATATCATGCAGCACTTTGCTTTGGAAAGATTGATTATGGGAGTGAACGCCCACGCTAGAGCAGAGTATGCTTTGGAGTATGCGCTTCAATATATGTCTGAAAGAAAAACTTTCGGTAAATCCATAGATCAATACCAAGCCTTAAGACACAAGTATGCCGATATGTACAGTTTTATGGAATTGTGCAAGGAGTACAATTATTCTGTAGCCAATAGACTGAATAAAGGAGAGTATGTGGTTAAGGAAGCGACCATTTCCAAACTGCAATCTACCAAGATGGCGGATGAGGTAATCTATGGTTGTTTGCAGTTTTTAGGTGGGTATGGTTATATGGAAGATTATCCACTGGCTCGCCTGTTAAGAGATAGTAGGCTAGGGCCTATTGGAGGAGGTACTTCCGAAATTCTTCGTGAGATCATTTCCAAAATGGTAATCGATAAAAAAGATTATAAACCAGCAACTTAATATTTTATGAGAAGTCCCCATTTTAAGGTTCTATTTGCTATGGCTATCGGCTTTTGTGTTATGCCTTCCTTTGCGCAAAAGGAGCTCAAAAATAAAATTGTGGATTTTGCAACATTGATGCCTGTAGAAAGTGCCAGTATCTATGTTCAAAACACAACAATTGGTACGGTAAGTAACGCCGATGGAAAGTTTGTCCTTTTGGTTCCTAACGAGTTTGCAAAGGACACCTTGGTAATATCTTCCATTGGGTATAAGAGTTATAAAGTGCCAGTTGGTGAATTTGACAACAGCATGGAAATTTATTTGGAGGAAGATATTGCTTCCTTGGATGAGATTCTTTTGGTGGCTGAAACAAGACCAGAAACAGGAAACGAAATTGTGGAGCGGGCCTTGGAGAAATTGGGGGACAATTTCCCTGAGGAACCATATGTTCAAAAAGGTTTTTTAAGACATAAGGAACGAAACAAAAAGGAATTCAAGTGGCTCATAGAAAGCGCTATTACCCTGTACGATTCCAGTTTTACTTCCGATGCCGACGTAAACTTAAAGATTAATGTAGATGAAATGCGCAAGAGTTATGATTTGCGCGATGTAGATAGTTTGTTGGCCTATACAGCTTATTTGAAGCAGGAAAAGAAGCTTAGAAACCTAAGGGCTAAAAACCTAAGACGCGATACCATTGCAACGGCTTCCTTGGTTAAAGCTATAAAATGGAATGATAGAAGGACCAATGGTTTGGAGCATTTGTTTCAGGGGAAATTGAATTTACTTAGAAACACTAATTCCAATAAAGCACTTTTTGGTGATCACATGTTAGAAAACCATCAATTTGAATTGGATACTGTTTTGGTGGATAATGGTAGAAAGATTTATAAAATTAAGATTGATGCTAGTACCGATTTTGTGAATCTGGAAACACCTGGAATTTATAACGACGGTTATGTGGCCAATGGTTGGATTTACATTTATTGGGACAATTACGCGGTGAAGAAAATAGAATACGAATTGGTAGCGTCTTCCCCTCAGCAAAAGAGTAGAAGTAAAAATTTGTTCGGGACACAGGTAAACCATAAGTTGGTAATGACCTATATGGAGTATAATGATAAAATGTATCCTAGTTACATTTATTATGAAACTCCAAAATTGGTCAATGTGGGCGCAAAGGTTTCTTCCAAAGATGAAAATGAAGCTTACGATCCAAATGAACGCTATTATTATTCGGTACAGGAAATCCTATTTACGGAGATTATTGTAGATCCAGAAGCGATTGCATTGGAAGTTCAGAAGGATTGGAATCCGGATATCTTTTCTGTGAAACAATATAACAAGGAATTTTGGAAAACCTATAACACCTTGTTGGAGAGTGAAGAAGATGAACAATTGATTCAGGATTTAACGAAAAGGTCGTCTTTATATAAGGAGTAAATATTTTTTTTCATTTTAGTTGCAATTAATGGATTACTTCTTATATTTGCCAACCGAAAAATTCTAAAAGAGAGGAGGTTAAGACACTATGTTAATTATACCAATTAAAGAAGGAGAAAATATAGATAGAGCGCTAAAACGTTACAAGCGTAAATTTGATAAAACAGGTACAAAGCGTGCATTGCAAACTAGAAAGCAGTTTACTAAGCCATCAGTAGAGCGTAGAGCTCAAATTCAAAAAGCTCAATATATCCAGACTCTTAGAGATCTAGAAAACATCTAAGAATTAATATATTCTTAATTAAAATCCTGCAATCGCAGGATTTTTTTTTGCCGTTACTTAAGTAAATAATACTTTGTAATTTTAATGATATTCATTCCATAGAGAATATGTCCATAATAGCTTTTACAGATTACCTACTGCACGAAAAGAAATATGCCCTACTTACTATAAAGGCATATTCTAAAGATTTGGGAGACTTTCAAGAATTTATCGCTTCGGAATACGGAGAACAGTCGTTACAGGATTTAGAGTATCGACAAATACGAACCTGGATTGTTTTCTTGGTAGAAAAGGGAATAAGTAACCGCAGTATCAATAGAAAGGTATCGTCCTTGAATTCCTATTATAAGTTTATGGTGAAGATAGGGGAGATGGAAAGTAATCCATTGGCTAAACATAAGGCGCTAAAAGCTCCAAAAAAGGTACAGGTTCCTTTTTCCGAAGACGAGATGAATTCGGTAATCACGGCACTGCAATGCGAAACCGATTTTGAAGGTCTGCGTGACCGTTTGATCATAGAGCTGTTTTATGCAACTGGTGTAAGGAGGATTGAATTGGTACAGTTGAAGGTGGCTGATTTGGATTTAGCTAATAAAACGTTAAAAGTTCTAGGGAAGCGAAATAAAGAGCGTATCATCCCGTTAATAGATTCTGTGGTGCAAACAACCAAGCAGTACCTTGAGGTAAGAAGTTCTTTAGATAATATTGTGGATGAAACGTTTCTTTTTTTGACAAAAAAAGGTGTGAAAATTTACGAAACTCTTGTTTACAGAATTATAAATGATTATTTTAGTAGGGCATCTACAAAAGTAAAAAGGAGCCCTCACATATTGCGGCACTCGTTTGCCACACATTTACTAAGTCAAGGTGCAAATATGAATGCAGTAAAAGAACTTCTTGGGCATTCCAGTCTTGCAGCAACACAGGTTTATACCCACAACAGTATAAACGAGTTGAAAAAGGTGTATTCAAACGCACATCCAAGAAGTAAAAAACACGAATAGATAATTGTTCAATGTCTAACCATTAAGAATGAAGGATTGCATCCATACCTATAGCAGAATTTAATTTTTTAAATAGGAATTTGAAAAATTAAATTTTTTTTATGGGCAGCGGTCTTACATTCTTTTTAAATTTTTAAACATATGAAAGTAAACACACAGTCAGTCAACTTTAATGCAGACAAAAAGTTGATAGCGTTTATCCAAAAGAGAATGGATAAATTAGATTTATTTTATGACAGGGTTATCCAGTCTGACGTATTTCTGAAAGTGGAAAATACTAGTGCTAAGGAGAATAAAATCTTCGAGGCCAGGGTAAGTGTTCCCGGAGATAGTCTTGTCGTTAAAAAACAATGCAAGACATTTGAAGAAGGGGCCGATAGTGCCGTTTCATCCTTGGAGCGCCAACTCAAAAAGCGAAAAGAAAAATTAAGAACACATATATGACAAAATTTTTCAAAAAATGTTTTGAATAAAGAAATAAATATATACATTTGCAGTCCGTTAGAAATAGCGGACTTTTTTGTTGTACAAAAAGGCATCAAAAGCCGATATAGCTCAGCTGGCTAGAGCAGCTGATTTGTAATCAGCAGGTCGTGGGTTCGAGTCCCTCTATCGGCTCAAGTTCTTTAAGAGAAATGATCTAAAATATTGTAAAAACCATTGGGGAGATACTCAAGCGGCCAACGAGGGCAGACTGTAAATCTGCTGACTATGTCTTCGCAGGTTCGAATCCTGCTCTCCCCACTTTTTTACTCTATTTAAATTTTTAAAAAGCGGGAGTAGCTCAGTTGGTAGAGCGTCAGCCTTCCAAGCTGAATGTCGCCGGTTCGAACCCGGTCTCCCGCTCTTTTTAAAAAGCCGGTGTAGCTCAGGGGTAGAGCGTTTCCTTGGTAAGGAAGAGGTCACGGGTTCAAATCCCGTCATTGGCTCATATTACAGTGAATTAAATTTGAACACTAATATAAATTAAGATTAAATAAATTAAACATGGCAAAGGGAACTTTTGATCGTTCGAAACCACACTTAAACATTGGTACTATCGGACACGTAGATCACGGTAAAACAACTTTAACTGCCGCTATTACAAAAGTATTAGCTGATGCGGGTTTATCTGAAGCAAGATCATTCGATCAAATTGATAACGCTCCGGAAGAGAAGGAAAGAGGTATTACAATTAATACATCTCACGTAGAGTATCAGACTGCAAATCGTCACTACGCACACGTAGATTGTCCTGGTCACGCCGATTACGTAAAGAACATGGTAACTGGTGCTGCGCAAATGGATGGTGCTATCTTGGTGGTTGCTGCAACAGATGGTCCTATGCCTCAAACTCGTGAGCACATCCTTTTAGGTCGTCAGGTAGGTATTCCTCGTATCGTTGTTTTCATGAACAAAGTTGATATGGTTGATGATGAGGAGCTTTTAGAGTTAGTAGAAATGGAAATCAGAGATTTGTTGTCTTTCTATGAGTATGATGGAGATAACGGTCCTGTAATTGCTGGTTCTGCTCTTGGTGCACTTAACGGTGAGCAAAAGTGGGTTGATACAGTAATGGAATTGATGGAAGCTGTTGATGCTTGGATTGAAGAGCCAGTACGTGATATGGATAAGCCATTCTTGATGCCTATCGAAGACGTATTCTCTATTACAGGTCGTGGTACTGTTGCAACTGGACGTATCGAAACTGGTGTTGCTAAAACTGGAGATCCTGTAGAGATCATCGGTATGGGAGCTGAGAAATTGACTTCTACTATTACTGGTATCGAGATGTTCCGTCAAATCTTGGATAGAGGTGAGGCTGGAGATAACGCAGGTATCTTATTAAGAGGTATCGATAAAAACCAAATCTCTAGAGGTATGGTAATCGTTAAGCCAGGTTCTGTAACTCCACATAAAAAATTCAAAGCTGAGGTTTATATCCTTAAGAAAGAAGAAGGTGGACGTCACACTCCATTCCACAACAACTACCGTCCACAGTTCTACGTACGTACAACTGACGTAACAGGAAACATTAGCCTTCCTGATGGAGTTGAGATGGTAATGCCTGGAGATAACCTTACTATTACTGTAGAATTGATCCAACCAATCGCGATGAACGTAGGTTTACGTTTCGCTATCCGTGAAGGTGGACGTACAGTAGGTGCTGGTCAGGTAACTGAAATCTTAGACTAATAATATTTATAGTTTATAAATTAAGGTGTCTTGTACATTTTAGCAAGACGCCTTGATTTATATTTACGGGTTTAGCTCAGTTGGTAGAGCACTGGTCTCCAAAACCAGGTGTCGTGAGTTCGAGTCTCGCAACCCGTGCAAATTTTTAGATTACATTTTTTTAACGTAAGTTGCGAGTTTGTAATCTGATAAAAACTTTTAAGTCAAATGGCAGGAATTGTTAATTATATAAAGGAATCCTTTGAGGAATTAAAGAATAATGTGTCATGGCCTACTTGGGCAGAAGCGCAAAGCTTAACTGTTCTTGTGGCTGTTTTCTCTATTGTTTTTGCATTGGCTATTTGGGGAGTGGATACTGTTTTTAGTAAAGTTATTAAACAATATTTTGATTTAATCAGCTAAAACACTTTTGAATGTCTGAGACAAACACAAATAAGAAATGGTACGTTGTTAGAGCCGTAAGTGGTCAAGAAAACAAAATCAAAACCTACATCGAGAATGAAATTACGAGATTGGGTCTTGAGGATTTTGTTGACCAAGTATTGGTTCCTACAGAAAAGGTGATTCAAATACGTAACGGGAAAAAGATACACAAGGAACGTGTGTATTTTCCTGGTTATATAATGATTCAAGCTAATTTAAGTGGAGAAATTCCACACATCATCAAATCCATTACCAACGTAATTGGATTTTTAGGTGAAACAAAGGGAGGTGATCCGGTGCCTTTAAGGCAATCTGAGGTAAACAGAATGTTAGGTAAAGTGGATGAGCTTACGGTAGATGCCGATGCTAATGTAGCAATCCCTTACACCATTGGTGAGACAGTAAAAGTAATTGACGGTCCATTTAATGGATTTGATGGTACTATCGAAAAGATCAATGAAGAGAAGCGTAAACTTGAGGTTATGGTGCGAATTTTTGGAAGAAAAACACCATTGGAGTTGAGTTATATGCAAGTGGAAAAAGTTTAATAATTGTTACCAGATATATCGTATGTCTTTTTGCTTCCATATTAAGAGACATGCAAAACTAAATTTATTAAAATGGCAAAAGAATTAAGTAAAGTAGTTAAATTACAAGTTCGGGGAGGTGCTGCGAATCCGTCGCCACCAGTTGGACCCGCTTTAGGTGCTGCTGGAGTTAATATCATGGAGTTCTGTAAGCAATTTAATGCGAGAACCCAAGATAAAGCTGGTAAAGTATTACCAGTAGTTATCTCTGTTTACAAAGACAAATCTTTTGATTTTGTAATCAAAACTCCTCCAGCTGCTGTACAATTAATGGAAGCGGCCAAAGTAAAAAAAGGATCTGGAGAACCGAACAGAAAGAAAGTAGCTAAAATAACTTGGGATCAAGTTAGAGCTATTGCAGAGGACAAAATGCAAGACTTGAATGCATTTACAATTGAGTCTGCTATGACAATGGTTGCAGGTACTGCAAGATCAATGGGAATCACTGTTAAAGGCGGGGAAGCTCCTAACTAAAAATTTTTGAAATGGCAAGATTAACAAGAAAGCAAAAAGAAGCAAGAGCTAAAGTTGAGAAAAACAAACTTTATTCTCTTGAGGAAGCTTCAAACTTATTAAAGGAAATTACTTATACTAAATTTGATGCTTCTGTAGATATCGCTGTTCGTTTAGGAGTAGACCCACGTAAAGCTAACCAAATGGTTAGAGGTGTAGTTTCTCTTCCTCACGGAACAGGTAAAGATATGAAAGTATTGGCCTTGGTAACTCCTGACAAAGAAGCTGAAGCTAAAGAAGCTGGAGCTGATTATGTAGGTTTAGACGAGTACCTACAAAAGATCAAGGACGGTTGGACAGACGTAGACGTTATCGTTACAATGCCTAGCATTATGGGTAAATTAGGTCCATTAGGTAGAATTTTGGGACCTAGAGGTTTAATGCCTAACCCTAAAACTGGTACCGTAACTATGGATGTGGCTAAAGCTGTTAGTGAAGTAAAAGCAGGTAAGATTGATTTCAAAGTAGACAAAACTGGTATCGTTCACGCTCCAATCGGGAAGGCGTCTTTTAGCGCTGACAAATTGGTAGGTAACGCACAGGAATTACTTTCTACATTGATGAAATTGAAGCCTACTGCAGCTAAAGGTACTTACGTGAAAAGTATTTTCATTTCTAGTACTATGAGTCCAAGTATTGCAGTAGATACAAAAATAAACTAAGTAGTTAAACTTTTATATTATGACAAGAGAAGAAAAATCACAAGTTATTGAAGAGTTGACTGCTCAGTTAGCAGAGAATCCAAATATTTATTTAGCAGATATTTCTGGATTAAATGCAGGAAACACTTCAGAGTTACGTCGTGCATGTTTTAAAGCAAACGTACAATTAGCTGTAGTAAAGAATACATTATTGGCTAAAGCCATGGAAGCTTCTGAGAAAGATTTTGGAGAGCTGCCAGGTGTACTTAAAGGAAATACGTCAATTTTGTTTTCTGAAACAGGAAACGCGCCAGCAAAGGTTATTAAAGCCTTCCGTAAAAAATCTGAAAAGCCGTTGCTTAAAGGAGCTTTTATTGAAGAAGCAATTTATGTTGGGGACGATCAATTAGATGCATTGGTTGACATCAAATCTAGAGAAGAGCTTATTGGGGATATCGTGGCATTGCTACAATCGCCAGCTAAGAACGTTGTGTCAGCTCTTAAGTCTGGAGGCGGTACATTGGCCGGTATCATCAAGACGTTATCCGAGAAAGAAGGATAATCCAAATAAGTACGCACTTAAACAAATATATTTTTAAAAATTTTATTAAAACGATAGAAAATGGCAGATTTAAAAGATTTCGCAGAACAATTAGTTAATTTAACAGTTAAAGAAGTAAACGAATTAGCTACAATATTAAAAGACGAGTACGGTATTGAGCCAGCTGCTGCTGCTGTAGCAGTTGCTGCAGGTGGAGCTGCTGCAGGTGGAGACGCTGCAGAAGAGCAAACTGAATTCGACGTAATCCTTAAAGCAGCTGGTGCTTCTAAATTAGCAGTTGTTAAATTGGTTAAAGAATTAACTGGTTTAGGATTGAAAGAAGCTAAAGAATTAGTTGACGGTGCACCTAGCACAGTTAAAGAAGCTGTATCTAAAGATGAAGCAGAAGCTTTAAAAGCTTCATTGGAAGAAGCTGGAGCTGAGGTTGAGCTTAAGTAAGCTTAACTAACCTACAAAATATGGTTTAGGTCTAGAGGTAACCTCTAAGACCTAAACCCTTTTGTGTATATAACTGTTATATACATCCTTTATATTATTTTTAATCAAAATCTCGTTCATCGATGTTAGCAAAAACAGCTGAAAGATTAAATTTCTCTTCTATTGTAAATAGAACGGAATATCCCGATTTCTTGGATATTCAAATAAAGTCCTTTCAGGATTTTTTCCAGTTAGAAACAAAATCGGAAGAAAGAGGGAATGAAGGTCTATACAACACCTTCATGGAAAATTTCCCAATCACAGACACGCGAAACCAATTCGTCTTGGAATTTTTGGATTATTTTATCGATCCACCAAGATACACAATTGAGGAATGTATTGAAAGAGGTTTAACATACAGTGTACCATTAAAGGCAAGGCTTAAATTGTACTGTACAGACCCTGAACATGAGGATTTCGAGACCATTGTCCAGGATGTGTACTTAGGAACTATTCCTTACATGACACCTAGTGGTACCTTTTGTATAAACGGTGCTGAACGTGTTGTAGTTTCTCAATTACACCGTTCTCCTGGTGTATTCTTCAGCCAATCTTTCCATGCAAATGGAACCAAATTATATTCAGCAAGAGTTATTCCATTTAAAGGATCATGGATTGAATTTGCTACAGATATCAATCAAGTAATGTATGCCTACATTGATAGGAAGAAAAAATTACCTGTAACCACATTGTTTAGAGCTATTGGTTTTGAACGAGACAAAGATATTCTTGAAATATTTGACCTTGCTGAAGAGGTTAAAGTTTCCAAATCAGGTTTAAAGAAAGTTTTAGGACGTAAGTTAGCCGCTCGTGTATTGAATACTTGGCACGAAGATTTCGTAGATGAGGATACAGGAGAGGTGGTATCTATCGAGCGTAACGAAATAGTATTGGATCGTGACACTATTATCGATAAGGATAACATTGAGGAAATCCTTGATGCAGGTGTTAAGACCGTACTTTTACACAAAGAAAATGCACAGCAAGGAGATTATGCCATTATTCATAATACCCTTCAAAAAGACCCTACAAACTCTGAAAAAGAAGCTGTAGAACATATCTATCGTCAATTACGTAATGCCGAGCCGCCAGATGAGGAAACTGCTAGAGGTATTATTGAAAAATTGTTCTTTAGTGACCAACGTTACTCTTTAGGAGAAGTTGGACGTTATAGAATGAATAAAAAATTAGGTTTGGATATTGGAATGGACAAGCAAGTGCTTACCAAAGAAGATATCATTACCATTATTAAATATTTAATCGAGCTTATCAACTCTAAAGCAGAGATTGATGATATCGATCACTTGTCTAACCGTCGTGTGCGTACGGTAGGAGAGCAGTTGTCAGCCCAATTTGGTGTTGGTTTGGCGCGTATGGCTCGTACTATCCGTGAGCGTATGAACGTTAGGGACAATGAGGTATTTACCCCTATCGATTTGATCAACGCGAAGACTTTATCTTCTGTAATCAACTCGTTCTTTGGTACAAACCAGTTGTCTCAATTTATGGACCAAACCAACCCATTGGCAGAGATCACGCATAAGCGTCGTCTTTCGGCATTAGGGCCCGGTGGTCTTTCTAGAGAGCGTGCCGGATTCGAGGTTCGTGACGTTCACTACACGCATTATGGACGTCTTTGTCCTATTGAAACTCCAGAAGGGCCAAACATTGGTTTGATTTCTTCATTGTCAGTTTACGCCAAGGTAAACTCCATGGGATTCATCGAAACTCCTTACCGCGAGGTTAAAGAAGGTTTGGTGGACATCAAAGGAGAGCCAATCTATTTAAGTGCGGAGGAAGAAGAAGAGAAATTGATTGCTCAGGCAACTGTTAAGGTGGATGACGAAGGAAAGATTTTACACGATAAGGTAATTGCCAGAATGGAAGGTGATTTCCCTGTAATTGAACCGGAAAATGTACACTATACAGACGTAGCGCCTAACCAAATTGCATCTATTTCTGCATCTTTAATTCCATTCTTGGAGCATGATGATGCGAACCGTGCCTTGATGGGATCTAACATGATGCGTCAAGCAGTACCATTATTACGTCCTCAAGCACCTATTGTTGGAACTGGATTAGAGCGTCAAGTAGCTTCAGATTCTAGGGTATTGATCAATGCAGAAGGAGCTGGTACAGTTGAGTATGTAGATGCCAATGAAATCGTAATCAGATACGAGCGTACTGAAGAAGAAGCTATGGTAAGTTTTGATAGCGATACTAAAACTTATCCATTAATTAAATTTAGAAAAACTAACCAAGGTACATCTATTAACCTTAAGCCAATTGTAACTAAAGGAGACAAGGTTAAGAAAGGACAAGTACTTTGTGAAGGATATGCAACAGAAAATGGAGAGCTTGCATTAGGTAGAAATATGAAAGTGGCCTTCATGCCATGGAAAGGGTACAACTTCGAGGATGCGATTGTGATTTCTGAGAAAGTAGTACGCGATGATATTTTTACATCTATCCACATCGATGAGTATTCGTTGGAAGTTAGAGATACCAAATTGGGTAACGAAGAGTTGACCAATGATATCCCTAACGTATCGGAAGAGGCTACTAAAGACCTTGACGAAAACGGTATGATTCGTATTGGTGCAGAGATCAAGCCAGGAGATATTCTTATTGGTAAGATTACACCAAAAGGAGAAAGCGATCCTACTCCAGAAGAAAAATTATTGAGAGCAATCTTTGGTGACAAAGCTGGAGATGTTAAAGATGCATCTTTGAAAGCTTCACCTTCGTTACATGGTGTTGTTATCGACAAGAAGTTGTTCTCTAGAGCTATAAAAGACAAACGTAAGAGAGCTAAGGACAAGGAGGATATCGATGCACTAGAAAGCGTTTACTACAGAAAGTTCGATGAACTTAAAGATGTATTGGTTGAAAAATTATTCAACATTGTAAACGGAAAAACTGCACAAGGTATCTTTAATGATCTTGGTGAAGAAATTATTCCTAAAGGGAAAAAGTATACCCTTAAGATGTTAAATGCTGTAGACGACTATACGCACTTAACTTCAGGAACATGGACTACAGATGATCACTTAAATGAACTTGTAGCGGATTTGATCCACAATTACAAAATCAAAGAAAATGATTTACAAGGATCTTTACGTCGCGAGAAATTTACAATCTCTGTTGGAGATGAGTTACCATCTGGTATCATAAAACTAGCTAAGGTTTATGTTGCTAAAAAACGTAAACTTAAAGTAGGTGATAAAATGGCGGGACGTCACGGTAACAAAGGTATTGTTGCACGTATCGTTCGTCAGGAAGATATGCCATTCTTGGAAGACGGAACTCCAGTTGATATCGTGTTGAACCCACTAGGGGTACCATCACGTATGAACATCGGGCAGATTTATGAAACGGTTCTTGGATGGGCTGGTCAAAAATTAGGTCGTACTTATGCAACCCCTATTTTTGACGGTGCAACTCTAGACCAGATCAATGAACTTACCGATGAGGCGGGAATCCCAAGATTTGGACACACTTACTTATATGATGGTGGAACAGGAGATCGTTTTGACCAACCTGCAACTGTAGGGGTTATCTACATGATCAAACTAGGCCACATGATCGACGATAAGATGCACGCACGTTCTATCGGGCCATACTCATTGATTACGCAACAGCCACTTGGAGGTAAGGCTCAGTTTGGAGGTCAGCGTTTCGGAGAGATGGAGGTATGGGCACTTGAGGCTTATGGAGCATCAAGCACACTACGTGAAATCTTAACAGTAAAATCTGATGACGTTATAGGTAGAGCTAAAACTTACGAGGCAATCGTAAAAGGAGAGCCGATGCCAGAACCAGGACTACCTGAATCTTTCAACGTATTAATGCACGAATTGAAAGGATTAGGTTTAGATATTAGATTAGAAGAATAAAAAAGTTTACAGTATTCCGGTAAGTGAGTATCACTTACCGGAAACTGATAAAGACTACAAAGTATTATGGCTAGAAAACAAGATAAGAATACAGTACAGAGATTTAATAAAATCTCGATTGGTTTAGCATCGCCAGAGTCTATATTGGCGGCATCTCGTGGTGAGGTTCTGAAACCTGAAACTATTAATTATCGAACTCATAAACCAGAAAGAGATGGTTTATTCTGTGAGCGTATTTTTGGTCCCGTTAAGGATTTTGAATGTGCTTGTGGTAAATATAAAAGAATCCGTTACAAAGGAATTGTTTGTGATAGATGTGGTGTTGAAGTAACAGAAAAGAAAGTACGTAGAGATAGAGTAGGACACATTAACCTTGTTGTGCCAGTAGCACATATTTGGTATTTCCGTTCTCTTCCAAATAAAATTGGTTACCTATTAGGATTGCCATCCAAGAAATTGGACATGATCATCTATTACGAGCGTTATGTGGTAATTCAACCAGGTAATGCAAAAGGAGTAGAAGGTGACCCATTACAAAAATTGGATTTCTTGACAGAAGAGGAATACTTAACCATTTTGGAATCCCTTCCACAAGAAAACCAATATTTGGACGATACAGATCCTAACAAATTCATCGCTAAAATGGGAGCCGAGTGTTTGATCGAGCTTTTAGCGAGAATTGATTTGGATGAATTGTCTTATGACCTACGTCACAAAGCCAACAACGAAACTTCTAAACAACGTAAAACCGAAGCGTTAAAACGTTTACAGGTTGTTGAGGCGTTTAGAGATTCCAATGCTAACCGTGAAAACAGACCAGAGTGGATGATCATGAAGGCTATTCCTGTTATTCCACCAGAATTACGTCCATTGGTGCCATTGGATGGAGGTCGTTTTGCAACGTCAGATTTGAATGATTTGTACCGTCGTGTAATCATCCGTAACAACCGTTTGAAGAGATTGGTAGAAATCAAGGCTCCAGAAGTAATCTTACGTAATGAAAAACGTATGTTACAAGAGTCTGTAGATTCATTGTTCGATAACACACGTAAGTCGTCTGCTGTGAAAACAGATTCTAACAGACCACTTAAGTCATTGTCTGATTCCTTAAAAGGTAAGCAAGGACGTTTCCGTCAAAACTTACTTGGTAAGCGTGTTGATTACTCTGCACGTTCGGTAATTGTTGTTGGACCAGAATTGAAATTATTCGAATGTGGATTGCCAAAGAACATGGCAGCGGAATTATACAAGCCTTTTATCATCAGAAAATTGATTGAAAGAGGTATTGTTAAGACTGTAAAATCTGCTAAGAAAATTATAGATAGAAAAGAGCCAGTTGTGTGGGACATCTTGGAAAACGTATTAAAAGGACATCCAGTACTTTTGAACCGTGCTCCTACGCTTCACAGACTTGGTATCCAAGCTTTCCAGCCTAAGTTGATCGAAGGTAAAGCTATCCAGTTACACCCATTGGTATGTACGGCGTTTAACGCGGATTTCGATGGTGACCAGATGGCGGTACACTTACCATTAGGACCAGAGGCTATTTTGGAAGCGCAATTGTTGATGTTGGCATCACACAATATCTTGAACCCTGCTAACGGATCTCCGGTAACCGTACCTTCTCAGGATATGGTACTTGGTCTTTACTACATGACCAAGGAGCGTTTAACTACCGAAGATGTAACGGTTAAAGGTGAAGGATTGACATTCTACTCTCCAGACGAGGTAACTATCGCTTACAACGAGAAAAGAGTAGACTTGAATGCCCGTATCAAGGTAAGAACAAAAGACTTTAATGAGGCAGGTGAATTGACCACCCAAATCATTCAAACTACTGTTGGACGTGTACTTTTCAACGAAAAAGTACCAGCTGCAGCAGGGTATATTAACCAAGTTTTGACTAAGAAATCGCTTAGAGATATTATTGGTAACATTCTTAAAGTTACTAGTGTACCTGAAACAGCAGCTTTCTTGGACGACATCAAAGGTTTAGGATATAGGTTCGCATTCCAAGGAGGATTGTCTTTCAGTTTAGGTGATATTATTATCCCTGCTGAAAAACACAGCATGATCGATAAAGCCAATACTTTGGTAGATGGTATCATGGCCAACTATAACATGGGACTTATTACTAACAACGAACGTTACAACCAGGTAATTGATATTTGGACGTCTACGAATGCTGAATTGACAGAGTTGTCTATGAAGCGGATCCGTGAGGACCAACAAGGATTTAACTCTGTGTACATGATGCTTGATTCTGGAGCTCGTGGATCGAAAGAGCAGATTCGTCAGTTGACCGGTATGCGTGGTTTGATGGCAAAACCTAAGAAATCCAATGCTGGAGGTGGTGAAATTATTGAAAACCCAATTCTTTCTAACTTTAAGGAAGGACTTTCAATTTTGGAATACTTTATCTCTACGCACGGTGCTCGTAAAGGTCTTGCGGATACCGCTCTTAAAACGGCCGATGCGGGTTACTTGACGCGTCGTTTGGTAGACGTTTCTCAAGATGTTATCATTTACAGTGAAGACTGTGGTACATTAAGAGGTATTGAAGTAGCGGCCTTGAAGAAAAACGAGGAGGTTGTTGAGAAACTTGAAGATAGAATTGTTGGTCGTACTTCATTGAACGATGTTTACGATCCTATTACAGAAGAATTATTGGTAAAAGCTGGAGAGCATATCGATGAGCCTATCGCTAGAGCAATCGAGAACTCTGCGCTTGAAACTATAGAAGTACGTTCACCATTAAGTTGTGAGGCTAAACAAGGAATTTGTGCTAAGTGTTACGGTAGAAACCTTGCCACTGGTAAAATTGTACAAAGAGGTGAAGCCGTTGGTGTTGTAGCAGCGCAGTCTATTGGAGAGCCTGGTACACAGTTAACATTGCGTACCTTCCACGTAGGGGGTATTGCAGGTAACATCTCTGAGGAGAACAAGTTAATCGTGAAGTACGACGGTATTGCAGAAATCGAAGATTTAAAAACTGTTAAGACCGTTGATAATGAAGGTAAGGAAGTAGATGTTGTTATTTCCAGAACTTCAGAAATGAAACTTGTAGATGCCAAAACAGGTATCACTTTAAGTACAAACAACATTCCTTACGGATCGTTTGTATATGTAAACAGTGGAGATGCTGTTAAGAAAGGTGATGTAATCTGTTCTTGGGACCCTTATAACGGTGTAATTATTTCAGAATTTGCCGGTAAGGTACGTTATGAAAACATCGAGCAAGGTATGACTTATCAAGTTGAGATCGATGAGCAAACAGGATTCCAAGAAAAAGTAATTTCTGAATCTAGAAACAAGAAATTGATTCCAACACTTCATATTGAAGATTCAAAAGGTGAAACTATCCGTTCATACAACTTACCGGTAGGTGCTCACTTGATGATTGACAATGGAGAGAAGATTAGTGTAGGTAAGATTTTGGTTAAGATTCCTCGTAAATCTGCTAAGGCAGGGGATATTACAGGAGGTCTTCCACGTGTAACCGAGTTGTTCGAAGCTCGTAACCCGTCTAACCCAGCTGTAGTAACTGAGATTGATGGTGTGGTATCCTTCGGTAAGATTAAGAGAGGTAACCGTGAAATCATTATCGAGTCTAAACTTGGAGAGGTTAAGAAATACTTAGTGAAGTTATCTAACCAAATCCTTGTTCAGGAGAACGATTACGTTAAAGCTGGTATGCCATTGTCTGACGGATCGATCACGCCTACAGATATCTTGAACATTAAAGGACCATCTGCAGTACAACAATACTTGGTGAACGAAGTTCAGGAAGTATACCGTTTACAAGGGGTGAAAATCAACGATAAGCACTTTGAGGTGGTCGTAAGACAAATGATGCGTAAAGTTCAGATTATTGATTCTGGAGATACTATCTTCTTAGAAAACCAATTGGTACACAAATCTGACTTTATTGAAGAAAACGACAAGATCTTCGGAATGAAAGTAGTAGAGGACGCAGGAGATTCTGCGAAATTGAAGGCAGGTCAAATCGTGACGCTTCGTCAGTTAAGAGATGAAAATTCTATCTTGAGAAGAGAGGATAAAGCTTTAGTATCGGCTAGAGATGCTAGTCCAGCTACAGCTACTCCAATCCTACAAGGTATTACGAGAGCCTCTCTACAGACTAAGTCATTTATCTCTGCGGCATCGTTCCAGGAAACTACAAAAGTTCTTAACGAAGCAGCAGTAAGTGCAAAAATTGATGCTCTTGAAGGCTTGAAAGAAAACGTAATTGTTGGACATAGAATTCCAGCCGGTACAGGTGTTAGACGATACGATAGTATTATCGTAGGATCTAAAGAGGAGTTCAATGAAATGATGAAAGCCAAAGAAGAAATGAATTATAACTAAAAAGAATTCCCGCGTAAGCGGGATTCTTTTTTTACATTAATTTGAATAACATAACATATGGCAGACGAAGAAAAGAAAAGGAAACAAGGACAGATCAATATTGAATTGGATGAAAAAATTGCTGAAGGAACTTATTCCAACTTGGCAATCATTAACCATTCAGTTTCAGAATTTGTTGTTGATTTTGTTAGTATAATGCCTGGAACTCCAAAAAGTAAGGTGAAGTCTAGAATTATTTTGACTCCACAGCACGCCAAAAGACTATTAAAGGCATTGGGGGATAATGTTCATAGATTTGAGCAAGCTCATGGTGAGATAAAAGATTATGAGCAACCACCAATTCCATTAAATTTTGGACCAACGGGACAAGCATAAAAGAAAAAGCCTTTGATGATTATCAAAGGCTTTTTTTATGGTATTGAATTGAAAGTTTTTTAAGCAAACTCTGCAACTTTTGCTTTATAGCTTAAGGCCCCAGAAGGACACTTTTCAATTTGTTTAATGATTTTTTCACTTGGAGCTCCATCCAAATCAACCCAAGGAATAACAGAATGCCTGAAGACACTTGAAAGTTCTTTGGCACATCGTTCTGAGTTGATACATTGGCAAGGATCGAAAGATACAGTAATGTCTCCATTACTGAATTGGTTAGCTTGGATTTTCATAAGTAGACGATTTTGGGGTTATCTTCACAGGTTGAAATTATCAAAATGCCGAATCTTTCAACAATATTTTCGATAAGCGACAACAAATAAGTGGCAAACCCTTTCGTTTGTATTTAATTTCTTACTAAAACGATTGAAATGTTAATTTATTACTTGAATTCTGAAGTAAAGTGGAACTTAATTGACGGGTACTTTTGCTGTGTCATTTGCAATGAAAATGCTGAATCAGCCAAAAATACAAGTTGTCCTTGCTTGTCTTTAGCCAAGTAGCGTTGCTTCACACGTAAAAATTCTTTGTACTCTTCATTTTTGACATCTTCAGGATCTACCCAACAAGCCTTAAAAACATTTAGGTTTTCGTAGGTACATTTGGCTCCGTATTCGTGCTCTAATCTGTATTGGATTACTTCATATTGAAGGGCTCCAACAGTACCGATTACTTTACGTCCATTGAGTTCCAGTGTAAATAACTGAGCAACCCCTTCGTCCATCAATTGGTCAATTCCTTTGAATAATTGTTTCGACTTTAATGGGTCTGCATTATTGATGTATCTAAAGTGTTCCGGAGAGAAACTTGGAATTCCTTTGTAATTGATGGTTTCACCTTCGGTAAGCGTATCTCCAATTTTAAAGTTACCCGTATCATGAAGTCCAACAATATCACCAGGGTAGGAGATATCTACGATTTCCTTTTTCTCTGCAAAAAAGGCATTTGGACTTGAGAATTTCAATTTCTTGTTATTTCTAACGTGAAGATAAGGCGCATTACGTTTAAATTCTCCGGATACAATTTTAATGAATGCCAAACGGTCACGGTGGTTGGGGTCCATATTGGCATGGATTTTAAATACAAAACCGGTAAATTTTGATTCATCTGGATTTACCAAACGCTCTTCACTTTGTTTTGGTCTTGGAGAAGGCGCTATATCCACAAAGCAATCCAACAATTCCCTTACTCCAAAATTGTTCAAGGCAGAACCAAAGAATACAGGTTGTTGTTGACCACTTAAATAATCCTCCTTACTGAATTCAGGATAGATACCCTGTACCAATTCTATTTCCTCTCTAAGGGTATCCGCTGCTTTATCACCTACCAATTTGTTCAGTTCTGGCGATTCCAAATCGGAAATCTCGATAGTTTCCTCAATATTCTTTCTGCTATCGCCGCTAAATAGGTTGATGTTCTTTTCCCAAATGTTGTAGATACCTTTAAAGTCATACCCCATACCAATTGGGAAACTCAATGGTACTACACTTAAGCCTAATTTTTGTTCGATTTCATCCAAAAGATCGAAGGCATCTTTTCCTTCACGGTCCAATTTATTGATAAACACAATCATTGGAATGTTTCGCATTCTACAAACCTCTACCAGTTTTTCGGTTTGCTCCTCAACTCCTTTGGCTACATCAACTACAACAATAACACTATCCACAGCGGTCAAGGTTCTAAAAGTGTCTTCGGCAAAGTCCTTGTGACCTGGTGTATCCAAGATATTCACTTTTATACCATTGTACTCAAAAGCAAGTACAGAAGTAGCTACAGAAATCCCTCTTTGGCGTTCAATTTCCATAAAGTCACTAGTAGCTCCTTTTTTTATTTTATTGCTTTTTACGGCACCGGCCTCTTGAATGGCCCCACCAAAAAGCAAGAGTTTTTCTGTTAAAGTAGTCTTTCCGGCATCAGGGTGAGAAATGATACCAAACGTACGTCTTCTTTTGATTTCGTCTTTAAAATTCATGCGCTTAAATTGGACGGCAAATATACGTCTTCTTCAGGCATGTTACAATTAAGGATTCCACTTTTTAAACGCTTCACTTGCAGAGGATATAGTATAAACGTTACTTTTTGATGACTTATGTATAATTAACTTTAATCAATTTCACTTAAAAGTATTCAACTTTGTTTTTGTGATTTTTCAGGCAACAATTAGGGTAAGGATTATGTTCATTTGAAATTTGATTGGTATTTTTACGGTATGATTGAAGAACAAGTCATTTTAGTTAATGAAAACGATGAGCAAATTGGTACAATGGCCAAGATGGAAGCTCACGAAAAAGCATTGTTGCACAGGGCATTTTCTGTGTTTGTGTTCAATGATAAAAATGAATTGATGGTGCAGCAACGTGCACTTCATAAATATCACTCACCAGGGTTGTGGACCAATACCTGCTGCAGTCACCAACGTGTTGGGGAAACCAATATTCAAGCGGGGAAAAGACGATTGCAGGAGGAAATGGGCTTTGTAACTGATTTGAAAGATACCATTTCCTTCATTTATAAAGCACCTTTTGACAATGGGCTTACAGAACATGAATATGACCATATATTGGTGGGACATTACAATGAAGAACCTGAAATAAACCCAGACGAAGTAGCTGCTTGGAAATGGATGGGATTGGAAGAAGTAAAGACCGATATGGTCACACACCCAGAAGTTTATACGGCGTGGTTTAAGATTATTTTTGAAAAATTCTACCAACATATAAATATTTCAAAATGATAGTCACTGTAAGTAGGAGGGCCCATTTTAATGCGGCACATCGGCTTTATCGGAAAGATTGGTCGGACGAGCAAAACTTAGAGGTATTTGGAAAATGCAGTAATCCCAATTACCATGGTCACAACTACGAATTATCAGTGAGCGTCACGGGACGGATCGATAAAGAAACAGGCTATGTTATAGACCTTAGGGTCTTAAAGAATATTATTAGGGAAGAAGTGGAGGAACCTTTTGATCATAAAAACTTGAATTTGGAGGTCGAAGAATTTAAGGACCTAAATCCCACTGCCGAAAATATTGTGGTGGTGATCTATAACAAACTCAAGGCCCGATTGGACTCCAAACTCGATTTGGAAGTTACCTTATATGAAACGCAACGAAATTATGTAACCTACTCAGGACAGTAAGGCATGAACGAATTATTATACCCCATAAAATTTGACCCCATTTTGAAAGATAAAATTTGGGGAGGTGAAAAACTTAAAAAAGTACTGCATAAAAAAGGAACTTCAAAAAATGTAGGTGAGAGCTGGGAAATTAGTGATGTGGAAGGAGACACTTCAGTAGTGGCTAATGGAGCCTTAAAAAGTAAAACCTTAAAGCAATTATTACATACTTACAAGGATAAGCTTATAGGGCTAAACAATTATAAAATCTTTGGTGATAAATTTCCCTTGCTTATCAAGTTCATCGATGCCAGGGAAGATTTGTCCATCCAATTGCACCCCAATGATGAATTGGCTCTAAAGCGCCATAATTCATTCGGTAAAACCGAAATGTGGTATGTCATGCAGGCAGATCAAGGCGCTAATCTTATTGTTGGTTTCAACCAAAAGGTAACTCCAGAGATGTACTTAAAGCATCTAGAAAAAAAGACCTTGACCAAAATATTGAACTTCGATAGAGTAGGCACAGGAGATACTTATTTTATTGAAGTAGGGCGTTTACATGCCATTGGGGCAGGGGTGCTTTTGGCAGAAATACAACAAACCAGCGATGTTACTTATCGGGTGTATGATTGGGATAGGGTAGACAGCAATGGTAACGGAAGGGAGTTGCACAACGATTTGGCAATTGATGCGATAGATTTTGATATGCCAGACAACTTTAGGGTAGAGTATCCTACTGATGCAAACAAATCTAATGAAATGGTAAGCTGCCCATATTTTACTACCAATTATTTAAAAGTAGATTCCAAACTTGAAAAGAAGAACACTCACGATTCTTTTATTATTTACATGTGTGTGGAAGGAAAAGCTACCATAGAAACTGAAGGGGCTAAGGAAACCTTGGTGAAAGGTGAAACCGTATTGATGCCATATGCTATTGATACGTTTACTATAGATGCCAAGGATGCCACACTTTTGGAAGTTTACGTTTAAAACTGCAAAGCCTTTACTAAGCTTTGTATTTAGAGGAAGGACCTCACTTTATTTCAATTAATTACTTACTTTTGTAGCAAATTAAAATTACAAATTATGGCAAATGTTAGAAACCTAAAAAAGGACATTAACTACGTTTTAGGTGATATTATTGAGGCTGTGTATGTATGGGAATATAACAATACAGACAAGGACACAAAGAAGAGCGAAGCAATTATTGACGAAGCAATTGAAAAATTTGATGCTTTAATTGCAAAGGTGAATGACAAGAATGTAGAAGACAAAAAAGCTCATTTTAAGTCGATTAACCAAGAGCTGGAAGAAAGCGCAGAAACACTGATTGAAAAAATTAACGCTTTAGGATAATTTCTTTTAAAAAAATGTTTGCAAATATAGTTTTCAGGATTATATTTGCACTCGCTTTGCCGATATAGCTCAGCTGGCTAGAGCAGCTGATTTGTAATCAGCAGGTCGTGGGTTCGAGTCCCTCTATCGGCTCTAAAAAGCCTCTCAGTTTTGAGAGGCTTTTTTTATGCTTTTTAATTAATTATCCTTTTTGCGCTTCAGCCATGAAAAAATCCCTTTTTTCTTTTTCTTCTTAAATTCTCTTTGGTCCTTTTTGTTGCCAAGTAAACGTTGTAAAAAGTTGTCTTCTTGGACAGGTGGACAATCTAAACTCGCCAAGACCTCAAAGGAAGGAGATTCAAAGCGAGCTCTGGTATAACGGTTGAACCTAGAATCTTGGTTAAGCAGTTTTAAGTAATTGGCAAAAATGGGTAATGCCGAATTGGCGCCTTGACCCATTCGGGTACTTTGAAACCCAATTTGCTGGTTGTCGTTTCCAACCCAGGTAATGGTGACCAAGTTTGGCATTAGGCCAACAAACCAACCGTCCTTATTGTCCTGGGTGGTTCCGGTTTTTCCTGCTAAATCATTTCTGAATTTATAAGAAGTGCGCAAGCGCTGTGCAGTACCTTCGTTAACCGTAGCTTTCAAGAATTCCAACATGATTTGTCTAGTATTGTCGCTAAAGGCCTTATCTGCAGTTTTTGGACTTTTATAGAGGTCTTCGTAACTGGCAATGACATTACCATTCTTATCTTCAATTTTAGTGATAAATATGGGCGTTGACGGTAGGCTATTGTTGACATAACTGGAATAGGCTTTGGCCAGTTCCAATAATCTAAGATTTGAAGAACCCAAGGCAATGGAAGGCACATTTTCAATTTCAGAAGCAATTCCCATTTTATGGGCCATGGAGATCACATGATCGATACCCGTTTCGTACAATACTTTTACGGCAATGGTGTTGACAGAATTGCTTAAAGCCTTTTGAAGCGAATAGTTAAGGTTTTCGTCTTCTTCTTTTGAGGCGTTTGTAGGCGTCCAATTGTCCACATCGGTATAGGTAATGGCTTTTAAAGGGAAATAAGTACATGGAACCATACCGTTTTCAAGTGCGGCCGTATAGACAATAGGTTTAAAAGTAGAACCAACCTGCCGTTTACTTTGGGCCACGTGGTCGTACTTAAAAAAACTATAATCGATTCCTCCTACATAAGCCTTGATAGCTCCTGTTTTTGCTTCTACAGAAACCATTCCTGTGTTTAGAAATTTGGAGAAGTATTCTAAACTATCCAATGTGGATAGAGAGACAATACTGTTGTCATTCCATGAAAAAAGTTCCGTGGATTTTTTCTTGTTTAAAGAGTCTTGAATAGCTTTTTCATCCAAACCTAAATTTTTTAAACGCTTGTAAGTTGGTAACCTTTTTTTGGCAGCAAGAAAAGCAGATTTGTTCTTTAACCAAGGAGCATTGTTCCCATAAGCTTTTTCAAATTGCTTCTGAAGGTTTTTCATATGCTCTTTCATGGCTCTTTCAGCATATTGTTGCATGGTATTGTCCAAAGTAGTATACACCTTAAGGCCGTCATGGAAAATATTATAGGGTTCTCCATTGGAGTTTCTAAACTGTTTTTGTTTGAGAATAAAGTCCAACTGTTTTTTTACTTCAGCCCTAAAATAGGGAGCTAAACCTTGATTGGGAGCGTAATACTGATAATCTAAGTTAATGGGAGTTTCAGTAATGTTGTCAACGCTAGATTGTGGAAGATAGTCGTATTTTACCATCTGGTTGAGCACAACATTCCTTCTTTCCATCGAATTTTCAGGGAATAACCTAGGGTTATAGCTGTTATTTGCTTTTAAAGAACCAATAAGTGTAGCTGCTTCCAAAAGGTTTAAATCCTTGGCGTGTTTATTAAAGAATTTTTGAGAGGCACTTTCAATACCATAAGTATTGTCCGGAAAGGGAACAGTGTTAAGGTACAGTGTCAGGATTTCCTCTTTGGAATATAGATCCTCAATTCTTTTGGCCACGATACTTTCCCTTATTTTATTTACCACAATACTTATGGCGCCATAATCTTGTCTCCCAAACAAATTTTTAGCCAATTGTAAAGTGATGGTACTACCGCCTCCCGAAGATTTATCGGCCATTAGAATGGTTTTGAAAAAGACTCTTAAAAGACTTTTGTTGTCAATTCCATGATGCTCGTAAAACCTTGAATCCTCTGTAGCGATGAGGGCATCGATAAGGTGTTGCGGAAATTCGGTAAAAGGAATGGATTGCCTGTCGTACACATATAACTTGCCAATAAGTTTGTTGTTGCTGTCAAGTAGCTGAGTTGCTTGGCTTTGTTTGAGACTAGAGAGTTTATTTTTGCTTGGAATTTCTCCCCAAGCACCAAAGTAAATACTGTAATAAAAGCAAATTAGAAGAGCTGTTAGAAGTAGTAGACCATAACCAATTCGTTTTCCCCATTTTCGTAAGCGTTCCTTGTTCAAAATCATAAAATTAACTTCTCTACAAGGTAACGAAATTATTACAGAAGTATTATGTCATTACTGTAAACAAGAAAGCCAGCATATTGCTGGCTTTTTTGTTGATGATAGATTCGAAATTTATTGTTGAGCGTTTTCTGTATCTGTAGTAACAGTTGTGGAATCTGCTTTTCTAACTTCTATTTTAGCTTTTAATTTTTTACCATAAAGAGATGTTTTGATGTTATCATTTAGAGCATCGTAAATGGTTTCTAAGTATTTAACCGATGTATTTGGGATTTCCGTTAGGGCTAAATATGGAGATACTTCACTGTCTTTATGGTTTACAGCAAAGTTAATCGTATACAAATATTTACGTTTTATAAGCGTGTTGTATTGAGTTTCGAAATCAAAGCTGGTAGAATCATTGCTTTTTTCCGATTCGAAATGTTCTTTGATCAAATCCAAATTCTTGTTATTGAACTTAGACATCATCAATAGGTATTCCTCCAAAACCTCCTGTTGTTTCGATCCCTTGATAGAGGCATCAAAATTAAAGTTCTTTAGGGTTGTGTTGATTTCAGTAATACCCTTGTCCGCAAAAAAAGAAATGTAACGATCGTCATTGTCATTTTTGTTCAGTTTTATTGACAAAACTTGAGGTTCATTTAAGCTGCTGTGCAACTGAAATTCGGGATTGCCATTTACGACAACCGAATCTACAACTACAAAAGTTGAATCCTGCTGCTGCTCAAGGTAAACGGTTCCTTTTTTTAAACCGTCAACACGAACTTTAACTGTTAAATCGTGAGAATCCGTTCCACAGGAAATTGCCAAAAAGGCAAGGGCTACTATTAATGCGTTCTTCATTTTAAAAAATTATTGGATGGCAAATATCTTATAAAAAAAAATTAAAAACTAACCGGCCGAAGCGATTCTCATCAACTCGGCACATAGGAGGGCTCCATAGGTTCCCACCACATAACCAAATACTGCTAAAAGGGCACCAACCGTTGCAAGGGAAGGGTGGAAAGCAGCGGCCACAACAGGCGCCGATGCGGCACCTCCAACATTCGCTTGGCTTCCAACAGCCATGAAAAAGTAAGGAGCTCTAATAAGTTTGGCAACTAAAATAAGCAGGCCAGCATGGATGGTCATCCAAACCAAACCAATTAAAATTAATCCTGGATTTTCAAAAATTTTGCCAAGGTCCATTTTCATTCCGATAGTGGCTACCAAAACGTAGATGAATACACTTCCTATTTTGCTGGCACCAGCACCTTCGTAATTCTTAGCTTTGGTAAATGACAATAAAATACCAATTAATGTAGCTATGGAAATCAACCAGAAAAACTGACTTCCAAAAGAGGAAAGGGCACTTTTTGGGTTGCTTACAGCTTCAAAATTGTCTGATAAAAACGTCGAAATTTTATCCGCAGAAAAATGAGCAATTCCAACTGCTGTAAAGGCAAACATCAAAATAACGATTAGGTCTGTGAGTGTTGGGTTTCTGGTAATCTTTTCACTGAAATTTTGAACTTTTTCCTGTAGTTTGTCAATGGCGCTGTTATCAGCTTTTAGCCAATTGTCAATTTTGTTTCGCTTGCCAATTCCCAATAACAGGACTGCCATCCAAATATTGGCCACAACAATATCTACCAATACCATACCTCCGTAAAGTTCTTGGTTGAATTCATAGATTTCCAACATAGCTGCCTGGTTAGCACCACCCCCAATCCAGCTTCCGGCCAAAGTGGCTAAACCTCTCCAAACCGCATCGTGGCCAACGCCACCAACTGTTTCTGGAGAGAAGGTAGAAATAATTAAAATAGCAATTGGACCACCAATTACAATACCAATGGTACCCGTAAAGAACATCATCAAAGCTTTCCAACCTAAATTGAAAACGGCTTTAAGGTCAATGCTAATGGTCAATAAAACTAAGGACGCTGGCAGTAAATAGCGACTGGCTACATAATAAGTTTTGGAAACGTCGGCAGAGATTAATCCGAAGGAGTTGAAGACTGCAGGAATAAGATAACACATTAACAAGCCTGGGACATATTTATAAAATACTGGCCAGAATCCCTTTTTTTGCGATTCGGTGTAGAACACAAATCCTAGTGCTAACATTAGTAATCCCAATACAATGGCGTCATTTTTAAACAATACAAATTTATTGACGGTACTATTTTCTATTTTGGAAGCTACTTGAACAACGTTGCCTGCATGGTCAAATTGAGCTTTGTCAATAGTAAGTAGCTGCGCGTCTTTATAACGTCCTTGCGTGTGCGCTTTTATGTTGAATAAAGCTTGTTTTTTGGCTATAGCGACTGGAGCATTTCCTGAATATTTTATGATATAGCTTCCATTGTTATCAGAAAAACTTAAGGAACCTTGGGATAGTTTTTTGTTGAGAATAACTTGCTCCAGTTTTAGGGCTGAATCCGTAGGCGTGATGGTTAAAGAGAAATTACTGAAGTTAATAGAGTCTACTGCAACAGGTATTTCAAAATCTTCTGAGTAAGCGCTTTCGGGTTTGCCAACATAAACGGTTTGTGCATGGCTGTTTTGGATTGAAAAAAACATTGATAAACAGCTAATGACGCAATAAATAAAATATCTCATGGGTAAGTGAATTGAGTTGCAAAAGTGACAAAATTATTCCATAAAAAAAAGCGACCTCTAAGTGTCGCTTTCTTCATTTGAATCTGTATTCTTTTTTGGTGCTCTATTGTGGTTTTTAAGACTTTGCATCAGCATCCATTCAATTTGGCCATTGGTGCTTCTGAACTCATCCGAAGCCCATTTTTCAATGGCCTTGAGCATCTCTTCATTAATCCGTAATGCAAAAGCTTTCTTTTTAGACATAATTTTCTTCTATAAATTCTGGATTATATGTTTCTGATTTAAACTTCTTTAAGGTATCATAAAATTCATTGGCCTTTGAGGTACTTATAAGAAGTGGCTTTTTGGCATCATAAATAATCTTTACAACTTTGTCTGTTCCAGTTGTGGTTATAACATCTTCTTTTGAAAATAGGTTCCATTTGGCAACGGCATAACCTCCATTAAGGCTTGAATAGTTTTCAATTTGAAAATCTGTAACTTGTTTTAATTGTATGGTTTTCCATTTTCTACAAAAGGGAGGGTAGCGGTAATGGATGCCTTCTTTGTTAATCTTTGTGTAAATTACAGATTTTTGAATAAAAAGAATGATAAGTAAATTTATGATTAAAATAGAGCCAATATCAAAAAGTGTACTGTCTAAATCGGCTATTCCTTTTTTATATTTTTTGAATAGGAATAGAGTGGCTACCATAAAATCTACTACAAGAAAGATGTAAATCCAGTTGCCTATTTGTTGTTTTTCAAAAAACTCCTTTTCCATATTTGCTTTGTATAAAAGGTACTTCTTAAAGAAGTGATTTTATCTAAATTTTTCACGCTCAAAAACTATGGTTGTCATGGATGCATTAATGTGTATCACCTTCCAACCTTCACGAGCGTGTTGGTTGAGGTGGTCCTCAAGTTTTTGGCTAGGATTTCGTAGTCCTATAGATCTAGAGCTTACTTTGTATTCTTTCATATTAATGATTTAGGGTTCCTGTATTTAATACTGGAGAAGCATCTTTGTCGCCACAAAGAACAACCATGAGGTTGCTAACCATAGCGGCTTTGCGTTCTTCATCCAATTCTACAATTTCTTTTTTGTTGAGTTCTTCCAAGGCCATTTCCACCATGCTTACCGCTCCTTCCACAATTTTATGTCTGGCCGCAACAATGGCAGTAGCTTGTTGGCGTTTTAACATGGCATTTGCAATTTCTTGGGCATAGGCTAGATAACCAATTCTTGCTTCCAAGACTTCTATACCGGCGATGGAAAGACGTTCGTCAATCTCTTTTTCAAGAGCATTACTAACTTCGTTTACACTGGAACGTAATGTAATGTCTTCGTCATGACCTTCGTCTGCAAAATTGTCATAGGGGTACATACTTGCCAGCTTTCTTACAGCGGCATCGGTTTGCACTCTTACAAAGTTCTCATAATTGTCTACATCAAATGCGGCTTTGTAGGTGTCCTGTACACGCCAAACCAATATGGTGCTAATCATTACTGGATTCCCCAATTTGTCATTTACCTTAAGACGTTCGCTATCAAAATTACTAGCTCTAAGTGATATTTTCTTTTTGGTATAAAAGGGATTCACCCAATAGAAACCATTCTTTTTTACAGAACCTTTGTATTCTCCAAACAGCAATAAAACTCTAGAGTTATTAGGTTGAACCATTATAAAACCTAAAGCAATTGGGATAGCCAAAATTATGGCAAATACAAACCAAGGGGTTTGGAATACAGCGAAAGTCGCAATACCTCCAAAAAATAGGACAAGAAATAGAAACAGCATAAGATAGCCATTGGCAGGAACGATAATTTTTTCTTCTTTCATCTTTGATTGATTTATAGTGATATTAAAATGATATCATAAAGATATGTGAAAATTTAATCATGACAAAATTGTTTTTGGTATGACTATTGGAAATTATGCAATCGTAATAGTAATATTACATTTGGTTGGTTAATTAGTTGAAATGAAAAGCACCCTTTTTAGAGGGTGCTTTTCTTCATTTATATAGGGAGATAATTTAATTATAAGGACAATGGCATTTGTTGCTCTTGAATAGGTTTGAGAAAAAGCCATCGAGATCATCGGGGTTGGTACGGAAAATATCTATAAAAACACTTAAACGTAGCATGTTGGGTTTATAGGATCTTAGATCTGCTAAGTTGACTCCGTAATCACTATAAACAATGTCCAGTAATTCTTCTTGTGTTTCTTTCATCCCTTGCTCGTACCTTAGGTCTACTCCAAATCTACCAAAACGTACCATAACCCCAAAACTGAAGTTTACCGTGGTTGTATCCAAATCTGGACCTCCATCACTATAGGACGTTACTTGAACGCCATCAAGTGTGGTGTCATTATAAAAATTGAATCCAGGTCCAAGATAAATAGACACAGGATCAAAAATTTCAAAACCGACCAAAACGGGCACTTCTATTCTTGAGGTTTTCCAGTAAGCTTTTTTATCTGGAAACTCATAACTGTTTTTGGAGGACAAATAAACTATTTCAGGTCTTAGAAAGAACTTGCCATATTCAGCAATAAAATAACCTCCAAACTGATAACCTAATTCCTTGTTTGGGGAGAATAATTCATCAGGGTGACCTGTTTGAAATGATCCTCCTCTAGAATTGATATCGCCTATAGTGTAGTAATTTAATCCCCCTTTGGCTCCTATGGCAAATTCCTGGGCTTTGGAGGAATATATTCCCAATAGGCAAGTGACAAGTAGTAAAATTGTTGCTCGCATTGTTAATTAGTGGGATTGGTAATACTATTAAAACTAATTTAACACAACTATACGTACACAATTTATTCGATTAGCAACCTTATTTTTCGTTAATCTTGTTAAAATATTTGAAAATGAATATTTTAACATGAATGTGTCTAGGTTAATTTGATTTTATAAAAGCCGAAATACTTTCCACTAAATCTTGAGAAATAGGAAGAGAGGTATCATTGTAAGTTTTAAAATTTTCAAGTTCGTTGTCATCCACTTCTATAAATACATGATTCATTTTATCTATGATTTTCAATTGGGCATTTGGCGCAGCACTTTTCAATAGCCCCGCATCTGCCTCGGAAATTTGTAAATCATTGGTGCCATTTAGAATTAAGATAGGCATGTCCAGCATAGCAATACTAGCTTGTGGATCATATCGCATCCAATTAATCATAAAGGGCTGGATGTCTAAATTGAAAATGGAGTTTAGGGCAGGGGAGTACTCTGTAGTGGTTTGACCAGACTTTAAGATATCGATAACTCTGTTGCTTTCTTCAGAAAATTGAGGTGCGCTTTTAGCAATCTGCTCTTTTAAAACTTCATCGATACCTTTACCTGGTCCTGCCAACGAGATAAACCCATTGGCATTGTCTTTGGCTGCCAACATGCCTATAAGGCTACCTTGGCTATGTCCTATGATGTAAATCTTGGAAAAGGCCTTTTTCTTTTTGAAATATTGTAGTACATCCGAGGCATCAGTTACAAAGTCGTCAAACATGATTTCTTCGTCTAACTTTCCAGTTTGTAATAATTTAACCGAACGCTTGTCATATCTAAATGTAGCAATACCCTCTTTGGTTAAAGCTTCAGCCAATTTTTTTAGTGAATTGTTTTTAGCAAAATTTTGATTTCCATTTCTATCTGTTGGACCAGATCCAGCAATTAAAATTGCCAATGGCGGTTTTTGAATGCCGTTGGGTATTAATAAGGTGCCATCAATAATTTCATTTACAGAGATATTTTCAGAGATGAAATTTGCTTCCTGTGCCATTAAACTAAAGTTGACACAAACAAAACAGGTTAAAAGGAAAAAAATAGATTTCATAGCTGGTCCTTGGTTTATTTTCAAATTTAAACAAAAGTACCCATCATTCTATTTGGGAAACGCTTTCTCTGTTAAATTGTTGCTTTTTCAGATGAGAAAATTGAAAATTTCAAGATGCATTTTGTCGGTAAAACGTGTGTTTTTGTCTTTAAATGTTAAAATTATGTGTATTTCATCGATTTATTATGTATTTTAATCGATGGAATAAAATATTGTTTTACATTTGAAGTGTACTAGAAATTTAGTTTTTAGTTCAATGGATTAATTAATTAATATTTGCATTATGTTGTTGGCTTTAGAGACCCTAAATCTACACATGTAAAACAGCAAATTAGGAAAACCGAGATTGAGGGATCTCGGTTTTTTCTTTTTATAGGGTTTTTTAAATCAACTTTCTAAACGTTAAATTGATTCTTGGGTCAACCTTTCGTTTCGTTTTTGCAATTTGATGCAACCAATGTTTCTGCATAGCGCCTTTCATAATCAATAAACTTCCGTGCTGTAATAGCACTTTATGTCGCTCATTTTTTAATTGACGATGTTTAAAATGAAAATAGCGCTCTTCACCAAAACTTAGCGAAGCAATCACAGGATGGATGCCTAATGAAGCCTCATTGTCCGCATGCCAACCATTACTGTCATTGCCATTTCTGTAGAGGTTTAAAAGCACGGAGTTAAAATGATGTTGGGTTTCCTCTTCAACCTTAGTTTTGATTTCCAAAAGATCTTTGGAGAACGGATTAGGATGCATCGTAATACCTGAATAGCTGTAAGGTGTATTGCTTTCACCATATAAAGCAGTTAATCTTGGTTGTTGATAGGTTTTTCCGAATACTTTTATTTCATCCTGCTGCCATTTAATATCATCCAAAAGCCTTTCAAAGTAATAAGAAGCTTCTTGGTTTGAGAAGAAATTTGCGATGTAAATAAGTTCTGCATCAGGTAATTTCCAAACCAGTTTTTCCTCAGAAAATAAATCCATAGCCTTAAATTTTCTAAATTAGCTTAACATTATGAAGAACAAAATACTGATAATACTATTTATAATAGTAAGTCTTGCTTTTAAATTACAGGAGACAAATACCTTGCCCGAAGGTTTTGTTTATGCCGATTCTGTTATTCCAGATATTGAGGTGGAACTTCGATACTATAGCTCCCATAATTTTGTTGGAGATACCATTACAGGTTATCAAGCCAATAGGTTGATATTGACCAAACAGGCAGCAGAAGCCTTGAAGTTGGTGCAAGATGATCTGCAACAGCAAAACTTGTGCTTAAAGGTGTATGATGGTTACAGGCCACAACGAGCTGTTAATCATTTTATGGAATGGGCACGTAATTTGACGGACACGATTAAAAAACAAGAATTCTATCCTAATGTCAATAAGAAATATTTATTTCGTGATGGCTATATTGCGACGCGTTCTGGACACAGTAGGGGGAGTACCTTGGACCTTACCATTGTAGATGCCGAAACTTTAGAGCCATTGGACATGGGAAGTCCTTACGATTTTTTTGGAATACCTTCTTGGGTATCTTATGAAGGGATTACTAAAGAACAAAAGGAAAATCGGCAATTACTGCAAAAGGTTATGAATAAGCATAACTTTAGGAGTTATTCAAAGGAGTGGTGGCATTTTACCTTGCGTTGGGAGCCATTTCCAGACACTTATTTCGATTTTCCTGTGAAGTAAATGTACTTTCTAATCCTCTTTAAAAACTTTGTAAGTTACTCCAATACCGTAATTGGTAAGGTTGGATTTTAATAGGGAGGATTCTATCCCACTTCCTTTTTCAAACCGAACCCATTCATTATCATTTAGGAATACCCGCTTTATGTAAGTGTTGTTTTCTGCAATTTCATCTGTGAATGGTAACAGCGGTCTAAAATTGGTTGGGATTTTTAAAACACCATCCCTAGACTTTACTTCTTTGTATTTTTTGTTAGGAAGTAATTTTCCGTTTTTATCGGTATAACCCAATACTTGAAGCGATACAAAAAAACCATTGTCGGGGATATCCAATTCATGTTCGGTTACATCAAGTTCAAAAACATCGCCGTGTTTTTCGGTTGCTACAAAAACGATGTTTTCATAGGTGAGTACGTCTCCAGGAAAACCTTCCTTATTCTCGTAAAATTTTACTTTAAAAAGTGTCGAAAAAGGATGTTTGTCGGCATTGGCCTTTTTACGCTTTTCCCAGTCTTTGGATTCCAAAGTAATTGGGAAATGAATGGTAGCTATTTCTTTGTCTTGAGAGGTTTCATTTGGGAAAAATACGGCAATTTCAGATTCTATGGTTGGTAACCAACATTTATAATAATCATCGTCCAAATAGGGTTTTTGAGTTTCCTTTTTGAATTTTCGGTCCTCTTTTGGCGCATTTACATTTAAAACCACTTCTTCCAATTGGTCAATATGAGGTTCTAAAAGCAAGATTTTGGGAAGATTTTCAGTAGAAACTCCTAAGTCCTTATATCCTAAGGCCGAAATGAAAAGAGAATCAATATCCGGATATAGCTTTTTGGTGAAAATGAACATGCCTACATCATCAGCAAAAATACCGTTGCCATTCCCGAAGGAAATAGTGGCGTATGGAATGGGTTCATTTGTGCTTCCATCCTTGATGGTGGTTTGGGCAATTGCCAAACCACCACAAAATAGGATGCTTATATAGAATAAGATGTGTCGCATTATTTATTAGCGTTTATCCAAGTATTTATTTTGGTTTCCAAATAGGCCAATGGCATATTTCCAGACTCCAATACTTGGTTGTGGAATTCAGAAATACTGAATTTTTCACCTAGTTCCTTTTCTGCTTTGGCTCTCAATTCCAAAATCTTCAACTGACCAATTTTGTATGAAAGTGCTTGTCCCGGAATGGCCATGTAGCGCTCCACTTCAGAGATGATGCTTGATTCACTTTCTGCTTCATTCTCCAAGGAATATTGAATAGCCTGCTCTCTTGACCAGCCTTTAGTATGAATTCCTGTATCGACTACCAATCGGATAGCGCGGTGCATTTCGGCACTTAACATTCCAAAATATTGGTAGGGATCTGAGTAAAGTCCTAATTCTTTTCCAAGGGATTCCGTGTACAAAGCCCATCCTTCGCCATAGGCACTGTAATATAAGGTTTTTCTAAAGCTCGGTAACTCTTCATTTTCCTGTTGCAATGAAATTTGGTAATGGTGCCCTGGAATGGCTTCGTGTAGGAATAATGATTCGTCCATAAAGTTGTTGTATTCTGTAGCATTTGGAACTGGTACATAAAAAATACCAGGCCTTGTTCCGTCAACAGAACCTGGACTGTATTCTGCACTTGCCGAAGCTTCCCTGAATGCCTCAGTACGTCTTACTTCAAAAGGGGTTTTTGGTTTTAAATCGAACAATTTCTCCAATTGCGGTTGCATTGTTGCATGGATATTGTTGAAGTGATCAATCACTTGTTGTGCCTCTGTATAAGGCATCAGTTCTTTATTGTTTCTCACAAAATCAAAGAAACTTTTTAGGTCTCCTTCATAACCAACTTGAGCCTTCACTTTTTCCATTTCAGAAGAAATACGAGCAACTTCACTCAATCCCAGTTGGTGAATTTCATCCGCCGTCATGTTGGTCGTAGTGTACTGCTTAATCGCAAAAGCATAGTAATCTAGTCCAGTTGGAATTTCTGAAATACCACTTGTAGTCCTTCCAGCTTCCAAATAGTCTTTGCTCATATAATCCAACAACTTTTTGTTGGCAGGCACTATTTTAGTTTCGATAAGGTTTTTATAGGCTTCAGTCAATTTGGTTTTGTCTTCCTCTGTAAAATCTTCAGGGAAATTTTTAATAGGAAGGAAAAACAAATGCTCTTCGGTGGTAGCGCTGGTTAGGGCTTCCAATTGAGGAAGCACTTTTGTGATCAATGATTTTGGAAGGGTATAGCCTTTGGAAACGCCTTCCTTCATTTTTTCTTCTGCAGAGGCCATCCATTCCAAATAACCCTCTACACGAAGTAACCAGTTATTGTAGTCTTCTACAGTATTGAAGGGTTGCGAACCAGCACCACTGGCCAATTGGCCAATCATTAAAGGTAGGGACCAAAATTGATTGATAGGCATTAAGTCTTCTCTAAACGTAAGGCGTTCCAAATTGATATCGCATTCCCAATTTAGGATGGCTTTTGAAAGTTGTTGGCTCTCGTTTAATTGAGCATCCTGGAATGCATTTACTTGCTCTTTATAGTTGGTATAATGAGCTTTCGTTTTTGCCATAAAGTCATCCGATAGCATGTTCGGGAGCAAATCGTTGTATCTGTTGTCTCCCTCGGCAGTGGCATTTAAAGGATTCAGTTGCAAGGCATCTTGATAATAAGCTTCCAATACTTTGTCAAATTCGGCATTGGGCATATTCGCATTGATTGTTTGAGAATCTGTTTCGGTGGGTTTGGTCTCATTTTTACAAGCAATAAACGTTGCAATTAGACCAGCAGCTATTAATAATTTCTTCATTAAAACAATAAAATTTTATTTAAAGTTTTAAAGATACGGATTCCATACAGTTTCTAAAGCATAAAAAAACTGCCATCGACGAATGGCAGTTAACGGTGTTGAGGTAATAAATTAGGCTTGTAATTTATTCCTTATCCAAATTTTGAGTCATTTTAAAACCTATGAATAGGCCAATTCCTGCCATTAAGAAGATGGTTCCTGGCATGGCGATATCTTCGTCTATTCCTATAGATACCAATATCTGTGAGACAAAAATGCCGACACCAATACTCATTAGTAAAAGTGCTAGGTTTAAAATGATGACTTTCCAAATGGGGGCCGTGTGCTGTCTGCCCATTGCAAAAATGCTGGCATCCGCGCCTTTTTCAATTAAGGCCAAACGTTCTTTGTTTCTGGTGGATAAAAAAAGGTAGATTACCCCGAAAACGGCCAAGAAAAAGCTAATAGGTATTAATATTTCTTCCATGATACTTGTTTTTTAATTGATTACTTTTAATATGTTTTTATCTTATGACGATACGTTTTCCATTGAGGTTACAAAAAGATGGAAAAAAAATTTATAGAAAAAGTTGTAACCTCAAATGTTATCGAGTCGTCCTATTTGTCACATGGCCATCGAAGAGCATATAATCATCAACCAAATTATTGAAGGGGACACTAGTGCATTTTCCACATTGGTAGACCGTTACAAGGATATGGTCTTTACTTTGGCGCTTAGAATGTTGAAAAATAGGGAAGAAGCAGAGGAAGTGGCTCAGGATACTTTTATAAAGGTGTATAAATCCTTGACGAAGTTTAAAGGAGATTCTAAATTGTCGACTTGGATTTATAAAGTGGCCTACAACAGTTGTTTGGACAGCATTAAAAAGAACAAAAAATATCAGGCAAATGTACCTGTAGATGACATCACAATGCCCCAAATAAAAACATTGGACAATGCTTTGGATGGTATTTTGGAATCGGAAAAATCTCAGCTTATCCAAGATTGTTTAAAGCAGCTTCCTAGTGAGGATAGTTTTTTGTTGACCTTGTTTTATTTTGAAGAACAGAGTTTGGAGGAAATCTCTAAAGTGGTTGGCATTACTCCCAATAATGTCAAAGTGAAATTATTTAGAAGCCGAAAAAAGTTGGCTTCCATATTAAAAGCACAATTAGAACCTGAAATGATAGCGCGTTATGAAAAGTGAACACGATAAAGAGTTAGAGCAATTGGTTGAAAAGTTCATGGAGAATTCTCAAACCGAATCACCGTCGTTTGAGTTTACTTCAAAAGTGATGCAGGAAATTAATCAGTTATCTGTGTCAAAAAGCATCGCCTACAAACCTTTGATATCAAAAACAGTGTGGTGGCTGCTTTCGGCTGGTTTATGCGCTTTGGTGCTTTATATTGCATTTATTGCACCTTCCCAGTCAAAAGGATTGGGATTAACTCTTCCTTTGGGAAATTTAAAAATCCCTAATTTGAATGTGTTTTCGGGAATTAAATTTTCACAGTCTACAATGTATGGAATGGCTATGTTGGCGCTAATGGTGATGGTACAAATCCCTTTATTAAAACATTATTTCAACAGCCGACTTAAAGTGTAATTATTCTTCCTTTTTAAAAATGGTTTGAAGGCCTTTGTAGGCGGCTAAATGTAAAATGTCTGCATGGTTTTGTTCTTCGAATAATTCAAAATTGGTGGTGATGGCGCTATTTTCGCTACCCTGTAAAAGAGTGAATAAGGCTTTGGCTTCACGTTTCATAACGTCATCTTCTTGTCCTCCTACCGCAATGAAAATATTCTTTGCTACTTTGTAATTAGCATGGATGATAGCTGGCTGTTTTTTCAAAATAGCTTCTTCATCCCACCAAAGACTTGGACTTACAATAAGATAATTATTGAAGAGATGAGGTTTGGTGAATAAAATTTCGGTAGCCAAAAGTCCTCCTAAGGATTGACCAATAATGGTCTTGGTTCTGGTGGTTCTGTAGCTTTTTTCAATGTAAGGCTGTAATTCCATCTCAATGAAATTGATGAATTTTTCAGAACCTCCTGCCGTTGGGAAATTTTGTGAATGGTCTGCTACACTAGGAGGAAACGTGAAATCGCGTTTTCTATCTATGTTGGCAATACCTACAACGATGGATTCAGGAACCATGTCGATCCATAAAAAAGAGGCAAACTGCACCAGTCCTGAAATATGGATAAAATCTTCATCCCTTGCTCCGTCCAAAAGGTAAATTACGGGGTAATCTTTATGTGTTGCCTTTGAATAGCTGTTAGGTAAATAGACGTTGATAACACGGTCTTCGTCCAAAACAGAAGAATACATGGTAACCTGATCTCCAATTTCGAAGGGTATGGTAACGGCCATTTCACTTGGCTGAGTGTCGTGATGCAACAAGTCAATTTGAGCAAAACCTTGTGTTGTAAATACGGAAATAATTAAAAATATACCGAAGTATTTCATTGTTTGATTGAGGATTAACTATTAATACCAGCGTTTCTTTTTCTTTTTGGAACCTTCTCCTTTTCTCCCTTTTTTATGCTTGCTGCCTGTTTTTTTTGAGCGATGAACCTCTGGCTTTGCTTTAGGATCTAAAGGATAGGGATGATCTTCCTCTACTGGTATTTGTACATTAATTAATTGTTGAATGGATTTAATATATGTTTTTTCGTCGGCGGAACAAAGGGAATAGGCGTGGCCAATATTACCAGCTCTACCTGTTCTTCCTATTCTGTGCACATAGGTTTCTGGCACATTTGGTAAATCAAAATTGATGACTGCATCCAGTTCATTAATGTCAATTCCACGTGCGGCAACATCTGTGGCGATTAAAATGTTTACATAGCCATTTTTGAACTTCTTCAAAGCTTCCTGTCTGTCATTTTGAGTCTTATCTCCGTGAAGGGTTTCAACTTTATAACCATTTTTGAGAAGGGTCTGCTCCAGTTTGTCCACACCAAATTTGGTACGTCTAAAAATTAGAATACTCCCTTTGATGGTGTTACGAAGCAAGTGCAAACAAAGTTCAATTTTATTGCGTTTAGGAACATAGTAAAGGACTTGGCTGATATCTTTCGCCGCGGACGAAGTAGGCGTTACTTCAATGCGTTGTGGTGATTTTAAAATGGTATTGGCCAACTGTTCCACCTTAAATGGCATGGTGGCCGAAAACAGCAAAATCTGTTTGTCCTCAGGACACAGGCGTTCTATTTTCTTCACGTCATCAATAAATCCCATGTCTAGCATTAAATCGGCTTCATCCAAAACCAAGGTCTCAACATAATCCAAATTAATGACGTCCTGTTTATGAAGGTCCAGTAAGCGCCCAGGGGTTGCAATTAAAATATCCACACCTTTGTTGAGCACATCAATTTGTGGTTCGATGCCCGTACCTCCGTAAATTACGGTAGATCTAAGATTGGTGTACGTGCTGTAAGTTTTAAAGTTTTCACCAATTTGAATGGCTAATTCCCTTGTAGGACTTACAATCAAAGCTCTTATTTTTTTGCCTTTTTTAGGCGCATCCTGCTTGTCAAACAACAGTTGCAGTATGGGAAGTGCAAACGCCGCTGTTTTTCCGGTTCCCGTTTGTGCAGAGGCTATTAGGTCGTTTCCTTCCAATACAACAGGAATGGTTTTTTCCTGAATAAGGGTAGGATCGTTATAACCAGCTTCGGCGATGGCTCTTAAAAGGGGTTTGTTGAGATTTAAGTCTTTAAATGACATAAGGTTTTATTTACAGCAAATATAGGGCAAAAGTTAGAGCTTAGCCCTGTTTTGTGAATGGATTAACGAATGAAATATGCCATGGATGAACGAGATGTTTTAAGGGAGATACATGGGGCTATGTATCTGCAATCAGTTTAATCCGATTTTTTATTAAAGTGGGGAGAGATGTCTTTATCTACGGCGGTTACAAAGTATTTGGTGTCGCCCCAAAATGCTAAGGTTGTGTAGCGTTCAATATAAGTTACCTTCACATAATTGCCCTGAAGTTCATTGAGTTTCTGAATGACATCCTTGTCCTTGTCCAGAACAGAAAACTTAAATATTTCTGCGCCACTAATCCCTTGGCTGATTTCTCCTTCCCAAGTTTTAAAAACAACACCTTTGTTGCTCACTTTAATGAGTTCTCCAGATCGGGTGCCTTCACTATAGGGCACATAATATACAAAGGCAAAGTAGGCTGCCAAAAGCAGCACTAAACTGATGATGAAAATGGTTAGAATTTTTTTCATATTGGAAAAGATAAAGACTTACGTAAGATTAAAAATACTAGTTTTTTTGTTGATATACAATTTCTTACGTTTGGCTATTGCAGGTTTTTACCTTGTGACTTCAATAGTGTAAGTCGCCACAATGTCCTTTCCGATTTTTAGATGAGCGTCATAAATTCCTTTGTGGTTAAAGTTGGTTTTAAAGGAAATGTACCCGTTTTGGTTTTTAAGGTCGTAAATTTTTAAAGTCTGTTCCTGTGAGCTGGTAAAATAGACCAGTGAAATATTGTTGTTTGTAATTTCCTTGGGGCTTTTAAAGCTGAAGTTGAGGTCTTCCTCTTTTTTTATGGACGTATTTAAATTACTCGGAGTTACCGATTGTATTTGGTGCTGAAATGTTTCTCCATAAACTATAGGAGAAGAGGTGAAATCTTCTCGAGATACGGTGTCTGTCAATACCCATTGTTGGTCAACAGGAAAGTGGTTTTTTGCAAACAAAATCGGGTCGGTTAAAAAGTACCCATCGTTATAATCTTTTACAAAAGTATAGCCCATCGTGTAGCCACTGGACCAAGTGGCATCACACAAATACCATTTGCCGTTTAGGTTTACAGCATTCCAAGAATGGTTGGTCATTTCCAGTTCCTCAACATTGGAGTTAACAGTCCTGCCATAACCGTCAATAATTTTACATTCAATATTTGCCAAAAAACAAAGTTCCTTAATTAAATAGGCATAACCAGTACACATGGTTTTTTTGTGCTTCAATAACTTTTTAAAGGCAATTTTTTTGTACTCTTCATTCCACATGGAATAAGCTGCGCTATCACCATGCATTTTTTTGCGCTTTCTGTCAACTTTGGTGTGTTGATTGCTGTCTCCATTGATATTGTGGCATACCCAAAAGTAAATAGCTCTAAATTTTTCAACGTCGGTGGAAAGATTTGCAGTAAGTTGATGGGCAAGCAAGCCAAGGTTTTTCAAATCTGCTCCTTGTTGAAGTTTAGCCGTATTATCTGCCTTTGTGAAATCGATATGGGCAAAATCCGATAGTTGAGCTTTAGAGCTATTTATATAGAAAATTGAAATTAAAAGAACTAGGTGTTTCATATAAAGCAGATTGGGCTAACGTCTTTTTGATTTATAAGCTTTTTTTACGGCCACTTTGCCTAAAATCATGCATTCAGTCATTGACATGTTTACTTTTAAGGTTACGTTAGAAGTTGTTTGGTCATCGGTAATTACCAACTTCTGCGATTCCATGCCCACATAACTGAACACTAAAACATCTCCTTTTTTTAGTTTGATGGGGAATTCAAAATTGCCATCAAAATCTGTGCTAATGCCTATAGAGGTGCCTTGCAATACCACATTCACTCCTGGTAATGGCGCTTCATTGTCAGACACAGTTCCCTTTACTACAAAAGTCTTTTGAAACGACGAATCCTGGATTTTGGAAGGAGGGTTTTTCGAAGTTGTAGTTCTTGGCTGAATGGTTTGTGACTGTGCAGAGTTGAGTGCAAATAAGGATAAAAAGACAAAGGCCAATCCATTTAAAAGGTGAGATGTTCTTTTGATTGGGATTGTAGGTTGGTGGGCCGTCAATTGCGAGCTTTTGAATCTGCCACAAACGTTTTGGGTTGTATTGTTTTTGAAATAATCTGTGATTTCTTGGGAGTCCATTCTAGTGAAATCTACCACCTCTGTTTTGCAGGACTTGCAAAATCCGCCGTTGCAGGTAGGAGAAAATTCATTGTAGTTTTCTTGACAGGGATTTTCAATGCTTAAGTTGAATTGCTTGTTCATGATGTTAGATTTAAAAGTTAATACTTCAAACCTACTAGGCAATCCATGATTTTAAAAAGAGAACTTAGTAAATGGGACTGTTTATTGAGTAAACGGTGTTTTTTGAAAAGGGTATAAAAACAAAAACCTCCCTGTAAGTGCAGGAAGGTTTTGCAAATATTATATAATTACTATTATTTGATCATTTGGTAGCTTCGTTTGATGAAGTTAGTAAGTTCTTCACCTTTTAGAAGTCCTTGTGACAATCTTGCCAAATCCAAGCTTTGGTTGATCAAACGCTCTTGTTCATCTTTAGCTTCGGTATCCAAAATTTGGCCTACCAATTCAGAGTTGGTATTTACCACCAAATTGTACATTTCTGGCATATTGCCCATTCCAAACATACCGCCACCAGTAGCTTGCATCTCTTTCATACGGCGCATGAACTCTGGTTGTGTAATCATGAATGGAGCAGCATCACTATCCATAGCTTCCAATTGCACCATGAATTTTTCTGCTGGAATCGTTTCTTTCAACAAGGTGTCTAAAGCAGTTTTTTGCTCTTCAGAAAGTTTAGAGATTTTTGTGTCTTCTTTCTTGATCAAGTTGTCAATATGGTCTGCATCTACACGTGAGAATGAAATGTTCTCTTTAGAGGTTTCCAACTTTTGCATCAAGTGGCTCACGATTGGAGAATCCAATAACAATACCTCGTAACCTTTGGCTTTGGCGCTTTCAATATAACTGTGTTGCTCGTCTTTGTTGGAAGCATAAAGAATCACTGTTTTATTGTCCTTATCCGTTTGGTTGTCCTTGATTTTATCAATCAATTCTTGGTAAGTGTAGTAAGTGCCATCCACGGTTGGGTACAAAGCAAAAGCTTCTGCTTTTTCAAAGAATTTTTCCTCAGAAAGCATTCCGTACTCAATCACAATCTTGATATCATCCCATTTTTTCTCAAAGTCTTCACGGTTGTTGTTGAACAATGATTTCAACTTATCAGCCACCTTACGGGTGATGTATGATGAAATCTTTTTCACCGCACCGTCTGCCTGTAAATAACTACGTGACACGTTCAATGGAATGTCTGGAGAATCGATAACCCCTTTCAACATCGTTAAGAATTCAGGAACAATTCCTTCTACATTGTCCGTAACAAACACTTGGTTTTGGTACAATTGGATTTTATCCTTTTGAATACTTAAATCGTTGGTCATTTTAGGGAAATACAAAATCCCAGTTAGGTTGAACGGATAGTCAACATTTAAATGGATATGGAATAAAGGCTCCTCAAATTGCATTGGATACAATTCTCTGTAGAAGTCTTTATAATCCTGGTCTTCCAAATCGGTTGGCTGCTTGGTCCAAGCTGGATTTGGATTGTTGATGATGTTGTCTACAGTAATTTGTTTGTGAGGCTCTGTAGTTTCCTTGCCGTCTTTATCGGTAGTTGTTTTAGGCGTGAAATCTGGATCGTTTACTTCCTTGGTTCCAAACTTAATTGGAATAGGCATAAACTTGTTGTATTTCAACAATAACTCTCTAATTCTGGATTCTTCCAAGAATTCGGTTGAATCGTCTGCAATATGAAGAATGATTTCTGTACCTCTTTCCGTTTTGTCATGAGGCTCCATTGTAAATTGAGGCGATCCGTCACAAGTCCAATGAGCAGCAGGCTCATCTTTAAATGATTTTGTGATGATCTCAACTTTCTCGGCTACCATAAAGGCAGAGTAGAACCCAAGACCGAAATGCCCAATGATTCCAGAGTCTTTTGCTGAATCTTTGTATTTGTCCAAAAACTCTTCGGCACCAGAAAAAGCCACTTCGTTAATGTACTTTTCAACCTCTTCGGCTGTCATACCAAGACCTTGATCTATAATGTGAAGTTTCTTGGCATCTTTATCAATTTTTACTTCAATTTGTGGGTTGCCATATTCAACTTTCGCTTCACCAATATTGGTAAGATGTTTAAGTTTTAGGGTAGCGTCCGTCGCATTACTGATTAACTCGCGTAAAAAGATTTCGTGATCGCTGTATAAGAATTTTTTGATCAACGGAAAGATGTTTTCAACCGAAACATTAATATTTCCTTTTGCCATGATATCTAAATTTTATGTTTTTACAATTTTCTTGGAACAGGACAAAAAAAGTACCAAGACCAAAAAGATGACAAACTGACATTGTTAATAGGAAATAATGCCTATGTGCGGAAGAAATCTTTTAGGGGTTTAGTTTAATAAAGATGGAATAATGATTAAATTTACACCTTGTTTTTTGTCATTTATTCAAAAATGGCAGTGAAGCAGTTCGATTTGATTAAAATAATAAGGATTTATGTACAATTCAAAAATAGTTGGTTTAGGTTATTATGTGCCCGATAATGTGGTGACTAATGACGATTTATCCGAAATGATGGATACCAACGACGCCTGGATTCAAGAGCGTACAGGTATTAAGGAACGTCGTTGGGTTGAAGACAAAACAGGAGATACCACCTCCACAATGGGTGTTAAAGCGGCTGAAATAGCCATAGAACGTGCCGGAATAGATAAAAACGATATCGATTTTATTGTATTTGCCACATTGAGCCCAGATTACTATTTTCCTGGACCTGGGGTTGCCGTTCAAAAAGCTTTGGGCATTAAAACTGTGGGGGCCTTGGATATTAGAAACCAATGTTCGGGATTTGTATATGGAATTTCCATTGCCGATCAATATATCAAAACAGGGATGTATAAAAACGTTTTGGTGATTGGTAGTGAGGTGCATTCAAGAGGTTTGGATAAAACCACTAGGGGAAGAGGCGTTTCTGTAATTTTTGGAGATGGAGCTGGAGCTGCCGTATTGAGTAGAGAAGAAGATCCAACAAAAGGAATATTGTCCACCCATTTACATTCTGAAGGGGAGCATGCTGAAGAATTGAGCTTGATTGCCCCAGGGATGGGAAAACGTTGGGTAAGCGACATTTTAAGGGACAACGATCCGGACGATGTTAGTTATATGCCACATATGAACGGGCAGTTTGTATTCAAAAATGCCGTAGTTCGTTTTAGTGAAGTGATTATGGAGGGATTGATGAAGAATAACCTGCAGGTTTCCGATATTGATATGTTGATTCCACATCAGGCCAATTTGAGGATTTCACAGTTCATCCAGAATAAATTTAAGTTGAATGACGACCAGGTGTTCAACAACATTCAAAGTTACGGAAACACGACAGCAGCTTCCATTCCTATTGCTTTAACCGAAGCTTGGGAACAAAACAAAATTAAGGAAGGTGATTTAGTCGTGTTGGCCGCTTTTGGAAGTGGCTTTACTTGGGGAAGTGTGGTTATTAAATGGTAATCACTTTTCAATAACATTAATGACCATTCATAAAATAAAAAGCCCGTGATTGAGAATCACGGGCTTTTCAGCTATTAACCAACCTTACTAACACTAAAACTATAAAAATACTTCTGTTGATTAACTTTAAAACTTATCACTACACTATAGACGTTGAAATTTCAATTTTATTTCATTAATTAACACTTTTAACGTTAATTAACATTTAAGCTAAAACCCAGGGCCTAAGCACCTGGGTTTTTAAAATCCAACATTTACCAAATCAACGAATTGTAATTGATGAAGGCTAATTCAAATTAATTAAAATCAGTTGAGGAGCTGTGTATAAAAAAGACGGTTTTGAAAATGGTTTGTTACAGTTTTTGGAAGAAAAAAAGACCCCAAAAAATTGAGGTCTTCGAGGTTGATTATTCCTTGGGTTTTTCAATTGATGAAGGCTAATTCAAATCAATTTAAACATGCAGAAGTAATCGATTACAAAGATACCCTTGGATTTGGAGAAAATTAACACATTCTTAAAATAATAACATTATTTTAACAATAGCGAAAACCCGAGGCCTAAGACCTCGGGTTTTCTTATTTAGTAACCAAACATTAACACTAACCATCAACTATTGTATGGGTTACTAAATATGTCATTTTTGTTACATGAATCCACCGCTACCTTGGGTTTCATTATTGTCTCTTTGTTTTCTATTTAAAGCTTTGTATTTACCTCCTCCAAAACGATAAGTAAGGCCTATACGCCATTGGTTACTTTCCCAGTTAAATTCACCTTCGCTAGGGAAAGGTCTGTCGCGTTCAAAAGCAAATTTCATGGTGTTGAAAATGTCATTGTAGCTAAAGCTGAAGGTAGCTCTGTCATCTTCCAAGAAGCTATAACGTAATCCTGTATTTACCATCACCATAGGTTTTCTTTTGTGCTGAAGGTTTTCATCTTGTCCGCGGTACGTTCCAAAAAGCGAAAAGCTCAAGCTTTTAGTCGCTTTAAAGTTGTTGTTCATACGTAAATTGAAGGTGGAATTTTTGATTTCCAGATTTTCCTGCTCCACCACACCTCTTACGGTCTTAAAATAATATTCGACACTGGCATTAAAATTCCACCATTTAGTTGGTCTGTAATTACTGGAAGCTTCAAAACCAAAAGCATTATTGCGGTCAAAATTGTCATAGGTTAATATCACACGATCTCCTGCAGGGTCTTCCGGGTCCATAAATACAGAACGATTGATTTCATCGTTGATAATTCTGTAGAAAGTCCCCGCAGTAATATTACCGCCTTTCACATTTTTGGTAAGATTCAATTCTAAGGAATTGGTAAACTGTTGTCTCAGTTCCGGGTTTCCAATAGAGGTTACCCTAGGCGAACTCCATTCCCTGATCGGGTTGATTTGTCCTAGTCCAGGTCTGTCCACACGTCTGCTATAGCTTAATTGTAAAGATGTTTTTTCTGAAGTGTTATAGGTTAAAAATGCAGAAGGATAAATGCTGAATTGCTCGTCATTGAAAGTTGAGGTTTCTTGCGTAACTTGTTCAAAAATGGCTTCCACTTCATATTGCTCAATCCTTGCACCTACTTGATAGGACCACTTGTCAAAAGTTTGCCCATAAGTAGTGTAGAAGGAATAAATGCTTCGGTTGTATTCGTAATCAGAATCGTAAAGATTGGCATTGGTGGTGTTGTAAAAATTATCGGCATTGTTGGCTCTATATTCTGCACCAATTTCCAACTTAGAGGTTTCCGAAAGTGGATTCACATAATCCAAATTGATCAAAGTATTATCGCGTTTGTTGTTTACAAGGTCTCGGTAAGAACTATTGTCTGTAAAAGAGAAGTCGGCAATTTCATCACTGTCAAAAGTGCTGTAATCTACTTCCAAACTAATGTTGTGACCTTCTTTTTTAAAATCGTGCTTAAAGGCTGCATTATATGAGGAAGTGGTGTTTTCATTTTCATTGTCTAAATACTGACGGAAATTTGGATTGTCATTCAGAAGATAAATAATGTCTGTACTGTTACTTCTCTTTCCGTCGTAAAGGTTTTGATTGGTATACACCGAAAACACATTGTTGTCATTTATGTAATAGTCAATCCCAAGTTTATACAGATGAGATTTGTTGTTGTTCCAGTTCTTGAAAATTTGTTCGGTATTGTCATCAAATCGGTCTATTTTTCCACCGCCGGTACTCTTACCAATGTTGTTTCCATAGTTGCCATAGAAGTTAAGTTTACCGTTTCGGTAGTTCATGTCTATAGAACTATTAAAGTTTGGACTGATTTCTTTAGCAAAGCCAACGTTGAGGTTTCCGTTGAATCCCACATTGGCATTTTTGTGTAGTATGATATTGATGATACCACTCATTCCTTCAGGGTTATATTTTGCCGAAGGATTGGTGATCAATTCCACACTTTTAATGGATGTGGAAGGAATTTGCTTGAGCAATTGTGCCGCCGGAACGTTGGTAGGTTTCCCGTCCAACAGAACACGTACATTTTCATTGCCTCGAAGGCTAATGTCTCCACTTTGACTGTCTACGGTAACTGAGGGAAGGTTGTTCATGATTTCAGAAGCAGACGCTCCTGTGGTGGTAAGGTCTTTTCCTATGGTAATGACTTTTCTGTCTACCTTTTGTTGCACAGAAGACACTTCGGCTACCACGGTAACTTCATCCAAGCTGGCAATGTCTTCTTCCAGTAAAATGTTTCCTAAGTCTATTTTATGCTTACCATTGCCAATAACCAATGGTTTTGATACGGTTTTGTAACCCATATATTGAATGTTGATTACATTTTTTCCTTCTGGAATGTGTTTGATTTCGAAGTAACCTTGGTCATCGGTAATTCCGCCAGTAATGGTTTCTCCTGCTTCGTTTTTAATAATTATATTTACGTAGGGTAATGCTTGGTTCAGGTTGGCATCTATCACTGTTCCTGTAACCGAACCGTCCCTTGGTGCGCTTTCTGAATCGGTTTTTGCGTATAGCGTTGACAATGATAGAAATGCAATAAAAAGTAAAATGTGTTTCATCAAAAAATATGTAAGTTAGCGTGATAATGTTTGGAGGATAGACGTCCCCAAAAGTGATGTGTTACTTAATTTAACACACCTTAACACCTTTTTAACAGATGAACAAAAAGACCCTAGTTTTTGGAGCTTCCTTGAATCCTTCCCGATATTCCAATTTTGCCATAGGAAGATTGTTGGCTCACGGCCATGAAGTAGTAGCCTATGGAATTAAAAAGGGAAGCGTTGCTGGTGTTGATATTGATGATGAATTGTTGAATTATGATCATGTTGATACCGTGACATTATACCTCAATCCGCCACGGCAAACCGCGTATTATGACTATCTGGTGTCCTTAAGTCCAAAACGTATTATTTTTAATCCAGGGACAGAGAACCCTGAGTTTTACAAAATTTTGGAGGCTAATGCTATCGCTTATGAGGTGGCTTGCACTTTAGTTTTGCTTTCTACGAATCAGTATTAATCCTAGAAATGTGAAAAGACCATTGATTATTAAAATTTCAAAACCTATTTGGTAACCACCTAACAGCTCTTCAGAATAGGTGTTTAATAGGTAAGAAACTATTGGAGAAACTATGGCTACAATCCAAACTAATTTGTCTTTGATTTGGAATTTGGTATAGATTCCAAAAGCAAACAATCCTAGAAGTGGGCCATAAGTATAGCCTGCTGCGGTAAACAATTCCCAAATTACAGAAACATCCGTAAAGAGAACATCAAAGATGAGGATGACAATTATAAGTACGATACTGGTCCCTATATGCACTCTTTTTCTGGTCTTTTTTTGTTGTTCCTGCGGTTTTTTGTCCAATTCAATAATGTCAATACAGAAGGAAGTAGTCAAAGCTGTCAAGGCAGAATCTGCACTGGAGTAGGCGGCTGCAATAAGTCCCAATAAAAAGAAGGCAGAAGTCATGATGCCTATTTCTGGAAGCATGGCAATGGTAGGGAACAAATCGTCCTTTTTTGCTGTAATACCATATTGTTGGGCATACTGAGTCAATAAAAGCCCTAAAACCAGAAATAGAATGTTTACAAAAATCAATACAATACTAAAGGAAATCATGTTTTTTTGAGCTTCCTTTAGGTTTTTACAGGTTAGGTTTTTCTGCATCATATCTTGGTCCAATCCCGTCATGGTGATGGTAATGAACATTCCCGCCAAAAAGCTCTTAAAAAAGTATTGAGGATCATTAATGTTTTCAAAGAAAAACGTCTTGCTCAAGGAGCTTTCGCTTACGGTTGTATACACATCAGTAAAACTGTGAAGATCTAAGGCAGAAGCTAAAAAAGTAATGGTCACCACTACGGAAACCAACATGAAAAAGGTCTGTAGTGTATCCGTAAATATGATGGTTTTAATGCCGCCTTTAAAAGTGTATAGCCAAATTAGGGCTATGGTAATTACCACGGTAACGGCGAAAGGAATGCCGAATTCATTAAAAATAAGTAACTGAAGCACTTTGGCTACCAAAAACAATCTAAAGGCAGCACCAACCGTCCTGGAAACCAAAAAAGCCACCGAACCTGTTTTGTAGCTTATAATTCCAAAGCGGGTTTTTAAATAGGTGTAAATGGAGGTGAGGTTCAGTTTGTAATAAATAGGTAATAGAATATAAGCAATGGCCAAATAGCCCAAAAAGTAGCCGAACACGACCTGTAAATACCCAAATTGTTTGGTTTCTACCGCTCCTGGAACAGAGATGAACGTGACCCCAGATAGAGAAGCACCAATCATTCCAAAAGCCACCAAATACCATGGCGCCGATTTATTCGCTTTAAAAAAGGCTTCGTTGCTGTCTTCCTTTCCAGTGAAAAATGAAATAAGGATTAATACTACAAAATAACCTAGAATTAAAAGCGCAATGGTAACCGGGGTCATAGGTGAGAATTTAGGATGATTTTAAAAATCAGAATGTTACTTTTCAATTGTTATGGTAGACAATAATAAGTAATTTAATAAGAACCCCATAATTAAATAGTCCGTAAATTATAGTAAATTCGCAGCATGGAATTTTCTTCAAAACTTCTGGAAAAAGCAGTTAATGAAATGTCCCAGTTGCCTGGGGTTGGCAAGCGTACGGCCTTAAGATTGGTCCTGCATTTGTTAGGGCAACCGCAGGAACGCACCCAATTGCTTTCGGAAGCACTGAGCACCATGCGCAACGAAATTAAATTTTGTAAAAGTTGCCATAATATTAGCGATACAGAACTTTGTGAAATTTGTTCCAACCCAAATAGAATGGAAGATGTTGTTTGCGTGGTGGAAGATATTAGGGATGTCATGGCTATAGAAAATACCAGCTCGTTTAAAGGTTTGTATCATGTGCTGGGAGGCAAGATTTCTCCCATGGATGGTGTAGGTCCAAACGATCTTAATATTGAATCGCTTGTAGAAAAAGTAAAGGAGGGCAAAATAAAGGAACTTATTTTTGCGTTAGGCTCTACGATGGAAGGAGACACAACCAACTTTTATATTTACAAACAAATTCAGGACTTCAATATTGTAACCTCTACCATTGCCCGAGGCATCTCGGTTGGTAATGAACTCGAGTATACCGATGAGATTACCTTAGGAAGAAGTATCATCAACAGAATTCCTTTTGAGGTGTCCTTAAAGTCCTAGTCTCTTTTTAGTGAAATTATCCGTTGTCATATTAAATTATAACGTCCGTTATTTTTTGGAGCTTTGCCTAAGAAGTGTCGTTGAAGCTACTAAAGGCATCGAGTCGGAAATTATTGTTGTTGACAATCATTCTGCCGATGACAGTTGTGAAATGGTCAAGGCACTGTTTCCCGAAGTTATTTTAATAGAAAATAAGGATAACGTCGGTTTTTCCAAAGGAAACAATCAGGCGGTTCGTAGTGCGAAAGGGGAATATCTCTGCATTTTAAATCCAGATACTGTATTGCCAGAAGATGTTTTTGTACAATTGTTGGCTTTTGCAGATGCAAGGGAAAATGTCGGGATTGTAGGCTGTAGATTGGTGGACGGTACAGGCCATTTTCTTCCCGAAAGTAAACGCAACATTCCAACCCCATATGTCTCTTTAAAAAAGGTGACAGGATTTACAAAGGAATACTATGCTAATCAATTGGGCGAACATGAGATAGGCAAAATTCCGGTATTTGTTGGGGCTTTTATGTTGATTAAAAGAGCAGTTTATAATGAAGTGCAAGGTTTTGATGAGGACTATTTTATGTATGGTGAAGATGTGGATTTGTCCTACAAAGTCCTTGAAGCAGGCTATAATAACTACTATAAAGGTACCATCACAGCAATTCATTATAAAGGTGAAAGCACCTTAAAAGATGCCGTTTACGCCCGCCGATTTTACGGGGCCATGCAAATTTTCTACAAGAAACATTTTAAAAAGAACATCCTATTCAACCTAGCCGTTTGGTTGGGAATCCGGATGGCTTATGTGGCCAGTAGAGAACCTAAACCAGCCAATCCAAAGGTAAATCATTACATATTGGTTTCTGATAAAATGGCAGAAGGCTTGGAGAAAGCACTGGCCAAAAAAGTTTCCGTCGTTGATGAGATACAGCAAGTGAAACCGCACACTGAAATAATATTTGACGCTAACCTATTGAGTTTTAAAAAAATCATTCAGTATATGTGCGACAATCAAATAAATAGAAACGCAAAATTTAAAATTCTTTCAAAAAACTCTACCTTTATCCTCGGAAGTAACAGCTCAAAAAACAGAGGAAAAGTGATTTTGTTAGAACAGAATTAATTGAAAAAATCTTAAAGAACACATTGATTTTTTATTAATTTTGCAGACGAAAAATAAAAACAGATCTTTTCATTATAGATATGGCAAAATTTGAATTAAAGCTCCCTAAGATGGGGGAAAGTGTTGCGGAAGCAACAATAACATCATGGCTAAAAGAGGTAGGAGATACTATCGAGATGGATGAAGCGGTTTTGGAAATTGCTACAGACAAGGTAGATAGTGAAGTGCCTAGTGAGGTTGATGGCGTTTTGGTTGAAAAGCTATTCAATGTAGATGATGTAGTTCAAGTAGGGCAAACAATAGCTATTATTGAGACGGATGCCGATGTTGCAGATACTCAAGCTGCACCACAGGCAGAACCGGTGAAGGAGGAAGTTGAAGCAGAACCAGCTGCTGTGGCCCAAGTAGCAGAAACGGTACAGGCTGCACAAGAAGCTGTAGCGCCTGTAGTATCTACAGAAGGTAGATTTTATTCGCCATTGGTGAGAAACATTGCCAAAGAAGAAGGTATCAGCCAAGCTGAACTTGATAAAATCTCAGGAACAGGAAAAGAAGGTCGTGTGACCAAAAATGATATTTTAGCCTACCTTGAAAACAGAGGTAGCCAACCAGTTCAGGATGCGGTAGCGACACCACAACCAGCTAAAGTTGACGTTCCTCAAGTTAATGGAACCCAGCAAGCCAAGCCTGCAGCAGCTCCTGTTGTGGCTAGTGGTGAAGACGAGATCATCGAAATGAGCCGTATGGGGAAATTGATTGCACACCATATGGTGGAATCGGTACAGACTTCCGCTCACGTACAAAGTTTTATAGAAGCCGATGTTACCAATATCTGGAACTGGCGTAAAAAAGTTAAAGACGGATTCGCAAAACGAGAAGGTGAAAACTTGACCTTTACTCCAATCTTTATGGAAGCTATAGCCAAGGCGCTTAAAGATTTCCCTATGATGAACATTTCGGTTCAAGGAGATAAAATCATCAAGAAAAAGCATATCAATTTAGGGATGGCGGCGGCCTTGCCAGATGGTAACCTAATTGTACCAGTAATCAAGGATGCCGATCAGTTGAACTTGGTTGGAATGACCAAAAAGGTAAACGACTTGGCTAATAGAGCTAGAGTTAATAAACTGAAACCAGATGAAATCCAAGGAGGAACTTACACAGTGACCAATGTGGGAACATTTGGTAGCATTATGGGAACACCAATTATCAATCAGCCGCAAGTAGGGATTTTGGCCTTAGGTGCTATTAGAAAAGTGCCTGCGGTAGTAGAAACTCCAGAAGGTGATTTCATTGGAATTCGTTACAGAATGTTCTTGTCACATTCATATGACCATAGAGTAGTGAATGGTGCACTGGGAGGACAATTTGTAAAAGCTGTTAAAGATTATTTAGAAGCTTGGGATGTAAATAGAGATATTTAATCCTTAAAGCCTATAATATATAAAGCCTTAACTTTTCAGTTAAGGCTTTTTTTGTGCTCTAATTCTACGTAAAAATGCATCGTCCTGCAAGGATACTTATATGACATATATCATAATTCTTGCAAGTTCAAATCGATACATTTGAGGTTTGCAATTTTAAAAACAACATAGAATGAATAATAAAGCGCATTCATTTCATATTCCGGTTATGGGGATTGGCTTTACAATCGATTCACCTTTAAAGGTAGCGCAATATGGCATTGATTCCGTGATTTCTTTGGTAGACGATATGCTTATTGAGAAATTACGAAAAATGTACAGCGAAACTTTTGAGTTGCCTTATCAGGAAATTACCAATAAGGTAGACGATTTTCGGGCAAAGCGCATTACCTCATACCTTAATTTGATAAATGAAGTAGTCGATCAAAAAATAGAAGCTGTGAAGCAAGCAGCTCTTGACACGGGGGATAGTTTTAAGGCCTATCTCGATATGCTGCCTTCCAATGCTCACCTTAGAGAAGAGTTTAAAAAGCTTACAGAAAAAGGCGAAGGACTATCGGAGCTAAAGTCTTGGTTAAACCAACATTTGGTAAAGGGAAGTATTGATGTGAACATCATGACTAAGGTTGATAAGGACAATTACAACAAAGATGAAAAACTCCCTGTGGCCTATAATGATGCACATGCCGCCTTGCGTGGTTTTGCCAATAGTAACTTAAATGGTTCTGTAGTGCTTTCGGCAGGGATGAATCCTCGCTTGTATGCCTATATGAGTGAGTTTGATGATTTTTATCCAACTTCAGAAGGGACTTTTAAAAAGCGAATCATTTTAAAGGTAAGCGATTACCGTTCGGCATTGATTCAAGGGAAATTCTTGGCCAAAAAAGGACTTTGGGTATCTGAATATAGAATTGAATCTGGATTGAACTGTGGAGGTCACGCCTTTGCCACCGATGGGTATTTGTTGGGACCAGTATTGGCAGAGTTCAAGGAGAAACGCGAGGAACTGAGAGTGTCTATTGAAGAAGTTTTGAACAAGGAATTGGAGGCTCAAAATAGAGCGATTTCAAAGGAACCTTTGCAAATAAAAATCACGGCTCAAGGTGGAGTGGGAACTCACGAGGAACACGAATTGTTGTTGGATGCCTATCAGTTGGATTCTGTAGGATGGGGAAGTCCATTTTTATTGGTTCCGGAAGCAACAACCGTAGATGAAAAGACTTTGGAGAAATTGGCTTCCGCCCAAGAAAAGGATTTGTATTTAAGCGATATTTCTCCATTGGGAGTGCCTTTCAATAATCTTAAGGAAAACACCAAAGATTTAGAGCGTGATGCTTTGATTGATAAAGGAAGACCAGGTAGTTCCTGTCCTAAAAAATATGTGGCCTTGAACAAGGAATTTAAGGAAACAGGGGTGTGTACTGCGTCTCGGGAATATCAGCATTTCAAAATTAAAGCCTTGGATGCTCAAAATCTTTCAAAAGAAGCTTATCAATTGGAATTGAACAAGATTACCGAAAAATCATGCACTTGTGTAGGTTTGGGGACTTCGGCCTTGTTGAAATATAATTTGGATACCAAGAAGGAAGGTGAAGGCGTGTCTATTTGCCCAGGGCCAAATATGGCTTATTATTCCAAAGTGATGAGTTTGAAAACAATGGTGGATCACATCTACGGACGTGACAATGTAATTTCTAGAACCGATCGTCCAAACATGTTCATTAAGGAATTGTATATCTATATCGATTACCTGAAAAATAAATTGGAAACGGCTAAAGTTGAAATGACCAAAAAGGAACAGAAATATTTGGCAACGTTTGCAGAGAATTTAAAGTCAGGAATTGCGTATTACAACAATTTCTTTTTGGAACTGAAACATAATTTTGAAGACAGTAAAAACGAAATTTTTAATATGCTCAACCAAGGAGAACTGCTTTTGAACAATTTGCAGTTGGAAATTGCCAATGTTGAGGTTAAAAATTAGGGAGATGATCTGTTGATTTAGAATTTGTGAATGAAAATGGTGAAGTTATGAGTGAGACAATAGATTTAGTAAAAGAGATAAATCGCCTAAAGAAGGAAAAGAATGCTGTAATCTTGGCACATTATTATCAGGTGCCGGAAATACAAGATATAGCCGATTATGTAGGAGACAGTTTGGGATTGTCCCAAAAAGCCGCCGAGACAGATGCCGATATTATTGTGTTTGCTGGGGTGCATTTTATGGCAGAAACAGCCAAAATATTAAACCCAAACAAAACAGTGGTTTTGCCAGATTTAAATGCGGGGTGTTCCTTAGCCGATTCTTGCCCGCCTGAAAGTTTTGACGCCTTTATTAAGCAGCATCCTAACCATGTGGTGATTACTTATGTCAACTGTTCAGCGGAAATCAAAGCTTTGAGTGACATTGTGTGTACGTCTTCAAATGCTTTGAAAATAGTGGAGTCTATCCCCAAGGAAACGCCCATTATTTTTGCACCCGATAAGAATCTTGGTCGCTATATCATGAAGGAAACAGGAAGGGATTTGTTGCTTTGGGATGGTAGTTGTGTGGTACACGAAGCTTTTTCGATGGATAAATTGATCGAGCTGCATAAAAAGCATCCGGACTATAAAATTATTGCACACCCAGAGTCGGAGTCTCATATTTTGGATACGGCCACCTACATCGGGTCCACTGCTGGGATAATTAATTTCGTGAAGGAGCATCCAAACGAAAAATTTATTGTGGCTACCGAAGTTGGAATTCTTCATAAAATGCAAGAGGAAATTCCAACAGCCAAGTTGATTCCAGCACCAGCCTTGGAAGATAATACCTGTGCTTGCAGCGAATGCCATTTTATGAAAATGAATACCATGCAAAAACTGTATGATTGTTTGTTGAACGAGTCGCCACAAATTGAAGTGCCCGGAAATATTGTTGAACGTGCCTTGCTACCAATAGAGCGCATGTTGGAACTGTCTAAATAAATGTTGTTTAATCTCGAGTGAAATTATGATGACCGCAGATTATTTGGTGATTGGTTCTGGAGTTGCAGGATTGACCTTTTCCGTGAAGATTGCTGAGAAGTTTCCTGATAGGAATGTTATTATTGTAACCAAAGCCAATGAAGAAGAATCTAACACCAAGTATGCCCAAGGAGGTGTTGCCATTGTGTTGGATAAGCAAAAGGATTCATTTAAAAAGCACATAAAGGATACTTTAATTGCCGGGGACGGACTCTGTGAGGAAGATGTAGTTAAGATGGTTGTCGAGGAAGGTCCGAAGCGCATGGAAGAATTGTTGCTTTGGGGCGCCAATTTTGATTTGGATGCCAAAGGAAAATTCGATTTGGGAAAGGAAGGAGGGCATTCCGAATATCGAGTGGTACACCATAAGGATATAACAGGCTATGAAATTGAGCGCGCCTTGTTAAAGCGGGCGCATCAATTGGCCAATATTTCTATTCTGCCTCATCATTTTGCAATAGATTTAATTACCAATCATCATATAGAGGGAGCAGATCTAGAAGAGCTGAAATGCTACGGTGCATATGTGTTCAATCAAAAAACAGGGGAGATTTCAACCATAAAAGCGAATAGTACCTTACTAGCTTCGGGAGGTATTGGGTATGTGTATGGCCATACCACCAACCCTATTATTGCTACAGGTGATGGCATTGCCATGGCCTATCGTGCTAAGGCGCGCATTAAGGATATGGAGTTTGTGCAGTTTCACCCAACGGCATTGTATGGTGCCAAAGGGGAGTCTTCTTTTTTGATATCGGAAGCTGTTAGGGGCTTTGGTGCTTACCTAAGAAATAAGGATGGTGAACGTTTTATGTTGAAGTATGATGAGCGTGCCGAATTGGCCTCAAGGGACATTGTATCGCAAAGCATCGATAGCGAATTGAAAAAATCGGGGGAGTCCCATGTGTTCTTGGATTGCACCCATTTGGATTTCGAAGGTTTTGTCAAGCATTTTCCAAATATCTATCAAAAGTGTTTGGATAGTCATATCGACATCAAAACCGATTGGATTCCTGTGGTGCCGGCATCGCATTACTTGTGTGGAGGCATTCAAGTGGATAAATTAGGAAAAACTACAATTGACAATTTGTTTGCCTGTGGGGAATGTTCCAGAACAGGTCTGCATGGTGCTAATCGATTGGCTTCAAATTCTTTGTTGGAAGCCTTGGTGTATGCACATAACATTTTCAAATATCACGAAACACATGAAAGTGTTCCTGCTAATGTTGACATTCCAGATTGGGATGACAAAGGCACAAGCATCACCAAAGAGCATGTTTTAATTCAGCATAACTTAAAAGAGTTACAGGCATTGATGCACAATTATGTGGGGATTGTAAGAAGTAATGAGCGCTTGGAAAGAGCTAAAAAACGCTTGGATCTCATCCATAGGGAAGTGGAGGATTTTTATAAAGCATCAAAAATTACGACCTCGCTTTGTGAACTTCGGAATATGATTAATGTGGCACATTTAATCGTGAGCCAGTCTTTGGAACGGACAGAAAACAAAGGCGGTTATTTTAATATTGATAATGTGTAGGTTTCAATCAGACCTTATAAAAAAGCCTTAATTTAGTTTAAGGCTTTTTTTATTCTCGTTATCTTAGCCCAAAATTTGATAAAAATGAATCTTAATCTTACAAAACCAATTTGCTTTTTTGATCTGGAAACCACTGGAGTAAATATTTCAAAAGATAGAATTGTTGAAATTTCCATTTTAAAGGTATACCCAGACGGAAAGGAAGAAAGCAATACTTGGTTGGTAAATCCAGAAATGCCTATTCCGCCAGAAGTAACCGCAATCCATGGGGTGTCTGATGAAGATGTCGCAGACAAGCCTACATTTAAGGAATTGGCAAAAGAGATTCATAACATTATCAAGGATTCCGATTTGGGAGGTTTCAACTCCAATAGATTTGATATTCCATTATTGGCAGAGGAAATGCTTCGTGCCGAAATGGATTTTGATATGAAAAGCCGTGTCGCTATTGATGTGCAAACCATTTATCACAAAATGGAACAGCGTACCTTGTCGGCAGCCTACCAATTTTACTGCAACAAAAATTTGGACGGGGCACATAGCGCAGAGGCTGATACCAATGCTACTTACGAAGTATTGAAAGCTCAGGTGGCGAAGTATGACGAGTTGGAAAATGATGCTAAGTTTTTGGCGGAATTCAGCTCCAGAAAGAAATTTGCCGACTTTGCAGGCTTTATAGCTTTCAATAAAGAGGAAGAGGAATGCTTTACCTTTGGAAAGCACAAAGGAAAGCGTGTTCAAGATGTATTGAATGATGAACCGGGATATTTTGGTTGGTTGTTGAATGCCGATTTTCCTTTGTACACCAAAAAAGTGCTCACCGCCATTAAATTGAGAGCGTTTAATAATAAATTGGACTAATTAGTTGTATTGCTAATTGTTTTAGGACTATGAAACTTATCTGCATAGGTAGAAATTACACAGAGCACATCGAGGAGCTTGAAAATGAAAGGCCAGAAGAACCGGTTGTATTTCTGAAGCCCGATACTGCCATATTATTAAAGAAACAACCGTTTTTTATCCCAGATTTTTCAAACGATGTACACCACGAAGTGGAAGTTTTGGTACGAATCAATAAGGTTGGGAAGTATATCGATAAGAAATTTGCCCATAAATATTATGATCAAATTGGTTTAGGAATCGATTTTACGGCAAGAGATCTTCAAGCAAAGTTAAAGGCTAAAGGACTTCCTTGGGAAAAAGCAAAATCTTTTGATGGAGCAGCAGTAATAGGCAATTGGTTGCCGAAAACTAATTTTGAAGATGTGAACAACATTAACTTTACTTTGGAGAAAAATGATGAGCTTGTGCAACAGGGGAATACCAATTTGATGCTTTGGAAAATTGATGAAATCATCGAATATGTCTCAAAATATTTCACTTTAAAGATAGGAGATATTATCTTTACAGGAACGCCTGCCGGAGTAGGCAAGGTAAATGCAAATGACAAATTGGTTGGGGCTATAGAAGGGACCCCTTTGTTTTCAATAACTGTAAAATAAATGGAACAGCATTATAAATTATATAGAGTAAGAGAGTTGGCCGATAACGACGAGGATTTTATCGTGGCTTTGGTGGCAGCTTTCTTGGAAGAAGTACCCGAGGATGCGGCAAGATTAAAAGAAGCCGTAGCAGAGAAGGATTATTTTAATACCTATCAAGCGGCCCATAAAATGAAACCAACCATAGATCTGTTCGAACTTGGTGTTTTGGAAGATTTGATCGTGGTTCAGGATTGGGGGAAATTTGAGAAGAAAGAAGAAGACGTTTCGGATAAATTGGACCTTGTGCTAACAGCCATCGAAAATGCATCCGAAGAATTAAAAAAGGATTATAACCTATAATGCAAGCCGAAATCATTACAATTGGCGATGAGATTCTCATAGGTCAAATTGTAGATACAAATTCAGCATTTATCAGTAAGGCCCTAAATAAAATTGGGGTCTCTGTGTATCAGATCACTTCTGTTCAGGATGATAAGGAGCATATTTTGAAGGCCTTTAAGGAGGCTGAAGACAATGCCGATATCATTATAGTTACTGGAGGTTTGGGACCTACCAAAGACGATATCACCAAGAAAACCATCGCAGAATATTTTAACGATACGCTAGTGCAGAACCAAGAGGTGTTGGCGCATATCAAATACCTTTGGGAGCATTATATCAAGAAACCTTTGGTGCAGGTTAATATCGATCAGGCTTTGGTGCCCTCAAAAGCACAGGTTTTGATGAACGTTAACGGAACTGCTCCAGGCATGTGGATGGAAAGGGATGGAAAAGTATTCGTTTCATTACCTGGGGTGCCGTTTGAAATGGAAGCTTTGATTGAAAATGAGGTCATTCCTAAACTCCAAAAGGCATTTAAATTCCCATATATCAAACATAAAACCATTCTAACCTATGGCATGGGCGAAAGCAATTTGGCTGCCCGTATAGAAGACTGGGAAGACAATCTGCCAAAGTTTATCAAGTTGGCCTATTTGCCCAATTTAGGGAAAGTGAGGTTGCGCTTGACCGGAAAAGGAATGGATAGGGAAGTTGTGGAAGCTGAAATAGATAGACAAGTAAATGCCCTCTTGCCTCAGATAGAAGATATTTTTGTGGGATTTGAAGAGGATGAATCCCTAGAAGCTATTATAGGAAGGCAATTGACCCTTATGGGGAAAACGCTAGCCACTGCTGAAAGCTGTACAGGAGGGAAAATTGCAGAGAGCTTTACCTTACATCCTGGGGCTTCCAAATATTTTAAGGGAAGTGTGGTTAGTTATACTAAGGAAGCTAAGATGAATGTACTGCACATTTCAGAAGCCCTAATTGATCAATATTCCGTGGTAAGTGCCCAAGTGGCTGAAGCTATGGCGACCGCAGCCTTGAAAATGTTCAATTGTGATTATGCCATAGCGACCACAGGTAATGCAGGGCCTACCACAGATGATACAGATGAGGAAGTAGGCGTGGTATTTATTGCAATCGCCTCTAAAAGTGGTGTGTATAGTGAAGAATTTAACTTTGGGAACCACCGCGTAAAGGTGATAAATAAGGCGGCCAACAAGGCGTTTGAGATGCTTCAAAAAGAAATTTTAAAAAAGATTTGAAAAAGAAGTGAATTAAGTTTGTTGATATATAATCTTTTTTCTAAATTTGCAGCCTGTTTTGAAATAACATAATTTAAAGTTAGAAAGAATGTCAAGAGTTTGTGAACTTACTGGAAAAAAGGCGATGGTTGGAAACAACGTATCTCACGCTATGAATAAGACTAAGCGTAAATTTGATGCAAATTTGATCAAAAAACGCTTTTATATTCCTGAAGAAGATAAATGGGTAACTCTAAAAGTTTCTACCTCTGCGTTGAAGACTATCAATAAAATTGGTATCTCTGCTGCAATCAAAGAAGCAAAATCTAAAGGATTTTTAAAATAATAGCATAACAGTTAAAGGCACGTACAATGGCAAAGAAAGGTAATAGAATTCAGGTTATATTGGAGTGTACAGAGCACAAGGAGTCTGGGATGCCAGGAACTTCACGTTACATCACTACCAAGAATAAGAAAAACACGCCGGATAGAATGGAGATTAAGAAATTTAATCCAATCTTGAAGCGTATGACAGTTCATAAAGAAATTAAATAATTAGGAATCATGGCAAAGAAATCAGTAGCAACTTTACAAACAGGATCTAAAAGATTAACAAAAGCCATTAAGATGGTGAAGTCTCCTAAGAGTGGTGCTTACATGTTCGTAGAATCTGTTATGGCTCCAGAATTAGTGAACGACTTTTTAAACAAAAAATAAATTATATTTGTTCATAATTTAATTGTAACTGCTTTCATTTGAAAGCAGTTTTTTTATATCTATATTTGATAGGTTTTTCTGCCAAAATTGCAGATTGCAGTTTAAGGCAGGGAATTTGTAAAGTGCTTTTTGGCTTTTTGAAAGGCCAAAACTAACACCAATTAAACATGAGTTTTTTTAAGAAAATATTTTCTTCGGAAAAAAAGGAAACCCTAGACAAAGGGTTGGAAAAATCCAAAACATCATTCTTCACAAAGCTGAACAAGGCTGTAGCTGGAAAGTCAAAAGTCGATGATGAGGTATTGGACAACCTAGAGGAAATTTTGGTGACCAGTGATGTCGGGGTGGATACTACCTTAAAAATTATTGAGCGCATCGAAGAGCGTGTGGCACGTGACAAATATTTGGGAACTTCCGAACTCAATAAGATTCTTCGTGAAGAAATTGCGGGGTTGTTATCGGAAATTGATGCCGGTAACGCGACTGAATTCACGGTGCCCTCCAATAAAAAGCCTTATGTTATGATGGTGGTGGGTGTCAATGGTGTTGGAAAAACGACGACCATTGGGAAGTTGGCACACCAGTTCAAGCAACAAGGATTAAAAGTGGTACTTGGGGCGGCAGATACCTTTAGGGCGGCGGCAATAGACCAATTGCAGGTTTGGGCAGATCGTGTAGACGTGCCTATCATCAAACAATCTATGGGAAGTGATCCTGCTTCTGTGGCTTTTGATACGTTGCAAAGTGCGGTGACTTCAGATGCTGATGTGGTGATTATCGATACTGCAGGACGTTTGCATAATAAGGTGAATTTGATGAATGAGCTCACCAAAGTGAAACGCGTGATGCAGAAAGTGGTAGAAGATGCGCCGCATGATGTGTTATTGGTGTTGGATGGTTCTACAGGTCAAAATGCTTTTGAACAAGCTAAACAGTTTACAGCAGCCACTGAAGTAACGTCATTGGCGGTTACCAAATTGGATGGAACTGCTAAAGGTGGCGTTGTGATTGGTATTTCAGATCAATTTAAAATTCCGGTGAAATATATTGGGGTTGGTGAAGGTATTGAAGATCTTCAGGTATTCAATAAATTTGAATTTGTAGATTCTTTCTTCAAAAACTAATTCCACAACCATATAAATGATACAAGAAGCTTACCTTAATCGGTGAGCTTTATTTTTTTAGTATTTTTAGTAAAAATACTAACCATGAGATTCTTAGCTTTCACTCTATTGTTGCTTCTGTTTTCTTCCTGTAAACAGCATAATTCCCAAAGTCCTATACAATCAAAATCTGATTCCACAGATATCAGTGATATCTCTACCAAAGAATTCACGGAGTTCAAGGTTTTAGACTCAAAATATATGGATATCGAACAGTTATGGGAACCTTTCAATGCTGAATTGGCTTCCTTTTCAGAAACAGATTATAATAATTTGAAGCCACTTGTTTTGGAGCAGGATATTCCAAGCTTACAGAAATATGTGCAAGAGGGAAAATTGTCCTATGAATTACTGACCAAATTTTACCTTTATCGCATTAGAAAATATGACAGAGCTAATCCGAACTCTTTAAATTCTGTCATTGCCTTAAACCCAAAAGTGATAGAAGAAGCACGAAAGTGTGATGAACTTATAAAAACACATGGCTTGAAGCATCCCATTTTTGGAATGCCAATATTATTGAAGGATAACATTGATGCCTCCGGTATGCCTACCACAGCGGGGGCTGTTGCTTTAAAAGACAATTTCACAGAAGATGCTTTTATTGTAAGGCAACTAAAGGCTAATGGAGCATTGATGTTGGGAAAGACCAATTTAAGCGAATGGGCCTATTTCTTTTGCGGCGATTGTCCGAGTGGGTATAGTGCCATTGGAGGTCAAACCTTAAACCCTTATGGAAGAAAAGTTTTGGATACCGGTGGTTCCAGTTCAGGTAGTGGGGTAGCAGTGGCTGCCAATTTTTGTGTGGCAGCGGTTGGTAGTGAAACCTCTGGATCTATTTTGTCGCCTTCAAGTCAAAATTCTAATGTAGGGTTGAAGCCAACTATTGGCCTTTTGAGTAGAAGTGGAATTGTACCTATTTCGTCAACTTTAGATACGCCGGGCCCTATGACCAGGAATGTTATAGATAATGCTATTTTACTTCATGCCATGTTAGGAAAAGATATGGACGACTTCAAAGCAACCGATGGTATTTCAAAAAATACTTTTGATTTAGATAATTTTAAAGCTGGGGATTTACTGGGGAAAAAGTTTGGATGTTTCGCAAGTCTAAAAGAAGACCCTTTATACTCCAAAGCCTTACAGGATTTGGAGAATCTTGGAGCTGAAATTATAGAAATTGAAGCACAGGAAATACAACTCCCAGATTTTATAAGGTTGCTTAACCTTGATATGAAAAAGGATTTACCAACTTATTTGAAACATTACGCAGATAATAATGTTAAGGTAACCTCGGTTGAAGATGTTATTGTGTTTAACAGGGAAGATTCCATCAATAGAATGCCCTATGCACAAAAGCTGTTTGAAGGCATAGTGGCCGATAAAGGAACTGAGAAGGACTTGGAAAACATCAAATCAACACTTAAAACAAATGGAAAATTGTTTTTGGACACTCCAATGCAAAAGTATCAACTAGATGCCATATTGTCTATTAATAATTTCCATGCAGGATTTGCCGCGGTTGCCGAATACCCTGCGATTACGGTTCCCATGGGCTATACTGCTGATAGTGGAGAACCCAAAGGCCTTACCTTTATCTCGAAACCTTTTAGGGAAATACAACTATTACAATGGGCTATGGCCTATGAGCAGGCCACAAAACTGAGAGAAATGCCTAAAGGTTATAATTAATTGATGAAAGCATTGATGTAACTCCAAAGCTCGTTGTCGAAATTGGAGAGGGCAAAGTTTTCTCCGTCGGCGGCTTCTCCCATCCTAATCACGACCAATTTTTCATTGGGCGAGATGTAAATTTTCTGATCGTTTTTCCCCAATGCCGCAAACATGTCAGATGGCGCATTTGGGATTAATGACCCGTTAAATTCATATTGGGTTTGTGGTAAATGAAAAGAGGATTTACCATTTAGCCACCATAAATAGCCGTAAGCTTCATTAATGTTTTGAGAGGTGTTGGTCGCTTCATTTAGAAATTCTTCAGAGACGATGGTAGTATCTTCCCACTTACCGTTAGCGTAAATAAGCAGGCCAAAGCGAGCCATGCTTCGGGTGTTGCTGAAATACACACTAAGGTCTCCAAGATTGGTCCAAGTGCCATTTGCAGACATGCCTATTTTTGAAGCCAATTTCGTTTCAAAGTAGCTGTCCCAAGTTAAGTCGCTAGCTTCTGCAATAACATCCTGCATTTTAACATATACATTATGGTAGGCCCATCGAGTGCCGGCATCGGCTAGATATTGCAAATTTTCAGGGGAGACATCATCGCCTAAGCTGTCGTCCAATCCAGAATCCATTGACAATAGGTTTTTACAGGTGATTAAATTCTCCTTTTCCAATGGGGCAGATGTCCAGCCTTCTCCCAAATAATCAGAAACTTTGGATTGAATGTTGAAAAGACCTTCATCTTGCGCAATCCCGGCAACTGTTGATGTTAATGTTTTTCCGGCACTTGCCCAATACCATAAGGAAGAGGAAGAATGCCCATTAAAATAGTCTTCCACGACAATTTTACCGTCATAAAGAATCATAAAACTTTTGGAGTTCTTGGTTTGCAAATAGTCCAATAAAGGCTGGAGTTCACTCTCATTCCAATCTAATTCCGAAGGAGAAATAGTTTCCCAATTGTTGGAATTCATAGGAGGGAAATAGATTTCGGAAGTTATGGGGGAGTTATCAGTTTGGTCATCTTTTGAGCATCCGGATAGTGCGAAAATTAATAAAACGAGTGCAGTAAAATAAGTAGGTTTCATGGCCTTGGGATGTTTTTAGTGTTCTAAAGATACGAAAGCTTTCCATAGTCATTCTAATTTGTTAATGTCATACGGTAAATCGTTAAGCATTACGTATCTTTGCAGCCTGAATTTTTGATATGAGAACAAAATCACTTAAAAAGAACAAAATCAATGTGGTAACCCTAGGCTGTAGTAAGAATGTTTACGACAGTGAGGTGTTGATGGGGCAGTTAAAAGCTAGTGGCAAGGACGTTGTTCATGAAGAGGAAGGAAATATTGTGGTGATCAATACCTGTGGTTTTATCAATAATGCCAAGGAGGAGAGTGTGAACACTATTTTGGAATTCATGCAAAAAAAGGAGGCAGGTGATGTAGATAAGGTATTTGTGACAGGGTGTTTGAGTGAGCGTTATAAACCGGATTTAGAAAAGGAAATTCCTAACGTAGATCAATATTTTGGAACTACAGAGCTACCTGGGCTGTTAAAGGCATTGGGAGCAGATTATAGACATGAGTTGATAGGGGAGCGTTTAACAACAACTCCTAAAAACTATGCCTATTTGAAGATTGCTGAAGGTTGCGACCGTCCATGTAGTTTTTGTGCTATCCCTTTGATGCGTGGAAAACACAAAAGTACACCTATAGAGGAGTTGGTAATTGAAGCTGAAAAATTGGCGGCCAATGGTGTGAAGGAGTTGATTTTGATTGCTCAGGATTTGACCTATTACGGTTTGGATTTGTACAAGAAGCGTAACCTTGCCGAATTATTGGAGGCCTTGGTGAAAATAGAAGGTATAGAGTGGATTCGTTTGCATTATGCCTTCCCAACAGGATTCCCAATGGATGTGTTGGACGTGATGAACCGAGAGCCGAAAGTGTGTAATTATTTGGATATTCCGTTGCAGCACATTTCTGATTCCATTTTGAAAAGTATGCGTAGAGGAACTACCAAAGCCAAAACGACCAAACTAATTGAAGAGTTTAGAAAGGCAGTTCCAAATATGACCATTAGAACGACCTTAATTGTAGGATATCCAGGTGAAACCGAAGAGGATTTCCAAACACTAAAAGAATGGGTTCAAGAAATGCGTTTTGAGCGTTTGGGATGTTTTACCTATTCGCATGAGGAAAATACCCATGCCTATAATTTGGAAGATGATGTGCCTGAAGATGTAAAACAGGAACGAGCAAATGAAATTATGGAAATCCAATCGCAAATTTCTTGGGAGTTGAACCAAGAAAAAATCGATCAAGAGTTTAAAGTGGTCATCGACCGTAAGGAGGGTAACTATTTTGTAGGGAGAACCGAGTTCGATTCCCCAGATGTGGATAATGAAGTTTTGATTGATGCCACATCAACTTACTTGAAAACTGGAGAATATGTGACTGTAAAAGTAATAGAAGCAGAAGATTTCGATTTATATGCGGAAGTGGTAAAATAAGCCCAGAAGCAACAAGATAAAAAAAGCAGCACATTGTGCTGCTTTTCTTTTATAAGGTAAATAGGTTGTTATTGACAAAGAAGACGGCATTCACCAGGAATAGCTTTCCGTTTTCCCAAAAACTTCGGAACATGACATTATCTGTCATATAGACGATGCTTCCTTCGCCGATGCGTTCTTCTCCAAATATTAAAGAGTTTTCTAGGGTTTCAAGAGCATCGGTTCCTGTAAAGCCAGAAACACTTTTTGGGTTCTCTCCAATATGCACCACATTATAGCCATCCTCCAATAACTCATAGGAATCATTGCCCAGTTTTAATGTATAATAGGTGTCTGAATATCCAAAAGCTAATGGATGGGTGTCGTCCACTTTTGTTTTAAAAACAGCTCCTGTAATAAGTTTTTTGATACCTTCACGTTCACGATCGGCATAGGAAATCAGCTTCTTGTCAATAGAAATGGAGTCCTTAACTTCATGGGCTTTTAAGCTGAATCCTTTTTTATCAGCAAAGCTTTTTAGGGCACCGTCAATGACAATCAGTTTGCCCCCCTTTTGAATCCATGCTTGCAGATTTTTTAAAGCACCATTGTCCAATACCTTGGCATAGTTGCCATCGGGTACAATCAATACGTTGTACTTTTTCAAATCGTACATTTTAAAATACTTTGTGTTTAAAGAAGTCACAGGGAATTGTAATTGTTGCTCAAAGAAGTGCCATAATTCACCATAACCATATGGAGATGTAGATTCGCCAGAAAGTAACGCAACTTTAGGCGTATTGACCAATTTTACATCTGGCGATCCAAAATCTGGCCCAGACTTTGAAAAACCACTCATCACCGCAATTGGATTCTTGTTGAATTTTTTAGCGGAAGCCATCACTTTGGTGTCAAAGTCTTCCACAGATTGATTGTCTCCTCTTATGATAATCAAGGAACCACGATCAAATGTTTGCTCAGGAGCACTGGTGGAAATGGGTTTTTCGGTAAAGCGTACCTTAATTTTTTGTTTCATTAAGTCCACCAAGAATTTGGCATCAGTAATATGGTTCCATTTGGCCATATAGGCGGTGGCTTTAGTGTCTATTTTTGGTGTTGGGGTAGAGGTTGCAGCTCCTGCTTTTGCCGGAATCAATTTGGTACTGGCCAAGGCGTCCAATCCAAAGGCAAATGGAGCACTCCAAGCAGTGATATCGTAAGTCAAGGAATCACTCAAGCTTACATTGGGTTCAAATAGAACTTGCACCATTTTACCTTTTGGCTGGTTGGTGCTTATAACCAAATCGGAGGAGGTGATGTCCATTGAACCTTTGTCTCCTTTGTTGTATAGATAGCCGTTCACCTTAGTATTAGAACCATTATAATAGCTAATACCATGTTGGTCTAATAACTGTTTTAAGCTTTCAATTTTATCTTGTTCTCCACTTAAAACATAACTCTGATAATCCACATCACTGTTCTCGAAGAATTTTTTGAATTCGGAGTTTAGCTTCGCCGCATTTTTGCTGGCAACTTCTACCGTAGATAGACCTGTAGTGGTATGGTGGGCAATACGATCCTTAAGAGTTAACTCGGTGCCTTCATCATTCATAATCCCCAAGCCGCCACGGCCGTGACCGGCCTGTTCGTAGGTCATACCAATGGCTCCCATAAATGTTGGGTAGGTGTCCCCGTAACTTGGGTATAGCAAATCAAAACGTTCTCTTGTAAAATACAGCCAACCGTTGGAATCAAAATATTTGGCGTGATTTTTTCCTATTTGTGTTTGAAAGTCTTTTTGCCAATCGGTGATGATTTCATGGAATGGTTCTGCTGCTGGAGCAAAATAATAAGGGTTATTGATTCCTTGTTCATGGAAATCCACATGAATATGTGGAAGCCATTTGTTGTAGATTTTTAATCGCGACTGACTTTCAATTTGTGTGGCCCAAGCCCAATCTCTATTCAAATCAAACAAATAATGATTAGGTCTACCACCTGGCCAAGGCTCTATGTGCTCGCTGGCTTGTTGGTCGGTGTCGTAAGGAGTACTGGAGGTTTCATTATACCAATTCACATAACGATCTCTTCCGTCGGGATTGATACAAGGATCTATAATTACCACGGTGCTTTTAAGCCATTCCTGTTTTTCGGTCAATAAAGTATAGAGGGTTTTCATAGCGGCTTCGGTACTGGAAGCTTCATTACCATGAACATTATAGCTTAGCCACACTACAGCTACTTCATTGGAAGTTGTGCTGCCATCCAAAACACCTGCATTTTTAAGGTTGTTCTGGCGAATCGTTTCAAGATTTCTCAGGTTTTCTTCCGAAGAAATATAAGCAACATACAATGGGCGTCGCTCATAAGTATCTCCATAATGTTCCAATTTCACTTGACCGGGCAGTTGCTGGCTTACATATTTAAAGTAATCTACCACTTGATGGTGTCTGGAAAAATGGGAACCTAATTCATATCCTAAAAAGCTGTCGGGAGATTGTAATTCCTGTCCAAATGAGAAAATTGAACAACAGAATACAGTAACTATAAAAACAAATATTTTTTGCATAGCGCTGGTTTAGGTGATAAAAATAATGATATAAATTGAATATGAATTAACTAAAATTTAGGACATAAAACAGTTTTGCGCTGTATATTTACGTCAGAATTGAATAGTGACTATGCCAACAGACTGTATTCCGTTTAAAGACACCAACTACTTCTCACAACTTATCTGTGATTATCTAGAAGAAAATCAAAATCTAAAGCCTTTTTACCACAGGTTTCCAACAGTGGAGGCCTTCAAACAACAGATAGAGGAAAAGCAACCTCAAGTTTCTTTAGCAAACCGAAAGGTTTTGGTGGAAACTTTGGAACAGCAATGTCAGTCTTTGGGACTTTCCGAAAGCACGCAACAGAATATTCAATCTTTAAAAGAAGAAAATACATTTACCATAACTACAGGGCATCAGTTGAATCTGTTTACTGGTCCTTTGTATTTTTTCTACAAAATCGTCTCTGCCATCAATCTTTGCAAGGAATTAAAGGAAGCGTATCCCGAATACAATTTTGTGCCAGTATATTGGATGGCAACGGAAGACCATGATTTTGAAGAGATCAATTATTTCAATTTCAACGGAAAGAAAATAAAGTGGAGCAGAGACTCATCAGGTGCAGTTGGCGAGTTGGATTTGGAAGGTTTGGATGTGGTGGAAGAAGTGTTTGCTTCCCAATTGAATGCCGGTAACAATGCCAAACGTTTAAAGGAACTTTTCAAAAAGGCATATTTAGAACATGCAAACTTAACAGATGCCACTAGATTTTTAGTGAATGAATTGTTGGGGGAGTATGGTTTGGTGATTGTAGATGGCAACGACCATAACTTAAAGGAGCTGTTTGTAACTTACATGGAGGATGAATTGTTGCAGCAATCGTCTTTTAAAAATGTATCGGAGACCAATGCCCAAATCAATGCATTGCCCGAAAACTACAAAATACAGGTCAACCCTAGAGAAATCAATCTTTTTTATATAACCGAAGGTTTGCGAGAACGCATCGTAGAATTTGATGGGAAGTATAGTGTTTATGGAACGGAGATTACTTGGAACAAAGAAGAAATCGTTAAGGAATTACATGAGTACCCGAAACGTTTTAGTCCTAATGTGATTATGCGACCTTTATATCAGGAGGTGATTTTGCCTAACCTTTGCTACATTGGTGGAGGCGGTGAATTGGCTTATTGGTTTCAGTTGAAATCGAATTTCGAAGCCCATAAAGTCACCTTCCCAATATTGTTGCTAAGGAATTCGGTGTTATTGGCATCAGAAAAGCAGCAGGAGAAATTGGAGAAGATGAAACTATCCATGGCCGATTTATTTTTAAGCCAAGAGGAGTTAGTTTCCAAAGTAACCAAATCCATTTCTGAGGTTGATATCGACTTTAGCACTCAAAAAAAACACCTCGAACTACAGTTTAAGGACCTGTATAAACTTGCGGAAAAAACCGATCCCACATTTTTAGGAGCCGTTGGTGCTCAAGAACGCAAACAAATCAAAGGTTTGGAACATTTGGAAAAACGTTTGCTCAAGGCGCAAAAGCGGAAATTGAGTGATCATTTGGACCGTGTTGTGCAACTTCAAAACAAATTATTTCCGAATCAAAGTTTGCAGGAACGCAATACCAATTTTTCTCAATTTTATTTAGAGTTTGGAGACCAATTAATTCATCAGTTAATAGTAAATTTGCAGCCCCTTAAAAAAGAGTTTATAATTCTAAATTTAGAGTAGCAAATGCATAAGATAGATATCGACTTGGTAGAAATGACATTGGATGTCATGAAATACGTTATCGATAGAGTTTCCGCGACTGAACGCCAAATAGGTAAACCCAAAAAAGCAGAAGAGTTAAAAGCCTTGGTAGGTGAGACCATCACCCCAAAAGGAGTAGGAGGCGAATACGCCTTCGACCTTTGGAAAAAACACTTGGCTAATACCAATGTTCCAGTAGATCATCCCCGTAATTTGGCTTTTGTGCCAGCATCTCCAACAAGAGCAGCTATTATGTTCGATTTGGTGACTTCGGCATCAAGTATTCACGGAGCCTATTGGATGGAAGGTGCCGGAGGTATTTTCTGTGAAAACGAAGCAATGAAATGGATTGTGTCCTTAACAGGCTTGCCAGAAGGTGCTTTTGGTGTGTTTACCAGTGGAGGAACTTCTGCCAACTTATCGGCCATCGTAACAGCGCGTGAACATTGGAGACAGGACGATGCTTTTAAAAGAGAAAAAGGATTGATCATTACGTCAATTGGTGCCCATTCGTCCGTAAAGGCGATGGCAAAAGTAGCCGATGTGGATATCTTATTGGTGGACTCTGAAGAATGTTTGACAGGAGAAGACTTGAAGAAGACCATTGCAACCTTAACGGAGCACGAGCGCAAATGTTTGTTTGCTGTGGTGGCTACGGGAGGAACTACCAATGCCGGAATTATAGATGATTTGGAAAGCATTGCAGAGGTGTGTGAAGCTGAAAATCTTTGGTTCCATGTAGATGCCGCTTATGGAGGAGGTGCTTTGGTAGCAGATTCCGTAAGACATCAATTTAAAGGTATTGAACGTGCCGATAGTATCACCATCGACCCGCATAAGTGGATGTTCTCTCCTTACGACTGTGGAGCGGTAATCTATAAAAATCCTGAGTTGGCCAAAAATGCACACTCGCAACAAGGTTCTTATTTGGATATTTTTAAGGATGAAGGCGCGCACGGCTTCAACCCAACCGATTATCAAATACAATTAACACGACGTGTACGCGGTTTACCTTTATGGTTCTCTTTGGCGACCCACGGTACCGATAGATATAAGGAAGCGGTAGAACGAGGTATTGAATTGGCACAGATTGCAGGTAAATTGATCACAGAGCACGATAAGGTGGAATTGGTAAGAGATCCAAGTTTATCTTGTGTATTGTTCAGAAGAAAAGGATGGAGTCCAGAGGATTATACCGAATGGACCTACAGAAACCATAAGTCGGGCTTTGCTTTGGTAACGCCAACTAAATGGAAACAAGGTGATACTTTTGAAACGGTGTCCCGTTTTTGTTTTATCAATCCAGATACTACCGAGAAGGATATTGAAATGATTTTAGATTCAATGAATTGATATTTTTTCAATTTTCAATATATAATTTCCTATTTAATTTTAATTTTGCACATGCAACACGATAAGATACTCATTTTAGACTTCGGTTCGCAGTACACGCAACTAATTGCAAGACGAGTTAGAGAGCTCAATATTTACTGTGAAATCCATCCATTCAACAAAGTTCCATCAACGGTAGAAGAGTACCAAGCGGTAATTCTTTCTGGTAGTCCATTTTCGGTTCGTGCCGAAGATGCCCCTCACCCAGATTTATCAAAAATCCGTGGTAAAAAGCCTTTATTGGCTGTTTGTTATGGAGCGCAATATTTAGCACATTTCTCAGGAGGTGAAGTAGCGCCATCCAACACCCGTGAATACGGAAGAGCAAACCTATCATTTGTTAAGGGAGGAGAATCCTTTTTCGAAAATATTTCAGAGGGAAGCCAAGTGTGGATGAGCCATAGTGACACTATCAAGCATTTACCAGAAAATGGAGTGTTGTTGGCGAGTACGCATGATGTTGAAAATGCGGCTTATAGAATTGAAGGGGAATCAACTTATGCTATCCAGTTCCACCCAGAAGTATACCATTCTACAGATGGTAAGCGCTTATTGCAAAACTTTTTGGTGAACATTGCAGGAGTAAACCAAGACTGGACGCCACAATCCTTTGTAGATGAAACAGTGGACGAGCTGAAAGCTCAGTTAGGAAATGATAAAGTTGTTTTGGGATTGTCAGGAGGCGTAGATTCTTCTGTAGCGGCTATGCTGTTGAACAAAGCAATTGGAGAAAATTTATATTGTATTTTCGTAAATAATGGCTTACTTCGTAAAAACGAATTTGAGGATGTACTAGATCAGTACAAGCACATGGGCCTTAATGTTAAGGGAGTAGATGCTTCGGCACGCTTTTTGGATGCTTTGGCAGGAAAGAGCGACCCTGAGGAAAAACGTAAAACCATTGGTCGTGTGTTCATTGAAGTGTTTGATGATGAAGCCCACCAAATTCAGGATGTAAAATGGTTGGCACAAGGAACCATCTATCCAGACGTTATCGAAAGTGTATCGGCAACTGGAGGACCTAGTGCAACTATCAAGAGTCACCACAACGTGGGAGGATTGCCAGATTTCATGAAGCTGAAGGTGGTAGAGCCATTGAAAGCGTTGTTTAAGGATGAGGTAAGACGTGTTGGAGCTTCTATGGGAATGGAGCCAGCTCTTTTAGGACGTCACCCTTTCCCGGGGCCTGGTTTAGGAATTAGAATTTTAGGTGATATTACGGCTGAAAAAGTTCGTATATTACAAGAGGTAGATGCTGTATTTATTAACGGATTGAAGTCCTGGGGACTTTATGACGATGTATGGCAGGCAGGTGCCATCTTGTTACCAATCAACAGTGTTGGGGTAATGGGAGATGAGCGTACCTATGAGCAATGTGTGGCCCTTAGAGCCGTTGAAAGTACCGATGGTATGACCGCTGACTGGGTAAATTTACCATACGAGTTCTTACAGAAAACCTCAAATGAAATAATAAATAAAGTAAAAGGCGTTAATAGAGTAGTGTATGACATTAGTTCTAAGCCGCCAGCAACCATAGAATGGGAATAGTATAGTGAACGATTTATTGCCCCATAAACGTAAACAATAATTTAACCATATGAAAAAACTTGTTTTAATTACCCTGTTTACTCTAGCAAGCATTTGCTTTGTACAGGCTCAAAATTTTAAACAACATAAAGTAAAACAAGGAGAAACGATAGAGGAGATTGCCAAATTATATTTGGTAACTCCTTTTGACATTTATGCCCTTAACCCAGATGCCAAAAAGAAGCTAACGGTTGGCACAGTGTTAATTATCCCTACTTCCAAAATTCGTCCAGATGAAGCTGTAACCGAAACCAAAGAGGTAACTGGGTACCAATACCATCGGGCTAAGAAAAAGGAAACTTTGTACAGTATCGCGAAGCAGTACAATGTAACTGTTGACGATATCAAAAAATACAATACCTACTTGTATGCCAATAATCTGCAAAAGGGAGATAAAATTAAAATCCCAAAATTCAAAACAGTTGTCGCTAAAGCTGAGGTAAGCAATACCCTAAAAAAGTATACGGTACAGCCTAAAGAAGGAAAATGGCGTGTGGCCTATAAGTTTGGGATTACAGTTCCTGAGTTGGAAGCACTTAATCCAAATATGGGTGAAGTATTGCAACCGGGAGATGTCTTGAATGTTCCAAACATAGCCGATAACGAAGAGAAAGCTATCGAGGAAAATTACAATTACTACACGGTACAGAAGAGTGAAGGCTATATGGCTTTGAACCGTAAGTTTGGTGTCACCCAAGAAGAATTGGAAGTCTTTAATCCTGAGTTGAAGGAAGGTGGCTTGAAATTGGGAATGGTAATCAAAATTCCTGGTTCGGCAAATACGGTTATGGGTAGTGATGAGTTTGAAAACACCGATTTGACCAAAACTAACTTTGAGAATCTAAAGACCAAGCGTTTGGCTTTGATGTTGCCTTATAGATTGAATAGAATTGATGTAGATTCTGTACAAGAAGCTAAAAGCGCTATTAAAAACGACACACGATTATCCATTTCTTTGGATTTTCATGTGGGAGTGGAAATGGCCTTGGATTCAGCTAAGCAGTTAGGGATTTCTACAAACTTAAAGGTGTTTGATACTAAGGACCAATTGTCTGAGGTGTCCAATATTTTAAAGAACAATGATTTTTCAACTTACGATGCCATCATCGGACCTTTGTTTCCAAAGAATTTGGAAAGGGTAGCGGCTAGTGTTAAAGGCGATCACATTCCCGTGATTTCTCCTTTTACGACGCCAGAAAACTTGTACGACAATGTTTTTCAAACCGTACCTTCAAGTGAATTGATGCAAAAGGAAATGATTCGTTTTGTGAAAAGGGATTCTTTGCCAAAGCATATAGTAATCATTGCCGATGCCAAAAACAAGGTGGTTAGCGATCAATTGAAATCCGAGTTTGTGGCTGCAAAACAAATCTTCTCCAGAAAGGATAAGGATGGGAAGGATAGTAATTACATCATGATTTCTGATTTGGAGGATATGTTTATAGATGGGGAAAATATCGTGTTTTTGGAGACCCAAAACGAGGCTTTTGCTTCTAATGTAACCAGTATGTTGAATGGTTTGAGCAATGAGGAACAGCATATTGTGTTGATGACTACCCAAAATAGCTCGGTATTCTTGGAAGGAAAGAACATTTCAAATTATCACTTGTCTAATTTAAAATTTACTTATCCATCGGCAAACAAAACAATAATTACACCTACAACCAATGGGTTTATTACAAAGTATAAAAGTTTGTATGGTGTAGAACCAAATAGGTATGCTATTCGAGGTTTCGATTTGACGTTGGATATTTTGTTGCGCTTGGCTTCCAAAGAAAACTTGTATGAGGCAGCAACTCCTGAGTTGGAAACCGAATACTTGGAAAACAAGTTTAGATACGTTAAAAAGTATTTTGGAGGTTACTATAATGAAGCGGTTTATATTGTAAAGTACGACGACTTAACAATTGTGGAAGCGGAATAGTTTTCAAAACAAAATACAACATTGACATAATCCCTAAAACGTTGCGTACACATAACGGGTATGGAACTTTAAGGGATTTGTTGTATCAAGAGGTTAGTATTCCTTTGTCAAGTTAGGAACAGCTAAGGTACCTTGAAGATTATAAATGAAAGACAAAATGTTAGGACAAGACAAAGATTTTTTGATAAAATTGGCACATACCAAAATGCCATTTGGAAAATATGAAGGACGCGATCTAATCGACTTGCCAGAATACTATGTGGTGTGGTATCACAACAAAGGTTTTCCGAAGGGGAAATTAGGAGATATGCTACAAATGGTCTATGAGCTAAAGGTCAACGGCTTGGAAGATTTGATTAGAAATATCAAAAAAAGGTATCCAAAATAAAATTCTTAGTCGTGTTCATAAAGCCTTAAGCGGTTTTGTAGATTACTGAGTTCGGCTTGAAGGGCATCTACTTTTTGAAGTAGGTTGAACACAATATCGATTCCTTCTATGTTGAGGTTGAGCTCTCGCTGCATTCTTAGTATTTTGTCCAAGGAGCCAACGGCATCGGTGTCCATATAATATTGTTTTTCAATGTTGATAATGGAAATAAGACCAATGTCCTCGAGCTCTTCCAAAAAGGAAATGGTTACATTATAGGAGCTGCAAAGCTTGGAAATGGGTATAAAATGAGTAGTGTCCATCGCTATCGTAATTTTGCTAATTCTTCAAATAGTGCTTTTTCTTTTTCAGAAAGGTTGGTGGGTGTTTTAATGTGATAGGTCACATAAAGATCTCCAAATTCCCCCTCTTTTTTATACACAGGAAACCCTTTGCCTTTTAATTTCACTTTAGTGCCATTTTGAGTTTCTGGTTTCACCTTTAGCTTTAGTTTGCCATCAAACGTGTCAATAATGACCTCGCCTCCCAAAACTGCTGTATATAGATTTAGGTCCAAATCGGTGTACAAATTGTTATGATCTCGCTTAAATTTACTGTGGTTGTTAATGGAGAACTTAATATGAAGATCGCCTTTGGGACCTCCATTGATACCTTCTCCTCCATAACCTTTTATTTTTATAATCTGTCCGTTCCTTACACCTGCAGGAATGGTAAGCCTAATGTTTTTTCCGTCGACGGTTAAGGTGCGTTTGTGGGTTTTGTACACGTCTTCCAGTTCTAAATGCAATTCGGCATTATAATCTTGACCTCTAAATTTTGGTTGCCCATGGCCATGACTACTTCTAAAACCACCGCCACCACCAAACATGGAACTGAAAAAATCAGAGAAATCTTCCTCTGAGAATCGGCCGGAGGAACTTTGGTAATGCCCTCTTTGGGATTGTTGTTGACGCTGTGCTTCTTCAAAGGCTTCCGAGTGTTGCCAATCCTTTCCGTATTTGTCGTATTTCTTACGATTTTCTGGATGGCTCAACACCTCATTAGCTTCATTGATTTCCTTGAATTTCTTTTCGGCTTCCTTGTCGTTGGGGTTAAGATCCGGATGGTATTTTCGAGCCAGTTTACGGTAGGCCTTTTTGATGTCGCTGTCCGAAGCGTTTTTGTCGACACCAAGTATCTTGTAATAATCTATAAATCTCATACAGTGTGAGTTTTAAAAAAGCCAATGCTTTGCAATACAATGATAAATCCTAATGGAGATTAACTAATTTCGGGTATTTTTTTTAAAATATCAAGCAGGACTCTGTTTAAATGAAAACCATTGTGTAAAGCAAATGCCAATTTGCTAAAAGCGTCCCAAATAACTGAAAAACTATGTGCCATAACTATTTAAATTTTGTAAATTTGCCTGCGTTTAAAAGCGCAACATGACAACTGATACAAAATACATCTTTGTAACCGGAGGGGTTACATCTTCACTAGGAAAAGGAATTATTGCGGCATCACTAGCCAAATTGCTTCAGGCACAAGGTTACAGGACAACTATTCAAAAATTAGATCCCTACATTAACGTGGATCCTGGTACCTTGAACCCATATGAGCATGGAGAGTGCTATGTGACTGATGATGGAGCTGAAACCGATTTGGATTTAGGACATTATGAGCGTTTTTTGAATGTACCTACAAGCCAGTCCAACAACGTAACTACAGGTAGAATTTACCAAAGCGTGATCCAAAAGGAGCGTCGTGGTGAATTTCTTGGGAAAACCGTACAGGTAATTCCTCATATCACAGACGAAATCAAACACCGAATCCAGATTTTAGGAAACTCGGGAGATTATGATATCGTGATCACTGAAATAGGTGGAACAGTAGGGGATATTGAGTCTTTACCTTATGTGGAAGCTGTACGTCAATTGCGTTGGGATTTGGGTGAACAAAACGGAATCGTGATTCACCTTACCTTGGTGCCATATTTATCGGCAGCAGGGGAATTGAAAACAAAACCAACTCAACATAGTGTAAAAACGTTAATGGAAAGTGGGGTACAGGCCGATATTTTAGTGTGCCGTACCGAGCACGAATTGCCAGAAGATTTAAGAAGAAAATTGGCATTGTTCTGCAACGTAAGGGAAGAGGCTGTGATTCAATCTATTGATGCGTCTACCATTTACGATGTTCCAAACTTAATGTTGGAGCAAGGCTTGGATAAAGTAGTCTTGAAAAAATTAGGATTGCAAAGCGATACGCCAAACTTAGAGCGTTGGAATCAATTCTTGAACCGTCATAAAAATCCAAAGGAAGAAGTGACGATTGGATTGATTGGAAAATATGTGGAATTACAGGATTCCTATAAATCTATTTTGGAAGCCTTCATTCATGCAGGTGCCGAAAATGAAGTGAAAGTTAGGGTAGAATCTATCCATTCTGAATATTTGACTCCTGAAAGTGCAGCGAAACAATTGGCACATTTAGATGGGGTATTGGTAGCGCCTGGTTTTGGAGAGCGTGGTATTGAAGGGAAAATTGAAGCGGTAAGATATGTACGTGAAAACAACATTCCGTTTTTAGGAATCTGTTTAGGAATGCAAATGGCCGTTATTGAATATTCCAGAAACGTTTTAGGATTGGAAAATGCCAATTCTACCGAAATGGACCCAGCAACGCCTCATCCTGTAATTGACCTTATGGAATCGCAAAAAACAATTACCGATAAAGGAGGAACCATGCGTTTGGGAGCTTGGGATTGTGAATTGATGGAAGGAAGTATTGCCAAAGAGGTATATGGCTCCAGCCAAATCAAGGAACGTCACAGACACCGCTACGAGTTTAACAACGATTTCAAATCACAAATCGAGGACGCCGGTATGAAAGCAACTGGATTTAACCCAGATACAGGGTTGGTAGAAATTGTGGAAATTCCAGAGAACAATTGGTTTGTGGGCGTACAATACCACCCAGAATACAAGAGTACAGTGGCCAATCCACACCCATTATTTGTGGCCTTTGTTAAGGCAGCCTTGAGCTTCAAAACAAATAAAAAAGGTGCCAGTGTGTCACAAAACTAAAAAGTGGACAACGTTTTGTGTAGCTTGTAAAAGTTAATAATGTAATTATCCAACCAATAGGACATTTAGATATCATACATGGAAGAAAAGAAAATTGACGTGAATTCCATAATAGGCTTTGTGCTTATTTTTGGAATATTATTGTACATGCTTTGGACAAACCAGCCTTCTCCAGAAGAGGTTGCTGAACAAGAAAAAGCAAAGCAAGAACAAGTTGAGGCAGAACAAAAAGCAAAGGCTAAGGAAGATGCCTTTGTAACTTCCGCCGAAGATTTTTCAAATACAGGGGCTTTAGATTCTGTAGCCCTTCAGCAATTAAAAGTTAAGTTAGGGGCATTTGCATATGCTTCGTCTTTACCTTCAGCAAAGGATGAGTTTACCTTGATTGAGAACGGGGTATTGGCTTTAAAATTCAGCAACAAAGGAGGATATCTTTCTGAAGTTAAGTTAACGCAATTTGTAGATTACGATTCTGTACCAATTTATATGGTGAAGGATGGCAATACGCAATTCAATATCAATTTTGGAACTTCAGACAATAGAATCCTTAACACACAAGATCTTTATTTTCAACCAACAATTACCAAAAATGGTGAAAACACGGTAGTTTCCATGAGGTTGAAAGTATCTGAATCCAAATATTTGGAATACAGATATGAATTGAAACCAAACGACTATATGGTTGGTTTCTCTGTGAAGTCTCAAGGTTTGGGAGATGTGTTCAACAGTTCCCAACCAATAGATTTGACTTGGGGATTGAAGGGAATGCGTCACGACAAGAGTATTCAATATGAAAACCGCTATACCCGTTTAACCTATAAGTTTGATGGGGATAAAATCGATAAATTGGCCCAAACAGGTGAAGACGACGAAACCGAAGAAAATGTAGAGTGGATCTCGTTCCGTCAGCACTTCTTTAGTTCTATTTTGGTTGCAGATGTGCCATTTAAATCGGTTCAGTTAGAGTCTGAAAATTTGGTTGAAAATGATGATGTAGATACACTTTACACCAAAAAATACTTGGCCAAATTGCCTTTGGAATTTAAAGGTGGCGAGTTGACTGAAAATATGAACTTGTACTTTGGACCTACAGATAGCAAAGTATTAAAGAAATACGATAGAGGTTTAGAGAAGAGTATTCCATTAGGATGGGGAATTTTTGGATGGATCAATAAATCCGTATTCATTCCATTATTTGGATTCTTGAGTTCTTTCTTGCCATATGGTATTGCCATTATAGTCATGACTATTTTGGTAAAGATTTTATTGTCATTTGTACAGTACAAGCAGTTCTTGTCTCAGGCGAAGATGAAAATCCTAAAGCCAGAAATGGACGCTATTAGAGAGAAGTACAAAGACAACAAAATGAAAATCCAACAGGAAACCATGAGCTTGCAAAGCCGTGCAGGCGCAAGTCCATTGAGTGGTTGTTTGCCTGGTTTGATGCAAATTCCTGTGTTCTATGCCTTGTTCATGTTTTTCCCATCTGCTTTCGATTTACGTCAAAAGAAATTCCTTTGGGTAGATGACTTGTCATCTTATGACGTCATTGCAGAATTACCGTTCAAGATTCCATTCTATGGAGACCACGTGAGTTTGTTCCCAATTCTTGCGGCTATTGCCATTTTCTTCTACATGAGAATGACCACGGGGCAACAAATGACAGCTCAGCCAGTGGAAGAAGGGATGCCAGACATGCAGAAAATGATGAAGGTGATGTTGTATATTTCTCCTCTAATGATGTTGGTATTCTTTAACCAGTACGCATCAGGATTGAGTTTGTATTACTTTATTTCCAACTTGATTAGTATTGGAATTATGTTGGTAATCAAAAACTTTATCATTGATGAAGACAAGGTGTTGGCTAAAATTCAGCATAAAAAGAAACAGCCTAAAAAAGAAAGTCGTTTCCAAAAGAAAATGAAGGAAATGATGGAGCAGGCTGAACAGCAAAAAAATGCGCAACAGCGTAGAAAATAAAACTAAAAGCTGCCTACTTAAAGGCAGCTTTTTTGTTCTATAACATTTGTATTATATTTTCGTTTAATATTGCAAAAGCAATAATCTCTTTAACAGGAAGCTCAAATTTTTTTCTCTATGAAATTGAAGTACATTCAAATGGTCCTATGTTTTTTGGCAACTTCTGTGGTTCTAGCCCAACAGATCAACCAATTTGACAGCAAAGGATTGCGACACGGTATTTGGCGCAAAAATTTCCATGAAACCAAAGAATTGCGCTATGAAGGCGAGTTCAATCATGGTAAGGAAATTGGTGTGTTTAAATATTATACTTTAAATAATAAAAAGAGTGTGTTGAGTGCCACTAAAACCTTCAATCCAAATAATGATATTGCCGAGGTGAAGTTCTTTTCTTCTACAGGAAAACTTATCAGCGAAGGAAAGATGAATGGGAAACTGTATATGGGCAAATGGGTGTATTATCACAACAAAACGAATGCTATCATGTCTACCGAAACCTATAATGACCAAGGAAATTTGGAAGGAGAGAAATTGGTGTATTATGACAATGGACAGATTGCCGAAAGAGTGAACTACGTGAATGGAAAAATACAAGGTGTGTCCAGATGGTATTCGGAAACAGGAGTGGTATTGAAGGAGTTTCATTATGTGAATGATGAACTTCACGGAGAAGCCAAATATTACAATGACGAAGGGCAATTACTTGCCGAAGGAAGCTACAAGCACGACAGTAAGGATGGTATTTGGAAATACTACAAAGACGGCAAGCTTGAAGAAGAAAAGGACTTTACCAAAAAGAGCAAAAACCCTTACAAGCAATAGGTTAAAGCTATCAAGGCTATAATGTTTTATAATGGTAACTTTAAGAGGTTACCATTTTTTATTTTGTAATTTTGCAACGTATAATCAAATTCAATCGCTTACATAAATGAAACGAGTTATCGTAGGCCTTTCAGGAGGTGTAGATTCCAGTGTGGCAGCCTATTTGTTAAAGGAACAGGGCTATGAGGTCATTGGGCTTTTTATGAAAAATTGGCATGACGATTCGGTGACGATTTCCGATGAATGTCCATGGTTGGACGATAGCAATGATGCCATGTTGGTTGCCGATAAATTGGGAATTCCTTTCCAAACGGTAGATTTGAGTGAGCAATACAAAGAACGTATTGTAGATTATATGTTTGATGAATACCAGCGAGGCCGAACTCCCAATCCGGACGTACTCTGTAATCGTGAAATCAAGTTTGACGTCTTCATGAAAATTGCCTTGGATTTAGGAGCCGATTATGTGGCAACAGGGCATTATTGTAGAAGAGGAACGATTCAAAAAGACGGAGAAGAAATTTATCAGTTGTTGGCAGGTGTAGATGGCAATAAAGATCAGTCCTATTTCTTGTGTCAATTGTCTCAAGAGCAATTGTCGAAAGCCCTTTTTCCGATTGGAGAATTGACAAAGCCTGAAGTTAGGGAAATTGCGACAAAATTAAATTTGGTTACCGCTGATAAAAAGGATTCTCAAGGATTGTGTTTTATTGGTAAAGTGCGACTTCCAGAATTTTTGCAACAAAAATTGATGCCGAAGGAAGGCGTCATTGTAGAGATCCCTTCTGATAGGGAAGTGTATTTAAATGGGACTTCTAATTTCGATTCCAAAGAGGAAGAACTTCAATATTTAACAAAAAAAGTAGACTATCATATCACTGACGGAAAGGTGGTTGGAAAGCATCAAGGTGCTCACTATTTCACAAAAGGCCAGCGTAAAGGTCTTGGTGTTGGGGGGACTGTGGAGCCATTGTTCGTTATCGATACGGATGTGGAAGAAAATGTCATTTATACAGGGCAGGGGAAAGACCATCCTGGCTTGTTAAAACGCGCCCTTTTTGTAGCTAATGATGAAGTGCATTGGATTCGTGAAGATTTGGAACTCCACCAAGGCGAAACTATGGAAGTGATGGCGCGCATTAGGTACAGACAGCCGTTGGAACCAGCAATTTTGTACAAAGTTGACAATGGACTTTACGTGGAATTTCAAAACTTACAATCGGCTATTACCGAAGGGCAATTTGTAGCTTGGTATCTAGGAGAGGAATTGGTAGGATCGGGAGTAATTTCTTAAATTGCACCAACCGATTCCCAAACACAACTAGATGTTCAAAAAAATATTGCTGTTTGGCATACTTGCCATAAGTTATTTGGGCCATGCCCAAGAAGATGCATGGGTATATCTTACCGATAAATTGGATGTTGAGGCATCCATCAACAATCCCATTTCCATTTTATCACAGGCTGCCATCGATCGAAAAAATGCCCATGGTATTCCTATTGACAGTCGCGATGTTCCCGTTAACGAAGCTTATATTTCAACGCTTAAAACCCAAGCGGGCATTACTGTTTTGGCAAAGTCCAAATGGTTCAATGCGGTGCATGTTAGGGGAGCCCAAACAGATATTTCGGCATTATTGGACTTGCCTTTTGTAGACAGTATCGACTTTGCCGATAATAGCTTGGACCTTTCTTCAGGAAAAATGGCTGCCATTCAAAATAAATTCAGTTTAGAAGAAATCACCTCCGATTTTGTTTATGGAAATGCCCAAAACCAAGTTGAAATGCTCAATTTGGAAACCTTACATCAACTCGATTTTACAGGTGAAGGTATTGTAATTGCGGTATTGGATGCAGGATTTCCAAATGTCAATACGATGGCTGGATTCCAAAGATTACGAGACAATGATGATTTATTGGATGGCTATGATTTTGTGAACAGGACAAATGATATCTATGTCTATTCAGATAATGATCATGGTACACGGGTATTAAGCACTATGGCAGGTTATGTGGAAGAACAATTTGTAGGAACCGCTCCAGATGCCTCCTATTATCTTTTTAGAACTGAAGATGCGGGAAGTGAAAATCCTGTAGAGGAAAGTTATTGGGTGGAAGCTGCCGAGCGAGCCGATAGTTTGGGAGTACACATTATAAATTCATCTTTGGGATATAATGAATATGACAATCCAAATTATAGTTATACCACTGCAGACATGAATGGCAACACGGCCTTTATTTCAAAAGGAGCTAACATTGCTTTTGAAAAAGGCATTTTGGTAGTGTCTTCCGCGGGAAATTCCGGGGCAACCACATGGCAAATTGTTGGAGCACCGGCTGATGCTGCTAATGTACTTTCTGTAGGCGCTGTAGATTCGGAAGGGAATTATGCAGCTTTCAGTTCTCAGGGAAATGAAACGCAGCCTACCCAAAAACCAGATGTTGTGGCTCAAGGAGCTGGAGCGTCTGTTATTAGTCCGAGCGATGCTTTGGTGTCCAATAGCGGGACTTCCTTTAGTGGTCCAATTATAGCTGGTGCTGCGGCTTCCTTATGGCAGGCTTTTCCATTGGAAACGAATGCAGAAATTAAGCAGCGGATCCAATCATCTTCCTCTCAATATGATTCGCCTGATAATTTGTTGGGCTTTGGCATTCCAGATTTTGGATTGGCCTATGATATGCTTTTGTCCGTGCATGAGATGAGTTTAGATGAAATTCATATGTATCCCAATCCTGTTAGAGAAGAATTGACCATTCAATTGGGAACGCTTTATGAGGAAACAACATATTCCTTGTGTAATCTCCAAGGGAAGGAATTACAATCAGGTACACTGACCCAACAGTTGGAAGATATTAGTGTTTCTGGCTTGGCTCAAGGCATGTATGTACTTTCTTTGAAAACGAAAACACAAATCAAATCTATAAAACTTATCAAACTATAAATGACAAATAGAATTACAACACTTTTTGATATAGAATACCCCATAGTTCAAGCAGGAATGATATGGAACAGCGGCTGGAGATTAGCCTCTGCAGCCAGTAATGCTGGTATATTGGGATTGATTGGCGCAGGCTCTATGTATCCAGAAGTACTGCGAGAACACATCCAAAAATGTAAAAAGGCAACAACAAAACCTTTTGGGGTGAACGTTCCAATGCTGTACCCGAACATTGAAGAAATTATGGATATCATTGTGGAGGAAGGTGTAAAAATTGTCTTCACTTCGGCGGGAAATCCCAAAACGTGGACGTCTTGGCTGCAAGAGCGAGGCATTACAGTTGTGCATGTAGTAAGCAGTGTGAAATTTGCGTTGAAAGCCCAAGAGGCAGGAGTGGACGCTATTGTTGCCGAAGGTTTTGAGGCAGGAGGACACAACGGGCGAGATGAAACAACTACGTTGACTTTAATCCCAATGGTAAAAGAGCAATTGCAAATTCCATTGATTGCAGCAGGAGGCATTGCTACGGGAAGAGGCATGTTAGCCGCGATGGTTTTGGGTGCTGATGGTGTTCAGGTAGGAAGCCGTTTTGTGGCAAGTGAAGAATCTTCTGCTCACATGGCCTTTAAAGAAGTGGTGGTAAATGCCAAAGAAGGGGACACACAATTAACTTTAAAGGAACTGGCGCCAGTGCGTTTGGTGAAAAATAAGTTCTTCAATGATATCCAGGAACTGTATACCAAAAGTCCTTCGGTGGAGGATTTGAAAGCGCTTTTGGGAAGGGCAAGAGCTAAAAAAGGCATGTTTGAAGGGGATTTGGAAGAAGGAGAATTGGAAATTGGCCAGATTGCAGGTTTGATCCACGATATCAAGCCCGTTCAAGACATTGTAAGTGAGATGGTACAGGAATTTAGAGAAGCCCATGCCCAACTAATAGGATTAAAAATTTAGGGATTTTTATCAGAGAAAGGAAGCCAGTTTGCCAACTGCCAACTGAAACGGTAAGCCATAAAATAACAAAAAGGAGATCTTGTCTCCTTTTTGTTTGAAACCATTCACGACTTAATCTTTAAAATCCCTCAAAAATTATGGCGTAAAAAGTTTCAACTAGAACTAACTCAAATAATTACTTAAATTTAGGAATTAAATGCTTTTGTTAAAAGGAATTCCTAAAGGAGTTATTAACAATTTTAAATGTAATTAATTGATTTGTAATTAAATACACTGTTTCGGCTTCTTCTTTACTATACGTTATAAAAGCATATCTTTGTCGCATTAAAAAGAATAACGTGAATCTTTCCCTTTATACTAAAGAGTTTAAATACAATTGGAAGTTGGCAGCCCCCGTGATGTTAGGGATGTTGGGCCATACTTTTGTGAGCTTTGTAGACAACGTTATGGTGGGGCAGTTGGGGACCGCCGAATTGGCTGCAGTGTCCTTGGGGAACAGTTTTATGTTCATCGCCATGTCCTTAGGAATAGGCTTTTCTACGGCCATTACGCCTTTGGTTGCGGAAGCCGATGGTGCCGAGGATTTTCAACAAGGAAAATCAGCTTTTAAACACGGTTTGTTTTTGTGCACGCTCTTGGGCATTTTGTTGTTCTTGGTGGTTTATTTTTCCAAACCGTTAATGTATTTGATGAAGCAACCTGCAGAGGTTGTGGAATATGCCATGCCTTATTTGGATTTGGTGGCATTTTCCTTGATTCCTTTAATCGTGTTTCAGGCTTTTAAGCAATTCAGTGATGGTTTGTCCATGACCAAATACCCAATGTACGCTACCTTATTGGGCAACATCGTAAATGTCGTTTTGAATTATATTTTCATTTTTGGAAAGTTTGGATTTCCAGAACTGGGAATTGTTGGTGCTGCTTACGGAACCTTGGCATCCAGATTTATAATGGTGGCCTTTTTATGGATGTTGCTAATGAAAAAAGAAAAATCCAAGGCCTTTGTAACCCATATTAAAATATTTGTACTCGATAGATTGATGCTGCGCCAGCTTTTAAAACTGGGAACCCCCAGTGCCATGCAAATGTTTTTTGAAGTAGCCATTTTTACGGGGGCTATTTGGTTAAGTGGTTTGTTGGGTAAAAATCCCCAAGCGGCCAATCAAATTGCATTAAACCTATCTTCAATGACCTTTATGGTTGCCACAGGTTTGAGCGTAGCAGCTATGATTAGAGTAGGAAACCAAAAAGGACTTCAAAATTATACCGAATTGAGACGAATTGCCTTCTCCATCTTTTTAATGGGTTTTATCTTTGCGGTGATTTTTGGACTGTTTTTTTACGCTTTCCACGGAAGTTTACCAAAACTATATGTCGACTTTAATGATGCTAAAAATGCCATGGATAATGCCGAAGTGGTTGGCATAGCTTCAACTTTGCTCATTGTTGCGGGATTTTTTCAGATTAGTGATAGTATCCAAGTGGTGATGTTGGGAGCCTTGAGAGGTTTACAGGATGTAAAAATACCAACAATCATTACTTTTATATCTTATTGGGTCATAGGGTTTCCTGTTTGTGTGTTTTTGGGGAAGGAAGAAGCCTATGGCAGTTTTGGAATTTGGATAGGCCTTTTGGCTGGTTTGACCGCAGCGGCCATTTTATTGTACATCAGGTTCAATTATTTGACCAATAAATTAATAGAAACAAACAAATTAGATTCATAATACACGATGGAATTACCAAAATTTTTATTGGGAGACAACACCGATTTCCCTGAAGCCATTTATATTATACATACCGATTTTCCTAGGTTCATCATCAATTTGGAAAACGATGATATTGAATGGTTGGAAGAGTTCGACGAACACGATCAAAAGGAAGTGGAGGCTGAAATTGAAAATTTGATTAATGCAGCTACCGACTTTTATGACCGTGAGGTGGCACGTTACGAAGAGTAGGCATGGAGCAACTCATTCAGTATGACACCGATTTATTTTTATGGTTAAATAATTTGGGCAATCCTACATGGGATGGCTTTTGGTTGGCGGTCACCAATAAATTTACCTTTATACCTTTGTATGGGGTATTACTGTATTTGCTTTACAGAAAAATGGGAGCCAAGTCATTGCTAATTTCTGTAGTCGTGATTGCTTTTATGATTGCTTTTACAGACCAGATTAGTAGTTTGTTTAAACATGGTGTGCAACGTCCTAGACCTTGTAAAGAAGCTGACTTAATGGAGCAAATGCGATATATTGCAGAACGTTGTGGACGCTACGGTTTCTTCTCCGCACATGCAGCCAATTCTATGGCCATAGCGGTTTTTACAGGTTTGTTATTGAGACCCTATTATAAATCCTTGATTTTTGCACTATTGTTTTGGAGTGCTTTTGTGGCTTATAGCAGAATTTATGTGGGCGTGCATTATCCTTTGGATATTATCTGCGGAATGACATTTGGAGCCATGTCTGGTTTTTTGTTTTACAAACTCAAACAAAAGGCTGATTCCCGATTTATTTCTTCCTAAGAATATAATACTCGTTTACCAACCTACCATTATGTTTTTTGGAGTTTTTTTCTGCTAAGTTCAAATCGAAAGTGGTTTGAAACTCCATCTCGTATTGATTGGATAATAAGACTTTATCTTCCTTGGATAATTTTTGGGTTAGGAGTCCGAATGCATCTGTTTCTGGAAGCTGAAATGTACCTTCTTCGGTTTTTAATGAAGGAATTTTGTCTCCAAATTGCCATATCACTTCAGGAGAAACGTAGCCCAATCCATAAACCTGAAGTTGCTCTTCATCTGCTTCGGCCTTTAAATTTGAAACTGGGTTGTAATTGGAGCCTTTTAAGGCATTGGCCAAAGTCAACCCTGTTAGGAATAAAGAAGCGAAAAACAGGACTGTAAAATAAAATACTTTAGGGAAATCTTTCTTTTTCAATTGTATGATAATTCCAATACCTAGCCCCAATACAGTAAGAGAAGTGAGTATATAAGGAAACCAATAGTTGGTAATGTTGGAACCTAAAAAGAAGTAAGCCGCAATGGGAAATGCCACTCCAATTAAAGCAATCAATCCAAAATTGAAATACACAGGAATAGTTTCTCTTTTATCTTTTAGATCCTTAAAGCTTCTAAACAGATATTCAATATAAAATCCAGTGTTAATTGCCAATGGAATAAGCACAGGCATTAAGTATCTTGACTTTTTTTCTGGTACAATAGACAACAGAACCACGGCCAAAATTGTCCAATAAAAACTAAAACGGTAGGCTTTTAAGTTCGATACTCGTGTTTTCAGATACGGATATAACAATCCAATAAAAGCTGGAATAGTCCAAATGCCGCTTTGGGTGAAAAAGCTCCAATAGTAGTAAAACGGTCTTACGTTGTAACTTCCCCAATTGCCAGTTTCTCTTTCTGCAATTTTGGCAAACGTACCGGGATCATTTAGTCTAACATACAGGTACCACCATCCCCCAATAAGGAGTCCTGTAACAAGGAACAGCAAAAGTGCAGGGATTTTTTTTGTAATGGCTTTGTATTTGTAAACTATACCGTAAGCTATAAGAAAGGGAAGCAATAGTGCATAAAAGGAAACGGGACCTTTGCAAAGAATGGAGCCTCCCAACATAACCCCTGCAATGATGACATATTTGTAGTTGGCGTTTGGGGCTTGAAAAAATTGAAACAGAAAATAAATCCCCATAAGCATAAAACCATGGGTGAAGATATCCCAGGGCGCTTCCATAGTAATGCCGATGACATAGAAAGACGTTACTACAATCAAGGCATTTATAAAGCTGTGTTTGGTGTTTTCCGTAAGCTGTTTTGAAAGCAAAAATGTGAAAATTCCTGTAAGGGCAATAAAAATAATGGCAGGAAACCTGAGGGCTGTTAATTTTGTAATTCCAAATATTTGAGCGAAAATGGCCGTAAACCAAGTAGGTAATGGTGGTTTTTCGTAACGAGCTTCCCCGTTCATGGTAGTCAAAAGCCAATTGCCGTCGGTTAACATTTCTCGGGCTGTAATAAAATTACGGGCTTCCATAATGCTAACTGGAAGGTAGTGAATCGTAAATCCTAACATCAACACTACAAATAAAAGCAGTACAATGATAGGGTTATGCTGAAGTTTTTTGAGCATTTGATTTTCTTATTAAAAGTAAATTTCGGGCATAGATAAACGATCCCAAACTATGGCCGGTAAAAAGAACAGGGTCTTTTCTTATAATGGCATAGGTTAAAATGAGCAAGGAACCTATAAGGCTCAAAAGCCAAAATCCAAATGGTAATTCCGATTGTTTTCTTCGTTCGGAATAAATCCATTGGTACACAAACCGAAGGGTGAATATCACTTGGGACACAATTCCCAATAGCAAGAGCCAGAATGGAATGGCTTCGTTTTTAAACAGCAGTTCCCTATCGATAATATTGTTGTTGTAATAATAGACTACAATAAGCACAGGAAACCCCAATAAAAAATATTGCAGGGGTTTGAATAGTTTTTGCCATTCTCCTTGTAGCTGCAGATTACGGATGTAAATATAATAGGTAAGACCCTGCCCAAGCATGATGGCAAAATCGTTACGTAAATAGCCATACACAAACAATAAAAAGGAAGCGATCAAGCTAAGTGACCAAAACAGGGTAGGAGTGATGACTTTTTGTTGTTTTTCCGAGGTGACCCATTGAATGATTAACCTGGAGGAAAACAAGGTTTGGGCGATAAACCCAATACTATATATTAGCCAATCGCTCATTTACTTGATTTGGAAACCGTATAGTTGATGTATTTTTTCTTCATCCATAAGTAGGCGAAGCAGTCCATTAAAGGACCGAAAAGTCTATTCCAAAGTCCAAATTTTGCGGTTCCGGCAATTCTAGGAAAATGCTTTACAGGTACTTGCAAAATCTTTCCGTTTTGCAATAAGATCATTGCAGGTAAAAAGCGGTGAAGGCCTTTAAACATTGGAATTCTTTTGGCATAGTCGGCTTTAATGACTTTTAAAGGGCAACCTGTATCGTCCATCCCATCGTGGGTAAATGCTCTTCTGATACCGTTGGCAATTTTGGAAGACATATTTTTTACAAAGGAATCTTTTCTGTCTGCCCTTACGCCGGTAACAAGATCGTATTCGCCAATGTGTTCCAAGAGTAAGTTGAAATCCTGAGGATCGGTTTGTAAATCGGAATCGATATAGCCCACCAATTCCGTATCAGCATAATCAAAACCAGCTTTAATGGCTGCGCTTAAACCTCTGTTTTCCTTAAAGAGAATGTAATTAAAAGCGTCGTTTCTATTGCAAATGGTTTCAATAAGTTGCTGGCTATTGTCTTTGGAACCGTCGTTTACAAATAACACGCAGCTTGGGACGCTTGCAATTTTGGTATAGGCCAATAATTCCTGTTCCACGCGTTCTAAATTATCTTCTTCATTGTAAACAGGAACAATTATGGTAAATTTGTAATGCATCTAAAATGTATTAGGTGGTACAAAAATATTCTTTTTTAAGTAAATCGAAATTATTCTTATTGATATAATAGTTGTTACTTTGTCTAAAATTGTGTCACAAATGAAAATACTTGTTACGGGAGCCGCCGGATTTATTGGATCCCACACAGCAGAACGTTTGCAGTCCTTGGGACATGAAGTGATTGGAGTGGATAATTTTTGTCCTTATTATAGTGTAGCTTCCAAGGAAATAAATGCCGAAGCACTTGCTAAAAAGGGGATCTCAATTATCAAGAAGGACCTTAGGGATGAGGCACTTTCAGAGGTGTTGCCTACAGATGTAGACTATATTTTTCATTTTGCAGCACAGCCAGGTATTTCTACCACGTCCACCTTTGAAGATTATTTAAGCAACAATATTTTGGCTACAAAGCAACTTGTGGATTATGCTTTGGAATGTCCCAACCTTAAATTGTTTGTAAATATTGCTACGTCTTCTATTTATGGTTTGGAAGCTACTTTTACAGAGGATGTCGCGCCAAAACCAGCTTCACACTATGGAGTGACTAAGCTGGCGGCTGAACAAATGGTACTTCAAAAAAGTAGAGAACAATTGTTTAAGGCGTGTTCATTGCGTTTGTACTCGGTGATAGGGCCAAGGGAACGTCCTGAAAAAATGTACACGAAACTTATAGAATTAGGAATTAAGGGTGAAGCCTTTCCTTTATATGAAGGCAGCGATACGCACTTAAGAAGTTTTACCTATGTAGGTGATATTGTCGACGGGATTGTAAGTGTTGTTGGAAAAGAAGACAAGGTGAATGGAGAGGTTATCAATCTGGGGACTGAAGTGGAGCACACCACACAGGATGGTATTGATGCCGTTGCAGAAGTATTGGGTAAACCTATAGCCATTAATGTGATTCCTAAGCGTCCTGGAGATCAATTGCGTACCAAGGCCAATATTGATAAGGCACGCCGTTTATTGGATTACAATCCACAAACCTCCTTGTTGGAAGCGGTAAAAGCCCAAGTGGCATGGTATAAGGAAACGTTTTTATAAAGAGATTTAACAGATATTGAAAAAATGAAGGGTACACATTGTGTACCCTTTATTTTTTATGTCGAAACTTGAAATGGAGTTTCAATTTAGATCTATAAATCTTAAGGTAACGTATCCTTCTTAACAGAAATAGGTACCGCAACTTTGGTTTGGTCCCAAGCCATAGTCAAGTCTAAATTGCCAGTAGTATTATCAAATCCAATGGTGAACTGTTCCACAGTATTGTTCAAGGATTCTACTGGAACTTCTATTTCCAAAATATCGTATTGCGGCTCACGCATAGGTTTCATTTGTTCATCCACACCCCAGGGATAAAGTTTGGTATTCAAAATCACGTTCCAAGAACTATCGCTTGGAATGGTCCAAAGGGTATAAATACCTTTAGGAATGGCAATTCCTTGAATGTAAAGCGGTTTGTTAGTTTCAAAAGTTGTAGCTTCGTTTGCCCCAGTACGCCATACTTGGTCATAAGGCACCAAGCCCCCAAAAATTTCCCTTCCTTTTTTGTAAGGACGGTTGTATTGTACTTTTAGGTCCAGATCGTTCAGGGTAAACTCTATAGTGTCCTTCGGACTTAAACGTTTCGAGAAGATGTTTTCAACAAAAAAAGAGTATAAAAAAAGACCAATTGCAACCACCAACAGTACCCATAATACCCATTTAAAAAATCTATTCATTCGCCATCTAATTTGAAGTGTAAATATAAGGATATTGAAAAGCTTTCAAAACAGCAGAACGTTAATTATACAGGCTTTAGTATGCCATGACAAATGGAATTCAATTTTAAAGGAATTCCCGTAATTTTATAACAGATAGAAAGTTGTAAAGCGTGTTTAAATGCTACTTTGTATTTCAAATACATAAAAATGACCTTGTAGGCAGAAAAAAATAACACCATTTGTCACACTTTATTTTTTTAGACGTCTTTAAGAAGAACTTAACCGAGTAACCAAAAAGTTTCGAAGCGAATGTTTCAAATTGACCTTATTGAGAAATGCAAGCACAACAACCGTGCGGCACAATTGCAGTTGTACAAGCAATATTGCGACGGCATGTTTGTGGTGGCCATGCGTTTTGTGAAGGACTCCATGGAAGCTGAAGATATCGTACAGGAGTCTTTTATCAAAGCCTTTACTAAACTGCACCAATATAAGGCAGAAGTTACTTTTGGAGCTTGGTTAAAACGTATTGTCATCAACAAAAGCATCGATCTTTTAAAATCCAAAAAGGAACATTTGTTGCAATTGGAAGAGGTGCACCTCAAGGTAGTCGATGGTCCAGAAGATGACAATTGGTTGGTAGAAGATTCCCTTGGCTTGGAAGATGTTAAGGCGGCTATTCAAGAATTACCGGAAAGGTATAAATATGTGGTGATGTTGTATTTGATGGAAGGTTATGACCATCAGGAGATTTCAGAAATCCTCAACATTACCGAAGTGGCCTCCAGAACCCAACTCTCAAGAGGGAAGACTAAATTAAAAGAACTATTAATACAAAGGAACAATGGCACAAGATATTAGAAATCTGTTTAAGGAGGAATCCAAGGTGTCCAATCAAGTAATGCCTAAAGGGCACGAAGCCCGTTTTTTGGAGAAATTGGAAGCCGAACTACCACAACAAAAGCACTCCCGTCCAATGTTTAGGATAATTAGTATGGCGGCGAGTATTGTGGTTATGCTTGGGTTGGCAATTGGAGCTTACACCTTTTACGAGGGGAAAGAAACCGTAACTCCCGATAAAACAAAAGAGATGGCTTCAAACCTGAAATCTTTGGGAGATATTTCCCCAGATTTAAAAAAGGTGGAAGATTATTATCTGGCCAACATTAACTTGGAACTGTCCAAAGTGGAGTTGAATGACGATAATAAGGAGCTGTTTGACAGCTATGTGGTACGCCTTGAGGAATTGAATAAGGAATACCAGCGTCTGTCGGTGGAATTGACCCAGTCAGGTCCCAATGAGTTGACCGTAAGCGCCTTGATAGATAATCTGAAATTGCGCCTTAACCTATTGTATCGATTAAAAGAACAATTAAAAGACCTAAACGATTCCGAGTTTGGTCAGGACAATGTATAACAAATGAAAACAACAATGACACATACCTATAAACGCCTGTTAGGGCTATTGTTACTCGTCGTAACGTTCAGCGTATCGGCACAGCAGAAACTTAATAAAGTATCGCAGTCCATAAAAGTGGCCGATGATGTCACCATCGATTTAAATACCAGTCATGTTCAGATTGAAGTAGATACTTGGAACCGCGATGTGGTAGAAATTGAAGCTTATGTTGAAAGTGATAAACTCTCCGCCGCAGAATTGGAAGCCGCCATGAAGGCTTGGAAGTTGACTGTTGATGGTTCTGGAAATTTGATCACGATTCATTCCAAAGAACCAGGAACCAGTTGGAATGGGGTTTATGTAGGCGATTTCGATTTCGACTATAATTTTGAATTCGATGCCATCCGGGATCTAGAGTTTGAGTTGGCGCAGTTGCCAGCACTTCCCGAGCTTCCAGAATTACCTGAGATGCCCCCTATGCCTGAACTTCCAGATATGGCTATGCCAGAAATGCCCGCGCTTCCAGAGTTGCCAGAACTTCCCGAAGGGATCCATAATGTACATTTTGATACAGAAGTCTATAAAAAGGAGGGAGAGAAATATTTGGAAGAATGGAGTAGGGAGTATGAAAAAAAATACGGTAAAGCTTACAAGGATAAAATGAAAGCTTGGGCCAAGGAAATGAGTAAGGTAGATTTCAAGGCTTATGAAGAGCAAATGAAAGTTTGGGGAGAAGCCTTTGGAAAACAGTTTGGTGAAGAATACCAAATGAAAATGGAAAACTGGAGTAAACAGTTTGATGAAGAATGGGGCAAAGCCTATGAAGAAAAGATGCGTGAATGGGAGAAGCGTCACGAAAAGGAGTTAGAAATGCACACTCGAGAATTAGAAAGACGTCAAGCACAACAGGAACGTCGTCAGGCTGAAATGGAAAAACAGTTGGAACAGCGTATCGAGGCCCAACAACGCAGGGAGGAAGAACGAATGAAACGTTTTGAAGAGCGCCAACAGTTTCATGAACAACGTCGTGAAGAACTGGAGCGCTCCATGGAAGCCAAACAAAGCAAGGTGAAAAGGGTGATTAAGATAAAAATGCCCAAAGATGCCAAGCTGAAAATGAATGTGCGACATGGAGAATTGAAACTCTCTTCAACCATAAAAAATCTTAAGGGTGAATTGTCTTATGCCACTTTATTGGCCAATCACATTGATGGAAAGCATACTTCCATCAATGTGGCCTATTCGCCAATTTGGGTGGATGTTTGGGATATGGGAGAACTCAAATTAAATTATGTGGAGGAGGCTCACATCAAGTCGGCCGATAGATTGGTGCTTAGTTCCAATTCCTCTAATATTAGCATTGAAGCCTTAAAGGGAAATGCGGTAATCAACGGAAGTTTTGGCGACTTGACCATCGATAAAATAGACGATTCCTTTCAAAACCTTAATGTCGTTCTAGAAAATAGCGATGCTATTATTAATCTGCCCAAAACAGAACATAACCTGCAGTACAATGGCAATCGCTCAAGATTTAGTCATCCCCAAAAGGCCCCTTCACAAAATATGTCTTCCTTTACCAATAATTTGTTAAGTAGCAATAAAAGTATTGTGATCAATGCCAAATTTAGCCATGTTACTATGCGATAATATCTGAAGTCATTTGGAGATTATCTTAATAGAGAATGCTATTTTTGAAGAAACATTGAGACAATGACAGCTACGGAGTTTTCCCAGTTACTTACAGGTTTAGGCAATTCAAAATCGATGGTTTTGGATACGAATATTTCTAGGGAAAGCTATGTGTTATTGGACCTTTCCAAAAACAATGCATTACTTCAATCCGTTGATGTTTCCAATAGCTCAAAATTGGAAGCATTTGTCAATTCCCATTTAGAAATTCATAATGCTAAAGTGGCTTTTGGAGGCTATTTGGAAGAACGCAATATTTACCAGAGGAGCACACATTTTAAACCTAAGGATGGTGATTTGGAACGTTCCATTCATCTGGGGATGGATTTTTGGGCAAAAGAAGGAACAGGGGTTTGCTCGCCTTTAGCTGGACGTGTACATAGCTTTCAAAACAATACTAATTTTGGAGATTATGGCCCTACAATTATTTTGGAACATAAGGTTGGAGAGGCAATTTTCTATACTCTATACGGTCATCTAAGTTTGGAGTCTTTGAAATCCGTATCAGTTGGGAAGCCTATAGAAAAAGGAGAGGTGTTTGCATCATTGGGGGCTGCAGCCGTTAATGGCGATTATCCTCCACATTTGCATTTTCAGATTATTAGGGATTTGCAGGGAAAGGTAGGGGACTATCCAGGGGTATGCCATAAATTGGAAGTAGACTTCTATCGAAATAATTGTCCGGATCCTAATTTTCTACTGCAGTTATAATGTTTTGTTCGGCTTTAAAAAACGGACTTTTTACTCCTTTTACACCGGGCACCGCCATAAAGATAGAACCTGCCAAAGGATAAGTGCCATATTCATCTGTAGTCATGTCTTGACTGGAAGTTGTGATAAAAAGGGTTTCCAAATTCTCGCCTCCAAAGGCGCAAGAGGTCACGTTATGGGCAGGTACCTGTATTTTAGAAAGCACCTCGCCACTTAAAGGATCGAAGCGAATCACTGCATTACCATTCCACATTCCAACCCATAGCTTGTCTTCTTCATCAATGGTCATGCCATCAGGAAAACCTAAGGAATCTGGAACTTTAACAACCACGCGTTCGTTTGAAATTTCAGCAGTTGTATCATCGTAGTCATAGGCCTTGATTTCTGCTGTAGGCGTGTCTATATAGTACATGGTGTGTTTGTCTTTAGTCCAAACAATACCATTTGAAATGGTTACGCTATCTTTCTTCAGTTGGGCATTGCCTTTTTGGTCTATCATGTAGAGTTTAGCATCATGAGGGCGTTGTTCCAAGCCCATGGAACCTACCCAAAGGCGACCTGAAGGATCACATTTTCCATCGTTAAAGCGATTGCTTGGGATATTTGCCTCAACATCCGACAATAGGGTGAAAGTTTTGGTGTCTATTTGTAAAATATAAATACCGTCCTCCAGGGCTACCACAGCTCTATTGGCATCTACGGGCACTACTGTACCTATTTTAGTTGGCGTTTCAATAGATTTATCGGCTTTTGATTTTGGATTGTAAATGTGCAGAGCCTTGCCGTCAATATCTACCCAGTATAATTCTTGGCTTTCGTGGTTCCAAAAGGCACCTTCTCCCAATTGGGCTTTAATTTTATATTCAAGGGTGGCTTGTGTTTTTAGAGCCATATCCGTTGGCTTTTTATGCTGTTTAATGTTACAGCTCCATGCAGAAAGAAGCAGCGTCAACAGGGCGCAAGAGTAAATTTTGGTCTTGACTTTAGAAACCGATAGCATAGGTTAAGTTCTTTGATGGAGAATAAAAGTAATAAAATCGGATTTAAAATCAATATAAATAATTGAAAAAGCGATTTTTATAGTCCGAAAGCCCTATAAACACTATAAAAAAAGCTCCTGATGTTTTATCAGGAGCTTTAAGAATATAGGTTAGTAATTGTGGTTTATTCTTCAATAATTACCCAATCACCCTTGGCCAATAAAGGCTCAGCTTGTTTGAATTTCATGGTTTTGTTTTCACCGCTCATGACATTTTTGATGGTAACCTTGTCGTTACGGCCAATTTTTGGTTTGTCCCTCACAACGGTTTCTACAGCTTCGGGCTGGCTTTGGGTATTCCCGGCAGCACGACTTTGAGCAGCTCGCTCATCCATATTAGGAATTTCTTCTTTAGTCGTTTCCAGTTTTTCTGCACGTTTGGCACGAGCTTCTTGAATGGTGCTTTGGGTTTCTGTAGGTAATTCCCCTTTGAAAAGGAACGAAATTACATCCTTGTTCACTGAATCCAACATGCGCTTGAACAATTCAAATGCTTCGAATTTATAGATCAATAACGGATCTTTTTGTTCGTGAACTGCCAACTGTACAGACTGTTTCAACTCGTCCATTTTGCGTAAGTGAGTCTTCCAAGAGTCGTCCACAATGGCCAAGGTAATGTTCTTTTCAAAGTCATTGATAAGTTGCTTACCATTGGTTTCGTAAGCCTTTTGAAGGTCCGTTACTACTTGAAGTGTTTTTACACCATCGGTAAATGGCACTACGATACGCTTAAATTTGTCCCCTTGATTTTCAAATACATTTTGAATTACTGGGAAGGCCAATTCTGCGTTGCGGTTCATTTTTTCACGATAGTGCTCAAATGCTGCTTTGTAAACTTTACCAGCGATTTCCTGTACCGATTGTTTTCCGAATTCAGCCTCAGTAATCGGAGAGCTCATTGAGAAATAACGAATCAATTCAAACTCGAAGTTTTTAAAATCGTTGGCTCCTTTGTTGGATTCAGCAATGGTTTCAGCTGTATCATAAATCATGTTGGCCAAATCCACACGTAAACGTTCTCCAAATAGGGCGTGGTGACGACGCTTATAGATGACTTCCCTTTGGGCGTTCATGACATCATCGTATTCCAATAAACGTTTACGAATTCCAAAGTTGTTTTCTTCTACTTTTTTCTGTGCACGTTCAATGGATTTGGAAATCATGGAGTGTTGAATTACTTCTCCTTCTTCCAATCCCATTCGGTCCATCATTTTAGCTATACGCTCACTACCGAACAAACGCATTAGGTTGTCTTCAAGCGATACGTAGAACTGTGAGCTACCTGGATCTCCCTGACGTCCAGAACGACCACGCAACTGACGGTCCACACGACGAGAATCGTGACGCTCGGTACCAATAATGGCCAAACCACCCGCAGCTTTCACGGCTTCGGTTAATTTAATATCGGTACCACGACCAGCCATGTTGGTAGCGATGGTTACCTGACCTGGTTGTCCTGCTTCAGCAACAATGTCGGCCTCTTTTTTATGAAGTTTCGCGTTCAATACATTGTGAGGAATCTTGCGAATGCTCAACATTTTTCCTAAAAGTTCACTGATTTCCACCGAGGTTGTACCAATCAATACAGGACGCCCTGCTTGTGATAGTTTGGTTACTTCGTCGATTACAGCATTGTATTTTTCACGCTTGGTTTTATAGACTAAATCTTCGCGATCATCACGCGCAATTGGTCTGTTGGTCGGAATTTCCACAACATCCAATTCGTAGATTTCCCAGAACTCCCCAGCTTCGGTTACTGCTGTACCTGTCATTCCTGAAAGTTTGCGGTACATTCTGAAATAGTTTTGAAGCGTAATGGTAGCAAAGGTTTGGGTAGCGTCCTCAATTTTTACATTTTCCTTGGCCTCGATAGCTTGGTGCAATCCGTCGCTGTAACGACGCCCTTCCATGATACGTCCCGTTTGCTCATCTACAATCATTACCTTGTTGTCCATGACCACATATTGAATATCTTTCTCGAATAGGGCGTAAGCTTTCAACAATTGGCTAAGCGTATGGATACGCTCTGACTTTACACCAAAATCCCTAAACAGTTCTTCTTTTGCATCAGCTTCATCTTCTTTAGAAAGGTTTTGGGCTTCGATTTTGGCAATTTCCACACCAATTTCCGGCATGACGAAGAAATTAGGATCATCATTTCCTGAAAGATATTCTACTCCTTTATCGGTAAGTTCTACCTGATTGTTTTTTTCATCAATTACATAGTACAGTTCCGCATCAATTTTCGGCATTTCGCGGTTGTTGTCTTGCATGTAGAAGTTTTCAGTTTTCTGAAGCAACATTTTGATTCCTTCTTCACTCAAAAACTTAATAAGTGCCTTGTTCTTTGGCATCCCACGGTATACACGTAATAATTGGAATCCTCCTTCTTTCGTGTCACCGGAAGTAATCAATTTTTTAGCTTCGGCCAACACTCCCGTCAAAAATTGACGTTGGGTAGCAACGATAGAATCAACTTTAGGCTTTAATTCTGTGAATTCATGACGGTCTCCTTGTGGGATTGGTCCAGAAATGATCAATGGGGTACGGGCATCGTCAATCAATACCGAGTCCACCTCATCCACGATAGCGTAGTGGTGTGGGCGCTGTACCAAATCGTCTGGCGAATGGGCCATGTTATCACGTAGGTAGTCAAAACCAAATTCGTTGTTGGTACCATAAGTAATATCGGCATTGTAGGCTTTTTTACGAGCAGCAGAGTTAGGTTGGTGGTAGTCGATACAATCCACGCTCATTCCGTGGAACTCAAACAACGGCGCCATCCACGCGCTATCACGTTTTGCCAAATAGTCGTTTACGGTTACCAAGTGCACCCCTTTCCCTGCAAGGGCGTTAAGGTATACTGGTAGGGTAGCCACCAAGGTTTTCCCTTCCCCTGTTTGCATTTCAGCAATTTTTCCTTGGTGCATGGTGATACCACCTATCAGCTGTACATCATAGTGTACCATGTCCCAAGTAATGGCTTTTCCTGCGGCATCCCATGAGTTGGCCCAAACTGCTTTATCGTCTTCAAGCACCACATATTCTTTGGAACCTGATAGTTCACGATCGAAAGCGTTGGCCGTTACTGAAATGGTTGTATTGTCCTTAAAACGTTTTGCAGTTTCCTTAACTACAGCGAAGGCTTCAGGAAGGATGTCGGTTAAAACGGTTTCGGTAACCTTGTAGATTTCGTCTTTGATACCGTCGATTTCTACATATATATCTTCTCTTTTGTCAATGTCTTCAGTGGCTTCAGCCTCTTTTAATAAGGCTTCCATTTTATCGTTCAATGGCTGTCTCGCTTCTGCAATTTGCGCTTTGAAAGCAGCTGTCTTGGCACGCAATTCATCATGTGACAGTTGTTCTAGGGCGCTTTCAAAGGACTTTATTTTATTGACTATGGGTGTAATTGCTTTGACATCCTGTTTGGATTTGTCGCCAACAAATACTTTTAATACTGAATTTAAAAAACTCATGGTGTGTTGTTTAGCTTGTCGTTGGTGGGATGCCAACGTATATGTTATTAAATATGTTGTTGCCTTTGCAAGCGTTTAAAGGCTTCCAAAGATAAGGTTTGTGCAATGTTTATTAAAGTATAGCGTATAAAAAAAGTCTCTATGTTGAGACTTTTTAACTATTCTTTCTGATTTATTTAGTATTCGTCCTCGTTCCAGAGGTAATCTTCGTCTGTTGGATAGTCTGACCAGATCTCCTCAATAGAATCGTACGAATCACCTTCATCCTCAATGGCCTGTAGGTTTTCAACTACTTCCAATGGCGCTCCTGTACGGATAGCATAATCTATTAATTCGTCTTTAGTGGCTGGCCACGGAGCATCACTTAAATAAGATGCGAGTTCTAAGGTCCAATACATTTCTTATAGATTTAGAATTTTCTGCAAAAATAAATTTTTAGTTGAAAAAGTCAAGAAAAAAATGAATTATTTCAATGTTAACTAATCATTAATAAAAAGAGCGTCCTTTTTTTGTGAAATTCCTAACTTTCTGTCTAGGATACTACAAAAAAGTTGCACTTCCAAAATTTATTAAGATTCTTTTTTAGGAATCCATTTAATTTCTTCGGCTTGCAAGTCGTAGGACAACTTTCGTGCCAATACAAACAGATAGTCTGAGAGACGGTTTAAATACATTAAAGTTTCTGGTTGAAAGGGGCTGATCTCGTTTAAAGCAGAGGCTAAACGCTCAGCTCTACGGCATACACAGCGTGCAATGTGACAGAATGACACGGTTTGATGGCCTCCGGGCAGGACAAAGTGTGTCATAGGTGGTAAACTGTCGTTCATTTGGTCTATGGCTGTTTCCAAAATTTGAATGTCAGCTTCAGATATTTTTGGGATGTTGAGACGTTCTTTGCCGTTTTTTAAGGTCCATTTTTCTGGGTCGGTGGCCAAAATGGCACCTACGGTAAACAAATGGTTTTGGATATCTACCAATAAGGCTTTGAATTCCGCAGCCATGTCTTGGTCCCTTAAAAGTCCGATATGGGAATTGAGTTCATCTACGGTGCCGTAGCTTTCAATGCGTATATGGTGTTTGGGAACGCGGGTGCCGCCAAATAAGGCTGTACTCCCTTTGTCTCCAGTTTTGGTGTATATTTTCATGGGTTTAAAATCTATATTACTAAGGTCAAAGGTACTGTATTTTAGATGGTTTGTACAGTGTCCTTTGGTAGGGTTTTTATTTAAGTCTGGTGTCACTTTCAATCATCCCGTCCCGTAAACGGATGATACGGTGGGCGTGGGCGGCAATGTCCTCTTCGTGGGTTACTAAAATCACCGTATTGCCTCGTTGGTGGATGTCATCAAAAAGGGCCATGATTTCCACGGAAGTTTTGGAATCCAGGTTTCCTGTAGGCTCATCGGCTAGAATAATGGAAGGCTTATTAACCAAAGCTCTTCCAACGGCCACACGTTGGCGTTGCCCTCCTGATAGTTGGTTGGGGCGGTGATCCATGCGGTCGGCCAATCCTACATCGGTTAGGACTTCTTCGGCACGTACGTCGCGTTCTTTTTTGGAGGCACCGGCATACACCATAGGTAGCGCCACATTGTCCAAAGCGGTGGTTCGGGGTAACAGGTTAAAGGTTTGAAATACAAACCCGATTTCCTTATTACGAATATCGGCCAGTTCGTCATCAGTCATTTGGCTTACATCCTTACTGTTCAAAATATAAGAGCCGCTAGTAGGGGTGTCTAAACATCCCAGTAAATTCATTAGGGTGGATTTTCCTGAACCTGACGGACCCATAATGGCAATATAGTCGCCGCGTTCTATATCCAGGTCGATGCCCTTTAATACGTGAACGGTTTCTTGTCCTAATTGAAAATCCCTAGTAATGCTGCGAATTTGAATGACATTGTCCATAAAAAAGATAAAAGCTAAGTGGGTTTGGATTGCTTCTGCAAGATAGCAGAATTCTTTCAATAGGACGTTGCCAAAGCGAAGTTGTTACACCCTAATGGAGAAATGTTCTTTCCTTTGTTCGGTTCTAAAAAATACCATGCCCCAATAAAAGGTATCGATGGTGACGGTGACCTTTGGGTGGGCTTTAATTTCTTCCCAGGCTTCGGTCATGTCTTTAGACCAGTGAATGTCGTCCAAGATGATTATGGTGTCGTTATGGACCGTATCCAAAAGCTCTGAAAAGTAATATAGGGTGGCTGTTTTTTGGTGGTTGCCATCCATGTAAATAAGGTCGTAGGTTTGGTTGTCCAATTGCTGTATTGCAGGAGTGAAGTCGGCAATAATAGAGTTGATGTTATTCAATTGAAATTGTTGGAACTGTTTTTGGGCTACAGCGGTAGTATTGGGACAGCCTTCAATGGTAGTGATTTGCGATTCTTGATGTCCAATTGCCATAGCAGTGGTGCCCATACCGAGGGAAGTGCCTAATTCCAAAATATGTGTTGCTTCTAAATGGCCAACGAGTCTGTTTAAAAGTTTGGCACGTTTTGAAGTGATACCAGAGGTTTTGGCAATTTTGGACACTTTCCGAGTATTGTTTTTAAAAATTCTACTGCCTGCGCCTAAATCGGTTATTGAGATTGGGGAATGGTTACGATAGAGGGCTTTTCGGTATTGCTTTAAAAGCGGGTAGCTCTCATACTTTTTTCGGTCGTAAAAACACAGGGTGACCAACTGGTATACAAAAGGGGAGTGGACGCCATGTTGGTTGGTGGAGCGCCAAAGGAATTTGAAATATTGTAGGAGTTGGTACATGTTGTGGCAAAAATAGGATTCTAAACGAACGATGAAAAAGGTTGGGTTTTTGTTAAGCTTCTCCTTCCAGTTTTTCTGAAAGTTCAAACCAGCGGGCTTCTTTTTCGGCAATGTTCTCCATTAGGGTTTGAAGTTCTTGGGATAGTTTGTTGATGGCTTCCGTGGAAAGACTTTCATCCAGAAACTTTGCTTCCAATGCTTTTTTGTCCAATTCCAAGGAACGGATCTTGCTCTCTAAGTTCTTGAGTTCCTTTTGTTCGTTATAGCTTAGTTTTTTGGCTTCGTTTTGTTTGGACGCCTCTGTAGTTTTGGAAGTGTTCTCCTTAGGGCTTTCGGCAGGAGGCGTGGATTGTTCATAGATGCGGTAATCTGTATAGTTGCCGGGGAAATCCTGAACTTCACCTTCGCCTTTAAATACAAATAAGTGATCTACAATCTTGTCCATAAAGTAACGGTCGTGGGACACTACCAAAAGACAGCCCGGGAAATCCAACAGGAATTCCTCCAAGACGTTTAGGGTTACGATGTCCAAATCGTTGGTTGGCTCATCCAGAATTAAAAAGTTAGGGTTCTGGATCAAAACAGTACAGAGGTATAGGCGTTTTTGTTCCCCTCCACTTAGTTTTTCCACGTAGTCGTACTGCTTTTTGCGGTCGAAGAGGAAGCGTTCCAATAATTGTTGGGCACTTATTTGACGGCCTTTTTTCAACGGAATATAGTCGCCAAATTCCCTAATGACTTCAATAACTTTTTGTTCTGGTTTGATAGTAATCCCGCCTTGGGTGTAATACCCAAATTTTACGGTATCACCCACTACCACTTTTCCCGCGTCTGGTTTGATGGTTTGGGTGAGCATGTTGAGGAAAGTGGATTTACCAGTTCCATTTTTTCCTATGATCCCGATGCGTTCCCCTTTTTTGAAAACGTATTCAAATTGATCGAGTATAACCTTGTCCTTGTACGCTTTGGAAATTTTGTGGAGCTCTACAATTTTGCTGCCCAAACGTTCCATGTTCAATTCCAATTGCATGACATGGTCCTTGCGGCGTTGGTGGGCACGGGCCTTGATATCGTGGAAATCGTCGATACGCGACTTGGATTTGGTGGTGCGGGCCTTGGGTTGGCGGCGCATCCATTCCAATTCCTTTTTATATAGTTGTTTGGCTTTGCCTGTTTCGATGGCTTCTGTGGCGATACGGTTTTCCTTCTGTTCCAAATAATAGGAATAGTTCCCTTTATAGGTGAAGAGTTGTCCGTGGTCCAGTTCTATAATTTCGTTGCAGACGCGCTCCAAGAAGTAACGATCATGCGTTACCATGAAGATGGTGAACTGTGCTTTGGCAAAATACTGTTCCAGCCATTCAATCATTTCCAGATCCAAGTGGTTGGTAGGCTCGTCCAAAATAAGTAAATCAGGGTGGCTGATCAGAACCTGAGCCAAAGCCAAACGCTTTTTTTGCCCTCCGGAGAGGGTGCTGATTTTTTGCTCGAGGTCTTCCAGTTTTAACTGTGACAGGATTTGCTTGATCTGCAATTCAAATTCCCAGGCATTGTGACGCTCCATGGCTTCGAAGGCCACTTGATAGGCTTCGGTATCCTCAGGGTGTAACAGGGCCTTTTCGTATTGGTCGACTATTTTTAGGATGGGTAAATCGGCATTAAAAATGGTACTGTTGATGGTGGCGCTTTCATCAAACTCGGGCGTTTGGGATAAAAAGGCCGTTCGTAGGCCTTTGCGCATCACTACCTGTCCCGCATCTGGAGCGTCATCACCAGAAAGGATGTTTAATATAGAGGTTTTTCCACTTCCGTTTTTGGCCACAAAGGCAATTTTTTGGTCTTTATGGATGCTAAAGGAGAGGTTGGAAAAGAGCTCTACTTCTCCATATGATTTCGATATTGCTTCGACGTTTAGGTAGTTCACGGTATTTTTTTTGCAAATAACGGAAATAAACCAAAAAAAGAACCAATAGTTTTGATATTCCTGTTGATGGTCTATATTTGTCTGTTAAGAACGTTGCTTTACATGAAATATACACTCCTTGTTGCCATCCTTATTTTGGGTGTCATGACTTCCTGTGTGCCCCATAAGGACATGTTGTACCTTCAGGACAAATCCACGGCTACCGATTCATTACAGCTGATGGTGGAGACCCAAAAACCTTACCGCGTACAGATCAATGATATTTTGAGTATCCGTATCAAGGTGTTGGACCAGGACAATGTGAGCATTTTCAATCCCATTGCCGATGCCGCCGATTTGAATGCCTCTTCCAGTGAGCGTGCCTATTATGATGGGTTTACTGTAGATGTGCACGGGAATATCCGTATTCCTGTTTTAGGCGAAGTGAATGTATTGGGACGTACTACCGAGGAAATCCAGGAGCTTTTGGAGCAACAATTATTGGAAGAACAGTTTAAGGAAACCGCCAATATTTTTATTACGGTCAAGCTTTCCGGTTTGCGATATACCACCTTAGGGGAGTTGGGAAGTACTGGGTCAAAAGTTCTGTTCCAGGAGCGGGTGAATATTTTTGAGGCCATCGCCAACTCTGGGGATATTCCAGTGATTGGAGATCGACAGCATGTACAGATTATCAGACAGTACCCGCAGGGGCAGGAGATCCATGAGATTGACCTGACCGATAAGAATGTGATGCAATCGCCCTATTATTATATACAGCCCAATGATATGATTTATGTGAAGCCTTTAAAGCAGAAGGCCTGGGGAACAGGGACCTCTGGACGTGAGGTGCTGACTTCTGTAGTTGCTGTTGTCTCGTTATTGACCACCACCTTATTGTTAATTAATCGCCTATAACCAATGTCCAGAGAAGAATTTAATGATATAGACAATTCTGACCAAAGAGGTATTACCTTTGATTTTAAAGGGTTTTTATTTAAGGTGCTTAATCTGTGGAAATTGGTTTTGGTTTCCATAGGGATTGCAATGTTAATAGCCTATTGGATTAACGTTAGAAAGCAAAATGTCTACATGCTGTCTTCTCTAGTTTCTGTGGAGAGTGAGCAAAACCCTTTTTTCACGGCTAACACTAGTATTTCCTTTAATTGGGGAGGGGTGTCAGGTAAGGTAGGAAAGATTTTGACTACGGTTAAGACACGGAGCCATAATGAGCTGGTGGTAGATTCCTTAAAATACTATATGGATTATTTGGTAGAAGGGAAATATCGTTTGCAAGATATTTATACCGCAGCTCCATTTGTTGTTGACTTAGATAAGACTAAAGGTCAGATGTTGGGGCAAACTATAGGAATCCATTTTATTAATGAAATGGAGTTCGAATTGTTTGCCGATTTTGAAAGTGCGACTAGGAGTGTACAGCGGTATGATAATAAAACAATTTTAAGTACGAAGGTGCCTCTGGGAAATTTTAAACAAGTATTTCGATTGGGGCAACCCATAAGGTTACCATTTTTTAATGGTACCATTAGGCTTCGAGAAGGAAAGCGTTTAATTGGGGGGAAGACCTTTTTTATACGCTTTTTAAATTTTGACAGTGTAGTCCACAAATATGAGAATGCTATAAAAATTAAACCTATTTCTTCATCCTCTTCTGTGTTGGAATTATCATTGTCTGGTACCAATAAGGCCAAAATAGTAGATTATTTAAATACAACTACCGCAATTTTAAGTGCGACCGAATTGGCGCGCAAGAACCAATATGCCACTAATACCATTAGGTTTATAGATAGTAGTTTGGCTGCCGTAAATGCCAGTTTAAAGGAGGTGACCGATGAAATGAACCGTTTCCGAAAAGAAAATAAGGTGTTTGATATTAGTGAAGAAATGTCTTTGACATCCGAAAAGCTTAAGGGGTTGGATTTGGAAAAGGATAGGGAACAGGCTAAACTTAATTATTTAGAGTTCCTTGAGGCTTATTTGCGCACTAAAACTGATTATACCAAAATTGCAGCCCCAACCTCTGTAGGTATTGAAGAAGGGAATATTATAAGTAGTGTTAAGACCATTACGAGTTTGGCGATAGAACGACAGAATTTAGAATATACCGTTAAGGAGGGGAATATCCTTTTTAAAGACCTTGATAGAAAGATTGATGCAGAAAAGAATGTATTGTTGGAAACCATTACGGCTACTAGGAGGACGATTGAAGCTAATTTGAGTAATATTACCTCTAAGATATTGCGTTTGGAAGCTGAGTTGAGCAATTTACCAGAGGATGAACAGGATTATCTTAAAATTCAAAGGAAATTGAATTTAAGCCAACAGGCTTATGATGTGTATTTGGCTAAACGTAGTGAAGCAGCTATTGTTAAAGCAGCGAATGTCTCGGATATCACTCCCATTGATGCTGCAAAGGATATTGGTAATGGGCCTATAGGCCCCAATAAAAGCCTTAATTATATGATGGCTTTGATGATGGGGGGCTTTGTTCCTTTGATGTTGATTTTTGTTATCTTTTTGATGGATCATACCATTCATGGATCGGACGAAGTGGAGCTGTTGTCCAATATTCCTATTTTGGGTTTGATTGGTAAATACAACTACAAGAACAATTTGGTAGTATATGAAAAACCCAAGGCGGCTGTTTCGGAGTCTTTTCGTTCCATTCGTTCCAGTCTTCAATTTTTACTGAAACAAAGAGGAGCTAAAGATCAAGGTAAGAGTATTATGATTACTTCTTCGGTTAGTGGAGAAGGGAAAACTTTTACTTCCATTAATATTGCTACAGTATATGCTCTTTCGGGGAAGAAAACCATTCTTCTAGGTTTGGATCTTCGCAAGCCCAAGATTTTTGGGGATTTTAATATTACCAATGATAATGGGGTTGTGAATTATTTAATAGGGGATCGGAGTTTAGGAGAGGTGGTATTCCATTCGCAAATCGAAAATTTGGATGTGATTCCTTCTGGACCAGTGCCGCCCAACCCCTCAGAATTGCTGATGGGAGATGCTATGCCGAAGATGATGAATACCTTAAGAGAGACTTACGACATCATTATCTTGGATACGCCTCCTTTAGGTTTGGTGACAGATGCCTTGGAGTTGACTCAATACGCCGACACTACCATTTTTATGGTGAGGTTGGACTATACCAAAAAGGGAATGTTAGCTTTGGTGAATGCCAAACACCGCGCGGGAGAACTTAAGAATATTAGTTTTGTGCTTAACTTCTACAAACATAAAACCAACCACAACTATGGTTATGGTTATGGTTATGGTTATGGCTATGGTTATGGTGTTTATGGAGATGCTTATCATGAGGATCCCAATAAGAATAGAACACTTAAAAAAGTACAGAACTTTATAAAACGCATTTAGGTGCTGTCAACGTCCCAGAAGATTTTGAAGAGAAGCTTTGACCTTATGTTGAGTGCGCTGTTGCTCCCTGTTTTTATTTTGCCTATAATTTTATTAGTCTTGTTGGCGAGTTGGGATACCCGACAATGGGGCGTGTTTTCTCAGCAACGTGTGGGGCAATATGGAAGTTTGTTTCCTATTTATAAAATACGAAGTTTAAGGGGGGGTAATCATGTGTTGGGACACTTGGAACAGTATGCTAGTCCTTTTGGGCGTTGGTTGCGCCGGCATAAATTGGATGAATGGCCACAATTGTTCAATGTGCTCTTCGGGCATATGAGTTTTGTAGGTCCAAGGCCTGATGTAGAAGGCTTTGCCGATCTTCTGGAAGGTGAGGACCGGGTGGTTTTGGAGGTGAAGCCAGGGATTACGGGGCCAGCTACCCTTAAGTATGCCAATGAAGATGTGTTGTTGAGTCAACAGATTGACCCTGAAGCTTATAACGTCTCTGTTATATGGCCGGATAAGGTAAAAATCAACAAAAAGTATGTACATAATTGGCACTTTTTTGTAGATTTGACATACATTTTTCAATCATTTCAAATCAACCTATGAGCACGCACCCTAAAATTGCCATCATCGGATTGGGCTATGTTGGCCTTCCTTTAGCCGTTGAATTTGCCAAGCAGTTTCCTGTCGTAGGCTTTGATATTAATACCAAACGTGTTCAGCAGTTGTTGGAAGGTGTTGATACCACTTTGGAAGTGGAATCCAAAGACTTGCAAAATGTTATTGTTGGATCTACTGAAAACGGTATGGGGTTGTTTGTAAGTAGTGATCCTGCTGATATGTCTGATGCCAATATCTATATTGTGACGGTGCCAACCCCTACAGATGCTTTGAACAAGCCGGTATTTAATCCTTTGGTGAAGGCTAGTGAAACGGTAGGAAAGGTGTTGAAGAAGGATGATATCGTTATTTATGAGTCGACTGTTTATCCCGGGGTGACCGAGGATATTTGTGTACCTATTTTGGAAACGCACTCCGGACTTGTGTTCAATACCGATTTTTATGCAGGGTATTCACCTGAACGTATCAATCCGGGTGACAAAACCCATACGGTGACCAAGATTTTAAAAGTAACTTCTGGATCGACTCCTGAAGTGGCGGAGGTGGTTGACCGTTTGTACCGCTCTATTATTACTGCAGGAACCCATAAGGCGCCCTCGATTAAGGTGGCCGAAGCGGCCAAGGTGATTGAGAACTCCCAGCGGGACATTAATATCGCCTTTGTGAATGAGCTTTCTAAAATCTTTCGTTTATTGGATATTGATACACAAGCAGTTTTGGAGGCTGCGGGTACCAAGTGGAACTTTATCAATTTTACCCCTGGTTTGGTGGGTGGGCATTGTATCGGGGTAGATCCTTACTATTTGGCCCAAAAAGCTATTGAGACCGGTTATAATCCTGAGATTATTTTGGCGGGACGGAAGATGAACGATAGTATGGGGCAGTATGTTGCCCAAGAGACCGTTAAGATGATGATCAAAAATGGAGCCCGTATTAAAGGGGCCAAGGTCTTGGTATTGGGGATTACCTTTAAGGAAAATTGTCCGGATATACGCAATTCACGCGTGATTGATATTATCAGGGAGTTTGAGACCTATGGGGTGGAAGTGGGTGTGTTTGACCCGTGGGCTTCTGCCGAAGAAGTACATGAGGAATACGGCTTGGACTTAATCTGTTGTGCCGATCAATTGCAAGCGCAATATGAGGGGATTGTGTTGGCCGTGTCCCATAAGGAGTTTTTGGAGCTGGATATTCAGGTGTTGAAATCGGAGGACTGTGTGTTATTTGATGTGAAGTCTTTGTTGCCTAAAGGGATGGTAGATGCGAGGTTGTGATAGAGGTTGGAGACATTATTTGTGATAAGTTTGTTATATTAGCCCTGATTCGGTTAAGGAAATTTTGGTAGTATTGAAATTATTCAAATTGTATTAGTTGCATAGAAAGCCTTGATTTATTTTCGATCCTTTTTCTAAATACAAGGTTAATTTAAAAGGCATGCTGCTTAGTAGGAAATTATCTGGTATGTTGCATACAAATTTGGACTTATTGGATATCGAGCGCTTCATTTGAAAATCTTAAATATTTTTATTTTGATGATATGATAGCAAAGCTGGTTTTAGTGCTGATTATTGGCGCTATGTGATATAAATAAAGAAGTTTTACAATTGACACAAACATCCATTGAGTAAGTTAATATCCATAATCACCATAAATTTAAATAATAAAGTAGGTCTTAAGAAGACTATTGAGAGTGTCAAAGTGCAGACATTTCAAGATTATGAGTACATTATCATTGATGGCGGCTCTAATGATGGGAGCAAAGCCTTGATTGAAGGGGAAACTGAGCATATTTCTTATTGGATTAGTGAGTCTGACCGGGGTATTTATAATGCCATGAATAAAGGTGTTAAAGCTGCTAATGGGGACTTTTTATTGTTTTTAAATAGTGGTGATGTATTTTATTCCAATGAGGCTTTAGGCTATTTAGCGGAAGCCTGCCAGTGTGATCCTAGCAAGGGGTTTATTTATGGAGATCTAGCTTTTGTGGATGGGCAAAGAGAATGGGTTAAGATTTACTCGGGCACTTTAAATGCCCGATATTTTTTATACGATTCCTTACCGCACCCTGCTACCTTAATTAAAAAGGAATGTTTTGAAAACGTTTTGTATGACGAATCTTTAAAGGTGGTTTCTGATTGGAAGTTTTTTATGCTAGGAATTGCTAAGGCCAAATATTCCTATCGCCATATCCCTAAAGTAATTTCGAAGTTTAATATGGAAGGTGTTAGTAATAGTATGCCCCAATTGATAGCAAAAGAGCGGTCGATGGTTTTGAAAAAGTATTTTCCTTGGTTGTATTGTTATGCCGAATATGTGAAATTTAAGGAACAATTGAAAGGGAAGTTTTATAAAACAAAACCAGAGAATTCGTATATCTCAAAGTAATATCATTACTTCAGTTATTGGATAGTAGATTTTTAATATTAAGGTCTGTTGTAAAAGGATTACATTTACTTGACAATTTTTAAGGATATGGGGACAGAAGATATTGCAAATTACAGTTATTTGGTTACAGGAGGGGCTGGGTTTATTGGTTCTAATTTGGTAGGACATTTGTTGGCACAGGGAGCTAAGCAGGTGCGGGTGCTGGATGATTTTTCGAATGGGTACCGTGAGAATCTTGAGGAGTTTTTTGGGCATCCTGCCTTTGAATTGATGGAAGGAGATATTAGGAGTTTGTCGATCTGTAAGGCGGCTATGGAAGGGATGGACTATGTGAGCCATCAGGCGGCTTTGGGGTCGGTGCCACGGTCTATCCACGATCCTATTACCAGTAACGAGGTGAATGTGTCGGGGTTTTTGAATATGTTGGTGGCTCTTAAGGAAAGTCCTAGTGTGAAGCGTATGGTGTATGCAGCCTCCAGTTCTACCTATGGGGATAGTCAAAGTCTGCCCAAAGTGGAAGAAGTTATTGGGAAGCCTTTATCGCCTTATGCGGTGACCAAATATGTGAATGAGCTGTATGCCGAAGTGTTTGGTAAAACCTATGGTACCGATGTGATTGGACTGCGGTATTTTAACGTGTTTGGACCGAAGCAGAGTCCTAATGGGGCCTATGCTGCCGTGATTCCGTTGTTTATACAAGCTTTGAAGGGCGACATGCCAGCTACCATTAATGGGGATGGAGGGCAGACCCGTGATTTTACCTATGTGGGCAATGCGGTGCAGGCAAATGTGAAGGCCTTTTTTGCAAGGCCTGAAGCGGCCAACGAAGTGTTTAATGTGGCCTGTGGGGAACGTATTAGTGTGAATCAGTTGTGGGCAGCTTTACAGGAGGCGGCTGGTTCGGAGTTGGAGCCCAACTATGGGCCTCCGCGGCAAGGGGATGTTCGGGACAGTTTGGCGGATATTTCGAAGGCGGAACATTTGTTGGGGTACCGTCCGGAAGTGAGTGTTGCGGAGGGGTTGCGGTTGACTTGGGAATCGTTTAATGGATAGTATTGAGTAGCGTGAAGCATGAAGTACGAAGCGTGGAGTGTGGAGGCGTTGGGGAACCAAGAGTAAGGAGCAAAGAGTGAGTAGAGAGTAGTGAGAGGCTTCTCGATACAATGTTATTTCACTACGTTGCATAACATCACTCGAAGAGACGGTTGGAGTGTTTAGTAGTAAATAGTGAATAGTGAGTGGTGTCCTTCAATCCTTTGGCTTTGCACTGGACAGACTTTCTTGGGCTGACAAAAATTCTGTGGTTTAGTGGTGAGTGGATTTTTTACTTTTTCACGATTCACTTTGTAGTAGTGAGAGGTTAGATGATTGGTGTGTGTCGAATGGAGGGGTTTTGTAAATATTGGGTTGTTTGATATAGTCTGCTGAAAGTGTTATGGTTTTACGCACTATTTGTTATCTTCGCCTAGAGCTAACCAGAACATATTCTTTTTATTGGAAACCCGTACGTATCGAAAAGACAATCAATTACAATTGGGGCGTCTCTTGCAAGCGAGTTTGCGAGACCTTTTTCAGTCACGGTTTTTGGCTACCCAATTGGCAGTCCGTGATATTAAAGCGCAATACCGGCAATCTTTTTTAGGGATTTTATGGGCCTTTATTACGCCTTTAATGACGGCTTTGGTGTGGATTGTTTTGAGACAGACCGGTACCGTAGCTTTGTCGGATACCGGAATTCCTTATCCTGTTTATGTGTTTTCTGGCACTTTGATTTGGTCTATTATTATCGAGGCCATTAACTCTCCGATAAGCAGTACCAATTCTGCGAAGTCTATTTTGACCAAAATCAACTTTCCTAAAGAGGCCTTGTTGGTTTCTGGTATTTTTAAATTACTCTTCAATAGTTTTGTGAAAGTTATCCTGTTGGTGGTCTTTATCCTTTTTTATGGGATGGGGTGGCATTGGAGTATGTTGCTATTTCCTTTGGGAATGTTAGGGGCCGTTTTTGTGGGGACCACTTTGGGCCTATTGTTGACCCCAATAGGCTTGCTCTATAAAGATATTAATAAACTGATTTCATTTGGGATGCAGTTTTTGATGTATGCCAGTCCGGTGGTTTATGCTGTTCCAAAAAGTGGACTTATGCATACTATTATGAGTTATAACCCGGTGACGCCTTTGGTAACTGTACCCCGAGATGTTTTAACGGGCGTATTTCCTGAGTTTTTAGGGTATTATGGCCTGGTGCTTTTAGCCTGTATTCCACTCTTGTTTTTTGGGTTGGTGTTATACCGGTTCTCTATTCCTATTGTGGTGGAACGATTGAGTGCGTAGGGGAGTAGTGTAATAGTGAGTAGTGTCCTTCGACCCTTCGGCGATGCTCAGGGCAGGTTGAGCTCAGGATGATGGAATGGGGGCATAGTGAGTGGTGAATTGTATAAAATTGTATAGTTATGGATCATAAGGATTTGGATGTTTGGAAAAAGGGAATGGACTTAGTTGAGGTGGTTTATAATTGGACTCAATATTTACCTGAGCATGAAAAATTTGGTCTGATTTTCCAAATGAGACGCGCGGCTATTTCAGTACCTTCCAATATTGCTCAGGGTAGTGCCAGAGAAAGTGATAAGGAATTGCTCCAATTTTTAAATATAGCCATTGGATCTGTAGCTGAATTAGAAACACAATATTTAATTGCTGTTCGTTTGGAATTGGTAGAAGCAGCCCATAAGGATTTGGAAATGCTTATGGAAGACGTTAAGAAATTGTTGTTGGGGTATCGGAATTATGTGAGGAGTAAGTAGTGTAGTGGTATGTAGTGAGTATTGAAAAGTGTCCTTCGACAAGCTCAGGATGACGAAAACGAGAATGGGGAATGATGAGTAGTATAAAAGTGAATAGTGTAATAGGAGTGGATTTTTACGATTCACAATTCACGACTCCCGATACACTAGTTATATAAAATTAAAATGACAAAGCAAACAGACATAAAAGATAGCAACGAAGTGCTGGTAAGGGTTGAGGGGCTTAGCAAGAAGTTTTGCAAGGACCTGAAGACCAGTTTGTGGTATGGGGTGAAGGATCTGGCCAATGGGATGTTGGGGCGCGGGTATGAAAGCAGTTTGCGACCTAAAGAGTTTTGGGCTGTGAAGGATGTGAGTTTTGAGTTGCGCCGCGGGGAGTGTTTGGGCTTGATTGGGCATAATGGTGCAGGAAAGAGTACGCTTTTAAAAATGCTAAATGGATTGATCTACCCTGATGGAGGACAAATAGACATTACTGGCCGTGTGGGAGCATTGATTGAATTGGGCGCTGGGTTTAACCCTATCTTGACAGGCCGTGAAAATATTTATAACAATGGGGCTATTTTAGGCTTTAGCCGGCAGGAAATTGCTGACAAGTTGGAAGCCATTATTGCCTTTGCCGAGCTGGAGGAGTTTATAGATATGCCCGTACAACATTACAGCAGTGGGATGAAGGTGCGTTTGGGCTTTGCCGTAGCCGCCCAAATGGAGCCCGATGTTTTGATTATAGATGAGGTGTTGGCGGTAGGCGATGTAAGTTTTCGAGCCAAGTGTTATGAGCGTATTTCGGAGTTGATGCAAAATTGCTGTGTTATTTTGGTAACCCACTCTATGCCACAGGTGTCTAAAATATGTACAAGTGCCCTGCTTATGCATAAGGGCCAGCTAAAGGCCCAAGGGGATAACGGTACTGTGATAGAAGCGTATTATGAGGATAATACTGTAAGCAGTGATGCAACTATAATTTATGCCAAGGTGTGTAGTTTAAGCTATTTTAAGACAGATGGAAGTGAATTTAGAGGGATGCAAAAAAGTTTTAAAGTTTATATAGGCATACAATCTGACCGAAAGATTACTGGTGTTGAGCTTAATTTGTTGATTGCAAGTAGAGAGTTGACACCCATTTGTCAAGGAAGTTCAAAATTTGACAAACAAAGTATTAATCTAGAGCAGGGATTGAATGAATTTGTGTTTGAAGTGAACGATTTATTTCTAAATACAGGTATTTACAAATTTGCACTAACAATTGATGATTTAAAAACTGGAGAAAAACATTTGTGGTTGCAAAACTTAAACCCAATTAAGTTTATAAATGATTTTACAGGTGTTAGTCCTGTAGTTCTAAATGGGAGGTGGTATAGTAATGATTGAATTAATAAAAAAGAATAAAATTTATCATATGGCCAGTATGGCACGTAGCGGAGAAACCTTAATGCTGAAGATTCTTGCTGTACATCCAGATGTTAGGGTAATTCATAATCTTGATAAAGAAGATGACTTGCATAGCGTAAAGGCTTTTGAGTTTATTAAAAACTTTGAGCCTAAACAGATTTCTAGACGGCATAAGTTGATGCAGCCATATCATTTAAAAAGAAATCAAATTATTCTTATAAAGCAGGGGGTTTGGAAACACCAATACCCGTTTGACGGTTTTATTCTTTCTAGAAATCCCGTGTCTATTTATTCGAGTTTAAAAGCTTATGATAAAAAGGCAGAAGGTTATGATGAGGCAACTAATTTTTGGTTTGGAAATGTAGAAAGGTTTAAACGATGGTTAAATGGCATTCAACCTGAAATTATAGAAGAATTGATTGCAAAGTCTCCTATAGAGCAGTTTGTAGATTTTTATAACTTAAGAATGGGGGAATTGTTAAATACTGATATTCCCATTGTAAAATATGAAGATTTAATAGTTAATACAGAGGATACTTTGCGAAAAGTTTGTAGTTATATCGGGATTCAAATGGATGACTCTCTTTTAAATTCACATAAATTTTACAAAAATGGTCTTGAGGGACATGGACAAAATGATTTGTCCAAGCCAATAGATGCTTCTTCTTTGCATAAGTACAAACTGAATGTGACAGAGGAAGAGTTTAATTTTATTAAGGAAAATACTTTAAATGTGCATAAGGGATATGGCTATGAATTACATCAAGGAGAAGTAAATTATTAATGAAAAAAGGAATAAAGAAAATTTTAGCTCATTTTGGCTATCAATTAGTACCAATTCAATCTTTATCTTCAAAGAGATTGGATACTAGAACCACTTATGATGTTTTGAAGGGAGCTGCCAATACACCATTCAACAGTGTGCCTTTTGCAGCTGAAACTCTTGAGTATTTGGTAAGTAATTATGAATTTGATTCGGTTCTGGATGTTGGAAGTGGTGAAGGAAAGCATAGTGATGTACTTAGGGAGGTAGGAAAGCAGGTTACCTCTATAGATTTTGGCACGTCTGTATATTATAACAAGCGGTCTGAAAACCAAATAAATATATTAGGAGATTATTACACCTATGAATTTGATGAGCCGTTTGATGCTATTTGGGCATCGCATGTATTGGAACATCAGCCAAATCCCAATTTATTCTTAAAGAAATTACATAAAGACTTGAAAGAAGGGGGCGTGTTGGCTATAACAGTACCTCCCTTAAAACATGAAATTGTTGGAGGGCATGTAAGCCTTTGGAATGCAGGATTGTTACTGTATCAATTGGTATTGGCAGGATTTAATTGTAAGGAGGTTGCAATTAAGGCTTATGGCTATAATATTAGTGTGGTTTTAAGAAAACAATGTATAAAAGAGTATCCAGAATTAAGTTATGATAGTGGTGATATAATGAAAATGAAAGCTTTCTTTCCCAATGGTTTTGGGGAGCCTTTTAACGGTGATATTAAACAGTGGAATTGGAGGTGAACATGAAAAGCTATGTTTTAATTTATGTTTATAATGGGGTTTCCGATGAGGAGCTGAACTTTTGGGAAGCCGTGCACAAGGTATTGCTAGCAAGAGGGGTTGAACTGTATATGTTGCTGCAAATACGGCCCAAAAGACCCGTGACTTTTTCGTTTAATACTTTTACGGAGCGTTTGGACGATGTTGAATTTCCAAAGTCACTTAGAAGGCATGTTAAGGACATAGATTTTACCGCCTATTTGGAGCGAGAAGCTACTTGGTACGGAGTTTCAGAAAAGGATAGATTGAAAGCGGCCCAATATCAATATATAAAATATAAAGCGCTGATCAACGAACTTAACCCTTGCTTGGTAGTTTTGGGCAATGGACAGCATGCAGGTGAACTTATTTTAAAGAAGGTTGTTAAGGATAAAGGGACGCCACTTATGTATATTGAAAGGGGCTCTTTACCCAATTCCTGGCATTTGGATGCTTATGGTATGACGGCAGGAACTGAGATAGCAAGAAAGCGTTTAGAAGATTTGCCTTTGGATGGCATACAATCCTATTTAAAGTACAGGAGTTATTATTTAAATAGAAGGGAGACCTGGTGGCCTCAACCGGAGTTAAACAATGCGGTATCGATTAGGGAAAAGTTTCAAATAGCAGAGGACGAAAAATTAATATTGTTTGCCAATCAATTGGATAATGACACATCCAATTTTTTATATAATCCTTTTTTTGAGACCAATGCAAAGGCCTTTGAGTGGTTTTGCAAGCGCTTGAAGCAAGAAGGGCATAAATGTTTTGTTTTGGCCAAAAAGCATCCTCATTATAGGGGCGATGAATTTGTGTTTGCCCAAATATTGGAGCATACCGGCCAAAGAGGTGCCTGGGTAGAGGATATTCCATTGTTTGAATGCATGAATGAGAGTGATTTGGTTTGTGCGGTTAATTCAACCATGCTTTTTGAGGCCATGATTTATGAAAAGCCTGTATTGCAGATGGGAGATTCTATATTGAATGAAAAGGCCCTGGTCTATCAACTAAAAGGGTATGATGATACCATTGTGGATGATTGGTATAAAGCGAAGGGATTTGATGCTATGTTGGAATCCTATAAAGCGTTTATGAGTTGTTTGATTGATACTGAATTGGCCTTTTATTTTAAAGGAGTTGAAGCGATGGGGTTAAATTATGTGGATTTTTTTGTCGCTAAGTTGTTGAATTCTGTAGACGGGGAAAGGAAAGGAGACTATCCTAGTGCTTATGACAAACTTAATAGCTATAAAAGACCTTTAAGTATGGCGCAAAGAGTTAAAAAGAAGACCAAGAAATTATTGTCTAAAATTAATGTTTTAAACAAATGAGAGTTCTTTTTATCACTCACGATGCCTCTAGGTCTGGAGCCCCTATGGTGCTATTGCATTTTTTGAAATGGCTTAAGATACATCACTCGCAAATAAAAGTTGATGTACTGGCTTTAAGAGGCGGGGCATTAAAGCAGCAGCTTGAAAGGCATTGCGATACCTATTTTGATTGGGAGTTATTTACAAAACAAGAGCCTTTAACCTTACGAAAACGTGTTCTAAAGAATCTAGGTTTTTATAAAATTTCTAACAAGAAGGATTTGTTGATTGATGAATTGGCAGCCAATGCCTATGATGTGGTATACGCAAATACAGTAGTTGCTATGCCGTTAGGCAAGGAAATTACTAAGTTGTCTCCAAATAGTAAGTTGATAGTGCACGTTCATGAGTTGGAGGTGATTATTAGACAGTTGTTGCCAAATATAGCAAGCTTTGTAGTATCTGTTGATCATTTTATCGTCCCATCGGAGCTAACAAAACAAAATTTGGTAAGTAATTTTGAAATTCCTGCAAAACAGATAACTAAGGTTTATGAATGTTCAGAAGTAACCCCGGGGAGGGGGAAAAGAAAGCCAAGCAAAAAGATTTTTACAATTGGAGCTTCGGGAACCGCACATTGGCGAAAAGGGAGTGATTTGTTTTTGCTATTGGCAAATTACATACTTTTTCAATACCCCGAGGCCAAGGTTCAATTTGTTTGGGTTGGGCAGGTACCATTCCATGAGCAGGCAATTTTGGATGCTGATATCAAAAAACTTGGGTTGGATAAAAATGTTATTTTTACGGGGGAAGTAGAGGATCCTTCTGTATTCTATAGTGATTTTGATGTATTTGTATTGCCATCTAGAGAAGATCCTTTTCCTTTAGTATGTATTGAAGTAGGAATGTTGGGAATACCAATTATTTGTTTTGATAAGGCTACTGGAATCCAGGAGGTATTGGAACAGGAGGGAGGAGGTTTTGTTGTGCCTTATATAGATATTCAAGCTATGGGGGATAAGATTATGGCCTATTATGACAATTCAACTTTGCTGCTTGAGCATGGAAACTTAAATAGGATATCTTTTTCTAAATTTACACCAGACCATATTTGTCCCCAATTATATTCCGTAATAGATAAACAGCTTAGTATTTGAACCCCTTAGTTTCCATTTGTATCCCGACCTATAATGGTGCCCAGTATCTTGAAGAGGCTTTGATTTCAATAGAGTGTCAGACCTATAGAGATTTTGAGGTTGTGGTCAGCGATGATGCTTCTACCGATGCTACGATGGCCTTGGTGGAAGCCTTTCAACAGCGCAATGTATTTCCGGTTAGGATTGTGAGGCATGAACCCAAAGGTATTGGAGCCAATTGGAACCACTGTGTTGCACATGCTAAAGGAGCCTATATTAAGTTTTTGTTTCAGGATGATGTGATGGAACCTTCTTGTATTGAAAAAATGGTAGCCATGATGGAGTCTTCTGATAATGTAGGATTGGTGTACTGTAGAAGGTCTATTATATATGGGTCTCTTGGAGGTTATGAAAAGCATTGGCTTAAATCTTTTGAAGTACTCCACAATGCCTGGGATGAAGTAAGCGTGGTTGATGGTGTCCAAGAGGGGATTTGTTATTTGAGTGATAGGAATTTAATGCAGCATCCCCTGAATAAAATAGGGGAACCCACAGCCAGTTTGATTGCCAGGAGTTGTTTTGATAAGGTTGGTTTTTTTAATGAGACCTTGGAGCAGGTTTTGGATGTTGAGTTTTGGTTACGGTTATTCCCCTTTTATAAAGTTGGATTTGTAGACGAAGCCTTAGTTGGTTTTAGGTTGCATTCCAATCAAGCCTCTCAAATTAATGCCCAAAAAAAGATAGATGGTGTTGAACTTAAAACTTTACAAGGATTGTTGTGGAAGCATCACTTTTTGCATTTACACCCTTCAGTGCAACTTTATTTGATAAAAGTGGGCTTGAACCTAGGGAGGATAAAACGGTATTTTAAGCAATTGTTAACTCATTAGAATTGTAGTATGGCAAAAGTATCCGTTATTATTCCCAATTATAACCATGCGTCTTATTTACAGCAGCGTATAGATAGTGTTTTGAATCAAACTTTTCAAGATTTTGAGGTAATTTTGCTGGATGATGCCTCTACCGATGGAAGTCAAGACTTATTGAAGCTGTATGAAAAACATCCTAAGGTTTCTCATCTGATTTTTAGTCAAGTTAATTCTGGGAGTCCATTTAAGTCTTGGAAGAAGGGAATTGAGTTGTCTAGAGGTACATATGTTTGGATAGCTGAAAGTGATGATTTCGCAGACCTTGATTTTTTAAAGTTTACTGTAGCTATTTTGGATGCTAAGCCATCTGCAGGCCTTACGTTTACAAATTCCGTTATAGTGGATGGACAGGGGAATGAAACCTTATTATTGCAAAATGGTAATAGGTACCAAATCCCTTTTGATAAGCCTTATTGTATATTGAATCATGATTTGCATTTCTTTAGCTACTATGTCCATGATTTGGTTATTGGTAATGCTAGTTCTGTTTTGTTCAGGCGACAGTTATTGACCCAAGTGGATCAAGATTTAATGTCGACTTTTAAAAATGCAGGGGATCTTTATGTGTATTTAAGTATGGCTTTGCAAAGTGATATAATTTTTACGAACAAACCGCTTAATTATTTTAGAAAACATGTAGCCAATACCACAAAATTAAATGCAGCAAACGGTTTTTTGTATCAAGATAGAGTGCGGATTTTAACTCAGCTATCTGGTGACTTACTTAGTTTTAAGGACTCCGATAAGGAGTTACAACTGTTTTTAAAACGTCATTATTTAGTTTGCTCTGATTTTGGGTTTATTCCAGAACTTAAAGCTTTATTAAAGGTATTGCACAAACACGATGTTTTAACAGGTTTGAGCTATTGGCATTTACGAGGCTTTTGTTTTTTTAAGCTAATAGTAGCACATGAGCCGCCCTATTTTTATAGGAAATTTATTAAAAAGCAGTTGGAAAGCTTATAAAGTATGAGATTTGGTAATGGCTAAAAAAGTACTCATATTGCCTTCATGGTATCCAAACACCTTAAACGCCCATGGTTCCTTTTTTAGGGAGCAAGCGGCACTTCTTAACAGGAATGGGTATGATGTGAAGGTTTTGATGGTTCAGGAATTGCATACGAAAAATTTTTACTTTCAAAGGTTAAAGAGCAGGCAAAAAGGGGTACGCTTTGCGCTTAGCCATGATTTTTTATTACAAGAACCAGATGCCTATTCGTATCCCGTCATCATACAAAAAAGTTGGAGTACCGAACGAAAGTTGCAAGCAATAGACAAGGCATATTTAAAGGCTTTTAAAATCCTTATTTCAAGTCAAAATTGGTTTCCAGAAATTATTCACCTACAAGGTATGTATCAATTGGGCTTATCTTCCTATTTGATAGCAGAAACATACCAACTCCCATTGGTTGTTATAGAACATTCTCCTTTTAAGATCAATAATTATAGGCCAGAGTACCAAGAGCGTATTAGGAATATATTTAAGACAGCTAAAAAGGTGGCAGGGGTTAGCTATTTTCATAAAACTTGTTTGTCAAAGGTTGATGCTACTTCAGCTGTAGAAGTGGTTTGGAATTTTATGGATGAAGCACGGTTTACTTATGTGCCTTCTTTAAAATTGGAAGATAAATTTATTATCACCACTATTTTGAGAGTTTCTGCAGTAAAAGATCCTGTTACTTTTTTTGATGCTGTCTCTAAGTTTGTACAGGTTTGTAAAGGTAACCGATCTATAGAGGTTCATGTGGTTGGTTTGTCCTGCATAGAGGATTTAACAAGTCTGAGAGAGGTTGATGAACACTTTGTTGCCAAATACAATGGTATAAGTAAACTATTAAGATTTCATCCTTGGTTGGATCGCGAGGACATCAGGGCATTGCATCAACGGTCTTCTGTTTTTGTGTCTACCAGCATTGATGAGCCTTATGGAGTTGCTGTTAGGGAAGCCATGCTTTGTGGCACTCCTGTTGTAAGTACCAAAAGTGGAGGACCCGAAGATACGATAGGTAAGGAGAATGGACTGCTTGTGCCGATAGGCGATTCAGGAGGTGTTGCTTTGGCGCTCCAAGCCTTATATGATCATACTGTGGCGTTTAAGGGGGAAGACTTAAGAGTCTCCGTTATTACCCAAAGTGGACATCGAGCCTTTTTAGCACGTATGGAAGCGTTTTATAAGAACTGATTTTCAGGGAAAAAAATATCAAAGACAAGGAATTATTAACATTCAAAAACAGAAACAATATAGTGAAACAGCCTTTAGTTAGCATCTGCTTAAGAAGCTATAACAATCAGGAATTTATCTTAGAGGCTTTACAGGGCATTTTAATGCAGCAGGTGAATTTTGATTTGGAGTTGATTTATTCTGATGATGGCTCCAGTGACAAGTCTTTTGAATTGGTTGCTGATGCCCTAAAAAATCAGCACCCATTTGTTAATGTGCATTTGATAAAGCAGCCTAGAAATTTGGGAGTCACAGGGAGTCTTCTATATGTTTTGGATGCCTCTCAAGGTAAGTATATAGCATTGTGTGATGGAGACGATTATTGGAGTGATCCCCTAAAGTTGCAAGCACAAGTAGATTTTTTGGAAGCCCATCTGGACTATGAAGTTTGTTTTACCAATGTATGTACCATTGACGAGCATGGGAGTATAAAGAAGGACCAACTTATTCCAAGCGATCGGAGGACCGATTATGCCATGGAGCATTTGCCTACTTGGTCACCTGTTTCAGCTCGAGTTTTTCGCAAGCGAGACTTTGGGGCCATTAGTAGAACCGTTCCAGGCGAAGATACCTATATGTTGTTGTATCAATCTAGATATGGCAAGATCAAATTTTTAAATACAGTAGCAGGAGCCTATCGGTATCAGAGTGGGAGTGTTTACTCGTCAATGGCTGTTTCAAAGAAGAAGGATGCCATCCTTAAAACTCATATGGAATGTATGGACTTGGTAACGAAAACACTATACCCCAAATACCAAAAGCTTATATTAAAGAAAATTGTAGAGTTACGCCATTTGGATACTACTTTGTATTTAGAACGGCTAAAGGATTTTAAGACATTTAGGAAGACATATCCTGAACGGTTTTCAAGATGGGAATCCTTGAAAATCAATTCGGTGGTTAGGGTATTGCGTCTGATGGACTTTATAGGGATATCTGGGAGACAGGGTTTCATGTTAAGAGTCATCAATAGGATGATTTAATTGTTGTATATTTTATTAGCTAATAAATAGGTTTAGGAATAGGTTACTTATTAAAGTTCTAGTTTTCTTGAAAAGAAAGGTATCATTTTATTCCCTTTTTAGCTATAATCATTTATTTAGAGCGAGTATTAACATACATTGGTTTTATATGATTACACTATTTAAAAATATTATTCCCCTATCCGCTAAAAAAGTGTATTGGAGGTATCTTAAAAAGCAAAAAAAGGCAAAAAGAAGGCGGGTTAAATTCGATGGGAAAACAGCTAAAGAAACATTTACTTATATTTATGAAACCAACCATTGGAGTGGAAAAGAAAGTATATCTGGGGGAGGATCTGATCCTTGGCATACTAGGGTTATTGTTGAAAAAGTGAGTGGCCTAATTGAAGATTTACAAATAAACTCTGTGCTAGATTTGCCTTGCGGGGATTTTGCATGGGTAAAGGATGTGGACTTAGGTGATGCCAAATATGTAGGGGGGGATATCGTTGCTCCTTTAATATTGAAGAACAATGAGGTCTATGGAGCAAGGCCTAACGTAAGTTTTACGGAGCTAGACCTCCTTAAGGATTCTCTTCCAAAGATGGATTTGTTAATCAATAGAGATTGCTTGGTCCACCTTTCGTTTTCGGATATTGCTTTAGCTTTAAGGAGGATAAAATCTTCAGGCTGTAAATATTTGTTAACAACCACTTATCCTGATCATGATAATAAGGATATCACGACAGGGGATTGGAGGCCTTTGAATATGGAAAAAGCCCCTTTTAATTTTGGAAGGCCCGTAAAGCTTATAGATGAGCAATTAAATAAAACAGGACTTAGAGATAAATCTTTAGGTTTGTGGGAAGTTTCAAATATTGATGTATTTGAATTTGAAAAGTTTTAAGTGATAGTTGTGAGAAGGATAACATATTTTTTGGTAAAAATAAAAGCCGAAATTAATTTCTTGCCAAACAATATAAAGTATCATTTTACAAAGAAAAAAAGGGTAGTTTATGTGGGGTGCACAGAACAAGGTAATTTGGGAGATGATGCCATATTTGATGCAATTAGGTTAATGCTTAAAGAAGATATGTGTCTTTATCCAATTTCTTATGCTCAACCAGCTTCTGGTGGGTTTTTTAGGCAAATTTTTTTTAAGAATCCCGACTATATAATTTTAGGAGGAGGAACCATCATAAAGAAGGGAAAGGAAGAAAGTTATTTAAGATTATTAATGCAATGGCATAATTTATTTCCGGATTCGAAAATGGCAGTGTTAGGCCCAGGGGTTGTTAATCCTAAATTTTCAAATGATATAGGTTTTCCTATTGATATTGACGCATGGAAAGAAACTCTTGAAAAGTGTACGTTTATATCAGTTAGAGGGCCACTTTCAAAAGCAGAGTTAGATTGTTGGGGGATGAATAAAAATATCCATGTTTTTTATGATCCAGCGCTTTGGTACGTTAAAAAAGAATTCAAGACCAAGAAAGAACAAAAGAAAATTGCAGTGAATTTTGCCAATATAAAAAATAGAATTCATGGGGGAGACTCTACTTTAATTGAAAAGTTTGCGTTTTCTATTGTGAGGAAATTAGTATTGTCTGGATGGGAGGTTTATTTATATCCAACAACCAAATCGGATAATCATTATATGTTGGAGACAATAGGGTTAAAGGCTATTAATGGGATACATGTTTATAGTAATTTTATGAATATATATGAGTCGACTGATTTTCTTGAATCGATGGATCTTTTATTGGGGCAGCGATTACATTCTGTTATATTTTCAGCTTGTGTTGCGACACCTTTTATAGCGTTGGAGTATGAACCTAAAACAAATGATTTTTTGCAAAGTATTGGAATGGCTGATTATTCCTATAGAGTAGATAATCTAGAGCTCCGTATAATTTATGAGCATCTAATTGATATATATGGCAATATACATGAAGAGCAACGTAAACTAAGTGAAAAACTAAAAACAGCGAAAAGAGAACAAATGAGGTGCGTGGAATTATTTTTAACTACAAAATAGTATGAGGATAGCTATTGTACATCCGTTTACACCAAGTGCAGCAGGTGTGGTTGAGAAAAGTGTTCCTACGTATCATAGTCAACCACATCTTAAAGCTCTTGAATATCTTTCTGAGCGGTGTCATGTTGAATGTGAAATGGGGTATTTTACGAATAATCTTTTTGATTATTCATTGAAGCAACGAGGAATTACATTTAAATTTTACCCAGTAAATTTTACTTTAAATGGGGACCACAGAAAGTGGAAGAAACAGGGCTCTAAAAAATGTTTAAAAGCATTTAAAAAAGACCCTCCCGATGTAACCATCATAAATATGTCTGGTCATTCAAGTCCATTTTCATATGAGTTGTCTAAAGTTATTTTGGATAAAGGAAAGACCTATATTGCAATGTTAGGAGGCCAACACTATACTGATAATTTAAGGAACAGAGAATATTATGCCAATGCACATCATATTTTAGTGCATACTATCATGCAAAAAAAGGAGATGGAAAATATGGCTCTTTTTAAAGGAATAGATATTAGGGTTTTTCCATTGGGTGTTGATTGTGATGTCTTTAGGCCATTAAAGGGTGTTGAATTAGCTAGTAAATCAGAGGCTAAATTGCTATATGTTGGCAGAATTGTTGAATGGAAAAGAGTGCATTTAGCCATAAAGGCGGTTAAAACTTTAGTAGAGCATGGCTTTAAAGATGCTCATTTAAATATTATTGGTCCCGTAATTTCAAAAGCATATTTTGATAAGCTTGAATTAATGATAAAAAAGTTAGAGTTGAACAAACATGTTACTTTTTTGGGACATAAGGAACATGAAGAGTTGCCTCCGTTTTTTCAAGAAGCCGATTTGTTTACATTACCAAGCTTTAAGGAAACATTTGGTATGGTTATGATTGAATCAATGGCATGTGGAACACCTGTAGCGGGGATGAATTGTCCTGGAGGTCCTGCAGATGTTATAGATAATGGTGTTGATGGGATTCTTTCTACAGCAGAGGATTATGATAAGGATATTTTAAATTATTTTGAAAATAACACCCTCCAAAGGAAAATGTCTGTTAATGCAAGAAATAAAGTTTTGGACACCTTTAGTTTAGATGCAACTTATGGAGTTTTAAAAAACTCAATAGAATCTTTAATGCCCAAATAATAAATTGTAGTTTGATAAATACCTTATTTGTTCAACACCGTTCACCGCATCATGCCAAAAATTCAGGCTACGATCGGCTTATAGATTATTACCATCACGCCAAGGCGGTTTCTGGAGTTTCAAGAATGCCTTATAAATTAGCTAAGGTACTTTCCAGTATGGTCAGTCAAAAAGCTGGATTATACAATTCGGATAGTGTTTATAAAGAGCTTGAGTTATTTGGTTTGTTAAAAGCTAAAAATCAGTCTATTGTGCATTATTTGAATGCGGAACGAGATGTGCGCTTTGCAATAAAGTATAAGCGTTTGTTTAACAATCCAATTTTTTTAGGCACTTTCCATAAGCCAGCAAGTATTTTGGATTGGCGCATTCAAAATACAGCCTATGTTAATTCTTTAAATGGCGCCATCGCTGTAGGGGTTAACCAAGTAGATTATTTAAGGGAACGTTTTAAGATACCACATGTTACTTATATTCCGCACGGGGTAGATACCCAATTTTTTTTCCCAGATTTGACTAAAAGAAAGGCTAATAGGCTATTGTTTGTTGGGCAGCATTTAAGAGATTTTAAGGCATTAAACTACTGTATTCCTCGAATAGCGGAACATGTTAAAGATTTGAGTGTTCAGGTTATTATACATCCTGGCTATATAGACAAAGTAGTTTTTCATAAAAGTATTACGATTTTAAGTGGTTTGGATGATGTTGGATTGCGACGTGCCTATCAAGAAGCCAGTGTTTTGTTTTTGCCCATGTTGGATAGTACGGCCTGTAATTCTATTTTGGAAGCTATGGCCTGTGGACTTCCTGTAGTCACCAATGCTGTAGGGGGAAATATGGAATATCTCAAGGATACGGATAGTTTTCTTATGCCAATATTGGAATATGATGGATTAATAGAGGAGGTTAAGAGGCTTCTATCGGACACCTTATCATTGGAGAGGCTTTCAAGATTAGGAAGGGAGAAGGCCTTAAATTATGACTGGGAGGAGGTTAGCTCTCAGGTTTTGAAATTTCATAAATCCTTATTATTAGAGCAGGGTATTTAAGTTACCTTGTGAATTATTTTATCTTTACCTTTTTTACAAGAGACTCCTTGGAAACTAATTAAGAATGCTATTTATGTCTAGGACGCTAAGCAACTCTATACTTCCTTCTCATCAAAACTTTGCTAAAACTAGAGCAAAACACTCTTTGCATTTGGAAGCCATTTGTGTGTTTGTAGCCACTGGTTTTTTTATGGGTGATGATAGCTATTGGAAGGATGAGGTATGTTTATTGCCTGCTCGTGATTATGTTTTCGACGATGAAGGCTATGTTCAATCCAGCACTTCCAATTTTGAATGGTATTATGCTCCCGAGGAACGTTCGTTTAGCGATGTGCTAGAAGAATATATTTCTTTATTGACAAAGATCATCCTAGAGCAGGTAGGGACTGGTCCGGTGATCTTGCCCTTGTCAGGAGGCTTGGACAGTCGCAGTCAAGCCATGGTGTTACAAGGACTTGAGAGTCCTGTGAAGGCCTATAGTTATGCCTTTGAAGGAGGCTATCCGGAGCAGCACATTGCTAAGCAAATTGCGGGTGTTTGTGGTTTTGATTTTCAATCGTTTTGTATTCCCAAAGGGTATCTTTGGGGGGATATCGATGAGTTGGCCAGTATCAATGGTTGTTATTCTGAGTTTACACATCCAAGACAGATGGCTGTTTTGCCTCAGTTACGGCAAATGGGGGGCGTATTTTCATTAGGACATTGGGGGGATGTGCTGTTTGACAGTGGGGCTCCAAGGGCCCTAAAAGAAAGCGATGTTGTTCCTTTTTTACTGAAAAAGATGGTGAAGCCCACTGGTTTGGAGTTGGCAGAGGCCTTATGGCGTACGTGGGGCTTGGAAGGGGATTTTAAATCCTACCTTATAAGCCGAATAGAAACAGCCCTTTCTGATATACAAATAGATGATCTTAGTGCTAAAGTACGCGCCTTTAAGACAAGCCAATGGGCCCATAGATGGACGACCACGAATTTAAGTGTGTTTGAAGTGGCGGGGCCTATCACATTGCCCTATTATGACGATAGAATGTTGGAATTTATCTGTCGTGTTCCGGAAGCTTATTTGGCCGATAGGCAGTTGCAAATTGCGCATATTACACAGGATCCAAAATTAGCAGCCATTACTTGGCATGCACAAAAGCCCTATAATCTAAATAATTTTTCAAGAAATAAAGCCCCTTATAATCTTCCCTATCGCTTCGTCAGTAAATTACAACGGACAGGGCAGGCACTGTTGGGTAAGCCCTATATACAGCGCAATTGGGAATTACAATTTGTCGGGGACAATAATGAGGCACAGTTACAATCGTATTTATTTGAACCTGGGTTTCAGGATTGGATACCGGAGAGAATTGTTCGGGATATGTATTCCAAGTTTCAAACGGTGGATCCTGTGCAGTATGCCCATGCCGTGAGTATGTTATTAACCTTGTCTGTTTGGCATCAACAACAATCAGTTTCTAAATGAAATTATCTGTAGTCATCCCGGTATATAATGGTCAAGATTTTATACAGAAATCTTACGATTCAATATTGTATCAAGGTATCTCAGATTTTGAGATTGTTTATGTAGACAATAATTCTGAGGATGATTCGGTGATTGCAATTGAGCGTCTAATTGCTTTGGATTCCAGGGTGTCTTTATTGTTTCAGCCCAAACAAGGGGCTGCATCGGCCAGAAATATGGGGATCGAGCATGCCAAGGGGGACTATATTTATGTATTTGATGTGGATGATGAGATTTATGAGGGGGCTTTGCAACGGATGATCCAAGTTTTGGATACCTACCCCAACGTATCTGCAGTTTTTGGTAAAATGGTAAAATCGTATCAAGGTATTGCTACTACACCTAAACCCACCGATGAAAGTCATAAGGTTATCTTAAAAGCTGCTCCCCATTGGGGGCTGTATTGGTTTGCCAATCTGAAACATGTTGTTGGGCCGCCAGCATTCTTGTACCGACGTAATGTTTTTGTAAGCATTGGCCTTTATAATGAAGGAATTCGGAATAACGAGGATACCGCTTTGGATATTAAGTTAGGAATGACCAGCAATATTGCTTTTTTGGATACTTATGTATACTTGTATTACAAACATGCCAGTTCTACCATTGAAACTGCTAAGCGAAAGATGCCTCGAGCTTTTATGATTTGGCCCCGTTTGGTGAAAGAGCATTTGCCTTTTTATATGGCCCATCCGGTGCCCGAAGCCTTTAAGCGTTTATTGTTTACCCAGTTATATCAATCTATGGGGCGGCAGTTGGTGTATACCAAGACCTATTCCGATAGAAGGGGATTGCGGCGTGATTTGTTGCAGGACTTAAGCGTTGTTAGTTTACCAATGGCCATTCAACTGTATTTACTTATCTTAGTAGCCTTACCTTTTGAAGTGTTTAGAAAAGTGTATGGCTACTATGTGGTGCCCTTTGTTGTTAATCATCAAATTTCTAAGTTGTAATGCGGTTTTTAAAACGTGTCATTAGGCGGCTACTATTGCCGTTTTTATTTAAGCGTTATGTTGTCCATAATGCCCTCATTCAATCGGATGTTATTCAAACTTTAATAGTAAGAGGCAGTAAGGCTTCTAGCAAACCCTTAAGAGACCAATTTAACCATGTGATGTTATACTATCCAGAGTTTGCCATGATTTTCTTTTGGCGTTTGAAGCGTCGTCCATGGTACCATGGTTTGTTTACCAAGGACTTTCATTGTAAAATTTTTAAAAGTACCCCAATAGATGGAGGCATGATGTGCTACCATCCTTTTGCTACTGTGATCAATGCTAAGTCTATAGGCAAGAACTTTCAATTTAGGAATGGATTGACCATAGGCAATAAGGCTAATGACAATTCTTTGATCCCTACTATAGGTAATGATGTCACCGTAGGTTCTAATGTGGCCATTATTGGAGATATAAGCATAGGGGATCATGTTATTATTGGAGCGGGGTCAGTAGTTGTTAAGGATGTGCCCTCCAACGTGGTTATTGCCGGTAATCCGGCCAAAATTATAAGAAGCTTAGCCCATGGGTAGACCACTGCGCATTCTTTTTACCACTTCTAATTTTGATACCGCCGGTAGCGGTAAGGTGATTTATGACTTGATTAAAGGATTGGATCGTAACAAATTTGCCATTGAAATAGCTTGTGGTAATGCTAAGGGGGCTTTTTTTAAAACAATAGCCTCCTTGGGGGTACCCATTCATGTGTTTCCAACCAAAACGGCCTATAGGCCCTATTATTCCTTGTTGTTTCGTGCATGGGAGATTGCTAAGTTTTATAAACAGCAGGAGTATGATTTGATTCATTCCTGGCAATGGAGCAATGATTGGACCGAAGCCTTGGCTGCCCGTATGGCAGGGGTGAGATGGATGTACACCAAAAAAGCGATGGGGTATTCCAGTAAACATTGGCATATTAAAAGTTATTTGGCCGATTATATTGTTACCATCAATGAGGAGATGCGAGGGTATTTTCCAAACAAAAAGCAGCAACAATTGATTCCGTTGGGATTGGATACCAATTATTACAGCCCAGAGCAGTATCAAAGGAAGTGGGAAGGCTCTATTTTTCAGGTTATTACGGTTGCTAATTTAGTGCCGGTGAAAGGCTTGGAAGTGTTGCTTGCCGCTATTCAAACATTTTCTAGTCAAGAGGTCCATCTCACGGTTGTGGGGAAAGACGATACTACTTACGGGGTTGAAATGAAAGCCCATGTTAAACGTTTAGGGCTGGAAGAACAGGTTCAATTTGTAGGGAAACAAATGGACGTGCGGCCTTATTTGGCGGGGGCCGATCTATATGTGATCCCCACTTTGGATGAAGGGAGGAAGGAAGGGATGCCCATGGCTTTGGTAGAGGCTATGAGTATGGGGATTCCCGTATTGGGATCGGATATCACGGGGATCAACTTTGTTCTTAAAGACTTTCCACAATGCCGTTTTAGGGCGGGCGATGTAACAGCGTTGGTTGAGGCAATCAAAGAGCTACGCACTTTGTCTGCCCAAGACCGCTTGGCCTTAGGAACAGCCTTGCGTAGGTATTGTGAAGCGCATTTTTCTATGGAGGGATTTATCAAGGCCCATGAAGATTTGTATCATCGTTTATTAAAATATAGACATGTTTCAGCCTAAATATCAAAAACATCTGATAGTAGTTGGTTCTGCCAGAAGTGGCACTAGTTGGCTTTCCGAAACCTTGGCCCAACAAAGACGTTATAGAATGCTTTTTGAACCAGAGCATGATACCCGAACCAAGGATGGTATTTTGCTTTGTGACCAATGGATTTCGAAGAAGGAGGACTATAAAGCGGCTACGAGGTATTTAAGACGGATTTTGAACAATCGGGTTGATTGTGATTGGATTGCACAGCATAGTAACCGAAGCTTTAAAAGGCATTTGTGGCCTTTTGTTCCAAAAAAATACATCATCAAATTTGTACGGGGGAATTTAATGGCGAAGTATATCCATGCCCATTTTGGTGTTCCAGTGATCCATTTGATACGCAATCCGTATGATGTTTTGCAGTCTCAAAAGCGCGCTAATTTTCCTTGGCTTATCAATTTAGAGTATTTTGTCCAACAAGAACATTTGGTTGCCATGATACAAGAGCGGTTTAATTTTGATATTAGAACGTATAAGTCTCTTTCCTATATAGAATGCTTGAGTTTGCGTTGGTGTATTGAAAATGTGATTCCCTTGGAAGTGGATGCCTATGGAAGTAAACAGATTAGTGTGGTTAGGTATGAGGACTTAATTACAGATATGGGCTTATTTTATACCTTGTGTCAGCAGTATGCTATTAGGCCCATTGATGATTTAGAGCGTTTTTATAAACTTCCTTCTTCCAAAACGCATAAAAAAAGTGCCGTAAGAACCCAAAAACCTAGGCAGCGTTTGTTGACACGGGAGGAATTGGATGGTATTAACCGTATATTGGATCTTTTTAACTGTAATTTGTATGCACGACAATAAACATCATTCATTAGCCATAGAAAGGTCACCTTGGTGTTCGGAAACTCCAGAGTGGCTTCCAGATTTTATCATTGGAGGGGCGATGAAATCGGGGACCACGACTTTGCACGCTATTTTGAATAGCCATCCAGATGTGGGGATTGCCCATGAGGAGTTGGGTTTTTTTGATATGGATAGCATCTTGCAGCATCCCGATTTTGGGTTTTATAAAGGAACGACACAGCAGTGGACCTCACAATCCATGGCGTATGGCGCTGAGCGCATGTGGGATTGGTATACTAAGCAGTTTAAAGACTTGATAGGTAGCTATAAAATGGTGGGTGAAGATTCTACTACCTATTTGACCTCGGGGTTGGCTGCCAAGCGCATTGGGATGCAGGAAAAACCCATTAAAATGATTTTTATACTACGGCACCCTACAGAGCGTTGCATTTCGAATTACTTACATTTACTAAAGTCTGGGCGAGCCATTTATAGTTTGGAAGATACGTTGCGCTTTAACCCAGACAGCATTATCAAACGCAGTTTGTATAAATCGCAGTTGGAAGCTTATTACAAATATCTTCCTTTTGAACGGATTCAAGTGGTGACTTTTGAAGCCTTACGAGAGCGGCCCAAGGAGGTCTGTGACCTATTATGTCATTTTTTGGAACTTGATCCTTCAAAATTGGATGTCGATGCTTTGACAACCCATAGAAATAAGACCAAGGTTCCGAAATACATTAAACTACAGCTCTTAAGAAACCATCTGTTACGAAAACGGGGGGATTATCGATATTCCAACAATGTGCCTTTTCCTCCAGACATCACTTTTGATATGCCCTTCAAGTATCGGATTCTACACAAATTGCACGGTTATATTAATCCTTTGCGGGAAGATGGTGCCTTTGAAGTATCTCCAGGGACAAGGGCCTACTTGGATGTTTTTTTTAAAACGGAACTGGAGGGCTTGGACGCTTTGGTGAAGCAGCCCTTAATGGCCCAATGGTTTCCAACGAACTAATTATACAATATGTTATTTAACTCTTTGACCTTTGCAGTGTTCCTACCCATAGTGTTTATGCTCTATTGGTTTGTTTTTAAGCGTTCCCTTAAAAGGCAAAACGTTCTATTGCTGTTGGCGAGTTATGTGTTTTATGGTTGGTGGGATTGGCGTTTTTTGGGTTTGATCCTTTTGAGTACGCTTGTTGATTTTTTTGTAGGGCTTCAATTGCACAAGACAGAAGCCCCCAAACAGCGGAAGTTTTATTTGTTATTCAGTCTGTGTGTGAATCTAGGCTTGTTGGGCTTTTTTAAATACTACCATTTTTTTATAGAAAGTTGGATTGATGCTTGGTCCTTTTTTGGGATACAGATGCATGCTTCTACCTTGGAGATCATACTTCCGGTAGGGATTAGTTTTTATACGTTCCAGACCTTGAGTTATACCATTGATGTGTATAGAAAACAGTTGGAAGCTACCCGTGATTTTGTTCAGTTTGCAACCTTCGTGGCTTTTTTTCCGCAATTGGTGGCAGGGCCCATAGAGCGTGCGTCCCATTTATTACCTCAGTTTTCAAGAGAAAGGAAATTTGACTATTCCAATGCGATGAACGGATTGCGCCAAATTTTATGGGGGCTATTTAAAAAAATTGTTATCGCTGATAATTGTGCGCGATATGTCAATATCATTTTTGAGGGGTATGATTCTTATTCTGGCAGTACTTTGTTTGTAGGGGCTATTTTATTTTCTTTTCAAATCTATGGTGATTTTAGTGGGTATTCTGACATTGCCATAGGAACTGCAAGATTATTTGGGTTCGATTTGAAGCAAAACTTTGCTTTTCCTTATTTTTCAAGAGATATTGCTGAGTTTTGGAGGCGTTGGCATATTTCTTTGTCTACGTGGTTTAAAGATTATCTTTATATTCCTTTGGGAGGGTCGAGAGTTGCATTGTCCAAAATAGTGAGGAATGTATTTGTGATTTTTGTGATTAGTGGCTTATGGCATGGAGCTAACTGGACTTATATTGTATGGGGCCTTTTAAATGCTCTTTACTTTTTACCTTTGTTAGTTTTGAAACGGAACAAAGTTCATATAGGTATTGTTGCAGAAGACAGGATATTACCTTCAATTCATGATTTTAGAAAAATGGCCGTAACATTTATATTAATCACGTTTGCTTGGATTTTTTTTAGATCAAAATCTGTTTTTGATGCTTTTCAATATCTTAAAGGTGTTTTAAATGAAACTTTATTTACCATACCTGAAATACGGCCTACATTTTTGTTTGTATTGATAATGATTTTTGTTTTGATTGAGTGGATGGGGAGAAGGGGACTTTACGGTATTGAATCATTATGGGGTAACTATCCAAAAGGTGTAAGATGGGGTGTTTATTATGTTATTACAATGATTATCTTTCTATTTGGAGCAAAACAGCAGGAATTTATCTATTTTCAATTTTAAACTTAACTTTTATGATCAAGACATTTGTTATAAACGTATCGCTATTCGGTTTGTTGTGTCTTGTTAGTTTTGTTTTTGTCTATTTCTTGGCAGATGGTTCTACGGATGCTAACTATTTAAGATTTACCACAGGTAAACAAAGTTCCTTGGTTATTGGTGGGTCAAGAGCAGCGCAAGGTATTCAGCCCTATGTTATAAATAGGAATTTGAATAATGTAAAAATGTACAACTATGCATTTCAAAACCCGAGTTCTCCATATGGTGAAATATATTTAAACAGTATTAAAAGAAAAATAAGGAGAGGTAATGATATTGGGGTGTTTATTTTGGAAGTGAATCCATGGAATTTAATGAATTACAGAAGCCGTAAATCATTACAGGAAGCTAATAGTTTTATAGCTAAAACCACTTTTGTAAACTTTAAGCCTAATTTTGAATATTTGATAGAGTCTTTCGCGGAAAGGAACTTGAGTATTTTGGAAAATAAGATTAGGAAGGGAAATAATATGACCTATTATTTGAATGAAGATGGTTGGTTAGAAGTTACTTTGGATGAGCCAAACGAAATGGTAAAGTTGCATCGTAAAAAGCATAAGATTGAAAAATACAAAAGTAGGATTAATGATTCTGAAGGACTTTCAAGTTATCGTCTTCAGTTTTTAGATAGTACTATTGCTTATTTGAAATCATTTGGAGAGGTATATTTGGTAAGGATGCCTGTTTCCGTAGAGATGCAAGAAAATGAAAAAAAATTATGCCCTGATTTTGATAAGGTAATGGATTCGATTTCCCTAAAATCTAAATCTATTTATTACAATTTTTTAATTAATGGAGATGAGAATTCTGATTTTACAGATGGTCATCATTTAGATAAAGAATCGGGAGCTTGTTTTACATTACAGTTGTTGGATTCGATAAAAACAAGGTTATAAATATTTATAAGTTTTATGCTATTTAATTCTTTGACCTTTGCAGTGTTCCTTCCCTTAGTGTTTATGCTCTATTGGTTTGTTTTTAGACATTCCCTTAAAAGGCAAAACGTTCTAGTGCTATTGGCGAGTTATGTGTTTTATGGTTGGTGGGATTGGCGGTTTTTGGGATTGATCCTGTTAAGTACGCTTGTTGATTTTTTTGTTGGGCTCCAATTGCGTAAGACAGAGACTCCCAAACAACGGAAGTTTTATCTGTTATTAAGCTTATGTGTGAACCTGGGCTTGTTGGGTTTCTTTAAATACTACCATTTTTTTATAGAAAGTTGGATTGATGCCTGGTCCTTGTTTGGGATACAGATGCATGCTTCTACCTTGGAGATTATCCTTCCGGTAGGGATTAGTTTTTATACGTTCCAGACCTTGAGTTATACGATTGATGTGTATAGAAAACAGTTGGAGGCTACTCGTGATTTTTTGCAATTTGCAACTTTTGTGGCCTTTTTTCCGCAATTGGTGGCAGGGCCTATAGAGCGGGCTTCTCATTTATTGCCACAGTTTGCAAACGCAAGACGGTTTGATGCAGACTTTGCCTATAGTGGTATCTCTTTGATTATTTGGGGATTGTTTAAAAAGGTTGTGGTGGCAGACAATTGTGCGTTTTTTGTCAACCAAATTTTTGAGGGGTATGGGCATTTGAATTCTGCGGAACTATTTTTAGGAGTATTGTTGTTTGGGATCCAAATTTATGGAGATTTTAGTGGGTATTCGGATATTGCCATAGGGGTGGGGCGTTTGTTTGGGTTTTCATTACAGACCAATTTTGCCTTTCCTTATTTTTCAAGGAGTATTTCAGAATTTTGGCGCCGTTGGCATATCTCTTTATCTTCATGGTTTCGGGACTATGTGTATATTCCCTTGGGTGGTTCCAGAGGCTCTTTAGGGATGCATGCCCGAAATATATGCGTCGTGTTTTTGGTGAGTGGCCTATGGCATGGTGCCAATTGGACCTTTTTGGTTTGGGGCGCTGTGCATGCTTTTTTGTTTCTAGTGCCTTTGTTGTTTAAAGTGTCTCAGAACCATGGCCGAGAAACCCAACTTGCCGGGTATCAGTTTCCATCTATGCTATTGACCTTTTTAATGGTGTGCTTGGCCTGGGTTTTTTTTAGGGCTGATAGTGTGCCCATTGCCTGGGATATGTTAGGTAAGATTTTTAGTTTTGAAGGACATTCTTTGGGGGTGTTTTATAAAAACTCCAAAAGTTTGTTGTTTGCGGTTATTACCGTAGTTGGGATTTTTGTATTATGGCTTTATGAGTTTTTAGCAGTGCAAGGGAATCAGCAGGAAGTGCGCTTATCAAGATACCACGCCATTTTTATTGGCGTATTGATTGTGTTTATGGGGGTGTATAAAAACCCATCGGATTTTATTTATTTTCAGTTTTAAATGACAGCATTTCTAAAACGTATAGGGATTATTGTATTGGGGATTTTCGGCGTGTCCATGTTGGTTTCTATGGGGAGTTTATGGGCGTTACGTGAGGGGGATTTTTATAAGCCTTCCTTTTTGGTTAATGGTGTGAGTACTTCGGATTTTGATTATATCGTACTTGGGGCAAGTACGGGATTGACCACTTTAAATACTAAAGTGATTGATTCTGTTTTACATATTGAAGGGATTAACTTATCTATGGATGACACTTCTATATCCAGTCAGTATTTGATGTTGGAACACTTTTTGGCAAGTGGAAAACATGCCGACATATGCGTACTTGCTTCGAGCGCTTCAAGTTATGATGCCATCTCAATACATATCAGCGATAATGATTATCGGTTTTTGCCTTATGTGTCTCGAGGTTATATTTCGGATTATTATGCCTCTTTTTCGGGGACTGCAGCGGGTGTTTCGGGGCTTTCTAAATGGTTGCCTATGGCAGGGGTTGGCTATTATAATGCCGAATTGTTTTATCCATCCCTTATTAGTTTGGTTGCTCCGCAACATCGTAACCGTTTTGATTCCAAAGGGAACTATACGTACCCTGTAGGATCAGGTGCTTCTAAAAGGATTTTATCGAGACACCCTAAAACTATTTATTTTAAAAATACGTATCTCGCTAAAATTAAAGCGTTGTGTGATTCGCATGATATTCAATTGGTTTGTTATGTATCTCCTCTTGAACAACAAGAAGCTATATTGGAGCAGACTTCCTATGACGTTATCAATCATAGTACCTTGTTAAAAGATTCCCGATATTTTTATGATGCCATTCATGTGAATACTTTAGGAAGGCATGTGGCGAGCTTGCAATTTTCGGAGGATTTTAGGTCTTATGTAATTAGTGAGTCCTTCGACAAGCTCAGGATGACGGAGTAGTGAGTAGAATATGAATAATGAAGAATGAAGGGGATTGTAGAATCATGAGAAAAGAGTCAAGAGCAAAGAACAAAGAACAAAGAACAAAGAACAAAGAGTGAATCATATAGAAAACAGGATGGGAGCTGTTCTTATGATTGCCATGTAGTATTAATTAAGATTTTAAAATTTCATTATTGGAAAGACCTTTGAAAATTGCGATTTATTCTGGAGAGATTCCGAGCACGACTTTTATAGAGCGACTTATCCAAGGACTTTCTAGGGAGGGGGTAGCCGTGTTGTTGTTTGGGGTTTTAAAACATGCTCCTAAATATCCAGAATCGGTTCGGGTATTGGGATATTGCAGTTCCCGATTTTATAAGTTTATGTATTTGTTGCGTTATAGCCTGTTGTTAGGTTTGTTTAGGAACCAGGATAAACGCCGTCTGGATGCCTTTTTGAGAGCGTATGGACGCAGTGATTTGTATAGCAAGGTAAAGTGTTATCCTGTATTGTGGCAACGGCCCGATGTGTTTCATGTGCAATGGGCGAAAGGATTGGAAGATTGGTTATGGGTACAGGATTTTGGAATAAAGCTCGTTTTGAGTTTGCGTGGGGCGCATATCAATTATTCCCCAATTGCGGATCCCGAGGTGGCCGCCATGTACCGTAGGTGTTTTCCAAAAGTGGATGGTTTTCATGCGGTGTCCAAAGCTATTGGACTTGAAGCAGAGCAGTATGGCGCTAGGCCGGAACGCGTGCATGTTGTTTATAGCGGGTTGGACTTAAAGTCTGTTGATACGCCTATTTCTTCAGAAGATTCCAAAATTTTACGGTTGATTTCAGTAGGGCGTTCCCACTGGATAAAAGGCTATTCCTATACTTTGGATGCCTGTAAATTGTTGAAAGATTCAGGCATGGGTTTTAAGTATTTGATTGTTGGAGGTGCCAATATGATTGAATATCAGTATCAAGTACATGATTTGGGGTTGGAGCTGGAGGTAGAACTTTTAGAAGGGCAATCATATGAAGCGGTGCAACATTTGATAGGGCGTGCAGATCTGTTATTGTTGCCGAGTGTTAAGGAGGGAATTGCCAATGTGGTTTTGGAAGCCATGGCCTTGGGAACTTTGGTGGTTAGTACCAATTGTGGCGGAATGGCTGAGGTGATTAGGGATGGTGAGAATGGGTTTTTAGTGCCGATTAGGGATTCACAGGCTATTGCCGAGGCTGTAATGCGTGTTCAAAGTTTGCCGGAATCCAAGTTGGAAGCTATTAGGGCGAAAGCACAAGCTACTATTACTGCTCAACATGATGAGGCTATTATGGTTAAGGGAATGTTGGCGCTTTATAGGGAGGTGAGTAGTGAGTAGTGAGTAGTGAGTAGTGAGTGAAAGCAGATTATGAAGTATGTGAAGATATGCAGAAATAAAGAATAGAGAGAAAAAAGAAAAGCGTGAATGATAAGGTATAGATAATGGTAGATGTGTTTAAAAAATCATATTTGATATCATATTTATGGGGACTGGACCAATAAAGCAAATACAACGGATAGGGTTGGTATTATCTGCGGCACCTGGGTATTCGGAGACCTTTTTTCGCAATAAAATAGAAGGACTTCAGGCTCAAGGGTTTGAAGTGGTATTGTTTATTGTGGAGGGATCGAAGAAGGAACCTATTGATATAAGGTGTGATGTGGTTTCGGCCCCTAAATTTAAAGGTTCCGCATTGCAGGTATTTGTACAGAGTGTTTTTGTGTTTTTTAAGGCCTTATTGGCGAGTCCGCGTGTAAGTTTTCGGCATTTTCAATTGGATATAGGTAAGGGTTTTCCTTTAGGGCAATGTATTAAGCGGCTTCTGCAAAATGCGTTTATGTTTGGTTACCCATTGGATTGGTTGCATTTTGGTTTTGGGATGCTCGCGGTTGGACGGGAACATGTTGCTGAAGCTATAGGGGCCCAAATGGCGGTAAGTTTTAGGGGCTTTGATCTGTATCTTTCTCCTTTAAAACATCCCGATTGCTATGCGTTACTTTTTATCACCAAAGTTCGTTATCATGTCCTGTCGTATGAGATGAAACAAGATTTGATGGTGCATGGTATTCCAGAGTCTGCTATTTATGTTATTAGTCCAGCCATTGATGTACAATTTTTTAAGGACTCAACCGGAAGTTTTGAGAGCAAGACACTGGTTGCTTCCAAAGTTTTACAAATTGTTACCGTAGCACGTCTACACTGGAAAAAAGGATTGGAGTACAGTTTGGAAGCTATGACAATCTTAAAAAAACAAGGTGTTCCTTTTCATTATACTATTGTAGGGGATGGACCAGAATATGAGCGTTTGGTTTTTGCAGCCCAACAATTAGGGATTAGGGAACAGGTGACGTTTGCCGGTTCTTTGTCTCCCGATTTGGTGAAAGAACATTTGGAAGCTGCCGATGTGTATGTACAATACAGTATTCAGGAGGGATTTTGTAATGCGGTTTTGGAGGCGCAAGCCATGGGGGTGCTTTGTGTGGTCTCTGATGCCGAAGGCTTATCGGAAAATGTTTTGCATAAGGATACGGGGTGGGTGGTACCCAAGCGGCAGCCCCTGCTATTGGCTGGGCAAATACAATTGGTTGCAAATTTGGATCCATTGGTAGCTAAGGAGATTCGATGTGCTGCCATTGATCGGGTGCAGAGAGGGTTTAATTTGGAGGAGCAACAGAGGGCATTTGTAGGATTTTATTTGTAGTATTGCTTCTCTTTATTACTGCAAATGAGTAGGTGTTGAAGGTCTATTGTTGACAGGTGCCTCCTTTTTGTTTTTGTAGTAATTATTATAGGAGTTGATTTAATTAAATGGATGTATGACATTTTACGAATTTAAGCGTTGGGTGACCTACCCGTTAATGACCACTCATTTGGTGACCGTACGACAGGATTTAAAACGTTTATTAAAAGGAGGAGGACATCCTTCACTTTTGGATGTGGGGGGAAGAAAATCGCCCTATACTATTAATTTGCCAGCCGCTATCACTTTGTTGGATGTGCCTCAGGAGGCAGGTACTAAGGCCGAATTGAATTTGGGGTTTACCCGTTCTATTTTGGATACGATCAAATCGCAACGCAGCAATATTAAAAATGTTGTTATTCAGGATATGACACAATCGACCTTGGCAGCGCATAGTTATGATGCCGTGGTGTGTGTTGAAGTTATAGAGCATGTAAAAGAGGATGAGGCTTTTGTTAATCATATATCCAAGGTTATTAAGCCTGGAGGTTGGGCTTATTTTACGACTCCAAATGGGGACTATATTAAAAATGAAGGCCCCGAGAGAAATCCAGATCATGTTAGACATTATACCCGAGTAGAATTGCAACAATTATTGGGACGTTATTTTGAAACCGTAGATGTGCATTATGCAGTAAAGACGGGCCGATATCGGGTAAAGGGCTTGCGGGGGTATACATTAAAAAAACCTTTACAAACATTGGATTCTATTTTCTCCAATGTCGTGAATCGTTTTCAATCTGTTGGTATGGCATCCTGTGCCGTGGAAACAGCGCATTTAGTTGCTGTAGTCCATAAAAATAAAAACAGCAGTGAATAGAGTTATTATTTTACTAGGACAACGTGTGAGAAGTGGAACTAATTTTGTTGGGTCTACCTTATTACAGCATCCTAAAGTTGTTACTTTACCCCGAGGAAAGTCATTTGGAGAGTTTAATTTATTTAATGATAATGCCATTGTTACGGAAGTATTTGATAGGGTGATTGAGAGGAGTTTTGGAATGAGGCTGTCAAAGGAATGGTTGCCTACTTTTTTAGAGAATTACGGTAAGAATTGGTTGAGTTTGCTACAAGCAAAATATGAGATTCCAAAGGATGCCGTGTTATTTTTTAAGTCTCCAAGAATTGATCAAATAGATTTATGGTTACAGGCATTTCCTGAAGCTCAAATATTAGTAGTTTGTCGAGATGGAAGGGATAATGTAGTTTCTTCGGTTAAAGCTTCCAATGATAAACGAAGCTGGTATACATTTTTCATTATACTAAAAAAGTTTATAAATTATTATTCAGGGCGATCTTTTGTAAACCATGCTAGGGAATGGGCTGAAACAGCAGATTATGTTATAGATGTAAAACAAAGCTTAGGAAGCAGGGTTAAAGTACTGCCGTATGAGTCGTTATTGAATTCAAGACAGGGGATAAGTGATTTGCTTGATCATTTTAAATTGGATATTAATGAGAATATATTAAAGGCATGTATGGAGGCTCCCGTGATAGGAAGTTCTCAAGGTGTCCATACTAGTAACGTAAAAAAGACCAATTGGCAACCTGATTACAACAAGTCAAAGTACATGTTCACAAAAAAATGGAGACATTGGGGGGTGCTTAAGAAAATTGTTTTTAAAACTATTGCTGGTAAACAATTAGTTGCATTGAATTATGAAAAAAACTCGACTTGGTAATGCCCTTTAGATTTCTCAGCTATTTACAGTCTACACATTATTTTCGTCTTTTAAGGAGTAATGGTCACTTCATGTTTCCAATATCAGATGAGTTGCCCAAGGATGTCATAGAGCAATTGGATTTGGATACAGGGTATTCTTCTAAGCTGGCGCAGGCCTATGATTTGTCGTGGCAGGCTATTCAACGGGGCTATATAGGCAATGCAAAAGCCTATGCCGAGTTTCAGGAATTAGCTGTTACTGATGAATATCGGTTTATTCGCAAGTATTTTCATTCGGCTTGGGTGTTGTATGTACTCGTATTGCGCTTATTTTCTTTTAAAAATCCCTTGATGGAGCTTAAGGCATGGTTTGGGACACAATCTGTTTCCAGAGTATCCTATTCTCCATTAGTTTATTCTGAATGGAGCAGTGTTAGTTCTGAGTTGATTGCGAAATTACCTTTTGTTAGTGTGGTGATTCCTACTTTGAACCGTTATGAGTATTTGGATGCTATTTTGAGAGATTTGGAACAGCAGACCTATCCTCATTTTGAAGTCATTATAGTGGATCAATCTGATGCTTTTCAAGCGGACTTTTATTCCCAATATCAATTGGATATTCAATTAGTACGACAAAAGGAAAAGGCCTTGTGGTTGGCTCGTAATACGGCTATACAAAGAGCTAAAGGCTCATTGATTGCTTTGTCGGAAGATGATGTAAGGGTGGCTCCCGATTGGTTGGAGAGCCATTTACGCTGTTTGGATTTTTTTAATGCGGAGGTGTCTGCAGGAGTGTTTCATCCGGAAGGCCAACAGATTCCTCAGGATAGGTCCTTTTTTGCGGTGTCCAGTCAGTTTGCAACCGGAAATGCCGTGTTGTATCGAAAGGTTTTTAAAGAAGTAGGGCTATTTGATCGGCAATTTGAAAAGCAGCGTATGGGGGATGGTGAGTTTGGCTGTAGGGTGTATTTAAGTGGAGTGAGAAGTGTTTCAAATCCTTTTGCCAGTTGTGTTGACGTTAAGGCAGGGGTTGGAGGCTTACGGGAGATGGGCAGTTGGGATGCCTTTAGGCCTACCAATTTTTTTGCTCCTAGGCCTATCCCCAGTGTGCTGTATTATTTTAGACGCTATTACGGTAATAAAATGGCTCGATTGGCAATATTGCGCACGGTGCCTTTGTCTGTTTTTCCTTATCAGTTTAAACAACATAAACTATTATTGGTGGTAGGGTTTTTTGTTAGTATTCTTTTGTTGCCATTGGTCTGTTATCAAGTATGGCGTTCATGGCGTTTATCGTCCCAAAAACTTAAAGAAGGGCCGATTATTGGGAGATTGAAAAGTGAGTAGTTAGTTTTTGCTAAGAATTAGAATGAAAAGAGAGATGGACACTATTAGAGCTATGCGAAAAGTGATATCATATAAGACTGAATAAAATAGTTGTTTAGAATTACAGTGAGAAGAAATTTAAGAAATACTTGTGCCCTGAGGTATTAAGTGTTTATTTTGAACCAATCATTTAAAGTGCTTTGGCAACAACCTCCATTCTTATTATGACTTCGGAATTTCCTCCTTTGCCTGGAGGAATTGGTAACCATGCCTATAATTTAGCAAAGCATTTGGAAGAGTTAGGGTATCAGGTTATTGTGATTACCGATCAACGAGCTTTAGATGCTGAAGAAGAACATTTGTTTGATGCTGGGCAGGCATTTTTTATAAAACGCGCAGCATTGCGACAGTTTCGTTGGTCTATGTACGTTAAACGCTTACAATTACTGTTCCGGTATGTGAAGCAAACAGAGGTGGTATTTGCAACGGGTAAATTTTCACTCTGGAGTGTAGCTTTGTGTACGCTGTTTTTTAAACGTAAATATATCGCCATTGTTCACGGCAGTGAGGTTAATTTTAAAACTTTTCTTTTAAGACGTTCTGTACAGCTCGCTTTAAAACGTTTTGATAGGCTTATAGCTGTATCTAATTATACTAAGGGATTGGTGACTTCTTTTCATGGAAATATAGAAGTCATTCCAAATGGGATTGCTTTATCGCAATGGAGGCCTCCGCAGACAGAGTTATTTTTGAAGGGGAGCCCTATATTAACTACAGTAGGCCGTGTGAGTTCAAGGAAAGGACAGTTGCAGGTAATTGGACTGTTACCAGAGCTCATTCAAAGTTTTCCGGAATTACACTATCATTGTATAGGGATTCCAACCGAGGCAAAGGCCTTTAAGGAAGAGGCCCAGCGATTAGGAGTTGCCGACCATGTTACTTTTCACGGAGCTTTGAATGATGAGGGACTCCGTGGTGCTTTAGTAGCGACGGATGTTTTTGTGATGTTAAGTAAAGAAAGTGTTATCGGAGATGTTGAGGGATATGGTATTGCCATTTTGGAAGCCAATGCTATGAGCAAACCAGCAATTGGGTCAAAAGGTTGTGGTATTGAAGATGCTATAGACGATGGAAGATCCGGCTTATTGGTTACTTTAGATGATGTAAGGGGATTTAAAGCAGCGTTAACGTTTATACTAGATCATTATGATCAGTTTTCGGAAAATGCCAAACAATGGGCAGAGGTACACGATTGGAGACATATTATAAAAACTTATGACGCTGTGATAAGTAGTGAGTAGGAAATCGAAAATTTTTAGGATTTAATCGTATGGTCAATAATGAAAAATAAGAGGGGATATTTGTTGTTGGATAGTAAAGGAAAACGAACTATCAGTAAAATAGTCTTTGAGAGAGTAGGCCTCAAACATAATAATTTATATATCATTAATATATTCTAGTGAATTTTGAAATTGGCAATTATCTCACATACGGAACATTATATCAGGGAAGATGGTGTACTTGTAGGGCTAGGTTCTACAGTTACCGAAATCAATCACTTATTGTCTGTATTTGACGAGATTATACATGTTGCTATGTTGCATTCAGGGGATGCTCCTGCAAATGCTCTACCTTATGTGTCGGACCGTATACGTTTTCAGCCTATTTCTGCAGTTGGAGGTCCTGGTTTTATAGATAAATTAGCTGTTTTAAAGGAAGGTCCCAAGGTGTTGCGAACTGTTTCTAAAGCTTTAAGGCGTAGCGATGTTTTTCAATTTCGAGCTCCCACGGGGATTGGAGTTTTTGTGATTCCTTATTTGATGTGGTTTGTTTCAAAGCCCGGTTGGTTTAAATATGCCGGTAACTGGCATCCAAACAGAGCACCTATTGCCTATGCTTTTCAAAAATGGCTTTTAGAGCATCAAGACCGAAAGGTGACGATTAATGGGCAATGGCCTGAGCAAGCCAAACACTGTTTGACTTTTGAGAACCCTTGTTTAACAAAAGAGGAGATTGAGGAAGGGGAGCAGGTAACAAAATTGAGAAGCAAAACTTCTGATGGGCTGCATTTTTGTTTTGTTGGACGTTTGGAGGCTGAGAAGGGTATTTCATTGTTGTTGGAAGCTTTTTGTTTGTTGAATGAGAACGAGCAATCCCATATTGCAAGTATTCATGTTGTTGGGATTGGGAAACAACAAGGTTTTTATGAGGTGAAAGCTAAAGAGAGTGACCTTCCTATTAAGTTTTATGGGCATTTGTCGAGGGCTGATGTGCATGCGATATATCAAAGCTCGCATGCTATCGTGTTGCCTTCAGCATCGGAAGGATTTCCTAAGGTTGTTGCTGAGGCCATGAATTACGGCTGCCTTCCCATTGTATCGGATGTATCTGCTATTAGCCAATATGTGATGCATGGGCAGAATGGCTTTTTGTTAGAGTCTCTGGATGCGGAAGGGGTGGCAGTTGGTATTCGGAATCTGATATGTCTTACAAATGAGGACTATCAAAAGATGGTGATTTTTACACGGGAGAGGATTGAACGGTTTAGCTATCATCACTACAATACTCGTTTGAAAGAAGTTCTTGAAGTTTCGAAGCATGATTCAATTGGAGATTGGATGAAATAGGAGTCTTGAAAATATCTATTTTCATTGGCTTTTGTGATATCTTTATGATTCTTAAGTGAGGTCTGAAAAAAAAACTTATTTTAGATTCCTTAAAACAAAAAAAGCGCTATACTCTTCATGGTTTTTAAAAAGCTTTTATGGACTTTTAAACGGCATCCTGCTTTATACAAAGCCAGGTTTAGACTGCTATCCAAAAATTCAAGTATCGAGGATATTGCTGGCTATGATTATAATGAGGTGAATCCTCGTGAAGATATGCCCTTTTATTTTGAGGAGGTCAATACGAGAATTTTTAAAGATGGGAAACCAGGCGATGATTTGGATAGGGTTAAGGCTATCAGTGTTTGGTTGAACGCCCATATTAAAGGAGGCCCTGGTTTGAGTGAGGCCTCAGAGCATGCATTGAAGCTTATGTTGGAGGGTAAAGGAGGGGTTTGTAGCGATATGACCCAGATTTTTAATAATTTTTGTGTGTTGAATGATTTGCAAGTGCGGGAATGGGGAGTAACTAGAGCTCCTTTTGATAAGGATTATGGAGGACATTCGTTTAATGAAGTGTATTGTAAAGAATTTGGGAAGTGGGTGTTGATTGATCCCTCGTGGGGATTTATTTTTTATGATGCCTATGGAACCCCTTTATCTGTTTTAGATGTCTATCATTTACGTGGACAAGAGGAACTTGTTTTTAAATCTTTTTTAGAGGGCGGGGAGGTCGATGTCGATAATTTGTATAATAATTATTTGGATGCTCGCAATGTCCCCTTTTTGATCTGTAATTACAGTAATAAAACCTATGATACCTTTTTAAAGGTTGCTCGCCCTTTTGTACCCGTATTTATCTTGCATTTTACTGTTTTTATGTTACAGAAAAGTTATCATTACCGGTTTCCAATGGATGATTATAAACGTATATTTTTATAAATATTATAAGGTTGAGAATTTAATGTTATTTTAGCATACTCATTCTATCTATACTATTTTTTATCAAGTGAAAACCAATATTACCTATCTCATCGCCATAATCTTGCATGTAGCTATAGGGGTGTTGGTGTATTTTAATGAGTCCTTGGCAAAATTGTATTTTGTAGTGATTACGGGATATTTTATGTTTCGAATTATTACTGTGCCCCACCATTTGAAATCTTTTGAGGTTTTAAAGGCATGTGCCTATTTTGTAGGGGCCGAGGTTTTCTTAAGAGCTACCCATGGTTCCATTTCTTATGAGGCAGGGAAGTATTTGGTGATTGTTTTTGTGATGATGGGAATTTTTTATAGGGGGATGTCAGGGAAGGCATATCCATACTTTATCTATATCATGTTTTTAATTCCCTCAATATTTGTGGCATCTACAACTCTAAGTTTTGATGCAAATTTTAGAACCAATATTGCCTTTGTGTTGAGTGGGCCTATATGTTTGGGATTGGCGGCTTTGTTTTGTTATAAGCGGCAGGTAAGTTTTGGACAGATGAACCAAATTTTACTATTTATGGTATTGCCCATTATAGCTCATACCGCTTATATCTATTTATATGTGCCCAATTTACAAGATGTGTTGACAAGTACTGCATCTAGTAGAGCGGCCGCAGGAGGTTTTGGAGCCAATCAGGTATCCGCAATTTTAGGACTGGGGATGTTTGTGATGGCCATTAGATTGTTTACCAAATCGCCATCTTTGGGTTTGAAACTTTTGAATGGGGGTATTTTATGCTTGATTTCCTTTAGGGCAGTGACTACGATGAGCAGGGGGGGGGTTATTGCCGCTATTTTGTCTCTTCTTGTATTTTTAATGTTTTATTATTTGAAAGCTTCCTATAGAAAAAAGCATGAGATTTTTTTGGTTCTTTTATTTCTTGGTTTTAGTTTGAGTGTGACTTGGGTGATTGGGGTGCAACAAACTAGGGGACTCCTTAATTTAAGGTATGAAAATAAAGATCACCTGGGCCGAGAAAAGGAGGATTTGACGACAGGTAGGGGGGAGTTGTTGATGGATGAATTGGAAGGGTTTGTATCACAACCTTTTTTAGGGATAGGTTCCAGTCGTGCCAAGGATATGCGCTACGAGATAGAGGGGCAGGGGGTAACATCGCATAGTGAATTTAGTCGTACCTTAGCAGAGCATGGTATTTTAGGAGTTATTATTTTATTGATATTGTTGTTTAAGCCCTTGGATGTGCGCTTTACCAATAGACAAAACTATTACTTTTTCGCATTTTTGGCATTTTGGTTTCTTACCATTAACCATATGTCTATGCGGATAGCCATGCCGGCTTTTATTTATGCTTTAGCATTATTACACGTTACCCATGATCAACGTCCTTTATATAGGCAACAACTTACAGCGCTCGAACGCTAATATATCGGCCATACAAATCTTAGGACCAGCCTTTGTAAATGAAGGCTATCAGGTATATTATGCTTCTTCAAAATCGTTGAAAGTATTTCGTTTTTTTGATATGTTGCGTCAGGTGTTTTGGCGTCGTAAACAGGTGTCCATAGTGTTGATAGATACCTATAGTACTCAGAATTTTTATTATGCCTTTGGGGTGAGTCAGTTATGTAGAGTATTAAAATTACCTTATATCCCTATTTTGCATGGAGGGAATTTGCCTTTGCGTTTGAAAGATTCTCCGAAATTATCGGCTATGATTTTTCAGCATGCCAAACACAATGTGGCTCCATCTCTGTATTTGAAGGAGAGCTTTTCGAAATTCGGGTATGCGAATGTGGTTCACATTCCTAATAGTATTCGATTAGCAAATTATCCATTAAGCAGCCGTAATTATGAAAGTATAAATCTTTTGTGGGTTCGCTCTTTTTCAAAAATTTACAACCCCCAATTGGCGGTTAAGGTTGTTTATGCCTTAAAACAAAAGGGTTATGATGCTTCTCTTTGTATGGTGGGACCCGATAGTGATGGGAGCTTGGAAGACGTAAGCACCTTAGCAGCGGATTTAGATGTTTCCGTTCGTTTTACTGGGAAGCTAAGCAAGGTTGAATGGATTAAATTAGCCAAGGAGTATAATATTTTTATCAATACAACCAATTTTGACAATACTCCAGTGAGTGTGATTGAAGCTATGGCTTTGGGGATACCTGTGGTGAGTACTAATGTAGGGGGGATGCCTTATTTGATTGCTGATGGAGAGAACGGTCTGTTGGTTCCACCCAGAAATGTAGATCCTATGGTTACCGCTATAGAAAGGGTCTATGGGAATAGAGAACTTCGAGAGCATTTGACTCATAATGCCCGGTCTGTAGTAGCAGAATTTGACTGGGAACTGGTCAAACAACGATGGAATGCCGTATTACATCCGTAAGACCTGCTTTTCTGTTAAATATCTTTATATATTTACGGCAAAATTCCAACTAACACATGGGAGGGCCAACCAAGGATATACATTTTGAGATTTCAGAACGTAAGGTATTGCTGCGTTTAATGGATTTGGGTATGGTCCTGTTAGGACTCTGTGTGTTGGAATATGGCTTTGGATTTAGGTACCTAACCATCGATCAAGAACATACAGTGCCTTTGGCGGTGTTGGGACTGTACATTATGGTATTTGGAACGGTGTTTGAGATTTACGACCTGCATAAGTCAAGTAAATTGGATACGACCTTCCGTAATGTGGTATTGACTGCTTCCACAGTGGTTTTGTTTTATCTGTTAACCCCTTTCTTTACGCCTTTTCTTCCGGAAAAGCGTCTTCAGATTGTTTATTTTTATATTGCCTTGATTGTGGGCATTTTTTTATGGCGTGTGGCTTATACCACTTTTGTGTCCTCTCCCAGATTTAATAAGAAAGTGCTGTTGGTAGGGGAAATTTCTAATATGGAAAATATTGTCCGCCCCCTGAAGGATTCTGATCCTAATTATCGCATTATCGGGTTTATCAATTGTGAAGCAGAGCAAGATGATCCCGTGAGGTTTAAAGGATTAAAGGAATATCGCCCAGAAGATTTGATTCCCGTGATTATTGAGGAGCGGGTGTCGGAGGTTTTAGTGGCTAGCTTTAATGCGGAAACCATTATGCCTGAGATTTATCATGATTTGATGATGCTTTTGGAACGAGGATTTACCATACGAGAATATACCCAGGTGTATGAAGAGGTGACCCATAGGGTACCCATTCAATTTATAGGTAAAGATTTTTATAAGTATTTTCCATTTAGCCGAAGCAATCAAAATGCCCTGTATCTCTTTTTTCATCGCAGTTTTGATTTGGTATTTGCCTTTTGTGGACTATTGATAGGCGTTTGCTTTTTGCCATTTGTTCTGTTAGGGAATGCTTTAGGGAATCGCGGTCCGTTATTTTATAAGCAAGAACGGGTAGGAAAAAATGGAGTTCTCTTCCATATTGTGAAATTGCGAAGTATGGTGGTAGATGCTGAACGACATTGTGGTGTGAAATGGGCTGATAAAAATGACGCTCGTATTACACGGTTTGGACGGTTTTTAAGACGGTCGCGTATAGATGAGATTCCTCAGTTTTTTAACGTATTGAAGGGAGACATGAGTATTATTGGTCCCCGTCCAGAGCGTCCTTATTTTGTGAATGAGCTGTCTCAGGTTATTCCTTTTTATGAAACACGACATGTGATTAGGCCGGGACTCACAGGTTGGGCGCAGATTAATTACCGCTATGGGGCTACTATCGACGATAGTTTGATCAAGTTGCAATATGATTTATATTATATTAAACACCGTAGTTTCTTCTTAGATTTCAATATCATTTTAAAAACCTTGAGTACCATTGTGTATTACAGAGGGCAGTAGTGAGGCCTTCAGCAAGCTCAGGATAGTTGGGGAATAATGATAGTGAGTTCCTTGACCCTTAAACGCTTCAACTTCAACAAGCTTAGAACAGGTTTGCTCGGTATGATTATTTGCGCAATAGCAATGGGATTTGTAGGTATTTTACTGTTTGTGACCTATTTGTTGTAAGGTAAATCGTGATTTGTTGATAAGTAGGTGTATAAGGTGTTTATAAACTTATTTGTAAGTTGTTGAAAACCATGTGTATAACTAAGTGTATGATATCTTGTTTGAGCGTTTTTTATGTCTACCTTAGTATCAGTTAATAGCAGTATCTTCAAAAAAAGCCTTTCCGGTATTCATTTTATAGAGGTTGATTAGTGTTCGGAAGGGCTTTCTTGTTTTTGGAGGTACTGATTTCTTAGATCCTTTGGAGATGCTTAAGTCTGGCTTGCTCAGAGTAGTGTGTACTGAGTAGTGAGCTCTTAGACAAGCTCAGGGTGACATGATAATAGGACCATGAAGTAAGACTTAAGAATTGGTGGGTGGTTCTCTTGGATTCTTCGGTGATGCTCGGGACAGGCTTGCTCAGGGTGACATAGTGGACTTACTTTACCTATATTGGTTCACTTTCGATGAGGAACTTGTTTTCATAGCTGGTTTGGATTTATATATTGAGTAAAAGGCATGCCTTGAGGTATGTCTTTTTTGTTTAGGATATCCTTTATATATATGACAAATGGATATTTTGAATTTATTCCTGTGGTATACCCTATATATAATAGTAGCATGAATATGCATATAAGGAAAGCTCAACCCCCTATTTCCTATAAGCCATAAAATAATTCCAAAGCCAAACGCTTCAATTCCAGCCCTGTAAATTCCTTGTTTCAAAATATTTTCCAAAAACCGCAAAAAAGGCTTGCAGATATCCAAAAAGGCGGTATATTTGCAGCCGCAAAAACAGCGAGTGCTGCGAA
>NZ_LBIP01000018.1 GCF_001280435.1 Mangrovimonas xylaniphaga
ATTTAAGGCGGTTATAGCGACGGGGCTCACCTCTTACCTTTCCGAACAGAGAAGTTAAGCCCGTTAGCGCCGATGGTACTGCACCCGTGGGAGAGTAGGTCGTCGCCTTTTTTGAAGCCCCCAGCATCAACTGCTGGGGGCTTTTTGTTTTTATATACCTTGCCAAAACAATACTCTTCAAATAATACAAAACCCCAACTGCTAAAGTCGGGGTTTTGCATTGACCGTCTTTATTGCTTTAAAACTATTTTAAGGCCCTTTTGTGAGCGTTAATATAAAGAAGTGTCTTGCTCGTCTATAGACAAACAAAAACTACTATGAATATTCAGTTTAGATAACTCCTTAAATAGGGCTGCCTATTTATATTTTGAAAGTAATTACGGGGCGTTTTGCGTGGTTGACCAAATCTTCACTGATCGAACCATTAAAGAAATGGGCAATTCCTTGTCTGCCGTGTGTGCTGATTCCAATTAAATCGGCATTGATTTACTATTTTTTTTTCATATTGGATTAATACAAGTTCATAATCAAAAATGGAGTTCTATAAATGGTGATGATTTTCATATTAAAACATGAAATAGAAGGGCTAAAGGAATAAATTCCGACCATAATAAAACTACTAACTTTCAATTTTTTTCTGGGGTAAATTGATTTTATTTATAAATAAGATTTGAAAATATTTGATGCTTCTATTTGGGCAGGGTGTTGTGAGTGAGGATGTTATTTTTTTGTGTAAGATTACAAGAATCAAAAATCTAATAAAGTTAGCTAGAATCACTGTTTCCTGATAGTGAACAATTGTTAGTTTTACACTTAAAAATTGAAAGTATTTGTAAATTATAGTGATATAATATAAAATTTTCATATTAACATTAAAGAGTTGTTAATTAAAAACTAATTATGTTATTTTAGCGACAAATTAACCTTCAACTATTAATAAATTTTTATGAGGAATCTAACTCTTCTAACTATATTTTTGTGTTTTTCGTTAAATATATCTGCCCAATTAATACCTCACTTTTACGGTTCTGCTACTTCACAAGGAGGTGATTGTTATAGAATCACTGAACCAACAACAACTCAAAGAGGGGCGGTTTATTATGATAACCCTGTTGACTTTAATTCAGATTTTGATATTATTTTTGATGCTAATTTTGGTAATAGGGATGCTTATGGTGCTGATGGGATTACGTTTGTGATGAAAAAATCTTTTGATCCTATTTATGGAAAAGCAGGAGGAGGCATGGGATATGAAGATATTGATAATTCATTAGGAGTTGAGTTTGATACTTGGAAAAATGGGGATAGAGGAGATATTGATGAAGATCATATAGCTTTGATTAAAAATGGGGATAATAGGCATACTTCCCTTGTGGATAATCTTGCGGGGCCTGTTCAGGCTTCGGCTACTTCGGCAAATATTGAAGATGGGGAATATCATGAAGTAAAAATTTCTTGGAGGGCTTCTACAAAAATCTTTAGAGTAGTTTTTGATTGTGAAGAAAGAATTTCTTATGATGGTACGGATCTTGTGACGGATGTGTTTGGAGGACAATCGGAGGTGTATTTTGGCTTTGTAGGTTCAACAGGAGCCTACTATAATCTCCAGGAGGTATGTTTTAAGTTTTTGTCCTTTTCCGATATGGTAGCTTTGCAGGATCAAGAGATTTGTTATGGAGGCAGCATCGATGACAATGATGCTACATATGATGGAGCTACAGCCTATGAATGGTCTCCTGGTACTGGAGTTAGTGACATAACGATTCCTAATCCAATATTTTCACCAACAGAAAATACAACTTATACCGTAACAATAACCGATTATTGTGGGGATAAAATAACCAATAGCTTTGATGTAGTGGTAATTCCAGTACCTGAGGCAGAAGTGACAGCTAAAGAAAATCCTATTTGTGCGGATAGTGATGCCGAGTTCTTAATTACAGGAACACCAAACAATTTGGTAACCTATACTTTAGATGGCGTTGAAGAAACGGTATTGTTAGATGAGTTTGGAGAGGCTACAATATCCGTAGTGGACCCTGTAACAGAACCGACATTAGAACTTAAAAGCGTAGAGGTGGTAGTTCCATCTGTTATTGCTCATGGGCTAGAAGCTTCTGGTGGAGTTGATACAACTAATGCTGAAGGTATAATAGAGGCAGAAGGTTTACAAGCAACAACTACTAATTCTGCAAGAGTAGGACAGTATACAGCTCCATTGGAACTGGCTCTGGAACATACTGTGCCAGTGGGAACTGAAATCATTATTAGTGCAGCCAAGGTTTTTAGTTACTCAGCAATGGAGGTAACTGATGGAACTGCGACACTAAGAATCGACACTGGAGCTATAAATGCGATTGAATATTTTTCATTTATAACAGAACAGGAAACAAATAAACTTACGTTTAAAGGGATTAGTGGTTATTTTTGGATAGATGGTGTAGAATATACTCATGAACCTACAGGCTGTTATAATGATTTAAATGATTCTGAAACTATTAATTTTGCAGATTTAGATGATGCGTCTTTCTCATTGGAACCAACTTGTGATGGTGCAATAGTGACTAATACAACAATACCTGGAGGAACATATTCAATTATATCTTCAACTGGTGCTGGTGTAATTGATGCTTCTACAGGAACTATTACAGGAGCAGGTTTTGAAGAGGTATATGAAGTAGAATATATTACTAGTGGATCTTGTCCATCGCGCAGTACTAAAACGGTAACGGTATATCCAGAGCCAGTTGTTTCGGAAGTAGACCCGTTACTGGTTGTATGCGATGATAATGTTGCTGATGGGCTTACTGAAATTGATTTGTCCTCATTAATGAATAACCGCATTTTAGGAGGAAGAGGTGGTTATGTAGTGAATTATTTTATATCACAAGCTGATGCCGATAGTGATACAGGTCCGCTACCAAATCCATATACAAATGTTACCAATCCTCAAATTATTTATGCTCGATTGGTTGATACATCTACTGGTTGCTATACAACTACTACGGTGGAACTTAATGTAGAACAAGCACCTAGTGCCAATATCCCTGTTCCATTGGAATATTGTGATTCTGACAGAGATGGTTATGCTGTATTTAATCTTTTTGATACTGAGACTGAAATTACGGGAGGCGATCCTGATCTTGTGGTTAGTTATCATGAAACTTTTTCTCATGCTGAAAATGGAGAATTCGCCTTAGAAAGTCCATATAATAATACTGTAGCTTGGGAACAGACAATCTATGTTAGAGTAGAGAGTTTGGCTATTGCTACTGATTGTGCTACAGTGGTAGAGCTTGGATTAATAGTTAATCCCACTCCGCCAATAGCGGAACCAACTCCTTTGATAGTGTGTGATGATAGCTCTAGTGATGGGTACACACAATTTGATTTGACTTTAAAAGATAGCGAAGTATTAGCAGGGTTAGACCCTACTACCTATCTAGTGACATATTACGAAACTCAGGAAAATGCTGAATCTGGAGCTGGAATGATAGATAATCCTTTAGAATATACCAATATTAAACCTTTTTCTCAAGAAATATGGGTGCGTGTAGATGATGCTATAACTGGTTGTTATGAGTTAGTAACATTGCAGTTGTTAAAGAGTACAGCTCCAACTTTGGTGGCTGAAGTAGCTTCAGAGATTTTTGCAGATGTTCACGTTATTGTTGCTTCTGCAACAGGAAATGGAAGTTACGAATATAGTCTAGATGGAGGGCCATGGCAGGAAAGTGGCGTGTTTGAGGATGTAACTTTAGGAGAACATGTTGTAACAGCTAGAGATATTATGGGTTGTGGAGAAACAAGTGCGACAGTGACGGTCATAGATTATCCATTATTCTTTACGCCTAATGATGATGGCTATAATGATACATGGAATATTGTTGGGTTTAGTGACCAATCAGCTACTAAAATCTATATTTTTGATAGGTTAGGTAAGCTTTTGAAACAAATTTCACCAACCGGAAGCGGATGGGACGGCACCTACAATGGAGCTCCAATGCCTAGTAGTGACTATTGGTTTCTTTTGGAATATATGGAACCATCAACTGGACAGAGTAAGGAATTGAGAGCCCACTTTACCCTGAAACGTTAGACTAAGTATTAAAGTAAAATAGATACAATACAAAAAATCCCGAACCATGTGATTCGGGATTTTTTGTATTTAGAAATAGAGAGTATCAATTTTACTTTTGAAACATGCTATCCATAATAGTTTTAAGGCCTTTAAAAGCAAAGTATATGGCTAAACCACATACAAAAAGTGCAGCCAATAAAATGGGGATGTATAAAGGTTTTTCGGTATTGCTAAAGGCGATATATAAAAGAGTAGGGCCTGCAAACATGCAAACAAGGGATAGAGCCATTGTTTTAATGCCTTTTAAGAGAATCGTTTTATTGGTGCGTTTGGTTTCAGTTTCCATGGTTGTAATTTTCTATAGCACTACGTACGTTTTTATGTTTATTCAACAATTCCTGGGCTTTGTCTTCAGGAATTTGGAGTTCTTCCATTAGCATTCTGGTTCCTCTATTGACTAACTTATCGTTGCTCAATTGCATGTCGACCATTTTATTTCCCTTTACACGTCCTAGTTGAATCATGGTACTGGTGGTAATCATATTAAGAACCAATTTTTGGGCTGTACCCGCCTTCATTCTTGAACTACCCGTTACAAATTCGGGGCCTACAATAACTTCAATAGGAAATTGGGCTGTTTTGGATAGTGGACTTTGATGATTACAAGTAATACAGCCTGTAATGATGTTATGTTGATTGCATTGCTCCAATCCTGAAATTACGTAAGGTGTGGTTCCAGATGCAGCAATACCAACGACAACGTCTTTTGAGGAAATCTCGTATTGGGATAAGTCTTCCCATGCTTGAGTTGTAGAATCTTCGGCAAATTCAACAGCTTTTCTGATGGCAGAATCACCTCCGGCAATAAGTCCGATGACCAAATCATGTGGGACTCCAAAAGTAGGAGGACATTCTGAAGCATCTAAAATTCCTAGTCTGCCACTGGTTCCAGCTCCAATATAAAAAAGACGGCCTCCTTCTTTAAGTTTGGCAATAATTTGTGAGACCAAAGCCTCAATTTGTGGCAAGGCTTTTTCAACGGCTAATGGAACGGTTTTGTCTTCGGCATTAATGTTAACCAATAAGTCTGAAAGGCTCATGGCCTCTAGGTTGTTATAATTTGAACCTTGTTCTGTTGTCTTGATAAATTCCATGGTTCAAAAATACGTAATTTTAATTGCGTTAGTGATGGTAGCGGCATCCTTTTGCAAAGACTTTTGCAAAAGATATAGCGAACAGCACGCCCTTTTTGTTAAAAAAGGGAATGCCCAAATAGAAAAGAAAGGGTATAAAAAAAGGCCTCTATTAAGAAGCCTTTTTTTGTGTGTATGATAACAATTACAATGAATTGATAATATTGTTGAAGGTTTCGCTAGGACGCATCACCTTGCTTGCCAATTCGAAACTTGGTTCGTAATAGCCACCAATTGATACTGCATGCCCTTGAACTTCGTTAAGCTCGGAAACAATATTCGTTTCGTTGTCTGTTAAGGCTTGCGCTATAGGTGCGAATACAGCTTGCAAATCGGCATCAGTAGTTTGAGCTGCTAAAGCTTGTGCCCAGTACATTGCCAAGTAAAAATGACTTCCTCTATTGTCAAGTTCGTTAACTTTTCTAGAAGGTCCTTTTTTGTTCTCTAATAACTTTTCAGTAGCGTTATCCAAAGTGTCCGCCAAAACTTGCGCTTTAGGATGGTTTTGGGTTACGGCCATATGCTCAAAAGAAACTGCCAAGGCCAAGAATTCTCCAAGAGAATCCCAACGCAAGTGGTTTTCTTCCAATAACTGCTCTACGTGCTTAGGTGCCGATCCACCAGCTCCAGTTTCGAACAATCCACCACCATTCATCAATGGTACGATAGATAACATTTTAGCACTAGTTCCCAATTCTAAAATAGGGAAAAGGTCTGTTAGGTAATCACGCAATACGTTTCCTGAAACAGAAATGGTGTCTTCACCATTTTTCATGCGCTCCAATGTAAACTTAGTTGCTTCGATAGGAGAAAGGATTCTTAAATCCAATCCTTCGGTATCGTGGTTTGGCAAGTATGCATTTACCTTTTTGATTAATTCGGCATCGTGTGCTCTGTTTTCATCCAACCAGAATACGGCAGGTGTTTGAGAAGCTCTAGCTCTCGTCACGGCCAATTTTACCCAGTCTTGGATAGGCGCGTCCTTAACTTGACACATTCTCCAGATATCTCCAGCTTCAACGTTGTGATGAATTAACGTATTCCCTTCGGCATCAATAACGCTTACAGTACCGTTTGCAGTGATTTCGAATGTTTTGTCGTGAGATCCATATTCTTCAGCTTTTTGAGCCATTAAACCTACGTTAGGAACAGTTCCCATAGTAGTTGGATCGAAAGCTCCGTGTTGTTTACAGAAATCGATAGTTGCTGTGTAGACACCTGCATAACTACTATCTGGAATTACCGCTTTGGTATCCTGTTGCTCACCTTTAGCATTCCACATTTGTCCAGAAGTACGGATCATAGCAGGCATAGAAGCATCGATGATGATGTCACTTGGTACGTGAAGGTTAGTAATCCCTTTATCACTATTTACCATAGCCAAATCGGCACTGTTTGAAATTACAGTATTGATATCGGCTTCAATTTCCTTACGCTTGTCTTCTGGAAGTTCTTCCAATTTTGCCAATAAGTTTCCAAGTCCGTTGTTGGCATCAACTCCAATGGCTTTAAATGTTTCAGCATGTTTGCTGAATACTTCCTTGAAGTATACTTTTACAGCATGACCAAAGATGATAGGGTCTGACACCTTCATCATGGTTGCTTTCATATGTAAAGAGAATAGAATGTTTTGATCTTTAGCATCTGCAATTTGAGCTTCCAAAAACTCCAAAAGCGCCTTTTTGCTCATTACAGAAGCGTCGATGATTTCACCTTCCAAAATAGGGAAACTATCTTTTAAAATGGTTTCATTCCCATTAGCATCGGTATGAACAATTTTTACAGAAGTGGCATGATCTAAGGTTACCGATTTTTCATTGTGTGCAAAATCACCATGGTCCATTGTTGCTACATGCGACTTAGAGTCTGCCGACCAAGCACCCATAGAGTGCGGGTTCTTTTTAGCGTAGTTTTTAACTGCTTTTGGTGCGCGTCTATCAGAGTTTCCTTCACGCAATACAGGGTTTACAGCACTTCCTTTGATCTTATCATATTTAGATTTGATCATTTTTTCGTCATCAGATTTTGGTTCGTCTGGATAACTTGGAATGTTGAATCCTTGACTTTGCAATTCTGAAATGGCTCCTTTCAACTGTGGAATGGAAGCACTGATGTTTGGAAGTTTAATGATATTGGTTTCAGGTAACTTTACAAGCTCTCCTAATTTTGCCAAAGCATCTTCAACTTTTTGGTCTTCGGTCAAAGCTTCCGGGAAGGTGGCTAAAATTCTGCCGGCCAATGAGATGTCCTTGGTTTCTATAGTAATTCCTGACGATTTTGTAAACGCCTTAACTATTGGTAAAAATGACTGTGTAGCTAATGCAGGAGCTTCGTCAGTTTTTGTATAAAATATTGTAGGATTGTTTGACATTTAAGGTTTGTAATTTAATTAATAAAAACGCGCTTTTTTCAAAGCCTTGCAAATATACAAAAATCAACAAGTTATTTACGGTAGACTAACAATAGGTTGACAATTTGAAAATATTGCTGAATTTTCTAGGCTTAAAAAGGAATTTTTATTGAGAAATTGTAGTAAAATTCTAGTGGGTTTTGAAATCCATTTCTAGTCTATTTTAATTCGTAAATGGGAAAGCAATCCCAACACCTGATCTTTTGAAAATTTCGCACCTTTTAGTTGATTGTGTTCTGGATTGAAAGTGTAATTAAATGAGGTTCTAAAATCGGTGTCTTTTAAGTTGGTTTGGTCAAACTGACTGTTTTTGAGATCGCAATTATGAAATACCGCTTTGGAAAGGTTGGCTTGAGTGAAATCGCAATTTTGAAGGTTGCAATCGGTAAACTTAATGCCTTTTAAATTCAAGTTGTAAAAGGATGCGAAGTTCAATTGACAGTTGTTGGGTTTGAAACTTAGCAAAAATGGGTCACACTTATGAAATTGGGCACCAGTGAGCTTGCAGTCTTTAAAGGTAATTTCCTTTAAAGAGGCATGGGCTATATTGACATTGCTTAAATTACAGTTTATAAACTCACATTCCATAAAGGAACTATTGGAAATATCGCCTTCAGCAAAATTGCAATTATCAAAAATACAACAATCATATTCCCCTTTTTGGAGGGGAGTGCTCACGAAATCTTCGCTTTTGAATATTCGGTCAACTATGCTTAGGCTCATAAAAGTTCTTTATTGCGAAAGTAGGTAAAGTTATGAATAATCCTTTAATCAGTTTTATTTGACGTTTATCAGATATATTCTTAAGGGCTCTTTAAGTTTTAATACATTTGAAATTTTATTTTTAGTTATTTTATATACTTGATTTTCAATGTCTAAATTGATTTTTTGTATGAAGCGCCTTTCAGTTTCTATTGTTTTGGTAATCATTATGTTGTCGACATTTTTTTATGTCAATCGCCCTAATAGGCATGTCATGAACGAAAGTGCGACAGTAAGGATTGTTGAGACAGAAAAAGGTTTTGAAATCATCAGAAATGGTAAACCTTTTTATATAAAAGGAGCAGGAGGGAAACCTTACCTAAAAGAACTTTCGGAAGCTGGAGGCAATACCTTAAGACTTTATGATACTACTAATACTGCTAAAATACTAGATGAAGCACAGAAATATAATATAGCTGTAATTTTGGACATTTGGTTACCCAAATATCAAAACAACTATAATTACTATAAGGATAAAGAGTATGTCAAAGTAATGAAGGAAGCTGTTAAAAAGTTTGTTAATCAGCATAAAAATCACCCAGCATTATTAATGTGGAATTTGGGAAATGAACTTGTTTATCCCTTGACTTTAGGTGAAAATGAATTTATAAAGACATTTAATGACATGATTGAGCAAATTCATGAAGACGATCCTAACCATCCAGTAAGCACTACTGTTGCTGGGGCCTCTAGAGGGCAAACTTTATCCATTCATTTGAATTCTCCTCAATTAGATCTAGTGGGGTATAATATTTTTAAAAACTTAAAAGAAATAGAAAGGAATCAAAGGCAGTTATCTATGGTGACAAATGTTATGCCTTATTATATAACCGAATGGTCTGTGGCGGGGCCTTGGGAAACGGAAAATACTAAATGGAGTAGGTTATTGGAGCTTACTAGTAAAGAAAAGGCGGAAGTATGTAAGAGAAAATATGAGACTTACATTAAATTGGATGAAGAAAGTTTGGGTAGCGTCGCTTTCTATTGGGGAGACAAAAATGAAGGAACTCCAACATGGTTTAATATTTTTGATGAAGAAGGACGTAAAAACAATGTTTATTTTGCCTTAAAAGAAGTTTGGACAGGAATGGAAATAGAGGAAGATGCCCCAAATATTTCACAATTGTTATTAAATGAAAGAAAGGATACAGATTTACAACTGCATAGTCCCAATGACACACTAAAAGCAGTTTTAAAGATGGAAAATCCTGTTATTAATTATACTTTTAAATGGGAAATCCTAAAAGAAGGTTTAAGCTTTGGTATTTCAAGTAAACTAGAGGCAGAATCATTTATATTGGATACTATCTCTAAAGACAAAATGTTAGGTATTTCATTTCGTGCTCCAACAGAGGAAGGTACCTATAGGCTTATGGCTTATGTATATGATGATCATCAAAACTTTGCAACGGCTAATATTCCATTTTTTGTATTAAAGAAGGATTAATATGCAAATTAAGGCTCCAAATAAAAAAGATAAACGTAACCTCAGAATTTTGATTGTTCTAGGTTGCATTAGTATACTTAATTTTTTGTATTGGTTTTTCAAACCAGATTTGGTTGAAAGCAGATTATTATTTGTTTTGCTTACCTGTGTCATACTATTTGATGTTTTTAGGATCATTTACATCTGGTACCATTATTGGGATTTGTCTATCCCAGATAAACCAAAATTGACAAAAACGTTTAGTATCGATGTTTTTACCACCTATTGCCCAGGAGAGCCCATTGAAATGGTTGAGAAAACATTATTGGCCATTTCTGATATGGAGGCACCCCACAAAACCTATCTATGTGACGAGGAAGGCAATGCACGGTTAAAAGAGTTTTGCGAAATCCATGGCATCATTCATGTAACAAGGGACAATAGAATAGATGCAAAAGCGGGAAATATCAATAATGCCTTAAAACAGGCTACTGGAGATATTTGCATCATTTTGGACCCAGACCATGTTCCTGAGCCCAATTTCATTTTAGAGGTAATCCCTTATTTTGAAAATGATGAGATTGGCTTTGTGCAAACTGTTCAAGGTTATTACAACCAAGATGAGTCCTTAGTAGCAAAGGGAGCCGCAGAACAAACCTATCTTTTTTATGGTCCGTTGATGATGACCATGAACTCTTACGGAACCGTGAATGCCATTGGAGCCAATTGTGCGTTTCGGCGAAAGGCTTTGGATTCTATAGGAGGACATGCCTCTGGACTTTCTGAAGATATGCATACCAGTATGCAGCTTTATGCCAAAGGATGGAAGTCGGTTTACTTGCCTAAAATGTTAACCAAAGGATTAGTGCCAAGTAGTCTAGGAGCTTATTATAAGCAACAGTTAAAATGGGCAAGAGGTACCTTCGAATTGTTGGTGAGTACATACCCTAGGTTATTTTCAAAATTTACTTGGCGTCAAAAGCTACACTTTGGCATTTTGCCGCTTCATTATTTAACAGGGTTTATTTATCTGTTTTGTATGCTCATCCCGATTTTGTCACTGTTTCTCAGTACATCACCTTGGAAAGGAAACATTTATAATTTTGGATTCATTACGGTTCCCGTTTTAGCCTGTTTGATTGGCATTAGAATGTATGTGCAGAAATGGCTTGTCAAACCTGAAGAAAGAGGTGTACACTTTACAGCAGGTTTGTTGATGCATTCTGCCTGGTGGATCTATATTTTGGGAACAATTTATACCCTTATCAGAAAAAAGGTTCCTTACATCGCAACTCCTAAGGCAAATACTGAAAACACAAAATTTACTCTTGTTTTACCAAATCTCATTTTGGGTGCAATGTCAATTATTGCGATTGTGTATGGACTCAAAAGAGATTTTACGCCTTTCTCAATTTTTATGTCCTTTTATGCTCTTTACAATGCATTCGACATGTTTTATACCTTAGCCTTTGCCTATGGAGGGGAGGCAAAGAGTAAAGCTCAAAAGGAGGAAAGTTTTATTTCTAAATTTAATTCTTACTCTTTCAATATTTGGCAGAAAGTGGCCGTTCCAACAGTGTGTTTTTTTGTTTTAGCCAGTGGATTTTTGCTCTTTCAAAGTGAACGTATAAAAATAAGAGGTTTTGCTACGGAAATAAAGGCTGATAAAAAGCCGTATAAAATGCTGGGAGCTTTTGTACCAACCATTGATGACGGTATGACTTCATTGAAGGAAGCTGATAAGTTTTCAAGAGAATTAGGAACTTCTCTGGATATTACCTCTTTGTATCTAGCTTGGAACAAAGAAGAAAATGATATTCCCCTTTCATATTTAGATTCCATTTACGCCAATAATGCCATCCCAATAATTACCTGGGAACCTTGGATTCATACGTTTGAAAGTGATTCAATTCAGGAGAAAAATGTATTTCAATTAATTAATAAAGGAGTGTTCGATTCCTATATTTCTGAATTCGCAGTAAAATTACGAGAGCTTAAAAATCCAGTCTTTTTAAGGTTCGCCCATGAGTTTGACAATCCTTTTTATCCCTGGTATAGTAATGAGGAGAATGCGAGCAAGGAGTTTAAGGAAGCTTGGAGACATGTGTACGTAAAGTTTATGGAGGCGTATGCCGATAATGTAATTTGGGTGTGGAATCCTTGGAAGGCAGAAAATATCCAAGACTTTTACCCTGGTGACCATTATGTGGATTGGGTAGGTGCAAATATTCTAAATTATGATACAGATTCCATTCCTCAAGAAATGAAAACGTTCAAATTAATGTATGATCCTTTCCATAATATATTAGAAGACGTCTCAGATAAACCCGTAATGATTTCGGAATTTGGTTCCTTGGGAAATGAACAAAACAAGCGAAAATGGATCAATGGGGCGTTTAGGGTTTTATATGGCGAGTTTCCAGAAGTGCAGGCTATTGTATTTTTTAATTCAAATCTAGATAATAATCATCCTAAAGGTTATGAAGCCAATGAAACTTTTGATTGGAGTATTCAAGGAGATAGGGTTGCCTATCAACATTTTAAGCCATGGGGTACTGTTAAAAAGAATGTGGAGGTTGAGCATAAAAATGAAAGCGCTTTAAAGGCTTCACATAAAACAAATGACAACCTAGATTTTTTGTTACACAAATTTCAAGGAGTGAACATAAAAAAAGGGCAAAATTGGAAAACGGATTATCATGTTTTAACGCGGGAAAGGTTGGAAAAGGATTTTTTAGAAATGAAGGACTTAGGTATTAATACCATCAAGTTCATGGAGAACGATACGTATGATTACAATTTGCTAAGTATTTCCAATGAATATGGACTGAAGGTAGTTTATAGTTTTTTTGTTCCTGAAGCAATAGATTTCCATAAAGATTCACTCGCGCCGATTACTTTGAAAAATCATATTATTGAGAAAATTCAAGAGCGAAAGAATGAAAACCATATTGTTTCTTGGGCCATTGAAAATGATATTCTGAAGCACCAAAAAAGAGTTTATGGTGTGGAGGAACAGTTTTTTCAGGGGAAGGCTTATTTAAAATGGTTGGATGATTTGATTTTGGAGATAAATACTTTAGATCCAAACAGACCAGTTTCCTTGACTACTACTGTTAATCGCGACGGACTCGTAAGTCTTCAAAAAATACAGGAGAACCTTAGAGGTGACTTCGTAATTGGTTTACATGTTGTAAATAAAGACTATTATGCCCCGATGGCAAATTATTTGAATAGTAATTCTCTAGATTTTTTGATATCTGATATTGAGGTTAAAAACTTTATAAAACTAAAGCCTAAGGAAACGACATTTTGTTTGTCTGAATGGCAAGACCGTTTTGAAGTGAACAGACTTACATTTGATGGTTTGGTGGATAGGGAAGGACGTTTTAAAAAGGAATACTTCGATTATCTTAATTACACAAGCTTAAATACAAATTCTCAAAACATGCCAACAGTAAAAGTTTTGAAGCCCTATAAACATTTAACTCCAGGCTATGCTTTCACCTATAGTGCTATGGAGTATGATGATAGCATAGGATGGCATATCCCCAAAGAGGATGAAAATATATCAGGTTACGAATGGTCTTTGGTGAAAACAAACTCAAAAGGCGATTTTTTAACCATTAACAGAGTAGGGAACTCTCAGAAAGTAGATATACACATGCCTAAAGATTATAATGATTACAGGCTTTTGCTTACTGTAAAGCGTGGTGAGATTATGTATAACTATTTGACAAGGTTGGATTATAAAAATGAATAAAAAACAAAAGCCATATCATTGTAGATTAACTACCTTGACATGGCTTTCTGAAACAGTTACTTCGTGACCTAATTAACATACTGTCAAATCAGCCGAGTAGAACTCATGCTCCATCGTCCTTTTCAATTCAAGTTTCACTGTTTCAATGAAACACTTACTAACTTTCAAAATGTATTGCCGTGTTAATAAATGTTTCAATTGTTTTTCTTGATGTATAATATATAAAGAATTATACATTGCTTCCTACCTAAACAATCACTTTCGCTTATGCTTCCTTTGGAAACTTTCAATTTTACTAGTTGTTGACTGTTTGCACATTCAATACTTTTTAAAATATCATGGTTTGTAAAAACCTCGAAAAACATTTTATAAAGAACGTTGTCTTTATACGTTTAATATAAATTCAAATTATAAACCATTTGAAACCAACATGATGTTGTTATTAGAACGTTATGCTAAATTACGACAAAAAAGCCTGATTTAAAAGAGATTATGTGCTTAATTATCAACTTTTTATGAACTTGACTTGTAAACATTAGTTCATAAAAAAAGCCTTGAAAATTCAAGGCTTTGTATTGTAAGGAAATTATAAGATTATTTTCTAACCTCTTTAATTCTAGCTTTCTTACCTGTAAGACCTCTAAAGTAGAAGATTCTTGCACGTCTAACTTTACCTCTTTTGTTAACTTCAATTTTTTGAAGTGCAGGCAAGTTAATTGGGAAAATACGCTCTACACCAACTGTTCCAGACATTTTTCTGATAGTGAAAGTTTCTGAGCTTCCAGAACCTTTACGTTGCAATACAACTCCTTTAAAGAACTGTGTTCTTACTTTTTCACCTTCTCTAATTTCGTAGTAAACAGTAATAGTGTCACCAGCTCCAAACTCTGGGAAATCTTTTTTTGCTACAAATTCGTCTTGTACAAATTTTACTAAAGAATTCATTTCTTTTTAATTTAAATGGTTATGTCCAAACCAACATTCACGGATATCGCCAGAGGTTAATCTGAAATTGGCTGCAAAAATAGTGAATAATTAATTATTTACAACGAAAAGTCAAGTTTTTTTACATGAAAGCTAGTCATCTAGCAAATCTGGGCGACGTTCCTTAGTACGTAAATAAGCCTGTTCCTCACGCCATTTTTCAATTTCAGGGAAATTACCACTGAACAATATTTCGGGAACATCCATGCCTTGGTAGCTTCTTGGTCTTGTATAAATGGGAGGCGCCAACAAATTATCCTGGAAAGAATCGGTTAGGGCAGAAGTCTCATTTCCAAGCACGCCAGGAATCAACCGAATCACCGCATCGCAAAGCACGGCAGCTCCCAATTCGCCTCCAGAGAGCACATAATCCCCAATAGAAATTTCCTTGGTGATGAATTTATCACGAACCCGTTGGTCTACGCCTTTATAATGTCCACATAAAATGATAAGATTTTCCTTTAATGACAATTGGTTGGCAGTTCCTTGCTTCAGGCGCTCACCGTCTGGGGTCATATAGATAATGTCGTCGTAGTCGCGTTCCGATTGCAGTTTGGTAATGCACTTATCGATGGGTTCAATTAGCATTACCATGCCAGCGCCACCACCAAATTGGTAATCATCTACTGTTTTGTAATTATCGGTGGTGTAATCTCTCAAATTATGAAAATGAACTTCTACCAAATTGGCTTCAATAGCACGTTTTAGGATGGAAGCTTCAAATGGACTTTTGAGCAATTCTGGTAATACAGTGATGATATCTATACGCATGATCAAAATTATGAACTGCAAAGATGTGAAAAAGTCCGCATTTGGTCATAAGGCTTTGCACTTTTTTAGCATATACCCATTGTGTAGAAAAAGAAAAGCCTCAGCAAAAGAATGCAGAGGCTTTGAATATTGTAAGAGGCAGTAATTAGCCGTTCTTTTGTTTGTTGATTTCGTCCTGTAATTGACGTCTTACTTTTTGCTCACGCTCTAAGGCATTACGTCTGTGTTCTTCAAATTCTTCTTCAGTTTCCGCCAATGCTTGTTTAGCCTGTTTGGTAACTGTATTACTGTTGTTGAATTTATAAATGAAGAACAACAAGAAGGCCAAAAGGCCTCCAATAATGCTCCATAAAAGCGTACTGTAATTTCCTTTGCTCATTTGGATGCCAAACAGTGACATACTGTCTTTTTCAAGATTGGTAGCATCCAAAGTTTCTTGAGTATTGTTTAGATTGCTTTTTAAGCTAGCTATTTCCACTGCTTGCGAGTCTACTACAACTTGAGTGTCTGCCAATTCTTTATGCACAGCTTTCAAAGAATCCAAGGTGTGTGACTTTAATGTGTACAACCACGCTCTTTTAATAACCTTGTAATCTTGATAATTGTTTGATTTTTGAATAACATATTCAAATTGGTTGTCAATAGAACCAGAGTTTAATGAAAGTTGGTCGTCTTCGTCGTTAGATTCTTGGGCTTGGGTTGTGGAAAAACTTAAAAGGAAAATTGAGGAAAATAATACAGTTTTTAAAATATTCATTTCAGCTAGATTAAATTACTTATAGTTAATCGGGGGGCAATATAATAATTTCTATTGATGTAAAGGCCTATTTTATGCCAATAGCCCCAGTTTTGGTGGAGCTATTGGTATATACGAAGGAAATAAGGTTTTAGATGTTTAATGTACTTAATTCTGTGATGTCCTGAATGTCATTAGGATTTAAACTGAACTGATACAAGCCATTTTCTCCTATTAAAATTAAAAGGTCTTGGTGAATAATCACATCAAAACCATTTCGGTTGATGGAATTCACCAAGGTTGAACTCGCAGGATCCGACATATCAAAAATCTTGACTTCATCATCGCAAACAAATAAATAATCGCCGTAAAGCCCCAAACCGATTGGTTGGGTTAAATTTCTAGAAGAAATTAGAATAGGATTCACAATATCGGTTACGTCATATGTTTCCAATACATTAATTGTATTGCCACAACCAATGTCGGCATGAAGTGTTACAAAAGCGTAGGTGTCATTGGCCACAACGGGATCGCATGACGTAAAATGTTGCACATCGGAAAGGTATTGTGGAAGTTCAGGATTTTGCACACTATAAATGTACATCCCATTTCTTGAACCTATATATAAATATTCCTTGTAGGCAAATAAGGTTTCAATGTTGAACCCTATTGGCACCGAATTGACTTCAACTGGATTGGAGAGATCGGCAATATTAAAGACATGTAAACCGTAAAGGTCTACCGAGTAAAGGTAATCGCCCTTTACAATAAATCTGGCCAGGGAACCACCTTGTCCTGATTCTGCATATCCAGAATCCTGAGAGGAAACAATGCTGTCGCTATTACAAGCAGTTAGTAATAGGCAAGCAACCAAAAGTGAGATATATGTTTTCATGTTATTCATCGTTTAAAACCCAGTTTATAATAATTTCATTTTCTTCTAAATTGTAATATTCAAAACCATCAGGAGAGAACAATTGCGGAAACGTGTTGGAAATACGTTTTGTAATTGTTACTGTTGAAGTTTCTATATTGGGTTGTATGGCAATAAGGTCCGTTGCATTGTTCACATACAAAATGTCGCCTTTTATGGCGAGGTCTGAAGAGCCTAAAACTTTAATAAACCCTAGGTTAATTGGGTTTTCAGGGTTAGAATTGTCAAATACATGAAAGCCTTCGTTCTTTTCGTTAATAAATAGGAAGTTGTCCTTGAGATAAATTTTGCCGGAATTGACAATGCTTTTGGGAGACTCAAAGATAGTCGAGGCTTCAAATTCACTTCGCTCCATAATCACGGGAGTGTATTGTGAGGAGGGCAAAGGTTCTATAAAAACTTCATCATCATATCCCGCCAGACATGCTAGTAGGGACAGGGCCAATAAGGATGCTAATAGTACATTTTTTGATTTCATATTTTTAATGGATTGGTTGTTTTGTAAATAGATGCATTTTAAGTTAAAAGGTTGCTTTATCTTTACAGAAAAATATTAACTATTGTAAAATTTTCTCGTTTTTGCTTACATTTCCAAAAAAATCATTGATGACAAAGTATAACATAACATTATCATACTTATTAAGCGCTGTTGCACTTTTTTTGATTCTATATTTCTATCTGAATATAGAACTACTGACTTCAATTTACACTGCAGTGTTTGTATTTGTGATACCTAGATTATTTCGTGTATTGGTCGACAAAAGAGAGACGAAGAAATCAATTTAATTTTCCTCTTTAAGCAAAAAGAGTAAATTCAAAATAAAAAGAGCGGATTCAATTTGAATCCGCTCTTTCAGTTTTTAGTTGAAAATCTACTAATAGTAAGTGTAGCGTCTTACTTTAGCAATGTATTTAGCCAATCTGATAACTTGGTGGCTATAGCCATATTCGTTATCATACCAAATGTATAAGACCACGTTCTTGCCATCTAGTCTTACAATGGTAGCTTTACTGTCATATATAGAAGGTGCAGAGCTTCCAATGATATCGCTTGAAACCAGTTCGTCACTCATTTCATATTTTATTTGCTCTACTAAATCCCCTTCCAAAGCATATTTTTTCATAATGGTATTCATGCTTTCTACAGAGGTCTCTTTTTCTAAATTTAAATTTAAAATCGCCAAAGACCCGTTTGGAACAGGTACACGAATGGCGTTAGAAGTCAATTTGCCTTCCAAAGCAGGTAATGCTTTTGCAACGGCACTTCCAGCACCAGTTTCGGTAATTACCATATTCAATCCTGCAGCACGTCCACGACGGTATTTTTTGTGGAAGTTGTCCACTAGATTTTGGTCATTGGTATAGGCATGGATGGTTTCCAAATGTCCGCTTACAACACCATAAGTATCTTCTACAGCCTTTAAAACAGGCGTGATTGCATTGGTTGTACAAGAAGCAGCTGAGAATATTTTTATTTTGTCAGGGTTGTTATCCAAATGGTTTACGCCGTATACAATGTTTGGGATTCCTTTACCAGGCGCAGTCAACAATACCTTATCGGCTCCTTTCGATTTTAAAAGTCTGCTCAACGCTTCTTTGTCCCTAAAGGCACCTGTGTTGTCTATAACCAAAGCATTTTTAATGCCATATGCGGTGTAATCAATCTCCTCTGGACTATTTGCCGAAATGATGCTTACGGTTGTTCCGTTGATAATTAGGGCATTGTTTTTTGGATCGGTTGAAACGGTTCCAGAGAAATCTCCATGTACAGAATCGTTGCGTAGAAGAGAAGCTCTTTTTTCCAACACAGTTTCGTCAACGGCACTACGAGTTACAATAGCTCTTAAGCGCAATTGACTTCCTTTTCCTGTTTTAGACATCAATTCCCTTGCAACCAAACGTCCAATTCTTCCAAATCCATAAAGCACGACGTCTTTTGGTTTGATGGATTCGTTGTTATAGGCATCTTTCAATTTATTGGCCACAAAATCTGCAGCGCTATACTTTTGGTCTTCTATATGAAATTCATAGGTTAGCTTTCCAATGTCTAATTTGGCTGGTGGCAAGTCCAAGTTTTTAATGGCTTGGGCAATTTCTACCGAATCAAAAATTGAAATTGGCTTTTGAACAAACTCTCCGGCATATTCATGTAAGTTCAAGATTTCACTTACGTTTTTGTCGATAAGTTGGTTTCTGAATAAAACAAGTTCTATAGATTTATCGTACCAAAGGTCACTGACAATTTTAATAAATTCTACAGTGGCGCGACGTCTGTCTGCCTGAAAAGCTAATTCCTTTTCATAAGTACCGTTAAGACTCATTTTTTAATGTTTAGTGTGTTGTTAAAATTAAATTTTTGTCAAAAGTACATTATTTCAAACGTTTTCGTAACCAATTTTAACAAATAAAAATCCCCTTACACTACCCAAAATAGCGTAAGGAGATTAACATGTTTTTAAGGAATTTAACTTATCTCCAATAAAAATTTTCTTTTTGACCATTTTTGTTGATAATCTCGAACTTCAATGGTTCTCCGTTTGTGTTTTCGGTAATAATTTTTTTAGCTTCATCAACGTCACGAACTTTAACATCGTTTATAGCTGTGATGATATTACCTTCTTCAATGCCATTCTTTTTCCAATATCTAGCATAAGTATTGTCCAAAGCCGCTATTTTAATACCATTATTGGTACGGTATTTTTGCAAATCGGAAGCTTTAGCATTTTTCACCTGTCCAACAATAGGAAGCGTTAAAGTAGAATTCTTCATCAAGGTTACAGGAAGTACCTTTGTATCTCCATTTCTTAGTAATGTCACATTGACTACGTCATCCGGACGTTTTGTAGTAAGATAACCTTTTAGGTCGGCAAACTTCGAAATTTTAATGTGATCCAATTTTGTAATGACATCTCCTTCTTTAATACCTGCCAAATCTGCTCCGGTGTCTTCTTCAATGCCGTTTACATAAAATCCTTCCGAAGTTTCCACACCAAAATGTTCAGCCGATTCACTGTTAAGGGAAATTCCCGTAACACCCAAAATACCAGTTTGTACATCGCCAAATTCCATGATATCTTCAACTACTTTTCTGGCAATATTACTTGGCACTGCAAAGGAATATCCAATATATGAGCCTGTTTGGGAAGAAATAGCGGTGTTGATTCCTATAAGATCTCCATTGGCATTTACCAGAGCGCCCCCAGAGTTGCCTGGGTTCACGGCGGCATCGGTTTGAATGAAGGACTGCATGTTTCTACCAGACAAATCCCTTGCCTTAGCACTGATGATACCCGCAGTTACGGTTGAAGTTAGATTGAATGGATTCCCAACAGCCAATACCCATTCACCAATTTTTGCTTGGTCCGAATCACCAAAGGAAATGTATGGCAATTCTTCTTCCGCATCAATTTTTAACAGGGCGATATCGGTTTTTTCATCCGTACCAATAAGTTGGGCATCGTAAATTTTGTTGTCATTTAGTGTAATTGAAATTTCTCTGGCACCATTAATCACATGGTTATTGGTAATGATATAGCCATCTGGAGAAATTATCACGCCGCTTCCGGTTCCAACCTGGGCTCTTTGGGATTGCCTTCCAAAGAAAAAATCTTCAAAACTGTTTTGTCCTGTAATGATGGCCGTGTTCTTAACGTGTACTACAGAGTGCACCGTTTTTTCGGCAGCTGAAACAAAATTGGGGGCATTCACAGCATTGGCAATATTGGAAACGTTCTGGACGGTGGGAAAATATGTAGATTCGCTAACCGTCGTAGGGGATTGGAAAGCAGTATTTTGATCGAAATACATTTTATAGGCAGACAGTGTAATGACTCCACCTAATACGGAAACTAAAACTAAAGACAGTAATTTTTTCATAGTTTATTAGGATTTTATGGTTTATATATTGAATAATTTAACGTTTAAAATTACTTTTTTATTGAATGGACAATTTCTATTTAACGCTTTTTAACGTTGGTTTTAACGCCTATTTAACAACGGGATTTACCGTCGATTATTCCTATATTTGTCCCCAATATGAAACTTACTTTTTACAAATATCAAGGAACAGGGAACGATTTTGTGATGATTGATAATCGTCAACAAACTTTCGACAAAAATGATACCAAACAAGTAGCTTTTTTGTGTGACAGACGTTTTGGCATTGGTGCCGATGGTTTGATTTTATTGGAAAACCACCCAGAATATGACTTCAAAATGGTGTATTACAACGCCGATGGAAACGAAAGCTCTATGTGCGGTAATGGAGGTAGATGCTTGGTGGCGTTTGCAAAACATTTGGGAGTTATTGAAGACAAGGCTACGTTTGAGGCTGTGGACGGACTTCACCATGCCACGGTAGACAACAATATTGTACACCTACAGATGCAGGATGTGGATTTGGTTGAACAACACAAATCGCATGTGTTTTTAAATACGGGATCTCCTCACCATGTGGAATTCAATAGTAATTTGGACGACATGGATGTTAAAACCGAAGGCGCTAAAATCCGTTATAGTGAATTGTATGGTAAAGCAGGAAGCAATATTAATTTTGTGAGTAAAATTGAAGACGGCTTTTTCGCTGTGAGAACTTATGAAAGAGGAGTGGAAGATGAAACCTTATCTTGTGGAACAGGCGTTACTGCTGTAGCTATTGCCATGCACAATACAGGACAAACCGATAAGGAAACAATAGCTTTGCAAGTTCAAGGAGGACAATTGAAGGTGTCTTTTGAAGTTACAAATGGCCATTACAATAATGTTTGGCTTATTGGTCCTGCAATATTTGTGTTTAAAGGTGAAATTGAATGCTAACACTCAAAGGGGATCATATCTATTTAAGGGCGTTGGAGCCAGAAGACTTGGAATTTGTCCATGCCATTGAAAATGATGAGTCCGTTTGGGAAATTAGCAACACCATAACCCCATATTCCAGATATGCCATCAAGCTGTATCTGGAAAATGCCCACAGAGACATTTTTGAAGTTAAACAGTTGCGATTGGCCATTTGTAACAATAGTGATACAGTCATTGGCTTGATCGACCTTTTTGATTTCGATTTCAAAAACAGAAGAGCCGGTATCGGAATTTTGATAAAAGATGAGGTGAATCGAGGTATGGGCCATGGTAATGACGCTCTAAAGCTGCTCATAGGGTATTGCGATAAGTATTTAAATCTACATCAACTGTATTGCAATATTTCTGAAGAAAATAAAGCCAGTATCAAATTGTTTGAGGGCAACGGCTTTCAAAAAGTAGGGCTGAAGAAGGATTGGAACTTTGCAGATGGTTCCTTCAAAAACGAATATTTATTTCAACGTATATCTAGTTAAATGTACTTTAAAAAAATACTGTTGGCAATTGCCCTTTTAGGCTTGGCCATTGCTGCTTTTATTGCATATTATATTTATGGAGCCATGTTTAAGCCAAATACAAGCTTTAATAATGAGCAGGCTTATGTGTATATTCCGTCCGGAGCTACCTACCAAGATGTTAGGGAGCAATTGGAACCATTGTTGTTGGATATCGATAAATTTGATGCCCTTGCCAATAGAAAGCAATACACAACCAATATCAAAGCAGGGAAGTATGTCATTAAAAAAGGCATGAGCAATAATGACATTATAAATACCATAAGAAGCAATAATATTCCTATCAAACTGTCTTTTAACAATCAGGAAAGTCTAGCAAAATTAGCGGGAAGGATTGCTGTCCAGATAGAAGCCGATAGTTTGTCATTGTTGAACGAAATGACTTCCAAGGCATTTTTGGACGCCAATGGATTTTCTGAGAAAACAGCTCTAGGAATGTACATTCCTAACAGTTACCAATTTTTTTGGAATACCTCTTCTGAGCAATTCTGCGAGCGTATGGCAACCGAATACAGTAGGTTTTGGAATGACAGTAGAAAGGCTAAAGCCAAAGAAATTGGTTTGAGCCAAAATGAGGTCATGACTTTGGCTTCCATTGTACATGAAGAATCCAAACAAGCAAGTGAGCAACCTAGAATTGCAGGGGTGTATATGAACAGAATCAAGATTGGTATGCCTTTACAGGCCGATCCAACCTTGAAATATGCGGCCTACCAATTACCAGAATATCAGGGTACGGTTATTAAACGTGTTTTGAATGTCCATAAGGAAATTGAATCGCCATACAACACCTATAAATATGCTGGCTTGCCTCCTGGGCTTATATCCATGCCAGATATTTCGGCCATAGATGCGGTTTTGAACTATGAGAAACATAATTACTTGTATTTTGCTGCCGATGCCAAGCGTTTGGGATACCATAAATTTGCCAAAACTTTGACACAGCATAACATTAATGCTAGGGAATACCAAAGTTATTTATCTTCTCAAGGGATAAGACGATAGGGGTGAAGCGTGGCCTCACTCAAATAATATTGTTTTGTTTTGCGGTTACTGCCAGCTATGCCCAAACAGGAATAAATAAGTTTCTTAAGCCAAGTGACACTCTCAATATAAAAAGGAGAAATGCAGTGGTTATTTCCGAAGCTTCACTTGCAACCATGGCGTTGATTGGTTTGGACCAACTTTGGTACGCCGATTATCCTCGTTCAAAATTCCATACCCTAAATGACAACCAAGAATGGTTGCAAATGGATAAATTGGGACATGTTTACACCTCTTACCAAATGGGGAGATTGGGAGCAAACACATTGCAATGGAGTGGGGTAAGCGAAAGAGACCAATTGTTGTACGGCGGTACTTTAGGCTTTGCTTTTTTAACGGCAGTGGAGGTTTTTGATGGATTTTCAGAGGAATGGGGCTTTTCTTGGGGAGATGTTATTGCCAATGCTTCGGGTACGGGATTGTATATTGGCCAAGAATTACTTTGGAAAGAACAGCGAATGACTTTAAAATATTCGTTTCATGAAACCCATTATGCACAGCTGCGGCCCGAAACCCTTGGAGATGGATTTTTGGAAGAAATCCTGAAAGATTACAATGGGCAAACTTATTGGCTAAGTATTAATCTACATTCGTTTTTTAAGGAAAGTAAAATTCCGAGGTGGTTGAACATGGCTTTTGGCTATGGAGCAGAGGGAATGCTTTTTGGATCGGAAAATGAAAATATTGAAGAAATTATTGAAAAAAATAGGCGCCGACAGTATTTTTTTAGCCTCGATGTAGATTTAACTAAAATTAACACAAACTCCCATTTTTTAAGAACTGTTTTTGAAGTTTTTAACCTTATTAAGATACCTTTTCCTACAGTGGAGTTCACCGATAAAAATTGCATAAAGTTCCACGGAATCTATTTTTGAAGTACTTAAGCGATTAATTTTCAGGGTTTAAAAAAAAGTTATACCTTTGCCCGCTGAAATTTAAAGCCCGTTTTTGGGGAGATAACGGCTTTATAAATTAGCTATTATGATAAAAAAGAAAACTAATTTTTTCGTAATCCCTCTTACAATTTGTGCGCTGATTTATTTGGCGCTTTCTTCTAACCAAGAAGCCGTTGATATGGGTGACTATTCAACAGAAGGGTTAGAACTTGATTTTACAGTTTCAGAAGATTTGGCTTTTTTAGCTAATGAAACTGAAGAGCCCACAACTCCTTTCTCCGAGGAGGTCTATTTTCCAAATATAGGAAAAACCTATATAGGATTCAAGGAAGCGATTGCTTTTAAGGAATCCAGAGGAAATTATTTTACGGTGAATACGTTAGGCTATCTTGGAAAGTACCAATTTGGTGCAGAAACCTTGAAATTAATAGGAATTTATAATCCTAACCAGTTTTTGTACAATCCGGAACTTCAAGAAAAAGCCTTTTTGGCCAATGCAGAACGCAATAAGTGGATTTTGCGTAAAGACATCAAGCGTTTTGTAGGAACTACCATTAACGGTATCAGCGTTACGGAATCCGGTATTTTAGCTGCGGCTCACTTGGCGGGACCTGGAAGCGTAAAGAAATTCCTGAGAAGTTCGGGGGTTGACAATTTCAAGGATGCCTATGGAACATCTGTAAAGTACTATATGAAACGATTTTCAGGGTACGATACTTCCCATATTGTTCCTAATAAAACAGCAAAAGCTATTTTATAGTTGTATTGATTATTCCTTATGAATGATAAAGATTGACGGACGTTTGTGTAAGTCAATCTTTGTCGTTTTCCATTGCTTGGCCGTTAAGGTTTTAATGTATTCGGTAGGCAATGTAATGTCGCAGGCCACACAAATTTTGGTTTGAGGCTGTAAAACTTGACATAAATCTTCTAAAAGCTTATTGTTCCTGTAAGGGGTTTCAATAAAAATCTGACTTTGATTTTCTTCTTGAGAACGTCTCTCCAATTTTTTTAATGTGTTTTTGCGTTCCTGTTTGTCGATAGGTAAATAACCGTTGAAAGCAAAACTCTGCCCATTCATTCCAGAACTCATCATTGCTAGAATTATAGAAGAAGGTCCTACTAGAGGAACAACCTGAATGTTGTTTTGATGTGCCAAATTCACAATTTCAGCACCGGGATCTGCAACTCCAGGACAGCCAGCTTCAGAAAGAAGTCCCATGTCTATGCCTTCTTTACATGGATCTAAAAAAGTCATCATCTCCATACTCTCCGTGTATTTGTTAAGTACTTGTAGATGCAATTTTGGTTGCGATTTTTGAGGACAGACATGTTTTATAAAGTGCCTTGCCGATTTTTCGTTTTCTACAATAAAAGAATCTATATGTTCTATGACACTTTTTACCGAAATAGGAAGTACTTCCAATGAGGGATTGTCTCCTAAAAGAGTTGGGATGAGGTATAATTTACCAGTGTTCTTTTCCATTCTTAATCAACGATTAGTTTTTTTATAACCCTTGAGCCATTTATTTTTTTGAGTTCCATAAGGTAGACCCCTGCTGAAAAGTTTTCAGAAGAGATGGTAATTATAGAGCTTTCAAAATTAGTGATAGATTTTAAGAATTTCCCTTGAATATCGTAAAGATTTAATTGGTTTATGGAAGTGTTGTTGTTGAGGTCTACAGTTATGGTTTGGTTTTGGGAACTTGCATATATTTTTACTTCTGCCATGTGTTCATCCTCCATTCCTAAACTGTTCCCGGTGATTTTGTAGATAGTTCCTGAAGTTAAACCTGCAATATATAATTCACCACTCACATCTTCTCCAAAACAGCTCCATTCATTGTTTAAATATGGAGGGGTGAAAGTCATGGTCCAATCACTGCCATTAGCTTGAAGGGTGCCAATTTCATTGCTACAAAAGTCGGCGAAAAAATAGAGACCATTGAAGCCGGCTTGTTCCGAACCTCGATATCTATAGCCCCCTGTAATAGAGCATTTCGTGGGGCCTCCATTGCCACTGTGGCTATAAACACCAACGGGAAAAGTTAGAGTGCTGTCGTCTGGGCAATTTGTTGAATTGTATGCTGTATTTCCTTCATAGCATCGCCATCCGTAGTTTAATCCGTTTACGGAAGTTGAAGGAGTAACCATATTGATTTCTTCGTATAAATTCTGACCAACATCAGCAATCCATAAGTCATTGGTGTCACGATCAAAGGAAAATTTCCAAGGGTTTCTCAGTCCGTAGGCCCATATTTCATCTAGGGCATTGGGATTGGATACAAAAGGATTATCACTTGGAATCCCATAGTTGTTTCCTACAGAGGGGTTATCCACATCAATTCTCAACAATTTTCCTAAAAGAGAGGTAAGATTCTGAGCTCTATTTTGCGGATCGCCTGAACTTCCGCCATCACCTGTGCCAATGTATAAATAGCCATCTGGACCAAAGGCAAGATCTCCGCCGTTATGGTTGTTGTAGGGTTGGGTGATGGTTAATAAAATTAATTCAGAGTTGGGATCGGCTGTGTTGGTATCGGTTCTTTCAAATCTGGAAATGACTGTGTTTTGGCTATTGTTGATATAGTTTACATAAAAATAGCCATTGGTTTCATAGTTAGGGTGGAAGGCCAAGCCCAACAAACCTTGTTCGCTAGCACCGTCATATACAATGGAAGTAATGTCCAAAAAAGGAGCTGCGTTTAAAGTTCCTTCAGAACTTATAATTTGAATGGTGCCGGCTTGTTCTGCAACAAACAGTCTTTCATCACCAGCATGTTTAATGTTCACCGGATCTACCAACCCAGTGGCAAAAGATGTAATTTCAATGTCTTGGGAAAAGCTAATCTGAACAAAAAGGGCCAACAGAAGGGTAAAGGGAAGTTTCATTTTGATGTATTAGAATGCTTAGATACAACAAAATACAAAAATGAGATTGAAAAAAGGGGTGGTTAGGAATTAAGTTGGTCTGCAATTTCTTGACAAACGGTATCCAAAAGGGCAAAAACATGTTCAAAATCACTCATGTCGCCATAATAAGGGTCGGGAACATTTTTGCTTGAAATATTGGTGTCTGCATCCAAAATCTTTCGGACTTTGGCAATATCATCCTCGGTACGGGCCAATCTAACAATATCATTATAATTGTCTTGGTCCATGGCATAGATGATATCAAAAGTATCAAAATCATTTTTGCTAAACTGTCTCCCGGCTTGATGGGAAATATCAATGCCGTGCAATCTAGCAACAGCTATAGACCTTCTGTCCGGCTGTTGGCCAATATGATAATTGGAAGTGCCTGCAGAATCCACATAGAATAAATGGTCGGGAAGTTTGGATTCCAAAATTCCATGAGCCAATGGTGACCTGCAGATATTTCCGAGACACACCATTAAAATTCTTGTGATAGCCATTTGTTAAACGGAGAATTTTTTAGAAAGATCGTCTACGTATTTTCTAAATTGCTTGTCTGTAGCAGTCAAGTTATCAACTGTTTTGCAAGCATGTAATACTGTAGCGTGATCGCGTTTTCCAATTTGAGATCCAATACTTGCCAAAGAGGCTTTGGTGTACTTTTTAGCAAAGAACATAGCCAATTGTCTAGCTTGCACAATGTGTCTTTTTCTAGTTTTAGACTGCAAGGTGCTTACATCCATTTGGAAATAATCCGACACGACTTTTTGGATATAATCGATAGAAACTTCGCGTTTGGTATTCTTTACAAATTTCTCAACAATATCTTTTGCAAGGTTAAGGGTGACTTCCTTTTTGTTGAAAGAAGACTGGGCGATCAAAGAGATGATAGCGCCTTCCAATTCCCTTACATTGGTTTTGATATGCTTGGCAATGTATTCAATAATATCGTCAGAGATTTCTACACCGTCACGGTACAATTTGTTTCTTAAGATAGAAACTCGGGTTTCAAAATCTGGGGTTTGCAATTCTGCAGAAAGTCCCCATTTAAAACGGGACAACAAGCGTTGCTCAATATCTTGCATGTCTACAGGAGCCTTATCACTGGTAAGGATTACCTGTTTGCCGTTTTGGTGCAAGTGGTTGAAAATGTGGAAAAACACGTCTTGCGTTCCTGATTTTCCAGACAAAAACTGAACATCATCAATAATAAGAACGTCAATGATTTGGTAGAAATGAATGAAGTCATTTCTGTTGTTCTTTTTTACGGAATCAATGTACTGCTGAGTGAATTTTTCAGCTGAAATATATAGAACAGTTTTCTCTGGATACTTGTCTTTAATATCAATACCAATGGCGTGTGCCAAGTGGGTTTTTCCTAAGCCAACACCACCAAAAATCAAAAGAGGATTAAAAGAAGTTCCTCCTGGTTTGCTAGCTACAGCCAAACCGGCATTTCTGGCCAATCGGTTAGAGTCTCCCTCCAAAAAGTTCTCAAAATTGTAATTTGGATTCAGCTGAGATTCAATCTTGATATTTCTGATACCAGGAATTACAAATGGATTTTTAAGTTCTGGATTTTTGTTGTTGAATGGAATGTCAACATCTTGGGATTTTACCGCAGTACGGTTGGAACTCGGTATTTTTTCAGTGAACGGCTGCTTGTTGCCATAGGTGTTTTCCATCTTGATAACATATACCAATTTGGCACTGTCACCAAGCTCTTTGGTAAGGGCAACTTTAAGGATTTTTACGTAGTGCTCCTCAAGCCATTCGTAGAAAAATTTACTGGGAACTTGAATGCTTAACGCTTTGTCTGAAAGTTTGACTGCTTGTATGGGTTCAAACCAAGTTTTATAAGCTTGGGGTTGTATGTTATCCTTAATAAAAGACAGGCAATTATTCCAAACTGATTGCGCAGTTACATCCATTCTCTAAGATTATTTGTTGTTTAGTTAGTTTAGTTTTAGTAAAAAAAAGAGAAAATAGAGTTTCTCTTGGATCAAATTTTTACATGACAAATATGTGAACAAAATTCTTAAAAAAAAAACTGAATAGGGGTTGAATTTTTAGAATTTTTTTAGCATGTTTAAATTTCCTTGAAAGTACGAAAAAAAAATTAAAAAAGAATGGGTAACGCTTTAAAATCAGATGAAATACAATTTAGAATCCGATATGGAGAAACAGATCAAATGGGCGTTGTATACCACGGAAACTACGCGCAGTACTTCGAAATGGGACGAACCGAATGGTTACGAAAATTTGGGGTAAGTTATCGGCAAATGGAGGAGGAAGGAATCATGCTTCCTGTGGTGTCTTTGAGTGTAAATTTCAAGAAGTCAGCTCGTTATGATGATCAAGTTCGTGTAGTGACAACCTTGGCAAAAATTCCTTCGGCTTCAATTGAGTTTGATTATGAAATTTTTAATGCGGAAAATGAATTGTTAACAACTGGGAAAACTGTTTTGGCATTTATCGATATGAAACGCAATCGGCCAACCAGATGTCCAAAAAATATTTTAGACCAACTGCAAAATTAATCGTTTAAATTTTTGATGTCGATTTCATATAAAGCATCAAAAATTTGGAGAATTTCATCGGCATTTTTTAGGCGAACAGAAATGGTTATTTCACAGTCCATTTCCAACTTCTGATTGACGATTTTTAGGTCCTTTTCTTTGATGATTCGCATGACTTTGTTCATGTTCACATAATCGAAATGGATCAGAAATTCCGCGTTGATGGTTTTGGTCACAATTTTGGAAACCTCAAGTGCCATTTGGGCAGTAGTTTTGTAAGCATTTATCAACCCGCCAACACCAAGTTTGACGCCTCCGAAATAGCGAACCACAACTACTAATATGTTGGTCACTTCAAAAGATTGGATCTGTCCGTAAATTGGCATCCCGGCACTGTTGCTAGGTTCTCCGTCATCATTGGCTCTAAAAATGATGTTGGGTTCCTTTGTGCCTATTTGGTAGGCGTAGCACCAATGGCGTGCCGAGTGGTGCTGTTTTTTTAGGGCTTCAATATAGGTTTTTGCCTCTTCTTCAGATTTAATGGGGATGGCATAGCCGAAAAACTTACTGTTTTTATCCTTAAACAAGACTTCTTCAGATGCTTTGGTAATGGTTTTGTAAGTGTCTTTAGTCATCAGTGTGTTGGATAATGAATATCGGTATTGTTTTAAAATAAGTGTTTGTGCGTAGCAAACAAAGTGCAAACATCTTCGGTTTTAGGATCGATATTCCATACGTGAATTCCCAATGATTTTGCGGCATCTGTGTTTTCTTTTAAATCATCAACAAAAAGACATTCCTCTGGTTTTAGATTGTTTTCCCTTAGTACAAATTCGTAGATTTCGGTATCAGGTTTTCTTAGTTGAATTTCATGAGACAGGTAGAATTTGTCAAATTGCTTTTTGAAATCTTCAAACACAGAAATGTTTTCTTTTACCCAATCAATATGAAGTTCATTGGTGTTGCTTAAAAGGATAAGTTGGTAATTGCCATCTTTTGCCAACTGTTTCAAAAAATCCAGTTTATGCTCTGGAAAGTCTTTTAAAATGTAATTCCAGGCATCTTTTAAAGTCTCCTCGGAGATGTTCTTGAAATTTTGGAAGTAAAAATCCTTGAATTCTTCTGTGGAAATAAGTCCTTGTTCGTAAAGACAGTTCACCGATAGCATTTCTTCTGGAAATTCCTGAAGGTTCAAAGTGGCTTTGGTAGTCTCTATGGCGCCTTCCTTATCTAGGTTGATAAAAACGTCTCCAAAGTCGAATATAATGGTTTTAATCATTGCGGTATATGTTTAAACTGTCTTGTAAAATGTGTTGTTGCGAAACTAACGTTCCATGAATTTTTGGAGCTTCGATGCCTTTTTCAAAAAGAACATTGCCGGTAAACACCCTTGCTTCATCCCAAAGGCCTTCATTTATAAAAGTCTGCAGTGTTTGCGCTCCCCCCTCAATAATTACAGATTGAATGTCTTGTTTATGGAGAAGCTCACAAATTTGTTTGGCAATATGTGTGTTGTCTTCCCAAGCTATGAATTCTGTCTGAGTAAATTCAGAATTTAAAACGTTGGTATTTTCTGAAGATGAAATTACAATGGTTTTGGATTTATTATTGAAAACCCCAAGGTTTTTAGGGAGTTTACCTGTTCTGTCGAGTACAATTCTTATTGGGTTTTGGCCTTTCCAATCTCTAACCGTTAATTTAGGGTTGTCCTTAATAACGGTTTTAGTGCCCACTAAAATGGCATGTTCTTCGGTTCGCCATTTGTGAACAATTTGGCGCGAAAATGTATTGGTAATCCAAACAGGTTCCTGTTTGTTTTGTGTTTCAGGTGCCAAATAGCCATCTAGGGCTTGTGCCCATTTTAGGATGATGTATGGTCTTTGTTTGTTATGAAACGTAAAGAAGCGTTTATGGTGTTCTTGACACTCATTTTCTAAAACTCCAACAGTCACATTGCATCCGGCGGCTTTTAATTTTTCAATACCTTTTCCTGCAACTTTGCTATGGGTGTCAATGGTTCCAATAACCACTTTTGGAATCTGGGATTTGATAATCAAATCACTGCAAGGAGGCGTTTTTCCGAAATGGCTGCAAGGTTCAAGCGTCACGTAAAGTGTGGCTTCTTCCAAAAGTTTTGGGTCTTGAACGGAATGTATGGCATTTACCTCTGCATGATTTCCGCCGTATGGACTTGTAAAACCTTCGCCAATGATATTGTTCTCATGAACAATAACGCAGCCAACCATGGGATTGGGTCTTGTATGTCCCAAGCCATTTTTGGCAATATCTATACAGCGTTTTATGTATTTTTCGTGTATCTTCATCCCAAATTTGATGTGGCAAAAATACCAATTAAAAGTGAGCAAAAATAATATTGTCATTAGAGAAATTAAGGCTGAAGACGATGCTCAAGTAGCGGCTGTAATTCGAGATGTCCTGATTGAATTTGGGGTTCCAAAAGTTGGGACTGCCTATGAGGATGTAGCTTTGGATTGTATGACTATAACGTATAGTGCTCCTAAAATGGTATACTATGTTTTGGATGACAATGGTAAGGTTATTGGAGGCGCGGGAATTGCTCCTTTGGAGGGAGAGGTCGATGTGTGCGAATTGCAGAAAATGTATTTTCTTCCTGAAGCTAGAGGCACAGGATTAGGAAGTGCAATGATGACAAAATGCTTGGAAAAGGCCAAAGACTTGGGATTCAAAAAATGTTATTTGGAAACTTTGCCGTATATGAAGGCAGCCACGAAGTTGTATGGAAAGGTGGGTTTTGAAACTTTGGAAGCGCCAATGGGAAATACAGGACACTATTCGTGCAATGTTTGGATGATAAAAGAATTATGATTTTAAAGAATATAAAAACTCAGTTTCACCAGTCGCTTGATGCAATCTATGGGGTTGAGGAAGTAGATAGTTTTTTCGGTCTTCTTTTAGACCATTATTTCAAGATAAAACCAATCACCTTGGTTTTGGAGCCTCAGTACGAAATAGGTTCTGAAGATGCTGTAAAAATGAACGAGGTTTTAAAGAGGTTAATGGCGCAAGAACCTATACAGTACATATTGGGAGAAACCGAGTTTTTTGGATTACCATTTAAAGTATCTCCGGCAACTTTAATTCCAAGACCAGAAACGGAAGAATTGGTTAATTGGATAATTGAAATTAATAAAAATAAGCCTGAGCGATTAAGGATTTTGGATATAGGAACGGGAACGGGCTGTATTCCCATTAGTTTGGGACATTACTTGCCCAACGCTGAAATTTATACGCTAGATGTGAGTGCTCAAGCCATTAAAGTGGCCAAAGAAAATGCAGGAATAAATAATGTGGATGTGAACTTTATGGAAGGCGATATTCTTCAGTTTGAGAATTTAGCGCCTGAGTTTTTACAGCTCAAGTTTGATGTCATCGTCTCCAACCCCCCATATGTACGTGAACTAGAGAAAAGAGAGATGAAAACCAACGTTTTGGACTATGAGCCAGATTTGGCATTGTTTGTTCCTGATGATGATCCTTTACGTTTTTATAAAGTAATCACTAAATTTGCTAGTAAGAGTTTGAAAAACAACGGGATGTTGTTTTTTGAGATCAATCAATATCTTGGAGCGGAAATGCAGCAGTTGCTTATTGATAATAATTTTACAGATATAGAATTGCGTCAGGATATTTTTGGGAATAACAGGATGCTAAAAGGAATAAAGTTATGAAAACACTAAAATCGATAGCTGTATTTTGTGGAAGCAGCGAAGGAAATGATCTCAAGGTAATCAGTGATGCCCAGTTTTTAGGAAAGGTAATGGCGAAGGAAGACATTGCCTTGGTTTACGGAGCTGCGAAGATTGGAATCATGGGTAAAGTGGCTGAAGCCGTTTTGGAGCATAATGGCAAGGCAATAGGGGTTATTCCTGAATTTTTAAAATTAAAGGAAGTGGTACATTTAGGATTGCATGAGTTGATTACCACAGAAACCATGCATGAACGAAAGTTGAAGATGCATGAGCTTTCCGATGGCTTTATAGCTTTGCCAGGAGGGTTTGGCACCTTTGAAGAACTTTTTGAAATTATCACTTGGGCGCAACTTGGTTTGCATCAAAAGCCAATTGGCTTGTTGAATTCTAATGGATTCTACGATGACCTTATCAAAATGTTCGAGACCATGGTGGCCAAGGGACTTCTTAAAATTTCAAATTTAGATTTGCTGATTGTGGAAGATGATGTCAATAGACTACTTGATAAAATGAGAGGGTTCAAGCCTCAAGATGTACCACAATGGTTAAAGGCTGACAGAACCTAAAGTATTAAAAGGTTTTTCATTCAAAATTTTCTATTTTTTAAAACAACTCTTTGGGTTTTAATACGAAACTTTATCTAATTCTTCTGTTAATATAAAACTCAAAAAACAAATATGCCGTCAGGGGCATTTTAGTATCTTGGAACCCTGAAATTAAACCAAAATTCATACATCTTCATAAGTTTTTAAATGGATATTCTACAACACATTACTGCCTTAAGAGAAGAGCTTAGAAAGCATAATTATAATTACTACGTATTGGACAATCCAACCATAAGTGATTATGATTTTGATATGAAGTTGAAGGAATTGCAGGAGTTGGAAGCCAAATACCCTGAATATTATGACAGCAGTTCGCCTACTTTAAGAGTAGGAGGAGCTGTTACCAAGAATTTTGAAACAGTTGCGCATGAATACAGAATGTATTCATTGGACAATTCCTATTCCAAAGAAGATTTATTGGACTGGGAAGCGCGTATTAAAAAGTTGGTGGATGGTGATATATCTTATACCTGTGAGCTCAAATATGATGGAGCTTCCATAAGTTTGACTTATGAAGATGGAAAGTTACAAAAAGCGGTTACTCGTGGAGATGGTTTTCAAGGGGATGATGTAACCACTAATATCAAAACCATTAAGTCGGTTCCTTTGCAATTGAATGGGGATTACCCTCCAAAATTTGATATTAGAGGAGAGATTGTATTGCCGTTTGAGGGTTTCAACAAAATGAATGAAGAACGTATTGAAATTGGTGAAGAGCCTTACAGAAACCCTAGAAATACAGCCTCAGGGAGTTTGAAATTGCAGGACAGTGCGGAGGTTGCAAAGCGCCCTTTGGAATGTCTATTGTATACTGTGATTGGGCCTAACTTAGATATTGCAACTCAATATGAATGTTTAGACAAGGCCAGATCTTGGGGCTTTAAAGTGCCGAATACGGCGCATTTGGCGAATTCTATTGAAGAGGTTTTGGAGTTTATTGGGTATTGGGATACGAAAAGATTTGAGTTGCCTTATGAAACAGATGGAGTTGTAATTAAGGTCAATGATTTGTACCACCAAGAGGAACTGGGCTACACGGCTAAAGCACCTAGGTGGGCCATAGCATATAAGTTTAAGGCCGAACAAGTTTCAACTAGATTGAACAGTATAACCTATCAAGTTGGCCGTACGGGGGCTATTACGCCTGTTGCCAATTTGGATCCTGTGGAGTTGGCTGGAACTATTGTGAAAAGGGCTTCCTTGCATAATGCCGATCAAATTGAAAAATTGGATATTAGAGTAGGCGATGAAGTTTTTGTAGAAAAAGGGGGGGAAATTATTCCAAAAATTATTGCGGTCGATTTGAGTAAACGACCAATCGATTCTCAAGCTACCCAATATATTACCCATTGCCCAGAATGTGACACCGAATTGGTGAGACAAGAAGGCGAAGCGCAACATTACTGTCCTAATTACAACGGCTGTAAACCGCAGATTATTGGACGTATTCAGCATTATATTTCCAGAAAGGCCATGGATATTGAAGGCATGGGAGGCGAAACGGTTGCCTTGTTAGTAAATGGTGGTTTGATAGATAATTATTCCGATTTGTATGAGCTTACAAAAGAGCAAATTCTTCCTTTGGAAAGAATGGCTGATAAAAGTGCGGATAATTTGTTGAACGGTATTGAGGCTTCCAAACAGATTCCTTTTGAAAGAGTTTTGTATGCTTTGGGAATTAGATATGTTGGAGAAACCGTAGCTAAAAAATTGGCAAAACATTACAAGTCTATAGATAATTTAAAGGCTGCTTCACTGGAAGATTTGGTGAATGTGGATGAAATTGGGGTGAAAATAGCCGAAAGTGTTCTAGCCTTTTTTGAGGACGGGGCTAATATAAACATCGTTGAACGGTTAAAGAATTTTGGCGTCCAATTGGAGATTTCAGCTGAAAAATTGGCTGAACAAACCGATAAGTTGAAAAATCTCACTTTTGTGGTGTCTGGAGTTTTTGAAACCGTTTCCAGGGATGAACTTAAAAAACTTATAGAGGATAACGGTGGAAAGGTTTCATCTTCAATATCTTCCAAAACAAGTTATCTTGTTGCGGGCGATAAAATGGGGCCAAGTAAACGTACTAAAGCAGAGCAATTGAATTTAGCGATTATTTCGGAAAGTGAATTTTTGCAAATGGTTATGTAAAATCCTACAAAATGTATTCTTTTATCGATTAAATACATTTTTTAACGTTGAATTGTATTTATTGTGTTACATTTGGCAAAGACCAATCGAGCAAGTTTATGCTGAAAAGGAATATTTTAATCGCAATATTAACGGTTTTTAGTTTAGGATTTATTGGCCTTCAATTGCTTCAGTATGAATATTATGCAATGGGGGTGAGGACTCTAATGTTAATCTTGTTAAGCTTTTTGTATGTAGTTAGCGTTAAGAACAAGCGTAATTTCTTCTTTTTGTTTTTATTGGCTTACACGCTTTCTGATATCTTTAATTTTTTTACTTGGGATTATAACTTAAAAGAAGGGGATTTTGATGTTTACTACTATCTAGGAAACGGACTGTATATTCTGTCTTATTTATTTTTGGTGGCCAAATTGCTTCAATCTATTAAAATTCGTGAAGTTGCGGCAAAATTACCTTTCCACGTTCTTATACTGTTTATTTTAGATTGCTTTTGTGTGGTAATTGTAACTAACACTACAAAAAGCGAGCTTGGTGTCTATCCTTATGTTTTGGAGTTTATTTATAATGCCGTAATCATGTTGTTGTTGACTCTGGCGTTACTGAATTATATCCATAAGGATGATAAAAAATCCATGAATTTTTTAATAGGCTCTATTTGTATTGTCTTTTCAGAAGTGATTCAATTGGCGTATTTCTATATTTCTGAAACGAATATTTTAAATGTAATTTCTTCGGTGTTCTTGGTATTGGCCTTTGTATTTTTTTATCTTCAATCGAGATTGGTATATTCGGAAAGAATGCAGATTGCCAATTCTTAATCTTCACTAGATTTCTTTATAAAATAGTTTTGTCTGCTCTGTGAAACCTTGAGATTTACTTTTGCGTTCATTGGTTTGTAAGTGTTATGGGTTGGTGTGTTGTTGATTTTGCATACATCTTTATTTTTTATTGAAAATTTCTTAAAATCGATGAAATGCAAAAAAATACTGACAAAATACATATATTTGTATGACCTACTTATAAAATTTAGTTATGGAATTTTGGCATAAAATGATGTCCAATAAGTCCTTGGTTATTGTATTTAGTACTTTGTTTGCCCTACAGGTGCTTGCGGTAATTCAGGATGATTTAATGTTGGATAGGATAGCAAAAATTGTAGTGATTCCGGTTTTGTTGACTTTGTATTTTACTAGAATGAAATATATGGCCAACATTTTCCTTACCGTATTTCTTTGTTCCTTTTTAGGAGACGTATTCACTGTATTTCACAAAAATGAACTCACCCATCAATTATCTGAAATGGCCTATGTGGGAAGTTATATCTTGTTGTTGGGTGTTCTGATAAGTCAATTTCGAAAAGTTCGGTTTGAGGGAGTTGTTTCGGTTTATTTAGGACTTATTTTTATGTTTAATGCCTATCTGTTGTATATCCTCTATGGGGCTGTCAAAAATAGTTTTGTAGACGATATAAGCTTGTGGCTGTACGCGGGTAGAGGATTGGCTATTGTGCTTTTGGTCTTTTTGGCTTTTGCCCTTTATTTGAGTAGAGAAAGCAAGCAATCTATTATCTTATTAGTTACTGTGGCATGTTTTGCTTTTGGGGATGTATTAAAATACATATGCGAATTATACGTGTATTTTTGGGTGTTTGAAGTGTTTGCGATAGCATTGCATCTCGCTGCCTTGGTATTTTTGCTGGCCTATGTGAGTAATCATCATAGAAAAGCAGTTAGGTATTCTGTGAATAAAGAATCCCTATCTTCTACTTCTTCTGAACACGCTACAGTATAGATTATACTATTATAGAAGTACCATCAGCAGATTTGTTGTTGAAACTGTCAAAATAAAAGTCTATTCGACCTAAATTGATGCCGTAACAGCCTACTTGGTTCACCAACATATTTTTGCCTTCAATATTTTTGGTTACGGTTGGTTTCTTCAAGAAAGTGTGGGTGTGTCCTCCGATAATTAAATCGATGTTTTTTGTGGATTTTGCTAATTCCAGATCACTAATTTTTGAACTTTTTCCGTAATGATAACCAAGGTGGGAGAGACAAATGATAAGGTCGCATTTCTCCTTTTCTTTCAAAATTCTTGTCATGTCCTGAGTGGTTTCCACAGGATCCAAAAACACTGTTTCTTTATATAGGTTTTTTTCAACAAGACCATGAAGTTCTATTCCTAAACCAAATACTCCAATTTTAATACCATCTTTTACAAACACTTTATAAGGTTTGGTGTGTGTGTCCATAATGGTGTTCTTGAAATCATAATTGGCAGACAAAAAATCGAATTTGGCATGAGGTAATTGAGCGTAAAGCCCTTCGATACCATTGTCGAAATCGTGATTTCCAAGCGTGGCGGCATCGTATTGTAACATGCTCATCAATTTGAATTCCAATTCACCACCGTAATAATTGAAATAGGGGGTTCCTTGAAAAATATCACCGGCATCAAATAGCAGTGTGTTCGGATTTTCCTTTTTAATGGCTTCTATCAAACTAGCTCTTCTTGCAACGCCTCCTTTATTGGGATGCATGCCATCCTGAGGACTAAATGGATCAATATGACTATGGACATCGTTGGTATGAAGAATGGTGATTTTTTTTGTAGGTTCTTTAAAGGACTGCAATCCCAAACCACCTAGACCAACCAATGAAGTTGCTACTGCTGTTTGTTGTAAAAAATCTCTTCGTTTCATGATTCTCTATGTTATTTTTTAAACGGAAAAATGGAGTGCTTATTCTATTTGCATGTAACGATCGTCAATGGCGGCTCTAATGGTGTCTGTTTTTATGAAATAATCCAGCAGGGCATTTCTAACTTTGTAATCCAGAGAGTAAACAGTGTCGTTTGGTTGGAAGAATGTCATGTGGTCCCCTCCGTTATACAGGTAGTTGTTGGTGAGGACATAATACGTTTCGTTGTAGTCAATAGGTTGGCCTTGGACAGCGGCGGAAACAATATTGAAATCCTTATCCACCGTCACTTTCAATTTTGAAATTGGGTGGGCCTTACTACTTACGGTTAGGTATTTCAAGAGTTCTTTGATTTGGTCTCCCTTGATAGCTGCTACAACAACAGTGTTTTCAAAAGGCATCAGTTCATAAGCGGTTCTAATGGTAATATTGCCTTTGGATAGAATTGAACGAATGCTCCCATGGTTCAACATTACAAAATCAATGTCTTTTCCTGTACGTTTTTTAAAAATGGGGTTGGACTGTTCGTAAATGGCATCGGCCATAAAATTACCTATTGCTGTATTGAATGGGGAGTCTTCTTTTGTATAAGTGCCTGCCGAATACGACAAAACACTGTCCAAGCTTTGGTTGAGGTGGTCATGGTAAGGTTTGATAAAGCTATCTATTTCTGAATTAGAGGGTAAACTATCTGTAATTGAAATCTGTTTCCCTTCAATTTTATAGAGGTGCTTTGTTTGGTTGCAAGAGAAGAAAACGAGAACTGTTAAAACAAAAAAAAGATGTTTTGGATTCATTTAGATTCTTAAGAAAAGTTAACAAAACATGTAGTGACTTTTACTACATTTGCAAAAATTATAAAGATAAATGATTTTAAAGGCATTTAAGGAAAAATCATACCAAAATTACATCAATAAATTGTTAAATTCTAGGAGTATAGAGGCTGGCAATAAAAAGATTGATTCGGTTGGGGTGATTTTGAATTTAAATGAATTTACTGATTTTGAGAATTTCCAAAGATTTTTTGATGATTTGGGAGTGAAACAGAATCGATTAAAAATCATTGCCTTTGTAGCCGATGAGAAGTTGGCGCCAGAGACCCTTTGGGGCGTTAACGTAACACCCAAGGACTTTGGATGGAAAGGAGCCATAAAAAATGGCGACCTGAAAGCGTTTCTTGATACAGATTTTGATGCCTTGATAAGTTATTACAAAGAGGACCGTATGGAACTCAATATTATCACAGCACAATCCAAGGCACGTTTTAAAGTGGGACTCTCGGGAATAGATGATAGGTTGTACGACTTGATTCTTGATGTGCACCCAAAAGAGTTTTCACTGTTTAAAAGAGAATTACATAAATATCTAACAGTACTAAATAAAATATAATGACTAAATTTTATGGGACAGGAGTGGCATTGATTACGCCATTTAATGAAGATTTGTCCGTAGATCACGAAGCGTTGAAAAACATTGTAAACTACAATGTAGAGAATGGAACCGATTATTTGGTAATAAGCGGTACAACTGGTGAAAGCGTGACTATTACTAAGGAAGAGAAGAAGGCTATCATAGCTACCATCGTAGAGGCTAACAACGGAAGATTGCCTTTGGTATTGGGAATTGGAGGAAACAACACTGCCAACGTTATTGAAGAAATCAAGGCAACTGATTTGTCTCAAATAGATGCAGTTCTTTCGGTGTCTCCATACTATAGCAAGCCTACCCAAGAGGGAATTTACCAACACTTTAAGGCTATTTCAGAGGCTTGTCCTGTAGACATTATTTTGTATAACGTACCAGGAAGAACTGCTTCAAACATGTTGCCAGAAACAACTTTACGTTTGGCAAATGATTTTAAAAATATTGTGGCCGTTAAGGAAGCTGGTAACAACATGGGGCAATATTTAAAATTGTTAAAGGATAAGCCAGAAGATTTCTTGATTATTTCAGGAGATGATGATTTAGCTTTAGCGGTTGTATTGGCTGGTGGAGCAGGAGTTATCTCTGTGATTGGTCAGGGATTGCCAAAGCAGTTTGCTAAAATGATCAAACTTGGTTTGGAAGGTAAAGCTAAAGAGGCTTATGATATTCACTTTAAACTTATGGATATTGTTGGTTACATTTTTGCTGAAAATAATCCTGCAGGAATCAAGGCTGTATTTGAAGCTTTAGGTCTTGCAAATGATGCCGTACGTTTGCCGTTGGTGCCTGCAACTGAAGAGTTGAAGCAAAAAATTAAGAATTTTATCGCAAATTTGGACTAAGCAGACAAACGTTAAAGTTAACTTAAAGACTTAGTAAAAGAGTTTGCAACCGTTATTTTCGTGTGTAACTTTTGTTTTTATAATAAGTTATAAATAATTACTTTTGCATTCTGTTTACATTTTATGAAGAACATTTTTTATACATTTTTACTGGTACTTTCGCTAACCTCTTGTAGTGAATTTCAAAAAGCACTGAAGTCGGAAGATATTGCTGAAAAGTTTCGCGTAGGAACTGAGCTTTATGAGCAAGGGAAGTACGGTAAGGCAAACCGTTTATTTGCACAGATCATGCCTCAGTATCGAGGAAAGCCACAGGCAGAAAAACTAACCTACATGTATGCTAAAACATACTATGAAATGGGCGATTATCACCTATCGGGCTATCAATTTGAACGGTTTGAAACAGCATATCCGAGAAGTGAAAAGGCTGAAGAGGCATCGTTTCTTTCTGCAAGAAGCTACTACATGTTGTCTCCTGTTTACAGTAAAGAACAAAAGGAAACTGTTCAGGCTTTGGACAAGCTTCAAATATTTTTAAGTAAATATCCAGATTCAGAATATTTGCCAGAAGTAAACACAATGGTAAAAGAATTGGATTATAAATTAGAAAGAAAGGCCTTTGAAATTGCGAAACAATATAACCAAATAGCCTATTATGATGCTTCAGATTATGAGGCGGCCATCAAGTCGTTTGATAATTTCTTATTGGAATATCCAGGAAGTACGTTTAGGGAAGAGGCCATGTTCTATCGTTTGGACTCGGCTCACCGTTTGGCTGTAAACAGTATGCAGTATAAAAAAGAAGCCCGATTATTGACGGCTCAAGGTTATTACAATTCGTTTATCAAGTATTATTCGGATTCTAAATTTGCCGAACAAGCCAATAAAATGAACGACGAATTGACGGCGGAATTAAATAAATTTGAAACAAAAAGTTAATTTATAAATACGATGGATTTAAAGAAAACCAATGCTCCGGTAAGTACAGTTACTTACGACAGAAATGAAATAGATGAGCCAACAGGAAATATCTATGAGGCTATTTCTGTTATTGCAAAGAGAGCAGAACAAATTAACACTGATATCCGTAGAGAACTAGTTGACAAACTTGATGAGTTTGCCACCTATAATGATAGCTTGGAGGAAATCTTTGAAAACAAAGAGCAGATAGAGGTTTCTAAATTCTATGAGAAATTGCCTAAGCCTCACGCTTTGTCAGTTCAAGAATGGCTTGACGATAAAATCTACTTCAGAAACACTGAGGACGAAACTCAGGCATAAATTAAATAATGTCGGTATTAAGTGGCAAAAAGGTACTTCTAGGCATTACTGCTGGTATTGCCGCTTATAAAACGGCAAACCTTGTTAGGTTATTTATAAAAGCAGGCGCAGACGTAAAGGTCGTCATGACGCCTGCTTCTAAAGACTTCATTACACCTTTAACCCTTTCAACTTTATCCAAAAATCCTGTGTATTCATCATTTACCCATGATGAAGATGATGCTGTTTGGAATAATCACGTAGAATTAGGGCTGTGGGCAGATTTCTTGCTTATTGCTCCAGCTACGGCCAATACCATGGCTAAAATGGCCAATGGTGTCTGCGACAATTTGCTTATGGCAACTTATCTGTCTGCCAAGTGTCCTGTGTATTTTGCGCCAGCAATGGATTTGGATATGTACAAACACCCTACTACACGACGCTCTTTCGATTTGTTGAATAGTTTTGGGAATATTATGATTCCTGCTACTAGCGGAGAGCTGGCCAGTGGTTTGGTAGGAGAGGGGCGTATGGCAGAACCAGAAAATATTGTGGATTTCATTGAAAGGGATATTTTGGAAGGTTTGCCTTTGAAGGGGAAAAAGATGCTTATTACAGCAGGTCCTACTTATGAAGCTATTGACCCTGTAAGATTCATTGGTAACCATTCTAGTGGGAAAATGGGCTTTGAAATTGCAAAATCTGCGGCCAATTTGGGCGCTGAGGTGATTTTAATTTCAGGACCAACACATGAAACGGTCAACCATCAATTTATAAAACTTATAAAAATTTTCAGTGCCGCAGAAATGTACACTGAGGTTCACAACTATTTTAAAGATGTGGACATTGCAATTTTGTCTGCTGCAGTGGCCGATTATCGTCCAAAATATGTAGCCGATAAAAAAATAAAAAAGAAAGCCGATACGTTTAGTATAGAGTTGGAACGTACTCAAGATATTTTGGCATCTTTGGGGAAAATCAAAAAGAATCAATTCTTGGTTGGTTTTGCTTTGGAAACCCACAACGAGTTGGAACATGCCAAAGGCAAGTTGGAATCCAAGAATTTAGATGTCATAGTACTAAATTCCCTGAATGACGAAGGTGCAGGTTTTGGGGTTTCCACAAATAAAGTTACTTTTATTACCAATACAAACGAAGTCTTGAGTCAAGACTTGAAATCGAAGGCCGAAGTGGCAGGCGATTTAATGAACCTAATAATTAAACAACTCAATGCATAGAGTCTTTTTTGTAATTACTTTTGTTGCCTTTTTTGTGTCTGGTTATGCCCAGGAACTCAATTGTAATTTAGTGGTTAATGCGCAAAAAACAGGAAACGAAAACGTTCAGGTGTTTAGAACTTTGGAGCGACAATTAACAGAGTTTGTCAACAATACTACTTGGACCAACAAGGACTTTAAACCTCAGGAACGCATTAACTGTAGCATGATTATCACCATTGCAGATTATGATACCGATGTGTTTCAGGCTTCCATACAAGTACAATCTTCAAGACCTGTATTCAATTCAACGTATAGTACGCCAGTTTATAATTTTAATGATAGAAACTTTACGTTTCAGTATTTGGAATTCCAAAATTTGGTATTCAATCCAAATCAGTATGAATCCAACTTGGTTTCGGTTTTGACCTATCATATCTACATGATTTTGGGGATGGATGCCGATACATTTGAACTTAATGGGGGCGACGAGTATTTTAAACAGGCACAAACCATTTTAAACTATTCACAACAGGAAAACTTCAAGGGATGGAAACTTGAAGATGGTACGCAATCCCGTTTTGTGTTGATCGATAACTTAATGTCTCCAACTTTTGAACAATTCAGGGAGGTAATGTACAATTACCACAGAAATGGCTTGGACGTGATGCATGAAAACCCTAAAAAAGGAAAGCAGGAGATTGCCACTGCCATTGGGACTTTGGAAAAGCTACATAACAAAAGACCCAATTCCTTCTTGATGCGTGTGTTTTTCGATGCCAAGTCTGATGAGATTGAAGAAATTTTTAGTGATGGACCTAATGTGAATATCACCAACGTGGTATCTTCTCTTAATAGAATTGCACCAACCTACGCCTCAAAATGGCGTAACATAAGTTATTGATCCTTTGTGGTCATACTCGATTTCAGTTGATAGTTTAATTTTAAACATTTCCGTTTGCTTACAAATCTTTCAATAAAAAACTATGCCCTGATTGATGAACTTAATGTGACATTCAATAATGGCTTATCTATAATTACCGGTGAAACTGGTGCGGGAAAGTCCATCCTTTTAGGAGGGCTTTCGTTGATTTTGGGAAAAAGAGCCGATTTGGGCAGCATTAAAGATGAATCCAAAAAATGTGTAATCGAGGCCACTTTCGATATCACCAATTATAATTTGAAAGCTCTTTTTAAATCGGAGGATTTAGATTACGAGCCTCAAACTATAATTAGAAGGGAAATTTTGCCTTCTGGGAAATCTAGGGCATTTATCAATGATACCCCAGTAACTCTTGGGAACCTTCAGACTTTGGGAGTGTATCTATTGGATATCCATTCGCAGCACCAAACGCTTCAGTTAACGGATGATTCATTTCAATTTCAAGTCATAGATGCTTTGGCCAAAAATCAAGAGTTGATTCTTGAGTATGGCAAGAAGCTGAAAGCCTATAAAGGCGTTCAACGTGAGTTGAATGATTTAAACCAACAAAAAATTGAGGCAGCCAAAGAGTTGGACTACAATTTATTTTTGTTGGAAGAATTGGAAAAGGCCAATTTAATTGATGGTGAAATGGAGGCTTTGGAAGAAGAATACGAAACCCTTAACAATATTGAGGAAATCAGTGAACGTTTAGGAAGTTCGCATGGTTTGTTGAGTGATGAAACTGTTGGGGTAATTCCAAGTTTGACAGAAATTAAAAATCAATTATCTAGGTTGTCTTCTTACTCCAAAAACTATGAATCGTTGTTTGAAAGAGTCAATAGCACGGTCATTGAACTGGATGATGTTTTTGTTGAAATAGAGCGCTTACAAGATCAGTTGGAGGCAGATCCAGAAAGATTGGGCGTAGTGAATACTAAGTTGCAGTTGATTCATAACTTGATGCAAAAGCATGTTGCTGAAAATGTAGGGGAGTTGATTGCCATAAGGGATGATTTAAAGGAAAAGGTGAATATCACCCAAAATTTGGACGATGTCATTTCTAAAAAGGAGCAAGAACAGAAAGTTATCGAAAAGGATTTAAATGAACTTGCTCTTAAAATTCACAAAAGCAGAAATACAGCAATTCCTGAACTTCAGAAACAATTGGAAAAGCTATTGTCTGTTTTGGGAATGCCAAATGCAAGATTCCAAATAGGACTTGAATTGTCCAAACAGTTTTATAATAACGGTAAGGACGATTTGGAGTTTTTGTTTTCGGCAAACAAAGGAGGACAATTTAACGAACTTAAAAAAGCGGCGTCTGGAGGAGAGCTTTCCCGAATTATGTTGGCGATTAAGTCTATTTTGAGTAAATATCAGCAATTACCAACGATTATGTTTGATGAGATAGATACAGGGGTTTCTGGTGAAATATCAGATAAAATGGGAGTGCTTATGCAAGAAATGAGTAAAACCATGCAGGTGTTTACCATTACACATTTGCCTCAAGTAGCTGCAAAGGGAGATGCACATTATAAAGTGTTTAAAACCGATATTGATGAGGTAACCCAAACACAATTAAAACGATTGACCCATGATGAACGTATTGTGGAGATCGCACAAATGTTAGGAGGCATAGATGTATCCAATTCAGCATTAGAACATGCAAAACAATTATTGAATTAGAGGAAATTCTCATTTTAATAGTATCTTTGCCCCACAAAACCAAAAACAACAATTGACTAAATAATAAATACCATGTCATATAATTTATTAAAAGGAAAACGAGGGATTATTTTTGGAGCATTGGATGAGAATTCAATTGCTTGGAAAACCGCAGAGCGTGTTCACGAAGAAGGAGGAACCTTTGTGTTGACCAATGCACCTATTGCAATGCGCATGGGACAAATTAAAGAGTTGGCTGAAAAAACAGGTTCTGAAATTATTCCTGCCGATGCAACCAATTTAGAGGATTTAGAAAATCTAGTAGCCAAGTCAATGGAAATCTTGGGAGGTAAAATTGATTTCGTATTGCACTCGATTGGTATGTCGGTTAACGTGCGTAAAGGAAATCACTATACAAACCAAAACTACGATTTCACTCATAAAGGATGGGATGTATCTGCAGTATCTTTTCATAAGGTAATGCAAGTGCTTTATAAAAATGATGCCATGAGTGAATGGGGAAGTATTGTAGCCCTTTCTTATATGGCAGCTCAGCGTGTATTCCCAGATTATAATGATATGGCTGATAACAAAGCGTATTTGGAAAGTATTGCAAGAAGCTTTGGGTATTTCTTCGGAAAAGACAAAAAGGTTAGAGTAAACACTATTTCACAATCTCCAACTCCTACTACTGCAGGACAAGGCGTAAAAGGATTTGACGGATTTATCGCCTATGCCGATAAAATGTCGCCACTAGGAAATGCAACCGCTCTAGATTGTGCCAACTATACTGTGGCTATGTTTAGTGATTTAACACGTCGTGTGACCTTACAAAACTTATACAACGATGGAGGCTTTAGTAACATGGGTGTGAGTGCCGAAGTGATGGAGGCTTTTGTAAAGGAGCAATAGAGAAAGAAAATATATATTAATGAAAGGGCGCTATTTAGCGCCTTTTTTTTATTATTTATTAGAATTAGAATTTATGAATCTTAAATTAAGAAACCTGTTTTGTAGACTATAATATTGGAAAAATAGATTTCAATTATTTTATAAATCTCCCTTGAGGGATGTATTATATTTTCTTTGGTTACATTTGTATCGTATGAATACACTGTCTTTTTCATTTGTTGTACCTGTATACAACAGACCTGATGAGGTTGCTGAATTATTGGAGAGTTTTTCCAAGTTAGAATACCCTGATCCTTTTGAGATTGTGATCGTAGAGGATGGCTCCTCTATCGATTGTAAACCGGAAGTTGAGCGTTATGCTAATTCTTTAGATATAACATATTTTTTCAAGTCTAACTCGGGACCAGGCGATTCCCGTAATTATGGAATGGAACGGGCTAAGGGCAATTATTTTATCATTTTAGATTCCGATTGTGTCCTGCCTCCCCAATATTTAAAAGAGGTTTTTGCTTATGTGCAAAATAATTACGTGGATTGTTTTGGCGGGCCAGATACGGCACATTTGTCGTTTATGCCACTACAAAAGGCTATCAATTTTGCGATGACATCTTTTATATCCACTGGAGGTATTAGAGGAGGGAAGAAACAGGTTGGAAAGTTCCAGCCTAGAAGTTTCAATATGGGAATTTCCAAAGAAGCATTTGAGGCTTCTGGTGGATTTGGAGTTATTCATCCCGGTGAAGATCCAGATCTTTCAATTAGATTGACAGATTTAGGGTTTCAAACCGCATTAATAGAGGATGCTTTTGTATATCATAAACGACGAATCTCTTGGTCTAAGTTTTATACTCAAGTTCATAAGTTTGGTTTAGTAAGACCGATTTTAAATTCATGGCATCCAAAAACATCAAAGCTTACTTATTGGTTCCCTACTTTGTTTATGTTAGGATTTGTTGGAGCTGTTATTTTGTGGCTTTTTGGCTATAGTTTTGGAATTTTGGCTTATCTGGCGTATTTTTTCATAGCATTTCTTTTAGCCCTTTTTGAAACGAAGAGTTTGGAAGTAGCTCTAAAATCAATGTATGCTATAGCGGTTCAGTTTTTTGGATATGGTTATGGATTTCTAAAATCTACCATTGCATTGAAGGTGCTGGGAAAAACGCCAGAAGCGGCTTTTCCTCATTTATTTTTTAAACATGCTGAATAAATTAAGATCAAAACTGTTAGAATCAATAAGAAACAAAAAGCTCAATGTCTTTGGCTTTTTTCTTCTGTTGTCGTTTTTGTTTTTGATTATTGGCAAGCTTTCTGGAAAGTATACCGAAACAGTTGCTTTTAATGTGTCTTTTGAAAAGGTGCCTGAAAATAAAGTCTTGCTTGAGAAGAAAAAGCAAAAAATTAATGCTGTGATATCTTCCAACGGATTCAATCTTTTACCTTTAATCTTCTTCAATCGTCCTGTTAAAATAGATTTTGAATCAGATTTGTATTATAACGAAGACCATTATTCATGGATTGCAAGCAAATCTTCGCATAAGATTAAATCTATGTTAGGACAAAAAGTGGAGATGCTTTCTGTAAAGCCCGATACCTTGAATTTTTATTTTGAGACTTTGGATACCAAAAAAGTCCCAATTAAGTTGGATGCCAATATTTCCTATACTGTGGGCTATGATGTGTTGGAGAAGTTGGTGGTTGAGCCAGATTCAGTAACCGTTATAGGGCCAGAAAACATTGTGAATGGAATTATGGAACTATCAACAGAACCTTTGGCTTTAAAGGATGTGAATGCAAGTTTTACAATGCCAATTTCAATCAAAATTCCGAAAATGGATGGGGAGTTGAAACTTTCAACACCTAAGGTGACTGTCTCTTCTGAAGTTGTAAAATTTACGGAAGGTGCTATAGAAGTGCCCGTTACAATGATCAATGTTCCCAAAAGGTTAACGCTAAACTATTTCCCCAAAGCAGTAACCGTCTTGTATTATGTGCCTTTGAACAGGTTCAATGAAATAAAAGCTTCTGATTTTAAAGTGGTTTGCGATTACAAGGAAATAGCGGAAACAGAGAAAAATACCATGACTCCAAAACTAACTTCTGTACCTGAAGCGGCAAAAAGTACAAGAATCAAGCAAAATAAAGTTGAGTTTATCGTTGTAAAATGATAAATTTATATTCTGAATATCAATTAATTAGATAATTAACGGTTGTATGAAGGTTATAGGAGTTACGGGTGGCATAGGAAGCGGTAAAAGTACTGTGGCCAATATGTTTAGAAGTTTAGGGATTCCAGTATATACGGCAGACATGGAGGCCAAAAGGATTATGGCAACTTCGCCTGAGCTTCAGCGTAAATTAAAAGTACTTTTTGGAGAACAGGCCTATGTGAACGGAGAACTTAATAGACCCTTTATAGCAGATGCCATTTTCAACAATAAAGCCTTGTTGGAAGCTATGAATGCCATTGTGCATCCAGAAGTGGCCAAACATTTTAAAGAATGGTTGGCAGAGCAATCTTCTCCTTATGTAATTAAGGAAGCGGCGATTATTTTTGAGCAGCATATGGAAAAGGAGTACGATGCGGTTATTTTGGTGATTGCAGGTACCAATCAGCGAATAGAGCGCCTTTTAAAGCGAGAAGATACTTCCCGAGAAAAAATACAAGCCATCATGGACAACCAATTTAGTGATGACGAAAAACTCAAATTGGCAGACTACATTATTGTTAATGATAAGTTAGAAGCTACTCATAATCAGGTGATAAAACTTCATGAAACCCTGCTTTCTGTAGGAAAAGAACCCTGATTTTAACATTTTTGTTAATGTAAGGTTAAAGCGGATATCTAATAAATGTTAAAATGTTAAATTTGAACGATGGGCAGAAAGCTATTCGTCTTATTGGTGATTTTAATGAGTGTCTCACTCATTGGTATAATTTTAGTGCAAGCGTTTTTTATCAAAAATTCGGTTGAGATTGAAGAAAAGCAATTTGAAAGAAACGTAAAGCATGCTTTAAGCTTGGTATCAAAAAATTTGGAAGACAGAGAGCTTGAAGATTATACTAAAAAGGCTCTTAACCAAATTAGAAGACATGATGCTAAGGCAGATACGAGTACCATTAGGGAAATTTTGGTGAAAACTCAGGATAATGAAAGAGATGAAACCATAATTTACAGAAACACAGTTTTAGAGGAAAGCTTTAAGGTGCCATCGGTGTTCTTTGATTTAGGAGTAGATAGTGTCAGCATCAGTCGTTTGTTTAGTGAACGTGAAACTAAGATATATAGTAACACAGCTTTGGGGAATGGAGGAGATTTAAACGTAAACCCAGAGCGCACTTACAGAGAGTATTCGGAGTTACCCGAGGTTACAAAAAAAATCATGGAAGATAGTTATAGGGATACCTACAAGAATTTTCCAATTTATAAAAGGGTGTCTTCGGAAGAAGTAGCAAAGCTTTTGAATTATCAATTAAAGGAAGATGGTATTGGCATCGATTTTGAGTTTGCCATTTACGATAAGGATCTGGCCACAAAGGTACAATCAGAAAATTTTGAGTTGGACAAGGCTTCCACTTATGGGATTTCGGTCTATTCGGGAAATGACAATCAAAATGATTATAGGTTGTATGTAAACTTTCCAGACCGTAGAAAGTTTTTGTTTTCTACCATTATTAAGGCCATTGTGCTGTCGGTAGTGTTTACATTAATTATCATTATTGCGTACTCAAATGCCATTTACCAATTGATAAAACAGCGCAAGATTTCGCAAATCAAGACAGATTTTATCAATAACATGACCCATGAGTTCAAAACGCCCATTGCAACCATTAATCTGGCTTTGGATGCCATTAAAAATCCAAAGGTTATTGAGGACAAAGAGAAGGTAAAGCGTTACTTAAAAATGATCAAGGATGAAAACAAGCGGATGCATGCACAGGTAGAAAATGTGCTTCGGATTTCAAAGCTTGAAAAGAACGAATTGAACATTAGTAAGGACCGGGTAAAACTACACGACTTAATAGAAGATGCTATTACCCATGTAGAGCTAATTGTAGAAGATAGAAAAGGCTACGTGAAAACACATTTGGACGCCACGAAATCTTCAATCTTAGCCAACGAAAGTCATTTTACAAATGTTATCGTTAACATTTTGGACAATGCTATAAAATATTCAGACGACGAACCAAAAATCGATGTGTATACAGAGAATGTAGGGAACAATATTTTATTAAAAATTGCCGATCAAGGTAACGGAATGTCCAAGCAGGTTCAGCGAAAAATATTTGAAAAATTCTATAGAGAACACACCGGAAACGTGCATAATGTTAAGGGCCATGGTTTAGGTTTGGCCTATGTAAAACGAATAGTAGAAGACCATCACGGTCATATATCAGTAGAAAGCGAAAAAGGAAAAGGTAGTGTATTTACAATTAAACTACCGTTAATATCATAAATTATGGAAGAACAAAATAAAAAAATTCTCCTTGTTGAGGATGACCCAAATTTTGGAACGGTATTAAAGGACTATTTAACCATGAACGATTACGATGTTGTTCATGCTAAAAATGGGATGGAAGGTTTTGAAAAATTCAAGAAGGACGATTTTGATTTGTGTATCCTAGATGTCATGATGCCTTACAAGGATGGGTTTACCTTGGCTAAGGAAATTAGAGAGAAAAACACTGAAGTTCCAATCATTTTTCTAACTGCCAAAGCAATGAAGGAAGATGTTTTGAAAGGGTATAAAGTAGGAGCCGATGATTATTTGAACAAACCTTTCGACAGTGAGGTATTGCTTATGAAAATTAAGGCCATCATGCAACGTAAGGCTACCGAAACAGTTACAGATAGCAAACAGTTTGAGTTCAAAATAGGTAGATTCGATTTAAACTCCAAATTGAGATTCTTGCGATTTGACGGCGGGGAACCTATCAAATTGTCACCAAAAGAAAATGAATTGTTACGTATGTTGGCGCTTCATGAAAACGATTTGATGCCTAGGGAATTGGCCTTGACAAAAATTTGGAGAGACGATAACTATTTTACCTCTCGTAGTATGGATGTTTACATTGCCAAGCTTCGTAAATATTTAAAACCAGATGAAAACGTAGAGATTTTAAATATACATGGAGAAGGGTTTAGATTGGTAGTGAACCAAAGCGCTTAATTCTTCATCTTCCAATAATAAAAAAGCCTATCAATTTTTGATAGGCTTTTTACTTAAAAAAATGGGTGAATATTAGATAACTTTTACGTTTACTGCGTTCAATCCTTTTCTTCCTTCGGTTAGATCAAATTCTACCTCATCTCCTTCGCGAATCTCATCCTCTAAACCAGAAATGTGTACAAAATGTTCTTTGTTGGTCCCTTCTTCAACGATAAACCCAAAACCTTTTGAGTCGTTGAAGAACTTTACTGTACCTTTACTCATAATATAAATTAATTTAATAAAGGGCCAAAGGTAGGGTTAATAAACGGATTACAGCTATAATCTTAAGTTTATTTTAATTTATTGTTTTTCAACTAGTTTTGTGATGTCGTTTATGATGGTTTTCAAAGGTGTTGTATAGTTAAACCAAAGGATGTTTTCATTTTTTTTGAACCATGTAAATTGGCGCTTGGCAAAGCGTCTGGAGTTCTTTTTTATTTCCGAGACAGCAAAATTCAAAGTCCAATTGCCATTGAAATATTCAAACAATTCTTTGTAACCTACGGTATTGAGGGCATTTAAGTGCTGGTTGGGTAACAAAGCTTTGGCTTCTTCAAGAAGGCCACTTTCCATCATGATATCTACTCGTTTGTTGATTCTTTCATAAACGATTTCACGATCGGCAGTCAAACCAACAGTAATAGTTTTGAATGGACGCTTGCTTTCCTTTTGGTTTAAATAAGAAGCATACGGTTTTCCTGTTCCAATAGAAACTTCCAAAGCACGTATCACTCTATGCGGGTTATCAATCGCGATACGATTGTAGGATTCTGGATCGAGTTCCTTTAATTGGTTTTGCAAAACGCCAAGTCCTTCGGTTTCTAAAGTTTCATTTAGTCCTTCTCTAATTTTAGGGTCTAGGTCTGGGAAATCATCCAGTCCTTTGGTCACGGCATCTACATATAGTCCAGAACCACCTACCATAATCACCACATCATGGGTTTTAAACAATACATCTAGACATTCTATGGCATCTCTTTCGAAGGCTCCAACATTATAATCGGTTTCAATTGATTTATGGTGAATGAAATGATGGGGCGCAGCAGCCAATTCTTCTGGAGAAGGGGCAGCGGTGCCTATTTGCATTTCCTTGAAAAATTGTCTGGAATCTGCAGAAATTATTTCGGTGTTAAAATGTTGGGCTAGTTGTATGCTTAAGGCTGTTTTTCCTATGGCTGTTGGTCCAACTATAGAAATAAGATATTTAGTCATGGTGTAATTCGCTTCCGCAGTTATAACAATACTTTGCTTCATCTTGATGTTTTTCGGCTAAACAATTGGAGCAACTTTGCGTATTCACATGTACGGTATCGTCTTTTGTTATTTTATTTGAAGACTTGCTTTGGTTGGTGTATTCTGCAGAGACAATTCCTGTAGGCACCGCGATGATTCCGTAACCCAAAATCATAACTAAAGACGCTATAAATTGCCCTAAGGGTGTTTGTGGTGCAATGTCTCCAAACCCTACGGTGGTTAAGGTTACGATACACCAATACACACTTTTGGGAATATTTGAAAACCCATTTTCTTCACCTTCTACTAGATACATTATGGTTCCCAAAATAATGGAAATAATAAGCACCGCGAATAAAAACACAGCAATTTTTGCTCTACTGGCTTTAAGGGCGTTGACCAAATTATTGGAGGCGCCTAAAAATCTGGCCAACTTCAATACTCTAAATACCCGCAAAAGTCTCAAGGCTCGTAAAGCAATCAAGGCATGGGTTCCTGCAAAAATAAGTGACAAGTATTTTGGTATGGTAGAAAGTAAATCTATTATTCCATAAAAGCTGGTAATATACCTAATGGGTTTTTTTACTGAAATAATTCGGGCAATGTATTCAATGGTGAATAGAATGGTAATGATCCATTCTGAGATGTTTAAAAAGTCATGATAGCGATTGTCAATTCTCTTTACGCTTTCCAACATCACCAAAATAATACTGGCAAGTATGGCAAAGAACAAAATAATATCAAATAACTTTCCAGCAGGAGTATCAGCTTCATAAATGATTTCATGAAGCTGAGTTTTCCAGTTTTTATTTGATTTTTGGTTGCTCATTAATCCAAAAGTACTAAAAGATTTAGGATTTTTTCTCCAATACAATCAGGGAGTTGTGTTGTATGTCAACAATTTTTCCAAAGAAAACTTTTAGGCTTTTATAATACTCAGGACCGTAAATAGATTCCTTAAAATCAAATTTGAGGTAAAGCATAACATTGTTGTCTTCTTTTTTAGAATTGAATATTAGGGTACCTGTATTGTTGGGTAATGAGATTGTGAAATTTTCAGGGATTTCTAAGATATCTAAATCATCTGCCACTTGTATTTGTAGTTTATACATAAAGGAATCATTAAAACCAAAGTCGATAGGGTAGTTTCGCTCTTGCAGTTTAAAAGGATTTTGTGAGAAGAATTTTAGCAAAAATGGATTGATATAAATTTTGTTGCCTGATTCGTTGAGTGGATATGAAATTTCCAAATTTTCTAAAAATTCGTAATCCGATTTGTTTTGGGTTGTTACCTCATGGTTTATTATTTCGATATCTTCAAATTTTTTGAAGTAGCTATCATAGTAATCGTCTCTGTTACTATGGAATTTTTTCTTGTTAGGTAGTGCGTGGTAACCAGTAGACCTTAGGTTAATATTGCCAGATAAAACATTGTCGGTGTCAAGTTTCAGGTCTAGACTTTGTACTATAACAGAATTTTTTCTAGGGGAAATTTCTATCCATTCACTTCCTTTATCAAAATCTAAAAGTCGTCCATCTCTATTTAAACATTTGAATGGTATTTCTCCAAAATCCAAGAATTCATCTGTAGCATCCAGCAAAAAGCTCTCACGGCCAATATTGACTTGTACAATTAAATAGTTAAAATCGGATAGGACAGGGTATAGTTTAGTGACAAATCCATTGCCTCTAGTAGACAAAAGCACAGGTTTAGCATCAATGCCTTGTTCATTTAAGAGGTTATGAAGTAAAATGTTGATTTCAGAAACACAACCACTTTTGTTTTTAATCAAATCTTTGACAGATACATCCTTGAAAAGATTATATTTTTTATTCCATCGAAAATTCTCTTGAACATATTTATAAATAAGTAGAGCTTTATCTAAAGGCGAATCAATTCCAGACAAAAGATTCGTCATTTCATCACTTAATCCACTGTTTTTAAGGAACTGCCTTCCTATATCTTTGTCTGTTTTTAGTTCGTGATCAACTGTTTTCCAAGATTTAGTATAATTATTAATAGAGCCATCAAATCCCTTGAATGTTTTTAGCTCGTAGTCAATTCTAGCCAAATAATTTTCTTTAGTGGTCATGTAGTCTTCTTCAACAAAGGCAGGGATATTTTCCATGGCATAAGTGCTTACTGCACAACCCGAATAGGCGCCTCGAGCACCACTGAGACAATTAGGCTCAATATGGGAATCGTTTTTTACCAATTTTTGGGATCCCACAAGTTTTATATTATACTCCCAATTACCTGGAATACTAGTTTCATACTCACTGTAAAGCTTTGGAATATCTCCTTGAAACTCCCATGATTTATACTTAAACATATAAGGAGAGGTAAGGGTATAACTGTAAGTGATAACAGAACCTTCTTTAATATTTGGAAAGGTAAATTTCACCAAAGTATTGTGTTCATCATAGGTTTCCCTGAAAACCTCATTTTTTTTAAGTTTTACTTTGGTAACTTTCCCGTTTTCCAAATTATATACTGTAGCTTGAATGTTTTTGATATCTTCTTGGTTGGATTTATCGTTGTATAAATGAATAGTTATTGTTGCATTGCCAAATCCTTTCTTGTTAAGTATTTTAATTTTTTTGGTGATTTCAGTGTTTAGCTTATAAGTATTTTTGTTCACGTAGCTTTTGCCATACTCATAAAGCATCAAGGCATTGGCAGTTGTATCATTTGGGTAAATGTTTGTTTCGAGGTCACCTTTGGTAACGTTTAGGTCGACGGAGTTAAAAGGTGATTGTGAGAACAGGTAGAATGAGAAGAAAAGAAAAAGAATGGTTAAGGTTGGTTGTTTCATAAATTTTAAGAATTGGTTAAAGTAATTAGTTTTAATTTTTTATGTTTCCTCAAATAACTTTGAATTATGTGTTGGCTATCTCGGTTGTTTTCCATGGGGGTGATGATGGCATCCAAAATTTCAGGTTTGGTAATTTGATGGTTCAAATTGTAATACCCTAAACCAACAAAAGCCCCATTTTTAATGCTCACAACAGAACGTTCGTCCAATTCCCGTCCTTTGTCAATAATGAGCATGTCCTTGTCTCGATAGCTGTTTTTGTCAATAAATTCCATTACCCTTGAGTTATAGTTCTCGTGGGGTTCTTCTTTAACGCAAGCTCCAAGGCACTCCTTGATGGTATAATTGAAACAATTACGGGAAGTAGGGTAGAGTCCTGCCAATTTTTGACACAATTGAAATTCTTCTACAATCTTAAAAAGAAATTGTTTGGCGCTTTGTTTGGTTGTAAATGTGGTAATGGGGTGTTTACGTCCGTCGGTTTTGTCAATTTTTAGGTTGATATAACCTGCTTCATCTTTATGTGAATAAAGAGCAAAAGTAAAGTTGTTTCGTCGTAATGCTCTATTAAAAAGTGGTTTGTTACGTTTAATCTCGGCACTTTCCTTTAAAAGTGCAACAAGTTCGCTACCTGTTTCTTCATAGGTAACTGCAGCAGTTTGCAGTTGTAATTTTTTCGATTTGGTTGTAGTGGCCGAAAAATGTTGACTTACTCTATTTTTGATGTTGTTGCTTTTTCCTATGTAAATGATTTCACCATCATCATTATGCAAATAGTAGACGCCAGTCACATTGGGCAATTCATCAATAATTCGTTTTAAATTGGGGTTGATTTGCTTCTGGTCAGACTTTAAAGCATCTTGAATTATATACTTGTCCAAATCCTTGTTCAGGATCATTTTGAAAAGCTTCACCGTTGCCATGGCATCCCCAGCAGCACGATGTCTATCGCTTACAGGGATTCCTAAAGATCTTGCCAATTTTCCCAAACTATAAGAGTCCTGCCCAGGAATCAACTTTTTCGACAATTCAACGGTACAAAGGGTTTTTCGTTTGTAGCCAAAACCTAAGCGTTTGAATTCGGTTTTCAGAATTCGGTAGTCAAATTGGGCATTGTGGGCTACGATAATGCAGTCTTCCGTAATTTCTACTATACGTTTGGCTACTTCGTAAAACTTAGGAGCATTTCGAAGCATGTTATTGTTGATGCCCGTAAGGTTGACCACAAAAGGCTGAATTTCGCGTTCGGGATTCACTAGGCTTACAAATTGGTCTACTACTTTATGGCCATCAAATTTGTAAATGGCTATTTCGGTAATGCCTTCCTCGTTGTACTTTCCTCCGGTAGTTTCTATGTCAAGTATTGCGTAAATAACGTTGCTTTCTTCTGTGAAAATTATAAATAATTGCGCTCGCCAAAAATACTGCTTCCAACCCTAACCATGGTGCTGCCACATTCAATGGCAAGGGGGTAGTCGCCACTCATTCCCATAGAGATGATTTCCATTGGGTGAAAAGTATTAAGCTGCTCAAATGTAGTTTTTAAATTGGAAAACTCCTTTTTTATTTGGGCCTCATCATCGGTAAATGTCGCCATACCCATAACGCCAACAATGGCAATATGTTTTAAATTGGAAATAGAGCCATCTTGCAATAAGTTTACAGCTTCCTCCGTACTCATGCCAAATTTTGAATCTTCCTCGGCAATTTTAATCTGAAGTAAACACTTGATAATTCTATTGTGCTTTTGAGCCTGCTTGTCAATTTCCTGTAATAATTTAAGGTTGTCAACCCCGTGGATAAGGCTTACAAAGTGTGCCATGTACTTTACCTTATTACGCTGTACATGACCAATCATATGCCACTCAATGTCCTTTGGGAGCTCTTCATATTTTTCAGCCATTTCCTGTATTTTGTTTTCACCAAAAATACGCTGGCCACTATTGTAGGCTTCCAAGATGTCACTAACGGGTTTGGTTTTGGAAACCGCAACCAAGGTGACATGTTCAGGTAATTGAGATTTTATATGCTGAAGATTGTGTTGAATATCCATTTCTTACAAGTGTTTAATGAAACTTGGCTTCAAATCCTTCTTTAGTAGATCTGAAGGAATCTTGATAACTGTAAGTTTAGCTTTTCTCTAATAGGAGGAATAGCTAAAAATCAAATACCGATGTAGCGTTTCCATTACATCGGTATGGTATTGTTATTTTAAAAATTGAGAAGCGACCACTTCAGCTTTTTTGCTGCTTGAGTAATCGTAAAAACCTTCACCAGATTTTACTCCCAGTTTTCCTGCACGCACCATGTTTACCAATAATGGACAAGGTGCATATTTTGGGTTTTTGAACCCTTCGTACATTACATTTAGAATTGACAGGCAAACGTCCAATCCAATAAAGTCGGCCAATTGTAATGGTCCCATTGGGTGCGCCATTCCTAATTTCATTACCGTATCAATTTCGGCTACTCCTGCAACACCGTTGTAAAGTGTTTCTATGGATTCGTTAAGCATTGGCATTAAAATACGATTTGCTACAAAACCTGGGTAATCGTTTACTTCAACTGGAACCTTATCCAAAGCTTTAGACAATTCCATAATGGTATTGGTTACTTCGTCGCTAGTGTTGTACCCACGAATGATCTCTACCAATTTCATAATAGGCACAGGATTCATAAAGTGCATCCCAATAACCTTTGTTGGGCGGGAGGTAGCGGCAGCAATTTGAGTAATCGAGATAGAAGACGTGTTAGTGGCCAGAATGGTGTTTTCATCACAAGCTTCGTCTAATTGCTCAAATATTTTTAGTTTAAGATCAACGTTTTCTGTTGCAGCTTCAACTACCAAATCCGAAGTTTTTACGCCTTCAGCAATAGAGGTAAAGGTGGTGATGTTATTTAGTGTTTCCAGTTTGTCTGCTTCAGTGATTTTTTCCTTGGCAACCATTCTGTCTAAATTCTTGGCAATGGTATTCAAGCCTCTTTCAAGAGAAGCTTCACTAATATCGATAAGGTGAACATTGAAGCCTTTTTGGGCAAAGGTGTGTGCGATTCCATTTCCCATGGTGCCAGCTCCAATAACTGCTATATTTTTCATATATATTAAAATTTGTGTCCCTTTGTTCTTGGAAAGGGGGTATTATTAAACTCTTGCTAATTTGGGTATTGCAATAGTGGATACTAGCAATAAATGGTTGGTTGAAATGTGATGTCAGTCTAAAACTGATCAATAATCATATGAGCTACACGAAGCGCTTCTGTTCCATCAAGTAAAGTCACAACAGGAGCCGTATCTGTATTGATAGCATGTGCAAATGATTCCAACTCATCCAAAATGGCATTGTTGGCCGTGATGTCTGGATTGTCAAAATAGATTTGTTTCTTCACGCCTTCGGCATTTTGTAGGATCATATCAAAGTCTCCAGGATGTTCTGGGGCATCTTTCATTTTTACCACTTCGCATTTTTTCTCCAAAAAGTCTACGGAGATGTAAGCGTCGCGTTGGAAGAAACGCGTTTTGCGCATGTTTTTCAAAGAAATTCTGCTAGCCGTTAGGTTGGCTACACAGCCATTTTCAAACTCTATTCTAGCATTGGCAATGTCTGGAGTATCGCTAATAACAGAAACACCACTGGCCGAAACGTTTTTAATTTTTGAATTCACCACGCTTAGAATAACGTCGATGTCATGGATCATCAAATCCAAAACCACAGGAACATCAGTTCCTCTAGGGTTGAATTCCGCTAATCGGTGGGTTTCTATAAACATTGGGTTATGTACGCTTTCCTTAACGGCAATAAAGGCAGGATTGAAACGCTCTACATGTCCCACTTGCCCACGAAGTCCATTTTCAGCCAAAAGTTCCCTGATGTGCTCGGCTTCTTCGATGGTATTTGTAATAGGTTTTTCTATAAAGATATGTTTGCCCTTGGCAATGGCCTTTTTGGCACACTCATAATGCGATAGAGTAGGCGTTACAATGTCCACCATATCCACAGCATCTATAAGTTGGTCGATGTCTTTAAAGTAGGTGTACCCAAATTCTTCTACAACTTTTTGGGCATTGGCTTCATTGGGATCGTAGAACCCAACAAGCTCATATTTATCTGATTGATTGAGTAATCTTAAGTGAATTTTTCCAAGATGACCAGCACCAAGAACTCCTGCTTTCAACATGTTTTTGAGTTTTTAACAAAACTAAGTATTTTTCATTATTTGGGGGCTGAAAAATGGAATAAAATGACCTTGCAAAGGGAGTTGATAAAACAGGGAATTTTAATTTTTGCCTTTAAAATGTTTGAAGTAATTTTGCCTTGAAAAGCTTACCAACATTGAAAGACACGTTTAAACATCAAGGAATGAGACAGCAACTTGTAGAAGTTGTTAGAGCTAAAGGAATTACCAATGAAAAGGTTTTAAAAGCCATCGGTACCATCCCAAGGCATTTGTTTATGGATTCTAGTTTTTTGGATCACGCATATCAAGATAAGGCGTTTCCAATTGCGGCAGACCAAACCATTTCCCAACCTTATACCGTGGCATTTCAAACCGAACTTTTAAATATCAAACCGGGAGACCAAATATTGGAAATTGGTACAGGAAGTGGCTATCAAACAGCAGTTTTGTGCTTGATGGGTGCTAAAGTATTCAGTATTGAGCGTCAACAGGAATTGTTCAGAATCACCAGTAAGTTTTTGCCAAAATTGGGCTATCGCCCTAAAAAGCTAATTTTTGGAGATGGCTATAAAGGGATGCCTGAAGAAGCACCTTTTGATGGTATCATTGTAACTGCAGGTGCTCCGTTTGTGCCTAAACCCTTGTTGAGCCAATTAAAAATTGGTGGTCGTTTGGTAATCCCTGTGGGAGTGGATGTGCAAACTATGACCCTCTTTATTAGAAAAGGACCAAAAGAGTTTGAACAACAAGAATTTGGTGAATTCCGTTTTGTTCCACTATTGGAAGATAAAAATTAAGGCTTTGGTAAATAGTCTTCAGGAATAGGAGTTCCTTCCGTTTCCAAAGTCCAATACAGATTTACAACCCACCAACGTTGCCCGTCAAAAAGCAATTCAATGCTGTCTATTCCTCTAAGGAATGGGGTTTCGTCTTGTTCGCTTCTGAAAGCTTCAAATGTGATAAAAGCGTGGGTTATATTTCCATAAGATTGGGTGACTCTGTGAACTTCTTTTTTGATGTAACCGTTTGCAAGAATCCAGTCATTGGTGGAATTGATGTAATCTTCCACCGAAAGATAATTGGTTTCGTAAATGCCTTTTACGCCATCTTTATAGGCGGGAATCAACTTTGCCTCGTTTTTAAAAAGGTATTTAAATAGTTTCCAATCGCGTTCAACTCCTTTTTCTCCTGAAATAGCTCCATAAAGGGAGGTAATTGTAGAGTCTAGTGTAATGGTTTTTCCTAGGTAGCTCACTGGAGCTTCTTCGGCTTCCTGAGCATTGATGTTACAAATAGTGGCTAAAAAAAGTAAGGATGTAAGGGCGAAAGTTTTCATGCGGTTCACTAAAAAAATTTGCTAAAATTAATCAATTAAAGAGTTTCAACCCAAAAATAAAGGCGTCACTTTGAAATCCGTTTTGGTAAGAGCGCACATAATCAAGTCTTAAGAACCTGAATTTTCCCCAGCCAATGTTGTCTATTCCAACCGAATATTCTTGGTAAGGTTTATAGGTTTCAGAGGAAAGAGCATGGGCACCAACAATCAAGTTGTAATTTAATTTATTCAGCATTGGAATTTTACCTAAAATGTATCCACTAAAGTTGTGTTCGGCATGAAATTCCAAATAATTGTCGTTTGTGCTTAAGGAATAGTAAGGCAAATTGTTAAATACATTGGTATAGCTTCCAGAGGAACTAACATGGGTTTGGTTGCCATTGAAATGTTGGTAATCCATAAATGCAATATCCTTAGCATTGAAAAAAGTCCCAGCTCTAAGGTTGTATGCAAAATCCCCTTTGTTACCAAGCTCCACATTTTGGAAAATGCGCAGTTTAAGTTGGTCAAAATTGTAAGCGTTAATAGAGGCTCCAAATCCTTTTTCGTAACCTATGGACAAGGTTGGGTATTTGGTTTCTATGACGGTGTATTTGCTGTCAGGATAACTAAAATATTCCTGTCCAAAATTAAAGGTGGCACTTAGGTTAAATTTGAAAATGTTGTGCGTATTGAACGGTGCAATGCCAAAGGCTGTTTCATCCAACGGGTTATTACTAGTGTAGGTATCGTCACTTTCGTTGATAAAGGTGGTATCTGTGGTGTTGAAAAGTGGTTTCCTGCGTTCGTAGCTTATGTTGCTGTACAATTTGAAGCCATTGAAAAGTTCCTTTGAAAAGCTTATTTCAGCATAACTTTTATCGTAAAGTTTCATGTAATTATCTTCAAAGAACAGAGAACTAATACTGTTTATTAATTTTGAAATTGGCTCTGCTCCATTAAATTGTTGGGTGGTTACACCTCCCGAAACCATTAGATATGGTCTACTTATATTATTAAATTTATAATGAGCTGAAAAGACGCCTCGCAATCTCTGATCTCCTAAGCCGTAATTAAGGGTTGCTCTTGTGAAGAAATAGCGTTTGAATTCATCGATGTTTTTTGTGTGGTGAATACCAACAGAACTATTAAAACCCTGAACCGTATTAAAATTAAGCGCTGAAAGGGGAGAGGAAACACCTAAACTCCATTTTTCATAGGAATTGGAAAATGTATAACCAGAAAAGATATCGGAAAATTTGAACTTATTGGATACCCTGTCTGTGGAATCCAAATAGGTTTTAGACCTTTTGATTGTTTGAATACTATCTTTTTTTAAATAATCTTGAATTTCTTCCTCGGTTAGGGGGACAGGTCTATTGATCTCCCAATACAAGGAGTCTTTTTTGTTGGCTTCCTCTTTAAAGGAGAGTATTTCTTTTCCAAAATTGCGTTTTGAAAATTCTGGATTGAAATTGTAATCACTATAGACAGAAGTGTAATGGCCTTCTCCATTGATACCAAACATGCCAAAGGAAAAATCAATGTTTTGCGACATCAAGGCCCAAACCTTATCCTGTTGGGAGTAGGAGAAATTTTGTTTAAGAGTGATGGTGTCGGCTCCAGGGATTTGTGCCTGTTGGCCGGTAGTCGTTAATTCAAGAGCGTAAATGGTCCATTGGTCTTCCACAATATACATATGTCCTTCAAATACCCGATCGTTTTTGCGTTTCGGGGTGACCTTTATTTTATTGATAAGGTTTCCAAAATCGTCATAGAAAATCCCTTCCAAAGTGTAGCGGTAATAGTTAAAGGCGTATTCTGCAATTGGGGAAATGAGAGGATTTTCTAAATCAATGGTGTTGTTGTAAAAGTTGAAATTGGCATCCATGGCCGTATTAAAGCTAAAGCCGTTGTCGTCGCCACTAACCTTTGAGGCAATAATAGTTTCCTTGAGTTTGTTGGGGTAGAGGTAGTCAATTTTTGAAACAGTTTCTGAAAGGTAAATGATTCCACTTCTAGTAGAATCCAAACCGCCTCCCAAATCTCCCAACTCCTGACCTAAAATGGCTTTTGGAGCATTTTTGATTTTCAGTAATCCCCTGGAATAGTAGTGAGCATTGAAGGCTTTGATGAGCTCAAGGTTCTCTTTTCGTTTGTCTATGGTAGCCCTCATGATTTTGTTGGCTGGATTTTCGTTGGTTTTTACAACGACTTCCTGAAGGGATATTTCTTCTTCCTGCAAAATCACGTCCAATTGATATGGGAAGTTTTCAATGGCTACTGTTTTTTTGAGGGTTTTATAACCTAAATATTTAAAGGTAATTGTATAAGTTTTGGGAGCGGAGACGTTCAGCTCATAAACGCCATTATCGTTACTGGTAGTGCCTGTGTAGGTGTTTTCAATATAAATATTAACAAAGGCTAAAGGGGTATTATTGCTGTCTTTTACAGTCCCTTGAATTTGCGCTAAGGCATAAAACGTCTGCAAAAAACTAAAAAGTAAGACTAGTTTTTGTTTCATATAGGTGTTGGTTGATGGAGCAAGAAGTTTTTTTAAAAATGTCCGTGTATGAACTTTTGGTTATAAACATATGGAAAAGTACTGTTATAACCATTTAAAAAATTACTTGTAAATTTTCTTGATACGATCCAAATTACGCTTGTTGTCGCGGTCTTTGATAGTGTCCCTTTTATCGTAAAGTTTTTTACCTTTTGCCAAAGCAATGTCCATTTTGGCGTATCCTTTTTCGTTGATGAACACACGAAGCGGTACAATGGTAAGTCCTTTTACGGTTACGTCCTTCTGAAGTTTTTTAAGCTCCTTTTTGTTAAGAAGTAGTTTGCGTTCGGCCTTTGGTTTGTGGTTGTAGTAGTTACCGTAAACGTATTCCTGAATGGTCATGTTGATGACAAACAGTTCGCCACGGTCGTTAAATTCGCAAAAACTCTCGGCAATGGAGGCCTTACTATCCCGGATGGATTTTATTTCGGTACCTGTTAAAACAATTCCTGCAGTATAAGTGTCAAGAATTTCGAATTCAAACTTGGCTCTTTTATTTTTTATGTTGACCGTTTTTTGCATAGCACAAAACTACGTTTTTTATAATTTATGCTAAATACCTTTTGAGAATTTTATTGCGGTTTCAGAGAAGTCTTTAGTCTATGGTAAGTATATAGTCGGTGACAGTTTCTTTAGATAATACAACAATATATAGGAAGCTGTTGTTGTTGTCTTCCATCATGAGATATTTGTCTTGGGAAATGAGGGCGTTTGTCGTGGCAGGCGTTGTGTTGCTGTGGCCAACAATAAGTACAGTTTGCCCTTTTGTGTCGTTTAGGAAGGTGTTTATATCTAAGTTGTTCGGATCGTATAGTTCAATTTCGATGTTGAATCTTTTGGCAATAGGGGCTACGGTTTCCAAAGTTCTATAGTAGTCTGTAGAAAAAATACGATCCAAAGGAACTTGGCTAAATATACTGTCCCATTGGTTAGCTCGTTTTAACCCAATTTCTGAAAGGTGGGGGTTTGGGTTGGAAAGATCTGTTCTGTCTTTTTCTGCATGCCGAATTAAAAAGTAAGTGGAAGTTTTATTGCTCGATTCTTGTGAAAAACCTTGAAAAGACAATAGTAAAAGAAACAAAAGACAGAAGGGTTTCATGTTGGATACTAATGGATTATATCCAAATATAAAACAAATTAGGGCCGAAGCCCTAATCTAATGTTTTGAAATTCAATAAGTTTTGCTGCTTGTTAGTCTTCGACCTGTAAAGCTTTATCTGTAACAATGGCAACTCCGGCCGATGTTCCAATCCTGTCTACACCTATATCAATATATTTTTGAGCGGTTTCATAATCTTTTATACCACCAGAGGCTTTAATCTTGGCATTATTACGAACCGTTTTCTTAATGATTTTTACTGCTGTTAAAGTTGCTCCGCTATTTGAGAAACCTGTTGAGGTTTTGATGAAATCGGCTTTGGCATCCATGCAGATTTCACAGGCTTTGATGATTTCGTTTTTGGACAATTCGCTAATTTCAAGAATTACTTTAAGCGGAATGCGTCCTATAGCTTGTTTTACATCACTAATGTCTTTGTATACAGCAACGTAATTTTTACTTTTTAAAAAGCCAATGTTTATTACCATGTCTATTTCGTTGGCTCCTTGGTTTACGGCAGCTTTAGCTTCGCAAACTTTAGCTTCGGTGGACATGGCTCCTAAAGGAAACCCAACAACTGTGCATACTTTTACATCTGTTTTTTCCAAAAGTTGATGGGCAAGAGGAACATAACAACCGTTCACGCAAACAGAATAAAAATGATGTTTTTTTGCGTCGTTACATAAGTCTATAATGTCCCTTTCGGAAGTGGTGGGTTTTAATACCGTGTGGTCTATGTATTTACTAATCTTCATGTTTCAGTAGGTTTAATATTGATTTGATGTAAGCTTTCTTAAATTAGTCATTTAAAGGAAGTTACAAGTCAATAGTGTCTATGTAATTGGGGAATTAATAGCGGGTCAAAATTAAGAAATTAATCTTAATTAGATAAAGTGAAAACTTAAACTTTATTGCCTTTGAACGAAAAATTCCACAAAAATTAACAAGTTTTGGGACTTGATAAATGAGTATCTGGTTGAATGCGATTAGGGTAGGACGGCTTCCACGGTATATCCCGCTTTTCGCAATAATGAAAGGACTCCATTGTCTCCGGATAAATGTCCGGCGCCAACTCCAAAAAAGGTAGGTTGTTCTTTGGAAAAGCTGCCAATTTTTGCAATCCATGTTTTATTGCGTTCGTCCAGCATTTTGTTTTGGTATTTAGCTGTCAATGTAGAGTCGTCTACCAATAAAAGATTGTAAAGGCCGTCTAGGTCCTTGTTTTCATAAAGACTCATCATTTCAGTAATGTTTGCTCTGTCGCTTGCCATATTGTCTTTAGCGGATTTTAGGAGTTCCTGAATTTGGTCTTCATAGGGAATTTCGTCAAACAATTGCATTTGCTGTTCAATGCTTTCCAATCCTTCAACGTCTTCTTTTTGATCTTTGGTAACGGCCATTAATTCGTTTTCATAAGATTGAATAGGGCACCCTAGAAGTTTTGGATACAACATGGCACTTAAAAAGAAAGGTTTAATGTTTCCCAATAGATCTAGAGGCATTCCGGTTTGGGTTTTTATAAAATCTGAAAGGAGTTGGTAATCTGCTTCCGAAACATAATCCTTAATGGTTTTTCCGTCTTTCATGTACATTTCCTGCATCATTTTTGATTGTATTTCTGGATGGTCCATATCGATCTCTAGGACCAAAAGGGAAGTGTTGTCCAGGGCGGTTTTCACTGTTTGGTCCAATGAAGCATTACAGGTAATGTGAATGGTACCGAAAATATATGAAGGCGCTTCAAGGTCGTTTCCAGATATTTTCCAAAGCAAGGAGTTGTTGGTTTCCTGTGCAATTGTGATTGTTGAAATAAGAACTATTGCAGTGTTTAGAATGGTTCGGGAAAAAGATGTTAATGACATTTTTATTTAATATTAAAGTAGATTGGGGTTATTGTTTTTGGTGGAAATCTGTCAGGATTTTGTGAGCCCATTGGATTGCCTCAGACAAGGTATTAAAAATCTTGTACGGTTTATCGAAAAAATTCTTTTCGTATTCCGCGTTTTGGCGCATTATTCTGGTGTCTGTCACTATAGCAATTCCTGCAAGATTGGGGATTTTTTCTGTTTCCACATAAGTTAATGGATCTACAGAGTAGGAGTTGACGCGATTGGATATATACACAAATTGTTTTCCCGAATAATGGGTTTCTACAATCTCGTTCAATCTTTCGTTATGTTTGGGGTGAATGTCGGCGCCTTCCCTGATTTGCATGATCAAGAAATCATCAAACACCAAAATTTCGGCACTTGGAAAATCGTAATAATAGAACCTTCCCATAAAACTCAATTTTAAAAGTTAAAGGGGCTTTGCTTTTTGATAAAAAAAGCAACGCTAACCTAATTAAAGGGTCGCGTTGCCTAACACCAATCAACCAAATTATTATGAAACGTCCTAGCGGACATTTAAACTCCAATGGCGGTTAACCACTGAAGTTTTCGTTAAAGTTCTTCAGTGACCATATTGGCCTGGTTCCTGAAGACTAATTTGTCATCAAATGCATCTAGAAGGATCACACTGTCTGTGGTAACTTTTCCAGAAAGAATCTCTTTACTCAATTCATTGAGTACTTCTTTTTGAATGACTCTTTTTACTGGTCTGGCACCGTACTCTGGATTGTATCCCTTCTCTGCAAGGTATTCAATGGCTTCTCTTGTGGCATCAAACGTAATGCCTTGTTGGCCTATTATTTTTGTGAGTCCTTTTAATTGTAACTCTACAATTTCCAAAATATTTTCTTTGGATAAAGGCGTAAACATAATGGTTTCGTCTATTCTGTTTAAAAATTCGGGTCTTACTGTTTGTTTTAGTAAGGCCAACACGTCAATTTTGGCAGCTTCCATAGCGGAATCAATATCCTTGGTAGCTTCAAAACGCTCTTGTATAATCTGACTTCCCATATTGGAGGTCATAATGATGATTGTATTTTTGAAATCTGCTAAACGCCCTTTGTTGTCCGTAAGGTGTCCTTCATCTAATACTTGTAACAAGATATTGAAAGTATCTGGGTGCGCCTTTTCAATTTCATCCAAAAGCACTACGGAATAAGGTTTGCGTCTTACAGCTTCTGTCAATTGTCCTCCTTCATCATAGCCCACATATCCTGGAGGCGCTCCTACCAATCGGCTCACGGCATGACGCTCTTGGTATTCGCTCATGTCTATTCTGGTCATGGCGTTTTCGTCATCGAATAAGTACTCAGCCAAAGCCTTTGCCAATTCGGTTTTACCTACACCGGTGGTTCCAAGGAATAGGAAGGTCCCAATTGGTTTTTTAGGGTTCTGTAGGCCTGCACGGCTTCTTCGCACGGCATCACTTACCGCCGTAATGGCTTCGTCTTGTCCAACTACACGTTTGTGAAGTTGGTCTTCCAATTTTAATAATTTTTCACGTTCGCTTTGAAGCATTTTGGTAACAGGTATTCCTGTCCATTTGGCCACGACTTCTGCAATATCGTCATAGGTAACCTCTTCTTTAATTAAGGAGTTCTCATTTTGATTTTCATGAAGCTCCTTTTGAAGTTTTTCGAGACGTTCCTGACTTTCCTTTATTTTTCCATAACGGATTTCAGCAACTTTGCCGTAATCGCCATCACGCTCTGCGCGTTCTGCATCCAGTTTATAATTTTCAATTTCAAGTTTAGTGGCTTGAATATTGTCAACAACATCTTTTTCGCTTTTCCACTTGGCATTGATTTCGTTTCGCTCTTCTTTCAAATTGGCCAACTCAGAGCGCAAGGAATTTAATTTTGCCTCATCTTTTTCACGTTTAATGGCTTCAATCTCAATTTCCAATTGCATTATTTTTCTATCCAAAACATCCAATTCTTCAGGTTTTGAATTTATTTCCATACGCAATTTAGAAGCAGCTTCATCCATTAAGTCAATAGCCTTGTCAGGAAGAAATCTGTTGGTGATGTAACGTTCGGATAATTCTACGGCACCAATAATTGCTTCATCTTTGATACGCACCTTGTGATGGGTTTCGTATTTTTCCTTGATCCCTCTTAAAATGGAAATGGCACTTTCGGTATCGGGCTCATCTACCATTACTTTTTGGAAACGTCTTTCAAGAGCCTTGTCTTTTTCAAAATACTTTTGGTATTCGTCAAGGGTAGTGGCTCCAATGGCGCGCAATTCACCTCTAGCCAAAGCAGGTTTCAAAATATTGGCAGCATCCATCGCGCCTTGACCGCCTCCGGCGCCAACAAGGGTGTGTATTTCGTCTATGAATAGTACGATATCGCCATCACTTTCGGTAACTTCTTTGATAACCGCTTTTAAGCGTTCTTCAAATTCACCTTTGTATTTGGCACCTGCAATAAGCGCACCCATGTCTAAGGCAAAAATCTGTTTGTCCACCAAATTTTCAGGAACGTCACCATCTACAATACGATGGGCGAGTCCTTCGGCAATGGCTGTTTTACCAGTACCTGGTTCCCCAACCAAAATTGGATTGTTTTTGGTGCGTCTGGATAAAATTTGAAGAATTCTACGTATTTCTTCATCGCGACCAATTACGGGATCCAGTTTTCCATCTTTGGCCAATTGATTTAGGTTTTTGGAATATTTGTTTAGCGCGTTATAGGTATCCTCTTGACTTTGAGAAGTTACACGGTCGCCTTTTCGCAATTCGTTGATGCCTGCTGTTAGCGCTTTTTCAGTGACCCCTTGGTCCTTGAGCATTTGGGCTATTTTGCTATTGGATTTAAAAACAGCCAAGATTAAATGTTCAATGGATACAAAGTCGTCCTTCATTTTTTTTGCAATGATGGACGCTTCATTAAGTGTTTTTCCAGCTTCTCTGGACAACATAATGTCGCCTCCAGAAACTTTTGGAAAGCTCTCCAGTTGCTTGTCCAATGCCTGTTGTAGGACAAGGGTGTTTACATTCAATTTTTTAAGAATGAATGGTAATACGTTTTCATCAACTTCAGAAATAGCTTTAAAAATGTGCTCGTTTTCAATTTGTTGATGACCAAAACCCTGGGCGAGCTGCTGTGCTTGCTGTATGGCTTCTTGTGACTTTATTGTATAATTATTTAAGTTCATAGTTTGATTTTCTTTTAATTTAGCAAGGCAAAGTCAAAAAGCTTACCACTTAAATAGATGAGACAAAATGTCGTTGTTTTGTGAAAATAGCATGACTTTTTGTCTGGGTTAGGGAGTTGTAAGGTAGGTTTTGGATTATTCTGTAAGTTACAAAAAAGTATTGTTTTTGTAACGGATTTTTTAATATTAAATGTCTGAAAATCAGTTGTATTTATTCGTTTGTTGGTTGATTAACGTTAATTTATAATTCTTGATTAAAAAATAAATTAGTTTTACAACCTAAAATCAAAGTGCATGGGATTTATAAAGAAATTATTTGGAGGCAGTGAAATATCTGAAGAAAGTAAAGAAGTCAACACAATGCCTTGGTTACTTTTGACTTCGGTTGAGCAACTCAATAAATTGAAGGTTGCTTCCGAAACAAAACCACAATTAATCTTTAAGCATTCCACTCGATGTGGAGTGAGTAGAATGGTAATGCGTCAATTTGAAGAGTCCTATGGTTTTTCCAATGAAGATTTTGATGTGTACTATTTAGATTTGCTAAATTATCGGGATGTATCCAATGCTATTGCAAGTATGTTTCAGGTGATGCATCAATCTCCACAATTACTTGTTATCAAAAATGGAGTGGTGGTAGCGCATGCCAGTCATGGGGCTATTTTGGATTTGGATTTGAAGAATTTCGTGTAGTATACTTTTTTCAAAAAAAAACAGCCCCTAATAACGAGGGGCTGCAGTTTGATTATCTATTTTAAAGGAGGCCAAAATATCCTTTAGCCTCAATTTTAAATCTTCTCCAGTGTCAAATACCATTTGCTCATTGCTAGGAAATGGAATGACTTGATTGCGGGTCAATTTTAAGTCATCTTTGGTCAAGGCACGTTTGTCTCCGCGATAGGTAGCATAGAAATGTTCAAAGATAAATCCACTATCTACAGGAAGTGTGCTTATTGTCTGTTGTGTTTTTAGGTCGGAGAACACGGCGTTTCCAAGAATTTGTGATGATTTGAATTGTTGAAATTCAAAAAGATCAGCCTTTACCTTGATAATTTTGTCTACTTTAATATCGTTGCCAAGACTGTCTTTCATCACATTGCCGTTTTGATCTAATTGGTATTGCCATCCATCTACTATTTCTTGCTCTCTAGGAATTTGACGTTCCTTAATTTGTTCAGGAGAAATATTAATGCGTTGCAATTGTAATTCCATAGCATAGTCGTATTGCAGACCTGAGATTCTGTTGGAGTGGTAAGCAAGCCAAAACTGATTCAATCCATATGTATCAAAATTCAACAGATCTTGTTCCAATTGACGAGGGATAACTTGGTTGGTGTTATTTTTAATATTTACAATGACGTGTTCAATCCCTCTTTCATGCGCTTCCAAAAGTAATTCTCGAGTGTCTTCATAATTTGGATGGATTCGCTCCACGTATGATAATACATTGTGGGCTTCCCTGATATCTGCTTTATAGTTGGATTCTAAAAGGGCTAGGCCTTTTTCGTACAAATAATCGGCGGTTTTGTTTTTCCATTCAGAAATGGCATTGCTGTAATCCTGAAACTTAAAAGTGATGGTTTTGCCTTCAACAACCAAAGGTAAAATTGGTTTAATGGCTTCCTGTCTTTTGTTAAGGTAGTTGTAAAGTTCATAGATTTCTGTATACAATTCTGGATTGTTATCTTTCTTCAGATGTTTAATTGTATTCAGGTCGCGTTCTTGTGCCTTGTGAAATGCCTCTTGTAGCATCATGGCATAATCCTGTTTGCGTTTAGAAGTCTTGTTAGTTTCCAATTTTCTCAGTGCTTCTGAAATAGCTTGATTGTAATTGCCCGTGTTGATGGCGCGTTCAACCTGTTTTTTGCTACTACAGCTCATTGCTAGGGAAAGGATGATTGATAAGAGTAAAATTCGTTTCATAAGCATTCGTTTTAGGGGTGTATGTGTTGTAGATTCAAATTTAATGCCAAAAAAAACACCCCCAATATCACTATTGAGGGCTGTAAGATGAATATTTTTTGATTGGATTACTTTTTCTTTTTAGGTTCAAATACTGGAAGTAGCTGTGTGGATACTTCACCAAATCCAATACGGGTGCCGTCTTTCTCGCAATATCCTCTCATGATTACGGTGTCATAGTCATTGATGAATTTACGCTCGGAACCGTCTTTCATTGTTAATGGGCGTTCTCCTCTCCAGGTCAATTCCAACATAGATCCAAAGGAGTCTTCGGTTGGTCCCGAAATGGTGCCGCTTCCCATTAGGTCTCCAGAATTCACTGGGCAACCGTTAATGGTGTGGTGGGCCAATTGCTGGGCCATGTTCCAATACATGTATTTAAAATTGGATTTGCTCACAATGGTTTCTTTTGCCGATTTTGGTTTAAGAGATACTTCCAAGTTGATATCGTAACTCTTTTTGCCTTTATATTGTAAGTATGGCAATTGTGGCTTTTCTGGTTTTGGTCCTTGAACTCGGTATGGTTCCAAAGCATCCAAAGTCACAATCCAAGGAGAAATAGAAGAAGCAAAGTTCTTCGCCAGGAAAGGTCCTAGTGGTACATATTCCCATTTTTGAATATCTCGGGCAGACCAGTCGTTCAACAATACCAATCCAAAGATGTACTCTTCGGCTTCTTCAATTGGAATAGGTTCTCCAAGGTCGTTGGCATCGGTAGTGATGAAAGCCATTTCCAACTCAAAGTCCACCAATTTTGAAGGTCCAAATACAGGAGTGTCGCTTCCTGCTGGAAGGGTTTGTCCTTGTGGTCTGTGTACAGGGATTCCCGACGGGATGATGGAAGAACTTCTTCCATGGTAACCAACAGGAATGTGAAGCCAGTTGGGCATCAAGGCATTATCCGCTCCTCTAAACATAGTTCCCACATTGGTAGCGTGTTCCAAGCTTGAGTAAAAATCGGTATAGTCTCCAATTTCAACAGGCAATTGCATTTCAATTTCGTCCAAACGAAACAGTACAATTTCTTTATGTTGTTTGTTGTTTTTTAAAGTGGTGTTATTACTGTCAAAGATTTGAGCGATACGGTTACGTACGGCACGCCATGTTTTTCTTCCGTCGGCAATAAAGTCGTTTAGGGTATCTTGAAGAAATATATCGTCGGTTAACGGAATGCCATCAAAATAGCCTAACTGATGCAGTGCTCCCAAGTCTATGGCAGTATCTCCAATTCGGGTTCCTATAGTAATGATGTCGTCACGTGTAAGAAACACCCCAAAAGGTATGTTTTGGATGGGGAAATCTGAGTTCTTTCCTACGTGCAGCCATGATGTTCTATCTGGATTATTTGCTGATAAAGGCATAAAAGTCTTAGAGATTAATGGTTTAATAAATTCTAGTCAAACCTACATAATTTTTTCGTTCTAATTGAAAAAAATGCCGAAAAAGTAGCTTGATTTCTAAGGGTTAATAAAAATTAGAGGCTAAGGCGGTAAATATCTGTTTTTTGAACTTCTATACTCATGGGATTTATTATTTTTGATAAATTTTTAACTAAACTAATTTTTATGCTACGTGATCAACAAATTTTTGAGCTCATAGAAGACGAAAGAGAAAGACAATTGGAAGGTTTGGAGTTAATTGCTTCCGAGAATTTTGTAAGTGAACAAGTAATGGAAGCTGCAGGTTCTGTATTGACCAATAAATATGCCGAAGGATACCCAGGAAAACGTTATTACGGAGGGTGCGAAGTGGTTGATCAAATAGAGCAAATTGCCATAGACCGTGCCAAAACATTATTTGGAGCTGCCTACGCAAACGTACAGCCACACTCAGGAAGTCAAGCTAACACGGCGGTTTTTGCAGCTTGTTTGAAGCCTGGAGACAAAATATTAGGTTTCGATTTATCTCATGGAGGGCACTTAACACATGGGTCTCCAGTGAACTTCTCAGGGAAATTATACAATCCTGTGTTTTATGGGGTAGATCAAGAAACTGGCGTTTTGAACTATGATAAAATCCAAGAGATTGCCACTAAAGAGCAGCCTAAACTTATTATTGCGGGAGCTTCTGCTTATTCCCGTGATATGGACTTTAAAAAGTTCCGTGAAATTGCTGATAGCGTAGGTGCTATTTTAATGGCCGATATTTCTCATCCAGCAGGTTTGATTGCCAAAGGAATCTTGAACGATCCAATTCCTCACTGTCATATCGTAACTACCACAACTCACAAAACTCTGAGAGGACCTAGAGGAGGGATGATTTTAATGGGAGAGGATTTTGACAATCCATTTGGATTGACCTTGAAAAACGGAAGCTTGCGTAAAATGTCGTCGTTGTTGGATTCTGCTGTATTCCCAGGAAATCAAGGAGGACCATTGGAGCACATCATTGCGGCTAAAGCAATTGCTTTTGGAGAGGCGCTTACTGATGACTTTATGCATTATGTGTTACAAGTAAAAAAGAACGCTGCAGCTATGGCTGAGGCTTTTGTAGCAAAAGGATATAACATCATTTCCGGAGGAACAGATAACCACATGATGTTAATTGATCTTCGCAATAAAAATATTACAGGAAAAGAGGCAGAGGAAGCTTTGGTAAAAGCTGATATTACTGTAAATAAGAATATGGTGCCTTTTGACGACAAGTCTCCTTTTGTAACCTCTGGTATTAGAGTAGGTGCTGCTGCCGTGACCACGAGAGGTTTGAAAGAAGCTGATATGGAAGCCATCGTAACCTTGATTGATGAGGTTATTACAAACTATGAAAACGAAACTGTGCTGGAAGAAGTCGCTGTTAAAGTGAACAACATGATGAAGGATAGAGCTTTGTTTAACTAGAGCTTTACTGTTTCAAAATTATTGTTAAAAAAATAGAATTGAAATGATCTGTTAGCAAAACGGATTCATATTAAACAAGCCTAAAACCCCTAGTATAAGTGCGGCATCACCGATGAGTACTTTATAGGGGTTTATTTTTTTTGATAGGATGAAAAGCGGATCACCTATCCCTGGGATTTTTGAAAGTTGTTGCGGGAGTAACAATATCCCACAAGCTATCCCTACAATTGCGAATATGATGCAATTAAATTTGAAAATAAACATGATGCCAATTGCTAAGGTAAGTACACCAATTAATGGGCTTAGAGGTTGTAACTTGGCAGCAATATTGACGAAAAAATTACTTTCCCCGTCCAATCGGTCCAAAGTGGTGATAGCAAGCATGATACCGGCACAGATACAGGCAATTTCAAAAATAAGATAGATCATAACAGAACCCTGATTAATAGTTGTGTTATAAAATTAGGTAAATTTTAATTACCTAAATATGTGTTTAGCAACTAATCTTAATTTTCTTCAAATGTAATGTGTTGATATGCACCTAAATCGGGGGCACTTGTCCTGTTGTTGTTCAATAGGTCTGTTGGCACTTGGTTGGCATAAAATGCATTCCCTTGGTTGTTTGCCGCAGAATCGTCACCGATAATCAAATCGTTTTCAAAAGGCGCTCTAAAATCAGGGGATTCATTGAAGATATTGTTCTCGTACAGAAGCGTATTGTCAAAATCATAATTGTCACCAGAAAAGAAATTCGTGTTATCCTGAAATCTTAACAAACAGTTGGTAAATTTAAAATTGAAGACTTCGCCACTTTCTTCTTGGTCTAAAAGAAATTCGGGGTTGTCATTACCATAGATAATACAATTGTTGAAGTTGGCTTCATCCAAGTCGTTGGTATAGATGTTTTGTTCCTCATCAACTACATAATTATTAATAAGCACAGAAGGAAATTGCCTAAAGCTGTTACCCCAATAATTGGTCAAGGTGCAGTGTGTAAAATTGTATTTGCCACCATAGGTGCCCGCAAACGAAGATTGTCCCGAGTTATTGATAACCACATTTTTGGCTCCAATAGAAGTAGCACGACCTAATACACCAAAATTACTGGAGTTGTAAATTTGGGTATTTGCAAGGTTTAGTTTATTGTTTGCTTCATATTGGTTTCCTTCACTTAAAATACCAATGGTTGCATTTTTTATGGTGGCGTAATTAATGGAGTTATTGGTGCTTCCGTTGTATAGCCAAATCGTTCCCCATTGCCCAGGAACATCTTCATATAAAGGTTCTAGACGATCCCCTTGAAAAATAACTTCGTTTTCCAAAAGTTCTTGATCATTACTGAAGGCTCCATTTATTTGCAAAGAAGCATTGTTAGTTACCAATAAGCCCGAATTGGCATGAAAGTGCACGCGTGCGCCAGCTTCAACAGTAAGTGTTTTGCCGCTGTTAACTCCTGCGTAACCGTAAATAACATAAGGTTTTTCATTGGTAAAGGTCAATTCTTCATCGGTTAAAAAGCGCCCTTGAAGGTTGGTTTCGTCATCAATACCATCGCCATCCACATCAAACGTGATAGTTTCAACAATTCCGGTAGTTTCATCTTTGCTAGGGTAGATAAAAACCGCATCTTGTATAAGGGTTACCAATTCTACTTTTTGAAAATTTCTACCGCTGTCAAATTCTATGGCATCGGTGTATAAAAATTGGTTGTTGGTTGCAGCAAAGGTTTCTATGTCTACAGTAGTTTCTATAAAAATGTACATACTGTCTTTTGCCAATAATTCTACATCTTGAAATTCTTTCCCGGAAAGGCCGTCAACATTCAAACGGTAATTGGAGCTTTCTCCTTGGCCCAAACGCAATGTAGGGATGACAATATCTTTAGAGCTTCTGTTGTATACTTTAAGGTTGTAGGTGCTTGAACCAATATTTGTGAAAACGGTATCAAGATATACGGTGTCTTTGGAAAATTGTAATTGTCCCGTACTTGGTTCGAAATCAAAATCGTTTCTGCAGGAACTCCAGGTCATTAAAATTGATAGTGCAAAAATAAAGTAGCCTAGTTTCTTCATAGATAAAATGCTGAGGTGCTTTTGAGCGATAAAAGTATGATTTTTTGCACGAATGCATAGTATCAACGAAAGTATTTTAGAGTTGTTGCCTTTTAAGTTAAGGTTTGGTTTCCTGTAATAGTTCTCCAAAGCTTTCTCCATGTTTTAATAAGGCATCCAAAAGGAGAAAATTATTATTGCTTTTTAGTAAGGATTTAGAAATGTTTTGAGCATCTAAGTATTCAAAGAATAAATACTTGTGTTCCAATGGAATTTGTAATTCTTTCTTTAGAAATTTGTCATTAAAGTAGGAGTTAGAGGAAAACAATTCATTGAAATCTTCGTATGAGGCATATAAAATAGCAGTGTCCACTTGCTTTCGTTTGAATAATTCGGAAACAAGTTTACCTAGTTTAATTAGATCTATAGTTGGTGTGTACGAGTCGCTATAGGTAAATGGAAAGTTACTTTTTTTTGTTTTTAATTGTTTATGTAAACTAGATTGGAACTTTGTTGAGTCAAAGACCTTTTCACTTTCAACAATTATGATAATTTCGTCTAAGGTGTTGGTGACTTTTTTGAGCTCAATGACTATGGTTTCTTTAAAGTGATTGGGTTTTAAAACCAGTTGCTGACTTTCATGGAATAAGGAATGAAATGTTAAAGTGTCGCCTGGAGTAGCTTTCAAATTGAAGTCGCCATTGTCATTGGTATAGGTGAAGTGATTTTTATTGATGTTAATGATTTTGGCTCCTTTTACAGTGGTTTCAGCATCGTATACTTTACCTTTTAAGGTTTGGGAAGAAGCAAGATTGGAGGAAAGAATACAAATAAGCACAAAGATTCTAAACATATTTTGATTGGTTGGTTTTCAATCAAAATAAGAGAATAGTTAAGTAGGAAAATACCTTCTTAAGAAACTTTAACAGCGGTTTTAACCTTTGTTTAAGTAAAGAGGTTTTCAATTTCAGCAGTTATTCTGCAAGGGCGATTGGTACTTTTTGAAATCAAACACCAATTGGCTTCTGAAGTCACTAGTAGCTTGGACGTTGTATGGTTGTAAATTTCTACAATTCTAGTGGAGATGACGCCTTCGGATTTCGCGATATAGGTTTTTAACCTAATGGATTCTCCCAGAAATGCAGGTAATTTATATTCTATGGTGTGTTTTACCAATACCCAAAAATACTGGTCTTTTATTTCTTGAGTAGCTCCCGCATCCCAATGTTGGGCGGCAACATCTTGAACCCATTGTACATACCTCACATTGTTGACATGGTTTAGTTGGTCCAGATCATCTTCTGTTACAGTAATTATGGTTTCAAAGGTTTTCATTGCTCAATTCGTTAGAGCGCAAAAGTAGCCTTTATTGCTTGCTTCTAAAAATATATAAGGGTTTATCGATGAAATGTCAAAAGCGGAACTTGCTATTATTTTTCAATGATTTCAACCTCAAATAATTTGTTCCAACGTTTTCCTGTTACAAAAAGTGTTTTGGTCTCAGGATTGTAGGCTATCCCATTTAGCACATCAAGACCTGGGTGTTGTTTCACTTTATTATGAAGAGGGGAGAAGTCAATAACGCCTTCTACAGCGCCATTTTCAGGATTGATGATGGTAACGCCGTTATATTGGTAGTTGTTGGCGTAAATTTTTCCATCAATCCATTCCAGTTCGTTAAGGTTGATAATTTTTCCTTTATCCCTATACACTTGAATGTGGTCTTTCTCCTGAAGTGTATTCGGGTCCAAAATCCAGATGTTTTCGGTACCGTCACTTTTATAAATGACCTCACTGTCATTACACAATCCCCAACCTTCTTTGCTCTGGCCGTAGGTGAAGGTGCTTATTTTTTCAAAAGAGTCTAATTGATATACAAAACCTGTATTTTCACGCCAGGTCAATTGATAGATTTTATCATTCATAATGGTCATGCCTTCACCGAAGTATTGTCTTTCCAAGTCGGTGTTCTGTAGGACCTCTCCAGTTTTATAATCTACTTTTCGCAATTTAGACTCGTTGTATTGCCCAGTACTTTCATAAAGGTAGCCATCATGAAATTCGAGACCTTGGGTGTAGGAGGTAATATCGTGAGGATATTCATTGATGATGTTAAAGGTATATAATTTTGGTTTTTGGTTGTTTAAAATGGTGATATGGGTAGAAACTTCATCCGTACCATCTTCCGTTACGATGGAAGCCGATATTTTGTGTACACCAAGTTTTACGTCTTCCATTTTAAATTCATTTGGGATGGTTTGGTCTCCCAATTTGTAGCTTACAGAGGTTACTTCGACGTTTTTTGGATTTTTCAACGACAGTTTTAAGGTCTCTCCAAGGGTAATTATGTTCTTTTTGGCACTAGTTTCAATAGAAAAATTATTTTTTTTGGTTTCAGAATTGCTTCCGCATGACCATAAAACAAACGCTAAAAAGGTGATTGATAAAAGTTTATATGTGGCTGTCATTTCAATATGTTTTTAAGGCAATTTATCTAATAAAATTCAGTTTAAAAAATCATTGCAGAACAATTAAAAGATTGTATCTTTGCAGCGGCAAGTCCTACACAACCAGCTCCTGCTGAACCCTCCAGGGCGGGAACGCAGCAAAGGTACGCGGTCGTAGCGGTGTGATGTAGGTAGCTTGCCTTTTTTTATGGCATAAACCGAACCTTTTTTACGTAAAAAGGAGATAAGAATAGATGGATTTGTTACTGGTTTGTAACAAATCCTTTTTGTTTTGTGCACTTCTCAAATTCATTCTTATTTTTACGGCTTAAGTTTTTATACCATTATAATGTCTAAAGTTGTGCTCATTACCGGAGGGTCTTCCGGAATAGGGAAATCCATAGGAGAATTTTTAACGTCAAAGGGATACCAGGTGTACGGTACCAGTAGAAATCCAGATCGATACGCCAACAGTAAGTTTCCGCTTATTGCTTTGGATGTTTCCAATTTGGAAACCATTTCAAAGGCAGTTGCCCATGTCATAGAGAAAGAAGGGAAGTTGGAGGTTTTGGTAAATAATGCAGGAGCAGGTATTACAGGACCTATTGAGGAAATTCCGGATGCAGAAATCAAACGAAATTTTGAAACCAATTTTTTTGGTCCAATCAATGTGATCAAGGCCGTGTTGCCACAGATGCGCAAACAAAATTCAGGGTTGATTATAAATGTAACCTCTATAGCAGGTTATATGGGATTGCCTTACCGAGGCATTTACAGTGCCAGTAAAGGTGCTTTGGAATTGGTGACAGAGGCTTTTAGAATGGAGATTAAAGATTTCAATATTAAAATGACCAATGTGGCTCCAGGTGATTTTGCCACCAATATTGCCGCAGGAAGGTTTCATGCCCCTGTTTTGGAAGAATCTCCATACAAGGAACCTTATGGAAATACCTTAAAATTGATGGATGCCCATGTAGATGAAGGAAAAGACCCAATGCTTATGGCCAAAGCCATCCATAAAATCATAGAAAATCCTAATCCTAAAATCCATTATAAAGTGGGGGAATTTATGCAGAAGTTTTCCATTGTTTTAAAGCGAATTTTGCCTGATAAAGTTTACGAAAAACTACTGCTAAATCATTATAAATTGTAATTTTGCGAGAGATTTAATAATCAACTTTAAATAAACAATAAACATGAAATTTTTTATAGACACAGCTAATTTAGATCAAATTAGAGAGGCACAGGAATTAGGTATTTTAGATGGTGTAACAACCAACCCTTCATTAATGGCCAAAGAAGGTATTACAGGTGTTGACAACATTATGAAGCACTATGTGGATATCTGCAATATTGTTGATGGAGATGTAAGTGCCGAGGTAATTTCTACAGATTTTGAAGGAATGGTAAGAGAAGGTGAGGCTTTAGCTGAGTTGCACGACCAAATCGTAATCAAATTGCCAATGATTAAAGACGGAATCAAGGCTTGTAAATATTTTAGCGACAAAGGAATTAAAACAAACGTAACTTTGGTGTTCTCTCCAGGGCAAGCGTTATTGGCTGCTAAAGCAGGAGCAACGTATGTGTCTCCGTTTATTGGTCGTTTGGACGATATTTCTACAGATGGTTTGAACCTTATTGCTGAAATCCGTCAGATTTTTGATAACTATGGTTTCGAAACTGAAATTTTAGCGGCTTCTGTGCGTCACACAATGCACGTGATTGACTGTGCTAAACTTGGTGCAGACGTAATGACTGGTCCATTAAGCGCTATTACAGGTTTGTTGAGCCACCCATTGACTGATATAGGTCTTGAGAAATTTTTAGCTGACTATAAAAAAGGAAACTAAGAATACTCCATAGATAAATAAAAAAAGCTCCTAAAGAAATTTAGGAGCTTTTTTTATGCTATAATTGAACCTTTCCTCTTTTATTTTTGGGCAACTAACTTTTCAAAATTGCTCTGAAATTCTTCACTATATAAACTGTTTTTGGATGAGATGATTTGGCCTGAGCCATCAACCAAGAAAATGGTGTATACAGAGTTTGTAATTAAAGTTTTGATTCCTTCATTTAAGTTCTCAAAACGATATTCATTTTGTGGAGTAAACTTAGTACGTTTCAAAGTATTTTTCCAGTACATATTGTTTTCATCGTTAATATTGATAGCGATAATGTTTAGGTCTGGATATTTGTCCTGTAACTTTTTGGTGCGATAATAAAGGTTTTTGTGATTTAGGTCGAAGTTGGAAGACCAAAAGTAAATGATAGTAGGCTTGTCTATTAAAGATTTCAAGCTATGCGGTTCGTCATTGAAATTGATCAAAGTAAGATCTGGAATTGGTTGCCCAGGTTTCAATCGGTTCAATTTGTCTACCACAGTCTTAATATCCTTTTTATCAATGTCACTGGTGGTTTTTTGCAAATAGGAGGCTAACAACTGATTGGTTTCAGAGGGCGTGTCCGTCATATAAAGGGACTCCCTAACATTCATTTTCAATAAATAGTTTTTGATGGGATCCACGTTTACCAAACTATCGATTAGTTCCAATTTTTTCAAATTGTAGTTTAAGGATTGTCTATCAAAATACTTATGCTGATCAGTGTTTTTGTAATAAGAGCTAAGGGCTAAATTGTTAAAATGTGCCAACAGAAAACGGTTGTAAGTGGCGCATTCCCTTAAGTCTTTAAAATTATAGTTAATATCCTTTCTAAAATTGTAAAAGTGTTCTGGTAAATCTTTGTAATGCACCAATTTGCTGTCGCCAAAATAACCAAAAGGGTAGGCTTCTTTATAGAAGTAAGTATTGTAGTTAATGTTGGCTTCTGCTATATTTTTAAAGAAATCGGAGGAGGGGTACTTTTCCAAAAACTCATTGAGGTGAGCCAATTTTTCTTCCTTTTTGGTATTTAAATAGCTTTCAAATTCCTCTGGAGGCATCTGGAAGAACTCTTTTTTGTGCATGTCCTCATTTTCATCTTCCAAAAATGATTTAATAAGGTAGTTGTTCTTTTTTGAGCCAATTCCTGTAAATACCAAGGACTCGTCAAAATCCAAGGTGTTTAGCCTTAGCATGATACTGTCTTTAGGTTCTAAAAGTACCAATTGGTATTCACCCCCATGCAAAAAGGCATATAGACCAGATTCTACATGGTCTATTTTTTTGAAGAACCTGTTTTCTTCATCCAAATACATGGTATCTACTTGACCTTCTTCTAAGTGGAGGGTTACATAATTTTTCTTAGGATTGATAATTTCCCCTCCAAAATATGCATAGTCTTCGGGAGCCAATGTGGTATCCATACATCCCGTAAAAAACACTGATACTATAAGGGGTATTATGTAAAACTTCATAGCGGTAACTTAATGTAGGCTGGTTATGGTCATAAACAAAAATAGACTAACAATTCTATTTCTCTTGTTAAGGCGCTGTTAAAAGTTATGTAGTCCTAGGCTTTCAAAGGCTTTATGCCTTCAAAAAAGGAATAGATGTTTCATCTTGTGGATTCATTTGTCTACTTTTGCAAAAAATTAAAACAAATTATTATGCTATCAGTTTCTAATCTTTCAGTTCAGTTTGGTAAACGAATTCTATTCGACGAGGTAAATACAACCTTCGCCCAAGGGAACTGTTACGGTATTATTGGAGCAAACGGAGCAGGAAAGTCTACGTTTTTAAGGATATTATCTGGGAAAATGGATCCAACTTCTGGACATGTGCATTTGGAACCAGGAAAACGTATGAGTGTGTTGGAACAAAACCATAACTTATATGATGAGCATACCGTGTTGGAAACCATCATTATGGGAAACAAACCTTTATATAATTTAAAGACCCAAATTGATGCTTTGTATGCCGATTATACCGATGAGAATGCTGAGAAAATTGGAGAGCTTCAGGTGCAGTTTGAAGAAATGAATGGTTGGAATGCCGATAGTGATGCCGCAGCCATGCTTTCAAACTTAGGGATCAAGGAAGATTTGCATTATATGTTGATGAAGGATTTGGATGGTAAGCAAAAGGTACGTGTGCTTTTGGCACAGGCCCTTTTTGGAAATCCAGATGTATTGATCATGGATGAGCCTACCAACGACCTGGATTATGAAACTATTTCTTGGTTGGAAAACTTCTTAGCAGATTATAACAACTGTGTCATTGTGGTATCTCACGACCGTCACTTCTTGGATGCGGTTTGTACTCATATTTCTGATATCGATTTTGGAAAAATCACCCATTATTCAGGAAACTATACGTTCTGGTATGAGTCTTCTCAGCTGGCAGCTAGACAAAGAGCGCAACAAAACAAAAAGGCTGAGGAAAAGAAAAAGGAGTTGGAAGAGTTTATCCGTCGTTTTTCTGCCAACGTTGCCAAGTCCAAACAGGCAACCAGTAGAAAGAAAATGATTGACAAGTTGAATATTTCTGAAATCAAGCCTTCAAGCCGACGTTATCCTGCCATTATTTTTGAGCGTGATAGAGAAGCCGGAGATCAAATTTTGAATATTGAAAACCTATCTGCTTCCCAAGATGGCGATTTGTTGTTCCAAAATGTGGACATCAATTTGGCAAAAGGTGATAAAGTTGTGGTGTATTCTAAAGATTCCAGAGCGACCACAGCGTTCTACCAAATCCTCAATGGAAAAATGGAAGCGGATTCCGGAAGCTATGCTTGGGGGGTAACCACATCTCAGTCTTATTTGCCATTGGATAACAGCGAATATTTTGAGAATAAATTGAGTCTTGTGGATTGGTTACGTCAATGGGCAACAACCGAAGAGGAGAGAGAAGAGGTATACATTAGAGGTTTCCTTGGAAAGATGATCTTCAGTGGAGAAGAGGCCTTAAAGACTGCAGACGTATTATCTGGAGGTGAAAAAGTACGTTGTATGCTAAGTAGAATGATGATGATGAGAGCCAACGTATTGATGCTTGATGAGCCAACAAACCACCTGGATTTGGAAAGTATTACTGCTTTTAACAATTCACTTAAAAACTTTAAAGGAACTGTATTGTTCACAACTCATGACCACGAATTTGCCCAAACAGTTGCAAACCGAGTGATTGAGTTGACTCCAAATGGAATTATTGATAGATACTTAACGTTTGATGAGTACATGAGCGATAAGAAAATAAAGGAGCAAAGAGAAAAAATGTATGCTATTGAAGCGTAGTTTTTCAATTTGAACACATAAAAAAAAGCCTGAGATTTTCTCAGGCTTTTTTTATGCTTCCATTTCAGACCTTACCAATTCCACTACAGGAACTGCCTTGTCCAATTCGTCCTTGTGGACGTAAAGTTCCTGGAACCCTTGTATGGAAGAACCAAAGCCCGCCAGTCTGCCAGATTCCGATTCATCCTTAATTATGGGTTCAATACCTATTTCTTCCAACCTGGTCATCATGAGCTGTACCATAATGAAATTACCGGAGAAAATTTTTATGTAGTTGTCTTCGCTCATTGTAAGTGAATTTTATGTACTTAAGATACGAAAAATTGAGTTATTGAGGGGGGGATTTTTTAAGATTTGCGGGAAGTATAAATGCCTATAAAAAATGAAAAAGCCTTTGAAAGTAGATGTTTCAAAGGCCTTAACTATATTGTTTGTCGACAGGGTTACTTGTCAATAGATCCTAGTACACGTTTCATAAAGCCATTTAGGGCTTCTTTTTTAGGAGTACCTTCCTTAATCAATTTGTGGACTTCAACGGCTCCATACATGTTGGAGATCAACTCGCCAATAACGTCCAATTCTTCATCCTTAAGAGAAGGAACCTCTGTAAGGGCTTCAAGGGTTTCGATGGCTTCAATTACGAAGTCCTCGTCGTTTTCCTCTATAAATTCTGTTAAATGCTTAATTACAGGTAATTTCATTGCTTATAGATTTTTTGCAAATAATGCTTTAAACGACTTCCGATACTAGGCCTTGTAAAACCTCAAACTTGTTGGTTTGCACTTGGTTTACAAACGCTCCATTTTTAAACGTTGCAAAAGTAGGTAAGTTGTCTACGTTTGCCAGCTTTCTAGATTCTGGGAATTTTTCGGCATCTGCCACTACAAAAGCAGTGTTTTCGTTTTCTGAAGCCAATTTCTTGAATTTTGGTTTCATGATTCGGCAGTTACCACACCACGTTGCTGAATATTGTACTACAACAGTGTCGTTTGAGTTGATGATGTCCTGTAAGTTATCTTGATTTAATTCTTGTACCATAATGAAAAGTTTATGATTGTGAGTAGGATATCAAAGTAGGCCAATGGCCTTGGCCCACTTTGATTTAAATTTTGTTGTTGCTCTTATTAGTGAGAAGCCAAGTAGCTAGCAACACCATCTCTGTTGGCGTTCATAGCATCTTTACCTTCTTCCCAGTTTGCTGGACAAACTTCACCTTTTTCTTGAACGTGAGTTAAGGCATCGATTAAACGTAAGTATTCACCAACGTTTCTTCCTAATGGCATGTTGTTGATGCTCTCGTGTTGTACAGTTCCTTCTTCATCGATAATGTATGTAGCTCTGTAGGTTACGTTGTCACCTTCAACAGTTACAACACCAGTTTCTTCGTTGTAAGTTTCGTTTGTGATATCTAAGATTCCAAGAGTAGAAGCAAGGTTTCTGTTAGAATCAGCCAAGATTGGGTAAGTTACACCTTCAATACCTCCGTTGTCTTTTGCAGTGTTCAACCATGCAAAGTGAACTTCCGGAGTGTCGCAAGAAGCTCCAATTACAATAGTATTGCGCTTTTCAAATTCAGCCATAGCAGCTTGGAATGCGTGCAACTCAGTAGGGCATACAAAAGTAAAGTCTTTTGGGTACCAAAATAAAACTACTTTTTTCTTGTTGTTTACCGCTTCTTCAAGAACGTTGATTTTATAGGTGTCACCCATTTCGTTCATTGCGTCTACGTTTAAATTTGGAAATTTTTTTCCTACAAATGCCATAATAGTATATTTAATTGTTAGTAATTTTCTGGATGCAAATATACTACTTCATGTAGGTTTATAGAGGTTGCATGATTTTAAATATTTATTAAATAATAGCTTTATTCAATGGGAATAATTTAGAAGTATAGTTTTTGATTATTTGTTAAAAATTGTCCTTCGAAATTTGCTTAATCTTAATTTTAAAGGCTGCGTAGAACAAGGTCATAAACGGACTTAAATAATTGAAGAAGGCATAGCCTGCATACGATAAAGTGTCTACGCCCAACACGCCACTTTGGTAGGCACCACAAGTATTCCAAGGAACCAATACCGAAGTTACTGTTCCTGAGTCCTCAAGGGTGCGGCTAAGGTTTTCTGGGGCCAATCCTTTGTCTTCAAACGCTTTTTTATACATTCTTCCTGGAATTACCAAAGCCAAATATTGATCACTAGCAAGGGCGTTCAATCCAATACAGCTTATTACGGTACTTGCAAAAAGGCCGAAGACAGAGTCAAATAAATTTAATACCGCCTTACTGATTCTGGACAAGGCGCCAATGGCATCCATCACACCTCCAAAAACCATGGCGCAAAGAATCAGCCAAATGGTGCCTAACATACCGTACATTCCTCCGGAGGAGAACAAATCATTTAGTTCGGCACTGTTAGTGGTTATAGAAGTATCTACGGTAATGGCGGTCATGATACCTTTATAGGCAGAAAGAAAGTTTAATTCGGAAGCGCCTGTTATTTGTTGTACAATTTCAGGTTGAAAAATAAGGGCAAACACACCGCCCAGTAAGGTTCCAGCCAAAAGTGCAGGTAAGGGAGGCGTCTTTTTTACAATCATAAAGATGACCAATGCAGGCACCAAAAATAGCCAAGGCGAAATATGAAAGGCACTGTCTATAGCACTTAACATTTCTGTGGTATCGGTATCTCCTTTTACATCGAGAGAAATACTAATAATTACAAACAATACCAAAGTAATGATAAGGGTTGGAATGGTGGTGTACATCATATATTTGATGTGTGAGAATAATTCGCCTCCAGCCATAGCTGGAGCTAAATTGGTGGTGTCGCTCAAAGGCGACATTTTATCTCCAAAATAGGCCCCTGAAATTACGGCTCCTGCTGTCATTCCCGGATTAATGCCCAAAGCATTTCCAATGCCTATAAGTGCAATCCCGACGGTTGCAGAGGTAGTCCAGCTACTTCCCGTAGCTACCGATATAATGGCACAAATGATGACACAGGCAGGAAGAAAAATAGTGGGGCTTAAAATTTGCAGCCCGTAGTAAACCATGGATGGAATAATACCACTAATAAGCCATGTACCCGCTAAAGAGCCAACCAGAAGCAGGATTAAAATAGCACCAGAAGTAGACTTGATGTTTTCGGCAACTTCCTCCATCATTTGATTAAAGGATACCTTATTGAAATAACCAACGATAGCCGCAACCGCCGCCCCCATAAGCAAAATGAATTGGTTACTTCCGCTAAGCGCATCATCACCAAAAGCTTCTGCCACATTGTACCCTAGCATTAACACCAATGCCATTACCGGGATTAAGGCTTCCCATATGCTTAATTCTTTATTTTCTAAAATGTGTTCGTCTTGGGGTTGTGTGGGTTTTATTTCCTGGCTTTGCATGGATGGCTTGCGTTTAGTATTGGAGATGTAATGTTACGATTTTGAAAGGTATTCTGCAAATAGAAACAGTTGTGTACATTTGTCTTCAGTTGAAAAAAATATATGGATTCTGTAACCCAAATTGTATTAGGTGCTGCCTGCGGAGAATTGGCGCTCGGTAAAAAAATAGGAAACAAGGCTTTGTTATTCGGAGCCATTGGAGGTACCATTCCAGATTTGGATGTGTATGTTGGACGACTTTTCTATTCCAATGAAATTGATATCATGATGTTCCATCGTGGATTTATGCATTCATTTTTGTTTTGCCTTATTGGAACTTTTGCTTTTGGATGGCTGGTCTACAAACTTTATGACAATGGAAAACGGAAGGATACCACTTCCTTAAAAGATTGGTTTTGGTTGTTTGGACTGTCGCTTTTTACACATCCCATGTTAGATTGTTTTACGCCTTACGGAACCCAATTATTTACGCCATTTTCAAACTACAGAGTGGCTTTCAACAATATTTCGGTGGTAGATTTAGGCTATACACTACCGTTTTTGATATGTATGATTGTGGTAATGTTTTACAAAAGATCTAACGTGAAACGCTTATTTTGGACCAAGTTGGGCTTGGGGCTCAGTTCTTTTTATATGGTACTGACTTTAATGAATAAGGTGTATATGAATTCCGTTTTTGAAAAATCCTTCAAGGAAGGCAATATTACGTTTTCAAGATTTAGAACCCAACCTACATTTTTTAATAATATCCTTTGGTATGGCATTGCCGAAGGAGAAAACAACTATTATGTTGGCTATTATTCTCTATTGGATTCCGAGGCAAAAGTTGATAACATCATGGAATTGCCGAAACACCATGATTTGATAGATATGCAGCATCCAGACATCAAACAATTGTCATTGTTCAGTGACGGCTATTTTAATTTGAAGAAGATGGACAATAATGAAATAAGGTATAATGACCTGCGTTATCCTTTTTTCAATCCTAATGATAGAAATTCTTCTATTTTTAAATTTATGTTGATGAAGGAAGGAGAGCGATGGAACATCAAATCGGTGGATCATGAAAGTCCCAAAAGAGAAGATTTTGAAGCCTTTTTGAAGCGACTAAAAGGTGTTTAAAAAAAAAGCCTCTCAGAGAATTACTGAGAGGCTTTTTTATTGAAAGACGTTTTTATACGTGTACTTCTGCTAGCTTGTTTAAAATACCAAGTTCTTCCATACATGCTCTCATCATTTCGTAAGTGCGCTCAATATCGGCATCCAAACCAATAGAAAAACGAATCAAGCCATCGGTAAGTCCCATTTCAGCTTGTTCTTCCTCAGGAATTTCAGAAGAGGTAGAGGTTCCAGGCGCACTGAAAAGTGTTTTGTAGAATCCTAAGCTCACTGCCAAATACCCTAAGTTTCGCTCTTGCATAAGTTCCATTAATTCATTGGCTTTGTCCAGAGATCCAACATCAATAGTCAACATACCACCAAAACCATATTTTTCGTTCATCATGCTTTTGAACAATTCGTGGGATGGGTGTGATGCCAATCCAGGGTATACAGTTTTCAAACCATCAGCCTCAAATTTTTCAGCTAAATAAGTGGCATTATGGCTGTGTTGCATCATACGGATGTGAAGCGTTCTCAAGTTTTTCAACACTGAAGACGCTCTAAGACTATCCATAGTAGGTCCTAATAACATAGAAGCACCATCGTTTACATTACGCAGGGCGTCAATGAATTCTTGGCTACCGCATACTACACCTCCAACAGTATCACTGGAACCATTGATGAATTTTGTAAGACTGTGGATTACCACATCAGCCCCCAATTTTACAGGGCTAATGGACAATGGAGAAAATGTATTGTCTACCACCAAAGTCAAATTATGACGTTTTGCAATTTCGGATAGCCCTTTAATATCGGCTACTTCCAAAAGTGGGTTGCTTACGGTTTCGCAGTAAAGAACTTTTGTGTTTTCGGTAATGGCCGCTTCAACGACATCCAATTTAGTAATGTCTACAAAAGAGGTGGATACATTAAAACGTGGCATAAAATTCTTCAAGAAGGCATAGGTTCCTCCGTAGATGGTTCTACTGGAAACGATATGTTCTCCTGCACCACACAATTGCATCAATACTGGGGTAATGGCACCCATTCCAGAGGCTGATACGTTTGCTGTTTCCGTACCTTCCATAGCCGCTAAAGCTTCTCCTAAATATAGGTTGGAAGGAGAGGAGTGACGTGAATAAAGGTAGCATCCATCTGCATTCCCTTCGAAGGTGTCGAACATGGTCTTAGCAGATAAAAAGGTATAAGTTGAAGAATCTGAAATTGACGGGTTGACACCTCCAAATTCTCCAAAATATTGTAAGTCTTGTATGTTGTTTGCGGGTTTAAATTTCATGTCTAAAGTTTTTGTTTACTCTTCAAAATTGAATAATTATAGAATTATTATCAATGGTATTGTGATTATTAGGAAAATAAAACTGAAATAATTGGTTTTTATGGTTAAATTTACATCGAAATAGGTGAATTCGCTTTTCCTTTAGAAATTTTTTCAACCATGACTTTGGATAAAACAGATTTAAAACTTCTCAAATTACTGCAGGCAGACAGCAAGCAGACCAATAAAGAACTTTCCAATAAATTGAATCTGTCCGTGACTGCAGTTTATGAACGCATCAAGAAATTGGAGCGGGAAGGGGTCATCCAAAAATATGTAGCGCTTTTGAATAAAGAATCGGTGGATAGGGGGTTTGTGGCCTTTTGCCATATCAAGCTCATTCAGCATTCACATGATTATGTGGTGAAGTTTGAAGAGGAAGTTGCCAATTTAAACGAAGTCGTAGAATGCTACCATATTAGTGGCGATTATGATTATTTATTGAAAGTTATGGTGCGAGATATGGAAGATTTTCGGAAATTTATGGTAAACAAACTCACTTCCATTAATCATATTGGAAGTACGCACAGTATGTTTGTAATCAATGAGGTAAAGCATACTACGGCTATTACAGTGTAACATGGAATCCAAAACTTACAGGTGGCTTGAATTTTTAATCATTTTTGTGATTTTGCCGGTAAGTTTTGCCTTGAAGTACCCTCCGGTAATTAAATTGTTTTTGGGAAGTGTGGGATTTTTGTATGTAATCTACCTTTTGCTGAAAGTGGAAGACGTCAGGTTTCAATTGTCCCCAACCATCAATTGGAAAACATTTTGGAAACTCACATCGGCTAAATTTTTCATAATAGCAATTCTCACCACCTCCTTTGTGTATTTTACCGATAAGGGAAATTTGTTCTGTGTTTTACTTTCCAAACCCAAAATGTGGGTGTTGATTTTGTTTTTGTATGCGCTTTTTTCTGTCTATCCACAAGAACTTATTTATAGGACGCTGTACTTTAATAGATATCAAAATTTAATGAAAAGCAAGTGGATATCTATAATCCTTAATGCACTGGTGTTTTCAATGGCACATTTAATGTTTAAGAATACATTGGTACTCATCATGACCTTTTTGGGAGGCTTATTGTTTGCTCTTACTTTTTTAAAGACAAAATCTACCACTTTGGTATCAATAGAGCATGCCATTTATGGGAGTTGGTTGTTTACCGTGGGCATGGGCGATATGCTTGGATTTCCATCGTAAAAGCTTTAATGTTAAATAGAAAAGAATAATTAAGAAATCTGTTTCATAAGAGATTGTTTTTTCATGGTTGTGACCCAAAACATTTGTACTTTTGTAATCGTTTTAACAAAATCGAATAAACAAAACCTTATGAATTCATACGATGTAGCCGTTATTGGCTCTGGTCCTGGAGGGTATGTGGCGGCCATTCGCTGCGCCCAATTGGGAATGAAAACAGCAATCATAGAAAAATATTCAACACTTGGAGGAACTTGTCTTAATGTAGGATGTATTCCAAGTAAAGCCCTTTTAGATTCTTCTCACCACTACGAAGATGCCGTAAAACATTTTGAAGAGCACGGAATTGAAATTCCAGGTGACATTAAAGTGAACTTGGAAAAAATGATTGCCCGTAAACAAGCCGTGGTAGACCAAACTACAGGTGGTATCGATTTCTTGATGAAGAAAAACAACATCGATGTTTACGAAGGTTTAGGAGCGTTTAAAGATGCTACTCATATAACTATTACAGGTAAGGAAACTATTGAGATAGAAGCTAAGAATACGATTATCGCGACAGGTTCCAAACCTTCAAGTTTGCCATTTATTGAAATTGACAAAGAGCAAATCATTACTTCTACTGAAGCCTTAAAATTAAAAGAAATTCCAAAACACCTAATCGTTATTGGTGGTGGTGTTATTGGTTTAGAGCTTGGTCAAGTGTACAAGCGTTTAGGAGCTGAAGTAAGCGTTGTGGAGTATATGGACCGTATCATCCCAACTATGGATGGTGGTTTGTCTAAAGAATTGAACAAGGTATTAAAGAAGCAAAAATTCAAAATCAATACCTCTCACAAAGTAAAATCTGTTGAGCGTGTTGGTGATGAAGTGATAGTGAAAGCTGACAATAAAAAAGGAGAAGAAGTAGAGTTTAGAGGAGATTATTGTTTGGTGTCTGTAGGACGTCGTCCTTATACCGATGGTTTAAATGCTGAAGCTGCTGGTGTGAAGTTGAACGATAGAGGACAAGTTGAAGTCAATGACCATTTACAAACTTCGGCTTCTAACATTTACGCTATTGGAGATGTTGTAAAAGGAGCGATGTTGGCCCATAAAGCAGAGGAAGAAGGTGTGTTTGTAGCGGAAACTTTGGCAGGACAAAAGCCACATATCGATTATAATTTAATTCCAGGGGTTGTGTATACATGGCCAGAGGTTGCTGCAGTAGGAAAATCCGAAGAGCAATTGAAAGAAGCTGGTGTAGCTTATAAAGTTGGACAATTCCCAATGCGTGCTTTGGGTAGAAGTAGAGCCAGTATGGATTTGGATGGATTTGTAAAAATCTTGGCAGATAAAAATACTGACGAAATTTTAGGAGTCCATATGGTTGGAGCACGTGCAGCCGATATGATTGCCGAAGCGGTAGTAGCTATGGAATATAGAGCATCTGCTGAGGATGTTTCGCGTATGTCCCATGCTCACCCGACCTTTACCGAAGCTATTAAAGAAGCGGCTTTGGCTGCTACAGGAGATAGAGCTTTACATGTGTAATTACACATTAAGCATATTTTAAGTGTTTACCAATTTTATGAGCGGTGTATTTTAATGATGCACCGCTTTTTGTTTGTTAATTTTGCTCTGGTAAGTTGTCAGATGTTTTGAAATGAAAAACTTCAATAGTTATACTGATTAAACTATTGAAGTTTTTTATTGGTAGAATAAGAAGTATAATTAGAATCCTTCCCTAGAAAAGGTCATTCAGCACTTTGGCTAATCGAATGCCTCCTTTTTGTAATTGAGAACGAACCGTTCCAAAATGTTCGTAGGAGTATTTGTATCTTAAATTATCGCCTTCGTTCGCTGAAGCATATACTGATTTTGCCAATTGCTGCGATTCGTGAGCCCAATCAATAATGGAACCTTGTTGAATAGCTTTTACTTGGTCTTTGGTAAGGTAATCGGCGTTTTGAGCCAATTCTGAATAGCTCATGTCATAAGCATCAATCATTTTACTGTCCCAAACGGTATGTAGATTGGTGTCTCTAAACTGCCATTGTACCTTAATGTCATTGCCTCCGCGATCTTCGGAACGACCAACGTGAAGCGGTTGATGTAAGTCGCCAATTAAATGAATCAACATTTTCAGATAAAAAGCCTTGTCTTCCATGGAAGCATTTTCATCCGTAATCACTTCTTTGCAACGTGCAATACCTGTTATTAAATCGCCCTCTGGATTTTTGGCGGAATTTTCATAGGTTTCATCCAATGCCATGTTTACAAAATGCCAAGAATAAAATTCATTGTAACGATCATCAGACTTAATCTCATCGGCAAAAGTTGAGGTGAACGCAAGCGATTCGTGGTTAAGAATCTTTTTTATATTACGCTTCGTCCTGCCCGTTAAATATTGGTCTGCAATGGCTCCAATGGTCCTATGTCCAGTTTTGCCCCATTTTAAGGAGGCGTTTAAAGGTTGGACAAGAAAGGCTAAGGTAAAAATGACGAGCGTAAGTCTTGCTTTCATAATGTTATTTCCTTTTGTTGCGTTTATTGAAATTTTTATCTCCTCTGGTTTTTGGCTTTTTATATTTCTTGGCAATTTCCCGTCTGTAGGAACCGCCTTGGTTTTGTTTTTTGTTTTTCTCGGACTTTTCGTGGAAGGCAGGCCCGGGAACGTCATCAAGGGAACGTTTGGTTGGGTTGTTGCGTTCCTTTATTTGCGGGCGTTCTTCTTCAATGAGTTCTTCTGAAATGGCAACACCTTCTGGAAATGGCAACAATGGAATGTCCATGTCCATATACTTTTCTATTTCCGAAATATATTCCAATTCGGTTTGTGTTGAAAATACTAGGGCATGTCCCTTTTTTTCCGCTCTACCGGTTCTTCCTATACGGTGCATATAGTTTTCTGGGTAGTGAGGGGTGTCAAAATTGATCACATGCGAGACGTCGTCAATATCCAATCCACGCGCCATAACATCCGTAGCAATCAAAATTCTATTGTCACCTGCTTGGAACTGAGCAATACTACGCAATCTGTAATTTTGCGTTTTGTTGGAGTGGATCACACAACATTCGTCGTTAAATTCCTCTTCCAGCTGATCGAACAGACGATCGGCCATTTTTTTGAAGGCCACAAAAATGATGACTTTGTTATAAGTATCCTTGTCGCTCAATAATTCACGTAGCAAGTTTACTTTGGTGTAGAAGTTTTTTACCTCATAACGCTCTTGGATAATGTTTTCCAAAGGTGTTCCCGAAATGGCCACGGTAACGCGTTGAGGTGCTTTAAAAAATTGGGAGATCAATTGGTCGACATCTTCTGTCATAGTTGCCGAAAACATGATGTTTTGGCGGCGCTCTGGTAGGATGTCGAAAATGTTCATCAATTGGTGTCTGAAACCAAGATCCAGCATTACATCAACTTCATCAATTACCAGTTTTTGGATGGATTTCAGCTGTAAAACCCTGCTAACTCCCAAATCGTAAAGACGTCCTGGTGTTGCAACCAAAATGTCAAGACCTTCCGCAACGGCACGCTTTTGGGTGTTGATATTGGTACCTCCATAAACTCCCAACACACGCACATTGATGTATTTGGATAGTTTTTCTATTTCTTCAACTACCTGTACCACCAATTCTCGAGTAGGTACCAAAACCAAAACTCTAGGATTATCTTGCGTAGAAAACTTGAGGTTTCTCAGGATAGGAAGCATGTAGGCAAACGTTTTTCCGGTTCCTGTTTGTGCAATACCAACTACATCCTTCCCGGAAGCTACTACATTAAAAGCCTGTTCCTGAATGGGAGTAGGAGTGGTAAACCCCATGTCTTCCAAGGCGTTGTAAAGCGGTGTGTTTAAATTAAGATCTTGAAATGTCACTGTTTATATTTTGATGCAAATCTACCACATTAATTCTACTTAAACTAAAAGTGAATATTCTATGCTAATGGTATAACTAGCTTTAAAGACTTCATTTGGAGCCAATTTTAAAATGGCTTCTTTGTCTTTAAGTTGTTGATTACTATTGCTTTTGTCTGCTACGCCTAGCCAAGGTTCAATACATACATAATCTGCATTAGGTTTTGCCCAAATGCCCAAATACGGGAAATCTTGATAGGAAACACTTAAAATAGCCCCTTTGTTTTTACTCATTAAGGTCACTTTTTTCGATTTGAGATCCTTGAAAATTAAGGCGTCCTTTTCAAAAAGTTGATAGTGTAGCGGAAGTTTGTTGGTGTGGTTGAGAGTTAATTCGGTTTGGTTGTTCAATAAACCGGAATTGGAATCTAGCAAATGGGTTTCGCTGTGTTCTTCAGTTTCGAATTCTAAATAGTAATCGTCGTACTTTTCATCAAGTAACACAGGACATTTAAATGCAGGATGTGCTCCCAAGGAGAAATACATGTCTTTGTCATCTGTGTTTTTTACTTCATGAGACACGACAATTGTATTTTCTGTTAATTCATAGGAAGTGTAAAACTGGAATTGAAATGGGTATTGCTCCAAAAGTGCCTCATCCGAAACCAACTTAAACGTTAATTTATCTTCTGTTTGTTCATGAAGCTGCATTGAAGCATTTCGTCTAGCAAAACCATGTCTGGGTAACTTGTAGCTTTTTCCCTCATGAAAGAAAGTGTCGTCTTTGAGTCCGCCTACTATTGGGAATAGGACCGGGGCTATGCCATTCCATACATCGGGGTTACCATCCCACATAAATTCAGTATTGTGGTTTACCGAAGTTATGGCAGAAAGTTCAGCTCCAATAGGGTTGACGTTTATTTTTAATAGGTTGTTTTTTAGGCTTAACATGTGTTTTGTATTAATATCCATATTCCAATAAATCTGGAATTAAATTTAGTGCTTGACTCTTCCAATCTTTTTCCAAAGTGTCGTAATCAGAGTATGATTTGTATTTGTTAAAAGGTGTGTCTTTTGAAATAGGGGTGATTGGTCCTACGATGCCTATATATTCGCTGTCATCTTCTTCGTCCTCGTAAGAATAAGAAATAGCATAGAAAACGGACTCGTCCTTTGTGATTTTTCCTAAAACCTCCAAGTTGCTTGGATAGTAGTCTTCTTCACCTAAATAATTGTAAAGCACCAATTGGGCAAATGCTTCTGGCTTGGTATATTTTTTAGGAACCTTATCAAACTGATTGGTTTTGTGATAGACTTCCATCATTTCGTATCTGGAAAACAGGCTATCCAGTTTTTGTGAGGCATGTTTATCGTCAACCTTAAGGCGACAATGGATTCTCGCGGTCATGGCTCTCAAGCTTAACCAATCATTGTCTTCTACATTCATCAGAGCCTTTGTGAGGTTGTCCGAAAGCGGAGTGTTGTATGAAATGGTATTAAACAACGACAGGTAGCTATACATTAAAGAGGTGTCTTTAAAGTTGTAATCTTCTCCTTTTTTCATGTCGAGGTAACTGTCAAGGTCGCTTTGGGCGTACTTTAAAAGTGAATCCAAATTATCTGAAACCAAATTAAGGTGCTCAGGATGAGTTTCGGCAATGTCCTTGAAAATACTCAAAACATTCGAACGATAAGTTTTGTAATTGTTGAGGTTTAAAAGGAGTTTGTAATTCTCTATGGCAAATTCCAACGAATCTCTATAGGGAGATGTTACTCCATATGTGTAATTATCAGTATTTGTTGGAATAGAATTGGATAGAAGGTTGTTGAATACCTCAAATTTATCACTATTTTCTAATACTGGAATGGTATTTAAAATGTGGGCTTTTATGGTGTCGTTTGTACTTGGATTTATGTAAAGTGTCTTTAGGAAATCTAAGGTTGTACTGTCGTTGGTAATGGAAAGTTCTTCTAGGATTTCATGGGAAATTAGTTCTTCGTTCTCAGAAGAGGCATAGGTATCAGTGATAGCATTGTACAGTTTTGGCAAATCTTCAATTTCAAAGACGTAGTAATCAAAAGCGCCCAAAGCATTATTAAATACAATGGTATCTGAAGATTTCAGGTTCTCCATAAGAAGCTCTGTTTTTGAAGAGAACAAATCAAATTCGGGTTCTTCCGAAGTTACTTTATAGGATGAAAATATAGTGTTGGTTAGTTCACTGTCCATACTTTCCTTACTCAAGTAGCCCGTTAACAAAAACAAACGCTTGTTTTCAATCCAAATTTGGTGCCTTGTGGTGACTTTGGTGTCTTGATTTTGGATGTAGAATTCCAAAGCTTCTTTGTTGTTTATGGTGATGTCTTTTTGGCTCACAATGGAATCGTTCCAGATGAGAAGAGAATTAGCATTGGTTTCAAAAAACTCTTTACGGCTTTTAATTTTGAAATAGTCCTTGATGTCACTGTATCCAAATTGATACACATCTCCAGATTGCTTGTTTAGTGCAAAATAGTCGTGCGAGTTTTTTAGATACACATCTTCATATCCTAAACTATCAATGGTTAAGGAGGTGTCTTCAAAAAACTGAATTTCGAAATTGGTGCCTCTTGGGCTCAAGGTTTCCAATTCCTGGGTTTTGGGAGTTTCAAATTTAAAGCTGCTGAAGAACAAGTCATCTGTGGAAGCTTGATCTGTATCGTTCAGTTTTTGTTTTAGGAGCAAGTATGTTCTGTTGCCGCGAATGTAGATCCTGCAAACGGAATGGTATTTCTCCTGAATCAACAATTCATACTCTCGGCCTTCGTAGCCGTCTAGATAAATGGTTTTTCCTTCACCAACTAAAGCGGCCTTTCCTTCAAAATTATCTTTGATAGACTCGAATGCTCCCAAGGGATCTTCCATATAATAACCTAAAGGTTGGTCGTTGTATCGAAACAGGTAATTATTGTCATTTTTTAAATCCTGTACATTGTACATGTGCAAATAATAAGGTTCTCCATCCTCGTCAATAGGGTTGGCGTGTGCTCTGGAAAGATCGGTTGGTTCTTCTGGAAGTTGTAGTGAAAAAGCGCCTTCGGAACTCTTGTAGTCAATCCAAGGAATTTCCTTTTTAGGTTTTGGAGAAGCAATGGCAATCGACTCAAAGAAATGGGACGTGTTGCTGTCGTTGATTTCGTCGGCGTCATCCTCTACAGATTGGTAATACAAAATATCATTCTGTAAAGTGAATTGCGCATTCATCAATTTCTTGGAATTGAGTTTTACGGTCACCTTATATCTTAAACCATCGGCATATTTCTGACGCTTTTTGTTCAGGAGTTCCCCGTTTAGGTTGTTTACAATATTAGTAATAAAGCTGTCCATGATGTCGTCTGGAGAATTATCCTTATTCAGCCCTCTAAAGTCCAATGAAAAGAACGAATACACGCGGTTGGAGTTAGGTCCATTGTAGCTGTACATGGTAAAGGCATTGTAGTCATCGGTATAATTGGGCGCTTCAGGCAGTTCAAGTGAAAATCCTGTCTCCTCATCGGTATAGGTATACCAATCGGCATCGGGCGACATGGCCCATGTGAACTTTGTTGTAAAAATTAGAATGAGAGCGGTTGTGATTGTAAATAAGCGCTTTGTGAAAATAATTTTCATAAGTGTTACTAGTAGGGTTGAATATGGCTAAGTAATGGGTGCAATGTTATTGTATTTGGCAGTTTCTTAATAAATTTGCCGCATTCAAAAACGCATTGATTATATTTTGAGAACTACACAAAAGTTTCGCATCCCAAACATAGAGCAATATAAACAAAAATTATTGTTTTGGGGGCAGCAGTTTAACGAAGTAGTTTGGCTGGATTCCAACGATTATCGCAACCAATATTCCAGCTATAATGCGGTTTTGGCAGTTGATGCCTTTACTTGTATCCAGACCGATTATTACAATGCGTTCGATAAGTTGAAAGAATACCAATCCATTACAAAAGATTGGCTGTTTGGTTATTTAACTTACGACCTTAAAAATGCCGTAGAACGTTTGGAGTCCAAGAATTTTGACGGACTCGAATTCCCCGATTTGTTTTTCTTTCAACCCAAGAAATTGTTCCTGATTAAAGATGATGAAGTGGAAGTGCATTATTTGGGAGCAGTGGATGATGAAATGGAGGAGGATTTAAAGGATATTGAAGCATTGGATGTGGCTTCTGAAACACATATTAGTTCTCCCAATAATGTTAAGGTGAAACTCCGCATGCATAAGGATGAATATTTTGAAAAAGTGAATGCAGTTTTGGAACATATTCATCGTGGCGATATTTATGAAGCCAACTTTTGTCAGGAGTTTTATGCCGAAGACACAGAGATCCATCCATTGGAAACCTATTTGAAATTGGATGCCATTTCAAAGCCGCCTTTTGCTACTTTTTTAAGGCTTAACGACAAGTATTTAATGTCGGCTTCTCCAGAACGCTATATCAAAAAGGAAGGTTTAAAGATTACGTCACAGCCTATCAAGGGAACGGCAAAACGGTCCCAAAATCCTAAGGAAGACCTATTGTTGAAAGAACAATTATCTAAGGATGAAAAGGAGCGCAGTGAAAATATCATGATTGTGGATTTGGTGCGTAACGATTTAGCGCACACGGCTACCAAAGGAAGTGTGGTAGTGGAAGAATTGTGCGAAGTCTATACTTATCCGCAGGTGCACCAAATGGTCTCTACCGTGACATCTCAGATTGAGGCGTCTACAAATCCCGTAGATGTCATTGCCACAACATTTCCTATGGGCAGCATGACAGGGGCTCCAAAAATTTCAGCCATGCAAATCATAGAAGCGTTGGAAGATACCAAGCGAGGCCTGTATTCTGGAGCCGTTGGCTATTTTTCCCCACAAGGTGATTTCGATTTTAATGTGGTGATAAGGAGTATTCTTTACAATGCTGAAAAGCGATATGTGTCTTATTCGGTTGGCGGGGCCATCACAGCTAAAAGCAATCCGTTGAATGAATATGAAGAGTGTTTGGTCAAGGCCAAAGCTATGCGTGAAGTTCTGGAAAACTAAAGTTTCTTGGTGTTCCTGAGGAGGAAAAACCTACAACTTGGTTATATTTGAATTAAACATTCATTTTTAACCACCTTTTTATGACACTCGACACCTTTAAGGCGCATATAGAACAGCAATTCCCGGGATTTTATGAAAGTAAATTGCTTATAGCCATTTCTGGTGGGGTAGATAGTGTGGTGTTGACCCATATGTGTCATCAATTGGGGTTGGATGTCTCTTTGGCGCATTGCAATTTCAATTTGCGTGGAACAGAGAGTGATGGCGATGCCGATTTTGTATTCCAATTGGCTAAAGATTTAAGTTTAGACCTGTTCTTGGAGAGTTTCCAAACGGAAGCTTATGCGGCAGAGCATAAATTGTCCATACAATTGGCAGCAAGACAGCTGCGCTACGATTGGTTTGACGAATTAGCCAAACAACTTCATTTTGATTATGTCCTCACGGCTCACCACGCCGATGATAATTTGGAAACATTTTTAATCAATTTAACTAGAGGGACAGGGCTTGATGGTTTAACGGGAATTCCCGAGGTGAATGGCATTTTTGTAAGGCCCCTTTTGCCCTTTTCAAGAAACAGTTTGGTAGAATATGCAGAGGAACATCAGTTAACATGGCGGGAGGATAGTAGCAATGCATCTACAAAATACTTGCGAAATAAATTACGCCATGATGTCATTCCTTTGTTGAAGGAAATCAACCCGCAATTGTTGCAGAATTTTGAAAAAACTATTGGGTTTTTAAAAGCGTCTAAATCAATTATTGAAGATCGAGTGGAAGAAGTAGAAGATTCGGTGATTAAAGAAATCTCCGAATATGATGTGAAATACGATATTTCCAAAATAAAAGCCCTTAGCAATCCCAAAGCCTATTTGTATGAACTTTTAAAAGCTTACAATTTTACGGAGTGGAATGATGTGGAAGGTCTTTTGGATGCCCAGTCAGGGAAGCAACTCTTTTCTGAGACCCATCGTTTAATTAAAGACCGGGAGTTTCTGTTGTTGAGTGAAATTGAGGACAAACAGGAAACGCTTATTCTCGTGTCTGAATGTGATGATAAGATAAAAACACCTCTTGGAAATTTGTATTTTAGTGAGGCTGCTGAGGTGTCCAATCAAGGTCCCAATGTAATTTTTGTAGATAAGAAAAAGCTTAAATACCCATTGACTATTCGGCATTGGAAGGAAGGTGACTATTTTCATCCATTGGGAATGAAAGGGAAGAAGAAATTGAGCAAATACTTTAAGGATGAGAAAATGTCCTTATTGGAAAAGGAAAATACGTTGGTGCTGTGTTCGGGTGATTATATCATCTGGGTGATAGGAAAACGTCCGGACGGCCGTTTTAAAGTTTGTGACCATACGCATCATATCATTAAAATAGAATTAAAATAGACCATGGTACTACAGGGGCAAATCGTTGATATTTCCAATAGACGTATTTTTAAAGGGGAAGTCACCATAAAAAATGGAAAGATTTTTTCCGTTGAAGAAAAAGAACACGATGTTGAGCATTTCATCCTTCCGGGTTTTGTGGATGCCCATATCCATATTGAAAGTTCTATGTTGGTGCCAAGTGAATTTGCCCGATTGGCAGTGTGTCATGGTACCGTAGCTACAGTGTCCGACCCTCACGAAATTACCAATGTTTTGGGAGTGGAAGGTGTGGAATTCATGATTGAAAACGGCAAACAAACGCCATTTAAGTTCAATTTTGGGGCTCCATCCTGTGTGCCTGCGACTAATTTTGAGTCGGCTGGAGCGGTCATCGATTCCGAAGGGATTAAAACGCTTTTGGAAAATCCTGAGATAAAATATCTGGCCGAAATGATGAACTATCCTGGGGTGTTGTTTCAAGATGAAGAGGTGCTGAAGAAAATTGCATGGGCCAAACATTATGACAAACCTGTTGATGGGCATGCTCCCGGATTGCGAGGAGACGATTTGTCTACCTATATAAATGCTGGAATCTCCACCGATCATGAGTGCTTTACTTATGAAGAAGGTTTGGAGAAACTGCAGAAAGGCATGAAAGTGTTGATTCGAGAAGGTAGTGCTGCCAAGAATTTTGAAGCCTTGATAGATTTGTTGCCAGACCATTATCACAACATGATGTTTTGTAGTGATGACAAACATCCAGACGATTTAATAGTTGGACACATAAACCAATTGTGTGCTAGAGCCATTGCCAAAGGTCATGATGTGTTTAATGTGTTGCAAATGGCTTGTGTGAATCCTGTGAAGCATTATAGTCTTGAGGTAGGATTGCTTCAGGAAGGCGATGTAGCGGACTGCATTGTGGTGGAAGATTTGCTGAATTTTAAAACATTGCAAACCTATATTGGAGGTGAATTGGTTTTTGATGGAAAGAGCCTCATTGAACCAGTTACTTTTAAAACTCCTAATAACTTCAAGGCAGAGCCCAAGCAAATTTCTGATTTCAAAATACCATCTTCAGCAAAACGGATTCGGGTTATTGAGGCTTTGGATGGCGAATTGGTAACTAACCTACTAATAGAAGAGGCCTTGGTAATTAATGGTGAATTGGTATCCAATACCGAAAAGGATATCTTGAAAATGACCGTGGTGAATCGCTATGAAAACCAGCAACCAGCTTTGACATTTATAAAGAATTTTGGCTTGAAAGAGGGGGCTATTGCTAGTTCAGTAGGCCATGATTCGCATAATATTATTGCCGTGGGAGGGGATGATGCTGCACTTTGTGAGGCTGTTAACCTGATCATTGCCAATAAAGGTGGCATTTGTGTTGTTTCTGATACTGAGGAGCAGGTGGTACCGCTTCCTGTAGCTGGAATCATGAGTGATCAAAATGGCGTGTCTGTAGGGAAAGCTTATGCTGAGTTAAGTCAAAAGGCAAAACAATTGGGCAGTACTTTGCATGCACCATTTATGACCTTGTCCTTTATGGCATTGTTGGTGATTCCGTCACTCAAACTGAGTGATAAAGGGCTTTTTGATGGCAATACCTTCAAATTTGTTGATTTAGAACTGTAAACTGTTTTTAAATAGGTATTTCATTCTTAGTTTTGTCTCCCATAAATAATGTGCTATGCCTATTCTTCATTCGGACTATAAACCACCTGTATTATTAAAAAACGGATTTGTGTCTACCGTATATTCTGGTTTGATTCGTAAGGTAAAGGGTGTGGAGCAAGAACGCGAACGTATCACCTTGTCTGATGGGGATTTTTTGGATTTGGATTGGAGCTACACCGAAACCAAAACAGATAAACTCATAATTGTTTTACATGGTCTGGAAGGAAATGCTCAACGCCCTTATATGACAGGGGTTGCCAAATTATGCAATGCCAATGCTATTGATGCCGTTTGTGTGAATTTTAGAGGTTGTAGTGGGGAGGATAACTTAAAATACTATTCTTACCATTCTGGAGCAACCAATGATCTGGATGAGGTTATTCAACATATTTTGAAAACCAAATCCTATTCACAGATATTTTTCCATGGCGTGAGTCTTGGTGGGAATATAGTGCTTAAGTATTTGGGCGAACGAGAAGAATTAGTTCCTGAGATTAAGGCGGGAGTTGCGGTGTCTGTGCCTTGTTATCTTCAAGGGTCTGCAGAAGAACTTCATACTTTTAAAAATGTTCTTTTTCACGATCGATTTAAAAGACATTTGCTGAATAAATTAAAAGTGAAGCAGCTAAGATATTCGGAAGAGTTGAATGATGCTGTATTACAGTCCATCAAAACATTAAGTGATTTTGATGACGTTTATACTTCAAGAGCGCATGGTTTTAAGGATGCGGTGGATTATTATGAACAATGCAGTAGTTTACAATTCTTAAAAGGTATTAAAGTCCCGACTTTAATCATCAATGCGTTGAATGATTCGTTTTTGTCACCGGAATGTTATCCTGTAAAAGATGCCAAAGAAAATCCAAATATCTATTTGGAAATGCCTAAACATGGAGGGCATGTAGGCTTCTGTTTGAGAGATGGATTTTATTACAATGAAAAACGGACTTTAGAGTTCATTCAGGGATTGGATTAAGTCTTAAATCTTCAGGAAAGCCTAATAGGTTGATATCCCAAAGCTCAGGAAGTACAAAATACACAAACAATGTAATGATGAGTATGGATACTAGATTCATTACAAACCCTTTACTTACCATATCGGGTATTCTCAAATAACCAGATCCAAATACTACGGCGTTGGGTGGTGTGGCAACTGGAAGCATAAAGGCACAGGATGCCGCTACAGCAGCGCTCACCATCAAGGTGAACGGATGCATGTCTACCGTTAAGGCCATAGGGGCCAATACGGGAAGTAACATGGCGGTTGTGGCCAAATTGGAGGGGATTTCAGTTAAGAAATTAACAGCAGCAATCAGAAGTAGTATAATTAGAAAAGTTGCAATGCCTGTAAGCGAGGTCATTTGATTGCCAATCCAAAGGGCGAGTCCACTGCTTTCAAAGCCCTTCGCGAGAGCCATACCGCCACCAAACAAAAGAATGATGCCCCAAGGGAGTTTTTGTGTGTCTTCCCAAGAAATCAATTGTTCGCCTTTGGTTTTGGAGGGGATAAAGAATAATACCAATGCAAAAAGGATGGCAATAATGGTGTCGTCTAGCCCTGGCAGTAGGTTTTGCAATAAAAAGGATCTAGTGATCCAGCAAAATGCTGTAGTCGCAAAAATTGCAGTCACCCATTTTTCTTCATAACTAATGCTTCCAAGTGATTTTAGAAGTTTTTTGATCTCATCTTTGCCTCCCGGAAATTCCTTTTGATGAAATTTAAAAGCTACGCGGGTTAAATATTTCCAGCAGATAAAGAGCATTAAAACAGAAATGGGAGATCCAAATAAAAACCACTGTAGAAAGGTGATTTCATAATTGTAGGTGCTCTTCACGATGCCTGCTAACACCAAATTGGGAGGGGTTCCAATCAAAGTGGCGATGCCTCCAATGGAAGCACTGTAGGCAACGGCGAGCATTAAAGCTTTTCCGAAGAGCTCGTTTTCATTTTTCAAGGTTTTAGGATTGTCCTTTAACTGGTTGATGATCGCCATGCCAATGGGGAGCATCATGACAGAAGTGGCTGTATTGGAAATCCACATAGACAGAAAGGCGGTGGCGACCATAAACCCCAAAATGATTTTATGAATGTTGGAGCCAATAAGATTGATGATGTTTAGAGCAATGCGTTTATGGAGGTTCCACTTTTCAATAGCAATGGCAATAATAAAACCTCCTAAATAAAGAAAAACATATTTATGCCCGAAGGAAGCCGTCGTAGTTCCTATGTCCAAACTGCCGCAAAGCGGAAACAGAACTATCGGCAAAAGCGCGGTGGCTGCAATGGGGATGGCTTCGGTAATCCACCAAACGGCTATCCATGCAGTGGATGCCAATACACCATTGGCTTCAGCGGAAAGACCTTCAGAATGGAAAAATAAGCGAATAAGAATAAACAGAATCGGGCCAAGGAAGAAACCAATGCGTTTTGTGGTGTTCATGTAATAAATGCTTTGTCATGTAATAATAGTGAATTTTCAAACAATATTATTATTTCCCAAATTTTCCTATTTTTAAGCAAAACCAATCAACGATGCTAAAAAAGGTCTATGGAAGTGCTGTGTTCGGCGTTGAGGCTACTACGGTTACCGTGGAAGTTAATGTGGACAACGGCATAGGGTATCACCTTGTGGGATTGCCTGATAATGCGATTAAAGAAAGTAACTTCAGAATTGCAGCAGCGCTTCAGAATAACGGCTATAAAATTCCTGGGAAAAAGATCATCATTAACATGTCTCCTGCCGATTTGCGAAAGGAAGGCTCTGCCTATGATTTGACTTTGGCTATTGGCATTTTGGCTGCTTCAAGTCAGATTAAAGCGGAAGCCTTGGAATCGTACTTGATAATGGGAGAATTGTCTCTAGATGGCACGTTGCAGCCCATAAAGGGCGCATTGCCCATTGCGGTAAAAGCGAGGGAGGAAGGTTTTAAGGGTTTTATTTTGCCGAGTCAGAATGCTAAGGAAGCAGCCATTGTGAATGACTTGGAAGTGTTTGGAGTGGATAACATCACGCAGGTCATTAACTTTTTTGATAAGGAGGAACCTTTAGAGCAAACGATCATTAATACGCGTGAAGAGTTTTTTAAAAACCTAGAGTTTCCCGAATTCGATTTTGCAGATGTCAAAGGGCAGGAAGGTATCAAGCGCTGTATGGAAATTGCTGCGGCTGGTGGGCATAATATTATTTTAATTGGGCCTCCCGGAGCAGGAAAGACCATGTTGGCAAAGCGTTTGCCTAGCATTTTACCACCCATGACTTTAAGTGAGGCCTTGGAAACCACAAAAATACACTCGGTAGTGGGGCGGGTGAAAGAACACACGGGATTGATGTCGCAACGGCCGTTTAGAAGCCCTCATCATACGATATCGAACGTTGCCTTAGTCGGCGGGGGAAGTTATCCGCAACCAGGTGAAATTTCTTTGTCGCATAACGGAGTATTATTCCTGGATGAGCTTCCCGAGTTTAAAAGAGAGGTATTGGAAGTGATGCGTCAACCTTTGGAAGATCGGGAAGTGACTATTTCCAGAGCAAAGTTTACTGTGACCTATCCCAGCAGTTTTATGTTGGTGGCCAGTATGAATCCAAGTCCTAGTGGCTATTTTAATGATCCCAGTGCACCTGTGACCTCTTCTCCAGCAGAAATGCAGCGGTATTTGAGTAAGATTTCTGGGCCATTGTTGGATAGAATCGATATCCATATTGAAGTGACACCAGTGCCTTTTGAAAAACTTTCCGATGATAGAAAAGGTGAGCCTTCTGTGGATATTAGAAAGCGCGTAACCGAGGCTAGAGAGATGCAATCGACACGCTTTAAGGAATATGATAATGTGCATTACAATGCGCAAATGAATACAAAGCAAATCAGAAACTATTGTGTATTGGATGAGGCTTCCAAGCAGTTGTTAAAAACGGCTATGGAACGCTTGAATCTGTCTGCAAGAGCCTATGACCGTATTTTGAAAGTGGCAAGAACAATCGCCGATTTGGAAGGCAGTGCTGAGGTTCGGGGAGCTCATATAAGTGAGGCTATTCAATATAGAAGTTTGGATAGGGAAGGTTGGTTGGGGTAATTGTCCTAAATTTAAAATAAACAGTATTAAATGAAACAATATTATGTTGTAATGGCGCTTGCTGTGGTGTTCTCCTGCAAGAATCCGTCAAGTGAAAATAAGCAAGTAGCTAAAGAAATAACCCGAGAAAAAACAGAAAAAGCACCTGTGCTAAATCTTGAAGAAGCCAAAAGGCTATCCCAATTGCCCTTACATTGTACGGACACCGAATATCCCAATAAGTTAAATCAGGTGATTGGCGGTGATGAAGACCTGCAATCCCCAAAGACATTGCATCCCGCATTTTATGGCTGTTTCGATTGGCATTCGGCGGTACATGGGCATTGGAGTTTGGTAAGTTTGTTGAAGAAGTTTCCTGAGTTGGAAGGTGCTTCGGAGATAAAAGGAAGGCTACTGGAGCATATTTCTAAAGAGAACATTGCCCAAGAAGTCGCTTATTTTTATGGAGAACATAACAAAACTTATGAGCGAACTTATGGTTGGGCCTGGTTACTGAAATTAGCCGAGGAGCTTCACACTTGGAATGATCCAGTTGCGAGAGAACTGGAAAGTAATCTGCAGCCATTGACAGATTTGATCGTGACGAAATATTTGGAGTTTCTTCCTAAATTGAACTATCCCATTAGGGTAGGAGAGCACCCAAACACTGCCTTTGGCTTATCCTTTGCCTATGATTATGCTTTAAGTGTGGGGCATATAGCTTTGAAAGAGTTGATTGAGCAACGAGCTAAGGATTTCTATATGAACGATCAAGGATGTCCCTTATCATGGGAGCCTGGAGGTTTTGATTTCTTGTCCCCTTGTTTGGAAGAGGCGGCTTTGATGAAGCGAATTTTGCCAAAAGAAACCTTTAAACCATGGTTGTCTGACTTTTTACCGCAACTAGTAGCGTCTAATTTTGCTTTGGATGTCGGTAAGGTTTCCGATCGATCAGATGGGAAATTAGTGCACTTGGATGGAGTGAATTTTTCAAGAGCTTGGAGTTTGATGAAAATCTCCGAAGGCATTCCTGAATATCAACATTTACAGAACATCGCCTATAAAAATATTAATCACTCGCTGCCGTCTATTGTTGGGGATGGTTATGAAGGTGGGCACTGGTTGGGAAGTTTTGCCATTTATGCATTGAATTCTATTCATGAGTAGATGGCTTAAGAACATTGGCCCAGGGCCTTTGGTAGCAGCTGCCTTTATTGGGCCTGGAACAGTAACCGTATGTACCATTGCGGGTGTGCAGTTTGGTTTGGATTTGTTGTGGGCTATGGTTTTTTCTATTGTGGCTACCATAGTATTGCAGGAAATGGCAGCTCGTTTGGGTATTGTGACGCAAAAGGGATTGGCAGATGTGTTGCAGAGTGAGGTAAAGAACAAATTGGCTAAACGATTTTTAGTGCTTTTGGTGTTATCCGCGATTGTTGTAGGCAATACGGCTTATGAAGCCGGAAATATCAGTGGTGCTGTGTTGGGATTGGAGGCTGTGTTTGGAAAAATGAATCTTCAGTTTTTAGGGTTTTCTTTTAATCTCCATGTAATCCTCGTTGGAATTTTAGCCTTTTTGTTGTTGTTTCAGGGAAGTTATAAGTTGTTGGAGAAAGTTCTTTTGGCAATGGTCATTCTTATGAGTGTGTCGTTTTTGGTTGTTGCTGTGGTAACTCGTCCCAATATAGTGGACATCATAAAAGGGATTATCATGCTTAAGAGTCCTGAAGGAGGTTTGATGACCATTGTGGGGCTTATAGGGACCACTGTGGTGCCTTATAATTTGTTTTTGCATGCCTCTTTGGCAAAAGAGAAATGGAAAGGCACAGAGGGCTTAAAATTCGCGAGAACGGATACGGGTATTGCTGTGGTGTTAGGAGGAATGGTTTCTATGTGTGTAATTATTGCAGCGTCGGCCCTAAACGGCTTGGAGGTGACTAATGCAAGCGATTTAGGAAAAAGCTTGGAGCCCTTGTTTGGGTTCTTTTCAAAATATGTCATTTCCATAGGCCTATTTGCGGCAGGAATCACCAGTGCTATTACGGCGCCTTTGGCAGCAGCTTATGTGGCCTGTGGGTGTTTTGGGTGGCCTTCCAATTTAAAATCGACTCGATTTAAAGTAGTTTGGAGTGTTGTTTTGTTAGTTGGAGTTTTAGTTTCGATGGGAGGTTTTAATTTGATAGAAATCATTCGTTTTGCTCAATTTTCAAACGGATTGTTGTTGCCGTTAATCGCGGGGTTTTTACTATGGGCTATGAATAGAGCGTCTTTGTTGGGGACTTACAAGAATTCCATGTTTCAAAATAGTTTGGGAATGATTATCTTAGTTGTGACCATTCTTTTAGGATTGAAAAGTATATTGAAAGTTTTACAAGTGATATAATGAGTCGTTTTGTTGTAGATATTAATGCGGATGTAGGTGAAGGGTTGGGCAACGAAGCGCAGTTGATGCCTTATATTTCGTCATGTAACATTGCTTGTGGTGGGCATGCCGGAGATGAGGAGAGTATGCGGGTTGTGGTGAAGTTGGCCAAATTGTATAAAGTGAAGGTTGGGGCACATCCTTCGTATCCCGACAAAGAAAATTTTGGACGAGAATCCATAAAGATATCCTGCGCAGATTTATATACATCCCTTAAAAAGCAGGTGAGGAGCTTGACGAAAATTCTCTATCAAGAAAATGTCCCTTTGCACCATATCAAACCTCATGGTGCTTTGTACAATAAGGCGGCTGTAGATGTAAAGACCGCTCAGGTAATAATAGAGGTAATCAAAAGCATTGCGATGCCCGTGGCTTTATACGTACCCTATAAATCTGTAATTGCAGATTTGGCCTCAAAGGAAAATATTAAGGTGACTTATGAGGCTTTTGCCGATAGGAATTACCATGATGATTTGACCTTGGTGTCCAGAAAGGAATCTGAGGCTATTATTGAAACTACAGAAGCTGTTTTTGATCATGTCTACAACATGATTTTAACGCAAAAAGTAAGGACTGTTTGTGGTTCTGAAATGGATTTAAAAGCCGATACTTTTTGTGTTCACGGCGACCATCCAAAAGCAGTACAAATACTTCAAGAATTGACTGCCAAATTAAAGGTGAATAATGTGAAAATTTTATGATGTTATGAAGGGTTTTCAGTTGAAGTTTTTACCTTTCAATGAACGTTCTATTTTAGTGGAATTGCCTTCTCGTATTGAAGAAGATGTATTAAAAGATGTACTTTTATTTAAAAATAAGATTCGGAAAAATCTTTCTAAAGTTATTGTTGAGGTTATTCAATCATATAATTCATTATTAGTTGTTTATAGTTTAACTATTGATGATTTCAATAGTGAAATTTTGAATTTGAAATCACTATATGAATCGCAAGTTGATGATGTAAATTTGGAATCTTTGGTTTGGGAAATTCCAGTCTGCTATGATACTAAATTTGGTTTAGATTTGAATGAAATTTCAGAAGAAAAAAAGTTAACAATACAAGAGGTAATCCAACTGCATTCCCAACCATTTTACATGGTTTATTTTATCGGGTTTTTACCCGGATTTTTATACTTAGGAGGATTGGATCATCAACTTCAATTTCCACGAAAATCCAAGCCAAGAATGAAGGTTGAAAAAGGGGCGGTGGCCATTGGTGGCCATCAAACCGGAATTTACCCAAATGAAAGTCCGGGAGGGTGGAATATTATTGGAAATTCTCCCTTAGAATTTTTTAATCCGCAACAATCGCCTCCCTGTTTTGTAAAAGCGGGAGATCAAGTTCAGTTTGTTCCAATAGATATACTGGAGTATGAAAAGATAAAAAGAGATGTGGGTTTTGGAGTGTATCAACCTAAATTTAGAAAGCGGTTATGATTAGGGTTCTAAAGGCAGGATTGTATACTTCTGTTCAAGATTTGGGAAGGTTTGGACACGGTAGTTTTGGAGTGCCTGTTTCTGGAGTTATGGATGTGCAATCTGCAAAGTTTGCGAATGCGCTTTTAGGGAATCCGGAACATGTGGCTGTTTTGGAGATTACCATGGTAGGTCCTGAGCTGGAATTTACTGAGGTGACGAGTATTTGTATGGTTGGTGCGGAAATGAGTCCGGCAATTAATGGAAAGCCTATTAAAAACAATATGGCTATTAACGTTTTTCAAGGAGATAGATTGACTTTTGGAAGATTGCAAAAGGGGATGAGGTGTTATTTGGCTGTTTTGGGTGGTGTTCAAACAGAATCCGTATTGGGAAGTCGAAGTATGTATTGGCCGGTGACGCTACAAAGTAAGGTTTTAAAGGGAGATGAGTTGAAGCTTATGGAAATGAAGAAACATATCTTGGAAAGACATGCAGTTGTTAGGTTTGGTGACTCCTATGTTGTTTCGGAGACCTTGGAGGTTTTTGAAGGGCCAGAGTTCAATGAGCTCTCCAAAGAGCAACAATTCATCTTGTTTTCAAAATCATTTACAATTTCGAACCATAACAGCCGTATGGCTTATCAGTTGAATGAAACCCTTCAAAATAGTTTAAACGCCATTATAACCGCTCCTGTGCTCCCTGGAACGGTGCAATTGACACCTTCTGGACAATTGATCGTGTTGATGCGGGATTGTCAAACCACTGGAGGGTATCCAAGGGTGTTGCAGCTTACGGATGCTTCTATCAATTTATTGGCTCAGAAAGGAGTTGGGCAAAAGTTGAGATTTGTAAGGAAACCCTATGTGTAAGAAAATTATTATATAAGCTAAGGTTGTTGTGCAGATTTTCAATATATTGGCATGAACAATTAACCATATAATTATGAAAAAAATTCTTTTATTAGTAGTAGGGTTTGTTTTGGGAGCCCTCGCAACGTATTTGTATTGTTGCAAATCGGAAGTAGGGACAGCGGAACCTGTCATTGAAAAAATTGCTGCGCCTAAGGGAGTTATCACTCCAAGCCAAGCAAAGGTTTTGGATAGAGCTTTTGATTTGAGGCACAAATTAATTAATGATTCCTTAGTTAAGCAGGGAGATAATCGTTCTTCTTGGTATTCTTTATCTGGCTTAAGGGATTATTTGGACTACGCTGAGCATCAGGCTGCTGGATTGGGATATTCTATGAATGGTATTAGGATTTATCTTGGTGCAGAACCGGATTCAAATGGAGAGGCTGGATTGACCACTATGTTTTTAATTCCTACAGGAATTCGGGGGACGGCAAGCTTGGAAACCTCGGAAGCAAGTATGTTCTCTTTTAATTTTGTGGAGACTACATCCGATATTGAAGATGCCGACGGGTTTGATGGAGCTAAACCAGGTGACCCCCCTACAGCTAATTATCCACAGTAAAATTTTCGTATGAAGGTGTTTATTTTCGATAATTATTCTTTAATGTCGGATATATTAATATCCCTTGCAGCTTTTATAGCGGTAATGTGTTATGGAAAATATAAAGAGACGCCTGTGCGATATTTTATCTTCTATTTGGTATTTATTGTCTTTGTTGAATTGGTGGCTAATTATCCAAAGTTTCTAATCTTTTACATAAAGGGAACACTTTTTGAGAGAAATTTTTGGTGGTATACTCTTTGTTGGAATATGGGCAGTGCTCTGTTCTTTTCATTTTATTTCAGAAAGACAATGCAATCGAGTAAACTTAAAATAATCTTAAAGGCAAGTACTATAGCGTATATTGTGTTTGCCTTTATTTCAATTATGTTAGATTACAAAACTTTTTTTACGGCCTTTATGCCTGGGATTAACATAGGGGGCATGTTGTTAATTTTAATGAGTATCTCCATATATTTTATAGAAGTGCTCGAATCGGATAAAATCTTAACCTTTTATAAGTCAATTAATTTTTATATTAGTTCTGTGCTTCTCATTTATTTCTTTGCTACCATTCCTCTTATTTTTTTTAATAGGTACAGTAATTTGGCTGATATGGACTATCTAGTCTTGAAATGGTCGGTTTTGTTCTGTGCCAATTTTATGATGTACGTTACTTTTAGTTTAGCCTTGTTATGTTGCAAACCGCAGAATCAATAATTAGTACGGAAGCCGAACGTTATCTCTTGGTATATATGATTGCCGTACTGGTAGTTATTTCTTCATTAATTATTGTGTTTTTTATAGTGTTTCAAAAGCGCAAGAACAAGCTTGTTATGGATAGAATTAGACAGCAGCAGGCTTTTGAAAGAGGACTTCGAAATGCTCAAATGGAAATTCAAGAAGAAACTATGAAGCAAGTTGGAAGGGAATTACATGATAATGTGGCCCAATTACTGACCTATGCCAGTATGCAATTGAAAATACTGTCTTCAAAGGTTACAGAAGAGAATCGTGAAAAGGTTCAGGCCACCTCGGACATTGTGAAGGAAAGTCTGGACGAGTTACGGGGACTTTCCAAGTCGCTCAACAATGAAGTGGTGTTAAATTTGGGATTGGAAACAAGTCTAGCCAATGAAATGAACCGATTAAAGCGCCTGAAGTTTCAAATAGTAACATTTGAGGCTCAGGGCGAAAGAAGGCAGTTGAACAATAAGCAGCATGAAATCATTCTTTTTAGAATTCTGCAGGAATTCTTCTCCAACTCCGTGAAATATTCCAAAGCTAAAACATTGGCTGTAACGCTTAATTATACACTCGAAGAACTTGTAATTGTAGCATTGGATGACGGAAAAGGATTTGATGGGGAAACTATTACAAAAGGTTCAGGGTTGATCAATATGAAAAGTAGGGCTGCTTTAGTTGATACTTCTTTTTTGCTAGAATCTAAGCCTGGTGAAGGCACTAGACTGACTCTTAAATACCCTTTTCAATTTTAACAGGCCTCCCAAAGTGGATCATTGGGCAAAGGAGCAGTAATGCATATAGCTTCTTTTGAAACCGGATGCGTAAATTCCAATTTCCGGGCATGTAAATGAATGCTGCCATCGGGGTTGCTTCGGTCAAAACCATATTTTAAATCCCCTTTGATTGGGCTTCCAATACTAGATAATTGAGATCTAATTTGATGGTGGCGGCCGGTTTCCAATTCAATTTCCAACAAAAAATAATTGTTCAATTGCTTGAGAAGGCTGTAGTGCAATACGGCTCTTTTGCTACCGTTGGTTTCCTTGTGGAATACGGAAGATTTATTATTCTTTGGATTCTTTTTTAACCAATGGATAAGGGTGTCTTCTGTTTTTGGAGGTTGGTTTTTAACCAAGGCCCAGTAGGTTTTGGAGGCACTTTTTTCTGAAAACAATTTGTTGAGTCTTGGAAGTGCCTTGCTGGTTTTTGCGAACAGCACAATGCCTGTAGTGGGTCTGTCTAAACGATGTACTACGCCAAGGTATACGTTTCCGGGTTTGTTGTATTTGTCTTTTAAATACGCCTTAACGATATCGCTAAGTGGCGAATCCCCAGTTTTGTCGCCTTGTACCAAATCGCCAGCACGTTTGTTAACCACAATAATGTGATTGTCCTCATATAAAACCTGAAGATTTTCTGGTGTGGATATGGTTTTTTTGCCCACTGTACTGATATTGGGAAATTAGAACCTTAGTATTGTTCGTTGTCGTTAGGGAAATCCAATGTCTTCACATCGTCTACATATTGTGAGATGGCCGAGGTCATTTCTTCATAAAGATTCATGTAGCGACGCAAAAATCTTGGATTAAATTCATGGGTCATTCCCAACATGTCATGTAATACCAAAACCTGTCCGTCTACACCATTTCCAGCACCGATACCGATAACGGGGATAGAAACGCTTTCGGCTACTTCCTTGGCAAGTTGCGCGGGGATTTTTTCCAAAACAATGGCGAAACAACCAGCTTTTTCCAACATTAAGGCGTCTTCCTTAAGCTTTTTGGCTTCTTGCTCTTCTTTAGCTCTTACAGTATAGGTTCCGAATTTGTAAATAGATTGCGGCGTCAATCCTAAATGCCCCATAACAGGAATACCTGCATGAAGAATACGTTTGATACTCTCCTTGATTTCTTTACCACCTTCAAGTTTTACGGCATGTCCGCCACTTTCTTTCATGATTCTAATGGCAGACCTAAGGGCTTCCTTAGGGTCACTCTGATAGCTGCCAAAAGGTAAATCCACTACAACCAAAGCACGTTGAACCGCTCTTATTACAGAAGAGGCATGATAGATCATTTGGTCTAAAGTGATGGGAAGTGTTGTTTCGTGACCAGCCATAACATTACTGGCAGAATCTCCAACAAGAATAACATCTATTCCAGCTTCATCAACAATTTTCGCCATAGTATAGTCGTAGGCAGTAAGCATAGAGATTTTCTCTCCGTTTTGCTTCATTTCTACCAAGGACTTAACCGTAATTCGTTTGTATTCTTTTTTAGCTACAGACATAGTGTTTTACATTTAGGAGATGCAAAAATAATGAGTTTAAATAAGAAATTATGCTATTAAAGCTATTATTCCTTTGTGTTGAAACGCTAAAACTTTGTTAACAGTCCGTTAGGTTAACTCCTACGGCCAAACCTCCTTCTGAAGTTTCTTTGTACTTGGAATTCATGTCTTTTGCAGTTTCCCACATGGTGTTAACTACTTTATCCAATGGCACCTTTACATTGTTGGGGTCTGTGTCCAAGGCCAATTCAGCGGCATTAATGGCTTTAATGGCGCCCATAGAGTTACGCTCGATACAAGGCACCTGTACCAATCCGCCAATAGGGTCGCAAGTAAGTCCCAAATGGTGTTCCATAGCAATTTCTGCAGCTACCAACACCTGTTCTGGGGTTCCTCCCAAAAGCTCGCAAAGAGCACCAGCGGCCATGGCAGAGGATACGCCTATTTCGGCTTGGCATCCACCCATTGCAGCTGAGATCGTGGCGCCTTTTTTAAAGATGCTACCAATTTCTCCTGCCACCAAAAGGAAACGTTTTATATGCTCGAAATTAGCTTTGTGATTTTCAATTACCATGTAGTACATCAATACGGCAGGAATCACCCCGGCACTACCATTGGTAGGGGCCGTAACTACACGTCCCAAGGAGGCGTTTACTTCATTTACTGCTAAAGCAAAACAACTTACCCATTTAAAGATCTGTCTAAATTTTACTTCTGTAAGCCGAATGGTCTCCAACCATTCCTGAGGTGTATTATATGGAAGTTCTCCTTTTAGTTTTTGATGGGTATCGTAAGCACGTCTTCTTACATTTAGGCCACCTGGCAGGTTTCCCTCGGTATGACAACCTAGGTACATGCATTCCAACATGGTGTCCCAAACGCGCTTCAATTCAAAATCGATAGCCGCTTCCTCTCGTATGGATTTTTCGTTTTCCAAAACAACTCCGGAAATGGGAAGGTTCAATTGATTGCAGAAATCCAACAGTTGGGTGCCCGTTTCAATAGGGTAAGGGAAGGTGCAATAAAAGATAATTTTATTGGCCTTGGCTACTTTACGTTCTTCTTGAACCACGAATCCACCGCCAATAGAGTAGTAGGTAGATTTGTAATTTCTTCCATTAATGGTTGCCGTAAAGGTGAGTGCATTGGCATGGAAGGGCAGGAACTTTCGATTGAATTTAATCCCCTCATTAAAATCAAAGGGAATCATTTTTTCGTTATTGAAACAAAGTGTTTGTGAGTTTTTGATGTTAGCAATGATCACATCAATGTCTTCGGTTGGAATGCGTTCTGGGTCTGCACCACTTAATCCTAGAAGCACGGCATAATCTGTAGCGTGGCCTTTTCCTGTTAAGGATAGGGAGCCAAAAAGGTCAACAGTTACTTTCTCAACCTTATCAAATTTCTTGTTTGCTTTTAGTTCGGCAATCCAACGTTCTGCAGCCCTCCAAGGGCCAAGTGTATGGGAACTAGATGGTCCCACACCAATTTTTAACATGTCAAAAACACTAATGCACTCCATTTACGAAAACGATATAATTGAGCGCAAATATACAGTTTGTTGAAGAAGATAAGAGCTAGAAAAGTGCAAAATAAACGTTAATGCTGAAGTTGTATTAACGTTTATTTTAAGTGTCTTGATTTTAGTGGGTTACACTGGGTGTGAAGTTACTTTTGTTCAAAAGCAGAAATGCCTCCAGCTTCCATAACGGCATCCAAATTATTAAGGTCAACACCATCAACATTGTCGGCTGGAACTACAACCACTCTGAAATATTGGTCTTGGGTCCATTCGGAGCCAAGGATGCCAAAATTTATGGTTCCGTCTAAAAATAATCTCACATCGTCTTGAGTAAAGTCGAAATTGTAAACTAAAGTGCCTTCTGCAAATTCGGCTGTTTGCGGCAATGGTCGCCAAATGTCCTGTCCGTCATATTCCCAGGAAATATAAACCAACACCACATCCGAAGGGTAAACAGTGAATCCATAAGGCTCGATGATTTCGTAACCGTTGACAGATGTAAAATCGACTTCTATTTCAAAAGCGCTGGCAACAAAAATGGAACCAGGTTCACCAGGAGGGCCCGGAGGGCCTTGGTCTCCTTCACATGCTGTAAATAGCAGTGACGTAAACATTAAGAGAGCAAAAAGTTTTTTCATAATAATTTTTTTTTGTTGAAATAATGATGTTACAAACTCTAAAGTTACTGAAATTAAAAGAATGGATGGCTATTGCTTATTAAAATAAAGAAGTTCTAATTAAGAGCTATTCCTGTTTTTCTGTGGTTTTTGGCACAAGGAAAATGGAAATATGACATCGTGTCATATTTTTTTCAATGGCATAATCATTGACATATACCTCCTGAATTTAAAATTGAACATTCAACGCAACAAATAAAGAAATTAGTATTATGAGTAAAATTATTGGAATCGATTTAGGTACAACAAACTCCTGTGTTTCTGTAATGGAAGGTAGCGAGCCTGTTGTAATCCCAAACGCAGAAGGTAAGCGTACTACACCATCGGTTATTGCTTTTGTTGAAGGAGGCGAGATTAAAGTTGGTGACCCAGCTAAAAGACAAGCAGTGACCAACCCAACTAAAACCGTTTATTCTATTAAACGTTTTATGGGGAATAAATATTCTGAATCTAAAAAAGAAGCAGAACGCGTACCATATAAAGTAGTAAAAGGAGATAACGATACCCCACGTGTGGATATCGACGGACGTTTGTACACACCTCAAGAGCTTTCGGCCATGATTCTTCAAAAAATGAAGAAAACTGCTGAAGATTACTTAGGACAAGATGTAACTCGTGCCGTAATTACAGTACCTGCCTATTTTAACGATTCTCAACGTCAAGCTACCAAAGAAGCTGGTGAGATTGCAGGTTTAAAAGTAGAAAGAATTATTAACGAGCCTACGGCAGCTGCCTTGGCTTATGGATTGGACAAAAAAGGTCACGATCAAAAAATTGTAGTATTCGACTTTGGTGGAGGTACTCATGACGTTTCTATCTTGGAATTGGGAGACGGTGTATTTGAAGTATTGTCTACCGATGGAGATACGCACTTAGGAGGTGACGACGTAGATGAGAAAATCATCAACTGGTTGGCAGACGAGTTCAATGCTGAAGAAAACATGGACCTTCGTAAAGATCCTATGGCATTACAACGTTTAAAAGAAGCTGCAGAAAAAGCTAAAATTGAGTTGTCATCTTCTGCACAAACAGAAATCAACTTACCATATATTACAGCAACTGCTAGTGGACCAAAGCACTTGGTACGCACATTGACAAAATCGAAGTTTGAGCAATTAATCGACGATTTGGTAAAACGTACCATTGCTCCATGTGAGTCTGCAATGAAAGCTGCTGGTTTATCTAAGAGTGATATCGACGAAATTATCTTGGTAGGAGGATCTACTCGTATTCCTGCGGTTCAAGAGGCTGTTGAGAAATTCTTCGGTAAAAAACCAAGTAAAGGTGTAAACCCAGATGAGGTAGTAGCTGTTGGTGCCGCTATTCAAGGTGGTGTATTAACAGGAGATGTTAAGGATGTATTGTTATTGGATGTTACGCCATTATCTTTAGGTATTGAAACCATGGGTAATGTAATGACTAAGCTTATCGAGGCCAATACAACCATTCCTACCAAGAAATCACAAGTGTTCTCTACAGCGGCCGATAATCAGCCTTCAGTAGAAATCCACGTGTTGCAAGGAGAGCGTCCAATGGCAGCAGACAACAAAACAATTGGTCGTTTCCACTTAGACGGTATTCCACCGGCAAAAAGAGGAACGCCACAAATTGAAGTAACGTTTGATATTGATGCCAACGGTATCATTAAAGTATCAGCAACAGATAAAGCAACCAATAAAACGCAGGATATCCGTATTGAAGCTTCTTCAGGATTGACAGAAGAAGAAATCCAAAAGATGAAGCAAGAAGCTGAAGCAAACGCAGAAGCAGATGCTAAAGCTAAGGAAACTGCGGATAAACTGAACAGTGCCGATGCCATGATTTTCCAAACGGAAAGTCAGTTGAAGGAGTTTGGTGATAAATTATCTGATGATAAGAAAAAGCCAATCGAAGACGCTTTGGAAGAGTTGAAGAAAGCTTACGAAACCAAGGATATTGCGGTAATTGATCCTGCATTGGAGAAAATTAACGAAGCTTGGAAAGTAGCTAGCGAAGAAATGTACAAAGCGCAAGCAGAAGCACAACAAAACGGCGCTGGAGCACAACCTGAAGGAAACGCAGGTAGCGATGCAGGCGAAAGCAACGATGTTGAAGACGTAGACTTCGAAGAAGTGAAATAGTAAAATAGTCGAAAGACTATATAATTCAACAAAAAACGCAACCAGAAATGGTTGCGTTTTTTTATGGGTAGAAATGACGCTTTAGGGTTAAAATGGAGTGATAAATATAAAGACCATTTAATTATTTGCGGTTGAGTTAATTGTAGGTTAAATCTTAAAAATAATTTAGGGATACTAAGTTTTTAGCTGGATTTTCTCTTTTTTTACACAAAATAAATCAACTAAATTTTTATTAAACCCCATGAAGCAAACCTACTTATTTTTAATGATCATGTTATGGGCAACGATAACAGTTGCGCAAGCTCCTTTTATAACCACTTGGGAGGTGACCACTTATAATTTACACATTCAATTTGGAGATGGTAACTATGAGGGGGGCAATTATACAGTGGATTTTGGAGACGGTACGATATTAACAAATCAATCAGGTATCGTTGAGCATACTTACGGAGCATCTGGTACTTATACAGTTTCTGTTTCGGGGGGATTTTATAGATTTTTACCGGAATCTAGCTTCGCTACACGTTTAAAAAGTATCGAACAGTGGGGAGATGTTGAATGGAAAATCATGGAGGGAGCATTTAAGGGATGCTCTAATTTGGTAATCAATGCCACGGATGCACCAAATTTGAGCCAAGTGACTAGTATGAAAGAAATGTTTCGTGGATGTAATTCATTAGTAAATGTTCCAGGGATTGAAGCTTGGGACGTTTCTAGTGTGACAAATATGAAGCAAATGTTTTGGGCGGCATCTAATTTTAATCAATCTATTGAGGCTTGGGATGTTTCCAATGTTACAAATATGAGCGGGATGTTTCATGCCGCTCAAAACTTTAATCAGCCTCTCAATTCGTGGGATGTTTCCAATGTATCAATTATGGATGGTATGTTTGGTAGTGCATCCAGCTTCAATGAACCCCTTGATGCTTGGGACGTTTCCAATGTCACGAATATGGATGGGGTGTTTTCCTTTGCTATGAGTTTTAATCAGCCTCTTAATACTTGGGATGTGTCCAATGTCACAAATATGTATACTATGTTTCATTATGCCCAAAGCTTTAACCAGCCTCTTGATGCTTGGAACGTTTCTAGTGTGACAGATATGAATCATATGTTTGGTTATGCTAAAAGCTTTAATCAGCCCCTTGGTGTCTGGGATGTTTCCAATGTCACAAATATGGGCGGTATGTTTAGGGAAGCGGCAAATTTCAATCAGCCCCTTAATGCCTGGGATGTTTCCAATGTCACAAATATGGATCTTATGTTTACGTATGCCACTAATTTTAATCAACCTTTGGATAATTGGGACTTTTCAAATATTGATGTAAACCTCAATCATTTTGTAAGCTATACGGGATTGTCCGTTGCTAATTATGATCTGTTATTGGAGCATCTAACAGAGTTCAACTTGCCTATTTCTTACATGGGGGCTGTAGGGTTATATTATTGTAATCAAGCGGCCCATGATTATCTAACCAATGATTTAAATTGGTACATTCCTGACGAGGGAATTTCTGATACTTGTGCTTCTATTTCAGGAGAGGTGTTATTTGATATTGATAATAATGGTTGTTCTGAAACAGGTATCCCTATGGGCGATTTTTTTGTAACTATGGGTAATGGTAGTAATTCCTATGCTCAGTTCGTTAGTGATGGTTCTTATTATATTTCAACAAATATCGATACTTGGACGGTTTCGTTGATGAATGTTCCAAACTATTATACGGTTACACCAGAATCCATAGAGGTTGATTTTGAAAGTACATCAGATGAAATTGTTGATTTCTGTATAACTGCCAATCAAGACATCAACGATTTAAATATTACCTTGTTACCAACAGGCCAAGCGCGACCAGGCTTTGAGGCTGCCTATAAATTGGTGGTTAAAAATTTGGGCACACAAAGTATGGATAACATAACGGCAAGCCTCACTTTTGATGAGGCCATGCAAAGTTTTGTAGAGGCCAATCCTGTTACAAGCGCAACAACTACCAACAGTTTGGAGTTTGCCATTGCAACCCTTGCACCTTTTGAGATTTGGGAAACAAGCATTACCATGCAAACCTTTACGCCGCCAACCGTTAATGGGGATGATCTTTTAAACTTTACAGCTACGGTGCTGCCAAACACCGATGATTATACGCCAAATGACAATACCTTTAGTTTGGAGCAAATTGTGGTGAACTCCTACGATCCTAATGACAAACAGGTGTTACAGGGAGAAACTATTGTTATGGAACAAACAAGTGAGTATTTGGATTACTTGATCAGGTTTCAAAATACAGGGTCTGCCAGTGCCATTAATATTAGGGTAGAAGATGAATTGCATGACAATTTAGATTGGAGCACGTTGAGTATTACCAGTGCCAGTCATGACTATGAGGTGGAAATCACCAACGGTAATGAGGTAGATTTTGTTTTTAATGGTATTTACTTGCCTGCTGAGTCGCAAAATGAACCTGAAAGTCATGGTTATATCGCTTATAAAATCAAGCCTAAAACAACTGTACAGGTGGGGGATATCATGAGTGGGAATGCCAGTATTTATTTTGATTATAATGCGCCTATCATTACCAATACCGTAACCACAGAAGTTGTGGATGTTTTGGGAGTAGGTGAGTATAATTTATCAAGCTTCATCACTGTTTACCCCAACCCAATAAGTGAAGGGGTTTATCTAGAAATGAATGATGGAGTTGAGCTAATTTCAGCAAAATTGTATAATGTTCAAGGACGCTTATTATTGGAAACCAAAGAAGCCACCAATTATATAAAAACAGAACAATTGTCATCTGGAGTTTATATGCTGCGTTTGGAAACAAACAAAGGACAATTGGTAAAAAGAGTTGTTAATAAATAAAGTAATCGATATAAAAGAATGTTAAAACGCAATCATTTCCGGTTGCGTTTTTTTATTTGGCAAAATAACTTTTTGAGGTTGAAAATAGAAAAAGGGGTTTTTCGAACTTTGGCTTAACAAGTGTTTATTTATTGATGTTGTAAGAAAAATTTTAAAAAAAATTAGTAGGCTTTAAATAATTTTTCTTCTTTTATAGTGAAAACCAACTAATTTCTTAATCAACCAATGAAACAAATCTGCTTATTTATAACATTTGTGTTACTGACATCCGCTGCTGTTGCACAAGCACCTTTTGTCACTACTTGGGGAGTGGCTGGTCATGGTAATCAGCTTCTTATTCGCTTTGAAACTGAATATGGAGAAGGAGGGAATTACACTATAGATTTCGGAGACGGTACAATATTAACAAATCAATCAGGTGTCGCTTCACATACCTACGAAGCACCTGGTACCTATACTGTAACAGTATCTGGTAATTTCGATAGGTTTTTATTAGAGGAAGATTATGAAACACTTTTAAAAAGTGTGGAACAGTGGGGGGATACAGAATGGACATCTATGGAGGGGATGTTTAAGGGCTGTTCTAATTTAGTAATTAAAGCCACTGATGTGCCGAATTTGAGTAAAGTAACTAGTATGAAAGAAATGTTTTATGGATGTGCTTCAATAGGTATTATACCTAATCTTGGCGAATGGGATGTTTCCAACGTAACAAATTTGGCTGGGATGTTTAATAGGGCAACTAGTTTTAACCAATCACTAGATACTTGGGATGTTTCCAAAGTATCAACCATGGGAGAGATGTTTTCTTATGCGAGAAGTTTCAATCAGCCCCTTGAGGCTTGGGATGTTTCTAATGTTGTGAATATGGAAGCGATGTTTTTTCAAGCAGCTAGTTTTAATCAGCCCCTTAATGCTTGGGATGTTTCTAAGGTAACAAATATGAGTAATATGTTTAGTGATGGACTTTTTAGCACTACTAGCAAAACAGTGAAATTTAATCAACCTCTCGATGCATGGGATGTTTCCAATGTAACTGATATGAGCTATATGTTTTGTGGGGCTAAATTCAACCAATCCATTGAGGCTTGGGATGTCTCCAATTTGCTAACTATGAAAGCTATGTTTTACGAATCTAAATTTAACCATCCTATTGCTTCTTGGGATGTTTCTAATGTAACGGATATGAGCAATATGTTTTACAGAGCAGATTTTAATCAACCCATCGGTGTCTGGGATGTTTCTAATGTGACAGACATGAGTGGTATGTTTAGTGAGGCAACTAATTTTAGTCAACCTCTTAATTCTTGGAATGTCTCCAGTGTAACAAATATGGCTGGTATGTTTAAAAAAGCGAGCAGTTTTAACTACCCAATCAATACTTGGGATGTTTCCAATGTGACAGAAATGGGTAGCATGTTTAGAGAGGCAACTAATTTCAACCAGTCCCTTAATGCCTGGGATGTCTCCAATGTAACCAATATGTCTTCTATGTTTTATTATGCAATTAACTTTAATCAGCCTCTCGATACTTGGAATCTTACTAATGCAGCTATGAGTGTTAATACATTTGTAATGTATTCTGGTTTAAATGTTATTAATTATGATTTGTTGTTGGAGCGTTTTTTAGAGTTAGATATGCCAACAGGGTTAACTTTTAATGCTCACGGCCTATACTATTGCAATCAAGAAGCCCGTGATTATTTAATTAATACTTTGGATTGGAATATGGTAGGTGATTATTTGTCGTTAACTTGTAATTCTATTTCAGGTTCGGTATTCTATGATTTAGATGCTAATGGCTGTACAACAGAAGATTTAGCTGCAGATGTTTTTTTTGTAAATCTGGATAATGGTATTAGTAATTTTAGACAATCTGTTGCCAATGGTATGTATTCTATTCCAACAAGGGATGAAAATTATATTGTTTCGTTGGTAAATGTGCCTGAATACTTCACGGTTAGTCCTGAAGCTATAGAGGTTGATTTTACGAGCACTATAGATGAAATTGTTAATTTTTGTGTCACCTCCAGCCAAGTTGTCAATGATATAAGTATTGCCTTATTACCAATTACTGAGGGGCGACCAGGTTTTGAGGCTACCTATAAATTGGTGGTTAAAAATTTGGGAACACAAAGTGTGGATAACATAACGGCAACCCTCACTTTTGATGAGGCTATGCAAAGTTTTGTGGTCGCATCTGCAAAGACAGAAACAACTACCTCTAATAGTCTGGAATTTAGTATTACAGCCCTTAATCCTTTTGAGAGTTGGGAAACAAGCATAACCATGCAAACCTTTACCCCTCCAATCGTTAATGGTGGGGATGTTTTAAGCTTTACGGCTATGGTGTTGCCAAATAGCGATGATTATACACCCAATGACAATACATTTAATTTGGAGCAAATTGTGGTTAACTCCCGCGATCCGAATGACAAACAGGTGCTGCAGGGAGAATCTATTGTAATGGAACAAACAGGTGAATATTTGGATTATTTGATCAGGTTCCAAAATACTGGGTCTGCCAGTGCGGTTAATATTAGGGTAGAAGATGAACTGCATGAAAATTTGGATTGGAGTACTTTAAGTATTACCAACGCTAGTCATGAATATCAAGTGGAAGTCACTAATGGCAATGAGGTAGATTTTATTTTTAATGGTATTTATCTGACTGCAGAGTCGCAAAATGAACAGGAAAGCCATGGTTTTATCGCTTATAAAATCAAGCCTAAAACAACGGTAGAGGTTGGTGATATCATGAGTGGAAACGCTAGTATTTATTTTGATTATAATGCACCTATCATCACCAATACTGTTACCACGGAAGTTGTAGGTGTTTTGGGAGTTGAAGAACATGTTTTGTCAAGTTTGGTAACTGTTTACCCAAACCCAATAGATGGAGAAATCCATTTGGAAATGAATGATGAGGTAGAGCTAATTTCAATAAAACTTTATAATATGCAAGGACGTTTATTGTTAGAAACAAAAGAAAACACCAACAATATAAAAACAGACCAACTATCCTCAGGTGTTTATATGTTGAGTTTGGAAACAAACAAAGGACAGTTGGTAAAAAGAGTTGTTAAAAAATAAAACAGGAATTATGTTTGAAAAACGCAACCATAATTGGTTGCGTTTTTGTTTACGTAATCTTAAGATAAATTTAAGGTATATTCCTTGAAAAAATATGTACAATGATTGTTTCTAAGATGGAGATATTGAGTTCTGTTGCTTTTGCAAATTTGAGCACAGTAAATACTTGGCGTTCGGTTTTCTTTCTCTAATAGTTTTTGCAGGTATACCATAAGCAACGGTATGATCTCCAATATTTTTGACCACTACGGATCCAGCACCAATAACTGTGTGTTGACCAATATGTACATTGTTTATAATGGAAGCTTTAAGGCAAACGGCAGAACAATATCCTATTTTAACATTGCCTCCAATTGTAACTCCGGGGGCCAAACTTGAATAATCTTCCATAATACTATCATGGCCAAGGGAAGAGTTGGTATTTAAAATACAAAATTCTCCTAATTTGGCATCGGCATTTATAACTACTCCAGCCATAATTACAGTTCCATCAGGGATCGTAATATCATTTGCTAATATAGCACTTGGATGAACTACTGATACAAATTTTATATAGGATGAAATTTTATTGATTTTCTCTTTGCATTCCTTTCTCGTATGATTGTCACCAATACCAATTATAATTCCGTAGATATCATAGTTTAAAATAATCTCATCTATGTCAGTGAAGTTTGCTAAAATTTTGTATCCATAAACAATATCCCCTTTCTTTTTAAAAGAATCTATAAAGCCCACAATGTTGTAAGCTTTAGTTTTGTGTATAATATCAATAATTACTTTTGAATGACCTGAAGCTCCAACTATTAAAACATTTTTCATAGAAATACATTTGCTTGTTAATTTGGTATTCTTTTTAATGTTTTTGGGGTAGGACATTTTGAATTGAATTCGGAACTTACTCAAATATAATATTTTAATTTGTTATTTTATTTGTGATAACGAAAAATGTAAATATAATCCTATTTTGGACAACTATTAGGCTCTTACTATTTGAGAAAATGCTATAAAGTTCTTTATTGTTAACTTGATCACTATCATTTTTTTTCCTTCTTCTAAATAGTATCGAATTCAATTATGCTATAGAATGATGGTTTAAAGGAAATCTTTTTTTTTATTTATCCGAATCCAATTAAAACCCATAATTTTGAACACTCATATATTAGCTATGCCATTTTTTGAAAATATAAAGTCTAATTATCAGCCCAAGCGTTTGGCGGTAAAGTTGAATGCCAAAGGAGAACAGTTTGTTGTAAAGGGGCATCCGTGGGTGTTTTCAAACAGTATTGTCAAAATTAATGAGGATGCTAAAGCGGGTGATTTGGCTATTGTTTTCAGTAAAAACAAGAATAAAGTGATAGGGCTGGGGCTGTACGATGCTAATTCTCCAATCCAAATCAAAATGCTCTATAGCGGGAATGAAAAAGTGGAAGTTAATACTGAGTTTTTTCAAAGGCGAATAAATGAGGCTTATGCAAGAAGGCTTGAATTGTTACAGACTAATACAAACAGTTACCGATTGATTTTTGGCGAAAATGATGGTTTCCCAGGCTTGATAGCCGATGTGTACGCTTCGGTATTGGTAGTGAAGTTGTATTCTGAAATTTGGCTTCCTTATTTAGAAGTTATTTTGCCGATGATGCAAGAAGTATCTGGCTCTGAAACCGTAGTGATTCGTTTAAGCCGAAATCTTCAAAATATATCCAATCAAAAACTAGTTGACGGCTCTGTAGTTTATGGGGTGTTGGAGGATGAGGTTGTGAAATTTGTAGAACACGGCGTGAATTTCTCAGCCAATGTTATTAAAGGTCATAAAACAGGCTATTTTTTAGATCATCGGGCCAATAGAAAACAGGTGGGGGAATGGAGCAAAGGCAAAACCGTGTTGGATGTGTTTTCTTATGCAGGAGGGTTTTCAGTTCATGCGCTATATAACGGGGCTACTTCAGTAACTAGTTTGGATATTAGTAAGCAGGCTTTAGAAGTGGCCGTAGCCAATGGAAAATTAAATGATTATTTAGGTGTACATAACACCATCGCAGGTGATGCGTTCAAAGAATTGGAAAATCTAATTCGGAAAGGAAAAACATTTGACGTGGTGGTCATTGATCCGCCTAGTTTTGCAAAACAAGCTTCCGAAGTTGATTTGGCGAAAAAAAAATATGCTCAGTTAGCAACATTGGGCACGCAATTAACGGCTAAAAAAGGTCTCTTGGTGTTAGCTTCCTGTTCTTCAAGGGTGATTGCTCAAGCCTTTTTTGATATTAACAATCAAGTATTAAGTAGTGAGGGGAGGAAGTTTAAATTGGTGTTAAAAACTCAACATGATATTGACCATCCTGTGAACTTCCCAGAGGGAGCTTACTTAAAATGTGCATACTATCAATTTTTAGATTAGAAATCCACTTCTTGTTATGCGCGCATAGTAAAATGCTTATATTTGTTGTATAAGCAAACTATATGGGACCCCAACTTACAGAAATTTTAGACATCAAATACCCTATTATCATGGCACCAATGTTTTTGGTGTCCAATGTAGCTATGGTGAAAGAAGCCATGGAAGAAGGTATTGCAGGTTGTATTCCCGCTTTAAATTATAGAACGCTTCCGGAATTACAGGAAGCTATAAAGGAACTGAAGGCTGCAAAGCCCCAAGGAGGTTCTTTTGGCTTTAATTTGATAGTCAATAAATCGAACGTTAAATACAAAGAGCAGTTAAAGTTATTATGTGAAGAGGGCTGTGATTTTATTATCACCTCTTTAGGGAGTCCTGAAGAAACCATTCGTGAAGCCCATAAATATGGCATAAAAGTGTTTTGCGATGTTACGGATCTTGCTTATGCCAAAAAAGTAACTGAGCTTGGAGCAGACGCTGTGATTGCCGTAAACAATCAAGCAGGAGGGCACCGTGGGGAAATGTCACCTGAGCAATTCATTAAGGAAATCAAAGCACATTGTAATATTCCTGTGATTTCGGCTGGAGGAGTTGGTACCAAAGCACATGTAGATGAAATGTTGAAATACGGTGCTGCAGGAGTTTCGGTAGGAAGTCCGTTTATTGCCTCACAAGAAGCTGGAGTGACTCAAGAATACAAACAGGCTTGTGTCGATTACGGGAAAAAGGATATTGTGATGACCGAAAAAATTTCGGGAACGCCGTGTACGGTTATCAATACACCTTATGTACAAAAAATAGGGACTAAGTCTACTTGGTTGGAAACGGTTTTGAATAAAAACAAAAAGTTGAAGAAATGGGTGAAAATGTTAAGGTTCTACTTAGGTATGAAAGCCACAGAGAATGCAGCATTAAAAGCTACCTATAAAACAGTTTGGGTGGCAGGACCAAGTATAGAATACACTCATGAGATTCTTCCTGTAAAAGATATTGTAAGGAGGTTGACTAGATGAAAGATTTTTGAATAAAAAAAAGGGAAACTAGATGTTTCCCTTTTTTTATGGAATTATATAAGCTTACTGCTTGATTAATTTTGTAGTGGCTTGTTTACCTGTTGTGGTAGAAGTTTTTAGTACGTAATTACCTTGAGCCAAAGTAGAAATGTTTATTTCTTCAGATAGGCTATTTCCTTTGTGGTTCCATACAACCTGACCTAACAAGTTAAAAATAGTGATGTCTGAAATTTGCTCTCCAGCTTTTACAGTCACCACATTGGTTGCAGGATTTGGAAATACAGACAATTGCTCTAAATCATAATTTGGAGTAGACAAAGCAGCTTCGTAGGTTACGGTAATGGTCCACGTATTGTTGTCTACCTTGTTGTAGGCTGTGCTACATTCTCCAGTTGTACCTCCCCAGGATCTCCAAGCTCTAAGTTCAAATTCAACATCGCCTGTAGCTCCATTAGCTATGTCAATATTGTTACGGTTGTAGATATGTGTACCTGTGGTGCCATATCCATAGTAGATGTTGGGTTCAGTATTTCCTGTTGTATTGCATGCTAGAATAGATCTTTGGTCGGATTTGTGGCCATAACCTAGAGCAGACATATTGTATGATACAGAAACATTTGCGACTTGATATCCTTCAGGAATAGAAACTGTCAGTGTTCCGGGGCATGCATTTTCTCCAGTTACACTAGAGGGTACTCCTTTTTGGGTTTCAATGTCCCTCTCTGTGTAAGTTGCATTAATTTGTCCAGGAGTAAATGAAATCATTGACCAATCTCCTAAATCATAGCCCCCACAGTTTGAACGAATCCAAAAATAATAGGAGGTTGCAGTCGTTAATTTGGAGAGCGACAGAGAAGTAGTTGATGCGTCTAGGTTTCCTGTAGGTTCTGTTGTGGAGTTAGGACTTGTGCTGTCTGTGGATAAATAGTAATCATAACCATTAGAAGGAGGAAGATCGGGAATGCCCCAAGATATCACTGCACTTGTTGCTTCTGTTTCAGCTTCAACATTATATATAGGCAAACATGAAGGGGATAATTCAGTAGAAATTGCCATAATATTTAAGACTCCCGAAGCGGAGGTTTTTATAATTTCTATGTTTTGAATTGTTTTCCCATAATTTGCAGGTAGAATGTCTAATTGTATTTGGTATAATCTAGGGTTTAAGGTGTTTACTTCAATTACATCTGTATTTCTGTTAACTCGGCTAAACCCAATTAATGCCCTAGGTTGTGATGTACTCCCCATCCAATTAGGCATTAAGGAAGGAGTGAAGGTTTGAGTTGAATTATCCGTAAAGGTAATGGTTGTTGAAAATTCAGAGCTGTTGCTCCCAGAAGTTCCTACAATAAATAATTTAGAGGCTTGGACAGAATTGTTAAAAGTCAAGGTTCCGCTTGTTTCTTGAGTAACAAGGCGAAGTGAATTACTACCACTGTAATCTCCTAATTGAAAGTTAAGTCCAGATGTTGCTTCTGAAGAGAAGAAACCATTTGTAGGAAGGGCATTCTCTAAATTTGTCGATCCATCTGGATTAAAATCATTACTCATTAAACTCCAGTCTGTGGCATCTAGGGATTCTGTAGTGGAATATAAGGCAGACCCGCTACCTTCGGCAATAATGTCTTCTGTAAATCCAGTATTTATTAATAAGGGTTCATAATTTTGTGCGTTTATTGCAGGAGAAGTTCCTAAAAAGGTTCCCAATAATAAAGCAGGTAATTTTAATTTCATAAAAATTTAAAAATTTAGGCGTTGTAATAATAAAAACGGAAGACTCTTGTCTTCCGATGCCAAATATATGGATATATCCTAATTTTACTAGGTGCCTTAATTTTTAAAATTCAAAGACTGATGGCAGATAAGCTTTATGGAGGAATCCTCCAAAAATAAAAAAGGGAAACTAAATGTTTCCCTTTTTTATGGAATTATTCAAGCTTATTGCTTTATCAATTTTGTAGTACCTTGTTTTCCGGTTGTAGTAGTGGTTTTTAAAATGTAGTTGCCTTTAGCCAAAGAAGAGATGTTTAGTTCTTCAGTAAGACCATTCCCATTTTTATTTAATACAACTTGCCCTAAAAGATTAAAAACAGTAATATCTGAAATTTCTTCACCTGCTTTTACTGTAACAACATTGTTCGCTGGATTTGGGTAAATAGATAACTCCTCAAGTTTGTAACTAGGAGTCGATAAAGCTGTAGGTTCGTAGGTTACAGTAACTGTCCAAGTATTATTGTCTACCTTTATATAAGTGTCATTACAAGAGTCTGGAGCGCCCCCATATGTTCTCCATGCTCTAAGTTCAAATTCTACAGTTCCAGTCGCTCCATTGGCTATAGTTAAATTATCTCGGTTATAGTTATGTGTCCCCATTGTTCCTGTGCCTTTAAAAAGTTCTGTTTCTTGGTTGCCTGTAGTGTTGCAAACTAATAAGGATCTTGCTTCTGATCTATAGGCGTAGTTTTGGGAAGTCATGCTGTAAGATACCCCTACATTGGATACCTGATAGCCTTCAGGAACAGTTACTGTTAATAGGCCTGGACAAGTTGTGGTAGAAGTAGGTGTTATATAGTAACTATAGGTCATATGTGTGTTTATATCTCCTTGTGTATATGTAGCGCTAGCCTGTCCGGGAGTAAATTTTACCAATAACCAATCTCCTAAGTCATATCCTCCACAGTTGGAGCGAATCCATAAATAGTTAGTTGTACCAGTTGCTAATTCTGGAAATGATAAGGATGTTGTAGAAGCACTTAAATTACCCGTTGGTTCTGTAGTGGCATCAGGGGCTGTACTTTCAGTGGATAAGTAGTAGTCAAATCCATTAGAAGGAACTATTGTAGGCAAACTCCAAGTTACTTCCGCACTGCTAGGGCCTGTAGAGGCTTCAAGGTTATAAATTGGTAGGCAAGATGGGGCTAACTCGGCAGAAAAGGCCATGATATTTAATACACCTCCACTTTCAGATTTTGTGATTGTTATACTTTGAATTTGTTTCCCGTAATTTTCAGGTGAAAGCTCCAATTTTATTTGGTATAATCTTGGGTTTGTTCCTCCAGTGGTATATTCATCTGTATTTTTGTTAACACGGCCAAAACCTTGTAGTGCTCTGGGCTGAGTTGTTTTGTAATACCAATCGGGCATTGTCACTGCATCGAAAGTTTGTGTTGAATTATCTGAAAATGTTACTGTTGTAGTGAAATCAGAATCCCCGCTTCCAGAGGTTCCAACAACAAATAGCGTGGTAGCTTGTATAGAATTGGAAAAGGTTACTGTACCACTTGCGTTTTCACCAACAAGGCGTAGGGAGTTATTGCTGCTATAGTCGGCCAACTGAAAGATTAAGCCATTTGTTGTTATAGAAGTAAAAAGTCCGTCCGTAGGAAGGGCATTGGTTAAAGTTGTTGCTCCATCAGGGTTAAAATCATTACTCATAAAGGCGTAGTAGGCGCCATCTGCATCTTCTGTGGTTGAGTATAAAGAAGAACCAGGGCCGTTAGCTATAATGTCTTCAGTAAATCCCGAACTCACCAATAATGGTTCATAGTTTTGAGCGTTTGCAAAAAATGAAGCTCCTAAAAAAGCTCCTAAGAAATAGTTAGGTAGTTTTAGTTTCATAAATTATTAAAATTTAAGCATTATGTTGATAAAAAGAAGACGTGTGGCTTCTGCCTCAAATATATGAATATTTGTTAATTTTCATGAAATCCCTTACTTTTTAACAGATGTAAAATAATTTTTATGAAAAAGAGCGTTAGAAGTCTTGTCTTTTGATAATATTTTTGAAAATTAGGGTGTTTAATTTAAAATGTTAAATATGAGTCAGTATGAATGACCATGGGATATCTTAAATTGAGGTTATTTAAACATATTTGTTGGTTTTTCATATGAAGTTTTACCTCATAAGCTTTCAATTTAAGATTTTGGGAGGCGTTTTGGCTTATATCAAATCAGAAATAAGTTTTGTATTCACCACATGTTTACCTTCAAAAGAAATGATTTTTAAGGTATTTGGAAATAGCAAATTTGCTTTGTTGATTTCTGTTTCCATGCGTTCTTTTGTTAAGTATTCATCTTCGGTGCCGTATAGAAGAGATACTTTCGTAGAGGGATTCATATAGTTGAAATCTTCAGGAGTCAATTCTTTTGGAATGCCACCGGAATGAATGATTAATTCATGGCATTGCAGTTTCCGTTTGGACAAATAACGCATAGAGACGCTAACCCCTTGGGAATAGCCTAAGACAATCAATCTTTTATCCGCAGGGAATTGTTCTGCTTCCCAAACGGCATCAAAATAGCGCATCACATTTTCAGTTTCCTTAAGCGTATTTTCCTTGGTAAGCCAACTTGCTCCCACATGTCTTAGTTTTGGAGGAATGTAGTATTTACTCTGTGCCTGTGGAGCAACGATGTAGTTTTCTTCAGTATTCAAATGTTCAAAATGCCTCAAGAAATAACGACTTAAATAGCCCATGCCATGGCAAACAAACCAAATATTCTTGGTGCGTTCTGTAAGTTGGTTGAGGGTAGCGTACGAATTTGTGGTAGTATAGCTGATTTCCTTTTCGGATAAATTCATTATTAGTCTTGGTTTTGTATTTTTACAATCGACTTTAAAATTACACTATTTCTATGCAATTATCGAAAGAAGAGGTTCTGCAACGTGCCAATGAACAATGTAAAAATACCTTGATGGAAACCTTGAATATTGAAATTGTGGACTTTGGGGAGGACTTTTTGGTAGCCAAAATGCCTGTGGATTCTAGAGTTCACCAACCAGACGGGGTGTTGCATGGAGGGGCTACTGCGGCACTAGCTGAGAGTGTAGGGAGCTTTGCTTCTCATATTTTTGTGGATTCCGAAAAGTTTTTTGTGAGAGGTATAGAAATTACGGCCAATCACCTGAAAGGAATTCGAGAAGGCAACGTTTATGCAAAAGCCACTTTTATCCATAAGGGAAGAACGACCCAGCTCTTGGATATTCGTGTGACCGACGATGAGGACAATTTGATTTCTGTATGTAAGTTGTCCACCATTTCCCTGCCTAAGAATAAGTAATGGAACTAGATGCATTTTTGACACCATTTCAGGATTTCTACAAATCCCAACGTCCTTTTGTGCTTTATAGAAAACCGAATAAAAAGGCAATAAAGGCCTTGGTTCAAGTGGATGATAGCTTACATTTTGTAAAGGATTTTTCCGAACAAGGGTTTGTCATGGCGCCGTTTGATAATACGCAACAGATGGTTTTAATTCCTTTGCAGAATTCAGAGATCCATGAATTGAAAACCTACGATGTAAAGGACTTTGAAGCAGGAGAGAATTCATTGTTTTCATCCAATCTTGAAGCATACAAAAGGCAACATGTGGATTTAGTGAAAGAAGGGGTGAATGCCATTCAGCAAGGAGCCTTTGAAAAAGTGGTCCTTTCAAGGCAGGAAAAGATTATCTTGGATACTCCGAATCCTATCGAGTTGTTCCAAAAATTATTAGCAATATATCCAACGGCTTTCGTGTATTGTTGGTATCACCCTAAAATAGGATTGTGGCTTGGGGCAACGCCTGAAACCTTGCTGAAGGTTGAAAATAACAGGATGTCTACAATGGCTTTGGCTGGAACACAGGCTTATAAAGATACAGAAGATGTAGTTTGGGGAGTTAAAGAACAGCAGGAGCAACAATTCGTCACCGATTTTATTGTGGAAAGTCTCCAAGGTGTTATGGGCAATTTAAGCGTTACAGAGCCAACCACTGTAAGGGCGGGAGGACTGCTTCATATTCAAACCAAGATTAGTGGGACTTTGAATGGCAATTTGGAAGAAGTTATTAAAAGATTGCATCCAACACCAGCGGTGTGTGGATTGCCAAAACTAGCTTCAAAAGCATTTATTATTGAAAAGGAGCATTACAATCGTACTTACTACACAGGTTTTCTTGGGGAACTTAATCTTAAGGAGAAGAACGCTCGCAATACTAAACGAAGAAACATCGAAAACAATGCTTACGATACTGTAAAAACGGTGACCGATTTATATGTGAACTTGCGCTGTATGCAGCTTAAGGATGATGCGGCTTTGATTTATGTTGGTGGAGGCATTACCAAAGATTCTAATCCGGAATTGGAATGGGAGGAAACCGTAAACAAATCCAAAACCATGAAAAAAGTCTTGAATTCTGTTCAGAAATGAAGATAAAAGAAAGGCTTTGTTCTGGGTAAATAAAATTTAAAAAGCTATACTGAATAAACGTCCTTTTAATTTAGTATAATTCATAGAATGCTTAATTTTACAGCTCATTTGTAGATACTCGATTCATGAAATATTCCGCGATTCCACTCGCACAAACTGTAGTACAGCTTTGTAAAGCCAAGAACATAAAACATATTGTTATTTCTCCAGGTAGCCGCAGCGCTCCCTTAACCATAGGGTTTACCAACGACGAATATTTTACTTGTTATAGCATTGTAGATGAGCGATGTGCAGCGTTTTTTGCCTTAGGTATTGCTCAAAGTATTCAAGAACCTGTGGCCGTGGTTTGTACTTCGGGAAGTGCCTTGTTGAACTATTATCCAGCAGTTGCCGAAGCTTATTATAGTGATATTCCTTTGGTGGTGTTATCTGCAGATCGTCCTAAATATTTGGTAGGAATTGGTGATGGACAGACCATAAACCAAGAAAATGTGTTTAAAAATCACATTTTGTATTCGGCCAATTTAAAGCAGGATTTGGATGTGAAAGCAAAACCTTCGGACGACGATGAACCTGCGATTATAAAAAGCATAGAACATAAGTTAGAGCGTTTTTTAGGATTGAAACAGGAGCTTCAGGAAGAGAACGAACACGAAATCAATGACGCCATCAATATTGCGCTAACCAGAAAAGGGCCCGTTCACATCAATATTCCTTTTGATGAACCTTTATATGAGATAGCAGATAAATTAAATGTGAATCCGAAGGTCATTAAGCCAGAAGTTAAGCCTAAAAAAATGGATGCTTTAGAGCTCAAGCTCTGCTTGGAAGATTGGAGCAATGCTTCCAAAAAAATGATTTTAGTAGGGGTGAATGGTCCAAATGCTTTGGAAGCAAAGTGGATTGAAGAGTTGGCAAATGACAATAGTGTGTTGGTATTTACCGAAACGCCTTCCAATTTACACCATAAAGAGTTCTTTCCTAGTATCGACAAACTCATTGCGCCTTTAACCGATGAAGAGTTTAAGGAATTGCAGCCAGACATTTTGATTACGTTTGGAGGTTTGATTGTTTCAAAGAAAATAAAAGCCTTTTTACGAAAATATAAACCAAAACAGCATTGGCATGTAGATGAGAAGAAAGCCAATGACACATTTTTCTGTTTGGAAAAACACTTTAAGGTGTCTCCAAACCAATTTTTTGAAAGCTTATTGCCCAAGTTAACCCATATCAAGAAAAGTAATTACAAGCAAGTTTGGAAAGCGGTAAAAACACATAGAAGAGAAAAACACAGTGAATACATGGAGGAAATTCCTTTTTGTGATTTTAAGGTGTTTTCAAAGTTGTTGAAGAGCATTCCGGATCATACAAATTTGCAAATGGGGAATAGTTCAGCTATTAGATATGCTCAACTGTTTAAAGGGAATCCAACGGTGGCAGTGTATTGCAATAGAGGAACTAGTGGTATCGACGGTAGCACAAGTACGGCGATTGGGTTTGCTCACGCCAATGAATCCCAAACTACATTTATTACGGGAGATTTGAGCTTCTTGTACGATAGTAATGCGTTGTGGAACAATCATATTCCGAAGTCATTTAGAATCATTGTCATCAATAATTACGGAGGTGGGATTTTTAGAATTCTTCCAGGGCATAAGAATACAGAAAATTTTGATATGTTCTTTGAAACCAAACACCATTTAACGGCGAAGCATTTATGTGTCATGTATGGTTTGGACTATCAAACGGCAGATAATGAAGAAGGTTTATCCGCAGCTTTAGCGGATTTTTATAATGAATCTGAGCAACCAAAATTATTGGAAATCTTTACTCCTAGTACGGTAAATGATGAAGTATTGCTGAACTATTTTAAGTTTATACGTTAATAGAGAAAAGGCTTAAACTGATTTCTGCATAAAAAAATGCATATCTTTAAAGTCCATTTCTAATAATTAAAAACACAACAAAGCTTATGAACAAGCGCGAAGAATTAATCATTAAGTACGCCGCAGAGCTAAAAGATAAGTTTGGATTGGAACCTGAGATGGATTTGCTTACCAAAATTACCATTGGCTGTGGACCGTCTATTTATAATGCAGATTCTGCGACAGTCTCCAGTTCTGATGTTTCGGAATTGGAACGAGTAAAAACCAATTTCTTGATTAAAAAATTGGGGCTTGAGGATACTCCAGAATTGGACGCAGCTATTAATTCCGTGATAGATAATTATGGGCGCTCTAATAGGACAAAATATAGAGTGGTAGTCTATTATTTGTTGACCAAACATTTCAGTAAGGAAACGGTTTATTAATCCTTCGATATAAGAATAGAAAAGCGCTACAAAGATGTAGCGCTTTTTGTTTTTGGGTTCACTATTATGCTTAACTTTGCCGAATGATACACATTGGAGAATACAATACTTTAGAAATTGTAAGAGAAACCGAGCCTGGTTTGTTTTTGTCGGATAAGGAAGATAACGAGGTTTTATTGCCCAACCGTTATGTTCCGGAATCTTTTGAGATTGGAGACGAATTGGAAGTCTTTGTTTATTTGGATAACGAAGAGCGTTTGGTGGCTGTTACAGATCAACCGTACATTACAAAAGGCGATTTTGCCCTTTTAAGATGTAATGCCGTGACCAAATTCGGAGCTTTTTTGGATTGGGGAATGGTGAAGGAACTGTTCTGCCCGTTTAAGGAGCAGGTCTTTAAAATGAAAGAAGGCGGTTGGTATTTGGTACATTGTTATCTGGATGAAGAAACCGAAAGATTGGTGGCTTCGAGCAAAACCAATAGATTTTTGGATAACACGAATCTCACGGTTGAGGTGTTTGATGAAGTAGACGTAATTGTATCTCATCCTTCGGAAATTGGGATGAATGTTATCGTAAACAAAAAACACCAGGGACTCATTTTTAAAGACAATATCTTTAAGGATTTAAGTGTGGGCGATCGCTTGAAAGGTTTCGTCAAGAAGATTCGCAAGGATAATAAGTTGGATATTGTACTGGAGCAAATTGGCTATAGAAGTATAGAGCCCAATGCCGATATTATTCTGAAGGAATTAAAGGATAATGGTGGTTATTTAGAACTTACGGACAAATCCGATCCTGAACTTATCAAGGAGGTACTTCAAATGAGTAAGAAGAACTTTAAAAAGGGGATTGGTAATCTTTATAAGCAACGCTTGATAGAGATTAAAGAGGATGGAATTTATTTGGTTTAGGCGCGAATTCTAATTGGCCTAAAACCCATTCGGTAGCATCTGCGAGTGTATTGAAACGCTTTCTTTTAATGCTGAAATAGTGTTCCTCAATGGCCAACATACGTTTGGTGTTGTGGTTATAGGTAACAACGGCATAAGCTTTAATATGGCTTACTTTGCTGCTGTTTTCAAGGGCATCTACAAGGTCTACAGAAAAGGAGTGCACACGGTTGGAAATAAAGCCATAGGGTTGGTCTCCAAAAATCTCATCGCATAGATCAAAGATTTCCTCAAAATCCTTAAAGGCCACGTTGGTACCTTGCCTAAATTCGGCAACTACGTAATTGCTGAAAAAATGAAAGTCACCTATTTCAATACAATAAGTGGCTTCCACGTTTTTAGCGAAAGGCGATTCCAATACTTTCATTTCTTAACAAAATCTAACAACCAAAACAAAATTAGGGAGCAAGATTTTCCCTACCAAAAAAATGAATTCATATTAGTTGTAAATATGTATTTTTACGCTGAAATTAATTATCATGAGTAATATAAATTGGAAAACGGCCAAGGAATACGAAGATATCACGTATAAAAAATGCGATGGTGTCGCTCGTATTGCGTTCAACAGGCCAAATGTAAGGAATGCCTTTAGGCCTAAGACAACAAGTGAATTATATGATGCCTTTTACGATGCCAATGAAGATGTAAATATCGGGGTGGTATTGTTATCTGCTGAAGGACCGTCGACTAAGGATGGCGTGTATTCTTTTTGCAGTGGAGGAGATCAAAAGGCGAGAGGCCATCAAGGTTATGTTGGAGAGGATGGTTACCATCGTTTAAATATTTTGGAAGTACAACGCTTGATTCGTTTTATGCCTAAAGCTGTGATTGCTGTGGTGCCAGGATGGGCTGTTGGTGGCGGCCATAGTTTACATGTGGTTTGCGATCTAACGCTGGCCAGTAAGGAACATGCCATTTTTAAACAAACCGATGCTGATGTCACTAGTTTTGACGGTGGTTATGGTTCGGCTTATTTGGCCAAGATGGTGGGGCAGAAAAAGGCCAGGGAAATATTTTTCTTGGGAAGAAATTATTCTGCTCAGGAAGCTTTTGAAATGGGAATGGTAAATGCCGTGATACCTCATGCCGAATTGGAAGATACCGCTTTTGAATGGGCTCAAGAAATATTGGCAAAATCCCCAACTTCTATTAAAATGCTAAAATTCGCAATGAACCTTACCGACGACGGAATGGTAGGGCAGCAAGTTTTTGCGGGAGAAGCGACGCGTTTGGCCTATATGACAGATGAGGCTAAAGAAGGTAGAAATGCCTTTTTGGAAAAGCGTAAGCCTAACTTCGACAAAAAGTGGATTCCTTAATTAGCTAGTACTATTTTATGAGTAAACTTAGCAGCTGGATTTCAGCATTTCGTTTGCGTACCTTGCCTTTGTCTTTATCTGGGATTATTATTGGAAGCTGTTTGGCAGCTTATAATGGTTTTTTTGATATGGCTATTTTTGTGTTGGCGATGTTGACTACCGTTGGCTTTCAAATTCTATCCAATTTGGCCAATGATTATGGTGATGGCGTAAAGGGAACCGACAACGAAAACAGATTGGGCCCACAACGAGCCATTCAAAGTGGAAGCATTACGCCTACACAAATGATGGAGGCGATCAAGATTAACATTTTAATAGTGATTGTGTTGTCATTGTCCCTGATCTATGTGGCTTTGGGCCATGAGTATTTAGTATATTCCATAATTTTTATTGTGTTGGCTGCGGCCTGTGTGTATGCGGCCATCAATTATACCATGGGAGATTCGGCATATGGCTATAGGGGTTTGGGAGATGTTTTTGTATTCATATTTTTTGGTTTGGTAAGTGTTATGGGAAGCTATTTCCTTTATGCCAAACAATTGGATCACGTATTAGTATTACCTGCAATTGCTTTGGGCCTATTGAGTATAGGAGTTTTGAATCTGAATAATATGAGAGATATAGATTCCGATACCTTATCCAATAAAATTACCATTGCGGTAAGATTGGGAAAGCAAAAAGCTAAAATATACCACTATGTTTTAGTGGGAGGGGCTATTTTATGTGCAGCACTGTTTGGAATTTTGTATTATAATTCGCCATTTAACTTAATTTTTGTATTGGCCTTTATTCCTTTGGTTAAGCACTTGATCAGTGTCAAAAAAGCGAAAACATCAGAAGATTTAGACAAGCAGCTGAAACCCCTTGCATTAACAACCTTTCTATTTTCTTTATTACTGGGAATAGGGCATATTTTATAGAAAATTTAACTTTAAAATATTGTAAATCAGTTCTTTGGTTGTATCTTTACAGTAATAATTTTGTAGGTCAACAATTTATGCTATATGTTGGCAATAAAATTTGGGGCTTTGAAACTCAGATAAATTGTTAAATTTATCTGAGTTTTTTTGTTTTACTAATTCCATAACCAATTATTCCATGAAAATTACATTTTACGGGCATGCCTGCCTTAAGATAGAAGTAAACGATGTTCATATTCTTGTAGACCCTTTTATAACTGGAAACCCTAAAGCAGACCAGATAGATATTGAGACCATTAAAGCCGATTATATTTTGCTGACTCACGCCCACCAAGACCACACTTTGGATGCAGAGGTTATTGCCAAGCAGAACAATGCCATCATTGTTTCCAATTTTGAAGTGACCAATCATTATGAGTCCAAGGGGATTGAAGTTCACCCTATGAACCATGGAGGTAAATGGGATTTTGAATTTGGAGTGGTGAAATATGTTAACGCCATTCATACGTCCTCATTTCCAGATGGCAGTTATGGTGGCCAACCGGGAGGTTTTGTGATTGAAGGAGAACATAAAAATATTTATATCGCTGGAGATACCGCATTGACCATGGACATGAAATTGATCCCGATGCGCACCAAATTGGATTTGGCAGTGCTGCCAATTGGGGATAATTTTACAATGGATGTGGACGATGCCATTATGGCCAGTGATTTTGTAGAATGCGATAAGGTGTTGGGCTACCATTACGATACCTTCGGCTATATTGAAATTGATCATGAAGAGGCCAAACGCAAGTTTTTTGATGCTAATAAAGATTTGATGCTTCTTGAAATAGGAGAGAGCATTGAGCTATAATCCCAAAGTTCTAAAAGCTTACTTTTTAACTGGTAAACTGTAACAGTCTAGTCAAATCTTCATCTGTATACTAGAAAGATTAAATTTTAAGGTTATGAAAAGGATTAAATTACCATTTACGTTTTTATGCATTATTGTTTTAAGTGCTGTTCAATTAGGTTTTGGACAGGCTAACACGTTTGAAGTATCTTCATTTGATAAGGTTATTGTGAGTCCACATATAGAGGTTGTTTTTAGAAGCGGAGAAAAAGAAAGTGTGTTTGTCGAGATGTTGGGCGAACCTATTGAAAAGTTTAATGTAGAAGTCAAAAATAAAACACTTCAGTTGTATTTGGATGGCGCGCAATTTGTAACTACCCATGATAAAAATACGGTAACAGGATATGGTTCGGTGCCGTTATATGAAGGCACCATTGTAAAAGCTGTTGTTACTTATAAAGATGCCAATAAATTCTCATTAAGAGGCGAAGAGCGTTTTCTATTTGAAGACATTGTGCAAATGTCAAAATTAACCCTGAATATTTATGGAGAATCGCAAGTATACATGAATGAGGTTATTTTAAAAGATCTGAAAGTGACCATTTATGGAGAGAGCTTTTTAAGGATTGATAAAGGAAGTATCGAGAATCAGAAGTTTACGGCTTACGGGGAAGCTACGGTTAATACCATAGACGTTAACAATAATTCTACTAAAATTACAGCATACGGAGACGGAACATTTCAATGCAATGTATCGGGACGTTTAAAAGTAGTTGCTTACGGAGAGCCTGTAATTACCTATAAAGGGGATCCTATTTTAGATAATGGTCTTAAAATAGGTGAGGTCTCTTTAGTAAAAGTAGATTGATATATTTAGGATGGCTACTTTTCAGGATCTTGAACTAAGGTCTTGGAATTTAGCCATTCCGTTCTTAAATCATCACTTAATTTTCCGTTACCGTCATGTCTCCACCCCGGAGGCTTTAACAAGTAAAGGATTCTACTTCTCAAAGAAATTTTTGTTTGGAAGAAGTCTTTAAACATCTGAAACCATTCCAAAAATGCTATTTTAAATGGGTTGTAGGTATGTATGTTCTTTACCAATCCATAAGTCACTTTTTCATCTTCCAATTCTGGTTGAAACGTTCCAAACAATTTATCCCAAATTATCAGTATTCCGGCATGATTTCGGTCTAAATACAAAGGGTTACTGCCGTGGTGTACTCGGTGATGGGAGGGCGTGTTCATAATGGCTTCAAACCAATTGGGCATTTTGTTGATTGCTTCCGTATGAATCCAAAACTGATAGAGTAGGCTTATGGACATTTGCAGTAAAATCATGGCAGGATGAAATCCTAAAAGGGGCAACCACAACCAAAACACAAAAGAATAAAATCCACCAGACCAAGTTTGTCTAAGCGCAGTACTTAGGTTGTAATGTTCAGATGAATGGTGAACCACATGCGAAGCCCAAAATAACCGGCATTCATGGCTAATTCTGTGGAACCAATAATATGAAAAGTCATCTGCAAAAATTAGCAATACAAAACTCCACCATGTTATTGGGATGGTCATAATTCTAAAATGGTTGTAAATGTAGAACAATGCCATTAACACAATTCCTTTACTTATAAATCCCAAGAGCACATTGCCAATTCCCATGGCAATGGAAGACAGGGCATCTTTGGTTTGATATCCTTTTAAATTTTGCTTGGTTGTAACGTATAACTCTATGGCCATGGCCAATATAAATACAGGAATGGCAAAGTGAATGATGTTTGGAAAATCTGGCATTTAATGCGATATTTGAATTCTAAAATTACAGATTTTTAATTGTCTTTTTCATTTTATATTCCTTAAAAGTTTTATTGTTATGACCTTTTCCTTCCGTGCCTTAGCCTTGTTGTGCTTTATTACTACAAGTCAGTTTTTGTTTAGTCAAAATCAGAATCAAACAGGGAGTTGGTACATGTATTTTTACAAACATCAATTTCAAAATAGTCAATTTGGGATTCAAGGGGATGTACAATATCGCAATTGGAATATCATAGGAGACTTGGAGCAGTTGTTATTACGTTCAGGTGTCACCTATCAACCAAAGGAAGCAGATGTATTGTTTACTTTGGGTTATGCTCATGTTACTTCGGGAGCATTAGGAGACTCTAATGATACCAATGCAGAAAGTAGAATATATCAAGAAGCATTGTTGCCGCAAAAAGTAGGTGGACGTTTCTATTTAACCCACCGATTTAGGTATGAGCAGCGCTTTGTGGAAGATCAGGATTTTAGAACGCGCTACCGTTACAATTTGTTTCTCAATATTCCTTTCACTGCAAAAACAATAAGTCCAAAGGTGTTTTATGCCGCGCTTTATAACGAACTCTTTATAAATGGCCAAACCGATATTGGAGACGGAAGAGAAGTAGAACTGTTTGACAGAAACCGAACCTATTTAGGAATTGGTTATGTGTTGAATGAATCCATTCGTTTTCAATTGGGTTGGATGAACCAAAAAACGGCCAATAATGGCAAGGCGCAATTTCAGGTAAGCATGCATCATAAGTTTTAATTAAGGTGTATTTTTGTGGGTATATGAAAGCAACGTATCATCAATACATTTTAAATTTTAAGCAGCCCAGTGGCACTTCAAGAGGCGTATTACGAACTAAGGAGACTTGGTTTATTGTTTTGGAATCCGAAGGTAATCGAGGAATAGGAGAGTGCGGAATCTTGAGAGGATTGAGTGCCGATGACCGTCCAGATTACGAAGACCAGTTGCAGTGGACTTGCAATAACATTGAGATGGGTTTAGATGCCTTGCTTGAAAAGAATCGAGAATTTCCAAGCATTCAATTTGGGTTGGAAATGGCTTTTAGGTCTTTGGCAAGCACATCGCCCTTTTTGTTGTTTGAAACCAATTTTACAAAGAGGACAGATGCCATTCCCATAAACGGTTTGATTTGGATGGGAGATGAAGCTTTTATGAAGCAACAGATAGCTGCTAAAATTGAAACTGGTTTTGGTTGTATCAAAATGAAAATTGGCGCAATAGATTTCGATACTGAAATTGGCCTGTTGCAGTCTATCAGAAAAGAGTTTAGTTCAAAGGATATAGAACTTAGGGTGGATGCCAATGGAGCCTTTACTCCCGAAGAAGCATTAGAAAAGCTCAAACGCCTTTCCAATTTGGATTTACATTCCATTGAACAGCCTATCAAGCAAGGGCAATTTGAAGAGATGGCAGCCTTGTGTGAAAAGACGCCTTTGCCTATCGCATTGGATGAAGAGTTAATAGGAGTTTACGATTCAAAGGAAAGAGCGAAGCTTTTAGATGCGATTAATCCGCAATTCATCATTTTAAAGCCAAGTTTTATTGGAGGTTATCATGGAAGTGAAGAATGGATCAAAATGGCCGAAGAGCGGCAAATAGGCTGGTGGGTAACTAGTGCCTTAGAAAGCAATGTTGGATTGAATGCCATTGCTCAATGGACCTATACCTTATACCAAAACCAACCACAAGGTTTGGGGACGGGGAGTTTGTTTACCAACAATTTTGAAAGTCCTTTAGAAGTCAAGAAAGGGGCTTTGCATTACAATAACACTTTACATTGGAATTTTAATTTATAACATATGTATATAGAACAAGCATATAAGGTTTTGCACGAATGGTGGCGCTATGCCGTTGGGGTTTTGCTTATAGTTATTGCGGTAATTATTGGGCAAATTCCTTTTACAGGAGCCGTTTTTTTGGAAGCTCACAACCAAGGGATGGACATGTTTAATATGAATGAGCAAACTATGATGACTATGTTGGAGTCAAATTTGAACCTGTTTTTAATGCTGCTGTCTTTTGCGGTGGGGTTGGCAGGTGTTTTGTTTGTGGCAAAGACTATTCATCACCAAAGTATTCGCTCGTTAACCACGAGTAGGCAAAAAATAGATTGGAAGCGTTTTTGGTTTGCTTTTATTTTCTGGGGAATTGTCTCTACAGGGCTGTCCTTGTTGGATTATTTCATGAATCCAGAAGGCTATGTGTTGAACTTTAAATTGGTGCCGTTCTTAATTCTTTGTGCTGTAGCTATTGTCATGGTGCCACTTCAAACCAGCTTTGAAGAGTATTTGTTCCGAGGGTATTTAATGCAGGGAATAGGTGTAATTACCAAAAACAAATGGATGCCGCTACTGTTGACATCTGTAGTGTTTGGAGGATTGCATATCGCTAATCCTGAAGTAACCCAATTGGGCTACATAATTATGATTTATTATATCGGGACAGGATTATTTTTGGGTATCCTAACCTTAATGGATGAAGGAATGGAACTGGCTTTGGGATTTCATGCGGCCAATAATTTGTTTACGGCTTTGTTGGTAACTGCCGATTGGACCGCTTTCCAAACGCATTCAATATTAAAAGATATGTCCAGCCCAACAGCGGCTGGTTTTATGGATGTGTTTGTGCCCGTATTTATTCTATTCCCATTATTACTATTTGTATTCGCTAAAAAATATAATTGGACCGATTGGAAAGGGAAATTATTTGGAAGTGTTGAAGAGCCGCCCGCAGAGGACTATAAAATCATAGAATAAAAAAAGCGACCAAATTGGTCGCTTTTTGTTTATGTATTCCGAGAGGAATTATTCTACAGGCTTTAATAAAATGGCAGCTTTGTTAAAATCGGAAGCGGCATTGATGACCTCTCTAAACTCTTCGTAGCGATCTAAATCGTATTCCACAGTCTTATAGAACTCTTGAATGGTGATAATGATTTTGTTGCCTTCCAATTTATAACTGGATTCAAACTTGGCCAGTTTTTCACCTTTATCGTTTTTGTAGCTTTTGTTAAGGTTTAAGCTGCTCAAACCTTCAGCAGTATACCCTTCTGGAATATGAACGGTAATGGTGTAATCGTATTGGTTTGGATAGCTCATTTCAATAGGATTCACACGTTCGGTCTCTTGGTACAATTCACTTTGGGTTCCAATAATAAGCCCCACTTGGAAAATATAGCTGTCTCCTGCATCCTCAATCAAAGATTCCGAAGAGACTTTAGAGTTCACAATAAAAGGAACATTATACTTGGTTTGGTTGATGTCATTGTTCTCGGTAGAAAAGCTTATTTCCTGTTTGTCTTCAACCCCAGAACTGGTTAAATACTCCTTAAACTCTTTAATACCTTGTTCGCTTGATAGATTTAAAATAGCTCTATTGGTGGCAGACCAATGACCCGTGTATTCTTGGTGCATTTCAATAATGGCACTTTCAATATCATCATTAAAGGTAATATCAGTCGTACGTTTTACTTGGCTGTAGTTAGGGTCATTTTGCTCAATTTTTTGGAAATAATGCCCTAAATCACGTTTGATGTAAAGCCCATAGTTGCCAAGAATGTTTGCAGGAGCTTCACCAACTCTATATTCAATGCGGTCTGGAGCAATGTATTTTTTCTCCGTAGGCAAATAAATCAAAAACTCTCTAAGCATGCTCGGGATGAAGAATGTAGGGTCGAATTTATATTCAAATCTACTGGCTGTAATTACCACTTCGTATTCTACATCCAAAGCTTTTAGATAGTGGGCGTAGGCTTTTAAAATCCCAAAACTACTGGCGGAACGGTTTTCCAGAATATAGTCTAGATTGGAAAGTTCTTCGTTATTGTTTTTTACAATGTTGAAGTTGCTCTTTATGAAATTATCCACACGAGACGCTTTTTCAAACGTCGACATGTCTGTTTTACCTTCCGTGATAATCGGAAGATCGTTACTTACTTTAGGAGATACTTCCGAAGGGAAGAATTTGGTCCCCACGTTATAGGAAACATTGGTCCAAAACATTTCTTGAGAAATATCCTGTCCGTTAGGGAAACACTGGTAAACCACTGCTGTTTTATTGGCGTCAGGAGTAGCATATTCTTCTTCAACCATAGCAGGAATGTCCTTTAAAATAAGTGATTTTGCATTGTTTCCGTCTACAGTGATATCCTCAAATTTCACATCGGTTCTGTAGGCTTTCACGTTGGATTTTAGGTTTCCAGTAATGAAAGTGAATTCAGCATTCTTGATTTTGTAATTACTTTGGATAGTTTCGGCTCCATACATGTCGAATTCTTTTTCAACGGTGTATAAAACCTCAATTTCCGAACCTTTTTCTACTCCTTCAATGGCAAAAATCTTAAAGTCTCCGTATTCATCTACGTTCTTAACTTCTTTAATATTCTCTTGGTTCAAGACGGTTACCTTTCCTTTTGGGCTAATAGTTCTGGCCTTGATGTCTACCACTTTTTTAACCTCGTACATCGGGATGTAAACGGTGTTGTGTCTGGCAATCCCTTTGTCATCATTCACGCGAGTAATGGTATGCTCGGTCTCATAACGTTTAGGCTCGGGAGACATGATATTTGCCGAATATTCAACAATGTGTTTTTTTAGAATTCCTATGGAAGATTCTTCGGTTTCTTCTTTGGTGAGTTTATGTAATTTGGGTTTCTTTTCCCAATCATAGGTTCTGAATTGCTGTGCAAAACTGCTGCTTGTAGCAAGGAGCAGTACAATAAGAGCTCTTTTTATCATTATAATTTTTCTAGTATTATACTTTTCTTGTAGGCTTTGATAAGGCTTTTGATAAAGCTGTTCCAACTCTCAAATTCATCATTTTGGATGCTTAGGGTTTTAACGTAGATGTCTTTGTGCTGGGTAAGGATATTGCCATCTACGGAATAAGTGATTTTGTAACCGTAATGTGGGTTTTCAAAACTTAATTCTTCAGGAATATAACTCACTTTGTATCCTTCAGGGATTGTTAAATGGCTTATAAATTGCTTCTCGAATAGGTAGTCTATTTTCTTGCTGTATTTTCTACCCTCCAAGTCTAAGCCACTTTTGGAAAGGCTCCTGTCAATATTTAAATTGATATAGGTTTTGTTACCAATGGTTTTGGCGTAGTTTTCAATATTCAAATCGTATTGAAGTACCAAAGGGGTTTGTTTGTTGTTGAAATTTGCCTTGGTAATATTGGTGTACTTGGTTTTATTGTTGCCCAAAGCCAAGTTGGTGTTTAAAAACTGTTCATCGGTTTGGTCATTTTTTTTGAAGGTATAGTCCGAAATGAAATCTACTTTTTCATAGCCCGTCATTTCCCTTTTTTCCGTCACTTTTACAGAAGTGTCATCCAAAGTAAATTCACTGGTGACCTTTGAAATACTTTTGCTAGCATCTTGAACAGGCACTTTAATGATTTTGTAAGTATCCTTGTCTATTCCTAATAAGGCTTCTTTGGTTTGTGTGAAACCACTAGGCATTCCGTAAGGAACATAGCTGTCCGTGGCATCCAAGAAAATGGTGTCATTCTCAACAATTGCGGTGTTGATCATATGGTTATCAACCATAGGAGTAGGGACGTCGTGGTAAGAATATTGGCGGTCTCTAGTCCCAATCCATGTGCGGTACGATTCAATACCTACGTGGTTGAGCATTTCATAAAGCAAATTGGCCATGTCTTTACAATCGCCGTAACGCTTGTCGCATACGCTGGCTGCGCCACGAGGAATAAAACCTCCAAGCCCATCCTCAAAGGCCACATAAGTGATATTGTCTTGTACCCAATTGAAGATCGCTTCGGCTTTTTCTTGTTTAGCACTTAAATTTTTTGTGATGTTATCGGCAATATCATATACCTTTTTTAAGTCCTTATCATCTATTTGTTCCACCAAAGAATTGTACCAGTTGTAAAGGTCGGATACGTCATTTAAGACATTGTATGTTTTGCCTTCTTCAGTATAGTTTTTAATGTAAACGATGATATGTGGAAGGTAATACAACGCAGATTCGGTGTCATCTTCTCCTTGAAATCCTTGAATGTTATTTGCAGTCCAAGTATAGGTGTAACCGTTAGGGGAATCTTCTTTTTTGAAGTTTACATCAATGTTTTTTGTGTTGAATTCAATATGTCCAATAGTAACATTTTTCGGAAACTCAATAGACAATTGTGCACTTTTGGTAGGCACATATGTTCCAAAACGGAAAAGCCCCAAAAAGTGAGGGTCCTTGATGATTTCCTTATAGCTTAAATTGGTAATAGCCCCCTTGGTAACTGCAGGAAAAATAAAGCTTTTGGATTCTTGGTCACTATAAAACACACCGTTGTCAAAATCTCGCTTGGTTTCAATGTAGTCGACTTTAATTTTTTTATCGGAGCTAGGAATGTAGGTATAGGCATCTATATCTTCAATAGTCCTAAAGCTATCAAAACTCATGGATTCGTTGGCAAAATAAAGCTTATTGGAAGTTAGGTATTCTGCTTGCTCCGAAATGTTGTTTGAAATATCAAACTTATGTTCGTTCAGCTTTATCTGAATGTGCTCGTGACGCTTGAGGTAAATGAAGTCTTCGTCGGAAAAATCTTGAGCAAATATGAAAAAGGGGCTTAACAGTAGGAGTAATATGGTCTTGTTCATAGATTCGTTCTTAATTTTCAAATATATTTTTTTTAATTTTAAATTTTAACGTAAAATCAGTTAAAAATAGCATAATTTTAGCTTATCTAATACCGTACCACAATGATTCCAAGTTACGATAAAATACATTTAAGGTTTAAGCTCAACGGTTCTAGTTATGATAAAGAATCGCTTAAAGAAGTGAGCTACAGTTTGATAAAGGAAGGAGAGGCCTACGAGAAAATAATAGGAGATTTTTTGTTGGATTGGCTTGATGATAAGGAGTCTGTTGAAGTGAAAACTTCGGGATCTACGGGCACGCCAAAGGTAATTTCGGTGAGTAAACAAGCTATGGTACATTCGGCCTTGGCTACAGGAAATTATTTTAAGTTGTCTCCGGGAGATAGAGCACTTCATTGTTTGCCTACCAATTTTATTGCGGGTAAAATGATGTTGGTAAGAGCTATGATTTTAGGGTTGGAACTAGATATGGTTGCGCCTTCAAGACTTCCAGCTTATGACGACCAAGTGGTTTACGATTTTTGTGCCATGATTCCTATGCAGGTGAAAGACAATTTGGAACGATTGAAAAACATTAAAACCTTGATTGTTGGAGGAGCGGCATTTCCGGCCACTTTAATGCCTTTCATCCAAGACCTGCCAGGAAACGTATATGCTACTTATGGCATGACTGAAACCTTGAGTCATATTGCGGTAAAACCATTGAATCATCTAAAAAAAGCATCACATTTTCAAGTGTTGGAGGGCATTGAGATTTCTCAGGACGAACGTGGCTGTTTGGTGATTGATGCGCCCGATTTAATGGTTGAGAAATTAGTGACCAATGATATAGTAGAATTGTATTCAGATAAAGAGTTTGATGTTTTGGGACGAATTGACAATGTCATCAATTCAGGAGGAGTTAAGTTGTTCCCTGAGCAAATTGAAGCCAAATTGGATTCCAATATCGGACAACGCTTCTTTATTTCTTCGGAAGAGGATGAAGTTCTAGGAGAGAAGGTGATTTTGGTAGTGGAGAAAGATGATAGCTCCATTACACCATCTACATTTAAGGTGTTGGACAAGTTTGAAAAACCAAAAGCGGTTTATGTATTGGAGCAATTTGAGGAAACCATCTCAGGGAAGATCAGGCGAAAAAACACCTTGGAACTTTTAAAGAAACACGCAAAACAAAAACCACTCATTTGAATGGTTTTTTGATTATATGAGATAGGTTGAATTAGTTGTTTCGTATTCTGCCAGATCCAGAAACTTTGGTGTCTTCTTTTACAGGGTTGCCTTTGTAGCTTACAGAGCCAGAACCTGCCACACGAGCTTTTAAAATTTCTTTTGAGTATACTTTGGCGCTACCAGATCCAGCTACGGAGACATCGGTGTTGTTTGAAATTAATTTGTAGGCTTCCAAATCTCCCGATCCCGCAACACTAGCTTCTAGTGAAGTGGTATTTCCTGAAAGGACTAAATCCCCCGATCCGGCCAAACTAGCTTCAACTGTATTCGCTTCCACCGAAATTTTTAAATCTCCAGACCCCGCCATTTCCACATCAAAATGATTGGAGACAATGGTGTCTTCGTTCCAAAGGTCTCCGGAACCGGCAAAGGACACCTTCTCAATATCTGTAAAAGGGATGGTGATTTTTATTGGTTTGTTGCTGCTGGTTCTAAGGTTAGCCGAGTTTTCAACCTTAATGATCAACCGTTCGTTTTTTACTTCGGTTACAATGTATTCCAGTAAATTGGCTTCACCTTCCAGGATTATTTGGCCTTCTGTGCCTTTTACCAAAACATAGTCAAACGATCCCGCGCAGCTAATGGTATTATAGTCTGATGTTGTTCGGGTAATGGTTGTAACATTGCCATTTCCCTTTACTTTCTTTTGAGCTTGAGTGGTGCCTATGGCAAAAATTGCGAATAGACATAATGCTAATCTTTTCATGGTGTTAGATTTTTTTGAATGTGACACTTCCGTAATCGGATGAAATTTTAATGTTGTTGGAGGAGGAGGCGTCTCCGTGATATCCCAAGTAATAGTTTCTCGAAGATTCTTCTTTCTCCTTGGTGAAATGGAATTCATCAGCATCTCTTAAGGAAGCGTATTCCAAATCGATTTCAAAGTTGAAACTATAGCCAGATTGATAACCAATGGTGATTCCTACATAATCTGTGTCGATATTGATGTTGCCGGCATTGGAGGCCATTTCATCAATTTTTAGGGAACCGTAATCTGCATTGATAGACACATTTTTGTAGACCTTCCCAATTCTTGTGGTAAGATAATCTCCATTGCCCTCTACATTGTTGATGTTTTCAATGGTCATGGAGCCATAGTCGCATCTGTATTTAATGTTTTCTCCAATTTCTACCACCGATTTGGTATAATCGGCAACGATATTGAGATCCTTTGTTTTAGCTACAGTAAAGGCACTATAATCGGCATTGATATTTCCGCTTTTAATGTATTCGAAGTAGCTGTTTTTGGTGTAATCAAAACGAATTTCATTGCCATCGGCCATCAATTCCTTCGTGGTAATTTTACCGTAATCGCATTTTAGTATAGCTCTTCCCTCAAGCTTGTCCAGGTTTATAAAACCATAATCGTTATTGAGGTCTACACTGTTGGAAATTGGCAATTTCACAAGGTAATTGATTTCCATGTTCACATTGTTGTTGTTTCCCCAGCTCCACCATGATTTGGATTTGTTTTTGTTGAAAATGGTTCTGGCTTCCACAAGATTGGAGTTGGCATTGAACTCAACCGTAATGTCATTCAATTTGGCTTCTACCTTTTCAAGGTCGTTGCCGTTGGTTTTGATATTTACTTCAATGGTAGTGGTGCTACCGCTGTAGGTGACCACATTAATGTTGCCGTAGCTGTTGTTGATTTTTAACAAGGCATTTGGACTAACGGGAAATTCCTTTTTTATGGTTTTTTCCTTGGTATGCTTGCCCTTCCAATTCATGGAATTGCTAGCAATGCTCACTGCCGAAATCAATAGGAAGGCAATGGCGAGTTTATATGGTAAGTTTGTTTTCATTGTATTCTTGCTTTAACTGTTTTACTTGTTTTATGTTTTCCAAAACATCGTTGAGTAAATCTATTCTGCTTTGGAAGTTTGAAATCATGGCGTAGATTACGCGTTTATCATCGCCACTTTGTGTTAAATCTATTTTGAGGGCTTCATATTTATTTTCTAGAATTTCCATTTGTTTAAGGGCGTCGTCAATGAGCTTTTCCGTTTCAGGGGAGCGTTCGCTCTTTAGCGTTGCCAGTTCTTGTTCAATGGCAGCCGTAAAGAAGGTTTGCGTTTCTGACAATTCAGGAGACACACTGGCTAAATCTTTAGGCTCTGGTTGCTGCATGAATACGGTAAAAAGTCCAAGGGCAACAATAATGGAGGCTGCAAAGGCTAGAGCACTTTGCCAATAGGAGCGCTTCATCCTTGGCTGAATAATGGAGGTAGTTTGGCTTGGATTCTGCATTTGCAGTTTTTCCAAGAAACGCCCTTGATGGCCTAGGTTTGGCATCTCGTAATCCAAGTCGTCCTTTATGGAGTCAAACAGTTTGTCTAGATTATCTCGTTTCATCGTTTTGTTTAATGTTCAGTTATTAACTGAAGTTTTTGTCTGAGGCTATCTTTGGCTCTGGATATCATGGTGCGGCAATTGGCATATGAAATATTCATGATTTCGGAAATCTCGTCATAGTCGTAGCCTTCAACTAAATGAAGGGTTAGGCATATTTTGTAGTTTTCCTTCAAGGTTTTCATAGTGTCCATTACCTGTTTGGCTTTTAAATTGGTAAACTCATGATCTTCGGGGATGCCATCTTGATCTTCGACTTTGTAAAGGACATCATCCAAATGAACATCATTGTGCTTACTGTTCTTGTTGTATCTATGGATACTGTTGTTAATTGTTATTCGTTTTAACCAAGCTCCAAATGTGCTGTAAACCTTTAAGCTGTCCAATTTTGTAAAAGCCGTTAAAAAGGACTCTTGCATGATGTCTTCAGCTTCATATTTGTCTTGAACAATCCTATAAGCGGTATTGTACATGGCTCTGTAATACCTATTATAGACTTCCATTTGAGCCTTTTGGTTGCCGTTATTACAGAGTTGCAATAAGTGCTCTATATTTTGATTGGTCAAGGTCAAAAAAACAATTGTTTAGTATAAAGATATCGTTGAATGGAATTTGTTACACTTTGCGTAAAAAATTGTACAGTCTTTTTTTAGCAATGGCATAACTATTGAATAAATATAGCGGTAAATAATGTAAAAACACTGTAAAACATTGGTTTGTAGTGGGCATTAAAAATTGTTTAACGTAAGTAATGTGTAAATTCTGTTACTAAAGAGGTGACAGAATGACCAAAATATATCTATGGCAAAATCTAATTTTTTAAGTCTTGACAGTTTGTCATTTCAGGAATTTGATGAAAATTCAGAATTAATTCCTTTAATGACCCCTGAAGATGAGGCAGAAATCAATAATGAAGTCCTACCGGATTCACTTCCAATATTGCCTTTGCGCAATACGGTGTTGTTTCCAGGTGTGGTGATTCCTATTACTGCTGGTCGCGATAAATCCATTAAGTTGATCAACGATGCCAACAGTGGCGGGAAGGTAATAGGAGTAGTATCTCAAAAAGACGAAAATGTGGAAGACCCTTCAGGAAAGGATATCTTCAAAACAGGGACCGTAGCCAAAATCCTAAAGGTATTAAAAATGCCCGATGGCAACACGACTATTATCATTCAAGGGAAAAAGCGCTTTGAAATAGATCAAGTAGTAAGTGAAGATCCTTATATGACAGCTACCATTAAGGATTTAATGGAGGCAAAACCAGGTCCAAACAATGATGAGTTTGCAGCCATTATAGAATCTATTAAGGATTTGGCGCTTCAAATTATTAAGGAGAGCCCAAATATCCCAACTGAGGCTAGTTTCGCTATCAAGAATATTGAAAGTAATTCGTTCTTGGTGAACTTTGTGTCTTCCAACATGAACCTTTCTGTGGAAGAAAAGCAAAGGCTTTTGGAAATAAACGATTTGAAGGAACGTGCTTTGGCAACCTTGAAGTATATGAATTTGGAGTTCCAGAAATTGGAGCTTAAAAATGATATTCAGTCCAAGGTTCAGAGTGATATGAACCAACAGCAACGCGAGTATTTTCTTCATCAGCAAATGAAAACCATTCAAGAAGAGCTTGGAGGTACTTCATATGAAGAGGAAATCGAGGAAATGAAGTTGCGTGCTAAGGATAAGGTTTGGAGTGAAGATGTAGAGGAGCATTTCAACAAGGAAGTTTCCAAATTGCAAAGAATGAACCCTCAGGTTGCAGAATATTCCATCCAACGTAATTATTTGGATTTGTTCCTGGATTTACCTTGGAATGAATACAGTACGGATATTTTTGATTTAAAACGCGCAAGAAAAATATTGGACCGTGACCATTATGGTTTGGACGATGTTAAGGATAGAATCATTGAGTATTTGGCGGTTTTAAAACTGCGTAACGATATGAAATCGCCTATTTTGTGTTTGTATGGACCTCCTGGGGTTGGTAAAACTTCTTTGGGGAAATCTATTGCTGAGGCATTGGGTAGAGAATATGTAAGAATGTCATTGGGTGGTTTACGTGATGAAGCCGAAATTAGAGGACACCGTAAAACCTATATTGGGGCTATGCCAGGAAGAATTCTGCAAAGTCTTAAAAAGGCCGGTACTTCTAACCCTGTATTTGTTTTGGATGAAATCGATAAATTATCTAACAGTCATCAAGGAGATCCGTCTTCGGCTATGTTGGAAGTCTTGGATCCAGAGCAAAACAGTGAGTTTTATGATAACTTTTTGGAAATGGGGTATGACCTTTCCAAAGTTATGTTTATTGCTACGTCCAATAGTCTTAATACCATTCAGCCTGCGTTGAGGGATAGAATGGAAATTATCAACGTAAGCGGATATACCATTGAAGAGAAAGTGGAAATTGCCAAACGACACTTGTTGCCCAAGCAATTGGAAGAGCATGGACTTTCTGTAAAGGATTTGAAAATTGCCAAACCGCAATTGGAGAAAATTGTAGAAGGCTATACACGTGAATCTGGGGTGAGAGGATTGGAAAAGCAGATTGCCAAAATGGTAAGACATGCAGCTAAAAATATCGCCATGGAGGAAACCTATAATATTAAAGTGACCAATGAAGATATCATTAGGGTGTTGGGAGCTCCAAGATTGGAACGTGATAAATATGAAAACAACAATGTTGCTGGTGTGGTAACAGGCTTGGCTTGGACAAGTGTAGGAGGGGATATCCTCTTTATTGAGTCTATTTTATCCAAAGGAAAGGGAGCTTTAAACATTACTGGTAATTTAGGTAAAGTCATGAAGGAGTCGGCTACCATTGCAATGGAGTACATTAAATCCCATGCCGAGGAATTTGATATCGATCCAGATGTTTTTGATAAATACAATGTGCATATCCACGTGCCGGAAGGAGCAACGCCTAAAGATGGGCCTAGTGCAGGGGTAACTATGTTGACCTCATTGGTGTCTTTGTTCACGCAGCGAAAGGTAAAGAATAGTTTGGCTATGACAGGGGAGATTACTTTAAGAGGAAAAGTGTTGCCTGTTGGAGGAATCAAAGAAAAAATCTTGGCTGCTAAACGCGCTAGGATTAAGGAGATTTTACTTTGTGAAGAAAACAGACGTGATATCGAAGAAATAAAAGCTGAATACCTAAAAGGACTTAAGTTCCATTATGTTACTGATATGAGTGAAGTGTTGAAAATTGCACTCACCAATCAAAAAGTAGATAATGCAAAGACTTTATAAGTTTTAATAGAGCAGAAACAACAAAAACCTCAATGAAAATTGAGGTTTTTTTATGCAAGAAAAATAAATCAAACATGTACTCGTTTTAAGTAAGATTTGTTTACTTTGCACACCTATGCTAAAGAGGTTTACCACTTTTTTTTGTCTTTTCACCGTATCAACCATTTACTCGCAATTAGGCGGTGAATCTACCTATCAATTTTTAAATCTGGTGTCTTCTCCAAGGCAAGCTGCTTTGGGAGGAAAGGTGATTACCAACTACGATTATGATGTTACGGGAGCTATATACAACCCCGCAACCATCAATGATGAAATGGACAATCAGTTGGCCCTAAACTACACCAGTTATTTGGGGGGTATCAGTTATGGTACGGGTGCCTACGCCTATACTTGGGACCGTAGAGTACAAACCTTTCATATGGGGGTTACCTATATTAATTATGGTGATTTTGATGGCTACGATGAGAATGGAGTGTCTACAGGTTCCTTCTCAGGAAATGAAGTAGCGATATCTTTTGGGTATGCTAGACAAATAGGATATTCCGATTTTTATTTTGGAGCGAACGTAAAGTTTATAACTTCCAAGTTGGAGCAGTACAATTCTATTGGGGCTGCGTTAGATTTAGGGGTGATTTATATTGATGAGGATTTAGGTTTTCATGCTGCTTTAACAGTAAGGAATGCTGGGGCTCAATTCAAAACCTATGCAGGGCAAAATGAAAATCTTCCGTTGGAAGTGAATTTAGGATTGTCGCAGCAATTGGAAAATGTTCCATTACGATGGCATTTAACTTTCGAGAATTTACAGGAATGGCCCATTGGGGTTTCCAACCCGGCAAGAGCCACAACCGATTTGGAAGGCAATCAAACCCAAGAAAAAGTTGGCTTCTTTAATCAGGTATTGCGTCATACTATTGTGGCGGCAGAATTGTTTCCAGATCGTGGGTTTAACTTAAGATTGGGCTATAACTTTAGACGATCGGAGGAATTGCGAATTGAAGATCAGCGTAATTTTTCGGGATTATCTTTTGGAGTTGGCTTGAAACTTAATAAATTAAGGTTCAGTTATACCCATGCCCGATACGCCAGTGCTTCAAACACTAACTTTTTAGGATTGCAAATAGATTTGAGATAATGCAGAATATTACCATAGCCATAGACGGCTTTTCTTCAACAGGTAAAAGTACGGTAGCAAAATCCTTGGCAAAAGCTTTAGGTTACGTTTATGTGGATTCTGGTGCCATGTATAGAGCAGTGACACTGTATGCTATGAGACATGATTTTATTGATGGAACACATTTCAATAAGGAAGGGCTGTTAAATCAATTGGATGCCATTTCCATTTCATTTCAATTCAATCCAGATTTAGGGTATGCCGAAGTGTACCTAAATGGAGAAAACGTTGAAAAGGATATCCGGACTTTAGAGGTTTCCAATTTGGTGAGCCAAATTGCTGCGGTGCCGGAAGTTCGGGAAAGGCAAGTGGCTTTGCAGCGAAAAATAGGAGAGGACAAGGGGGTTGTGATGGATGGAAGAGATATCGGAACTGTAGTATTTCCAAATGCCGAATTGAAAATATTTATGACAGCTTCTCCCGAAACAAGGGCCAAACGTCGCTATGACGAATTGGTGCAACGTGGGGACGAAGTGGATTATGAATCGGTGTTGCAAAATGTGCAGACTCGTGATCATTTGGACTCTACCAGAAAAGATTCCCCTCTCATTCAGGCTGAAGACGCGATCTTGATAGATAATTCGTACTTGAGCTTGCAAGAGCAGTTCGATAAAATTTTGGAACTGGCACAAAAGGCTATTTCAGTAAAAAATAGCTAACAGAATTCCAATCTTTTAAATATTTAAAATCAGCAGTTTATACTTTGTGTGAATTGTTTGTTTATTTTGTTTTATAGTTGTATTTTTGCACTCCTTTTTGGCGGATTGGAAAAGTAAAAAAGGACTTTGATAAAAAATAAACAATAATTCTTCTGTGTGTTTCCGCATGACACTTTTCAAATATACAGAATACAAATTATTATCAGCACATGGCTGAAAACGCAAAACAAGCAGAAGTTGAAGCAACTGAAGCTAAAACTGTTAAGGCTCCAGTATCTGAAGCTCAAGCAAACCCAGAAAAATTCTTAAAAGATTTCAACTGGCACAATTACGAAGAAGGAATTGACCAAGTTGACGATCAACAATTGAAAGAATTTGAAAAATTAGTTTCTGAAAATTTCGTTGACACTTTAGATGACGAGGTTGTAGAAGGTGTAGTAGTTCACATTACAGATCGTGATGCTATTATCGACATCAACGCTAAGTCTGAAGGTGTAATCTCTTTAAACGAGTTTCGTTACAACCCACATTTAAAAGTAGGAGACAAAGTAGAAGTATTGATCGATGTTCGTGAAGATGCTACTGGACAATTGGTGTTGTCTCACCGTAAAGCTCGTGTAATCAAAGCTTGGGATCGTGTAAACGCTGCTCACGAAAGTGGAGAAATCGTTAACGGTTTCGTTAAATGTAGAACTAAAGGTGGTATGATCGTTGACGTATTCGGAATCGAAGCATTCTTGCCAGGTTCTCAAATCGACGTGAAGCCTATTAGAGATTACGATCAATATGTAAATAAAACTATGGAATTCAAAGTTGTTAAGATCAACCACGAATTTAAGAACATAGTAGTATCTCACAAAGCACTTATCGAAGCTGACATCGAAGAACAGAAAAAAGAAATCATCGGTCAGTTAGAAAAAGGTCAAGTATTGGAAGGTGTTGTTAAAAACATTACATCTTACGGTGTGTTTATTGATCTTGGTGGTGTAGATGGATTAATTCACATTACTGACCTTTCTTGGTCAAGAATTAACCACCCGAACGAAATTGTGGAACTAGACCAAAAACTTAACGTTGTAATCCTTGATTTTGATGAAAACAAATCAAGAATCCAATTAGGATTGAAGCAGTTGAGCAAGCACCCTTGGGAAGCTCTTGGAGAAGACGTTAAAGTAGGAGACAAAGTAAAAGGTAAAGTAGTTGTAATTGCAGATTACGGTGCATTTATCGAAGTAGCTGACGGTGTAGAAGGATTGGTTCACGTTTCTGAAATGTCTTGGTCAACTCACTTACGTTCTGCTCAAGATTTCGTATCTGTTGGAGATGAAATCGAAGCAGTTATCTTGACTTTGGATAGAGAAGATCGTAAGATGTCTCTTGGTATCAAGCAATTGACTCCAGATCCATGGACAGACATTACTTCTAAGTACCCTGTAGGTTCTCACCACACAGGTATCGTACGTAACTTTACAAACTTTGGTGTATTCGTAGAATTGGAAGAAGGTATTGACGGATTGATCTACATCTCTGATTTATCTTGGACTAAGAAAATCAAGCACCCAAGTGAATTCTGTAACGTAGGAGACAAGTTAGACGTTGTAGTATTGGAATTGGATGTTGAAGGACGTAAACTAAGTTTAGGTCACAAACAAACTACAGACAATCCTTGGGATAAGTACGAAACTGAGTTCGCGATCAACACAACTCACACTGCTGAAGTTACTGAGATCGTAGACAAAGGTGCTACTGTAGAGTTCAACGAAGATATCGTAGCGTTTGTTCCTGCTCGTCACTTAGAAAAAGAAGACGGTAAGAAACTTAAGAAAGGTGAAGAAGCTGAATTCAAAATCATTGAGTTCAATAAAGAATTCAAGCGTGTTGTAGCTTCTCACACTGCTATCTTTAGAGCTGAAGAAGCTGCCAATGTAAGAGCTGCTGCTGAAAAAGCAGAAGCACAAGCTGCAGAAGCAAAACCTACTTTAGGAGATGCTAATGACGCATTACAGGCACTTAAAGATAAAATGGACGGTAAGAAATAATTCAAAACCGCATTAAGCCTAAAAAGCCTTCAGATTTCTGAAGGCTTTTTTTATATCTTAAATCCAAAATCTGCATTGTATACAAGGATTTTTTAACTTAAATTTGTAATCCAAATACCTTTGGAAACAATATGAGTCAAAAAGTATTACTTAATGCTAAAGAGGTTAATATCATTCTTCATCGATTGGCCTGTCAACTCATTGAAAATCACAATAATTTTACCGATACTGTTCTTATAGGAATTCAACCTAGAGGGAAGTATTTGGCGCAGCGTTTGGCAAAAATGTTGCAAGATGAATACCATGTAGAGCAACTGCATTTAGGCTTTTTGGACATCACTTTTTTTAGGGATGATTTTAGAAGAGGGGATAAAACCTTGGAAGCCAACAGCACGGAAATCAACTTTTTGGTAGAAGGTAAAAATGTTGTGTTTATTGATGATGTACTGTACACTGGAAGAAGCATAAGAGCAGCCTTAACAGCCATACAGTCCTTTGGAAGGCCTAAAGAAATTGAATTGTTGACCCTGATAGACCGTCGCTTCAGTAGACACCTGCCAATTCAACCAACCTATAGTGGCCGTCAAGTAGACGCCATCAATAAAGAAAAGGTGATGGTAAACTGGCAGGAAAATGAAGGAGAAGACTCTGTGTATCTCATTGAAAAAGAAGTTTCAGGGTAGACTTAAATGAATAACCGAATTAAATTACCAACCCCATTTTTGATGGGGAAAATATAAAGATCTATGAGCGAGTTAAGTGTCAACCACTTATTGGGAATTAAATATCTGAACTCACAAGATATTCAATTGATTTTTGAAACTGCCGATCACTTCAAAGAAGTGATCAATAGGCCTATAAAAAAGGTGCCTTCGCTCAGGGACATTACCATAGCCAACTTGTTTTTCGAGAATTCAACAAGAACAAGATTGTCTTTTGAATTGGCAGAAAAAAGGCTTTCAGCGGATGTCATTAACTTTTCTGCAGCGCAGTCTTCAGTAAAAAAAGGAGAAACCCTTATCGATACTGTAAACAACATCTTATCTATGAAAGTGGATATGGTTGTTATGAGGCATCCCAATCCAGGTGCGGGCGTGTTTTTATCGAAGCATGTAAATGCAAGTATTGTAAATGCAGGTGATGGTGCCCATGAACACCCTACACAAGCTTTGTTGGATTCTTATTCCATCAGGGAACGATTGGGTAGTGTAGAAGGTAAAAATGTGGTGATTGTAGGGGATATTCTGCATAGCCGTGTGGCGCTTTCTAACATATTTGCATTGCAATTACAAGGAGCTAACGTTATGGTATGTGGCCCTAAAACATTACTTCCTAAATACATTGATAAATTAGGAGTAAAGGTAGAAACCGATTTGCGCAAGGCTTTAAATTGGTGTGATGTTGCCAATATGCTTAGGGTTCAAAACGAGCGTATGGACATAAGCTATTTCCCGTCTACTAGAGAATATACCCAACAGTATGGTGTTAACAAGGCATTATTGGACTCTTTGGATAAAGAGATTACCATTATGCACCCAGGACCTATTAATCGTGGTGTCGAGATCACGAGTGATGTTGCAGATTCTAAGCAGGCCATTATTTTGGATCAAGTTCAAAATGGGGTTGCGGTTAGAATGGCTGTAATTTATTTATTAGCTTCTAAAATTAAACACTAACGATTATGATTTTTGACAAAGACGAAAACATTACCATCATTACGCAGGAAAAAGCAACTCCCCAAGAACTAGTTAAGAAATTAGGCGTTTTATACGAACGTTTTAAAAATGACAATGTCATTGTGAACCTAACGAGTTTAAATAAAATTCCATTGGAACAAGTGGTTGAATTTTTGGAAATCTCCAACAGACATAGAGGGGCCAAACATTCATTTGTAATAGTAACCGACAAAGTTGACTTTAATGAAATGCCCGATGAGATTATGGTGGTTCCTACGATTAAAGAGGCTTACGATATTATTGAAATGGAAGAGATGGAGCGTGACTTAGGTATTTAATACAAACGATTCTAACAAAAATACATATCGAAAACCAGTAAGTTAACTTGCTGGTTTTCTTTTTTGGCTATCATTATTCCTAATAAAAATTGATGTTTCCATAAAAAATTCGGAAATTTCAGATATCAAATATTCTCTAGAAATAAATCAATTTTGAGAGTACCAATACGTCCAATCCTTAAAGTTTAGCAATATTTTGAAACTTACAATACTCGGTTGTTACAGTGCAACACCAAGGGCCAACACTAATCCAACAGCTCAGGTTTTGGAAATTAGAAACCATATGTTTTTGATAGACTGCGGAGAAGGCACACAAGTTCAGTTGCGTAAAAACAGGGTGAAGTTTGCCAGAATCAAGCATATTTTTATTTCGCATTTACATGGAGACCATTTTTTTGGTCTGGTAGGCTTGATTTCTACGTTTCGATTACTGACAAGGGAAACTGACTTGCATATTTATGGTCCAAAAGGGATTAAGGAAGTCATTACTTTACAAATGAAATTGGCAGATTCTTGGACCAATTATCGACTAATATTTCATGAATTGACCTCTACAGAATCTGAATTGATTTTTGAAGATGATGTGGTTCAGGTATACACTATTCCTTTAGATCATAGGGTGTATACCAATGGATTTTTATTCAAGGAAAAAGAAGGGGAACGAAAATTGGATATGAATGCGGTGCTTAATGAAGATATTGATGTGGCTTATTACCGAAAGTTGAAATTGGGTCACGATATCTTAGATAACAAAGGAAACCTTATAAAAAATAGTAGTGTTACCAAACCACCTGTACCTTCAAAGAGTTATGCCTTTTGCAGTGATACCGCCTATAATGAAAAAATGCTGCCAATTATAGAAGATGTTACGGTGTTGTATCACGAATCTACATTTTTGGAAAAACATGGGCATTTGGCCCCCAGAACAAAACATTCTACAGCTATTGAGGCGGCGACAATTGCCAAAAAATGTAATGCTGGAACCCTAATATTGGGGCATTATTCTACACGCTACGATAGTTTAAATGAATTTAAGGAAGAAGCTCAAACCGTGTTTAATAAAGTGCTTCTCGGGGAAGATGGTAAGACCTTTAATTTTGATTGATTCGCTGAAATTCCCTTAGATTTTGAACCCATTCCATGGCTTCTTCCAAGGTTTCACAACGCTTCATACTGGAAGGAGAGAATAGCTTCTCAATAGAAGCATTCATAAAATTGATATAGGAATAGTAAACAATGGCACTAGCTACAATATGGTCTAGTTCATCTTGAAATCTACTCCAGGAATGCGGGTCTAAAGAATAGGAGTTTACCCTGTTGGAGATATAGGCAATTTTAAAGTTGGGCCCATAGTGGTCCATAGCAAAAGCAATAACTTCCTCAATTTTTTCCCAGTCAAAATGGACTCCTTCATTGATTTCTGAAAGGATAAATTTGTCGAAAAAGTATATATTCCCAAAGGAAAACTCTACTTTTACGTGTTTAAATTCGTGGAAATATTTACTGTCTTCAAATCTCATGTAGGCGAAATATGAAGACAAAACTATAGGAATTTTTTCACCTGAAAAATTAAAATTCACCAAAAATTTCAGAATATATTCTAATGAATACAGACTTAAGTGGTTACAGAAAATCGTACGAAAAGGGGGAACTTCTACTAAAAGATGTGTCGGAAAATCCGTTGGAGTTGTTCCAAAAATGGTTCCATGAAGTGGATCGTTTTTTTCCGGATGCCGAAGCAAATGCCATGACTTTATCTACCATTGGTTTGGATGGTTTTCCTAAGAGTAGGGTGGTTTTGCTAAAGAAGTTTACCTACGAAGGTTTTATTTTTTATACCAATTATTTAAGTGAAAAGGGGAGGGCTATTGCCGCCAATCCTAATGTATGTCTCTCTTTTTTTTGGCACGGGGCAGAACGACAAATTATTATAAAAGGTAAAGCAGAAAAAATAGCAGAAAACTTAAGTGACGGCTATTTTGAATCTAGACCTAGAGGTAGCCAATTAGGAGCGATGGTCTCTAACCAAAGCGAGGTTGTTAAAGACCGAGAGGAATTGGAAACTAAATTAAAGAATCTAGAATTGGAATATGAGGGGAAGGAAATTCCTAGGCCCGACTATTGGGGAGGTTTTATTGTAAAACCGGTAGAAATTGAATTTTGGCAGGGAAGGCCCAATAGACTGCATGATAGAATTCGTTGTGTTTTGGATGCCGATTATAATTGGATCAAACAGCGATTGGCACCATAAACCACCTCATTTTTGAAGCTTAAACAATCTTAAGCCTTGCGGCGATGAAATGCAATTATCATCGCTGTAAGGCTTAATTTTTATCTCTAAAAGCACTGTTTATCGTTTATTGACATATTAAATCGATGAAATGCATGTTTTTTATCGATTTTAACATTTCTTTAACAGTGAGTTTCTGATAGTCTAGTAATTTTACTAAACCAAATCAAATTTAGCCTACTTATGAATACCAAAACTCTATGGCCGTTGCTGGCTTTACTAGCTTTGCTGTCTTTTTCCTGCACAACCGACAGCTTTTCTGATGGAGATATCAATACCATTACTTTAGAAAATGCCCCAGCAGCCAAAACCATTGAAATAGAAATCTTGGAATTGATCAATGCCCATAGAATAGAAAAAGGCTTGAATCCTTTGAACAATTTGGATGTCATTAAATCTGTAGCGTACACCCATACGGATTATATGGTGACTGAAAACGTTGTTAACCACAATAATTTCTTTCAAAGAAAGGAAAGTTTGATACAGAATGCCTCAGCGACAAAGGTTACAGAAAATGTGGCTTATGCCTATAGTACAGCACAAGGAGTTGTAAATGCATGGTTAAACAGCGAAGGGCATAGGGAAAATATAGAAGGAGACTTTACAGATTTTGATATTTCTGCTGAACAAAATAGCGAAGGAAAATGGTATTATACCAATATATTTATAAAGAGATAAATCCGCTGTTAACTTTAAATTCCTTAAAAGATCGTTATGTACTCATGACGATCTTTTTTGTTTTAGAGTCTTCTTAAGGAAAAAAATAGAAGATAGTTTAGTTTGTTTTAATTGGAGTAGGGCAAATACAATATTTAAAGGAATTGATGGCTTAGGAGTTTGGATTGGTAGAAAATAAAAAGCAGACCATTTGGTCTGCTTTTTATTTTAAGAAGTTTTATAAGTTTATTCCGAAAGGATATAGAAGTAAGATCTTCTATTAAGCTGATGCTCTTCTTCGGTACATTTTACACCGTTTGAACATTGGTTCAACAATTGAGTTTCTCCATACCCAATGGCACTTTCAATACGTTCTGGAGCAATGCCACGAGATAACAGATACTCATGGGTAGATTTAGCTCTACGGTCTGATAACTTCATGTTGTACTTGTCACTTCCTCTACTGTCAGTATGCGATTCAATTTTAATGACCATGTTAGGGTGGGTACGCATCACGTCAACAATATGTTCAAGTTCCACTTGGGCATCTGTTCTGATATCCCATTTGTCGAAGTCAAAGAAAATAGGATTGATGACAATTTGGTTTTCGATGATTAATGGTACCAATTCCAAATCAACAATCATATCGCCGTCACTATCGGTACCAGAAAGGATTTGCTTAAGCTCATCTTTATAATCCACTTTGGTCCCCATAATAGTGTAAGCTGTTTTACATTTCAATTTGAACTCATACACACCTGTAGAGTCGGTCATTTTTTCTTCTAAAATTTTACCTTCTGCATCTATTAGTTTTACAGTTGCCAAAGACAGAGGCAATTTTGTAAGGCTGTCCTTAACAACACCTCTCACCATTTGTGAACAGGCAGTAAATGAATAGATATCGTCACTACCAACACCAGGGCGGTTAGATGAAAAATATCCGTTTTCAGTTTCCGAATCGATGGTGAAAGCAAAATCATCGTACCCTGTGTTAAAAGGTGCTCCTAAATTTTCAAGTTCAGCACTGGAATCATTCAGGATATCCGATTTAAAAATATCCAAGAACCCTAAATTGATATTACTATCTGATGAAAAGTAAAGGGTATTGTCTTTGGCTACATAAGGAAACATTTCTTTACCGTCACTATTGATGGAAGGTCCAAGGTTTACAGGCTCTCCATAACTGTCATCTCCCAAAATAGCGACCTTGTAAATATCGGTTTCTCCATAACCTCCCTCACGATCTGATACAAAGAATAATGTTCTATCATCTGGACTCAAGGCAGGATGCCCTGAAGAGTACACTTTGTCATTAAAAGGTAACTCCTTAATGTCTTTCCAAATACTGTCTTTATAAGACGCTTTGTAAATTTTTAGGTGAGAAGTTCCTTCCTTGTCAGTTTTTAGACGGTTATTTTTATTGACATTGTCTCTGGTAAAGTACATCGTTTTTCCATCTTGGGTAATAGCAATATTCGCTTCGTGGAATTCTGAATTAATTGATTTGGAATTGATGCTTTTCACCTTTTTGAAGTTCTCTGCACCGTCTTGCTCATTGATCACTACTTCGTAGATGTCCAAATAAGGTTCCCCATTCCAATCATAGATTTTGTCCTTTCCATCTCTTGCAGAAGAAAAGTATAAAATACTATCTCTTCTATAAGCTCCAAACTCTGCATATTTGGTATTGATAGGAAGCGATTCCGTTCTTACATATATACCATCAGTGGAGGACAATTGCTCATAAATGGCAAGATCATCAAAATTTAAGTTGGCTATACGATCATCGTCAGGGTTGGCAGCTTTATATTTTTCCAACCAAACAATGGCTTCTTCATAATTACCTTGTCCTCTTAAGGCTTGGGAGTATCTGTACATGTATTTGGAGTCCAATTCACTTTCGTGAAGTCTTAAAGCTTCTCCGTACCATTCTGCAGATTCGGCAGATTTGGAATTGTTGTAGTAACAATCGCCAAGTCTTGTCAACACATGGGCGCTACTATCTCCTTTTTTTACAGCTTCTTTGTAAAATTCTTCAGCCTTGGTATAAGCGTAATTTTTATAGAACTTATCGGCGACTCTTACCTGTTGCTTTTGAGCAACCATAAAAGTACTACTGAATGCTAGTAATATTATAAGTAATCTTGATTTCATAACAGGCTATTTTAGAAGTATCTAGGGGATTTAACACGTTGCGTTTTAAATAATTCGAACATTAGTAGAATCTCGTGGGTTCCACTTGTGTAAGCTCTCAAGTCTGAAAGGGGATACCCATAGGCATATCCAATTCGTATTTGCTTGGAAATTTGGAAATCGGCAATACCACTAATTTCTCCAGCTCTTTCGTCAACTCGGTAACCAGCTCCCAACCATAGTTTTTCATAGAATAGGAAGTTGGCTGTAAAATCGAATGACATTGGGGCACCGTTGGTAGCTTTTAACAACATTGCAGGCTTGAACTTGGTGTTGTCACCAAGATCGAATACATAACCACCTGTAAGGTAATAGTTGTTACGCTCTACTGCTACGTAGTCCGTTCCGCCAACAGTCCCTTTGTTATAATCGGTGTTTAAGAGTCTTGGGGCAGAAAGTCCAATATACCATCTGTTGGAATGCCAAAGGACTCCCGCACCAAAGTTTGGGCTCCATCTGTTGGATACATCATTGAAGAATGGATCCTGGGCAATACTAGGGTCATTCAACAAAGCCATATCTATATTATAGTGTGTGAAACCAGCTTTTACTCCAAAGGATAATTTGGTGTTCTCTCCAGTGTGGATACTATACGAGAAATCTCCATATAGATAAGAGAAGTTCTCATATCCCAATTCATCATTGATAAAAGAGAGTCCCAGTCCTATTTTCTCATTTCTAAGAGGGGAGTGGATAGATAGGGTTTGGGTAGTTGGGGCACCCTCTAAACCTACCCATTGGCTCCTGTGCAATCCTACGATGCTTAACGTCTCTCGACTCCCTGCATAGGCAGGGTTAATAGAGATCGTATTGTACATATACTGTGTAAACTGAGGCAATTGTTGTGCAACACCCGTCCAGCAATTGAACAGTATAAAAGCGATTATGTTAAACTTTAATAACTTCATAGGTCAAAATTTATTTAGTTCCTACGTAGATTGGACCTGAGAAAGGTTTTAATCCACTATTCTTTAAATTGATGATATAGTAATATGTTCCTGAAGGGACTTTGCTTGCACCTCCCACAGATGATCTGGATGAAGCACCGTTCCAATCGTTTTGATAGTTGAAGTTTTCATAAATTTTAGCACCCCAACGGTTGAATACTTGTAATTCAATGGTGAATCCACATTCTTCAACACCCGTTACCGTGAAGAATTCGTTATAACTATCTCCATTAGGTGTAATTGCTTTTGAAATCTCAACATCTTCTTCACCACAAGGGAATACAACACAATCGTCATGAACAGTTACTGTCACTTCGGTTACGCTAGGACAATCACCTTCTGTGATGGTATATGTGAAGATGAAATCTCCTAAGTCTTCTTCAGTAACAATAGTGGTATCGAACCAACTTCCATCTAAAGTTGTATTACCTGAAACTACTTCCCAGGTTCCATTTTCATCCACATCACCACTTAAAAGGCTGAATAGGTCTAGAGGTCCTTCCTCTGTACAAATAGTAGTGTCAGATCCAGAAATGATATTCTCTACGTTCACGTTTACAATTTGCGTGTAAGTAGCTTCATTGCCACAATCATCGCTTACTGTCCAGTTACGCGTAATACTATAGTTTTCCGATTCTTCTTCTGGAGTGATAGACTCGTTGAAGACAACTGAAATATCTGTTGAACAAGCATCCTCAAAGCTCAATTCAGGAGCATCAGGAACTTCAGAACAATTCACATCGATGGATGGATCTAAGTCAACAATTAGTTCAGGAGCCGTAGTGTCAACAACACTGATTGTTTGTACCTGAGTTGTTGTGTTTCCACATTCATCGATTAAAGTCCAAGTTCTTTCAATAGTACTTTCACCTACACAAGACCCTTCGGTAACTTCATCTGTAAAGGTTGCTTCCAATTCAGAAGAACAGTTGTCAGCTTCGTCGGTTACATCACCAGTTAATGTTAAATCACTAGTATCCATATCGCACTCTACAGTTAAGTTTTCTGGAACAGTAAATGTTGGAGCCGTAGAATCTTGAATATTGATAGTTTGAACTTGCGTTGTTGTATTTCCACAATCGTCAGTCAATGTCCAAGTTCTAGTAATGATGGATGCGTTGGCACATTCACCTTCTGCAGTAGCATCAGTAAAAGTAGCTTCCAATTCAACAGAGCAGTTATCAGCCTCATCTGTTACATCACCAGTCAATGCCAAGTCATTAGCATCTTGATCACACTCGATAGTTACGGCAGCTGGTACAGTAAATGTAGGGGCCGTAGTATCTTGAATTGTGATGGTTTGTACTTGTGTAGTTGTGTTTCCACAATCATCCGTTAAAGTCCAGGTTCTTGTAATAATTGATGCATTGGCACATTCACCTTCAGCAGTAGCGTCAGTATAGGTTGCATCTAATTCAGCAGAACAGTTGTCAGCTTCATCAGTTACATCACCAGTTAATGCCAAGTCATTTTCATCTTGATCACATTCAATAGTTACAGCAGTAGGTACAGTAAATGTAGGAGCCGTAGTATCTTGAATTGTGATAGTTTGTACTTGAGTCGTTGTGTTTCCACAGTCATCTGTTAAAGTCCAAGTTCTTGTAATGATGGCAGCATTGGCACATTCACCTTCCTCAGTAGCATCGGTATAAGTTGCGTCCAATTCAGCTGAACAGTTGTCAGCTTCATCTGTTACATCACCAGTCAATACCAAGTCATTTTCATCTTGATCACATTCGATAGTTACGGCAGCTGGCACAGTAAATGTAGGAGCCGTAGTATCTTGAATTGTGATGGTTTGCACTTGAGTAGTTGTGTTTCCACAGTCGTCAGTCAAAGTCCAAGTACGTGTGATTGTGGACTCGTTTGAACATTCACCTTCAGTAGTAGCATCGGTAAAGGTCGCTTCCAATTCAGTAGAACAGTTGTCTGCTTCATCGGTTACGTCACCAGTTAATGCCAAGTCATTTACGTCTTGATCACATTCAATAGATACTGAAGCAGGTACTGTAAATGTAGGTGCTGTTGTATCCTGAATTGTGATGGTTTGCACTTGAGTAGTGGTATTTCCACAATCGTCAGTCAATGTCCAAGTTCTTGTAATGATAGATGCATTGGCACATTCACCTTCTGCAGTAGCATCGGTAAAGGTAGCTTCCAATTCAGAAGAACAGTTGTCTGCTTCATCAGTTACGTCACCAGTCAATACTAAGTCACTAGTATCTTGATCACATTCGATAGTTACAGCAGCTGGCACAGTGAATGTAGGTGCTGTCGTATCTTGAACAGTGATGGTTTGTACTTGAGTAGTCGTGTTTCCACAGTCATCAGTCAATGTCCAAGTTCTTGTGATGATGGAGGCATTAGCACATTGACCTTCAGTAGTTGCATCAGTAAAGGTTGCTTCCAATTCAGAAGAGCAGTTATCTGCTTCATCGGTTACATCACCTGTTAAAGTAAGGTCTGTAATTTCCTGATCGCATTCCAAAGTAAGAGAAGCAGGCACTGTAAATGTTGGAGCAGTAGTGTCAACAATAGTAAAGGATACAGTTGTTGTACTTTCATTTCCACATCCGTCGATGGCTGTAAAGGTTACTTCTGCAGTACCAGTGGCTCCACAAGCCTCTGTTAAGGATTCAAAGTCATTTGACCATGTAATAGAAGAACAGTCATCGGTAGCAGTGGCACCTCCATTGGAAGATAACCAAGCTTGAAGTTCAGCATCGTTTCCAGTTCCGTCACATTCTACTGTTAGGTTGTCTCCACCAGAAATTACTGGAGGTGTTGAGTCTTGAATAGCATATGAAGCCGTTGTAGTGCTTGTGTTTCCACAACTGTCAGTGGCAGTGAAAACAACACTTACAGGAGCGGAACAATCAGAGGTAGCTCCATTATAATTGTTAGTCCAAGTAACTTCTCCACATAATTCTTCGGCAACAGCACCACCATTACTGTCTAACCAGTTTTGGATGGCATCGTTATTTCCGTTTCCATCACATTCAGCAACGATATCTGAAGCTTCATTTGTAATGTTAGGAGCAATAGTATCTTCTATACTGAATGTTGCAGTGGTAGTTGCAGTATTTCCACAAGCATCTGTAGCTGTAAATATAACCGTAGCAGCTCCTGTATTTCCACAGGCAGCACTTAATTCAGTAAAGTCATTAGTCCAAGTTACTTCGCTACAATTATCAGTTGCGGAAGCACCTCCGTTAGAAGCTAACCAATCGTTGAAATTTGTTTGGTCTCCTGTACCGTCACATTCCACAGTTAAGCTTGTAGCTTCTGTGTTTATAGTTGGCGCAGTAGTATCTTGTATAGAGATTGTTTGAGTTTGTGTTGTTGTATTTCCACAAGCATCAACCAAAGTCCAAGTACGAGTGATTGTAGACTCATTGGCACATTCACCTTCAGTTGTGGCATCCGTATAAGTAGCTTCCAAATCAGCGGAACAGTTATCCGCTTCATCGGTTACATCACCAGTCAATGCCAAATCTGCAGCATCTTGATCACATTCAAGGGTTACACTTGCAGGTACTGTAAATGTAGGAACAGTGGTATCCTGGATGGTGATGGTTTGTACTTGTGTAGTTGTGTTCCCGCATTCATCTGTCAAAGTCCAGGTTCTTGTGATGATAGATGCGTTTGCACATTCGCCTTCAGCAGTAGCATCGGTAAAGGTTGCTTCCAAACCAGTAGAACAGTTGTCTGCTTCATCGGTAACATCACCAGTCAATACCAAGTCGCTTTCATCTTGATCACATTCAATGGTTACAGCAGCAGGTGCAGTAAATGTAGGCGCTGTAGTATCCTGAATAGTGATGGTTTGAGCTTGTATAGTTGTATTTCCACAGTCATCCGTCAAAGTCCAAGTTCTTGTGATGATGGATGCGTTAGCACATTCACCTTGGACAGTAGCATCCGTATATGTTGCTTCAAGCTCAGAAGAACATCCGTCAGTTTCATCAGTTACGTCTCCTGTTAAAACAAGGTCTGTTGGATCTTGATTACATTCCAAAGTCACTGAAGCAGGAACCGTAAATGTAGGTGCTGTTGTATCTTGAACTGTGAAAGTGGCCGTAGTCGAGCTAGAGTTTCCACAACCGTCAGTTGCTGTAAAGATTACTTCGGCAGAACCAGTAGTTCCACACCCATCGCTTAAGCCATTATAATTGTTAGACCATGCGATTGCAGAACAATCGTCGGTAGCAGTGGCGCTTCCAAAAGTATCCAACCAATCCTGGATCGCAGCATCAATATCACTACCGTCACACTCCAAGGTTACATCAGTAGCTGGAGTGGTGATAGTAGGAGCTGTAGTGTCCTGAATTGCATAAGAAGCAGAGGTAGATACAGCATTTCCACATTCGTCAGTAGCCGTAAAGGTTACGGTCACTGGTGCCGAACAATCTGAGTTCGCTCCATCGTAATCGTTTGTCCAAGTTACCTCACCACAATTGTCAGAAGCAGTTGCTCCACCATTGTTGGCTAACCAGTTTTCGATAGCTCCGTTGTTTCCAGAACCATCACACTCGGCAACGATATCAGAAGGAGTGGTTTCAATAACTGGCGCAGTAGTATCTTGGATAGAGATTGTTTGCGTTTGTGTTGTTGTGTTTCCACAAGCATCAACCAAAGTCCAAGTACGAGTGATTGTAGACTCGTTTGCACATTCACCTTCAGTTGTAGCATCGGTGTAAGTTGCATCCAAATTAGCGGAACAGTTATCAGCCTCATCGGTTACATCACCAGTCAATGCCAAATCAGTAGCATCTTGGTCACATTCAAGGGTTACACCAGCTGGTACAGTAAATGTTGGCGCAGTAGTATCTTGAATGGTGATGGTTTGAACTTCTGTTGCAGTGTTTCCACACTCATCAGTTAAGGTCCAAGTTCTAGTGATAATAGTTTCATTGGCACAAGCTCCTTGAGCAGTGGCATCGGCAAAAGTAGCTTCCAAATCAGTGGAGCAGTTGTCAGCTTCATCGGTAACATCACCAGTCAATACCAAGTCGTTTTCATTTTGATCACATTCAATGGTTACGGCAGCAGGTACAGTAAATGTAGGTGCCGTGGTATCTTCAATGGTGATGGTTTGAGTTTGTGTAGTTGTATTTCCACAGTCATCTGTCAATGTCCAAGTACGTGTAATGATAGATTCATTGGCACATTCACCTTGGGCTGTTGCATCTGTATATGTAGCTTCCAATTCAGCTGAACATCCGTCGGTTTCATCTGTTACGTCTCCTGTTAAAGCAAGGTCTGTTGGATCTTGATCACATTCCAAAGAAACTGAAGCAGGTACCGTAAAGGTAGGCGGTGTAGTATCTTGAACTGTGAAGGTTGCAGTTGTTGAGCTAGAGTTACCACAACCGTCAGTAGCTGTAAAGATTACTTCGGCAGAACCAGTAGTTCCACAACTATCGCTTAAGCCATTATAATTGTTCGACCATGCAATTGCAGAACAATCGTCGGTAGCAGTTGCACCTCCAAAAGTATCCAACCAATCCTGGATCGCAGCATCAATATCGCTACCGTCACATTCCAAGGTTACATCGGTAGCTTCAGTAGAGATAGTAGGAGCTGTAGTGTCCTGAATTGCATAAGAAGCAGACGTAGATACAGCGTTTCCACACTCATCAGTAGCCGTAAAGGTTACAGTCACCGGTGCAGAACAATCTGAGTTCGCTCCATCGTAATCGTTGGTCCAAGTTACCTCACCACAATTGTCCGAAGCAGTTGCCCCACCATTGTCAGCCAACCAGTTTTCGATAGCTCCGTTGTTTCCGGAACCGTCACACTCGGCAACGATATTAGAAGGAGTGGTTTCAATAACTGGAGCAGTAGTATCTTGGATAGATATTGTTTGAGTTTGAGTTGTTGTGTTTCCACAAGCATCAACCAAAGTCCAGGTACGAGTGATTGTAGACTCATTGGCACATTCACCTTCAGTTGTGGCATCCGTATAAGTAGCTTCCAAATCAGCAGAACAGTTGTCCGCTTCATCGTTTACATCTCCAGTCAATGTCAAATCTGTAGCATCTTGATCACATTCAAGGGTTACACTTGCAGGTACTGTAAAGGTAGGAGCAGTGGTATCTTGAATGGTGATGGTTTGTACTTGAGTAGTAGTATTTCCACAGTCATCGGTCAAGGTCCAGGTACGTGTGATGATCGACTCATTAGTACATTCGCCTTCAGCAGTAGCATCGGCGAAGGAAGCTTGTAAACCAGTAGAACAGTTGTCAGCTTCATCGGTTATATCACCTGTCAATGCCAAGTCGTTTTCATCTTGATTACATTCAATGGTTACGGCAGCAGGCACAGTAAATGTTGGCGCTGTGGTGTCCTGAATAGTGATGGTTTGAACTTGAGTAGTTGTATTTCCACAGTCATCGGTCAAGTTCCAAGTACGTGTAATGATAGACTCACTGGCACATTCACCTTGGGCAGTCGCATCTGTATAGGTAGCTTCAAGGTCTGAAGAACATCCGTCTGTTTCATCTGTTACGTCTCCTGTTAAAGCAAGGTCTGTTGGATCTTGATCACATTCCAAAGAAACTGAAGCAGGTACTGTGAAAGTTGGATCTGTAGTGTCTTCGATAGTAAAGGAAGCACTTGTAGTTACAGAATTACCACAACCGTCTCCAGCAGTAAAGGTTACTGTTCGTGTTCCAGTTAGACCACAGTCATCATTTAAAGCACCTTCTTCGTAAGACCAAGAAACAGTTCCACAAGAATCGGAAGCAGATGCACCTCCATTAGAATCTAACCAAGCTGTGTATTCGGGAAGGTTTCCAGTTCCATCGCATTCAACTGTAAAATCAGAAGCAGGAGTATCAATAGTAGGTGCTATCAAGTCCAATATCGTAAACAGGGCTGTAGTGCTAGTTGAATTTCCACATTCGTCAGTTGCAGTAAATGTTACCAGAGCCAATCCTGTTTCTCCACAACCATTGGATAATCCTGTGAAGTTGTCGGTCCAAGTAATGTTAGAGCAATTATCTGAAGCCATAGCTCCGGCATGTGTATCCAACCAAGCTTCTAGTTCGTCTGTATTCCCAGCACCGTTACATTGTACGGTTTGATCTGCCGCTACAGTACTCATTATTGGATTTGTAGTATCTTCAATAGTAAAGGTTGCCGATGTAGTTGAAGTGTTACCACAATCATCGGTAGCTGTAAAAGTTACTGTAGCAGAACCAGTAGCTCCACAATCATCGCTAAGAGCAGTAAAATCGTTACTCCAAGTAACGCTACCACAAGTATCTGAAGATGCAGCTCCACCAGCTGTACTCAACCAGTTGTTCAATTCAGCAGTATTTCCAGAGCCGTCACATTCAACGGTAAGGTCTGTAGCAGCTGTATCAATTGTTGGATCTGTGGTATCTTCAATAGTAAAGGTCGCAGAAGTTGTTGCTGTGTTTCCACAATCATCAGTAGCGGTAAATGTAACAGTGGCAGAACCAGTAGCTCCACAATCATCACTTAAGGAAGAATAATCGTTAGTCCAAGTAACGTCACCACAAGTATCAGAGGCTGCAGCGCCACCAAAAGAGCTTAACCAAGTTGATAAATCTGTAGTGTTTCCACTTCCATCACATTCCACTGTAAGGTTTGCAGCCACAGTGTCAATACTAGGAGGAGTGGTGTCTTCAATAGTGAACGTAGCTGCAGTGGTAGCAAAATTCCCACAAGCATCAGTGGCCGTAAAAGTAACTGTTACGGACCCTGTGTTTCCACAGTCATCACTTAAAGTACCGTAATCATTGCTCCAAGTAACAGCAGAACAATTATCTGTAGCTACAGCACCACCGTTGGCATCTAACCAAGCATTTAAGGCAGTTGTAGTATCACTGCCACATTCAGCAGTGGCATCGGCAGCCTCAGTTCCAATTATTGGATCTGTGGTATCTTCAATCGTTATTGTTTGCGTATCAGAACTAGAAAGCCCACAATCATCTGTGATAGTAAAAGTTCTTGTAACCACCACAGGACAAGTACCAGAAGCACTGTCTTGATAAGTGATTTCATTTACATTATTTTCCGTGAAAGTTCCTCCTTCTGCTAAGAAAATTAACTGAGAAATAGTTTGAGGTGTTTCACTATAAGCCAATGATGTTAAGTTGCCATTGGTAACATCTGCAGCAACACAACCTTCAACTTGTATATCTGAAGGAGCGTTGGTTACAGGAGGTGTATTATCGTCAACTGAAATTGTAATGTCCTCACTAATAGAACATGAATTAGCATCGGTAACAGTAACCGTGTATGTTCCTGCAGGTAGATTAACAAACATTCCAGATTGGAAACTTCCCTCTTGAGGGCTAATACTATAAGTATAAGGAGCAGTTCCACCTGAAACTCCAGAAGGAGTGATGGTTCCAGTGTTTCCTCCAGTACATTCAATGTTAGTAGCACTTAGGGATAATCCTGTAAGTAGTGGTGATACAGTTACAGTATCTGTATGAACGTCTGAATCTCCATCAATATCAAAAACTGTTAAAGTAACAGTATAGTTCCCTGGGCCTCCATATGTGTGTGATGGATTGGCTTCTGTAGAAGTAGCCCCATCTCCAAAATTCCAAGAATAACTATAACCACCTTGTAGATTTCCACCGGTGGTAATATTTGTAAATGCAACTGTATAAGCATCACAACTTTGAGTATAAGTAAAGTTGGTGATCAGTGGCGCATTTACAATAAATCCAGGAGGATTAGAATAACATTTTGAAGGGTTTTCACCACAAGCTTGGTTGGCATTGGACTGCCATGCCATATAAAAGTTAACCAATTCTACTTGATCACCACAATTCCAGTTCAATTGATAAACCGGTAGGTTTTGGTCAACAGGTATAGGATTGGAATCATATAGACATTGTGTAACTGAAGTGGTTAGAACTCCATTAATTAAAATGTCAAAATCCATAAAAAGACTATATCTGTCTGCATTGGTATTGGCAGAGAAATAAGCATAGATATAGGCTGTTTGAGGTGTGCCAGGAATACAATCATTATCCAATTCGTTGCCATTAGCGTCAGCCAGGTAAAAGTTGCTAAGAGTAAAGTCATTTGCTTTGCATCCTTCCAAGGCTCTTGCCGTGTCATCAACAGCTGTATTTGAAGTGCTTGATGACGTATTGTAAGAGTTCAATATAGTTAGGGGAGTATCCAAACTAATTCTGCTAACAGCTCTTTGGGGTGTCAGTTGTGCAAATGCAACATTTTGAAGAAGTACTATTAATAGAACCAAGGCATTTCTATACATTAGTCTACGTGTATTTGTTTTCATAAGCCCTAATTTTAGTTGATAGGAGTAATTAGTAAAAACTAATTATATTTCGTTTATTTAATTTTTTAGATTCAAAATGCCTTTCACTTTTGTGCAAGGGGGTACTTTGTTTGATTGATGAAATTTTTAATCCCATTTAAATGATTTGTTAATTAATATATTTAGCCGCTCAATAGAGCTTTTATTTTTACAATATAAATACAGTCTTTTTTAGTGATAAACACTTAAAAATTAAAAGTTTGAAATTTGTTGAGGGAAGAACGCTAGATATCAGCGCATTATAAATGGATAATTTTATATGTTGTTGATTTGGGGACATTTACATTAAATTTACTGAACAAAGCAACTCATTAATAAAATCTTTAACAAAAATAAATGTTAAAGGCACTAAAATAATCGTTAAAACGAAGATATACAACACTTTAACGATAAAAAATGCATTTAATCGAGTAAAAATGAAAAAAATAGTATTTGTAAGACACGCGAAATCCTCATGGGATGGGGGTTTCAGCGATTTAGACCGCCCTTTGAGCTCTAGAGGGATTAATGACATAAAATTAGTATCAAGTCACTATAAACCTTATAATTATATACCAGATATGGTGTTTTCCAGTCCTGCAAATAGGGCCTTAACGACCTGTAAAGGAGTAATGGACTACTTAAATTTACCAAAAAGCAAGCTGAAAATTGTTGACGATTTGTATGATTTTGGGGGAGAAAAAGTGATGAATTTCATACTATCGATAAACGACAACTCCATTAATAAAATTATGATCTTTGGACACAACCATGCCCTTACATCCATTGTTAATGATCTGGGTGATCAATTTATTGGCAATTTGCCCACTTGTGGCTTGGTGAAAATCGACTTTTTTGCAGAGGATTGGAAGTACATTACAAAGGGACATACAGATGTCATGATTTTTCCAAGAGATTTAAGACCATGATTTATTAGCTGGCAAAATTAAGGAGAGGAATCTTTAATTATATAAAGTCAAAATATAATGTAAATATCACATGTTACGGACTTACTAAAAGTTAAATAGAATATATTTGTGTAAACAAATAATGATGACCAATATTACTGTAAAGGATAAAAATATATATGTAAATAGGGAGTTGAGTTGGCTTCAGTTTAATGCAAGGGTTTTGCAGGAAGCTGCAGATGAATCTGTTCCTATGATTGAAAGATTGCGTTTCTTGGGAATTTTCTCCAATAATTTGGATGAGTTCTTTAAAGTGAGATACGCAACCGTAAAACGAATTGACGAAGCGGGTAAGGCGGCAAAAAGCGAGTTGGGAGGTATCAAAGCCAGTGAACTGCTAGAAAAGATTACCCAAGTAGTGATTAGGCAGCAAAGTGAAAGTTTGGAGATTCTACAGAACATTCATAAGAAGCTTGAAGACTACGATATTTATATCATCCAGGAAACTCAAATCACACCCAAACAGCATGAGTTTATAAAGGGGTATTTTCTTCAGCATGTAAGTCCAGCTTTGGTGACCATTATTCTTAATGATTCAGTGGAATTGCCAATGCTAAAGGATAGTGCTGCTTATTTGGCCGTGAAGATGATTTTGGAGAATGATGAAAAACAGTTTGCCTTAATTGAAATTCCAAAATCCATAGAACGCTTTGTGGTTCTGCCAAAACAGGATGATAAAGATTATATCATCATTTTGGATGATCTATTGAGATATTGTTTGGATGATATTTTTAATATTTTCGATTACAAGAGTATTTCTACTCACATGATTAAGATTACTAGAGATGGTGAACTTGATTTTGATAGTGACTTGAGTAAAAGTTTTATTGATAAAATTTCCGATAGTGTAAAGCACCGTCAGATTGGGGATCCAGTAAGGTTTGTTTACGACAAGACCATTGATAAGGAAACCTTAAAATATCTGTTGGATAAAATGGGAATTGATTCTAAGGATAGTGTTATTCCTGGAGGGCGTTACCACAATAGGAGAGATTATATGGATTTCCCAAGTTTGGGACGAACAGATTTACTTTATGACAAAATCAAGGCTCTACCTATTAAAGGCTTGAGTTTGGAGAGTAGCATTTTTGAAAATATTTCCAAGCGCGATTATTTATTGTATACGCCATATCACACATTTTCTTATGTGGTGAAGTTCTTAAGGGAGGCCGCCTTGGATCCAAAGGTAAAAACCATCAACATTACCATTTATAGATTGGCACAAATTTCACATGTGGCCAGTTCGTTGATCAATGCGGCTAAAAATGGTAAAAAAGTAACCGTTTCCATTGAAATTCAAGCCCGATTTGATGAAGCTGCCAATATTGCCTATGCTGAGCAAATGCAGGATGAAGGTGTTAATTTGTTGTTCGGAGTAGCGGGGTTGAAAGTGCACAGTAAAATGTGTGTGATAGAGCGAGAAGAAGATCATAAGCTAAAGCGTTATGGCTTCATTAGTACAGGAAACTTCAATGAATCTACCGCGAAGATTTACACAGATTTCACTTTGTTTACTGCCGATCAAAAGATATTGAAAGACCTTAACAAAGTATTCAACTTCTTTGAAATCAACTATAAAATATTTAGGTACAAGCATATCATTACATCACCGCATTATACAAAGTCAAAGTTCTTTAAGCTAATTGATAATGAAATTGATAATGTAAAAGCAGGAAAACCGGCCTACATCAAACTTAAAATGAACAGCATTTCAAGTTATGCCATGGTGGACAAACTTTACGAAGCAAGTAGGGCTGGTGTAAAAATTCAAATGATTGTACGTGGACTTTGTTGTTTGGTTCCAGGAATACCAGGTATGAGCGAAAACATTGAGGTAATTAGTATTGTCGATAAGTTTTTGGAACATACTCGTTTGTACGTGTTCTGTAACGATGGTGATACAAAAGTGTATATTTCTTCTGCCGATTGGATGACAAGAAACATTGAAAATAGAGTGGAAGTCACTTGTCCTATCTATGATGATGTCATCAAGCAAGAGCTCTTGGATGTGTTTGATATTTGTTGGAATGACAATGTGAAGGCAAGAATTTTAGATGAGTTTCAGGAAAACAAGTACAAACGAAACGATAAACCTAAAGTGAGAGCCCAATTTGCTACATACGACTATTATTTAAAAAAATTAGAGAATTAAATGCTTTCAATTAAAAAATATGCGGCCATCGATATAGGTTCCAATGCTGTTAGGTTGCTCATTTCAAATATCATAGAACAAAAAGGAAAGCCTACACGTTTTAAGAAAAACTCGTTGGTAAGGGTGCCAATCCGTTTGGGAGCAGATGTGTTTTTAAAGCAAAAAATTTCAAAGGAAAACGAGCGCCGTATGTTGGATACCATGACCGCGTTTCGGTTGTTGATGAAATCCCATAAAGTAGTTGCCTATAAAGCTTGTGCCACTTCGGCCATGCGTGAGGCAGAAAATGGTAGTAAAGTTGCTAAATTAATTTCTGAACAAGCCCAAATTGATATTGATATTATTGATGGTGAAGAAGAAGCAGCCATTATCGCGGCTACCGATTTACATAGCTATATCGATGAAAGCAAAACCTACCTATATGTGGATGTAGGAGGTGGAAGTACCGAATTTTCTGTGATTCATCTTGGAGAAAAAGTAGAATCCAAATCATTCAAAATTGGGACGGTAAGATTATTAAACGATATCGTTAATAAAGAAACTTGGCAAGAACTGGAATCTTGGATTAAAGAACATACAAGGGAATACGACAAATTGGATTTAATAGGATCTGGGGGGAACATTAATAAAATCTTCAAAATTTCAGGAAAGGCCATGGGGAAACCGTTGACCTATTTCTATCTGTCTTCCTATTATGATAAGTTGCAGACTTATTCCTATGAAGAAAGAATTACCGAACTGGACCTTAATCAGGACAGAGCCGATGTAATTATTCCTGCAACCCGTATCTATTTGTCGGCCATGAAATGGAGTGGTGCCAAGGATATTTATGTGCCTAAAATTGGACTTTCTGACGGAATAATTAAAAGTATGTACTATAAAACCGTTTCTAGTTCTCTTTTAGAATAAGAATGAACACTTTATCTTATTTTTTTAGTTACATATCTAATATTTAACAGTTATTTGTTAATTCCATTTATATTCGAGCACTCAAATCATTCAAACTATGAAGACAATTTTTACTAGTTTATTGGTAGTGTTGTTCGTGACACTTGGATATTCTCAAGAAGTTAAATATGGTGTAAGAGCCGGTTTAACCATTTCAAATTTAGATTATAAAGAAACCCCAATAGTAAGAAATCCACACAGAAACGGATTTTTGTTTGGAGTTCATGCAGACATCGGTTTAACCGAACAGTTCTCTATAATGCCAGAATTACAGTTTTCGCCGGAAGGTGCTGGAGTTGAAGATTTTGCCAATGATTACCTTAATTTACCAGTACTTTTCAAGTATGCCATGTTTGATGGTAGGGTAGCGCTTGGTGTAGGTCCTCAAGCTGGACTGAAAATTCACAAAGAAGGTGATGGCTTTAAAAACTTTGTGTTTTCTGGTGTAGGAATTATAGAGTTTAAGGTGTGTGAAGACTGGTACGTAGATGCCAGATATAACTATGGTTTTTCAAATGTTTTTGATGACGATTTAAGCCCCGAAGCAACAAACAATGTCATTCAAATTGGTGTTAACTTTAGAGTGTTTTAGGTAAGGCTATTAATCGTTTTTTTTATAAAATGGTATCATCCCAATTACAAAGATTACTTTGATAATTGGGATTTTTTATGTTCTATTGTTAACCGTGGATCGTTTCCTTTTTACCCAAATCTCTCATGATTTCGGCTTCATAATCCAATAAATCCTGCCACTTTTTGTCCACTTCCTTTCGGTCTCCATACTGTCTGGCAAAACCTAAAAACATGGTGTAGTGGTTGGCTTCGCTTACCATAAGTTTTCTGTAAAATTCTGCTAGTTCCTTATCTTCCAATTCTTCTGAAAGTAGTCTGAAACGTTCACAACTTCTAGCTTCAATTAAAGCCGCATAGAGCAATCTGTTAACCAACTGGGTTGTTCTACTGCCTCCTTTTGGAAAGAATTTCATCAAGGCGATTACGTAGTCGTCTTTTCGGTCACGACCCAAGGTCCAACCACGCTCCAAAATTTTATCGTGGACCATTTTAAAATGGCTGATTTCTTCTTTCACCAAAGCTACCATTTCCTGAACCAATTCGGTGTATTCCGGAAATCCAACTATTAGAGAAATGGCGGTACTTGTTGCCTTTTGCTCACAGAATGCATGGTCTGTAAGGATGTCTTCAATATTCTTTTCAACGATATTGACCCAACGTGGGTCTGTAGGGAGTTTTAAGCCTAACATCTGTCTAACTATTTTGTTCCTTTAAAAATGTGTCTTGTTTGCCATTGTGGTCAATGGTCATTTCATAAACTCTATAGGCGTGCGTTTGGGGATCGATAAAGGTAATTTCTAAATTCACCCAATCTAAGCCAGAAGTTTCATGATTTACCCATACATGCTCTAAAGTAGCATTATTCCAAAACGATGAATTGTCTTTATTTTGGAATTGATGGGCATTAATGGTGGTAGTATATATTTTTTGATTAGCATTATAAACTGCAATTTCCGATTCAAATGCTCGGTGGTATTGAATGTCTTTATTATTACCAATTGTTTTTTTGTGCTGAATTACCTCTTGGTCCATCAAACTGTAATTTTTGATGTTTACCCTTAGATTATTGGACATTATGGTGTCCGTTTCAACTTCAGTATATTCTTTTGGATAAAAGCTGATAAGCTCTAAAGGCGTTTGTTTTTGATTGAATTCTGAAATAGATTGTTGCAAGGACTCCCTTGAGCTTTGGCGTCCGTCGCAACTTGTAAGAACCATTGCTGAGAGCGTGAAAAGTAACAAAATGTATTTCATGACAGTCTATATATCAAGTCCAAAAATACTTCTTAAAAGTTCAATATTAGGGTTTTTTTCCTTAAGTTTTTCATATTGATCTTCAGGGGTAAAAGCATATTGCTTTACAGTTTCCTCATTAACGACAATATCCAATCTTAGGTCAAAATTTTTGAGCCTATTTTTGAGGTATTCCATCAATGGGTTTTGGGCACGTTCCAATTCTACTTTTAAAGTTGAATTAGGAAATTCCAATCCAATAGAGGTGCCATTCAATTTTGGGGTGTTCATCTCCAGGATGGATGCCATAATTTTTTCTCCTTTGGACTCCAGTTTTTCAATGTAGGAATTCCATGCATTCATAAATTCCTCCGGGGTAAATTCCTCTGTAGGGAGGTCGGTTGGGTCTACAACAACATCCTGTTGTTTTATGGAATGTTCCCGTTTGGCACGGATACTTTTTAGCGAAAGGCCAGAGGTTCTACCTTGTTGGGATTCTCTTTTGGCAATAATCGCTTCTGTAGTAAGTGCCTCTTTGGCTGCAGGCTGCTTAACTTCTTCACTAGATGTATTTGTTTGTGGTGAAGCTGTTTTTTGAACTGCTGCAGGTTTAGGAACAGAAACCGGTATTGGGGTAATGCCTTTCTTTTTGAAATAAGAAGGCGGAATTATGTAACGTCTGCTATTTTTTTTTTCTCCATCAAAAGTGATAGAGGCAAGCTGCATAAGGCATAATTCAACGAGCAAGCGTTGGTTTTTACTGCTTTTATATTTCAGGTCACAGTCGTTGGCAAGTTCTATGCCCTTCAACAGGAAATCCTGTGGAGCCTTTTGAGCCTGTTCCAAATATTTTTGTGAAGCATCTTCACCAACTTCTAAAAGTTCAACTGTTTTTGGATTTTTACAAACCAGTAAGTTTCTAAAGTGCGATGCTAGCCCAGCAATGTAATGATGCCCGTCAAAACCTTTACCTAAAATAATATTGAACTGGATAAGTAAATCTGGAATTTTATTTTCCAGAATCAAATCGGTACTGGTTAAGTAGGTTTCGTAATCCAGAACATTCAAGTTCTCAGTTACGGCTTGACGCGTTAGGTTCTTTCCTGAAAAACTTACTACCCTATCAAAAATGGAAAGGGCATCACGCATAGCGCCATCTGCCTTTTGGGCAATGATGTGTAGTGCATCGTCTTCGGCAGTTACACCTTGTTCTTCGGCAATATATTTTAAGTGCTCTTTGGCATCTTTTACCGTAATGCGTTTAAAGTCGAAAATTTGACAACGAGATAAAATCGTTGGAATGATTTTATGTTTTTCAGTAGTTGCCAAAATAAAGATACAGTGCTTTGGAGGCTCTTCCAGGGTTTTCAAAAACGCATTGAAAGCGGCCTGAGAGAGCATGTGCACCTCGTCGATGATATAGACTTTGTATTTTCCAACCTGCGGTGGTATTCTAACTTGATCCGTAAGGTTCCTAATATCGTCTACCGAGTTGTTGGAAGCGGCATCCAGCTCAAAAATGTTGAAAGCAAAATCTTCATCTTCACTTTCATTACCGTCACTATTGATCATTTTTGCCAAAATACGGGCGCAAGTAGTCTTTCCAACCCCTCTAGGTCCCGTAAAAAGTAAGGCTTGAGCTAAATGGTTATTTTCAATGGCATTGAGCAAAGTATTGGTAATAGCTTGCTGACCTACAACATCTTTGAAGATTTGAGGTCTGTATTTTCGAGCTGATACGATGAAATGTTCCATTGAAAAAACTTAGAACAACAAAATTAAAAATTCAATTGTAAATAGGGAATTATGAGGTCTAATTTTGACAGGAGTTATCAACAACTTATTAGGGCGAATAGCAGTTGTCCTTAGGTGATGCGAAATAAAATGACTAAAAAGGCATGGAAATTAGAATATGTTATTTGTAAATTTGCACCCAAGTAAATCGCCTTATCGAACCAATTTATTGGTTAGGAAAGTCCGAACACCGTAGTGCAGTATAGTGGTTAATGGCCACCAGTCGTGAGGCTAGGAATAGTGCAACAGAAAGGATGTACAGGTAATGCTGTAGTGAAATCATGTAAACTCTATACGGTGCAATGTCATGTATACCAACGCTTGAGGGCGGCACGTTCGATGTTGGAGGGTAGGCAGCTAAAGTGTGCTGGTAACAGTACACTCAGATAAATGATAAGGGCTCCATTCGGAGTACAGAATTCGGCTTATAGATTTACTTGCTTAAAACAGGCCCATTTTTTAATGGGCTTTGTTTTTTATCAATAATTGAGGTTTTTAAGTTTATTCTTCTTCGGAAAGATCTTCTGCTTCTATTTCAAAAAAACTGAATACACATCCTCCGTAATTTTTGGAATAGGCATAATGTTCCATACTGGATAAGTCGGTTTCTTTGGAATGTTCTACAATTAAAACACCATCTTCTTCCAACAAATTATTTTGGAATACCAGATTAGGAATGGTTTCGAACTGTTCTTGAGTAAACCCATAAGGAGGATCTGCAAAAATAACGGTGGCTTTTGTTTTGGAACTTTCCAAAAACTTGAAAACGTCACTTTTTATAGTGGCGATGGGCATATCGAAAGCTTCGGACGTTTCATTGATAAATTTGATACATCCGAAATTTTGGTCTACAGCCGTAATCTGCTCGGTGCCACGTGAGGCAAACTCATAACTGATACTTCCAGTTCCCGAAAACAAATCGATCACTGAAATTTCATCAAAGTAATACAGGTTGTTAAGAATGTTGAAAAAGGCCTCCTTAGCCAAATCGGTAGTTGGGCGAACAGGGAGTTTTTTGGGAGGGGTGATACGTCTTCCTTTGTATTGTCCAGAAATAATGCGCATTACTTAAAACTGTTTAAAAGAACATAATTGTTGTGGGCTGCCTTAGGTTCTTCGATAAAATTAAATTTATGATGAGGCATGACAAACTCTACATTTCGTATAAAAGTATATACAATTTGGTACAGGTCATCTCCTTCGGTAATGGTTCCCATTAACTTCAACTTTAAGGTTTCGGGATCCATTTTTAATTGTTCTATGGTAAATAGAATGTAGTAAATAAAGTCTTCCTTGGTGGTGTATTCAAAAGTATTGTACAATACCAAGTTATAATCTTTCACAACTACTAGTTCAAAATGATGTTCATTTACATTTACATAAATGTTGGGAACATTGGAAAGTGGTTGGTGCTTCAGGATGTGCTCTATTAAAATGGTAGAGGCGTGTTTGTATTCAAAAGAACCAAATTTGTCAAACATGAAATTGTTGACATTTACCAAAGGGACATAAACATTCACCGAATCGTTAAACGGAATTTCATCAAATGAAATATAATCGGTGGTTAGTATTTTGGCGTTGAACTTTAGATAATCGGCACAATGGGCTTCATCAAACAACGGTTTTGGTACCAAACAAGACAATTCATTTTGGTAAATGAGAAGCACCTCGCTAAAGGCCTGGTCATAAACAGTACCATCTTCCAAAGTGGCGATGATGCGTTCCAGAATGTCAAATGGCGTTAGCTTTTTGTCGAAAGGAAAGTGCTGAAGATGTCCAACGGTATTTGTGGACCTATTTAAAATACAAAAAGAAAGTCCACTCAAACTAATTTGAATGGACAGTTCCTTAATATCGATTTGATGCAATTTCTTACTCGTTTGAATAATTTTTAGGCCAGTTTCCATTAGTGTTAATTTCGCTCATGGAACCTACTTTAAGCGCAGGACCATTTACATCGTCCACAGAAATCACTTCATTTTCTTTAGCTACCAAATTAGGATCTTGGTCAAAAAGAATCACGTCCTTCAAAACAGATGCTTCAAACACCGGAATTTCATCTAAGGTACCTGCCTTAAGTTCAAATTTAGCATCTGGCTTACCTACAGGTAAGTTCATCATAGTTTTGTAACGCGTGTCTGCTCCAAAAAGAGAATCTTTCACAGGAACAAAATCCAAAGTGTCAATGATAACAATATCTTTTCTCATTTCAACACCACCAAAACGCTTGGTAAGCTCTTCGTCGATAACACTTGAATCTCTACGTTGAGTAATGGTAAATTGAGCAGTATCAATGAACTTTACTAAATTGTCAAAGTTATCAGTAAATTTACCTGTAACCGTTTTGTGGGCTAACTCGGCATCTCTAATATCTTTCAATTTTTCGATTACTGCCGCATAGCGCTTCTTTTTAAGTTGGTTGAATTGGATTTCGCCGTAAACCGACATAAATGTTGAATATGCCAAGAATCCGATAAGTACCCATAAGGCGATGTTGATTAAAGGTTTAACCTTTTTTGGAACAAATTTATCAATCAACCATACGATTCCTATCGTACCTAGAATAATAATTACAACAGCAATAATTATTGTTAACATAGTTAGTTATTTTTATTTTATTAAAGGTGATACGCAAATCTACAACTTTTTTTTATTCACGAAAACCAATGCAAATAAAATTCAATTAAAAAAGAAAGATATGAAATTTGTTTCACATTATAAGGGTTTAATTTTATTAACTAATGCCACATTGCTCTATTATATATATAGTATCTTGCGAAAAATTCAATTTTAACAGATAAATGACCGCCTCCGATTTCTATAAACTCATTAAACAGAAGTTCCCTTTTGAACCTACATTAAAACAGAATGCCGTTTTAATACAGTTGTCTGAGTTTATTTTCGACAAGTCGCCAAATGCCTTATACCTGTTGAAAGGTTTTGCTGGAACCGGAAAAACGAGTATCATAGGGACGATTGTTTCTAATCTTTGGGAAGCCAAAAAAAGTGCGGTATTAATGGCGCCTACGGGAAGGGCCGCTAAGGTAATTTCCAATTATTCGGGGAAGGAGGCCTTTACCATTCATAAAAAAATTTATTTTCCGAAAAAAGAAAAGGGAGGAGGGGTGAAATTCGTACTTCAGCCAAACAAACATCGCAATACCATATTTATTGTTGATGAAGCTTCCATGATTCCCGATACACCTGGAGAATCCAAATTGATGGAAAATGGCTCGTTGCTTGACGATTTAATGCAATATGTATATTCAGGCCACCAATGCAAATTGTTACTAATTGGAGACAAAGCACAGTTACCTCCAGTAAAATCCGATTTGAGTCCTGCCTTGGATGGACAACGTTTGGACCTTAATTATAATAAGAAGGTTTCCAGTATTGAATTGGATGAAGTAATGCGTCAGGGGCAAGAATCTGGTATTTTATGGAATGCAACCAGAATCCGTGAAATTTTGGAAGAACACTTTTATGAAGGCTTTAAATTTAATCTTCAAGGCTTTAATGATATCATAAGATTGGTCGATGGGCATGAAATTATGGATGCCATCAATGATGCCTATAGCGAAAGAGGCCATGAGGAAACCACTATTATAGTTAGGAGTAACAAACGAGCCAATTTGTACAATCAGCAAATTAGAAACCGCATTCTTTTTAGGGAAAGTGAACTGTCTGCAGGGGACTATTTAATGGTGGTGAAGAATAATTACTTCTGGATCAAACCCACTACCGAAGCGGGCTTTATTGCCAATGGAGATATTATAGAGGTCTTGGAGATTTTTAGCATCAAAGAACTTTATGGATTTAGGTTTGCCGAGGTAAAGGTGAAAATGGTAGATTATCCAAGGATGCAACCTTTTGAAACGGTGTTGATGTTAGATACTATTGAAGCTGAAACCCCTTCATTGACCTATGAAGATTCCAATAGGTTATACCAAGAAGTTCAAAAAGATTACGAAAATGAAACTTCCAATTACCGCAAATTTTTACAGATTAAGGGCAATCGTTTTTTTAATGCACTTCAAGTGAAGTTTTCCTATGCCATCACCTGTCATAAATCGCAAGGTGGGCAGTGGGATACAGTGTTCGTAGAGCAACCGTATTTGCCAAATGGCATTGACAGGGACTATATGAGATGGTTGTATACAGCAGTAACGAGAGCCAAAGAAAAGTTGTATCTTATCGGTTTTAAGGACGAAAGCTTTGAAGCCTAGTTTTTAGATGAAATTACAAGCGAATTTTCATTATGGCATTAGAAACACTTATAGGTATATGCCTTGGTATAGGTTTATCGGCATCCGTTGGATTTCGGGTGTTTTTGCCGCTTTTTGCCTTGAGTTTAGTAGCGCATTATGGTTTATGGGAGGTCAATGAGTCTTGGCAATGGGTAGGGGGTACTACTGCTTTGGTTACGTTGGGCATTGCCACTTTGGTTGAAATTATTGCCTATTACATTCCTTTTATTGATAATTTATTGGATACCATTGCAATACCTTTGGCGGGTATTGCAGGGACTTTAGTTGTAGTTGTCACAGCTACCAATTTGGATCCTGTGGTGATGTGGTCTTTGGCCATTATCGCAGGAGGAGGGACGGCTGCAGCCATTAAAAGTGGCGCTTCGGCTACAAGGGCAACCTCTTCGGTTTCTACTGCGGGATTGGGCAATCCTATTGTATCAACCATTGAAACAGGCACATCGGCAGTGATGTCTGCTATGTCAGTTTTTCTGCCTGTATTGGCTTTCATTTTGACCCTTATCATGTTATATGTCTTTTTCAGGATTTACAAAAAGATTAAAGCACCCAAATCTTAAAATCATTCAAAAAGTTTTATTTTTGGACTGAAATATATCAGCTGATATGAAAATAATTTCCATGATTCCGGCACGTTATAGTGCCTCTAGATTTCCTGCTAAACTAATGCAGGATTTGGCCGGTAAAACGGTAATCCTTAGAACTTACGAAGCTACGGTGGCCACACAATTGTTTGACGATGTGTATGTGGTAACCGATAGCGATATCATTTATAATGAAATTGTAAGCCACGGAGGGAAAGCCATAATGAGCCAAAAGGAACACCAATCGGGTAGCGACAGAATAGCTGAGGCGGTAGCGGATTTGGATGTGGATATTGTGGTAAACGTGCAGGGAGATGAACCTTTTACCGAAAGAGCGAGTCTGCAAAAAGTGATTGAGGTCTTTAAAGAGGATCCAAACAAGGACATCGATTTGGCTTCGTTAATGGTGGAAATCAAGGATTGGGACGAAATCAGTAATCCAAATACAGTAAAAGTTATTGTAGACCAGCAGAATTTTGCCTTGTATTTCTCTAGGAGTCCTATTCCGTATCCAAGAGATAAGGAAGCGGGAGCAAGATACTTTAAGCATAAAGGAATCTATGCTTTTAGAAAGCAGGCTTTGTTGGACTTTTATGAGTTACCGATGCAATTTTTGGAAGCTACAGAAAAGATTGAATGTATCAGGTATTTGGAATATGGGAAGAAAATAAAAATGGTAGAAACTAATGTTGAAGGTGTCGAAATTGATACGCCGGAAGACTTGGAACGCGCTAAGCAACTTTGGAAATAAATGATATTCTAAATTCGAATGAGTTTGAAGAATGAATACCAACATATAAAAGTGATAGGGTTTGACGCCGACGACACCTTGTGGGTGAACGAAACCTATTTCCGTGAAGCCGAATTGGAAGTGGCCAAATTATTGGCGCCTTACGAGACGGCCAATAAGATTGATCAGGAGTTGTTCAAAATGGAAATCAAAAACTTACCGCTGTATGGCTATGGTGTGAAAGGGTTTGTATTGTCCATGGTTGAAATGGCTTTGGAACTTTCTAATAATTCGGTTTCAAATGCTACCATTTCCTCAATTTTGGACATCGGGAAGGACATGATCAACAAGCCAGTTGAATTGTTACACGGGGTAGAGGAAACTTTAAAAATATTATCACAGGATTACCGTTTGATATTGGTGACCAAAGGCGATTTGTTGGATCAGGAGCGCAAATTGCAGAAGTCGGGACTCTTGAATTATTTCCACCATATTGAGGTAGTGAGTGAAAAGGAGGAGCGTGATTATTCCAAGTTGTTAAATCATTTGGACATCAAACCTTCAGAGTTTTTGATGGTCGGGAACTCTTTAAAATCAGATATTTTGCCTTTGGTAAATCTGAAAGCAAAGGCTATACATGTTCCGTTTCATACCACATGGATTCATGAGCAGGTGTCTGAAACGGAAACAAAAGATAAAACATATAGAACAGTAAATAGTTTGCCTGAAATTATTCAGGTGTTGACTGAACAATAATAGAAATACATGAGTTTTAAAAATTATCCAATGGTATCTAGAGTGGTTTTTGGCCGCGGAAGTTTTGATCAATTGGAAGATATATTGGCCCCAAAGCGCATTAATTCAAAAGCCCCTTTCATTTTTTTGGTGGACGATGTGTTTGAGGGCAATGCTTGGATTACGGGAAGAATACCTTTGGCTTATGATGATAAGTTAATTTACATTTCTGCTGATGAGGAACCTAAAACATCTCAGGTAGATGAATTGGTTGAGAAAATTATTTTAGATCATAAAGATAGACCTTCGGGAATTATTGGTATTGGAGGAGGGACTATTTTGGACCTTGCCAAGGCTGTAGCCATTATGTTGACTAATGAAGGTGAAGCCAAGGATTACCAGGGTTGGGATTTGGTTAAAAATCCGGCCATTTACCATGTGGGTATTCCTACCATTTCTGGGACAGGAGCCGAAGTATCCCGTACCACGGTTTTGACTGGGCCAGACAAAAAATTAGGAATCAATTCCGACCATACACCATTTGATCAGGTAATCTTGGATCCAGAACTTACCAAAGATGTGCCTACAGACCAATGGTTCTATACGGGGATGGATTGTTATATTCATTGTATTGAATCCTTAAATGGGACCTATCTCAATGCCTTTAGCCAAAGTTATGGAGAGAAGGCCCTGGAGCTTTGTAAGGAAATTTTTGTAGATAACTCATTGAGTGATGAGGAGATGCAGGACAAGTTGATGATGGCCTCTTGGCATGGAGGAATGAGCATAGCCTATTCCCAAGTGGGGGTGGCACATGCTATGAGCTATGGTTTGGGGTATTTATTGGGAACCAAACACGGAATTGGTAACTGTATTGTATTTGATCATTTGGAAGATTTTTATCCTGAAGGGGTGAAATTGTTCAAGAAAATGAAGAAAATCCACAATATCACTTTGCCTAAAGGTTTGTGTGCGAATCTGGAAGATTCAGAATTTGACACTATGATTGATGTGGCTATGAGCTTAGAACCGCTTTGGGAAAATGCTGTTGGTAAAAATTGGAAGCAGACCATTACCAGAGAGCGTTTAAAGGAGTTGTATAAAAAGATGTAACATGCGTAGGCTGGCCAAATTCATTTATTTCCGAATCTTGGGCTGGAAGGTGGTTGGAAATGTTACGATGTCCAAGGATACGGTAAAAAAAGCAGTGCTTATTGCCGTACCACATACCAGTTGGCACGATTTCTACATTGGTGTATTGCTACGTCAGGTAGTGGGTATCAAATCCAATTTTATTGCCAAAAAGGAATTGTTTATGGGGCCTTTGGGTTGGTACATGAAGGCTATAGGAGGCGCACCAATCAATCGAGGAACCAACGAAAATAAAGTAGATGCCATTGCCCGAATTTTTAATAACAAAGAAGAATTTAGATTGGCATTGGCACCAGAAGGGACACGTCAGAAGGTAGAAGAGTGGAAAACGGGATTTTACTATATAGCGAAGGCGGCAAATGTTCCCATCATTATGTTTACTTTGGATTTTGAAAACAAGCAGAATTTAATTTCCGAACCTTTTTATCCTACAGATAATAAGGAAGCTGATTTTGAATACATGAAATCTTTTTTTAAAGGTGTGAAGGGGAAAATTCCTGAACTTTCCTAGAACTTCATTAAGTATATGAAATATAAAAGGCTATCCTAATGGATAGCCTTTTTCTTTATAAAGTTTTTAGCACTTATTTGATTTCTTTAAGGGCATTATCAACCAAGGTTGTTAAATGCATTTTGTGTGCTTTTGTAGAGATATCTCCATAAGGAGCGGCCATAATTTTGATTCTGTTTAGGTTGTAAAGCGCCATAGATTTAGCGTTGTTGTCAAATCGGCTACTTTGTGTCCCTGTTAACATTTCAATCAACATTTTGGTGTATTCTACCTGTAAATTCTGACGGGTTGAAGATACATCTCCGTAGATGTCTGCCTTAAAAATGGCATTCGTCAAGTCTACCATAAAGGTTGACATTTTGTATTGGTTGCCATACATTTCAGAATCTGTAATTCTTTGTAACGTATTTGGGTGCAATAAATGATTTAATACATTTTTTTGGCTTGAAAGAATTTGGTCGTGAATTTTGATGTCCTCAGGACCTCTAAAGAAATTCTGTCCTCTTCGTTTGCTTGCCAAGAAGTTGTAAAGTTCGCTTGGTGCAGTAAAGGCATCTGGAGCAAATACATATTTGTCTAAAGCATCCATCGCGCGTTTTTGGTCTTCCAAACTCACCGGTGTATACGGTTGTGTAGCGCCTTCTTGACCAATCATGGCCCGGTCTACATACACACCGCCAATATACCTTGAAATCACACCGGCAGCACCAGCTTCCTGTCTGATTAAATTATTATAGGCACGTTTTAAGTCGTCATAAGAATTCCCTTTATTGGAAAACTTGATGCGGATATTATCCATCAAGTCTCTTGAAAGTTCAATAGTATTGATGGCATATTGAATAGCATCGCTAGACATGTCACCTACATTAACTCTAGGATCAATGGCTTTTCCAGGGTTACGCATGTCGTCAGCATCGTTTCCAAAAACAAGCTCAGGTCTGGTAGACATGTTTAAAAGGGCTTCGTGATCAGCCTTTGATTTGAACGGAGTATATCCCAATTGGATGGCCCAAACATCGTAAGGTCCAACAGCGGTATCATAATATTGCCCTTGAGTGGCAGGATCTTTACTTAAGTTGATAGGGGCATAATCCATTACAGATCCAGTTAAACATTTTCCTTTTGTGAATTCTGGGTCAGCCAATTGCTCAAGTGAATATACTTGACTGGCTTTCATGTTATGGTTCAATCCTAAAGTGTGCCCAACTTCGTGCATGATCAAAGCTTTCATGGCTTCTTTTTTCATACGGGCCATTTCCAAATCGGAAGCATTGTAAGCTTGCAACATGGTATTACCAAACATTAGGTTTTCATGGACAACATGCCCCATAGAACAATACATCGGATTGTTTTTTGAGAATTGTTCAGCCTCCATGTTTGTCATTCCCTGAGCATTGCCATAAAGCTTGTCATAAAATACTCTGTTGGTAAAGTGTAGGTATTCCAACATGATATCGGCACCTAAAATTTCACCTGTTTTTGGGTTTGCGAAGCTAGGTCCGTAGCCACCAAATCTTGGAGCACTTGAAGAGGCCCATCTCAATACGTTGTAATTGATATCTCCGGCGTCCCATTCGGCATCATCCGGTTGGAATTTCACTTGTACAGCATTTAAGAATCCTGCCTTTTCAAAAGCTTCGTTCCAAGCCAAAACACCTTCCATAATGGTTTCTCTCCATTCTAAAGGCGTGGTGTTTTCAATCCACCACGTAATAGGTTTTACAGGTTCAGATAAATCGGCAGATGGATTTTTCTTTACCAAGTTCCAACGGTGAATTAAGTCTCTATAGGCTGTTGTTCCTGTCGAAGTTTGATCGTCTACTTGAGTTGTGAAATACCCAACCCTAGGATCGTCAAAACGAATTTCATAATCGTTTTCAGGCATTTCAATCAAACTGTGGTAAACTTCAATGCTTACGTTTCTACCATCGGCAATGGCATCCGAGCCACCATTAAGCACAGAGGCATTGGAATACACATACTCCACAGCCAAATCGGTATTGTTTGGGTAACTTTTAATGTTTAGGATTTTGGATTTGCCTTTGTCCAAATTCCCCAAAGTAAAGGCCATTGGTGATTGTCCTGGGTATCTTGGAGGCTTGATTTGGGTAAAGGTTTCTTTTAAAAACAATTCGTCCGCATCAATTAAATAAAGGCCTTTGGCACTGTCGTGAGCTTCAATTTTCAAACTGGCCAAAACCCCGTTACTGGTGTTGGCATCTTTGGCATTGGCCAATGGACTACTAGGATCGAAATAGAAGGACGTGTTTTGGGTTTCAAACTCAATGTTGTTAAAATATTTCTTGATTTTAACCACTTTGGAATCGCCATAGGCACCTCTAAAGCTGTTGGCTTCAGAAACACCATCCATAGTTTGCGAGAAATAAATGAATTCCTTGCCAATTTGGTCTTCAGAAATCAACATTTTAATTGAACCGGTAATCGTATCTTGATATACTGTAAAAAGGCCTTCCTTAGCGTTGGAGGTCTTGATAAGTTCTTGGATAGATTTTCCGTTACTGGCAGGTTTTTGAACCGCTTCGGGGTAGTCTTTCGACTTCTTTTTTTTGTCTTTTCGCTGTGCTTCCATGCTCAAGGGAGCAAAAGCAAGCAAACCAGCCATCGCTGCGGTTAGGAGACGCGGCGAAGAGTAGTTACATTTCATATGCAGATTAAATTTAGTTCGGGCTGTAAGATAGGATAATTAATTGGAATCTTTTGCCTACTTCAAGGGACTATTCGGCTACCTTAAACGCCTTCATTTCGTTAAGTGGTTCCAATACATTGTAGTCGGCCCATATGCTTGGATCATACTGTTTTGGCGTTTCATAATTGACGTGTTTTTGTTCGGTAGTTTCTACATATTCTGCAGAGGAAATTGGTTTTTGCGACAAAAACAAAACTTCCAACCGTTCCTTAAAAACACCTTCTACCATAAATTCAAAGGCGACTTTGTTGCTTCTGTTGTCATTTTCGATAAACTTAAAAGGTCGGCTTATATAAAAATAACTATCCCTTTGTTCTGAGATGTATTTAGGATAATAAAAGTTGTCTGCACTTTTTTGATAGATGACAGAACCCGTGTGGCCTTGTTCAACATATTTGATTCCCAATAAAAGTTTTAAATTGAATTTTTCACCCACACGTCCTTTATAGTAATGGTAATCGGCTTTAAGTACTGCAAAAGTTTCATTGGAAATGTAGAGCTTACCTTCATAGTCCGCAGAACTTCTTCTAGGTACAAAGGAAATGACATAAACCATTTCTGGACCAAGGAAGGTGATGTCGTCTAGAGTGTATTTGTAAAGTTTGGTTTCCAAAACAAAATTAAGGATGGAACGACTTTTAAAACCGTGGTGTTCCAAAGGACGTTTTACATTACCTTTTAATATGCCAATAGAATTTACGGTGTCTTTCATTTTGTCATTTCCTTCTGAAAGGGAAAGGGAGTCTGAAATTTTGAGCAAGCCGGTTTTAATTGTATATACTTTGTCTTTATCCAAATGTTTTGAAATGATGTCTTTTCCTTTATTTGCCAAAACCTCCAAAGATTGGCTGTTGTTCTTATCGAGAAGTCTAACTGCTTTTTCAACTTTAAGTTTGGTAGCGTTAGCATCCTTTATCAATAAATGGCCTACAAAATCGGTGTATTGCTTGGACTTGTTGTTTACCAAGGCTGTTTCCAATTCATTAAAGTCTTGGTTGAAGGCCTTAAGTTGTTTTTTGGAGAAGCCTGTGGACTTATCAATTTCAAAATTAACGTCTTTACCTTTTATAAATTCGGTTTTTCTGCTGAAGACTTCATAGTCCAAAAGGTCTGTTTTGTAGTTTTTTGACAGGTTTTTATTCACGTAATAAAGAATGGAATCGACCGTGAGTTTTCGGTTGGTCAAGAATACTTCAGAAAGTTCATTGACCTGTTCTTTCAATATGTAATCTTTTGAAGAGAACTCTTCTACAACCATTCCTAGTTTTTCAAAGCCCAAACAGGAAATATACACAGAATCCTTGGAGTTGAAACCAACTGTGCTAATAGAAAAGTTGCCTTCTTCATTGCTAATGGTGCCATGATGCTCTCCAATTTGGATGGTGGCAAAAGAAATGGGAGACCGTACTTCTGTCAATACGCGGCCCGAAACAATTTGAGCATTTAGGTGTTGGTTAAAAAGAATACCTACGAATAGTAGAAGTGTTAAGGATATCTTGGGAGTAGAAACTTTACTCATACGTTTTTTTTACTTTAGAACGAATTTGATTGCGTTTTGTAACGTATGAATATAAAAAAACCTAAACATATGTTTAGGTTTTTGGATAATTTTTAAGAATCTTTTATTATTCTGCTTGTTCTTGCATTGTGTGGTACACGTTTTGAACATCGTCGTCTTCCTCAATCTTTTCCAAAAGCTTTTCTACGTCGGCAGCTTGCTCAGCAGTAAGCTCTTTGGTTACTTGCGGGATGCGTTCAAAACCTGAAGACAGGATTTCAATACCTCTAGATTCCAATTCAGCCTGAAGGGCACCAAACGATTCAAAAGGAGCGTAAATAAGGATGCCGTCTTCATCCACGAATACTTCCTCAGCACCAAAATCAATCAATTCAAGCTCTAGTTCTTCAGCATCCAAACCTTCACCGTTAATTCGGAAGTTACAAGTGTGGTCAAACATGAAAACTACAGAACCTGAAGTTCCCAAGCTTCCATCGCATTTGTTAAAGTAACTTCTAATATTGGCTACAGTACGGGTGTTGTTGTCGGTTGCGGTTTCTACCAAAATGGCAATACCGTGAGGTGCATAACCTTCAAAAAGAACTTCCTTAAAATCTCCAAGACTTTTGTCGGACGCGCGTTTAATAGCACGTTCCACATTGTCTTTTGGCATGTTTACTGCCTTGGCATTTTGGATGACCGCTCTAAGGCGAGCATTACTATCGGGATCTGGTCCACCTTCTTTTACGGCCATTACAATGTCTTTACCAATACGCGTAAAGGCCTTACTCATTGCCGACCAACGTTTCATTTTACGTGCTTTACGAAATTCAAAAGCTCTTCCCATAGGATAAATATTATTAGTGTTTCGCTAATGCGAAAAATCTTGTGGTTTTAAATTGCATCGCAAATTTAGTAAAAAAGTGATGCTATAAAAATAAGGTTGGTAATTTCTTATTCCTGCACTTCTACAATGGTTTCTATGGCCTGTGCAAGTTCAAAATCTTTGTCTGTCACCCCCTTGGCGCTGTGGGTAGACAATGAAATGGTTAGTACATTGTAAACGTTGGTCCAATTGGGGTGGTGGTTTAGGGCTTCGCACTCAAAAGCAATTCGGCTCATAGCGCTAAAACAGTCCTTAAAGTTGTCGAATTCAAATTCTACATGAATGGCATCATCGTAGTATTCCCAATCTGGAAAACGCAATAATTTTTTTTCAATGGCTTCTTGGGTTAATGGTTTCATAGAATATAAAATTGGTTACCCTTAAATTTAAAAAAATTATTGGAGGAAGCCTTGTTTTATTTGTGAAGTTCTTCTAAAACCTGCGTGCTGGAAATTTGAAGATGCTTGGGCAATAAGTTGTATTTGGGCAAAACCGCCAAATAGCGATCTTCATTGGTAGTGTAGACCTGTTTAAAGTTGATATTCTTGTAAGTTAGAAGTTGGACTACATCCTTGATGAATTCATCGTGGTGAACCAAATCTGTACTTCCTAAATGAAAAATCCCTGATTTGTTACGATTGATAATGTAGTGAAGTTGCTGAGTGACTTTATAGTCTGTAGTTACGTTCATAATGATGTTGGGGAACACCTCTACAGCGGTACCTTCACTAATATGCTGTTTAAGCTCCTTGATTCTTGGACATTGGGTTCCCAATACCATTGGTAAGCGCGCTATAACGACTTGTTTTTTGGGAAGTCGCAACAGCATGTTTTCAATTTTTATTTTGAAATGCCCGTAGATGCTATGGCTAAAGGTTTTGTCCAATTCGTAACTAGGGAACTTACTATAAGCATCAAACACATTGGCAGAGGAAAGGAAAATGAGCTTACAGCCTTTATTTTCCAATAAATAATTGGCGATGTGCTGATGCGCCATGGTTTGGGCATGAAAGTCCCCACGAAGAGAAGAAATGATGATCGTTGGCCTAACAGCCTCAATGATTTCTATAACGTCATCTTCTTCCACATTATAGGGAAAAAAATGCGCGTTGTCTTCAAAGTCTCTTTTAGGAATGCGGTAGGTGCCAAAGGTTTTAAAATAGGAGCAAAGCTCTTTGTAAAGGGCATTGCCCAAAAAGCCGCTTGCTCCTAAAATTAAAATCCTATGTTTATTTGTGGCCTCCTGCATTAATTACCTAATTTGGGACAATCGTTTGCTAGCCTTTGTAAAACGGCAGCTTTACCACGGTTGCAGGAATGGCATTTTTTCTAATTTGAATGTGGATTTTGTTATCTACGCCTGCAAGAGCAGTAGGAACATAACCCAATCCAATACCTTTTCCTAGTGAAGGAGACATGGTTCCGGAAGTAACTTGTCCAATAACATTACCTTCCGTATCTACAATATCGTAACCTTGTCTTGGAATACCACGCTCGTCAAGTTCAAAAGCAACCAATTTACGTTGTACACCTTCTTCTTTTTGTTGTTTTAAAGCTTCGCTATTGGTGAAGTCTTTAGTAAATTTGGTAATCCATCCCAAACCTGCTTCAAGAGGAGAAGTTGTGTCATTGATATCATTACCGTAAAGGCAGTAACCCATTTCCAAACGCAAAGTGTCACGAGCAGCCAAACCAATTGGTTTGATACCGTAGTCGGCCCCAGCTTCAAACACCTTATCCCAAACTTGTTGAACCTCGTCATTTTTACAGTAAATTTCAAATCCACCGCTTCCTGTATATCCAGTCGCAGAAATGATAATGTTTTCAACACCTGCAAAGTCACCTACAACAAAATTGTAGAATTTAATTTCGGATAGATCATGGCTTGTAAGAGATTGCATAGCTTCTACGGCTTTGGGACCTTGTATAGCCAATAACGAATAATTGTCACTTAAATTGCGCATTTCTGCACCAACATCATTCTTGGAAGAAATCCAGTTCCAATCTTTTTCAATGTTGCTGGCATTCACCACCAATAAATAGGTTTCTTCCTTAAGTTGGTATATAATCAAATCGTCAACAATACCGCCGTCATCATTTGGCATGCAGCTGTATTGTGCTTTTCCAATAGCTAATTTGGAAGCATCGTTACTGCTTACTTTTTGTATCAATTCCAAAGCGTGAGGCCCTTCAATCAAGAATTCGCCCATATGGCTTACATCAAAAACACCAACGGCTTTTCTAACGGTTTCATGTTCTATATTAACACCCTCATATTGTACGGGCATATTAAATCCTGCAAACGGAACCATTTTGGCGCCAAGTGCTTCATGAGTGGCTGTTAAGGCTGTATTTTTCATTTCTAAATTATATTGAATGTTGCGCAAAAGTAGAGAATTTTATCTGGTTTTGAAGAAAGGGCATCCCATAAAATGGGTTTAAAACTATGTTAAACAGAAAAGCAATGGATTGTACATTTAAGAATGTTATTATTTTTACACGCTAACAAATTTATAGTATATGAAATCTCTCGTTTTTATGGTGTTAAGTAGTCTGTTTTGTATAATGGTACAGGCTCAAAAAGATGTTCCACAAGATTATTTGTCGGCTGAATTCCACAAGGAAAGAAGAGAGGCTTTGCGTGAGTCTATGCCAGAAAATAGTGTGGCTGTGTTTTTTGCCAATGCGGTAAGAAATCGTGCCAATGATGTGGATTATGTATACCACCAAGATCCGGATTTTTATTACCTCACTGGGTACAAAGAACCACATGCCGTTTTGGTCGTGTTTTCTGAAATGCAAACGGATGCTGAAGGTGATTCTTATAATGAAATCATCTATGTTCAAGAGCGCGATGCTCAGGCAGAACAATGGAACGGCTATCGTTTGGGCGTAGAAGGCGCAAAGAAACAATTGGGATTTGAAAACGCTTTGAATGGAAAGGAATTTTTGGATTCAGGAATTGACTATGCTGGTTTTGATAGCGTTCTTTTCAAACCATTTCAGGATGATTATAGAGATTCTAAAGGAGATAAAGCCGATTTGTTCGATTTGATCAAATCCTTTAAAAACCAAGTGCAATGGCAAAATAATTTCAGTATTTCCCATACAAATGAGAATCCAGAACTTCCAGATGAGGCAACTTTAAAAAATACCAATGTAAAAACGGATACCAAAACCTTATCCAATTTAATGGCTGGGTTACGCCAGATTAAAACAGAAGAAGAATTGGTATTGTTGACCAAAGCTGTCCGAATTTCTGCTATGGGACAACGGGAAATTATGAAGGCGATGCACCCTGGAATGTCCGAAACCGAAATTCAAGGGGTCCATGAATACATTTACAAACGATATGGGAGCGAGTACGAGGGCTACCCGAGTATTGTAGGAGCAGGGCATAATGGCTGTGTGTTGCATTATATCGAAAATTCCAAAACCAACGTTGGAAACGATTTGGTATTGATGGATTTGGGGGCAGAGTACCATGGTTATTCCGCTGATGTGACTAGAACTATTCCTGCTAATGGAAAATTCACGAAAGAACAAAAAGCAATTTATGATTTGGTATACAAAGCCCAGGAGGCCGGTATTGCAGCTTCCAAAGTTGGCAGTGCCTATAAAGCTCCAGACAAGTCCGCTAGAGAGGTGGTTTACGAGGGGCTTATGAAATTAGGCATCACAAAATCATTGGAAGAGGGAAGACAATATTTTCCCCATGGAACGTCTCATTATTTAGGATTGGATGTTCATGACTCGGGACTTAGAGGTGATTTGGAAGCTAATATGGTGATTACAGTGGAACCAGGCATCTATATTCAGGATGGCAGTCCTTGCGATAAAAAATGGTGGGGGATTGCAGTGCGTATTGAAGACGATATTCTAATCACCGAAGATGGTCCTGTAAACCTTTCAGCGGAAGCACCTAGAACCTCTGAAGCTATTGAAGCTCTGATGAAAGAAGAGAGTCCATTTGGAACTTTTAAGGTTCCTAGTTTGAACTAAAGACCTTCCAAAACACAAGATATTTTAAGTTTATTGGGCAATGCAAATCATGGGATTTGATTTTTCATAAAATCTTCCACAGCATTGCCCTTTTTAGTACCTTCGCGCCTTTAAAATTAAAACCATGATCTCGATAGATAATTTAGCAGTAGAATTTAACGGAACCACTTTATTTAAAGATGTTTCCTTTGTGATTAACCCAACCGATAAGATTGCCCTAATGGGAAAAAACGGTGCGGGAAAATCTACCATGATGAAAATTATCGCTGGAGCACAAAAAGCCACTAGAGGTCATGTGCGTAGCCCTAAAGATGCTGTGATTGCTTACTTGCCTCAGCATTTGTTGACTGAGGATAATTGTACAGTGTTTGAAGAGGCTGCTAAAGCATTTAAGCATGTGTTTGCTATGCGTGATGAAATGGATGCCCTTAACAAGGAATTGGAAACCAGAACCGATTATGAAAGTGAGGCATACATGAAAATTATTGAACGAGTTGCCGATCTTGGAGAGAAGTACTATGCTTTGGAGGAAGTGAACTATGATGCCGAGGTTGAAAAGGCCTTAAAGGGATTAGGTTTTAAGCAGGAAGATTTTAAAAGACAGACCAAAGAGTTTAGTGGTGGATGGCGTATGCGAATTGAGTTGGCTAAAATCTTGCTTCAAAAACCGGATTTGATCCTTTTGGATGAGCCTACCAACCATATCGATATTGAATCTGTGATTTGGTTAGAGGATTTCTTGGTGAATAAAGCCAATGCGGTTTTGGTGATTTCTCACGACAAGGCCTTTATCGATAATATTACCAACAGAACCATTGAGGTAACCATGGGTCGTATTTATGATTATAAGGCCAACTATTCTCATTACTTACAATTACGAGAAGAGAGACGCGCTCATCAATTAAAAGCTTATCAAGAACAGCAAAAGTTTATTGCTGATAATATGGCGTTTATAGAACGTTTCAAAGGAACATTCTCCAAAACCAATCAAGTATCTTCTCGTGAGCGTATGCTGGAAAAATTGGAAATTATTGAGGTGGATGAAATCGATACCTCAGCATTAAAATTACGTTTCCCACCAGCGCCTCGTTCAGGGGATTATCCTGTAACAGTTAAGGAAGTATCCAAAGCCTATGGGGATAAGGTGGTGTTTCGAGATGCCAGTATGTCCATTTCAAGAGGTGAGAAGGTATGTTTTGTAGGGCGAAATGGAGAAGGAAAATCTACCATGATCAAGGCCATTTTAGATGAAATAGAGGTTGAAGGAACTTGCCAATTGGGACATAACGTAAAAGTAGGATACTTTGCCCAAAACCAAGCGTCTTTATTGGATAACGAAATGACCATTTTCCAAACCGTGGATGAAGTAGCGCAAGGAGAAATTCGCACCCAAATCAAGAATATTTTGGGGCGTTTTATGTTCTCTGGTGAGGATATCGATAAAAAAGTGGGCGTGCTTTCAGGTGGAGAGAAAACTCGTTTGGCAATGGTAAAATTATTGTTGGAACCTGTGAACCTTCTGATTCTGGATGAGCCTACCAATCACTTGGATTTGAAATCTAAAGAGGTGTTGAAGGAAGCTCTTTTGGACTTCGACGGAACAATGATTCTAGTATCCCACGATCGTGATTTCCTTCAAGGTTTGTCGCAAAAAGTATTTGAATTCAAGGATCAACGAGTAATTGAGCATTTTGAAACTATTGATGCCTTTTTGGAACGCAATCGCATTGAGAGAATTGCCGATATTCAACTCATGAAATAAAATTGTTTAGGTATTGAGCTTCCTGATTACCCTTGCAGGATTGCCAACCGCCAAAACATCTGCAGGCATATCTTTAGTGACTACGGAGCCAGCACCAATAACGGTTCTGTCTCCAATGGTTACACCTGGACAAATGGTGGCATGTCCTCCAATCCAACATTCCTCCCCAATGGTTACGGGTTTACAGTCTTCCCAAACCCTGCGCTCTTCAATGTTTAGAGGATGTTGTGCCGTATAGATATGTACACCAGGCGCAATTAAGGTTTTTTTGCCAATGGTTACCCTGGCTCCATCTAGGATGACGGCGCCAAAATTGACAAATACGCCTTCACCTGCAAAGATATGTTCGCCATAATCGCAATAGAAGGGAGGTTCTAAATGAATGTCTTTTGCCGAATTTGGACAAAGCTCATTAATGTTCTCCTGAAATTTATCGGTGTAGTATTCGGTGACATTTAGTTTATGAAGAATACGCTTGACTTTGGTTCTTAAATCAATCATTTCTTTACAATGTGCATCATAGGGCTCTCCTGCCATCATTTTTTCTCTTTCAGTTTTCATAGGAAGTCAAATAAATTTAGTGAGATTATTAATTGATTTTGAATAACAAAAAACGTTTCTAATCCTTTGCAATTTCTATAACAACCCCAAAGCAATTGGCATTAGCAAACAGAGACAAGGTTGTTGCAATAGGATCTTTAAAACAAAATAGATGGCCTTTTTGCAAGTTCACCTGCTGGTCTTCAAAGAAGATACTTAAAGAACCTTTGTCGAGGTACAATCCGAAAAAGGAAGCCGTTTTATCTATCTCCAAATTTGTTCGCTTATAGAGTTTCAAATCCAAAGCAGTGAGTTTCCCTATGATGTCTTTGGAAGTCATTAGGTTGAAATCTGTACAACTCCCTTTGGAAGTGGTTGTCCAATCTCCGTCAAAGCAATCAATGTCTCCTTCATTAAGTGTAACGCTATGATGATTTTGATGCTCTAAGGTAACATTGCCTTCCAAAACCATCAATTGGCGGGAGATGCCTGGTAGTCTGGTAAATTCTGAAGTTTCCACATCTACAGTAGCTGTACTCAATCTGAAATCAAAATCCATTGCTCGATAAGAAGCTTCAGGGGGAAAGATACATAGTTCTGTTGTGCTGCCGCCACTCCAAGGTTTGGAGGTGAAATTGTCCGGCATATAAATACTGTAATTCAATGTTTTTAAATTTAGCTGATTCATAGTATGGTTTATTTGCGATAGTCTAAAGCTGGTTGCCGGTTTCCTAAAAGGGCTTCATATTTAAAATCTGTTCCGCGCCTTTGGTTAAACTCTGTACGGATGTCTTTCAATAATTCTGGAGAAGTGTATAAATCTATGGCAGACAATGCCAATGTTTTGGCGGCTACCATCATGCCTTTAAAGCCAATACTGCTGCCTCCAGCTGCAACGGCCTGCCAACTATGTGCTGGCGTTCCGGGTACCCAAGTTGCCGTTCTAATTTGGCTTAAGGGCACGGCCCAACTAACGTCGGCTGTATCGGCAGAAGCTTTTCCATAGGTAAAGGCCATTGGTTGGATGATTTCTGCCTTATCCAAAGGTTCTGGTTTGGAAAGTGTTTTTTGAATAGCTTTGGCAAAATCTAATTCGTTTTGATTATAGTGGATACCTCCAACCAAAGTAAGGTTATCATGCATGATTTTAGCTAAGGCCTCATTGGGGAGTTTATCATAAGTACCACCAATAATTTCGTAGGCCATGTTAGTTTCTGTACCCAAAGCGGCCCCTTCCGCAGCTTTTACAATTCTGTTCCATACATTTTTGACTTCATCTCTATTAGCATTTCGGACCACATAGTAAACCTCAGCTTCGGCAGGGACAATGTTGGGCGCATCACCTCCTTTAGTAATGACATAGTGTATACGCGTGGATTCCGTGGTGTGTTCTCGTAATAAATTTACCATCATGTTCATGCTTTCAACAGCATCTAGGGCCGATCTCCCCAGTTCGGGGGCAGCGGCAGCATGAGCAGATGTTCCTTTAAATCTGAATTTTCCGGAAATGGTAGCCAAATTGGTGCTGGGGTTGGAATTGTTTTCATTATAAGGGTGCCAGGTCAATACGGCATCTACATCATTAAACAAACCCGCTCTCACCATATACACTTTCCCTGAACCACCTTCTTCTGCAGGGGTGCCGTAGTAGCGTATGGTTCCTGAAGTATTGGTGGTTTGCAGCCAATCTTTAACAGCTATAGCTGCTGCAAGAGCTCCAGTTCCAAATAAATGGTGACCGCAGGCTTGGCCGGGGGCACCTTCAACTCTTGGTTGTTGGTAAGGAACCGCTTCCTGTGACATTCCCGGAAGGGCATCAAATTCTCCCAATACTGCAATTACAGGACTTCCAGAGCCATAGCTAGCCACAAAAGCAGTAGGAATATTAGCGACTCCTTTTTCAATGGAAAACCCTGCTTTGTTGAGTTCGTTTTGCAATAGTGCTGCACTGCGTTCTTCCAAATAACCCAATTCCGGTTCTTCCCATAATTGCTTCGCAATCTCAGAATAATAGGCTTGTTTGCCATCCATATTTTTTATGACGTCTTGTTTTTGTGTCTGAGCAGAACCTGTGATATGAATGAAACAGAGGAGGAATATAAACTGCAGTTTTGTGTTCATATTGATTAGTGATGTTTGAATTAGCCTATGTCTAAGATAATGAAAACGAACGAGTTTGTTTTATGAAGTTCCTAATTTATATTAATTGAAAGGCAATACATAAGGATAAAAAGAAAGGCGCCAATAGGCGCCCTTTAAGAGATAATTGTATTTCTTTAGTTTTAAAATAGGTTATATCCAAAAATAAAGGACCAGCTATTATAGCTTGAAGTCCAGTTTTGATAACTTTCTAACACATTACCTTTTTCAATGTACCTTATTTCAAAACTGTATTTGTTGTGATATTTAAAACCTGCTCCAAGAGCAAAGTTTGCATAGGAAATGATATGCATCCCTCTTAAATCCGCACCATTTAATTTAAATTCAATGTAATCTTTTTTGGTGCCCACTTCATATATAAAAGCAGTATTAAGAAACAGTTTGGATTTTGGATTTAAATGAAAATAGTGTCTTACTCCAATGGGTAGTTCAACTGAGACATAGTTTACCTTGGCTGTAATATTACCACTGGTTACACTAGTGGATTCATAAGTTTTTTCAGTTTTATAAGAATGGTAAGTTGGTTCAAAAAATAGTGCCCATTTATTTTTGTTGATGGGAAAAACGAATTCAGTTTCTATACCAAAACTAGGATTGAATTGGGAGTCGAATTCAGTTTCCTTGAAATCGTTAAAAGTATTGTCAATTTCAAAAGAGGAAAAATTCAATCTAGGTCTTAGGTTTATACTAAATTCACCTCGACTTTGTCTTTTGTATACAGTAGATGTTGAATTTTGACAAGAGTTATATGCTACAAAAAAAGCACTTAAATCTTTTTGGTTATATTCTAATTTTCTGATTTTCTCTATTGTAAAATCAGGACATGTTAAGTTAATTCTTAACTGTTCTTTAAATTCATTGTTGTCTTGAGTTTTATATTCGGAAACCTTAAAGGTTTTATAGATTAGTTGAGTTATTGGGTCGTTCATTTTATTGAAGAAATAACGTCTTAGCTTTCCGTCTACATAAGAAAATAAATTGGCATTACCCTCAACTAGAACCTTTAAGAAAAGCTCTTTTGTTTCAAGAATTGGAGATCTATTATAGTCTAAATTCTCTAAGCTAACTTTAGAAACATCTATAGCTACAGTTCTCTTGATGTACTTAAAAGAGTTGTATATTCCAAATTCTTTAACAGATTCAAGAGTTCCTGTTTTTACATCCCCTTCAAGCCTATGCTTATATTTAAATTCTGAAGGAGAGTTTTTCCAATCACTATTTTTTATATAACATTCAATTTTGTTGCCAGTATTATCAATATAATAGCCCTGTTCAAAAGTGATTTGGGAGAAGGCTCTGATACTAAAAAAAACAAGTAGAGAACAAAGTAAGTGGTGCTTCATTTTTTTTGTCTAGTTTGGTTTTGGGTTGTTTAAAGCCGCCAAATTTAGTTAAAAGCAGATGAAAGTAAAACGAAAGAAGACTTAATGGAATGGGAAATATTGTATCTATTTAATTGCTAAAAGATAAGGTATTTTATTTTACAAATAAAATACCCCCAACCAAAGTTGAGGGTATATTACTGTAACAATGACAAGGAAAAATTACTTCTTATAAACCGTATTTCCTTCTTTAATGGTTTCAAGGACTTGGATATCCTTAATGCTCATAGGGTCAATTTTTAAAGGGTTTTGGTCCAAAATTACCAAGTCAGCTAATTTCCCTGCTTTTAAGGTGCCTTTGGAATCTTCTTCAAAGTATTGATGGGCGGCCCATTTGGTAAGGGAGCATAAACCAATGTATGGACTTACTCTTTCATCTGGTCCTATAATATCTCCAGATCTACTCACTCTATTTACGGTAGTATGTAAAATCATGATACTGCTAGGTAAGGCCACAGGGGCATCGTGGTGTTCGGTGAAAATCATGCCTTTTTTCAAAGCTGTTGCCGTTGGGGATATTTTGTAAGCGCGTTCTTTTCCTAAGGTTTCATCGCGGTGCCAATCACCCCAATAATAGGTGTGCATGCTAAAAAAAGAGGGAGACATGCCTAATGCTTTCATTTGATCCAATTGATCAAAACGTACGGTTTGGGAATGAATCATTACAGGACGTCTGTCTTTCTGTCCATAAGTTTCTGTGGCTTTTGTAACGGCTTTTATCAATTGGTCACCTGAAGCATCGCCATTACAGTGCGTTAAAATTTGCCAATTATGGGCATAGGCCGAATCTACAAATCTTGTAACTTCCGTATCTTCCTTGATGGCAGGATAGCCTCTGTAGTCTTTAGATTTTCCTGGAGGAGGTACTACATAGGGTTTGGTTAACCAAGCGGTTTTTCCTTGAGGAGAACCATCCAAAGACAGTTTTACACCGGCTATTCTGTAATGATTGGTATAATGATCGCTATCGCCATTAGCCAACATATAATCCATTTGAGATTGTATATCTGGATAGGCCGCTACATCTACAGGGAGTTCATTTCTATTGGCCAAGGTTTTCCAAGTTTCACAATTGTCAGAGGTTGCTCTTCCTTCTTGTACGGTAGTATAACCAAACTTAATATAGGCTTCTATACCTGCTTTGGCGATAAGTTCATTGGCTTTCGTGTCTAAAGTCGACATAAACTTTATTAGGGGAATAAAACTAGCCATTTCTTCCAATACGCCGTTGGGAATATCGGTGCCTTCTTCTCTTCTAATAGAACCTCCTGCGGGATCTTGGACACCTGCTATATAACCTGCCGCATCCAAACCCTTATGGTTGGTGGAGGCCAAATGGCCTGATTGGTGAATGATAAAAACAGGTACTTCGGTGGAAACTTTATCTAAATCATCCGCTGTTGGATGTCTTTTTTCCTTTAATTGAGAATCATCATATCCAAACCCTACGATGGCTCCGTATTTTGAAATGGCTTCGGTGTTTTTAGCCTTCCAATCATTGAGTAGGCGTATGATATCGTCGATGCTTTTGCCTTCTCCGTCTGGTGCTGGTAACAGATTGGCTGATACGGCTTGAAATCCGGCATTCCAAGCATGACCATGACCATCCATAAACCCAGGAAGTAAGGTATGCTCATCAAGATTAATCATTTTATGGCCAGGTCCAGCCACAGTCATCGCCTCGTTACTATTCCCTGCAAAGGCAATTTTTCCATCTTTTACAACAAGAGCTTCCACATACTCAGGTGTGTCACCTTCCATGGTAATAATGTCTCCATTGTAATAAACTGTAGCATTGGAAGTTTCAGAAGAATTAGGTGTTTCTGTTTTGGTTTCTTTACAGGATGTTGTTAATAAAGTTCCTACTAACAACAAAAGCAGCATCTTTAGTTTCATTGAATTTTGGTTTTTAGTGATGGCATTCTCAATACCAGTTGGAATGTAGGTAAAGGCTATTCCTTGTACTAAGATACTTTATCTGCAGTTTTTTAACAACTTGAATTTTAAATTGTTGCGAATATTTTGTTGATAATGTTTGAGATTGAATGGTATTCGGTTGTTTAGTGATCTCCTGAAAATGAGTATCTTTAAACTTTCTGAGATATTTCCAATGAAATGAGGGATATCATCTAGGGCGACATTTTAATTTCAGAACTTTGTAGAAACATTTGCCATGGGTACTAAAGATCTTCAAGCAATGGTTCAAGAATTGGATGCAATCCTTGAAAAAATGCACCTTGACAGACAGGCTTTTTCCGAAAGATTGGAGCAGATACATCCCAATCATCAAAAAAGTGCCTTGAACTTAGTCAATTATTTATCACTAAGATCTTTTGATTTACGCAATCTACAATACGCTCTGGGAGTGTTGGGAATGTCTCGTTTGGCAAGGGCAGAGGCCCATACGGAGGCCAGTGTTAAAATCACCCGCTTTTATTTGTCCAAATTACTAGATGAGCCAAGTAAATGGCCTCAGAAGTATACGGTTTCAATTGAAGAGAGTGACAAGATCCTAGCTAAAAATACCAAGCTTTTATTTGGAGAACCTCCACGAAACAGAAAGCAGCGTATTATGGTGACCATGCCAGGGTTTACTGCTGAAGATCCGCAATATGTGGAGCAGATGATTCAAAGGGGCATGAAGATTGCCAGAATTAATTGTGCCCATGATTCGCAGGAAGATTGGTTGCATATTATTAAGCACATTAAAGCTGCCGATGCCGAACTAGGCAAACGTACCATTATAGCTATGGATATTGGTGGTCCAAAAATACGCACGGGTGAAATGAAAAAGCCCATTGTGTTAAGAGAAGGGGATACGCTGATGCTGTCCAAAACCCCTATGATGGCCAAAAAATCCAAAAAAGGAAAAGAGCCTTGCATAGTATCCTGTACTTTACCCGAGGTATTTGCTTATATAAAAGAAGGAGAACGGGTGTATTTTGATGATGGTGCCATTAAAGGAACCATCTCAGAATTGAATAATGAAGTTGCCACGATTAAAATTTTACGTGCCGGAGAAAAAGGTTCCAAATTGAAACCAGATAAAGGGATTAATTTTCCTGATTCCAATTTAGATATTCGCGGCTTGACCCAAACCGATAAAGAGAACCTAAAGTTTATTGCTGAATACGCCGATATTGTCAATTTTTCATTTGTCAACACTGTTGAGGACGTTAAAGAAATGCACAATTACCTAAAGGGACTAGGTGTTTTGGAATCCCTGGGGATTATCTATAAAATAGAAACACAGGGCGCCTACAATCAGTTAAGCGCTATTTTGTTGGAAGCCATGAAAGCTCCTAAAGTAGGGGTGATGATTGCCAGAGGAGATTTGGCTATCGAGACCAGTTGGGAAAACATGGGCTATATCCAAAAGGAAATGTTGGCCCTTTGCAATGCGTGCCATATCCCTATTGTTTGGGCGACACAGGTATTGGAAAATTTAGCAAAAAAAGGCTTGCCAAGCCGTTCTGAAATTACAGATGCCGTAACAGCTACCAAAGCAGAGTGTATCATGTTGAACAAAGGCCCGCATATTCTACGAGCTATAGACATGTTGGATCAAATTATTCAGCATATGGAACCTTATCAGGATAAAAATGCGCCTTTGCTCCCCAAGTTGCAGAAGTTGAAATAAGGTTATTTAAGGGATGTTAATCTTTATGAGATTCAACATGCTTTTTAAAGTTGTCCAAAATGGCCTGCCAACCTGAGCGTTGCAGGTCAATAGGGTTGGTATTTTCGGATTCAAAGGTTTCTTTTACAGTAACAAGGTTGTCCTTTGTGGTAAAATGGATGGATACCTTTCTGGCGTCTAATAGTTTGGAAGTAATCAACTTTAAAGGAATAACCTCTTGATACATACCTTCAAAATCAAATCCCATACTACCATCTTTAGCTTCCATCCGCCAACTAAAACCACCCCCGGGACGGACATCGTTTTCGGCCTTTGGGCAACACCAGGTGTCGCTAGCAAAATTCCAATGGGTGATGTGTTCTGGGCTGGTCCAAAAATCCCATACAAGTTCAATTGGAGCATTTATAGTAGTTTCAACAGTGATATCCATGAGGTTGTTGTTATGTTTTAATGTACATTCCCTTGGTAATGGGAAGGGTGTCTTGAAACCCAAATTTTTTATATAAAATAGGCGCATCCCTATCGGTAAGGAGGCTTACAGAGCAGGAGGATGGCAAGTGCTTGTTGATATATTTGGAAATTTGTGCCATGATAGCTTTGCCATAGCCATTTCCTTGGTGTTCCGGAAGCACACAGATGTCCACCACTTGGCAAAAACAGCCTCCGTCTCCCACAAGACGGCCCATACCAACTATAGATTCACCTACTTCTAAAATCACAGTGTACAGTGAATTCCTAAGACCAATAATACAGGCTTGTTCGGTTTTGTCTGATAGTCCACAACGATTCCTTAAATCTTGGTAAATGTCTATTGGAATTGGGGCTTGTTTGATGGTGAATGCTTTCATCTTCTCAGTATTAATTTTGTAAGACAACGTAAGAAAAGAGGCTATGTTCTTCTAATTTAAGAAATTAAATTAAAACATGATGTGATTGTTGATAACTAGCACATTTTCAGATTTATTAACAATGGAATTAATTGCAGGTGTCTTTTTTGCAGTGTATTATGGGCATCATACTGTTGGCAAAGAGCTGCGTAATTTTCCTTATTTTTGAAGTCTACTTTTATACAGTTTTATGGACATTCAGCCTCTGTTAGCATATATACAAAAGCATGTAACCCTTACTCCTGAAGAGGAACGTTATTTGGCGGAACACATTACTATTCGGCGCTATTTGAAAGGTCAATATGCTTTACAACAAGGAGATGTATGCAAGCACAGTAGTTTTATCCTTAAGGGATGTACCCGTATGTTTTATGTGGATGATGAAGGGCAGGAACACATCATTATGTTATGTGTGGAAGATTGGTGGAGTTCGGATATTGGGAGTTTTATCAGTCAGGAGCCTGCACAGTTCAATATACAGTGTTTGGAGGATACCGCCTTTGCTCAGTTTCATGTAGATACTATTGAAGAGGTGTATGCAGCGGTGCCAAAACTGGAACGTTTTTTTAGAAAGATTCTGGAACGAGGTTTGGCTGCTTCCCAAAAACGAATCATCCGCAACTTCAGCATGACCGCCAAGGAGCGTTACCTTTATTTTAAGGAGACCTATCCTATGATAGAGCAGCGCATTCCTCAATATATGATTGCTTCCTATTTGGGTATTACCAAGGAATTCCTAAGTAAAATCAAACGTCAGTTGGCCAAGGAGGCCTAAAAGTTAATCTAGTTTAACTTCTTTTTGTAACCTATGCCATTTTATTTTCGGGCATTGTGGGGCAACTTTGTACTGTAATTATTTAACAATAAAAAACATATACAAAATGAAACGATTAACATTTGCAATCATTGCATTTGCAACATTTACAGCAACCGTTGAAGCACAACAAAAGACCGTAAGCACCACAGATAGTAAAGTAGTATGGAAAGGTTATAAAGTAGCAGGTTCTCACGAAGGAACTATTGCCTTGAAATCTGGAACTCTAAGATTTGATGGAGAAACCCTTACTGGCGGTGAATTTACCATTGATATGACCTCTTTGGAGTCTACTGATTTATCTGGTGAATACAAGGACAAGTTGGATGGACACTTAAAATCTGATGATTTCTTTGGAGTAAACAACTATCCTACAGCTAAAATGGTTTTTAATTCCGTAAAGGCCACAGGGAAAAATTCTTATGAAGTAACAGGAGATTTAACTATTAAGGGACAAACACATCCTGCTACCTTTGAAATTTCAGTATATGGAAGCAAAGCTAGTGCTACATTAAAAATTGACCGTAGCAAGTACAACGTTAGATACGGTTCGGCTAGTTTCTACAACGATTTGAAAGATAAGGTAATCTATGATGAATTTGATATTGTAGCAGACCTTCAATTTTAACAAATGATTGGTTGGTGAGTGAGAAAGTCGCTTCGAGAAATCGAAGCGGCTTTTTCTTTTATATCCTTTTGAAAATTTGGAAACATTAAAATAATGCTACCTTTAAACAAAATAACTATGCCCTATGGATATAAAACTAGCCGTGCTTATTGATGGAGATAATATTCCTTCAGCTTATGTAAAGGAGATGATGGAAGAAATTGCCAAATATGGAAACCCCACTATTAAGCGCATTTATGGAGATTGGACCAATCCACATTTAAACAAATGGAAAACCGTATTGTTGGAAAATGCCATTACCCCTATACAACAATATGGCTATACATCGGGGAAGAATGCCACCGATTCGGCAATGATCATTGATGCAATGGATATTTTGTATTCTGGTCAGGTGAACGGGTTTTGTTTGGTCTCCAGCGACAGTGATTTCACCCGTTTGGCCACACGACTTCGTGAAGCAGGCATGCAGGTGTATGGTATTGGCGAGAAGAAAACCCCGAATCCGTTTATTGTGGCTTGTGATAAATTCATCTATATTGAAATTTTGAAGTCGCAAGGGGAAGAAAATGATGATCGCACTGCCGAAAAAACTACTGCATCCAAGAGTACTTATGATAAAATCACCGAAAAGGATATCAAATTTATAGCATCCACTATTTCAGATTTGGCAGACGATGACGGTTGGGCATTTTTAGGAGACGTGGGCAGCTTGCTTCAAAAGAAACAACCTAATTTCGATTCTAGAAATTATGGGTTTCAAAAGCTAACCCCTCTCATAAGCTCTATCAACAACTTTGAAATTGATAAGCGCGAAACTGGTAATGGCCGCTTTAAATTGATGTATGTGCGCATTAAGGAGCCAAAACGCCAAAATACCAGAAGAAGGAAGTAATTCCAGATGAATTCTGCTTGTTGGAAATCATATTTAAAAGCTGATCATATTAAGAAATAAGGAGAATTTCTTGAGGTATTAGGGCTAACAATTTGCTCACTAAAGTTTAAATGTTAGGTAACCTGAAATACCCGAAAATATGCTGACTTTGCAGAAAAAACAATGGAGTTATTTTTAGTGAGTTTTGGAGCCTTGTTCTCGATTATGAATCCTTTAGGAACAGTGCCTGTGTTTGTAGGATTGACCATGGAACACAGTAAAAAAGAAAGAGCGGTCACGGCATTTTGGACGTCCTTGGATGCCCTTATTATTTTATTGCTGTCTTTTTTTGCAGGTAAGTATATTTTATCCTTTTTCGGAATTAGTTTAACTGCTTTAAAAATTGCAGGTGGACTTATTATTGCCTCTTCTGGGTTCGCTTTGCTCACAGGTAAGTTTAGGGAGCATAAGGGGATGAAACGCGAGCGTGTACAGCAAGACATCCAAACCAGAGAAGCCATCGCCTTGACACCTTTGGCAATTCCTATGTTGGCAGGGCCGGGAACTATTTCTTTATTGATTACCTATAATCAAGAATACCAAGCATCGCATCAAATCTGTACTATTTTGGGGGCTCTGTTTCTGGTTTCGGTGCTTATTTATATCATTTTAAAGAGTTCACATTATATCGTGAAGTTTTTAGGGGCTTCAGGAATCAATGCTTTGTCAAGAATTATTGGATTTATAGTCATTGCCATTGGGGTGGAATATATCATCGGGTCGGTGATTGATATCATAAAGACCTTAGGAATTGCGTAATTAAGAGTAGTTTTTACCGTTAATGGTCAGAAAAAGTAACACAGATACGAGGCCACACAAGGAAAAACCAATGAACAAAGGCAAGACACTGTCTGTGACAAAACTTCCTACGTAATTGGCTATAGGAACGGCCATGATGGTAGAGGCAAATCCGTTGATGGCTGCTCCAATGCCCGCGATATGACCTATAGGATGCATGGCTAAGGAGCGTAGGTTTCCAAATAAAAATCCTATGGAAATAAATTGAAATCCAAAGAACGTCCATAGAATGGATAAAGGCGGATTTACGCCAGACCAAAACAAAAACACATACAGGATAGAGACAATGGAGTAAGCTATTGCTGCCATAAAGGCGATACGTTTCATACCAAAACGTATTACTAAAGTGCTATTCAAAAATGTGGAAAACCCTATAGCAATGGCTAAACTGGCAAATATGTATGGAAACAGATCTGCCAAATGATATTGATTTTCGAAAATTTGTTGGGAGGTACTTAGATAGACCATAAATGAACCCGTAATAAGCCCGGAAACAATAGTGTAGACAACAGCTTCTTTATACTTAAAGAACTCTTTAGTACCCTTTACAAAAAGATTCAAGGAAAGTTTGGTGTGGTTTTGCTTGGGATGGGTTTCGGGTTGGCGCTTCCAAAACCAAAACAGTACCAATAGGCCATAAATAAGGTTGAGGTTGAAAATGGAGTGCCAATCATAAAAAGTAATCAAGAATTGCCCCATAGTAGGGGCTACTACCGGCACCAAAATAAAAATCATGACCACAAAGGACATCACCTGTGCCATCCTATCCCCGCTGTAAGTGTCTCTTACCATGGCAATACTTATGGTTCGTGGCGCTGAAAGTCCGATACCCTGTAAAATTCGTCCAAAGACTAGAACTTCAAATGAGTTGGTTGTTACGCAAAGAATACTTGCAATTACAAAAAGAGAAAATCCGGTGTAAATAATAGGCTTTCGGCCAAAACTATCCGAAAGCGGCCCGAATATCAGCTGCCCAAATCCCAAGCCTAAAAAGATCATGGTAATCAACAGCTGGTTCTTAGTAGGGTCAGTTACATTTAAATCTTCAGCTATATCTGGAAGTGCAGGTAGAAGGGCATCAATTGAAAGTGCTACAATAGCCATTAGGGAGGCCATTAGTGCAATAAATTCTATGTTAGGCTTGCTTTGTTCTTGGATGGGTTGTTGCATATGCAAATGTAGCCTATATATATTTTCTGACCTAAATGATTACCCTAACATCCCCCAATTCCTGAACTCTGTATTTGAAATTTTCACCGGGAGTTCCTATAAACATGAAGTTGACAGGAATGTTCCAGCGCTTGGAAAGTTCTTTGATTTTTGCAGGACCAAAGTGGCCTTCTTCTTTTACAAATTCCACAAAAATATCAGGATAGGCACGATCCAAAACTTGTAAATCTTCTACCAAATTATGAACTACTTCCGTACCCGGAGGCACTACAGAAACAATTTTCAGGCGTCTTGTATGCTCATTTCTTTCAATGTATTGCAGTACTTTGTTAAGGGTGGCTACGTTATCATGGTTGGTAAAAAATACAAACTCCTGACTGTTGATTTTTCGAATGTACCTAAGGATTTTTGTGTCCATCCTATCAAATACAGGAACGCCTTTTGGTGTGATATAATTAATGAAATATAAGATGGCTTCCAAGATTTGTACACGCAGTAACATGAAACCTACTATTAAAAGGGTAGGGATGAGGTACTCCAAGAAAATGGCTAAATATTGAGGTTTTAGGATAATGTTACCTATCAAACCTGTAATTACCCCTGCAATGGCTAGAAAAAGTGCAATTGGGCCTACACGTTCGGGGCGAGGCAATTGTTTTCGGTTTATTTTGAGCAGTAAATTACCTAATCCAAATAAAATCATCACACTTAAAAAGGCAATCGTATAAACTCCTGCCAAGGCCTGTAAGTTCCCCTCGGTGATTAACAAAACAGTAACGCATAGTACAAAAAATGTGATAAAGATGAGATAGGAACTCCCTCGTCTGTTTTTCTTCAATAGGAAACTTGGCAAAATACGGTCCAATGTCATACGTTCTACAAGTCCTCCAACACCCACAAAGGACGTAAGCACAGCTCCACTCAATACTAATACAGCATCAATGGAAACAATGTAGAACAACCAATTGCCAGCAGCGGTATTCGCCATAAAGGAAAGAAGGGTTTCTTCATTGGAATGTATGGTGGCCATCGGGATGATTGCCAAAGCTAAAAAGGCAATTAAAGGATTAAAAATGGTGACAATAATCCACATGTTTCGGAGGGTTTTAGGAAAAACTCCTTCAGCTTGTTCTTCTACATAATTGGCAGAACTTTCAAAGCCACTAATCCCAAGCATTGCAGCGGCAAAGCCAAAAAACAAGGCTGTAGCCACGCTTCCTTCAATAGGGTGCTTAAAGTTTGTGAATAGTACCTCTAATCCGTTTTGGAACAAATAGAACCCGCAAAACAAGCAAAGGAGGGTAAGGGAGGTAAGGTGGAAAATAAAGATGGTAATGGCTACTTTTGAAGATTCACCAATACCCATAATAACAATCAGCATAAATATGGCCAAAAGCCCAATGGTGGTTTCTACCACGGGGATAAAATTCCAAAGACTATGTGCGTATTTCACCGATTCACTGGCAGAAATTACCGCAGTCGCCATATAGGACAATACCGTAAGGGCTGCAGCAAAGGACGCTGTTGATTTTTTGGTGGTATTCAAAAGGGCGTTATAGGCGCCACCGTTAAGCGGAAGCGCTCCTACCACTTCACCGTAAATTTTTCTGAAAAGGAATAAAATTAAAGCAACTATAAGTAACGAAATCCAAGCAAATTGTCCTGCATAAATAATGGCCAATGCCGACACATAAAGACAGGAGGAACTAATATCATTACCACAAATGGCTGTAGCCGCTAGTTGATTAAGTTTTTTCATGAGATTGAAATTAAAAGGCCTTCATCAATTTGCTTGTTTTTTGATGAAGGCCTTTGTTATTTTTGTTTTAGAATGGAGTCATTTGTTATTTACTTCTGGTATAAACAATTTCCATATTTTTGATTTGCTTACCGTCTTTGAGAACAAACATTTCAAAGGTATGGGAATCATTGTTGTTGTATGTGAGCACTTCCCTAATCCAAGTGTCTTTACCAGTGGCGGGATCAATCATGGACCCTTCCAAGGTTAAAATTTTCTTATCAGGATCATAATCTCCTTCCATATACATAATCCCACTGCCCATATTGTCTATCCAAGACGATACAAACTTCTTTTTGGCATTATCATAACCAATGATGCTTTCACCAAGAAAAGGCGTTCCCATCATCTCTCCTTTGTGGGTAGACCGTTGGTAAAGGCCATTCATGATCATTTCATTAACTGTGTAGGCTTTTGAAATGTTTGCTGGCTGCGAAGGATCCATCCACATCTTTACCGTGGCATCCCAATTTCCATCCATGGAGGCCAAGTATTTATGTGGCGCACCTGGCGTCATATTGTCTTGCCAAGCTTTCATTTCTTCCGGGGTCTGCGACCAGATAGGTACCGTTAAAAGGAAACAAATGATTCCTAAAAAAACTCTTTTCATAACTAATTGGATTAATAACTGTATCATAAAGATACAATTAAAATCGAATTTTTTAACAGATTTGTTTACAGTGGAATATTGCCGTGTTTGCGTTTTGGCCCATCTACTTTTTTGTCTTGTAACATGGCAAAAGCTTTGATCAATTTTCTTCGGGTATCCTGTGGCAAAATGACCTCATCGATAAATCCGCGTTCCGTTGCACTGTATGGATTGGCGAACTTTTCGGCATATTCGGCTTCTTTCTCTTTCAATTTAGTCTCATGGTCTTCGGCTTCCTTGATTTCCTTTCTGAAGATAATCTCGGCAGCGCCTTTAGCTCCCATAACGGCAATTTCGGCACTTGGCCAAGCAAAGTTCATATCGGCTCCAATATGCTTGGAGTTCATTACATCGTAAGCACCACCATAGGCTTTTCTTGTAATTACAGTCACTCTAGGTACCGTAGCTTCACTGAAAGCATAGAGTAATTTGGCTCCATGAACAATGATACCATTCCATTCTTGATCGGTTCCAGGGAGGAAACCAGGCACATCTTCCAACACCAAAAGGGGGATGTTGAATGAATCGCAAAAACGAACGAAACGTGCTGCTTTTTTAGAGCTGTTGACATCTAAAACACCCGCCAAGAACATAGGTTGGTTGGCCACAATACCAATACTTCGCCCACCTAATCTTGCAAATCCTACAATGATGTTTTCGGCATGATCTTTATGGATTTCGTAAAAGGAATTGGTGTCGATAATACCTGAAATCACATCGTGCATGTCATATGGTTTGTTGGCATTATCGGGAATGATATGTTCCAATTGCTCTCTAACCTCATGCTTTAATTCAAAAGGAATGGATTTAGGAGCTTCTGTATTGTTTTGGGGTAAATAACTCAATAAAGCTTTGATATCTTCCAAACAGGCAATGTCATTGGCTGAGGTTTTATGGGCAACCCCAGATTTTGAAGCGTGTGTGCTAGCTCCTCCCAATTCTTCGGAAGTAACGGTTTCATTGGTTACTGTTTTCACCACATTAGGGCCCGTAACAAACATATAACTGGTGTTTTCAACCATTAAAGTGAAATCGGTCATGGCAGGTGAATAAACCGCCCCTCCAGCACAAGGCCCCATGATGGCTGAAATTTGAGGAATGACTCCTGAAGCCTGAACATTGCGATAAAAGATATCAGCATAACCACCAAGCGAACGAACCCCTTCCTGAATTCTAGCCCCGCCAGAATCGTTAAGGCCAATAAGTGGCGCTCCCACTTTTACAGCCAAATCCATAATCTTGCATATTTTCTCGGCATGAGTTTCGGAAAGTGATCCACCAAATACGGTAAAGTCTTGCGCGAAAACATATACAAGCCTACTATGAACGGTTCCATAACCAGTTACCACACCATCTCCATAAAATTGTTGGTCTGCCATGCCAAAATCTTTGGTTCGGTGTGTTACCAAGGCCCCTATTTCTTCAAAAGAACCCTCATCCAAAAAGTAGTCGATACGTTCTCTAGCCGTTAGTTTTTTATTGTCGTGCTGTTTAGTGATGCGCTTTTCTCCACCGCCTAAATACGCTTGGGAGAGCTTTTCGTTAAGTTGCTTTATTTTAGATTCCATACGGGAATATTTTTATGTCTTATTTGGTTATTAATTATTTGGGAGTCTCAATAGTTTTTGGTCCTCCAAATACTGTTTTAAGGCAATCAGTGCCGCAATTTCAGCTTCTGTATGAAACTCAGCTTCCAAGGCTTTTGGATCGTAATATTTTTTGACAAAATGCGTGTCAAAATTTCCAGATCTAAAGGCTTCGTGTTTACAGACAAAGGTTCCAAATGGCAGGGTAGTAGCGACGCCTTTTACGTGATAATTGTCTATGGCTTCCAGCATTGTTTCAATAGCCTCTTCACGGGTGTTACCGTAAGTGATCAATTTTGAAAGCATAGGGTCGTAATAGATAGGAATGTCCATGCCTTCTTCAAAACCATTGTCAACCCTGATGTTTGGTCCTTCGGGAAGTTGGTAGGTTTCCAAATGACCTACACTAGGTAAAAAGTCGTTTAAAGGGTCTTCTGCATACACACGTAACTCTAAAGCGTGTCCTTTAATACTTAAATCCTCCTGTTTGATAGGAAGTACTTCTCCTTGAGCTACTTTTATTTGAAGTTCCACTAAATCCACTCCTGTAATCAATTCTGTTACGGGGTGTTCAACCTGTAATCTAGTGTTCATTTCCAAGAAGTAGAAGTTGTGTTGTTCATCCAATAAGAACTCCACGGTTCCAGCTCCCACATAGTCGCAGGCCTTGGCAACTTTTACAGCGGCTTCACCCATTCTATCGCGAAGGACGGGCGTTAATACCGAAGAAGGCGCTTCTTCAACCACCTTTTGGTGACGACGTTGTACACTACATTCTCGTTCAAATAAATGAACAACATTGCCGTGGGTATCTGCCATCACTTGAATTTCAATATGCCTTGGAGAGGCCACGTATTTTTCAATAAACACCGATCCGTCTCCAAAGGCTGAGGTTGCCTCACTAATGGCGCGTGTCATTTGGGATTCCAAGTCTTTTTCGGAATCTACCACACGCATGCCTTTTCCACCACCTCCCGCAGAAGCCTTGATTAAAATTGGGAAGCCAATGTCTTTGGCAATTTCTTTGGCTTTATCAACATCGGTGATGGCTTTGTCAATACCGGGTACCATTGGGATGTCGTATTCCTTTACGGCATCTTTGGCTGCCAATTTACTTCCCATTATTTTTATGGCCTTCGACTTTGGACCGATAAAAGTGATGTTGTTGCTTTCACATAATTCAGCGAAATCGGCATTTTCACTTAAAAAACCATATCCCGGGTGAATGGCATCGACATTTAGTTCTTTAGCAACGGCAATTATTTTGTCACCTAGTAAATAGGATTGGTTGGAAGGGGCTTCTCCAATCAGCACGGCCTCATCTGCAAATTTTACGTGAGGCGCATTGCGATCCACGGTAGAATAAACCGCCACCGTTTTGAGTCCCATTTTTTTTGCGGTTTTCATTACCCGAATGGCAATTTCACCTCTATTGGCTACAAGTATCTTTTTCATATATATTTTGGGGTAAAGAGCAAAAACTTTAACTCTTTTCTTAATTATTCAAATTCTATTAACAACTGATTTTTTTCCACAGCATCTCCTTTGGCTACTGAAATGGATTTGATGACTCCATCTCTTGGAGAAGTAATGACATTTTCCATTTTCATGGCCTCAAGAATCAGTAAAGGTGTGTTTTCCTTAACGCTGTCTCCAACGGCCACCGAAATATCAAGAATCAACCCTGGCATGGGTGCCTTAATTTCGTTAACATGTTTGGTGTTTCCCAAGGCAAACCCCATACTTTCAATGAGCGTATCCAAAGGACTGTGAATTTTTATGTTGTAACTATTATTGTTGATATTGACCTGGTAGGTTCTGTTGTTGAAATCGGTATTGGTGATTTCTGCTTGGTATGATTTGTGGTTCCTAAGAACGTGATAGGCAGTGTTTGAAGTTTTAACGGCATTTAATTGTGAAACCTCAGCTGTGTCCACTTCTAAGTCCAGCTGATTATTAACCGAAATTTTAAAATTTCCCATATATTTTTGTTTAAGCGCTAAATATAGGGAATATAAAATGTATGTTTTTGAGAGAACTGTAATTTTTGCCTTTACAGGTTGAACATCTTGGAGAGGGTTAGTTTCTTTTTATTACTTAAAATAGCGGTAGTTTTTAGGAAAATAAGAGCGGTAATTAGGGCATCTCCTGCAGCGGTATGCCTATCGGAAACGTCCAAAATATAATTCTCGGCAATTTCGTCCAGCGTATAGGGTTTGTCGTATTGAATGAAATTGGATTTGATGCGTGTGGCTCTGTAAAGGTTCACCGTGTCCAAAACTTTATTTTTAAGAACGGGGAGTCCTTTTCGCTTCAGCATTTCGTTGATCATGGTCATATCAAAACGGGCATGATGGGCTACAATAATGGCGTTACCCACATATTCCAAAAATTGCTGAATAGCTTCATCTTCACTAAAGGTCACAATGCGTTCGTGTTTAAGGATTCCGTGGATTTCCACCGTTTTTTCATTGAAACGCTCCTGACGGATATAGGTTTCGAAAGTATTGGAAACATTGATCTGTCTGTTAACAATCTCTACGGCCCCGATACAAAGTACCCTGTCGATGTTATAATCGAAACCTGTAGTTTCGGTATCCAAAACTACGAAGCGGCTGGTTTGTAAATCCAGTTCAGGTTCGTGGTCAAAAAGTGCAGCATAACGCTCCCAATAGTCGGGGTAGTAAGACTTGGGAGTCTCGGTGTTTTTTGATTTATTTCTTCTAAAAAAACTTAGCATGGCACGATTATAAAAGGTGACCTAGGTTAAAGCGCATTTTGATGTATTCCTGAACGTTGTTAATAGTTTTAAAGCAACGTTTTAATTTCAATTTTTCCTCTTTTGTCATGGTTTCCAATTTAATGAAACGGCCATCGTCGTTATTGATGAGTCCATGTTTGGTCCTAAATTTAAGAATAGCCTTAAAAGAATAGGAGCAGGCTAAAAAGAGTTCCTTGTTTTCAGGAACCAGTTCTGCCAATTTTTCAAAACGTTCTCCCGTGTTGGTGATGGTCTTGATTTGATAGTTCAACGTCAACAATCTTGCAGCATCTATAAGTGGCATCAGACCTCGCTTTTTAATGTCGAAGAAGTCCTTGTATTCACCGTCACTTTCTACCAAGAACTGTCTGAAAAATCCTAAAGGAGAGGCGCTTCTCAAGGCATTGGTTCCCAATTTAGACATGAACAGAGAATTGTTTTTTGTAATCTTCAAGGTATGTTCCGCCAAAGCATTGGTTAACAAAGCATCCCCATAACTGATATCGAAATCAAAAAAGATGGAAGAGAGTAGTATTTCGTCATTTCCTGTATTGGTTGTCCATTTAGTAAATTGAGCTTTCCACTCATCGAGACTTAAACACCATCTTGGGTTTTTGGCCATCATATCGGCATTACAGAATTCAAATCCGACAGTATTCAGGCGCTTGTTGACCCTTTTAGCCAGTTTTAGAAAGTATGCTCTAACGTCTTCCAAACGATCGGGACTTACATTTTCAAAAACAATGGCGTTGTCCTGATCGGTTTGAAGTAATTGTTCTTTGCGTCCTTGACTTCCTAAGGACATCCAAGCGAATTTCACCGGAGGTTCTTCTTTCATCTTTTCCAAACAACGCTCAATGATCCGTTTGATGGTGGCATCATTAAGCTCAAAAATGATTTTGCTGGTATGTGTAAGCGGAATATTGGACTTGATATATCCTCGAAGTAAAAGGGTGATGTTTTCCCTGATGCGTTTGAGATCTTTGGTGTTGTTTGATCGCTGAATAGCTTTCATCAATACCGAAGGGCTATTTCCCTGTAACAACACTATATCATGGTCTGAAACCAGACCTACTATTTTGCTGTTTGGTGTACCATCCTCAGTAATACATAAATATCCAATTTGATGTTTCATCATGGAAATTTGGGCCTGTGCAATGGTAATGTTTTTAGGGTAACAAAGCACAGGACTGCTCATGATTTTGGACGCACTCTCGTTAATGGTATGAAGCCCAGTCACTACTTTTTTGCGTAAATCCTTATCGGTAATCATCCCAATTGGCAAATCGTTCTCTTCAATAATCACAGAACCAATATTGTGCTCGTCCATGATCTTGGCGATGGTCTTGATTCTCGTATTGGGTGTGGCCGTTACAATTTTCTTGGTGTATTTTATTGGCTGCAATTCAAAAAGATTACTGCTAGCCTCAACACTGGCCGTGCTTTCCGAAAAAAACTCCAAGTGGTGTTTTTTGGTGAACGGATTTTCGGTATGGGAAGCAAAACTTTCTATAAGATAATTACCGATGTTTTTGTTTTTGGCAGCCAAAGGCCTGAACAGTTCAATAGGAATGCCATAAAGGATGGATTCTTCATCGGTAACGGAAGTAATGGCATAATTTTCTTGGGCAAACAATGGCCGAAGCCCAAAAACATCACCTTCGTCAAATTTGTCAATAACTTCCGAAGAGCCATAATTGCCTTTTATCAAGACCACAGCTCCTTTGTGTATGATATAAAAATGGTCCTGTAACGGGCTGTCTTTTTCATAGATCACTTTTCCCTTTTCCAAATAGGTAATGGTCACTTGTTTGGCAATTTCCAAAAGGTCCGATTTCTTCACCAAATCAAAAGGAGGGAAGCGTTTTAAAAAGTCGGCAATACGTTCGGCTATGGTATTTTTCATAGTACTAAATTAACAAAAAGAATGCTGCCCAATCCCTATTTTGGGACTTTAAATTTAGAATTTTCCTGATGGGTTTTGATGGCTTTTCTGGAGAGGACAATTCCCAATAACAACGAGATGACAGCCCCAATCCAGATGCCAGGAACAAAATGGATGAACAGGAAGAAATCGTAAGCGCCATGGAACAGAATCGCAAAAAACAAGCCTGCCAAATTCAACTTGATACGGCTTTTTGAGAATTTTGCTTTCCCCATGAAATAGCCCATGATAATTCCGAAAGTGGCATGTGCAGGAACTGCTGAAAATGCCCTAATCAAGGCAATTTGATAACCTCCTTCCAAAACATACATGATGTTTTCAGTAGCGGCAAATCCCATGGAAACCATAACGCTGTACATGATGCCATCGTAGGGTTCGTTGAAATCGGCTTTGGTTTGGGCATAATAGCGCACAATGATGTATTTGCTGAATTCTTCGGTAAGCCCAACCACAAAGAAGGCCTTTATAAATTGCTCAAAAATGCTGTAGCTATTATTGAGAGGGAGTATCATGTCGAAACCAAAATACAGGATACTGGTGATGATGATACTCACGATGCTTCCCAGTAAAAAACTGAACAACAAAAGATGTTTGGGTTCTTTTTCGTATTTGTCCTTTAAGTAAACATAAATAATGATAATGAATACTGGCGCCGTGGCCATAAGAAGTAATTGCATCAATTTTGGATTATTGACGGTTTATAATAGCTTCCAAAACCGTTTCGTAGTAAGCACGGTTGGAAGGCACAAAATGATCGTTGTTGCCGCTATTTTTTAAAAGCTCTTTGAAAGTGGCGATATCTACCAATTTTAAAGCCTCCACCTCACCAGGTTGGGGCTTTAAAATTTCCAAAGGAACCTGTAATTCGGCGATATAGGTGTGGTGAAATTCATTATCCGTAATACCAAAGGGGTAGGACTGAAAGCACTCAAAAACGCCAATTTTATCTAGGTCGGTTTGTTTTAGGTCTAGGCTTAATTCTTCCTGCGTTTCACGAATGGCAGCTTCTTCAATGCTTTCACCCGCATCTACATGACCTGCCACGGAAACATCCCACATGCCTGGGCAAATGGCTTTTTCAAAACTGCGTTGTGCCAATAAAATGTCTCCATTTTTGGTGTATAGCCATATATGTGCCGTGTTGTGGTAATGCCCTTTGGTGTGGATTTCGGATTTTGGACAGGATACTCCGGTAAGTGTCCCTTCTTTGGTTACAATGTCTATAAGTTCGTCCATGCTGTATATAAAACAAGATTCCCGCTTTCGCGGGAATAAGTTAATTAAAATATGAGAAAGTTTCTCCGTCTTTTATTTGTAATAAGGTTTCATAAATCAATCGAATGACGTTTTCAACATCGTCTCTGTGTACCATTTCCACAGTAGTGTGCATATAGCGCAACGGTAAGGAAATAAGTGCAGAGGCTACACCTCCATTACTATATGCAAAAGCATCGGTGTCGGTTCCTGTTGCACGTGATAAAGCCGATCTTTGGAACGGTATTTTGTTAGCTTCGGCGGTATCAGTAATTAAATCGCGTAATTTTTGTTGTACTGCAGGTGCATAAGCCACTACAGGTCCCAATCCTAATTCCAAATGACCTTCTTTCTTTTTGTCGATCATTGGCGTTGTGGTATCGTGGGTTACATCGGTAACAATGGCCACATTTGGTTTGATGGTTTGGGTAATCATTTCAGCACCACGCAATCCAATTTCTTCCTGAACTGAATTGGTGATATAGAGTCCGAAAGGTAATTCCTTTTTGTTTTCTTTTAATAAACGGGCCACTTCCGCAATCATAAAACCTCCCATTCGGTTGTCCAAGGCACGACATACAAATTTATCGCCGTTTAAGATGTGGAATTCATCTGGATAGGTAATCACGCATCCCACGTGCACCCCCATGCTTTCAACTTCGGCTTTGTCTTTGGCTCCAACATCTATGGTGATGTTTTCTATTTTTGGAGTTTCTTCCTTAGCTCTATCACGGGTGTGGATAGCAGGCCATCCAAAAACCCCTTTTACAATCCCTTTTTTCGTGTGGATATTAACAATTTTACTCGGTGCAATTTGGTGATCGCTACCTCCATTTCTAATGACGTGGATCAATCCGTTGTCTGTAATATAATTTACATACCAAGAAATTTCATCGGCGTGTCCTTCAATAACCACTTTGTATTTGGCTTCAGGATTGATAACTCCTACAGCAGTTCCGTAGGTGTCAGTAATGAATTCATCCACATAAGGTTTTAGGTAGTCCATCCAAAGTTTTTGGCCTTCCCATTCGTAACCTGTTGGAGATGCATTGTTTAAATAGTTTTCTAGGAATTCTAATGATTTTTTATTGAGTAAGCTGTCGTTTGCCATAGATATTAGTTGTTAGATTTCCGTAAAAATACTAGGATTTCTTCAGTTTCAACATTAGCAAAACTATTTTTTGTAACAAAACCTTATATTTTTACACTTATAACCTCTAAAACAGAACTGCTAAATAATATACCTATGAAATTAGTCATTAAAGATCTTACTAAAACCTATAAAAATGGGGTAAAAGCCATTGATAATTTAAGTCTGGAAATAGGCACCGGAATGTTTGGTTTATTGGGGCCAAACGGAGCGGGAAAGTCATCTTTAATGCGAACCATAGCCACCCTTCAGAGTCCAGATTCCGGCTCTATCATGTTTGGAGACATCAATGTGTTGGAAGATAAAATGGCATTGCGAAAAGTGTTGGGATATTTACCGCAATCGTTTGGAGTGTACCCTAAAATGTCGGCCGAAGCACTTTTGGATTATTTTGCCACTTTAAAGGGCGTATCCTCCAAGGTTGATCGTAATGCCTTGGTTCGGGAGGTTTTGGAGATTACCAATCTTTATGATGTAAGAAAGAAGCATGTTGCAGGTTATTCGGGAGGTATGAAACAGCGTTTTGGTATTGCACAGCTGCTATTGAACAATCCTAAGCTGATCATCGTTGATGAACCCACGGCAGGTTTGGATCCGGCAGAAAGACACCGCTTTTTAAATGTTTTACGAGAAGTCGGGACTAATTGTACCGTCATTTTTTCAACCCATATTGTGGAAGACGTAAAGGAATTGTGCACGGATATGGCTATTTTAAATGGTGGGAAAATTTTAATGCAAGCTACGCCAACCCAGGCAAGGGAATCACTTAGAGGAAAGATTTGGACCAAAGTTGTAGAGCGTGACGAGTTGGAGCAAATGGAAGCTATGTACAATGTACTTTCTTCTAATTACAATGAAGATAATACCTTGAATATTCGGGTGCATTCAGACACACTTCCAGCCGATGATTTTGTTGCTGCCGAACCGCAATTGGACGATGTATATTTTATAGCCTTGAAACAGGACGAACCAATAGATTCCTAAGCAAACAGGAAAGTCTTGTCATTTTCTAATTTAAAAATACATCTATGTTCTTCACGATATTTACACACGAACTTCGTTATTGGCTAAAAAAGCCAGCCACTTATATTTACGCTGCCATATTTTTTGTGTTGGCCTTTTTTATGGCGTCTGCATCGGCAGGAATTTTTGACAGTGTCACGGTTACCACAGGGTCCTCACGAATTGTCAACTCACCTATAGGGATTTTCAACCTTTATAATGCTTTAACCATTTTTATTTTCTTTTTGTTTCCATCCATAATTGGAATTTCCATTTACAGGGATTATAAAAGTGAAATGCATACCATTTTGTATTCCTACCCGTTTAGCAAGGCCAATTATTTGTTTGCCAAATTCTTCAGTGCTATTGTGGTGGTAACCGGAATTGTATTTGTTATCGGGATAGGCATGTTTATAGGTTTCAGGTTTCCTGGAACCAATTCTGAACTGGTGGCCCCTTTCGATTTGCAATCTTATTTGTATACCTACTTGGTCTATATTCTTCCTAATGTATTGCTTTTTGGTGCCATTGTTTTTGCTGTAGTAACCTTCACCCGGAATATTGCAGCGGGGTTTATCACCATCGTGCTGTTAATCTTTATTCAAGGTTTGATGGAAGGTTTGTTGTCGGATTCAGATAACAGGGCCTTAGCAGCCATGTTGGATCCTTATGGCGCTTCTGCAGCAGATTATTATGTAAGATATTGGACCGTTGCCGAACAGAACGAATGGCATTTACCTTTTAAAGGGCTCATTATCTATAACCGTTTGTTGTGGCTGGGGATTGCTTCTCTGATCTTTGGATTGGTATACAAATTCTTTTCCTTTAGTCAAAATGCCGTTAGTTTTTCGTTTAGAAAAGATAAGGGAGAACGCTCGGTTAAACGCAATTTTGGAGGCATTACAAAAATCAACCTTCCAAAGGTGAGTTTTGATTATTCCTTTCTTCAAAACCTAAAAACTATGTGGAAATTGTCCAATATGGAGTTTCTCTACATTGTGAAAAGTTGGCCGTTTATTAGCATATTGATTGTTGGTTTGATCATTGTTTTGATTTCACTTTCTGAAATTGGCAACCTCTTCGGAACACCTACATTACCCGTTACTTGGAAGATGTTGAATGGAGGTTCGGCATTTGTGATTGCTATCAACATCTGTACATTTTTATATGCAGGTTTGTTGGTACACCGAGGTAATATCACCCGAATGGAAGATTTAATAGATGTAACTCCTATTCCAAACTGGACGTTGTTCCTGTCTAAATTCATTGCCTTGTTAAAAATGCAATTGGTGATGTTGGCCATTATCATGGCGTCTGGAATGTTGTTTCAAATCTATAATGGCTATTACAATTTTGAAATTGGGCATTATGTGTACGAACTGTTTGTGTTGAGTTTCATTAGCTATGCCATTTGGGCCTTTTTGTCAATGTTTGTGCAAACCCTTATGAGAAATCCTTACTTGGGGCTGTTTGTATTGATTGTATTAGCTATAGGTATGCCATTGTTGAGTTTGGCGGGAGTGGAGCAGGCTATTTTTAAATATAATCAAGGCCCTGGATACGCGTATTCCGATATGAACGGTTATGGGGATTCCTTTGGTCTTTACATGATTTACAAACTGTATTGGTTGTTCTGCGGTTTGGTGCTATTGGTTTTTACGGCACTATTTTGGGTGCGAGGATTACCAGATTCATTTAAGGAGCGCATACAAATTGCGAAAAGAAGATTGACCCTTAAAATGACCATCTTACTTTCTGTATTTGTAATTGGCTTTTTGGCACTCGGATTTCGAATTTATTATCAGAACAATATTTTGAATACCCGAATTTCTTCCAAAGAATCAGAGCTTAGGACTGTGGAATGGGAGAAAACCTATAAGAAATATGAGAATGCCGCTCAGCCTCGAATTGTTGCTGTGAAGGCCAATGTGAATATTTTTCCGAAGCAACTCAATTTTGATGCTTCTGGGGAATATGTAATGATCAATAAAACCGATGTGGCTATCGATAGCATTTTTTTAAACCACAATAGTTATCCAAGCACTTTTGAATTTGATAAGCCAAATACTTTGGTGTCTGAAGATACCATCTACAATTTCGATATCTATGAGCTGAAGCAGCCTATGTTGCCAGGCGATAGTCTTACCTTGAGTTTTACGGTGAAGAATAAACCCAATAGTTTGTTGGAAAAGAATTCGCCTGTAAGACACAATGGGACATTTATCAATAACTTTCAGATTTTTCCAAATCTGGGATATAATGGCGGAGAGTTGCAAGACAATAAAATCCGTGAGAAATATGATCTGCCTCCAAATGAACTCAAGCCAATGCCAACCGATTCTACGGCATTGGGCAATACCTATATTGGCAAAGATTCGGATTGGGTAGATTTTGAAGCTACGGTAAGTACTTCCGAAGATCAAATAGCGATTGCACCGGGATATTTACAAAAGGAATGGACAGAAAATGGCCGTCGTTATTTCCATTATAAAATGGACAGTAAAATCTTGAATTTTTACGGATTCAATTCTGCTGAATATGAAGTGAAAAAGGATACATGGAAGGATGTGAATTTGGAAATCTATTACCACAAAGGGCACGAATACAATTTGGACCGCATGATGGCGGGGATGAAAGCCTCTCTAGAGTATAATACCAAGAATTTTAGCCCTTATCAGCATAAACAATTACGCATTATAGAATTCCCAAGAACGGGAGGCAGCTTTGCTCAGTCCTTTCCTAATACCATTCCGTTTTCTGAGGGTGTAGGGTTTATTGCCGATGTGGATGAAACAGAAGAAGGTGGGGTAGATTATCCATTTGCCATTACGGTGCATGAAGTGGCGCACCAATGGTGGGCACATCAAGTAATTGGTGCCGATGTGTTAGGAGCTACTATGTTGTCTGAAAGTTTATCAGAGTATGTGTCACTTAAAGTGTTGGAACATCAACAGGGCAAGAGCCAAATGCGCAAGTTTTTAAAAGAGGCTTTAGATGATTATTTAACCCAGCGTACCTTTGAGTCTAAACGTGAAAAACCATTGATGTACAACGATGGGCAAGGTTATATCCGTTACCAAAAAGGTTCTTTGGTGTTCTATGCTATAAGCGATTATATAGGCGAAGAAAAACTGAACAATGCCTTGAAAGCTTATGTGGAGAAGGTGAAGTTTCAAGAAGCGCCTTACACGACTTCCGTGGAAATGGTGGATTATATCAAGGAAGTGACTCCAGACAGTCTGCAATACGTTATCAAGGACATGTTTGAAACCATTACCCTTTATGAAAATAGAGTGGCAGATGTCACTTCTACAGAGTTGGAAAACGGAAAATACCAGGTTGATATTCATTTTCAGGTGAGCAAATATAGAAATGACGAAAAGGGAAAACGCTTCTTTTCCGATAACGGAAAGGATTCTTTACAATACCAATCGGAAACTATGAAGAAACCGGAATATTCTGTGCCATTGGCCGATTATATTGATATTGGAATTTTTGGAGAAGAGGAAGTAAATGGTGTTAAAAAGGAAACAGAGCTCTATTTGAAAAAGCAAAAGATTACCCAAATAGACAATCATATCTCAATTATAGTAGACGAAAAACCTGTAGAAGTAGGTGTAGACCCATACAACAAGTTGATTGATACGAACAGTAACGACAACCGGAAAAAGTTGTAAGCCATTTATAGAAAACCATAAGAATTGCTTATGGTTTTTTTAAGGCATCAATAAATAAGGTTGTTATATAATATTAATAGTATTTTAAGGTTTTAGAGACTGTAAATTATTAATTTTACCCTAACATTTAAAACCTGTAGAATTAGAATATTCCTTTACCAAAGGCACTTTCTGTTATATTTGGAATGGTTTTGGATTTAAAAATTGTCTATGAAGTGGCTTTGCTACATAATGGTTAGTTGTCCCTTGGCCATATGGGCGCAAGTGAAACCTGTAGAACAAGATTCTACACAGGTGGATTATATTATTGTGGAAGGAGATTCCATCCCACGTACTTCCATAGATTTACATGAAGTTATTTTACTACACAAACTAAAGTTTGATGATAAAGAAGCGAGAAAGCGCTATTTGATCCTGAAACGAAAAACCATAAAAGTATATCCTTATGCCAAATTGGCGGCAGAGCGATTGGTAGCCCTTAATGAGCGTATTGGCAAATTGGATAACAATCGGGATAAAAAGAAATACGCCAAAATGGTTCAGCATTATATCGAGGATGAATTTTCAGCAGAACTTAAAAAGTTGACCAGGACCGAAGGGCAAATTTTAGTGAAACTTATCCATCGACAAACAGGGAGCACTACTTTCGATTTGATTAAGGATCTTCGCAATAGTTGGCGTGCCTTTTGGTTTCAAAACACCGCAAGGTTGTTCGACATTTCTCTAAAGGAAGAATTTGATCCCATGAATGTGAAGGAAGATTATTTAATAGAAGACATTCTGGAACGCGCCTTTCAAAATGGTCAGTTGATTCGTCAAGAACCCGCTATCGATTTTGACTACTACGACCTTACAGATAAATGGACGGTTACCAATGTGAAAAATTAGATGGGTCCATGCGAAAACAAACACATTTTGAAGAACAGTTAAATGCCAGCAGCCACGCTTTAGGAGCGGTTTTGGGCATTGTTGGTTTGGTGTTGTTGGTTGTCTTTTGCAGTTCCAGTGTTCCTTGGGGACTTTTTAGTGTGGTGATTTACGGTATTTCCATTATTGTCCTGTTTTTAGCTTCTACTTTTTATCACGGCATTAGGGAAGAACAGAAGAAGCACTATTTTAGGATTATGGACCATATAAGCATTTATTTGCTTATTGCTGGAACCTACACTCCCGTCCTTTTAATTGCCTTGCCACATAGTTTGGGGTGGCCCCTGTTTTGGGTGGTTTGGGGGATTGCGGCTTTTGGAGTCTTCTTGAAACTGTTTTTTACGGGCCGCTTTGAAGTTTTTTCGGTAATCCTTTATTTGGTGATGGGCTGGTTGATTGTTTTTGACTTTTCAGCTTTAACCGAACAAGTATCCAGTGGTGGTTTAACATTGTTGTTTGCAGGAGGACTTTTTTACACTTTGGGCATTATTTTCTATGCCATAGATAGGATTCCTTACAACCACGTGATTTGGCACCTTTTTGTATTGGCTGGTGCCATTAGCCATTTCTTTATGATTTTTCTTTACGTAATATAGATTGGTTAATCCAACTTAATAACGTCCTTGAAATCTTCAAAAAATGTTTCAAATCGGTCCATGGTCGTATTGAAAAACACCATCACATCCTGCCAAGTGTTTTTGTTGTGAATGGATACTTTCTGTTCTAACGGCACATAGATTCTGGAAATTTCCTTGCCATTTTCCAATAGGTGTTCTTCTTCAAAAATAGCTTCTGGTAAATAGTCTTCCAATAAAATGGTCTTTAAAGATTCCAATTGTCCCCAATAGGTAATGCGGTTTTCCAAATCACCTTCAACATCCAGAGAGACCAAGGCTTTTTTTGTGTCAAAATGAAATTTAAAACTGAACTCCTTAATCTTGGTATCGTACAGAATCCACTTTCTTGGGAAGGATTTTCCAAAACTGGTCCAAAACTCCTGACGTATCAATCTCGATTCTTCTTTGCTAAACATGGATAATGCTGTTTCTGTATTCTTAAATCATATAAGCTATGGCAATCCCAAACAAGATAGCAAATAGTTTGGTAACGCTAAACTTGTGGCCTTCGTCGCTTTCAAACAAAATGGTAGTTGAAATATGGAAAAATATTCCAATTACAATAGCATTGATCATCGTGATATAATCTGCAATCAACTCCCAGCTTTGAGACAATAAAGTTCCCAAAGGTGTCATGATGGCGAAAATGGATAGGAAAGCTACAATTTGAAGTTTGCTAAAGTGCGAATGCAATAAAAACCCAGTAATAACAATGGCAATAGGGATTTTGTGGACTAAAATTCCATAGACCATATCGTTATGTTCGTGGATTGGAAATCCTTCAAAAAAACTATGGATGCATAAGCTGATAAACAATGCCCAAGGAAATGCATGTTCATGCTTGTGAATGTGTACGTGGCCATGTTCGGCACCTTTGGAAAAGAATTCCAATATCACCTGAAAGAGTATTCCAAACATGATGAAGAGACCAGTTTGTTTGGCTTCCAAATGCTCATATACCTCAGGAAGTAATTCAAAAAGGGTCAATGCTAATAAAAAGGCACCACTAAAAGCCAATAGCAATTTTGTATTAAGGGTATTGCTTTTTTTTGTGACAATAACAATGCCTATACCAGACAATACAGCAATTATGGGCAAGAGATATTGATAAATCATACTACCAAGATACAATTATTTAAAAATCATGATTAAACGTTCGGAGCTGCCTTTGTAGAATTTTCGTAAATTGTAACCGCCAAAAACATCCAACAAATACACGCCTGCTTCTTCAAAAAGCGCTTCAAAATCTTCCAAAGAAAAGGCTTTTACACGCTCTTGGAAGTTATAGTCATGTCCCTCATGTGTAAATGAAATATCCTTATAGATATAACCGTCTTGCACATAACGTTTAAGATGAAAATCGATGCCTTCCATAGTTTTGGTTTCTTCAGGAACAAGGTTCGAAATAACGTAATCACTGTTCATAAAGTCAATCACTCCCAAACCGTAGGTGTTCAAATTGTTCTTGATGGCGGTAATGGTAGCTAGATTACTAGCATCTTCATCAAAATAGCCAAAACTTGTAAAAAGATTCAATACGGCATCAAACTCCTCTTCATAAGGCGTACACATATCGTGAACCTTAAAACGAAGCGTTTCGGTTTCATATTGTTTGGCATGGGCTATGCTGTTTTCAGAAAGGTCAATTCCTGTAACATCATACCCCAGTGAATTTAAATATTTGGAGTGGCGACCTCTCCCACAGGCCAAATCCAAAACTTTGGAATCGTCTGAAAGGTTGAGGTACTTGGTTAGGTTGTCCATAAAGCGTTGGGCTTCATGGTGGTTTCTGTCTTTATAAAGTATATGGTAAAAAGGCGAGTCAAACCATGACGCATACCATTGTGTTGTATCTTTTGTCATAAATATTTCAAGAGAAAAGGAACATTTGATGTTACCTTGGTTGATTGTGGTTTCAACCTATTTACATAATGCTATTATGTGCCACAAAAATACTTTATTTTTGCAATCTATTTGGAGTAAACTATGGAGAATAATTTTAAGATGGTGGCCAAGACCTTATTTGGCTTTGAAGAATTGTTGGCTAATGAATTGACGCAACTTGGAGCCCAAGAGGTAAAACCTGGTGTACGTAACGTAAGCTTTGTGGGAGACAAGGGGTTTATGTATAAAGCTAATTTAGCGCTGCGTACAGCTATAAAGATTTTGAAACCTATCAAGTCGTTTCGGGTGGTGAGTGAGCAGGATTTGTATGATAAAATCTATCAAATGCCTTGGGAGAATTATATGAAGTCTACTGGCTCTTTGGCTATTGATGCCACTGTACACTCCCAAACGTTTACACATTCCAAATACATTGCCCTTAAAACAAAGGATGCCATTGTAGATAAATTTAGAAACACTACGGGACATCGTCCTAGTGTGGATTTACGTTTTCCAGATTTAAAAATCAACGTGCATATCGATCGTCAGCAATGCACTATTTCCTTAGATACGTCAGGGGAATCTTTGCATAGAAGAGGGTACAAGACAGCTACTAACATTGCCCCAATTAACGAGGTGCTTGCGGCTGGGTTGGTAATGTTGTCAGGTTGGGACGGCCAATCCGATTTAATGGACCCAATGTGTGGTAGTGGGACTATTTTAATTGAAGCAGCGATGATAGCTTGTAACATTCCGCCAAATCTAATGCGTAAGGAATTTGCTTTTGAGCGTTGGCAGGATTGGGATGTCGATTTGTTTGAAACCATTGAAGAGTCCCTATTGAAAAAGACACGTGATTTTCACCATAAAATTATAGGTTACGACAAATCGCCAAGCGCAGTGAACAAGGCTAAGGACAATGTGAAAAATGCCCACTTGGAAGAGTTTATCACCATAAAACATGAGGATTTCTTTAAAACCCAAAAGGCAGGAAATGAGAAACTCCACATGTTGTTTAATCCACCTTACGGCGAGCGTTTGGATATAGAAATGGAAAGTTTTTACAAATCGATTGGGGACACGCTGAAGCAAAGCTATCCTGGAACCGATGCTTGGTTTATTACGTCTAATTTGGACGCCTTGAAATTTGTAGGGTTAAGGCCTTCCAGAAAAATTCAATTGTACAATGCCAAGTTGGAATCTAAACTTGTGAAATATGTGATGTACGAAGGCAGTAAAAAGGGAAAGTATATGTCCTAATTGATAAACTAGATATGTTATAAAAAAAGCGTTTCAAAATTGAAACGCTTTTTTGTTTGTATCATAGTTCTAAAATCCTTTGTAGTTAAATATTTGGCCTCCAACAGACACTTCAGCCATCAAACCTCCTTTGGTATGGGTAAACACGGCTACGCCATCGGTGTATTTGGCATCTAGGGATTGGCCCATGGTTAAAGCTGTTGCAGAGATACCAGCATCAAACTTGAAGTCACCTTTCTTGAATTCATCAAGAGCATTGGCAGTTTCAAAAAAGATGATTTCAATAAGGGCCTGTCCTCCAATTTGGGCTCCAATATTAATTTCTTTCACACTGGCCATTCCTTGAGCAATTCCAGAAACATAGAGCACACCATTTCCCGAAGCCCCTCCAACAATAAGACCTCCTTTACCAACATTTGGGAAGATGACATAACCAGCAGAGGTTTCAAAATACTTTTTTAAATCCGGAGAATGTTCCAACATTTCAATTTGGGCCTTTTCAGCATCGATAATAATTTTTCTGTCTTTCTCAGTTTGGGAATAGGCAGATAAGGCAAACATGCTAAGTGCAAAAACGAAAACTAATTTTTTTAACTTTTTCATAATGGTGGTGTTTTTGTTAAAAATAGAAGCTTAAAGGTAATGATTTTAGCGTAAAGTGTTGTTTGTTAATGGTTTAAAGTTTCTATAAATAAAAGAGGGCCAAATAGGCCCTCTTTAATAAATGTATAGGAAATAGAATATGTTATTCTTCTTCCTGAATTACTTTTTTGTCTTTCTTGAATATAGGAACTAGATAAGAAATGGAATAGCCAAACCCCATTCCGAAAGCGCCACTGTCGTAGGTTCTGTTGAAACCAGGAATGTAGATGTTCTCAAAGTTTCCTGGTTCAGTTTCGGTGATACGTCCCTTTAGTTGGGCATTGATACCAATAAACAAATTTTTAAAGGTTTCGGCTTTTATACCAATGATAAGTTCTCCCCAAAACGCTGTCAGGCCATCAAATTTCTGAGAGTCGTAAGAGGTGTATGGATTGCTCCAATATTGATCGGCATTATAAACGGTATAACTGTTTACAGTTTGGCTAAAGGTGCTGGCACCAACTCTAAAACCTGCATAGATCATATTTTGCATATCCAACCAGTTGGTGTACATATTATAATCAACCCCAGCCTTAAAATAACCTCCGTTGGTAGTGACATTCAAAAAATTTGTTTTGGTGGTTTTTTCTTCGGTGCCTATCTCGCCAGCCAAATATAATTTTTGAGTGAGACGATAATCGCCCATAATTTCAAACCCAGAATAGTCCTCATCAATCAAACTACGAATGGGTTTGCTGATGTCAGCCCCGATTCGTAGGCCGTATTTCTGTTTGTAAACTAAGGTGTCGTTGCTGATAGAGTCTTTTTCCTCTTGAGCTGTTGCTAATAAAGGGAACAACAGCAAAACCAATATTTTAATGATAAATGTTGATGTGCGCTGCTGTTTCATTTTCTATGGTTGTGTTTACGGTTACGGCGTTAATGATCCAAATGTCCTCATCGTTGGTTTCATCTACATCTATTTCTGTTCCGGCAAAGGTACTTTTATAACCACAAGCTCTGGAAACGTAGACAAACTCAGGAGTATAGTTGACTTCTATAATATCGGTATTGGAAGCAGTGGTTTCCTCAGTGTCACTGTCGTAATCGGTGTTTATTTTTAATTCAAATCTAGAAATGGCAGTGATGCCTTCCTCTTGAAAGTTCAGAGGCAACAGAATAGAATCTGTAGTTGTATTGGAGATAATTTCCTCATCCAAACCTTCACCTTTTACAGTAAGTTTTCTTGCAGAAAGCGTATTTGTAGGATTATTGACATCGTAAAAACGAATAATCAAATGAGGAGTGGTAGCCGTGGTTTCGGCACATATATCATCTTTTTCGCAACCCAAAACAAGGTATCCCAGGATGGCTAAAAGCGGACATACAATTTTCAAATATCTTACCATAATTAGATGTTCTGATTAGCAGAATTAGGGTGCCTTATTAATTTCGGCGTTCTAAAAGTACAACATTTTCTACATGGTAGGTCTGCGGAAACATATCTACCGCTTGTACCTTGGTTACTTTATAGGCTTCATCCATTAAGGCCAAATCCCTAGCTTGTGTGGCACTGTTACAGCTTACATACACTACTTTTTCTGGAGCAATGTTTAATATTTGCTGAACCACATCTTTATGCATCCCGTCACGAGGAGGATCGGTAATAATCACATCTGGATGGCCATGTTGGCTGATGAACGCATCGTTGAATACATTTTTCATATCACCTACATAGAAGTCAACGTTTTCAATGCCGTTTAATTGTGCATTTTCCTTGGCGGCAGTTATCGCATCAGGAACCGCTTCTACACCCACAACCTTTTTAGTCTTTTTAGCCACAAATTGTGCAATGGTTCCTGTACCTGTATACAAATCGTAAACGAGCTCGTCTCCTTTAAGGTTGGCAAATTCTCGGGCAATTTTGTAAAGCTCGTAAGCTTGTTTGGAATTGGTCTGGTAAAAGGACTTTGCGTTGATTTTGAACCTTAGGTCTTCCATTTGTTCAAAAATATGATCTTCACCCTTGTAGCAAATGACTTCTTGGTCATAAATAGTATCATTGGCTTTTTCGTTGATCACGTATTGCAATGAGGAAATTTCTGGGAAGGTTTCAGCCAAATGATCCAACAACAATTCTCTCTTTGCTTTATCTTCCTTAAAGAATTGAATCATGACCATAAGGTCTCCCGTTGTGGAAGTCCGAATCATGAGCGAGCGCAAAAATCCAGCTTGGTTACGAGTGTTGAAAAACTCCATGTCGTTGGCAATGGCGAAGGATTTTACCTCATTACGGATGGCATTGGAAGGATCTCCCTGTAGCCAACATTTCTTCACGTCCAAAATCTTGTCCCACATACCTGGAATATGGAATCCCAAAGCATTTTTGTCGCCCAAATCTTCATCAGATTGGATTTCTTCTTGAGTAAGCCATCTGCTGTCACTAAAGGAGAATTCCATTTTGTTTCGGTAGAAATATTGTTCTGAAGATCCTAAAATAGGAGTGACTTCAGGCAGTTCTATATGCCCAATACGTCTCAAGTTGTTTTCAACCTCTTTATGTTTGTATTCCAATTGGTATTGGTAATCCATATCCTGCCATTTACAGCCACCACAAACCCCAAAATGCTCACATTTGGGTTCGCTGCGTTTCTCGGATAATTTATGGAATGCAATGGCTTTACCTTCATAGTAAGCCTTTCTCTTTTTATAGGTTTGGATGTCTACAACATCACCTGGTACGGCATTAGACAAAAATATCACTTTACCGTCTGGCGCCTTGGCAACCAGTTTGCCTTTGGCCCCGGCATCTATCACTTCTACGTTGGTAAATACCTGCTTTTTGTTTCTTCTTGACATGTGGCAAAAATAGAATAAATGCCGGTAAAAATTCCAAAAATAGGACAAGATTTAGTAATTTGCAGCCACTACAAAGACGGATGATTTCTCTCCTGAAAGAAGGAATTGCAAATATTTTAATTAAAAGTAAATAAAATGGCGGTTTTAGACCAAATGACGTCCCAGCAAGCAATTGATTTAGAAAACAACTATGGAGCTCACAATTACCATCCACTTCCAGTGGTTTTGAGTCGTGGTGAAGGTGTGCATGTTTGGGATGTTGAAGGGAAACAATATTATGATTTTTTATCGGCGTATTCTGCAGTTAACCAGGGGCATTGTCACCCAAAAATTGTAGGGGCTATGGTAGCGCAGGCACAAACATTAACCTTGACTTCAAGAGCATTTTACAATGATGTTTTGGGGAAATATGAAAAGTTTGCCTGTGAGTACTTTGGTTTCGATAAATTGCTTCCTATGAATACGGGAGCAGAGGCTGTGGAAACAGCTTTGAAATTATGTAGAAAATGGGCTTATGAAGTGAAGGGAATTCATGAAAATGATGCCGAAATTGTAGTTTGTGAAAATAACTTTCACGGACGTACAACTACCATCATTTCTTTTTCAAACGATCCTGTAGCGCGTGAACATTTTGGACCTTATACCAAGGGATTTATCAAGATTGCATATGACAATTTAGAAGCTCTGGAGGAGACTTTAAAAAACAATCCAAATATTGCTGGATTTTTAGTGGAGCCTATCCAAGGGGAAGCCGGAGTATATGTGCCTAGTGAAGGGTATTTGGCTAAGGCCAAGGCTTTGTGTGAGCAATATAATGTTCTATTTATTGCCGATGAAGTACAAACAGGAATTGCCCGTACAGGAAAGTTATTGGCGGTAGACCATGAAAATGTAAAACCAGATATTTTGATTTTAGGGAAAGCCTTGAGTGGTGGAGCCTATCCTGTAAGCGCGGTATTGGCTAATAACACCGTCATGGATGTTATAAAACCTGGAAATCACGGGAGTACTTTTGGAGGAAATCCGGTGGCGGCTGCAGTTGCCATTGCTGCTCTGGAAGTAATTGAAGAAGAACAGTTGGCTGCTAATGCCGAGGAATTAGGGCAATTGTTTAGAAGCGAAATGAACAAGTACATTGCAAGCAGTGAATTGGTAAGTTTGGTTAGGGGAAAAGGCTTGTTGAACGCCATTGTAATTAATGATGATGAGGAAAGCGATACGGCATGGAACATCTGTTTGGCATTGCGCGATAATGGATTGTTGGCAAAACCAACCCATGGTAACATTATTCGTTTTGCACCACCTTTAGTAATGACCCAGGAGCAATTATTGGATTGTGTGAACATCATTACCAAAACACTCAAAGAATTTGAAGCTTAATCCAAATGATTTATAAAAAAATGCGACCAATTGGTCGCATTTTTTATTGTGTGAAGTGATGTTATTCTTGAGGTAAACCTTGTTGAATTTCTTGCAAACGTTCTTGCAATAATTCTGGGTTTGATAATGCTTCCCATCCAATAAAGCTAATGATCCATGCTATGTAAGCAATGGAAATGATGCTTAAAATAACACCAATAATACCCATAATTCTTCCTGCTTTTACATTGCCATACCCCAAATACTCTTCTGGAGCTGATTGGTAAAGTTTTGTAGCTTTTGAACCTAATACAATAGCAATAATTCCACAGATAAGTCCTGGGATTCCATAAAAGCAACAGCCTACTATTGATAGGATTCCCATTACTAAGATTAAGGTTGAATTTGGTAAAGTTTGTTTTTCCATGTTGATTAGTTTAAAGTTAAAAGTGTTTTAAATAATAATTTATCAAGGTAATTGTAATATTCAGGATGAATAGCGCTAAAATAATTTTATGCCCGTACTTGAATTGGTATTTAATATGCGCCAATAGAAAAATGCCCAAGAGTAACAAGGTGTAAATTGCAGGGTACATTTTAAACGCTGCAGAAAATTCACCTTGAAGTACTAGTACTAAGGCACGTTGTGTACCACAGCCCAAGCATTCCATTCCGAAGGTTTGCTTCCAAAGGCAGGGGAGCATGAATGACTCTAGTGATGACATAATTGTTAGTAATGACTTCTAACAAATGTATGAAATCTAGATACTATTTAAATGAAATTGCAAGTATTTTCATATATGAAAATGTAAATGAATTGCAAGTCAAGCTATTAATATTACTTCTAAAAGCTGTATTTTTGAAGCCTCTTTTAGTACAGTTTAATATGAATATTCCAAAACGAATCAACTATCTTTTTATAGTCATTGGGGGAATCGTGGCATTTTATGCACAAGCCCAAGAAAAGCAAAATACTTTTGTGTTAATTGGCGGCGTTGCAATGCTGATGCTGGGCATTTATGGAATATCTAAAAATATTCCAAGTAAATTTGATAAGGACGAGACGGACGAAAACGACCTAGACGCATGAGTTTACAAATTGGAGACAAAGTTTCGGTGTTGGATGAGGATATCACAGGAATCATCACCACGAAAAAGGGTGATTTATTTGGAATAGAAACCACCGATGGTTTTGTGCTGGAATTTTATGCCCATGAACTTATTGTTATTGAGGCATCATTAAAATCGGAAGTGTTTTCGGAGCAATCTGCTTTTGAAGTGATTCAAGAGAAGGAAATTCCGCAGAAAAGAAAATCGCAAAGGACCAAACCTAAGGAGCGCAATTTACCGGCTATGGAAGTGGATTTGCATATCCATCAATTAACGCCCAAACCAAATAGGCTTTCCAATCATGAAATGTTGACTCTTCAGTTAGATACTGCCGAACGCCAATTGAAATTTGCCATTAGCAAGCGCATTCAAAAAGTGGTGTTTATCCATGGCGTGGGAGAAGGCGTTTTAAAAACTGAATTGGAATACCTTTTTGGCAGATATAACAATGTTACGTTCTATGCCGCCGATTACCAAAAATATGGCATGGGAGCTACCGAAGTTTACATCTATCAGAATTTAGAGCCTTAATCTTCCTCTGTAGAGAAATCTACTTCCAAGGTATAAGTTCCCAAGTCTATTTCATCTGTACTTAATACCGTGATATCTACATTATGTACTGTAAAATAAATTGAAATGGTTCTGGTATAGGTGTTTTCAATAAACTCATCAAGTGGAAATTCATCTTGAGCATTGCTATCTAAGTATCGTGCAATGGTGGCATCAACAGCAAAGTCATTTGCTGGATTTTTATCGCCATTTTCATCCTCGTATCTTGTAAGGATACCATCCCCATCATCATCATTATCTAGGTAATCTGGGGTGCCATCTTCATCAGTATCTCTAGCGTCTTCAAAATTATTATCGCCATTTGGATCTGGTGCTTCATTTTTGGTCTTCACATTGTCATTGTCATCATCTTCATCTAAATAATCAGGAATACCATCACCATCTGTATCGGTTGGGTTGGTACTAGGATCATTATCACCGTCTAAATTGGCATCTTCTACAGAAGAAGGAATACCATCATTATCATCGTCTAAAAATGTGGAATAGTATTCAACGGTACCCGAGGTAGCCTCGTAGTTATTGGTAACGGTAACCGTTTCATCAGGAACTAAATTACAGATAAAGTTCTCGGGATTGTTATCGTAGGTTCTGTAATGAAATCTTACGTTTGTCCCGTTTATGGCCATTGAACCTTCAACAATACCGTCTTCAGGATTAAAAATACCATCGTTTGTACTGTTGGAAGGAAACAGTAGGCTCAAGGATTCGTAGGGAGATTCCTTGGTTTTATATAATAGGTAAGACTCTGATGTTTCTGGGCAGAGCGTTAATTCGTCTTCAAAATCAAGTTCCACGTCAAGAATGTCACCATCATCACAGGATACTATAAAAAAGGCAACAAACAGAAGGTATATAAAGTTTCGCATAGTGGTAATTTGAGTCACAAAAATAAGAGAATTGTTAATTTATAACGTGGCATCTGGGAAATAATTTTATTTCCTGTACTTTTGCGGCTGATTGGCGAAGGGGGAAGTGTTCCATTGCCAATTTCCCAAGAATTACCAATAAACAAAACAACATGAAACAAGTATATTTTGACAGTGCCGCAACCACAAAGGTTAGGGACGAAGTGATTACAGAAATGCATAAAGTGTTATCTGAAAACTACGGAAATCCATCATCAACCCACGCTTTTGGGAGGTCTTCAAAATCTATTATAGAATCAGCCAGAAAAACCATTGCCAAATACTTAAACGCCCTGCCTCAAGAAATTATTTTTACTTCTGGAGGTACCGAGGCAGACAACATGATCTTGCGTTGCGCTGTTAGGGATGCAGGTGTAAAAACAATCATCACTTCATGTATTGAGCACCATGCTGTGCTGCATACGGCGGAAGAACTGGAAAAGGAATACGGAATCAATGTAGAATATGTAAAACTTCAAAAATGCGGAACCCCAGATTATGAAGATTTGGAGCGTTTGTTACAAGCTTCTGAAGATTTGAAATTGGTAAGCTTGATGCATGTTAACAATGAAATAGGGAATCTTTTGGATGTTAAAAAGGTGGCCTTGATGTGTAAGGAAAACAATGCTTTGTTCCATAGTGATACGGTACAATCCATTGGACATTTTGAATGGGACGTCCAAGATGTGCCAATTGATTTTATGACGGCTGCAGCCCATAAGTTTCATGGACCAAAGGGAATTGGGTTTGCTTATATAAGAAAGAATAGCCATTTGAAACCGCTTATTTTTGGTGGCGCTCAAGAGCGTGGGTTTAGAGCAGGTACAGAACCTGTACACAATATCAAAGGTTTGGAAACCGCTTTTGTTATGGCCTATGACCATTTGGATAAAGAACGCAATTATATTTTAGACTTAAAGAATTACTTTAAATCGGAAGTTGAAAAACATATCCCAGGCGTAAGTTTTAACGGGAACTGTGGTGATGATGAAAAGAGTACCTACACTTTATTGAATGTGTGTTTGCCATTATCTGCTGAAAAAGCTTTGACATTGCAGTTTCAATTGGATTTAAAGGGAATTGCTTGTTCAAAAGGTAGTGCTTGCCAAAGTGGAAGTTCATTGGGATCCCATGTATTAACCCAAATATTGTCTGAAGAAGACTTGAAGAAACCTTCCATTCGTTTTTCATTCAGTAGTTACAACACCAAAGAAGAAATAGATTATATCGTAGAGGTACTTAAAGAAATAGTTGAGGCTTAACAGTTAGATAAGGCCATAAATAAATGGCTGCCTTCAACATTTCTTTTTTGATCTGTAGAAAGTTATATCAATATGGGGCCTACACTTGCTCTTTGCCATTAGTAGTGTAGGCTTTAGTGTTTCACAATTCCATTATTGACAACTGGACATTTGTCTGGGCAGCCATCCTTTTCTTTTTTTACAATAATATCAATCCAGATATTCCCACGGATAGGTTTTCTGTTCGTATTTTCTATCAATTTCCTTAATAAACTCCAAATATTCTGGTGTAGCTTCGGTAAGGGGCAAAAACTCTCCTTCTTTTACGGGTGTTCCAATATCTACAAACAAATTTTCCAAACCAGCAGGCATAATGGTACAGGTGAGTCGGGCATTTTTGTTGGAGGTGTTTTTAAAGCAATGAATAGGTCCATTGAATGGAATGGTGACAAACTCCCCAGCTTTTACGGTAATATGACCTTCTTCACTTTTAAATTCCAATTCACCTTCGGTTAAATGAAATAGCTCCTGCGCGTGCGGATGGTCATGAGGAGGTGGGCCACCTCCTGGAGGTACCAACATTTCAATAACCGCATAATCGCCGTTGGTGTCTTCACCAGAAATTACAATATGATAATTGCTGCCGGCAACCGCCAAATATTGACCTTCATGTTTGTTTTTGATGGTTATTTTGGACTTCATAGAGGTGTATTCAAAAGTTTAGGTCATGTAAAGTTATGCAGAAAGCTTTTAAAAAGGGGTTGTAAAAATAGAAGTCTAAATAAAGTTGTGAAATCGATTTGTAATTAGTTGTATTTGAATGATATATGAATGTTATGTATATTTATAATGCAACAATGATACGCATTGAAGCATTAAATTGAAGAACCAACAGTAATATGTATGAAACAAGAATACGATTTAAAGGAAAAAAGACATTTTGGAAGTTAGGGGTTTGTGTTTGGGCATTTTTAAGCTGTTATTGGCTAAATGCCCAAATTAGTTATGAATATACCACCAACAAAAGTTTTTATTTGGGATCCTATGGACGTGTAGGAGTGGACTGGTCTTTTGAGAATGGCGAATCTATAGGAAGACGTTTAAACCTGAGCAATATGGGAAGTATTGGCGGAAGGTTGGAGGAGCAGGATTATTTGGAGTTGGTTCCCAATTTTGTGTTCAAACCCAAGAAAGGTGATAGTACTACCATCCACGTGCAAATGCGCTTATCGGTTTATGCTACCAGCCTTACTTCTATAGGAAATAGTTCTACCACAAGTTTGGGAGGCCTTAATTTCGCCTTACCCGAGATTTATGCGGAAGCTAGGAATATTAAGGGAAAGGATTTAAATATATGGATCGGTTCCCGATTATATAGAGGTCCGGATGTTCATATAGCCGACCACTATTATTTCAATGATCATTCTGGACAAGGGTTTGGTGTAGAATATAAAAAGTCGAGAATGGCAGCCGTGTTTGTGGCTTCGGTGGATACCACCTCTACATTACCACCATATTTCTATTTGAACATTGAAACGGGAACTCTTAGTGCCGCCCTTAGGCAGCGCACTGTAGTAATAGGCGAGCATGATTTTGAATTGAATCAAGACAATAGGATTACGGCGCTTGGAGAGGTGCATTATATGGGAGGCGGTGATGAGGACAATGATTTGACCGAACCAGGAGATGTTGGGGAAGCTGTGAATTTTCCATCAGACTATGGTTTAGTGTTTGGAGCAAGGTACCATAGGCGTTTTAGAAAACTTCTAGATGGCTCTTTTAACGATTTAGCGGTCAGGTATGGCTCAGGGATAGCCAATGGAGGTGATGGTGGGATATCTAAAACTTGGTATACTTTTGGAGCACCTAATGCGGAAGATTTAAATTTTAGAGGCGCCTATTCATGGTCGGTGGTCAATCAGGCTATGTTGAATATTTCCAATTTCTATAGTCTGAATGGTTATGTGATTTTTACCAAAAGTAAGGGTGGTGCAGATAGCAATCACATTGCTGAAACCTATTTTGGTAAGGAGGTTTTCAATAGAAAATTGGATTTAGCTATTGGGACCAGGAATGAATTCTACATCACCGATTACTTTCATATTTTGGCAGAACTGCACTATGCCCAACGTAAAGATGGTACCAATCCCAATGCAAGCATGACCAAATTTAGTATTGCGCCGGTATTTGTTCCTACCGGAGCCCGGGATATTTGGGCAAGGCCGCATTTTCGGTTTGTGGCATCCTTTGCTCGTTATAACGATTTTGCCAAAGAAAACCTGCATTCTCCTTATTTGTTGTTCACGGGGCCCAAACGCTGGGGCTATTACTTTGGGGTGAAAGCAGAGTGGTGGCTTTGGAAATAGTTGTTTTAAAAGGTGGTAAACTGCCTTTATTTTCAAGAGAAAAGAGCTTATTTGTTTTAATTCCAATTATTAACATAAGCATAACACTATTAACACTTTAGTGAATTTATCTTAAATCTGACTTAAGGTTATTCTTACCTTGCCGTTGTTCATTTGTGAAAACTTTTAAAAAAACATGAAAATGAACAACTATTACAAATTTGCTTGTGTTGGCCTAGGGCTTTTGTACTTTATGTCATGTAATGATGATGACGGTTCCAATAATGAACCAAAAAATGAGGTGGTTTTGCAATCGCACTCTCAATCTCCAGTATTATTGAAATTGACCCCAGAGTTTTCAGATGTGAACATTTATAACTTGTTGACATCGGAAGATCAATTGGCAAACACTCCAAATTTTGTGTACGGCTCTATGGCAGACGGCGCTGGGCTAATCAAAAACGCTGATGATACATTCACTTTAATAAACAATATAGAAGCCGACTATTCCATTGCAAGAATTACTTTGGATGAAACTTTTAAGCCTGTAGGAGGTGAGCACATTTTGAATGCTCAAGCTACGGCATCTACTGCACAATGTTCAGGATCGTTGATTACTCCCGAAGAACACGGTTTTGGACCTTTATATTTATCAGGTGGTGAATGGGGTGGATCTTCCAATGGTGTATTCTTAACGGATCCTTTCAAAAGTACTGGAGGGGCTTCTACAGCTCAAATGCTTACAGCAATGGGGCAGTGGTCTACTGAAAATGCAGTAGCTATTGGTAAAGATGCCTACCCAGGGAAAACGGTAGTATTTATTGGAGATGACCATTCCGATAATACGGTACCTTCAGGACAGTTAGGAATGTATGTTGGAAACCAAGGAGACTTGGAAGGTGGTTCTTTATACGGACTTAAAGTTACTGATTCTAACGTAAATTTTGAAATGGATATGGTTGAAGGACAATCGTATGCTATGGAGTTTGTTGAATTGGAGGAAACCCAATTGGATTTGTTGGATGCCGAGGCCAAAAACAAAGGAGTAATGGGATTCTCTAGATTGGAGGATATCGATTGGAGAAGAGGTTCTGCAGACAACAACAGAGAAATCTATTTTTGTGTAACGGGACGTAGCAAGCCAGACTTGGAAGGTAAAGGAACTTTCTACGGTCGTGTGTACAAAGTAACCATGAACCCTAACGACCCAACAGGAGCTGGTACGATTACTTGTGTATTGGATGGGGATAAATTAAGCGGGAAAGCAAAATCATTCCACAGTCCAGATAACATCGTAGTAACTGAAAACTATGCGTATATCCAAGAAGATCCAAATGGATACTACGATACAGCTGATAAGACTCACTACGCTAGATTGTACCAATATAACTTGAATACAGGAGCTTTAAAAGTGGTATTGGAATGTGACCAAGAAACTGCAGAAGGTTTAGGTTATGGTTCAGCAAGTTCTGCTTGGGAAATCACTGGAATGATCGACATTTCTGAAACTGTTCGAAAGGATGACACTTTCTTGGTGATTACTCAAAACCACGGATGGGAAAACGATGGTTTTACAGATTCCACGGCTAATGCTTCAAGTACTTCAAATGAAGGAAGTATGTTATACATTATTGAAGGTTTGGACAGATAGAATGACAAATTTTTATTTGAAACACATAAAGAAGGCACACTATGGTTTAGTGTGTCTTTTGTGCATTGTATTGGGGTCTTGCAAAAAGACTGAAACCCAAGAAGCTGTTGAGCCTATTGTTACCTTGGAGCGCAGTTATGTGAATACTTTAGGACGCTGTATCGAGTTTTTGGATTCAACCTTGGCTAGGACTAACAGAGACTTGATGTTAAAGGGGTATTTAAATGCGCGAGAGCAATTTAAAATGGCGGAACCCGTATTGTCTTATGTAGACAAGGGCAACTATAAAAGTTTGAACGCCCCAAATATTTTAAGTGTAGAAGAAGAAGATGCTACCGATATCAAAATCAACAATCCGTTTGGATTTCAGGTTATGGAAGAACTCTTGTTTGAAGAACCTTTTGATAAAGTCGAATTTAAAAAGGTGGTACAACAAACTAGAAACCGATTGGAGCTCATCAAACAGAACACACGCTTAAAATTGAAGCCATACCATATTTTATGGCTCATTCGAGATGAAGTGGCGCGTATTGCCCTTACGGGAATTACAGGCTTTGATTCGCCAGTTTTGGAGGCTTCCATGAAGGAAAGCATCATTGCCTATGGAAGTTTAAAAGAGTTACTGAATGTTTATAAAGATGAATTTGCTTCGGAAGGATTGTATAATGAGTTTCAAGAAGCATTTGATAAGGCTATTGTGAATTTGAATTCTGATTTTGAAAGTTTTGACAGATTCAATTTCATTAAAAATCATACCCATAAACAATTGGAATTGTTGCAACGCACCAAAACCGATTGGGAAGTTGAGTTTCCTTTGGAATTGGCCTTTAACAATGACATGACATCCTTGTTCTCTTCCAGTACCTTCAATATGGATTATTTTTCCGGTTATGTAGAAGTGGATAGTTTGCTGTCTTCAAAAATCAGTTTGGGGCAACGTTTGTTTAATGATAAGAGATTGTCGAGCGACAATTCTATGAGTTGTGCTACCTGTCACGATAAAAATAAAGCATTTACAGATGGCCTGAAAACATTTCCAAAGCAATTGAGAAATACACCAACATTAACCTATGCGGCTTTGCAAAGAAGTTTCTTTTATGATGGTAGAACAGGGAACCTTGAAGGGCAAATTGTAGATGTGGTGAATAACCAACATGAATTTCACACTAACCTAGACGATTTGAAAGAAGTGGTTAGTAGTGATTCTGTATACGCAGTACAGTTTTCAAAATTGTATGGTTCCGAAGTTTCAGATCATTCTATAAGAAATGCCATTGCGGTTTATATTAGAAGTCTGAACAAATTCAATTCAAAATTCGACAACAATATTAACGGTTTGGAAAACACTTTGTCTTCGCATGAAGTAAATGGCTTCAATTTGTTTATGGGAAAGGCCAAATGTGCCACCTGTCATTTTGCACCGGTATTCAACGGAACGGTGCCTCCAAACTTTAAAGACACCGAGTTTGAACTGTTGGGAGTACCAAAGGACACGCTTCAGGAAACACTTGTAGACAGTGATTTGGGACGTTACAATGTATTCAACACTATAGAAAAGAAGTATTTTTTCAAAACGCCTACCGTTAGGAATAGTTCCAAAACTGCTCCTTACATGCACAACGGTGTGTTTGTAAATTTGGAGCAGCTTATGGAGTTTTATAATGATGGAGGAGGAGCCGGGTTAGGTCTAGACTTGGAATACCAAACCTTGCCTCCCGATGCTCTAGGGTTAACCGAAAGCGAAATGAAAGATATCATCAGCTTTATGGAATCTTTAGAGGATAGTTAATCTAAGAGTCCAACAAAAATGATTTCAATTCTTCATACGAAGCAATGGAAGTCGCTCTTTTTTTCTTACTCATTACCTTAAGGATTTGTGGAGGAAGTTCGATGTTTTCTCTGATAACTTCTTCCACAATATCTAAAAATTTGGTAGGATGCGCTGTTTCCAAAAACACACAATGAGCATTTGGGTTTTCCTTTAAATAGGACTTGCAGGCCAAATACCCAACAGCACCATGCGGATCGGCTACATAGCTGTAATCGTTGTAAAGTTCCTTGAGAGCTTCTTTGGTTTCCCTATCGGTAAAACTATATCCGGATAAATCTTCTTTTAGGTTCTTGTAATTGTTCTGATAGATTTCCTGAATTCTAATAAAATTACTAGGGTCTCCCACATCCATGGCATTGCTTATGGTTTGTACGGAGGGTTTAGGATCATAAATCCCCTCACGCAGATAATCTGTGACTACTTTATTGGCATTGTTGGCAGCTACAAAATGTTGAATAGGAAGGCCTAATTGTTTGGCCATCATACCAGCGCAGATGTTTCCAAAATTTCCACTAGGTACTGAAAATACAAGGTCCTTGTGAGTTTTGTATAATGCTTTGTAAGCGAAAAAGTAATAGAACATCTGCGGAAGCCATCTCGCCACATTAATGGAATTGGCAGAGGTTAACTGCATATGACTTGTTATGGATTCATCCAAAAAAGCTTGTTTCACCATCGCTTGACAATCGTCGAAAGTGCCATCTACTTCTAAAGCTTTGATGTTCTTTTTCAAAGTGGTAAGTTGCTTTTCCTGAATATCACTTACTTTGCCACTAGGATACAAAATAACCACGTTCACACCGTTAACTCCTAAAAATCCATTGGCAACGGCTCCACCAGTATCGCCAGAAGTAGCGACCAAAACCGTGACTTCATTTGGATTGCTGTCATTGAAATAGCCTAGGCATCTCGCCATAAATCGAGCACCAACATCTTTAAAAGCCATGGTTGGGCCATGGAACAATTCCAAGGAGGAAATTTGATTATTGATCTTTACAACGGGAAAATCAAAAGACAATGTTTCTGAGATAATCTCTTTTAAAGTGTCTTCAGGAATTTCGGGGACTACAAATTGTTTGATGGCTTCAAAAGCAATGTCTACATTATCCATTTGATCCATCTGCTCAAAAAATGATTTTGGCAATGGTGTTATAGATTCAGGAAAATACAAGCCTTTGTCTGGTGCCAATCCTTTGATAACGGCGTCCTTGAAGGTGGTTTCTGGGGCTTTTCGGTTGAGGGAATAGTATTTCATAGCAACGTTTTTATTCCTTGGATGTTAATTTTTGAAACATGTATATTAAAATCCAAGTTGGTTTTGGAATATAAGTCTTCTGCGGCATGTGCCACTTGATTAGCAATATCTTCACCCTTTGACAAAATAAAAATGGAAGGTCCAGAACCTGAGATTCCAGAACCAAGGGCACTATGTTTTTGCGCAAGTACTTTTACTTCTTTGAAATAAGGTATCAAAGTACTTCTGTAAGGTTCAATAACTACATCGTGAAGTGACTTGCTGATCAATTCATAATCGTTGGTGTGAAGTCCATGAACCAAGCTTCCAAGGTTAGCCCATTGTGTAATGGCCTTTTGCAATGGAATTTCCTTTGGCAAAATGGCTCTGGCCTCGGAGGTTTTGATTTCTATTTGTGGGTGAACTATAGTAGCGTATAATTCATCGGGAGTTGGAATTTCCAAAATTTCCAATGGGTCCACGCTTTTTACTAGAGTGAATCCTCCAAAAATGCCAGGCGCAATATTATCGGCATGTTCACAACCACTTGCCAAAGCTTCGCCTTTCATTGCGAAGTAGGAGAGTTGCGTTTTGTTGTAAGGTTTTCCCAGAAGTTCATTGATAGCATATACACTACCCGAAGCGCTGGCGGAACTACTACCAATACCACTTCCGGGTTTGATGTTTTTGTAGATTTCCATATCGAAACCAAAATCTGGTTTGGCATCTTCCAAAAGGGCCAGAGCGGCAACCCCTGCAACATTCTTTTCAGCCTCAAGAGGTAAGTCGTAACCTTCAATTTTAGTAATCCGAATCCCTTTTTGGGCTGATTTTTTTACAATCATTTCATCTCCAACCGCGTCCAAGCAAAAACCCATGACATCAAAGCCACAGGCTACATTGGCCACCGTTGCAGGCGAAAATATTTTTATTTCGTTTTTCAATATTGGTTCAATTTTTTTTGGCTATAATAATCAATTCGTTGTCTCCATTCGTTGGATTGACCAACTGTTCTGTATGTACAATTTGAAAATGATGTTTGGTTAAGATGGTTCTTAAATCCTCTTCCCGATAATAATGAATGAACAAACGCAGTTTTGGATAATTTTTGGATCCAGTCCATTGGGATGACTCATAATCTCCTGCAATTGTACTGATGTACAGATATCCATTTTTGGACAGAATTCTGGAACTTTCAGAAATAAGTTGCTCCACATCACTTTTTGAAAGATAAGGGAACAAAAAAGCATACATCACGCCATCATAGACCTCTTGAATGCTTTCAAGGTCTCGGCAATCCATCACCTCAAAGTTGGCCGAAGGCACATTTTTAGAAGCAATGTTAATCATGTTAGGCGAGAGGTCTCTTCCTGAAATCTTAAAGTTTGGAAATCGCTCCTTAACAAAACGCGTCACATTGCCTGGCCCGCAACCTAATTCCAAAATTTTGGATTGCTGGTCATGGTTGTCAAGAAGTTCACAAAACTGAAGGACCGAAGGTTCATAGGCTGAAATATCCACATACTTTTGATCATACATGGAGGCACAGTCATTAAAGACCTTAAGCGTCGCTTCAGTTTGTGCTACATCTTTATGTACACTGGACTTAGTCATTTCCAGTCCGTATAATATCGGCAAACAAACCAGAAGCGGTTACATCAGCACCAGCACCAGCTCCTTTGATAATCATGGGCTGTTCTATGTAACGGTGGGTGTAAAACATCACGATGTTATCCTTTCCTTCAAGATTATAAAATGGATGTCCCTGGGGAATTTCGCGCAAACCTACAGAGGCCTTTCCTTCGTTGAATTCTGCTACATATTTCAATTGACAATTTTTAGCCTTCGCATCGCTGTATAATTTTTGGAAATGCGCTTCATCATCAATCAAGGTTTTGTAAAAATCATCCACCGACTTACTTTCCAAATTAGCTTTGGTTAAAAAGGAATGATTGGTGATATCCTCAAGTTCCATTTTTGAACCACTTTCCCTAGCTAAAATCAATATTTTTCTGGCAACGTCCACACCGCTTAAATCAATACGCGGATCAGGTTCTGTATACCCTTCGGCTTGAGCCTGTTTTACCACGTCATGAAATTTTGTGGTGTCATTGAAGTTGTTAAACACAAAGTTCAAACTTCCTGAAAGTACCGCTTGAATGCTCTTGATTTTGTCACCAGAAGCGATGAGGTTGTTTAAAGTGTCAATAACCGGTAATCCTGCGCCTACATTGGTTTCAAACAATAAAGGAGCGTTATACTTTCTTGATAAATTTTTAAGTTCTGAATAGTTTTCATAAGAACTTGAGCAGGCAATTTTATTACAGGCCACCACGGCAATACTTTCTTTTAGATATTTCCCATAGAGTTTTGCAACGTCTTCATTAGCCGTGACGTCCACAAACACGCTATTGCGAAGGTTGAGCAACTTAATACGATTGAAGAACCCTTCCATCGAGGCTTTTTCTCCTTTTGACAGAAGTTCTTTCCAATTTTTAAGCGGAATACCATCTTCATCAAAAAGCATGGTTCTGGAATTAGACAATCCAACCACCCTTAAATTGATTTTTAGGGTATCCCTTAGATATTTTTTTTGCTGATTAATTTGTTCAACCAATCGTTCCCCTACATTCCCAACACCACTGATAAAAACATTAAGCTGTTTGGTTTTTACTTCAAAGAAGGTTTCGTGTAAAGTGTTGAGCGCTTTTTTAACGTCCTGTTGGGCAATAACGGTTGAGATGTTCCTTTCGGAAGCGCCTTGCGCAATAGCCCTAATGTTGATGTTGTTCTTACCAAGCGTACTGAACATTTTTCCACTGATACCTTGGTGACTTTTCATATTATCACCTACAAGGGCAACAATAGCTAAATCCTTTTCAATAAGGATCGGATTGATTTTTCGAAGGGCTATTTCATACCCAAAATTAAAGTCGATAACTTCCTTGGCATGGTCCCCATCGGCCTCGTCTACAGCAAAACAAATAGTGTGCTCCGAAGACGCTTGAGTAATAAGAATCACATTTATTTTGTTTATCGCAAGAGTTTCAAATAGGCGTTTTGAAAATCCTGGGATGCCCACCATACTGTTGCCTTCCAAAGTTAAAAGGGCAATATTGTCAATATTGGTGATACCTCTTACTGTCAATCCATTGGATTGTTCGTCGTTGGTAATATAGGTTCCTGGAGCTTCAGGCTCCAAAGTGTTTTTAATAACAATAGGAATGTTTTGGATCAATACGGGCTGAATAGTAGGCGGGTACAGTACTTTGGCTCCAAAATGCGAGAGTTCCATGGCTTCCTGATAGGAGAGCTTTTCAATTGGTTGGGCTTGTTTTACCAATTTTGGATTGGCGGTATACATACCGCTTACGTCTGTCCAAATTTCCAATTGTTCAGCCTCAATAGCAGTAGCGACAATCGCCGCCGTAAAGTCTGATCCACCACGACCCAAGGTAGTCGCTTCGCCAAGCTCGGAAGTGGCTACAAATCCAGGTAAAACGGTTACCTGTTGTTCAGCTGTTTTAAAGTATTCTTGGATTTTTGGCAATGTCAGTTCGTAGATCACATCTGCCTTTGTATAGTTAGTATTGGTGATGATAAAATCTTGGCTGTTTTTTCTAACCGCATCCAGTCCTTTACTTTTTAAAGTTTCAGTAATGATAAAGGAAGAGAGAAGTTCTCCAAAACTCACTAATTTATCGGATGTTTTTGGTGACAATTCGTTGATAAGGAAAATACCATCCAAAAGACTTTTTAAAGCATTCAGAATTTCTTCAAGCTGACTCACCACTTTAGGACCTGCATTAGGGATTAATTCCGAAAGGAGTTCCAAGTGGAGGGTTTTAAGTTCTTCATATTCCGATTGGAAACTTTCATCTTTGTTTTGTGCTAGTTTACCAAGAATGATAAGCTTGTCAGTAACGCCTCCAACGGCCGAAACCACACAAACCAAGGGGGATTTTTCGGCATAGTTTTCTAGAATGTTAACGACTTTGTTTATGTTTTCTGCAGAGCCTACAGACGTTCCTCCAAATTTTAATACGTTCATTTTTAATCAATTTTGATTGTAGTAAAGGTTTTTAGACTTTTGGTGCTTTGACAGCACATTGTGTACGGAGAGAATATAGTTAACAACCCAAACGGGTTGTAATGCCAAAAATGAAATGAATAGTAGCAGCTCCCGTAAAAACATGGGAGTCAAAGGTGTTACTATTTAATGTTAACTTCGTATTCATATGCCTATCAAATGTATTATTTTTACTTTAATTAAAAAACTATTTCAATCTTTTTAGGGAATTAACAATAAAAGCTCTGAGTTTTTATTTAAACATAAAATGCATTGAGAAATTGAACTGTTGAAAAATGAATTATGTAATGCTAAGCAAGGTCTTACATATAAAAATAGTATCCCACTTATGAAAATACTCTCAAAAGAGCAAGTCTATGAAGGAGATAGACTTACGGCCGAACGCCAAAACATTAGTTCCACCGAATTGATGGAACGGGCCGCTACCAAAATTTTTAATTGGATCCATACAAGATTGCAGGGACAGCCAATTCCTATTCATGTGTTCTGCGGGATAGGAAACAATGGAGGGGATGGTTTGGTGTTGTCTCGCCACTTGATCAATTATGGCTATAATGTGAATACCTATATTGTGAATTATAGCGATAAACGTTCCAAAGATTTTTTGATCAATTATGATCGAATTAAACAAGCTTCCAAAAACTGGCCAGTATTGTTGAATGAAGAAGATGAATTCCCAAATATTACTCCAGATGCTATTATTGTGGATGCCGTTTTTGGAATTGGATTGAATCGGCCTGCTCATGATTGGGTCAAAAAACTTTTCCAGCATTTTAGGGCCTCAAAGGCGTTTACATTATCAGTGGATATTCCTTCGGGTTTGTTTACGGATCGAGTGCCTGAAGATGAAAATGGCGTGGTTTGGGCCAATTACACATTGAGTTTCCAAACCTCTAAATTGGTGTTCTTTTTACCGGAAACAGGTAAGTTTACTACAGAATGGGAAATATTGGATATTGGTATTGATCCTTCCTATTTACAACAGGTTAAAACAGAAGCTGAACTGATAGGGAAATTCGAAATGCTGTCCGTCTATAAACCTCGAGATAAATTTTGTCATAAAGGCGATTTTGGTCACGCCATGATTATTGGGGGAAGTTATGGCAAAATTGGAGCTGTTACTTTGGCCTCTAGAGCAGCTTTGACCGCTGGAGCAGGATTGATTACAGCCTATGTGCCCAAATGTGGCTATGTCCCGCTGCAGTCTTCATTTCCGGAAGCAATGGTAATGACAGATAACGAAGATGAATTGCTTACTGACATCTCTTTTGAATTGAAACCTTCTGCGATAGGGATTGGCGTAGGGATGGGGATAGATAAAAAGACCGTTTCAGCTTTTGAAGGATTTTTAAAAAGGTATAGTGGGCCTTTGGTAGTTGATGCCGATGGCATTAACATGTTAGCCGCCAATAAAAAGTTATTGGAATTGTTGCAGCCGCAAACCATTTTAACGCCACACCCAAAAGAGTTGAAGCGTTTGATAGGAGAGTGGAAGGATGATTTTGACAAACTCGAAAAAATTAAGACGTTTACATCTAAGTACAATCTTATTGTGATAGTAAAAGGAGCCAATACCATGACCGTGTTTAGAGATAGAATTTATGTAAATTCAACAGGAAACCCTGGATTGGCAACTGCGGGGACTGGTGATGTTCTTACAGGAGTAATTACTGGTATGCTTTCGCAAGGCTATGAACCATTGATGGCAGCATTGTTTGGAGTGTATTTACATGGCAAAGCGGCTGATATTGCAGTAATGGATTTAGGATATCAAGCCCTTAATGCGAGTGTTGTTATAGAGGCTATAGGGGAAGCTTATTTAGATCTGTTTAAACAGCCAGGAATGGAAGAGCAGGAAAAGAATAATGAATAGAATAAAATGGAAAAGGCCCACTTAATTAAGCTGGCCTTTTTTATATCAAGGACAATTAATTAAATGTCTAATTCTTCCAATAGTTTTACCAAACCTGCGCTTGAAGGTCTAGGAGCATCTGGAGTCACAATATTTCCTTGTGGATCAATTAGGATAAATCTAGGAATCCCGTTGATTTTGTAGTTTTGAACAAAATCCGATTTCCATCCTTTGTCAGCCAATAATTGGATGCCTCCCAATTCTTTTTCTGAAACCATGTTTTTCCAACCTTCTTTGGCAGCAGCTGCAGCGGCTTCAGGATTTTCACCTTTGAAACCTCTTCCGTCATCAACAGAAATACTTACAAACTGGATGTTTTTATCATGGTATTCCTCTTCAATACGTTTTAGGTGAGGAATCTCAGCCTTACAAGGTCCGCACCAGGTAGCCCATACGTCTACGTAAACATATTTACCTTTTAAATCACTTAAGGAAGTGGTCCCTCCTTTGTGATTTTCGAAATTTTCAAAAACTGGAGAAGGGCTTCCTTGTGGAAGGTCTTGTTTCAAAGTAATGGAACTCGCTAAATATCTATGATAAGATTTAAGCATAGGATCTACATTTTTCATGGCATCAGCAACGATTGTGGAGTCCACAGTGGCATCTGAATTGTAAAATGTAGTCAATTCATTTTTAATGGATTCAATGGAATTGTCCAAAGCTTCCATGTTGTCCAATTGGCTTAATTTATCAAGGTCAAGTAATTCTTCTTCCTTAAGGGATTTTTTAGCTAAAAAGTTGCTGTTTTCCGATCCTGCTCCAGAATAGGATACAGTTTCATCAAATTGGTTGGTGTCCAATGTAAGTTTGATGTCGTAACCATTTTTTAGGTACATCATAGTGCTTTCAGCACCATCAAACAAGCTGTATACGCCAGGATCTACTTTAAGAGTGTCGCTAAAGCTACCATCTGTAGCTACCTTAATAGTTTTTGAATAAGTACGGTTTCTAACAGTAAGGGAATCACTGTTTGGTTTTGTTATTTGTCCTGAAAAAGTAACGTAATCTTTAGGTGGTGCTTCTTGCTTACATGCAAATGCCGAAGCAATCAGTAAAAGGGACAATGTTTTCTTCATGATAAAGTTTTTGTGTTCATTCAAAAATAATAGAAATATGTTTCCCTGTATGCTAATTAATCAATTATTAACAATTAAAGTTATTTTTAGGTATTGGGGGAGGGAAAGTATGAATTGTTGGTTGTGTATTTTATATGTAATAGGGGAAGTGAATTGGTTTCCTTGAGGTTGTGTTAAAATAGAAAAGGGTCCTTGTTTTACAAGGACCCTTTTAATAAATATAAAATATCTATTTAAGACTCTGTATGCTTTTCAGCCTTTTCTATTTTTATGGTTAACTCTTCAGTTTTTGAATCTAAGTCCATAAAAATAGTATCGCCTTCCTGTAATTGGGCATTGATGATTTCTTCTGCCAAAGCATCTTCAATATACTTTTGAATAGCACGTTTTAAAGGTCGCGCTCCATACTGTTTATCGAAGCCTTTATCTGCGATATAATCTTTGGCTTTATCACTCAATTTAAGTTCGTAACCTAAACCTTTGATGCGCTCAACAAGCTTGGCAAGTTCAATATCAATGATTTTATCGATATCTGATTTTTCTAAAGCATTGAACACAATGACATCATCAATTCTATTTAAGAATTCTGGCGCGAATGCTTTTTTCAAGGCATTTTCAATAATGCTTTTTGAGTTGTCATGAGCTTGGGCTTCTCTTGCAGCAGTTCCAAAACCAACACCTTGTCCAAAATCTTTAAGTTTTCTAGCGCCAATGTTGGAAGTCATGATGATAATAGAATTTCTAAAATCTATTTTTCTTCCTAAACTATCAGTAAGATACCCGTCATCTAATACCTGTAAAAGCATGTTGAATACATCTGGATGCGCCTTTTCAATCTCATCCAAAAGGATTACGGCGTAAGGCTTACGACGAACCTTCTCGGTTAATTGTCCGCCTTCTTCATAACCTACATATCCCGGAGGTGCTCCGACAAGTCTGGAAATTGCAAATTTCTCCATATACTCACTCATATCAATTCTGATAAGAGCATCCTCGCTGTCAAATAATTCTCGGGCCAATACTTTGGCTAATTGGGTTTTTCCAACTCCAGTTTGCCCTAAAAAGATAAACGACCCAATAGGTTTGTTAGGATCCTTAAGACCAGCTCTGTTGCGTTGAATTGCCTTTACAACCTTAGCTACAGCTTCATCTTGACCAATAACTTTACCTTTGATGTGTTCAGGTAACTTGGCTAATTTGTTGCTTTCTGTTTGTGCTATTCTGTTAACGGGAATACCTGTCATCATCGATACCACATCAGCAACGTTATCTTCAGTAACAACTTCACGGTGAAGTTTGGTTTCTTCTTCCCATTTTTCTTGGGCCACGGCCAATTCTTTCTCCAGGCGTTTTTCGTCATCTCGAAGTTTGGCTGCCTCTTCATACTTTTGTTTTTTAACAACCGTATTTTTGGTTTCCCTAACTTCTTCTAGCTTTTTCTCCAATTCCAAAATTTGCTTCGGAACTTCAATATTGGTAATATGTACTCTCGATCCAGCCTCATCCAAAGCATCTATAGCCTTGTCCGGTAAAAATCGATCGGTCATGTATCTATTAGTCAATTTTACACAGGCCTCAATGGCTTCAGGAGTGTAATCTACATTATGGTGGTCTTCATATTTTTCCTTAACGTTGTTAAGGATTTCAATAGTTTCTTCCACACTTGTAGGTTCTACAATTACCTTTTGGAAACGACGCTCTAAAGCACCATCTTTTTCAATATACTGTCTGTATTCGTCCAAAGTGGTAGCGCCTATACATTGAATTTCTCCACGTGCCAAAGCTGGTTTGAACATATTTGAAGCGTCCAAACTTCCTGTAGCACCTCCGGCACCTACAATGGTATGAATCTCGTCAATAAAAAGAATGATGTCGTCATTTTTCTCAAGCTCGTTCATCACGGCTTTCATGCGCTCTTCAAACTGGCCACGGTATTTCGTTCCTGCCACCAAACTTGCCAGGTCTAAAGTCACTACTCGCTTGTTGAAAAGGATTCTAGATACTTTTCGTTTTACGATACGCAGTGCCAAACCTTCCGCAATAGCAGATTTACCAACTCCAGGTTCTCCAATAAGAAGCGGGTTGTTCTTTTTACGTCTGCTCAATATTTGAGACACACGTTGTATTTCTTTTTCTCTACCAACAACAGGGTCTAGTTTGCCTTCTTCTGCCAATACGGTGAGATCTCTACCAAAATTGTCTAGAACTGGGGTCTTAGATTTTTTTGTTGTTTTAGATGAAGATTGACCAAAAGGGTTTTGTTTAGAATCATCGTCATCGGCCATATCGTCGTCTGAGTAAGACTCGGCTTTTGGAGATTCCAAAAAGTCATCATCGTTTGTAATCATAAATTTAAATTGCTCTTTAACGTTATCATAATCCACTTTTAGCTTGTTCAAAAGCTTGGTTGTGGGGTCGTTTTCGTTTCTTAAGATACATAGCAGCAAATGCGCTGTATTGATAGATGTGCTTTGAAACAGTTTTGCCTCCAAAAAGGTGGTCTTTAAAGCACGCTCTGCCTGCCTAGTGAGATGTAGGTTCTTTTTTTCGTTAGAGGCAGTTGCCACATTAGAATTTGCTGGGCTCAATATTTCAACCTTGCGCCTTAAATGGTTCAAATCTATATCAAGGGCACTCAATATATCAATTGCTTTTCCACTGCCATCACGAAGTAGGCCCAGCATTAAATGTTCGGTACCTATAAAATCATGGCCAAGTCGTAGTGCTTCCTCTTTACTGTAAGCAATGACGTCCTTGACTCTTGGGGAAAAATTATCGTCCATAATTAAAAATCCTTTCTGCATTAAAAATAATAAAAAACATAGTTATAAAGGCAAAAACTGTACCTTAAATGTTTCATAAAAGCTAATAGAGGAAAAAAGTTTAAAAATTCAAAACTTTTAGACTTTTACTTATTAACGAAAGAAGGCCTTATATTTGTTAATAAAAAAAGTTAAAAAACCCTCTTAAAAGTCGGATAAGGACTAACAAAATACTTATATTAGCACGATTTGAAAACCTACAAAAAATCTAATTAAATATATATGGTAGAAGGAGAAAAACTCATTCCAATTAACATTGAAGATGAAATGAAATCGGCCTACATTGACTATTCAATGTCGGTCATTGTGTCACGTGCTTTGCCAGATGTTAGAGACGGATTGAAGCCAGTGCACAGACGTGTATTGTTTGGGATGCATGAGCTTGGTGTAAGATCCAATTCACCTTATAAAAAATCGGCCAGAATTGTTGGAGAGGTTTTAGGTAAGTACCACCCTCACGGAGACAGTTCTGTTTATGATACAATGGTACGTATGGCTCAGGAATGGAGCTTGCGTTATATGTTGGTAGACGGGCAGGGGAACTTTGGTTCCATTGACGGAGATAGCCCTGCAGCAATGCGTTATACAGAGGCGCGTATGCGTAAGATTTCCGAAGATATGTTGGCAGACATTGAAAAGGAAACCGTAGACCACAAACTTAACTTTGACGATACTTTACAAGAACCAACTGTATTGCCTACCAGAATTCCAGGATTGTTGGTGAATGGTGCTTCAGGGATTGCAGTAGGGATGGCTACCAATATGCCTCCACACAACATTTCTGAAGTTGTAGATGGAACTGTTGCTTATATTGATAACAACGATATTGAAATAGAGGAGTTGATGACCCATATTAAGGCGCCTGATTTTCCAACAGGAGGTACTATTTACGGGTATGATGGTGTTAAGGAAGCATTCAAAACAGGTAGAGGAAGAATCGTTATTAGAGGTATTGCCAATATTGAGGAAGTTCAAGGCCGCGAATGCATTGTGGTAACAGAAATCCCTTATTTGGTGAATAAGGCCGAAATGATCAAGAAGACGGCCGACTTGGTTAACGATAAGAAACTGGAAGGAATTTCTACCATTCGTGACGAATCCGATAGAAACGGAATGCGTATCGTTTATGTACTTAAACGAGATGCTATTCCAAACATTGTTTTAAACAAACTTTACAAATATACAGCGCTTCAATCGTCGTTCAGTGTTAATAATATTGCACTGGTGAATGGGCGTCCACAATTGTTGAATCTAAAAGATTTGATTTATCATTTTGTGGAGCACAGACATGAGGTTGTAGTAAGAAGAACAACTTACGAATTGCGCAAAGCTGAAGAGCGTGCCCACATTTTGGAAGGGTTAATTATTGCTTCGGATAATATTGATGAAGTTATTGCATTAATCAGAGCCTCTTCAAATGCAGAAGAAGCAAGAGAGAAGTTGATCGAGCGTTTCAAGCTTTCAGAAATTCAAGCGAAGGCAATTGTTGAAATGAGATTGCGTCAGTTAACAGGACTGGAGCAAGACAAACTTCGTACTGAATATGAAGAATTGATGAAGACTATTGAAGACTTGAAGGATATTCTTGCTAAGAAAGAGCGAAGAATGGAAATCATCAAGGAAGAACTTTTGGTAGTTAAGGAAAAGTATGGTGACGACAGACGTTCTATTATCGAGTATGCTGGAGGTGATTTAAGTATTGAAGATATGATTCCTGATGCCCAAGTGGTAATTACCATTTCGCATGCGGGTTATATCAAACGTACATCATTGAGTGAATATAAGCTTCAACATAGAGGAGGAGTTGGGCAAAAAGCATCAACAACAAGAAACGAAGATTTCTTGGAGCATTTGTTTGTAGGGACCAACCACCAGTACATGTTGTTTTTCACCCAAAAAGGAAAATGTTTCTGGATGCGTGTTTATGAAATTCCAGAAGGAAGTAAAACTTCTAAGGGAAGAGCTATCCAAAACTTGATCAACATAGAGCAGGATGATAAGGTGAAAGCGTTCATCTGTACTCAAGATTTGAAGGATGAAGAATACATCAATAGCCACTATGTAATCATGGCTACCAAACAAGGTCAGGTTAAGAAAACGTCATTGGAGCAGTATTCTAGACCAAGAACCAATGGTATCAACGCTATTACCATTAAGGAGGACGATGAGCTATTAGAAGCAAGACTTACTACTGGTAACAGTCAAGTAATGCTGGCATTGAAATCAGGTAAGGCCATTCGATTTGAGGAAGCGAAAACACGACCTATGGGACGTAGTGCTTCTGGAGTACGAGGTATTACTTTAGCTACGGATACAGATGAAGTAATAGGTATGATTGCCATTGAGAATCCTCAGGAAGAATCTGTTTTGGTAGTGTCTGAAAACGGTTATGGAAAACGTACCTATATTGACGATCCGGAAGATGGAGAACCAGTGTACAGAATTACCAACCGTGGAGGTAAAGGTGTGAAAACTATTTCCATTACTGAAAAAACAGGAAGTCTTGTGGCTATAAAAACCGTTACTGATGAAGATGATTTGATGATCATTAATAAATCTGGTATCGCCATTAGAATTGCGGTTAAGGATTTACGTGTAATGGGAAGAGCTACACAAGGTGTTAGACTTATCAGTTTGAAAGGAAAAGATTCTATCGCCGCTGTTGCTAAGGTAATGAAGGACGAGCAAGAAGAGATTGAAGGAGCAGCAGAAGATATCGAAACCGCAAATGAAGATGGTGCAGCCATCGACAATGCACAAGAATAAAAATAACTAATATTAATAAATAGTAATTCAAAATGAATTTTTCAATGAACAATCATAAATACTCAATTCAGAGAAGTATTGTGAATAAAAAGCAACTGGCAGTTGCTTTGGCTCTTTTGGCAGGTTCTTTCACCTATGCACAAAAGAATGAACTTAAGGATGCTGAAAAGGCTATTAAATCTGGAAATTATGCAGATGCCAAAACGGCAATCAATTCAGCAGAGTCATTAATATCAGGTACAGATTCTAAAACTCAGGCTAAATTTTATTTCCTTAAAGGTCAGGCTTTGTATGCTAATGGGACTGGATCAGAAGCTGATATAGAACAAGCAATTGAAAGTTTGGATAAAGTTAAAGCTATTGAAAGTGCCGATGGTAAAGTAAAGTATTCTAGCGATGTTGATGAAATGAAGCAACAGATGTTAAATGGATTCTTAACCGATGCAAATTCTGCACTTGAGGCGAAAGATTATATGAAATCTTCAAAAGGATTCGAGCAAGCTTACAGAATGTCTCCACAAGACACTTTATATCTTTATTATGCAGCTTCTACTGCTGTAACTGCTAAAGATTATGATACCTCTTTGGAGTATTATGAAGAATTAAGAGATTTAGGTTATGAAGGAGTTGAAACTGAGTATACAGCTATAAATAAAGCAAGTAATGAGGTTGAAACTTTCGGTTCAGCATCTTTACGTGATATTAGTGTAAAGGCAGGAACTCACATCAAGCCTTCAGTAAGAAAGACAGATCCAAAGTCTGCCGAAATCATCAAAAACATCGCTTTGATTTATGTGTCTAAAGGGGATACTGAAAAAGCTATTGAAGCAATTGATGATGCTAGAAAGCAGAATCCAGATGATTTTAACTTATTGTTGACTGAAGCCAATTTGCATTTGAAAATGGGTAATAAAGAGAAATTCAAAGGTTTAATGCAGGAAGCAACTGTTAAAGATCCAAATAATCCAGAGTTACAATATAACTTAGGTGTTATTTCTGCAGAAGCAGGTGAAACAGAAGCTGCAAAAGCATATTACAAAAAGGCTATTGAATTAGATCCTGGGTATGTTGATGCTTACAATAACCTTGCAGTTGTAACGTTAGCCGGTGAGCAAAGCATCATTGAAGAAATGAATGGTTTGGGTAACTCTTCGGCTGATAATAGACGTTATGACGAATTGAAGGAGCAACGTATGCAATTGTATAGAGATGCTGTTCCTTATTTAGAAAAAACATTACAGTTAAAACCTAACAATTTGCAAGCGGCTCAAACGTTAATGAATATTTATAGTGCTATTGGAGATACTGATAACTATAAAAAGATGAAAGCAAAAGTTGAAGCGATCCAAAGCGGAAACTAAAACTTGAAGGATATATCATAAAAAAAAGCTACTTAATTTCAAGTAGCTTTTTTTGTTAGATTATTTTTTTGATGACTCTTAATTTATGGGTGTGCATCCTTTTGTCTACATTGTAAATTCCAGAATGGTCCAAACGATCAATTCTTACCTTACCATGCGCATGGATAATGTAATTGTTAGCCATGATGATGCCAACATGAACAATATGTCCTTCGTTATTGTCAAAAAAGGCTAAATCTCCAGGTTCACTTTCTTCAATAAAACTTAATGCTTCCCCTTGTGTGGCTTGCTGCGAAGCATCTCGTAAAAGTTTGTAACCATTAAGTTTGTAAACCATTTGTGTAAAACCAGAGCAGTCTATTCCAAAAGGTGTTTTTCCTCCCCACAAATAAGGAGCGTTCAAATAGGTGAATGCAGTTTTAAGCAGCTGTTCTCTAGGTTGAATTCCTTGAACCAAATTACCATCGTGTTGATGTTCCAACACAGATAAGCCATTTAATGACGAACCTAACGGTATGGTGATTAAGTTGTCATTGACATCTTGTACAAATTCAACAAGATCGGAGGAAAGTTTAGGCAATTCACCTTTCAAGGTATTATAGTTCTCTTGATCAATTTCAAGATATTGCTTGTTGTCTATCCAACCTTCGTAATTATCAAAATGCAAACGGATTTTGCTCCAATGTTTGCGCTGTTCCAACACCTTAAAGAAATCTCCATACAAAACCTGTGAAACGAGTTCACTCTTATCGGAAGGCTCTAATCGTAAAGGAACAATGCTTAAGTTACAAATTCCGTATTGCATGTATCTGTTTTAGTTACGTTCAATAACAATTGCAGAAGCTCCTCCGCCACCATTACAAATGGCAGCCGCTCCAATTTTAGCATTGTTTTGTTCCAAAACATTTATAAGGGTGATGATAATTCTAACACCAGAACACCCAAGTGGATGTCCTAATGAAACGGCTCCACCGTTTACGTTTACTTTATCATCATTTAATCCTAGAAGTTTCATGTTAGCCAATCCTACTACAGAAAAGGCTTCGTTAAATTCAAAGAAATCTACATCCTCTATAGCAATGCCTGCTTTGTCCAATGCCTTAGGAAGGGCCTTGGCAGGAGCAGTTGTAAACCATTTTGGCTCATGAGCTGCATCGGCATAACTTTTTATGGTAGCCAATGGGGGCAATCCTAATTCTTCAGCCTTTTCTCTGCTCATCAAGACTACAGCTCCAGCACCATCATTAATGGTAGAAGCATTGGCTGCAGTAACAGTTCCTTCTTTTGTGAAGGCAGGGCGTAAAGAAGGAATCTTGTCAATTTTTACGTTTGTAAACTCTTCATCTTTGTTCACAACTAGAGCATCACCACGACGTTGAGGCACTTCAACAGGAACTACTTCATTGTCGAATCTTCCAGCTTCCCAAGCAGCAGCAGATCTTTCATAAGACTGAATAGCAAAAGCATCTTGGTCTTCACGGGAGAAGTTATATTCGGTTGCACAAGCATCGGCACAAACACCCATGGCATTTTGGTCGTAAGCATCTACCAAACCATCTTTTTGCATCCCGTCAATTAAACTTGCAGGACCAAATTTTGTTCCCATGCGGGCATGCATATAATGCGGAATCAAACTCATGTTTTCCATACCTCCGGCAACTACGATATCCGCATCACCTAAAGCAATAGATTGGGCAGCCTGCATCACAGCTTTCATTCCAGACGCACATACTTTGTTTACGGTTGTACAAGGAACTGTATCAGGAATTCCTGCATAAATAGCTGCTTGTCTAGCAGGTGCTTGACCAGCTCCGGCTTGAACCACATGACCCATTAAAACTTCCTGTACCAGTTCTGGTTTCAAGTTGATTTTATCTAAAGCTCCTTTTATGGCGATAGCTCCCAATTTAGGGGCTGGTATAGTTGATAAACTTCCTAAAAAACTACCTATTGGTGTCCTTGCTGCAGACACAATTACGACGTCTTTACTCATTGTTATGCATTTGTATTAGTTCGAGCAAAATTAATCATTTTTTTACAGAGTTAGGAACGAAATGGTATTATAACGTTATCGTAAATTTTAAGTAATTCATTGTGAAATGCATAGCTGTAAAATGAATAAGCGAGGGGACGGGAATTAGAATTTCTTAAAATTTAATAGTTTGGCTTTATTTCTTACATTTGAAATTGTGTCAATACTACGCTATGAATGAACTAATAAATAAATGGTACAGAAACCATGCGCTTTTGTATAAAGTACTGCTGTTTATTGCTACCACTTTATTGATTGTATATCTCTTTCCTAAAAGTGGAAAATTCAAATACAGTTTCGAACAAGGAAAACCTTGGCAGTCTGAAAACTTATATGCACCCTTCAATTTTGCCATAAAAAAATCCCAAGCAGAAATCAATGAGGAAAAAAGGACCATTCAAGAGAACAGTACCATTTATTTCAATGTAAATGAAGGTGTAAAAAGCACCGTTTTACAATCCTATAAAAGCCAGTTTAAAGGAGCATTTCCCGACAGTGTCAAGCAAAAAAGTAATGCATTGTACAAAATAGGGAAGGATGTTATAGAGCGTATATATAAAAATGGTGTTTTAGATGACAGCTATAATTATGGACCAGACAAAAACGTTGTGCTTTTGGACAACCAAACCCAAGTGGCCTCGATCACCTATAAAGATCTTACCAAGACCAATGCTTTCATAAATATTTTGGAACAATCACTTGCTGAAGAAGACTTATCTGAATATGATTCCAATTTTGTGTCCTTGTTTTTCGATATTGTCAAACCAAATATTTCTTTGAACAAAGCCATTACAGATAATGCTTTGAAGGAAGAGTTGGATCGTGTGTCACCAACAAGGGGAAGTATTGAAAAGGAAACTTTGATTATTTCGAAAGGTGAATTGGTTGAAGGCAAGAAATATGATATTCTAGAATCCTTAAAATCAGAATACGAATCCCAAGTTTGGAGTGAGTCCAACTACAACTGGGTAATTTTTGCTTACACATTATTGGTGGCCTTGGCCTTATTGATGCTGCTTTTATTCCTTAGGAAATATAGAATGGAAGTGTTTTTGGACAATACCAAAGTCACCTTCATTTTTTTCAATATTGTATTCGTGATATTATTGACCACCTTGGTGGTAAATTACGATTCGAGGTATGTTTATGTAATTCCGTTGTGTATTCTTCCTTTGGTGTTGAAAGCCTTTTTTGATGCGCGTTTAGGCTTGTTTTCTCATGTGCTTACGGTATTGCTCCTTGGGTTTATTGTGCCTAATAGTTATGAGTATATTTTCCTTCAGATTATTGCGGGAATTGTAACCATTTTAACGGTTTCAGAACTTTATAAACGAGCCAATTTGTTTATTTCCGTAGGGCAGATTACCCTTATTTACATTATTGCCTATTTCGCCTTTTTCGTGATTCATGAAGGAAGTGTGGCTAGCCTAAAATGGGGAACATTTGGATTGTTTATTTTGTGTGGACTTGCCACTTTGTTCGTTCAGCCTTTAATTTACATATATGAGAAATTGTTCGGGTTGGTGTCAGATGTGTCTTTATTGGAGCTTTCAGATACCAATTCTAAACTGTTGAAGGAATTGGCCAATAAAGCGCCAGGAACTTTTCACCACTCCTTAAACGTGGCCAATTTGGCTGAAGCTTCGGCCAATGAAATTGGAGCGAATGCCATGTTGGTGAGGGTAGGAGCCTTGTACCACGATATTGGTAAAATGAAGAATCCTACCTATTTCACCGAAAACCAATCTACAGGTATCAATCCTCATGATGAATTGTCTCCAAAGGAAAGTGCTAGAATTATCATAGATCACGTGATAGATGGTATTGAAATTGCCAAAAAGAACAACCTGCCAGACCGCGTGATTGATTTTATAAGAACGCACCATGGAATGAGTCTAGTGTATTATTTTTACTTAAAGGAGCGTGAAATTGATGAGAATTTGAATAAGGAAGAATTTAGGTATCCAGGACCAAAGCCATTTAGTAAGGAAACTGCCATTTTAATGATGTGCGATAGCGTAGAGGCGGCCTCCAAAAGTTTAAAGGAACCTTCTTCAACCAAAATCGACAAGTTTGTAGAATCCATTATAGGGAAGCAGATGGAGAGTGGTCAGTTTTTGAATGCCAACATTACCTTTAAGGAAATTGAAGCTATCAAGAAGGTTTTAAAGAGCAAATTGGCCAATATTTACCATTTACGGATTGAATACCCAGAATAGGAATATTGTTCTTAAAATTGGCTAGAGAGGTATTGTTCCCCTCGAAGAATATATCTTAACGATATACATAAAAACAAAAAAGCCTTACTATTTCTAGTAAGGCTTTTTGTGATCGCGACAGGATTCGAACCTGTGACCGTCTGCTTAGAAGGCAGATGCTCTATCCAACTGAGCTACGCGACCAAAACTTTAAGAGCGTTCCTCAAAAAGGCGGTGCAAATATAAGTACATACTTCATACAAAACAACTCTGTTTTTGATTTTTTTGAATTTTTTTTTCTGAGCATCTTTCATGTACTTGCTTTGGTTCATTTGGGTGTTGCCTGCTTTGAAAAAGTTTTAGGCTGCTATTGTTTTTTAAATGATTTAAGGGTGAGTAGTTTAGTGCCTGTCTTCGCGAAAATGATGAAACCATTCTTTTGCAGATTTAAGCTTTCTCCTAGAGATTTCAATTGAAGTGCCGTCTTGAAAAAAAAATGCTTGATTTTCCATTTTTTCTATGAAATGTTGGTTGATCATCATTGATCGGTGACATCTAAAGAACCCAAAATCGCCTAAAATATCCTCAAAATAGCCCAAATTTTTCGAAGACAATTCTTGGTTTCCGTTCTGCAAAATCAATTTACTGTAATTTCTATCGCCTTCAATGTATTTAATAGACTTTAATTTTAAACGTAAGGTTCCCGAATGGTTAGGCAATAATAGCGTTTGGTCTTTAATGTGTTTTACCTTTTGGTTTGATAAGGCATTTTTTACCTTTTCTTGATTTAAGATTCTATTTTTTTGATTGGAAAACCTATTGATGGCATTTTTTAGTTCTTCGGTATTAAAAGGTTTTAAAAGATAGTCCAATGCATTAAACCGTATAGCTTTTATGGCATAATGACTATGTGAAGTAATGAAAATGGTTTTAAAGTCAATATTGGTAACAGTGTTAAGCATTTCAAACCCTGTCATGTCTGGCATTTCTACATCAAGGAATAACAATTCGGGTTTTAGAGAATGTATCATTTCAATGCCTTCTTCGCCATTGGTAGCTATACCTACCACATTTAAATGTTTATGGTTTTCAGCTAAATGATCTTTTAACAGCTCCAAAATGAAGGGGTTGTCATCTATTAGTAAGGTTTTAATACTCATTTTAAACTGGAATTTATCCCAATAGGGGTATGCATAAACCATAAAATAGTTACCACTTGATAATAATTAAGGCCGCTCGATAATTCAAAAGCATCATTAAAAAGAGTTGGTTTCTAAATTTATAGAACCTTAAAAATGGGAAATTTTTCCATTAAGTAAAAAGAATAACCATTAATACTTCCAAATTATGAAAACTTTAATGACATCAATTGTGTTGTGTTTTACTTTGTTAGTGAGTGCACAACAGCAAAAGACAGTAGACTTTGGCGTTGAGGATAGTATATTCTCTAAAGTGTTGAATGAGCACAGAAAAGTCTGGATATATAATCCAGAAAAGAACTCTGGTATCTATCAATCTAATAAGGTTTACCCTATTTTGTACCTGTTGGATGGTCCTACACATTTCTATTCCGTTGTAGGTATGATAAAGCAATTGAGTACTGCAAATGGTAATACGGTTTTGCCTGAAATGATTATTGTGGGAATACACAATACAAATAGATTTAGAGATTTATCACCAACACAAATGGTTGAAAGATCAGGGTATAACCCAGATGATATGAGAAAAAATACAGGTGGAGGTGATTTGTTTTTGGACTTTATTGAAAAGGAATTGAAGCCTTATATAGAATCAAAGTATCCTACGGCTCCCTATAGTATGTTGGTAGGACATTCTCTTGGAGGAATGATGGCCATTTACACCATGTTCCAAAGGCCTCAAATGTTTCAAAATTATATTGCCATTGACCCATCGATATGGTGGAACAATCAAGAAATCTTAAAGGAAATCCAAAACCGTCCAAACTTAAATGATTTAAAAGGAACATCTCTTTACCTAGGTTACGCGAATACTTTGGTAGAAGGTTACGATATTTCAACAGTAAGTAAAGACACAACAGAGGAGACGCTTCATATACGATCTATTTTGTCTTTAGACAGCTATTTAAAGGATAATTTAATAGAAGGGTTTAGATACAAAAGTCAATTTTACGAAAATGATACACATGGATCGGTACCATTGATTACGGAATATGATGGTTTACGGTTTTTGTTTGAATTCCATAGAATTGAAATTAATGAAAAGGATTTTGAAAATATGGATGTTGATATGGTGGCGCAAATTGCGGGGCATTATCAAAATGTTTCAAGATACATGGGCTATGAAGTTAAGCCAGATGAAAGCTTGATAAATAGGTTGGGATATGGCATGTTGAATGGTAAATTATATGATAGGGCGGGGCAGTTCTTCTCATATAATGCAAAGATCCATTCGGATAGTTTTAATGTGTTTGATTCCCTTGGTGATTACTACGTGGCAACAAACAATAAGGAAAAGGCTGCTGAAAGTTACCAAAAGGCTCTAGAACTAAAGGAATACCCACTTACCAGGGAAAAATTGGAACAGCTTAAACAGCAGTAGCTCAGCCATGTTGACCTTTTAATTGTTAAAATTAGTAACTTACTAAGATGAAACATTTGATTACATTATTCTTTTTTGTTTTTCTTTTTGTCAATTCAGTACAAGGGCAAATAGCACCTATAGATTCTATTTTTCAGGTTTTTAATAATACTTCCAAAACTCCAGAAATGAGGTTGGAGGCTTATGACGAGCTTTATAGCTACCTCGTGGATCCTGAAAAAAATAAGGGAATCGCACCTAAGGATTTATTCGGTATTGTGGATAAATTGAATTTTGGAAGCGATGCAGCTCTTGATTTAAGCAATAAATCAAGCAAAGCCTTTAATAGAGGAAAAGTATATCTACTAAAAGGATCTTATAGTTTTATCAATAATAATCAGTCTATGGATTGTGATTATTTGATGAAAGCCTTGGAGATAGGCATGGAGGAGCAGGATTATGCGGTTATAGGAGGTGCTTTAGAAAGCTTATTGGCTTTTAATTGCAAAAATCTTTCGAAAGAACGAGCCATCCAACTCATGTTGGATCTGAATTCAAAAAATTTGATGGCAGAGGAACAATTGAATTTATATAGTTCCATGAGTCGATTTATAGAAAATGATTCTATTAAATCCATTTTGTTCAAGAATCTTCCCGCAACGTTAAAATCGGAAACTGTAAGAAACTATAAATTGCAGGGGTTCTTTTCGGAGGTATTGAGAAATTTAGATTCCGAAATAGCAAGACCACTTTTTAATCGGATTGAGACGGTATTGGATGTGCCAGAGGCTCGTGATAAATTGATTCCGATGTACTTGAGTTTAGGGGAATTTTATGTGTTGAATGAAAAATATCCAGAAGCTTTAAAGGCGTTCCAAGAAGCATTGAAACTTTCTGAAGAATTGCATTTTGAAATTGATAATTTGGAGAATGTTTGGGTGTCTATGGGAGAAATTCATTCAAACATTGAAAATTTTGAGGAAGCACAAAAATACACTTTAAAAGGCTTGGAAATAGCCAAGCAAAAAGACGAAAGTAGGAACTTGGCCAGAATCTACTTATCAATGGCTTCCGTTAAAACAGAAATGAAAGAGCCAGAAATGGCATTGAAATACATAGACTCTGCAGTAGTGTTGATGGCTCCAAGAGCTAGTGAAGATAAGACTTGTGAGCAATGTATGAATTATGCCTTATTGGTAAAATCTAAAGTATTTAATGGGCTTGCTCGGCACAGGGAAGCATTGTTGCAGTTGTTGGATTTAGAGCCCTTTTACAAAGATAATTTGGCTAGTAGGGTGCAACCATTAATGTATCAAGAAATAGGGAAGGCTTATGTAGGACTTGGTGAATTTAAAAAGGCTGTTTCTTCCATTAAAAAAGGAATGACATATCCTCATGTAACCTTGCTTGATGATAAACGGAATTATGAAATATTAGCCCAATCTTATAAGGAGCTTGGTAATTATCAAAAGTCGCTTGAGGCTTATGAAAAGGTTGTTGCCGCAAATGATTCCATTACAAAATTTAGAAATAGCCAGGGAACAACACGTTTGGAGCTTGAAAATGCTTTTAATCAAGAGAGGTTTAAGGATAGTTTGGTAGTGGAAAAGGAGGCCTTGGAAAGAGAGTTGAGATTTGAGAAGCAATTGGGCAAGGAGCAAACCTTTAGAAATTTAATTATTGGGGCTGCAATTTTAGCGTTATTGGTTGCTTTGGGCCTGTATAACCGTTTGAATTTTATCAAAAAGACCCAAGGTGTCTTAAAGGAAAAAAATCGTGTTATAGAAGCTGAAAAGGAAAAGGCAAAATCCTCAGAGCGCGCAAAACATCAATTTTTGGCAAATATGAGTCATGAAATAAGGACACCAATGAATGCCATTAAGGGAATGACGGATATTTTATTAAGACGAAACCCCAAAAAGGAACAATTGGATTATTTAAATGCCATTAAAGAATCGTTGAATTCCCTTTTGGTAATTATTGATGATGTATTGGATCTGTCCAAGATTGAATCCGGTAAAATCGAGTTGGAGAAAATTCCCTTTTCAATTTCAGAAGAAGTCCATAAAGTAGTCCAAATAATGAAGTTTAAAGCGGAAGAGAAAGGAGTGTCCCTAAATGTCGATTTTGATCAACATATTCCAATGGTAAAGGGGGATTCCGTTAGATTGCGACAGGTGCTTTTAAATCTTGTTGGGAATGCTATTAAGTTTACATCTGCTGGCCAAGTTGTTGTAAAAGTAGAATCTAAAATAGAGGAAAGTGGAGGAAATCTTCAAGTTCATTTTTCTGTTTTAGATACTGGTATTGGAATCGAAGAAGATAAACTTGTGAATGTTTTTAAATCGTTTGAACAGGCCCAAACAGATACCAGTAGAAAGTTTGGTGGCACCGGATTAGGTTTGAGTATATCTAAGAAGATAGTTAAACTGCATGGAGGGAAAATTTGGGCGGAGAGTAAAAGAGGTAAGGGGAGTACATTTCATTTTGTGATTCCGTATGAGCCCTTTATTATTCCTTCAAATTTAAATGGCAAGACACATAAAGACGAATTAGAAATTTTGAAAGATCAATTGAAGGGGCTTAAAGTATTGTTGGTTGAAGATAATGCCTTTAATGCCGTTGTGGCAAAAGAAGAATTAGAGGACAATATCCAAGGTGTTGAAGTAAGGATTGCCGAAAATGGAGAAGTGGCTTTGGATAAATTGCAAACTGAATTGTTTGATGTTGTTTTAATGGATGTTCAAATGCCTGTTATGAATGGCTTTGAGTGTACAAAAGCCATACGTCAACTGAAGGATTCTGTAGGCCATATTCCCATTATTGCTATGACAGCAAATGTCTTGAAGGAAGAAGTGGTAAGATGTTTTGAAGCGGGAATGAATGATTTTGTTCCCAAGCCTTTTGATGTGGCAGATTTGCTTCAGAAAATCTATAAGGTAACTGACAAAGAACATAAAGTATTAAAATCATGAATCAATATAAAAACAAAGTATTTATTGTAGATGACGAGCCTTTGTTTTCTATGATGCTTAGTGACTATTTAACGCAACATAATCCCTCGTTGAAGGTAAAGAGTTTTATGTCTGGAGAGGCTTGTTTAGAGGCTTTATATGAAAATCCAGCTCTTATTATTTTGGATCATTATTTAAGCTCCAGTAATTCAGTCCATCTAAATGGATTGGATATGTTGAGTGAAATAAAGAAAATGAAAAGTCATCCTGTAGTAGTAATGCTTTCTGGACAGGAAAGCTACTACACGGCGGCTAAAGCCATTGGTTTAGGTGTGTTGCACTATGTGATAAAAGATGAAGAAGCATTTGAAAAGGTGAATAGTATTATTAAGGCGAATATTTAAAGAGAATGATGTCTATGGATTTATCTTTTTTAGAGAAGTTTACGGGGGGGGATACTTTAAAGATGAAGAAGTATATTGCACTTTATCTAGATACAGCAACTGTGCTGTTCAATTCCATTGGTGAAGGGATTGCTGCTGAAGACTGGGAAAAGGTTTGTGCGAATGTCCATTCTCTTAAACCACAGATAACTTATATGGGATTGACTAATTTGAGTGAATTGTTGTTGAAAATTGAAGAGAAGTCAAAAGCTCAAGATACATATTCCATAAATGAAATTTTTGAGCAAGCTTTGGTTGTCCATAGGCAATCTAAACAAGTTTTGGAAGGCTATTTGGAAACTTGAAAGAATTCCATAAAAAAAGCTGAACAAAATTATTGTTCAGCTTTTTGTCGGGGTGGCAGGATTCGAACCTGCGACCTCCTGCTCCCAAAGCAGGCGCGATAACCGGGCTACGCTACACCCCGAAAAGAAAGCGGAGAGACAGGGACTCGAACCCTGGCAACACTTTCGCGTTGACAGATTAGCAATCTGCTCCATTACCACTCTGGCACCTCTCCAATATTAAATAAAGAACCTTTCTTAATTGCGGATGCAAATGTAGGATAACATTGCGTATCTCACAACTATTTTTTGAATTTTTTCGTCAATATTTTGAAATTTCAAACCACTAGAGTTTTAAATAGCTTGAAGCCAATATGTTTAGACGATCTGTAAATTTTGAATTTTTTCAAATGAAATTTCCTTAAAGTCGTCAATTAGCAAATTCGCTAGGGTGTAATCTTGATTTTTGGAATTTTCACTTCTATAGGCAACACAAAAAATGGCGGCACTATTGGCCGCTACAATACCGTTGGTAGAGTCTTCAATCACCATACATTGGTGTTTTTCGTGTCCAGAAACTTCTGCAGCCTTTAAAAATATTTCGGGATGTGGTTTGGAGGCTTTTAAATCGGCGCCGCTTAATTTGGCTTTAAAATATTGATCTAACTCAAATCTTTTAAAGACGCGATCAATGGTGCTCATGGTTGCAGAAGACGCCAAAATTAAGGTCAGTCCATTGGCGTGGTATTCTTGAATTAGTTCCAACACACCGTCTAAAAGCTGCAAACTTTCATCATAATCGAACAAATGATTAAAATGGTTGCGTTTCTTCCTTTCGAGATTTATAGGATCTTCATCCAGTCCAAAATGCGAACAAAGAAACTTACACACATTCCTTGTAGATTTTCCAGTAAAAGTTTCATACAATTCATCTGAAACGTCAATACCATAGTCATCAAACATTTTGTGGTAGGCCTTGTGGTGCAATGGTTCGGTGTCCACAATAACACCGTCCATATCGAATAAGACTACTTTTAGCATCAATAAAAATTTTGCGCGAAGATAGTCAGAACCTTTGGAACAAACTAACTATTGATTTGAGCTAATAATCAGATGATTATTGAAATAGGAAAGTTAGAGTGTAATTAAGAGGTTTTCTTGCAAAAAATCACGATTTTTTCATCGTTTAAGTTGGTGGAGAAGAATAAATAGAGTTCTCCACCATCTTTTATTTTCAATTTAGTTCTAAGTTGTTGAACCGTTTCGGGGAAATTTCTAGTGGTAATATTCGCTTTCGAGATTCCTTCCTTTTTCATAAGTTGTTTGTTAAAAGTGAGTGTTTTAACAATTTCAAAACTTCGTCCAGGAAATTCAATTAAGGTTTCTGAGGTATACAGGTGTGTATGCTGATGGAGTTTAGGAACTCCTAACTTTTCTGAAACAGATTTAAAAGCACCTGATTTTAAAATGGCTGCATTAGGTTCGTATAAATATGAAAGTGGTTCGCCAAATACGGCGCTAGCATTTTTTTCTTCATTAAAGTTGAAATCAAACTTTTCTTCGATAGCCTGTGTAAGATTAACCGTTTTTATTTCGATATCTCCTTTAAAATTGTCCTCCAAAACCCATAACAACTCTTTAACTTCATTATTAAGGGCGACAATATGAATGGTTTTGATATGCTTTAATTCTCCCATTCCTACAGAAATATCCAAAAGAGGGGAGGTCTTTATCATGATGTTCTTGGAACGTTGAAACAACATATCCAAATGTAAAGGCACATTGGGCAGGCAGTCGTTTAAAAAAAAGACTTTGCCTTTGCTGTCATGGCGTCTGGAAGGATCTATATAAATCCAATCGTAAGTATCTTGATGTTTTTTTAAATGCTCAATACCATCAACGTTCAATGTTTTAATATTGACATTTAATTGGGAATAGTTATGCGTAACGATTTCCGAAAGTTCAGAATTCAATTCGCAGTGCGTGACATTTTGAAACTTTTTGGAAAAATAATAACAATCTACTCCAAAGCCACCTGTTAAATCAATTAAGGACTTCCCTTCAATAAGCCCAGCTTTGTATTTTGCTGTAGCTTCAGAGGAAGTTTGTTCAATATTGAGTTTATTGGGATAAACTATGAGAGGTGCATTAAACCAAGTTGGAAGTTTATGTTGACAGCGTTTTTTAGCTTCAATCTGTTCTACCAAAAGTTTGATGTCAACTGAAATCTCTGGATGGTTTTTGAATAGCAAAGCAACTGTGTCAGAATTTAAATGTGTAAGTATAAATTCTTGGTGCGTGGTATTTAAAATGTCAGGATTCAATTTAGAGATCTTTTGTGAGTCTTTGTACCAATTTTATATCGTACAAAAATTCCTTTAAAATAACTTTTAAGGCTGTATAGGCCGGCACGGCTACAACCATTCCAACGACTCCAAAAAGGATGCCAGCAATGATAATCACTAGGAAAATTTCTAATGGATGAGATTTTACACTTTTTGAAAAAATAAATGGTTGGCTTATAAAATTATCAATTAACTGGCCAACGGCAACCACGATGAGCACATAAAAAGTGGTTGGTAAAATGACAGTGCTCAAACCTCCGCCAAGATTGGAAGTCATAGAAAGTGTTACCATGATAACAGCGCCAATTAGCGGACCGATGTATGGTATCAAATTAATTAAAGCACACAGGAAAGCAATAACCACAGCGTTTTCAACGCCTACAATAAGCAGTCCTATTGTATAAATGAAAAATAGAATTGAAATCTGTATGATCAATCCAATAAAATAGCGAGATAATAAATCCTTGATTTTATCAAAGGATTTTTTCAAACGAGTTTCCTTGCTATCTGGAATAAATGAGAGTATACTATTCTCCAAAAGTTTACTATCCTTTAGGAAGAAAAATGAAATAAACAATACAGAAAAAAGCCCAATTCCAAAACTTCCAAAGCCACCAATAATAGCATTGATAAAATTTGGAATGGCCGCGAAATCAAGCTTTTCAATCAAATTGGAATACTTGAAGGATTCTTCCATATTGATATTATAAATGTGAAAATAATCAATGACTTGGATATAGAGACTTTCAATATTATCTTCTAGTTTTTTGATATCCAACAAAGCTAAATTATGACTCTGCTTTACAATTAAAGGAATGAACATCCCAATAAGCCCAACCAACAAGCCAACCAAAATTAGCATGGTAACAATTACGGCAGCAGTATTACCAAATTTAAGCCGCTTTCTTAAAAAGATGACTATTGGTCTTCCTACTAAAGACGTTACCCCTGCAATCACGATATAAGTGATTACCGATTGAATTTTGTATAAAAAGAATAGGATGAGTACAATGGCTAAGATAATGCCTAATGCCCTTAAAATTCCGTTTGCAATTACTTTTGAATCCATATCTGTAAATATAGAAAATTGGATTACATAATTTGCTTTGTAAGTTCATAGAGTGCCACACTTGTTGCTTGCACAACATTCATACTGCTGTTTTGTCCAAACATTTCAATGTGCAATATGTGGTCGCAGTTTTTTAGAATTTCTTCCGACACACCAAAATTCTCATCTCCAATTACCAAGGCTATAGGGGATTGGTCACTATAATTGAAGGTGTGTAAAGGAATACTATTAGAGGTAATTTCAAGCGCAATAATTTGAAATCCCTTCTGTTTTAGACCTAACACAACTTCCAATGTATTTTCTTCAATTTTGAACGAAACTACTTTTTCTGTAGCTCTTGCTGTTTTTGTCATTTTACGGCCCATAGGGATATCATTCCCACAAAAAATGAGTTGTTCCACTCCAAAGGCATCAGCGGTTCGGAACAAGCTTCCAATATTTGGTGCATTAGAAATATTGTCACAGACAATAGTGATTGGAAATTGCTTTTTAGTAAAATTGGAAGTGTAGTGGGTAAGTTGTGTCACTGTGGTGTGATATTAATGCTCAAAGGCATACTTTACTATATTGGCGCCCATTTTAAGAGCTTTTTCCCTAACATCTTGCGGGTCATTATGTACTTCGGTGTCTTCCCAACCATCACCTAAATCACTTTCATAGGTAAATAGTAATACCAATCTGTTTTCATAAAAAATGCCAAAAGCCTGTGGGCGTTTGCCATCGTGTTCATGAATTTTGGGAAGACCTTCGGGGAACTTGTAAGCGATATTGAAGATTTCGTGGGTTTTTGGGATTTCAACAAGTTCTAGGTCAGGAAATACTTTTTTTAGTTCCTTGGTAATATATGGACGAATACCATAATTGTCATCGATATGAAGAAATCCTCCTGACATTAAATAGTTCCGAAGGTTCTCGGCATCTTCGGGGCTGAAAAACACATTGCCATGCCCAGTCATATGTATCAACGGATATTGAAAAATATCGGTGCTACCTATCTCAACCGTTTCTGGTGTGCTGTTCATTTGGGTGTTGATGTTGGCATTACAGAAAGCAATAAGATTGGGTAAGGAGGTAGGATTTCCATACCAATCGCCACCGCCCTTATATTTGGCAACGGCCAAATTTTGAGCCGAAAAACATAATGGAAATAGGCAAATTACAAGGGCTAGGTACTTTTTCATATTATTCATTTGTAAAGGCAACCGAGTGACAGGCAACGATGGCCGCTGTTTCTGTTCTAAGTCGGGTGTTACCCAAAGTTACAGGAATAAAATCATTCTTAAGAGCCATTTCAATTTCTTTCACACTAAAATCTCCTTCGGGGCCAATTAAAATGGTGACTTCCGTATTTGGAATCAATTGTGATTTTAGAGATTTTTTATCCAATTCCTCGCAATGCGCAATAAATTTTTGTCCACTGAATTCCTGTTCGACAAAATCTTTAAAAGGAATAGCAGCTTCCAGTTGCGGCATATAATTGCTCAAGGACTGTTTCATGGCCGATTGTAAAATCTTTTCAAACCGTTCTGTTTTGATAACTTTCCTTTCGCTGTGTTCACAAATGATGGGGGTAATGGTATCGATGCCAATTTCGGTGGCCTTTTCCAAAAACCATTCATAGCGATCGTTCATTTTTGTGGGAGCTACCGCCAAATGGAGCTTGTAGTTTCGTTTTTCTTGAAAGGTTTTAGAGGTAATATTGGCACGACAGTGTTTTTGGTCTGCAAGCTCTATTTCAGCAGTAAACAGCCAGCCTTGTCCGTTAGTAATGTGCAATACATCTCCTTGGGATTTCCGAAGCACTTTTACGATATGCCGACTTTCTTCTTTATCAAAAGAAATTTGGGAGGAAGTTTCTAAAAGCTCTGGGTTGTAGAACAACTGCATAAATTAAATTTTTAAACGAGCTGTAGCGGTTACGTTAAAATCGGAAAAATCACCTTCCAAATATTTTAAATGTCCAACGATGGCAATCATGGCTGCATTGTCTGTAGTGTATTCAAATTTTGGGATATAGGTAGTCCATCCAAATTTTTTCTCACCATCCTTAAGTGCTTTTCGAATGCCCGAATTGGCAGACACTCCACCACCAATGGCGATGTGTTTGATACCTGTTTCTTTGCTGGCAAGTTTTAGTTTGTCCATTAAAATTCCGATAATAGTATATTGAATGGACGCGCAAATATCGTCCAGGTTTTGTGCTATAAAATCAGGATTGCTTTTGGTTTCCTTTTGAATGAAATACAAAATTGCCGTCTTTAATCCCGAAAAGCTAAAATTTAGCCCATCTACCTTCGGTTTTGTAAATTTAAATGCTTTTGGGTTTCCAACTTGAGCGCGTTTATCTATTTGTGGCCCGGCAGGATAGCCAAGCCCTAAAATCTTTCCGCTTTTATCGTAAGCTTCTCCCACGGCGTCATCGATGGTTTCACCAATTACTTCCATATCAAAATAGGAGTTCACCTTTACTATTTGTGTGTGACCTCCAGAAATGGTCATGGCCAAGAAAGGAAAAGGTGGTTTGTTGAAACCTTCTTCTTCAATATAATGTGCTAAAATATGAGCCGACATATGGTTGACGTCAATCAATGGAATATTAAGTCCATAAGCCAAAGATTTTGCAAAAGAGGTTCCTACCAAAAGTGAGCCCATAAGTCCAGGACCTCTTGTAAAGGCTATGGCACTTAACTGGGATTTATCTATATTGGCCTTTTTTAACGCTTGGTGCACCACCGGAACGATGTTTTGTTGGTGGGCCCTAGAGGCAAGTTCGGGGACAACGCCGCCATATTCTTCATGAATATTTTGACTGGCCACAACATTGCTCAAAATTTTTCCGTTCAGCATTACAGCCGCTGCCGTATCATCGCAAGAGGATTCTATAGCAAGTATGTAAATATTTTGTGAAGTCATTACTGAAAATTAGGCACAATAATTGTTAATTTTGGCTTCAAAGTTAAAACATTAATACGTATCAAAAAATTTTTAAAAATAGTATCAAAGCTCGTTGCAATAGTTTTACTGTTGTTTGTCATTTTGGTGCTAATACTTTCCATTCCAGCAATTCAGACCTCTTTGGGTAAATATGCTACCAAACGACTTAATGATGAGTTTGGAACGCATATTTCCATAGAAAGGGTTGGTTTGCAGTTTAATGGCGATGTGGAGCTGAAGCAGATTTATATTGAAGACTACAAGAAAGATACGTTGATTAGTGTTCAGGAACTGAATACCTCCATCCTTAATTATAGAAATTTATCTGAAGGGAAATTGGTGTTTGGAGATATAGATATCATGAATTTGGTGTTCAATATCAAAACTTATGAAGGGGAAAAACAGACCAATCTGGATGTTTTTGTAGCTCGTTTTGATGAGGACAACCCAGACAAGGTGAAAGGTAATTTCTTGATGTCCTCAAGTGATGTGTCTATTTATAATAGTGTGTTTAAATTTTCGGATGAAAACAAGGAGAATCCAAAGATTTTGGAGTTTAATGATTTAAACATTAACGCTACCAATTTTTTGATTGACGGAAGTAATGTAAGCACCCGAATCAACACCTTAAATTTCGTTGATAGTAGAGGGGTGAAAATCCAGAATATGATTACCGATTTTCAATACACGGTCAATTATATGAATTTTGATAATCTTCAGATTAAAACTACCAATTCCAATATAAAAGGATCCTTAAGGTTTGATTATTTGCGTGAGGATTTACAGTTTTTTACGGATAAAGTGGACATCACCGCCAAATTTGAAAATTCCGAAGTCCAGTTGGATGAGTTAAATACTTTTTACAACGAATTTGGTGAAAATCAACAGGCAAAATTCAATGTAGAAATTAGTGGAACCCTTAATGATTTAAACACCAATAACCTACGCTTAACGACCAGCCGTAGAAGCAAAATTTATGGTGATATCAATTTTAAAAACCTTTTCAATAATGAGGCCGGGACTTTTTCCATGGATGGAAAGTTTTCCAATCTTACTTCAAATTACTACGATTTAACAGGGTTGTTGCCTAATGTTTTGGGTAATTCCATTCCAACCGTTTTTTCCAAATTGGGAGATTTTACGATTACTGGTGATTCCTTTATAACGGCCACAACTATCGACGCCAAATTGAAAATGGATACAGAACTTGGACATGTATCCTCCGATTTGAATATGGAGCATTTGAATGATGTGGATAATGCGAAGTATGTGGGTAATGTGGTTTTTGAGGAATTCGATTTGGGGAAGCTTATAGAAAGAGAGGAAGTAGGAACCACTTCATTTAATCTTGATGTAGATGGAAAAGGTTTCTTGGTTAAGAACTTAAAAACACAAATTCAAGGGAAAGTATTTTCCTTGGTATTAAATAATTATGACTATCAAAATATTGATGTAGCTGGGCGTTTGGAGAGTGATGTGTTTAATGGAATTATTAATTCCAGCGATCCTAATTTTAAGTTTAGATTTGATGGTTTGGCAGATTTGTCCAAGGACATCAAAACCTTAGATTTTAAGGCAGATGTAGCGTATGCCAACTTGAAAGCCTTGAATTTTGTGCAAAAGGATAGTGTTTCCATTTTCAAGGGAAATGTAGTTATGTCCATGCAAGGTTCTAGTGTGGATGATGCCAGGGGAAGCCTAAGGTTTAAAAATACAACCTATATCAACCAGAGTAATGAGTTTTACTTTGAAGATTTTGACATAAAGTCCAGATTTGAGGAAAACAAACGAGTTATCAGGATCAATTCTCCCGATATTATTGAGGGTACTATAAGAGGTGATTTTAAGTTTAAGGATTTGGGCAAATTGGTGAGAAATTCGTTTGGAAGTCTGTATTCAAAATATGTTCCTAATGAAGTTAAGGGACATCAATACATCAATTTCAAATTCAATATATATAATAAAATTGTAGAGGCCTTTTTCCATAATGTGGAATTGGCAGAAAACACTTTTATAAAAGGACGTATAGAAAACAGTGAAAAAGGGTTTAAACTATCTTTTAGCTCTCCACAGATAAAGGTCTTTGATTATTTCGCCCAAAACGTCAATTTAACAGTTGATAATAGCAATCCTGTTTACAACACCTATGTAGAGTTGGATTCGCTGCATACAAAATATTATGACGTGTCAAGGTTTAGTTTGATTAACGTAACCCAAAACGACACCTTATTTATAAAGTCCAATTTTAGGGGAGGTGCCCATAATGGAGACGAATATGACTTGAGTATGTTCTATACCATCGACGAAATGGATAAGTCTGTTGTAGGTTTCCAAAAATCCAATGCTACATTTAAGGATTTTACTTGGCAGATCAACGAGAAGAAGGACACGCTTAATAAAATAGTCTTTGACCGTAAATTCAAGGAATTTAATTTCAAGAATTTGGTATTATCCAATTTAGATGAAGAAATTGAATTTTCTGGAGTTGTAAGAGATTCTACTTATAAGGATTTGAGTTTAAACTTCTCTGAAGTTGAATTAATGAAAATCACACCAAGGCTTGACAGTTTGCTTTTGGAGGGAATTGTTAATGGGAAATTGCAAGTTCTTCAGAAGCATGGTGTGTATTTACCGTCTTCAAGTATCACCATAGATAATTTTAAGGCAAATAACTACGATTTAGGAAATTTAAAGGCCGACATTGAAGGAAATCAATCCCTGACCAATTACAGTTTGGATCTTGTGTTGAAGAGTGACCGTTTAAGGTCATTGGAAGCCCATGGCGAGGTGGATGTTAGTGAGGCCAATTCCTATATAGATGTCAATATTGATTTTGATCGCTTTATATTGGATCCTTTGGCGCCTTTGGGAGCTGGAATCATTACCAATATTAGGGGGATGGTCTCGGGAGAGGCCCAAGTGTTGGGGAGTCTTAAAAAGCCGGATATTCGTGGGGATCTATATCTGGATAATGCAGGGATAACTATTCCATACCTAAATGTCGATTATAGTTTCGATTTCGATTCTAGGGTGACTTTGGAGCAGCAAAAGTTTATATTTCAGGACGTCGCGCTTACCGATTCAAAATACTTCTCTAGAGCTTACCTGAACGGATATATTTCCCATGTGAATTTTGATGATTGGATCCTGGGCTTGGAATTGGCAACGGATCGTCTATTGGTTTTGAATACAGACGACTCTGAAGAAGCTTTATATTATGGAACTGGGTTCGTGGAAGGAGAAGCCACTATTAAAGGTCCAGCCGATGAATTGGTGATAACCTTTGATGGTAGCACAGAAAAGGGAACGGTGTTTAAGGTGCCATTGAATGATTTGGAAACCTATGGAGATAATTCCTATATACATTTTTTAACGCCAGAAGAGAAGGAAGCCCGTTTAAAAGGGGAGGACTATGTAGCTCCGGAAGTGAAAGGGTTGGAGTTGGATTTTGATCTTATTGTAACGCCAGATGCCGATATTGAGATTGTGATCGATCGAAATTCGGGAAGCACCATTCAAGGTTCTGGTAACGGGAACTTACTGTTTGAAATCAATACCAATGGTAAGTTTAATATGTGGGGAGACTTTGCGGTTACAAAGGGAATTTACAATTTTGCCTATGGAGGCTTAATTCAAAAGGAGCTTGAAGTAGAACCCGGTGGAAATATTCTTTGGGAAGGTGACCCAATGAAGGCCCAAATTAACTTGACGGCCGTTTATAAAACACAAGCGAATCCTTCGGTGCTATTGGATAATCCTATTAATAGAAGTATTCCTGTGAATGTAGAAATTAGTCTACAGGGGCAGTTGGAACAACCAGAGCCGGAATTCAGCTTCAACTTCCCTAATGTGGGATCTACCATCAAGTCGGAGTTGGAATATCGTTTGGAAACAAAAGAGAGTCGTGAGTTCCAAGCTTTGAATTTATTGTCCTTTGGTGCCTTTGCTAGTGAAATTAGTTTGGGGCAACAGGCCTATGGAACAATTGCCGATCGTGTGAACAGTCTTTTCAATAGTCTTTTTGAAGATGAAGATGGCAAACTACAAATTGGTGTGAATTTACAACCGGGGGAAGTAACCCCAGATTATGCTACGGACGATCGTTTAGGGTTAACCTTGAGTACGCAGCTTAGTGACAAGGTGCTTATTAATGGAAAAGTAGGGGTGCCTATTGGTGGAGTGGAACAAAGTGTAATTGCAGGTGATGTAGAGATCCAGGTTTTGCTCAATGAAGAGGGAACTTTATCTGCAAAATTCTTCAATAGAGAGAACAGTATTCGCAATTTTGGAGAGGAAATTGGATATACCCAAGGAATGGGCTTGTCTTATAATGTAGAATTTGATACTTTTAAGGAATTGCTTCAAATCATCTTTACAGGAAAAAACAAAAAGAAAGTTTCAGAAAAGAAAGATGATACTAACGAAAATACAGCCGACGACAACTTCCCAGATTTTATTAACGTCAAAGAAAAAACGACCAACAAATAGCATATTTAGTACTAATTTCTTAGGTATTTAAATAAGTTATTAACGAAATCGTTTGAATTTTCGTACCAAAATAAAAATATCATAAATGGTCGTATTTATTGGTTATCTTTGTTATGTTGACTTTTCAAAACATAAAAATTAATGAGTAAAAGCATAAAAAAAATAGCCGTATTTACCTCGGGAGGAGATGCTCCTGGAATGAATGCCGCTATTCGATCGGTTGTGAGAACTTGTGCATACCACAACATTGAATCCATAGGTGTATACCGTGGATATGAAGGTATGATTGAAGGTGAATTTGTAGAAATGAATGCCCGTAGTGTTAAGGACATCATTAATAAGGGAGGAACCATTCTTAAGTCGGCACGTTCTGATAGGTTTAGAACACCAGAAGGTAGAAAGCAAGCCTACGAGCAATTGAAAAAGGCAGGAGTAGACGCTTTGGTTGCCATTGGTGGAGATGGAACCTTTACCGGAGCTATGATTTTTAGTAGCGAATTTGATATGCCAATCATGGGGATTCCTGGAACTATCGATAATGATATCTATGGAACTTCACATACCTTAGGTTACGATACAGCCTTGAATACAGGTGTAGATGCCATTGATAAAATTAGAGATACGGCCAGTTCACATAACAGATTGTTCTTTATTGAAGTTATGGGCCGCGATGTAGGGCACATTGCCTTAAACGTGGGTGTTGGAGCTGGAGCTGAGGAAATCTTGATTCCTGAGGAAGATTTAGGATTGGATCGTTTGTTGGAATCGCTAAGACGTAGCAAGCGTTCAGGAAAGACCTCTAGTATTGTAATTGTAGCCGAAGGTGATAAAATAGGAAAGAACGTTTTTGAACTTAGGGATTACGTAGAGGAAAACCTAGGTGAATATGAAGTACGTGTATCTGTACTTGGTCATATGCAGCGTGGTGGCTCACCATCTTGTTTCGATCGTGTATTGGCAAGTAGAATGGGAGTGAAAGCTGTAGAAAGCCTTATGGAAGGAAAAACCAACTTTATGGTCGGGTTATTGGATGATAAAATGGCACTAACACCATTGGATCAAGCCATCAAAGGCCAATCAAAAATAAATTTAGAATTACTTCGTGTGTCAGATATCATGACCACATAACATTAAATTAAGATTATGTCAAAGTTAAAATTAGGAATCAACGGATTCGGGAGAATTGGAAGAATAGTATTTAGAGCTACTATCAACAGACCGGATGTTGAAGTAGTAGCCATCAACGACTTATTGGATGTAGATCACTTGGCGTATTTGTTAAAATATGACTCTGTTCACGGAAAATTTGATGGAACTGTAGAGGTTAAGGATGGACATTTGGTTGTTAACGGTAAAACTGTTAGAATCACTGCTGAAAAAGATGCTAAAGCTCTTAAATGGGATGAAGTAGGCGCAGAGATCGTAGCTGAATGTACAGGGATCTTCACTACTTTGGAAACTGCACAATACCATATTGAGGCTGGTGCTAAAAAGGTAGTTATTTCAGCTCCAAGTAAGGATGCTCCAATGTTTGTAATGGGAGTAAACCACACAGAGGCTAAAGCTTCAGATACTATTGTATCCAATGCATCTTGTACTACAAACTGTTTGGCGCCTGTAGCTAAAGTATTGAACGACAACTTCGGAATTGTTGAAGCTTTAATGACTACAGTTCACGCTACAACTGCTACACAATTAACAGTAGATGGTCCTTCTAGAAAGGATTATAGAGGTGGAAGAAGTGCTCTATTGAACATCATTCCTGCGTCTACAGGTGCTGCTAAAGCGGTAGGGAAGGTAATTCCAGAATTAAATGGAAAACTAACAGGTATGGCATTCCGTGTACCAACTGCTGATGTTTCTGTAGTTGATTTAACAGTGAAGTTGGAAAAAGAAACTTCTTTGGATGAAATCAAGAAAGCATTTAAAGCTGCTTCAGAAGGAGCTATGGAAGGTGTGTTAGGGTATACAGATGAGTTAGTAGTATCTCAAGATTTCGTAAGCGATGCACGTACAAGTATCTTTGATGCCGATGCAGCGATCGAATTGAACTCTACGTTCTTTAAAGTTGTGTCTTGGTATGACAACGAGTTTGGTTATTCAAACAAACTGATTGATTTAGCTTTACATGTAAGCAAATTATAATAACACTTTTTATACGAATAGAAGACCGCAGTATAAAATTTGGGAAACTAAATGGAATGCTACGGTCTTTTTTTATTTTATTCTTATGATTTTAATAGTTGATAGCGGTTCTACAAAGTGCGATTGGATGCCAGTTGATTTGGAAGGGAACCAACTTTCGGAAAAAATAAGAACCAAAGGTCTCAACCCTGCCATTTTGGAGCGCAATGAGCTTCGAGTAAGGATTTTGGAGAACGAGGAGCTTATGGCCTATAAAGACAAAGCTACACACTTGTACTTTTATGGTGCGGGTTGTGGGACTGAAAAACCAAAATTGGCGCTTCGCGATGTCTTAAAGGAAATATTTACATCTACACACATCGAGATTGAAGAAGATACCATGGCAGCCGTAAGGTCTACCATCAACCATGATGATGAGGCCGCAGTGGTATGTATTATGGGAACAGGATCCAATTGTAGTTATTACGATGGGAATAAGCTGCACCAAAGGGTAGTATCTCTAGGTTATTCATTAATGGATGAAGCCAGTGGAAATTACTACGGAAAGGAGCTTATTAAAGATTATTATTACAAGCATATGCCTTCTTCATTAAGAGTGGCATTTGACCATAAATATAATATGGAAGCAGACCATATTAAATACAATCTTTACAAGCAACCCAACCCTAATGCCTATTTGGCAACCTTCGCAGAGTTTATGATTTTGAACAAGGAATCCGTATATATGCACGATTTAATTGTAAGAGGTTTTAAATCTTTTGCAAAAAATATGATCATGCAGTTTAAGGATGAATTGAAAAGTGTTCCGGTACATTTTGCGGGATCGATATCGTTTTTCACTCAAGAGCACATTAAGGAAGTAGCCACAGAAATGGGCTTTACCGTTGGTAACTTTGTGAGAAGACCAATTGAAGGATTGGTAGATTATCACGTTAAAGCATTGAAACATGTATAAATCAATATACATCAATAAAAAAGCCTTGAAGATTCTTCAAGGCTTTTTTTTATCCATTGTAAACTTGGTTTTCTTGTTCGGCAACCCTAATGAAAGTGGTGCGCTTGGTTAATTCCTTTAGTCTTTGGGCACCTACATAAGTACAAGTACTGCGTAAGCCTCCCAAAATGTCCTGCAATGTCGTATCTACAGGACCTCGATAAGGAACTTCCACGGTTTTACCTTCACTGGCACGGTATTCAGCAACACCTCCTACGTGTTTTTCCATGGCTGTTGAAGAGCTCATCCCGTAGAATTGTTTGTATTGTTTGCCATCACGCTCCAAAAGTTGTCCGCCACTTTCATCATGACCAGCAAGCATACCGCCAAGCATTACAAAATCGGCAGCGGCACCAAAAGCTTTGGCAACATCTCCCGGTGTGGCACACCCACCATCACTAATTATTTGACCTCCCAAACCATGGGCCGCATCCGCGCATTCAATAATGGCCGATAATTGGGGATATCCCACACCTGTTTTCACTCTAGTAGTGCACACACTTCCAGGGCCTATACCTACTTTAATAATGTCGGCACCCGCCAAAAGAAGTTCTTCAACCATTTCACCTGTCACAACATTTCCAGCAATAATAACTTTGTGTGGATAAGCTTCTCTAGTCCGTTTTACAAAATGAACAAAGTGTTCTGAATAACCATTGGCAACATCAATACAAATAAACTTTATTTGGGGATTTTGGCTGAAAACGGCGTGCAAACGCTCGGTGTCTTTTTTGCCTGTACCTGTACTAAGGGCTATGTAATCTTCGATACCACTAGGTGCTGAGTTCAAGAAATTGGTCCATTCTGAAGGGGAGTAGTGTTTGTGAATAGCTGTAAAAAGCTGTTTTTTATACAAAGCCAAGGCCATTTCAAAAGTACCAACGGTATCCATGTTGGCCGCCATAATAGGAACGCCTTCCCAAGAAATTTTACTATTCAAAAAGGTAAATTCTCGTTCCAGATTCACTTGGGACCTACTTTTAAGGGTGGACCTTTTGGGTCTGATCATAACATCCTTAAAACCGAGTTTTAAATCTTGTTCTATACGCATGGAATGATAATTTGGTTATTCCTAAAAATACAAGTTTGTTTTGTAAACGGTGTATTTTGTAGATATATAGTTGTCAACAATTGAAGATTTATGAGGATGTAATTCAGACGTTTTTTTTATAAAATTCCAAGAGAAACTAGATATGCAAGTCATTAGGGAATAAATTTCTAAATTGGCCTTAAAATTTAAAAGAAATGAATCCCAAAGTAGATGCATTTTTAAGCCAATCCTCAAAATGGCAAAAGGAATTTGAAGTTTTAAGGAACATTGTTGCTGAATGTGGCATGACGGAGGAATTAAAATGGGGGAAACCTTGTTATTCCATAAACGGAAAAAATGTGGTCTTGATTCATGGTTTTAAGGACTATTGTGCCCTTTTATTCCATAAAGGAGCTCTGTTAAAAGACCCTGAAGGTATTTTGGTGCAGCAAACCAAAAACGTGCAAGCTGCAAGGCAATTACGTTTTACAAGCCTTCAAGAAATTAGGGACTTGTCGGCTACCATAAAGGCTTATGTTTTTGAGGCTATCGAAGTGGAACGGGTTGGTTTGGAAATTAAAATGAAACCAACTTCGGAATTTATCATGGTAGAAGAATTTCAAGATGTTTTGGCTTCCAATCCCAGCCTGAAAACTGCTTTTGAAAGCCTGACCCCCGGAAGACAACGCGCATACTTGTTATTCTTTTCAAGTGCTAAACAATCCAAGACTCGAAGCTCTAGAATTGAAAAATGCATTCCAAAAATGTTAGAAGGAAAAGGGTTGAATGATTAAGTGTTTTTTTAACTGGCTGATAAAGATCTTCAAACTTCACTTATTTTAATATCTTAGAGGACAAAACAAATAATCAATGAAGAAAATTATTATCTGCTGTGCTGTGTTTCTGGCTCTGCAAGGATGTAAAAAGGAGACGGGTTCCCCTGCGGTTAAAGATGATTCAACAAGTACTGTTTTTTCCAAATTGTTGAAGGATTTTAACCAAGAGAAACTGGTATTGGATCCACTGTTAGCTACACAGGCGGGAGACAACCGTTACAATGATCAGTTTCCCAATTATCTTTCGGAAGCCCATAAAGCAAAGGAAAAGGCATTTTATGAAAAATATAAAGCTGCTTTTGGTGATATTGCTGATTCCTTGCTGAGTCCATCAGAGCAAATGAGTAAAGCAGTTTTGTTGTGGGATTGCAATATTAAATTGGAGGCTTTAGGTTTTAAGAAAGATTTAATGCCTATAGACCAAATGTGGTCTTTGAATTTGGATTTCAATCAATTGGCCAGCGGTTCTACGGCCCAACCATTTAAAACTATTGAAGATTACGAAAACTGGTTAAAGCGCGTGGATGGCTATTTAACTTGGCTTGCGACAGCAAAATCCAACATGCAGCAAGGGATGACGGCAGGTTATGTACTGCCAAAAGCATTGATTGTAAAGGTAATTCCTCAGTTTGAATCCTTGGCAAATGGTCCAGCAGAAGCACATTTGTTCTATGGCCCGATTAACTTGATGCCTGAGGATTTTGATCAAGCTTCGAAAGATCGTCTTACTTCAGAATATCAGGCAATGATTAATGACAAGGTGATTCCTGCATATAGCGATATGGCAAAGTTTCTTAAAGACTCCTATTTGCCTGCTGGCCGAGAGAGTAGTGGTATTGCTGCAACACCGCTCGACACAGCTTATTACAATCATCAAATAAAGTTCTACACTACTACCAATTTAACCGCTGAGGAGATTCATCAAATTGGTTTAAATGAAGTTGCCCGTATCCGAAAGGAAATGGAAAAAATCAAGGAGCAAGTTGGTTTTAAAGGTGATTTGAATGCGTTTTTTGACTTTGTAAGAACGGATAAGGCTTTAATGCCTTTTACCGAGCGTTCACAGGTGATTGCTTTTTATGACAGTATCCACAATGTGATGAAACCTCAATTGAATAAGTTGTTTGGGAAGCAGCCCAAAACACCATTTGAAGTTAGACGAACAGAGCCTTTTAGGGAAAAATCGGCGGCCGCCAATTATAGCTCGGGATCTTTGGATGGTACCCGTCCGGGAATTTTTTATACACCAATTCCAAATGTGACAGAGTACAATATTTTTGATAAGGAGGATTTGTTTTTGCATGAAGCTATTCCTGGTCACCATTTCCAGATTTCCTTGGCACAGGAAAATGAAGAACTACCTGATTTTAGAAGAACCTTGTGGTATAGTGCTTTTGGAGAAGGTTGGGCGCTTTATGCTGAGTCTATGGGGACGGAGCTAGGGTTGTATAAGGATCCTTATCAATATTTGGGAATGTTGGGAGCTGAAATACATAGAGCCATTCGGTTGGTGGTTGATACTGGGATTCACGCAAAAGGGTGGACTAGGGAAGAAGCCATAGCATATTCCTTGCAGAATGAAGCGAAATCCGAATCTAAGATTATTAGTGAAATAGAACGTTATATGGCTAATCCGGGACAAGCCCTGTCGTATAAAATTGGACAGTTAAAAATCATTGAATTACGTGAAAAGAGCCAAAAGACTTTGGGTGATAACTTCGATATCAAAGCATTTCATGACCAAGTATTGGAAACAGGTTGCGTGCCTTTGGAATTATTGGAACAAAAAATAAATGCTTGGATAGCTTCTTATGAATAAGTCAAGTTGCTAAGCTTATATTTACTAGACAAAAAGGCTCAATAAATAATTATTGGGCCTTTTTTATTTTGTATTTTAATCCTTATTTAACTGCAATCATACTGATTTCCACATTCACTGCCTTTGGTAATTTTGCTACCTGAACAGTTTCTCTTGCAGGAGCTGTAGCTTCATCAAAATAAGCACCGTAAACCTCATTTATCTTTGAGAAATTATCCATATCGCTAATGAAGATGGAAGATTTAATTACATTCTCAAAGCTCATGTCGGCTGCTTCCAGAACGGCCTTAAGGTTTTCCATCACTTGTTTTGTTTCGGTTTGGATATCATCCATCACCAATTCCATAGTGTCTGGATTTAGGGCAATTTGCCCAGAAGTGTAAAGGGTGTTTCCCGTTAACACGGCTTGGTTATAAGGGCCAATTGGCGCAGGGGCTTTAGGAGTGTTGATGATTGTTTTCATGATGTTATAGTTGTTGGTCACGTTGTTTACGTTTATCGTATTTAAGATCTTTAAGTAGGCTTGATTTAATCCCGATAAAGAAATTCCAAGAGCTACGACTACTGAATGGAATCCAACTAAAGTTCATTCTCCAGCTTAAAAGGTCGCGTTCAAAGCGTAATTGGGTATAAGTGAATCCTTGATTTTTAAAATCGTAACCGGAAGAGGCACCAACCGTCCAACGAGGCGACAAATCGATATCTCCAGAGAACATTAAGGAATGAGAAGAGATTTCATTTTGCCTAGCAGAATTGGAGTAGTTCACGGCATAGGCCAAGCGCAAACTCCAAGGAATTTCATATTTATAGAATTCGGAGTTTTCATCGGCTTTGGATTTACCGCTATCATCATTCAAGCGTTTATCTGCAAAGTCCTCATTCTTCCCAAAAAGGTCATCGGCACGTCCACCGCTTCTTACATTGTCCTCAATGGCGCGTTTGTCTTCTTCGGTCTCCCCTTTAAATGTGTCACTGGAAAGGGTGTAGCTCATGTTCATACTGGCAGAAGTCATACGGAACAAGCTTCCTCCATTTTCAATATTGAACTTATCTATTTTACGATTATTGTTGTCTAGAGCATACGGATCTAAGGTCATCCCGAAGTTGATGCTCATCTTGTTGTTTAAAATTTGTGTTCCTCCCGAAACCCTTACAGGGCTCCAGTTCAATGAATCTCCTGCAATGTTGTAGGAAGTAGAGAAGTTCAAGTTGTTCAATAGAACCACTTTTTTAGCTTCGGTAGCTGTAGAGTCTCTATCCTTAACTTTTGCCTCTAAATTGTTGGAAAGGGAAATCCCTACAGAGCTTCCATAGGTTTTGTTTGGAGATCCAAAAATAGAACCTTCAAAACGGCTATATTCTACTTCTCTTGTGGTAAGTCCGTCTGCGGAAATCACTTCGTAGGTTTCATAATATTGGTCGAAAGCCGGATTGATGTTATAACTTACCGAAGGACGCATAATGTGCCTTATAGTTTGTATTTTTGGGTCTCGATCTTTCAATTTGAAATCCCAAAAACCGTAAATAGTCGTTCCTAAACTAGTCCCGAAGTTGTAGGTTCTAAAGCTGTCAAAACCTTTACGGTCTATGGTAACCACTTCGTCTTCAAATTCGTCATAATATTTCTTAATAGTATTAAGGGTCCAGTTTTCTTCAAAATTGGTGCTGGCACTCATACTGAAATATTTAAACAATTTCCAGTTGGTACTTAATGGAATGCTGTGTTTCATACCAATTTTGGCATCATCAAACATTTCTTGTTTGAAGAACAATGAATCGGTGGTTTGGATTCTATTTTCCCCCCGAACATTGTATTGAAAATTGATGTTTTGAAATGCGCCCTTTTTGGTGCCTTCCCTTGGTGCAAATGGAAAAACACGACCAACACTAGCCTGTAAGGTTGGAAGTGTCATATTGATCTGTTCGGTTTGAGTATTTTGAGAATGAGTGGCAGTAAGGCTCAAGTTTGTTTGTGGCTCCCCCTGAAAAGTCTTGGAATAGGAGATCGAGGAAGACATGGTATTATTCAAAAAGTTGGCAGCATTGTATTGGTTAATGGATTGTTGGTAGTAGTTACTACTTCCTAAGTTAACCGAGGCAGAAAAGCGCGAGTTTGGATTGGCTTTGGAATCTTGACTGTGGGACCACCTAATGTTGTAAATTGTAGATCTGGAATAATCCGGAAAACCACGTTCGCTACTAATTAAATTTTCATATCTAAAACTAAGGTTTCCTCTAAATTTATACCTGAGCGCATAATTGTTTTCTAGACGTAAACCATAGCTTCCATTGGTATAATAATCTCCTAAAACTGCTAAATCTGTATAGTCACTAATAGCGAAATAATATCCCCCATTTTGTAAAAAGTACCCTCTGTCGTTTTGTTCTCCAAAAGAAGGAAATATAATCCCAGAGGTTTGCGTTTTGGTCATAGGGAAATACGCAAAAGGTAAACCAATTGGCGTGGGTACGTCATAAATAAACATGTTGGTAAAGCCAGTAACCACTTTTTTATTGGGAACTACCTTTGCTTTACGCATCAAAAAGTAATATTCAGGGTCATCTAGATTTTCTGAAGTGGTGAATTTTCCTCGTTTTATAAAATATACCGAATCATTTTCTTTTTTGGTAACATCGGCAATGATGGTTCCGCCACTTTGTTCGGTTTTGGAATTGAAAATCAAGGCCTTTTTGGTTTCGGTATTGAAAATAATGGAATCTGGTTCCACTACATTGCTTCCCTGTTTGAATATAGGTGGTTGGGTATAAACACCAGTAGAATCCTTCAATCTTCCCGCGTAAACCAAATTTTTGCTGTAATCAATTACGATAACTCCCGATTTGATTTCCATATCCTGATACAATACTTCAGCTTGATTGTACAGAGTGATTTTTTGTGTTTTTTGGTTCATGGAAACATAGTCCTGTGCTCGGTACTTTACAATACCCGTTAGGAACTCTTTTTTCTTCGGGATGGAATCGGTACTTATGGAGTCTGATTCCTTTATATTTAGGGGGGCTGCCAGAAGGGAATCGGCAACCACATCAAGGGTGTCTCTTTCTACTTTTGGTTTAATGGTTTCGACTGGTTTTGGTAAGTCCTGAGCGAACGCCAAAGTGTTAATAAGCACTGTAAAACTTAGGCTAAAAAGTATTTGAAAGATGTTTGTACGCAACGCTTTTAAATGTATTTTTGTAAAAGTATGGCTCGGTTTTTGAAAAGCCAAAATTACATATATTTTTTTGGGATTAATTATTATTCAATTAAAATTTAAAAATTAACTCAGCCTCAATTTTTTAGGTAATAAATAAAGATATTCTGTCGTTGAAAACATTTATGAGAACGTACTTATTATCAATAATCGTATTATTTACAATTTCTTTAACATTTGCTACAACACCAAGAAAGGATCGGGACAAATTTGTGGTGGTCTTGGATGCAGGACATGGTGGGCATGATCCTGGAAATTTGGGAAATGGCTATAAAGAAAAGGATATTGCCTTGAAAATTGTATTGGATTTAGGTGCTGCTTTAGAAAGATTACCCAATGTTAAGGTAATCTATACGCGTAAAACCGATGTGTTTGTAGAATTACGCGAACGTGCTGCCATAGCCAACAGGGCAGATGCCGATTTGTTTGTGTCAGTTCATTGTAATGCTCACGGTTCTTCGGCCCACGGGACGGAGACATTTGTTCTGGGAGAAGCTAATGATCAGCGAAACTTTGAAATTGCCAAAAAGGAAAATGAGGTAATCTTTTTGGAAAGTAATCACGAGAAGCACTACGCAGGATTCGATCCTAATTCTCCTGAATCCATGATTGGAATTTCTATCATGCAGGAAGAATACACCCATAATAGCATTCTTTTGGCACGAATGATAGAGGATAATTTTTCAAATTCTTTAAAACGTAAAAGTCGTGGTATCAAACAGGCCAGTTTGTGGGTATTACATAATACCTACATGCCAAGCGTTTTGATTGAGGTAGGTTTTTTGACTTATAAGCCAGAAGGACAGTATTTACACTCGGGATCAGGGCAAAGTCAAATGGCGAATTCTATTAAAAATGCGGTAGTGAGTTATAAAAAGTACCTAGAGCAGAATGTAGGTGAAAATATTTTTGATGATGATGAGTTGGCAATGGCCACCGAAACAGAATTGGAAATAGAAACGGAATTACCCAAAGTTTATAAAGATGTTACCTTTAAGGTTCAGATTGCGGCAAGCTCGAAACGATTAAAATTAAAGCCATATAATTTCAACGGATTGGAAGTGTCTTCTATGGAAGAGGCAGGAAATACCTATAAGTATTTTTACGGTGAAACTTCCGATTATAACGAAATTCAGAAGTTCCAAGAGGTAGCCAAACAAAAGGGGTACAGTGGTAGTTTTATTGTAGCCTATAAAAATGGTGTGCGCATAGATCTTTCCGAAGCGCTTAAAACAGCTACCAATTAAAAGTATTCTTAATATATTTATCACTAATTTTGTGAGCAACCAAATACAAATTCACATTGAAAATCTCAAGAGAAGTTAAAACCGCAATATTGGTTATCTCAGGAATAGCCTTACTTATTTTTTTATTCAATTATTTAAAGGGTGAGAACCTACTGGATTCTTCACGTACATATTATGCCGTTTACGATAATGTTGAAGGTTTGACGCCATCTGCTCCAGTAACAATTAATGGGCAGATTGTAGGAAAGGTTCAAAATATTAAATTCAAGGAAGACGGTTCAGGGAAATTGGTAGTGAAATTATTAATCACCAATGATTTCGAGTTCTCTAAAAACAGTACGGCCGAATTATATGAAGCTGGATTGATAGGAGGGAAGGCCGTGGCCATTATCCCTGCATTTGATGGTGCAGCTCCTGCAAAAACAGAAACCTTCTTGGAATCGAAGACTAAAGACGGTCTTTCTGAATTGGTAAACCAACGCTTGACACCTTTACAGGAAAAAATTGAAATGGTAATGGTAAGTGCCGATGAAGCCATAAGAAATATCAATTCTATTTTTAGTGCCGAAAACAAGAAGAATTTGAGTGTGGCCTTGGCAGAATTGGATCAAACCATTGTTGCCTATAAAAATACAGCTAACGGTTTGAATAAAATATTGGCGGAAAATCAGGAAAGTTTAAAAAGCACACTTTCCAGCGCAGAAAACACTTTTGGTAACTTCTCCAAAATTTCAGATTCTATTTCACAAGTGGATTTGGCAGGTGCAGCAAGAGATTTACAAAGCTCCATGAACAACCTGAATCAATTGCTTTCAGGAATTGAAAATGGCGATGGTACTATGGGAAAATTCTTGAAGGACGACAAACTCTATGATAACTTGGAAGGGGCTACCAAGCAATTGGAAGAGCTATTACAAGACCTAAAATTAAACCCTAAACGTTATGTGCATTTTTCGATGTTTGGCAAGAAAGCCGATCAATATGATGCCGAAGGTAACCTAATCAAAGATTCCGAATCAGGGGAATAAACGACTACACTTACAGAAATGAACTATATTCCAAACATACTTTTTGCCGTGGCTCTTGCACTGGGCATCGGCTATTTTGTTAAAAATGTAAAGAAATTAGTCCGTAATATTAAATTGGGACAAGATGTGGATGTCAGCGATCATAAGGATCAACGTTGGCAGAACATGATCAGGATTGCCTTGGGTCAAGGTAAAATGGTTCGTCGTCCGGTGGCAGGAATTCTTCATATTATAGTATATGTAGGATTCATCATTATCAACATCGAGGTACTTGAAATTATTCTTGATGGTCTAACCGGAAAGCACCGTTTGTTCTCATTTATGGGAGGTTTTTATGGGTTTTTAATAGGCTCTTTTGAAATTTTGGCCTTTTTGGTGTTTGTTTCAGTAGTCATCTTTTGGATTAGAAGAAACATCATGAAGCTACAAAGATTCTGGAAACCAGAAATGACCAGTTGGCCTAAAAATGATGCGAATTTCATTCTTTACTTTGAAATGGTGTTGATGACCTTGTTTTTGGTTATGAATGCTACCGACATTCATTTTCAGGAGATGCATTCTGGAAATGTCATTAGTCAATTTATTGCCCCATTGTTTTCCGGAGCGTCCGAAGGGACGTTACATGTTATAGAGCGTAGTGCTTGGTGGTTGCATATTTTGGGAATTTTGGTTTTCCTTAATTATTTATACTTTTCAAAGCATCTTCATATTCTACTGGCGTTCCCGAACACTTATTTTGGGAAGGTAAAACCTAAAGGAGCATTTAACAATGTTGAAGCTGTAACTGCAGAAGTAAAAATGATGATGGATCCCGATGCAGATCCTTATGCCATGCCGGAAGAAGGTGCAGATGAGGAAGTACCTGCAAAATTTGGAGCAAGCGATGTTCAGGATTTAAGTTGGGTACAGTTGTTAAATGCGTATACCTGTACGGAATGTGGGCGTTGTACCAGTGAATGTCCTGCGAATTTGACAGGGAAGAAATTATCTCCTCGTAAGATCATGATGGACACCCGTGATCGTTTGGAGGAAGTTGGTAAAAATATCGATGCCAACAATGGGGAATTCAAAGATGATGGTAAGCAGTTGTTGGGAGATTATATTTCACATGAAGAAATTTGGGCCTGTACTACCTGTAATGCCTGTGTGGAAGCTTGTCCGGTGAGCATAGATCCGTTATCCATTATTTTGGAAATGAGACGTTATTTGGTGATGGAGCAGAGTGCTGCTCCAATGGAATTGAACAACATGATGAGCAATATCGAGAATAACGGTGCCCCTTGGCCGTATAACCAGATGGATCGTTTAAACTGGGTAGATGAAAACTAGTATGGCATTCCAACATTTAAACATAGGAATGTATAAACTACAAAACGAAAATTAAGATGGAACAACTTATAGTAAAAACCATGGCCGATTATATGGCTGAAGGCAAAGAACCTGAAATTTTGTTTTGGGTGGGGTCTGCTGGAAGCTATGATGATAGAGCTAAGAAAATAACAAGAGCTTTTGTTAAGTTGTTAAACAAAGCGCAAGTAGAGTTTGCTGTTTTGGGAACCGAAGAGAGTTGTACTGGCGATGTTGCCAAACGTGCCGGGAACGAGTTTCTTTTCCAAATGCAGGCCATGATGAATATAGAATTGTTGAATGGCTATGAGGTGAAACGCATTGTTACGGCTTGCCCGCATTCCTATAATACACTTAAAAACGAATACCCAGCTTTGGGAGGTCAGTATCAAGTGCAGCACCATACAGAATTTATAGAAGAATTGATGCACAATGGACGTTTGAAAATAGAGAGCAGTTCTACCTTGAACGGAAAACGCATCACTTTTCATGACCCTTGTTATTTAGGGCGTGCCAATGAAGTTTACGAGGCGCCAAGAAACTTGTTGACAGCTTTAGGAGTGGATTTGGTTGAAATGAAGCGCCATAAGCAAACTGCTTTATGTTGTGGAGCTGGTGGAGCACAGATGTTTAAAGAACCAGAAAAAGGAGACAAAGACATTAACGTGTTAAGAACCGAAGATGCTTTGGAAACACAACCGTCCATTATTGCAACGGGATGTCCGTATTGTAATACCATGATGACAGACGGGGTGAAAGCTAAAGAGAAGGAAGATTCTATTCAGGTGCTCGATGTTGCTGAGTTGATTGCAAATGCAGAAAACCTTTAAGTATTCGGCGTTAAAAAATCTCATTTTTCAAGGTTGTTTTAAGCACTTTCTTTGATGAAAGATTAGCAAATCTTTTGAAATCATACTGAATCTTTAAATATCAAGCTTTGTTTAATGCAAAGCTTTTATTTTTCAAATAGAATATTGAATTTTACAGCTATAAGGTTTAAAAAACGATAGTATGGCTAATGAGATTTTCCTTTTAAATATTTCAGGGCAGGATAAACCTGGTTTAACGTCCAATTTAACGGCGGTATTGGCAGAGTATGATGCGAAGGTACTGGATATTGGTCAGGCCAATATTCATGATACGCTTTCGTTGGGGATTTTGTTTGAAATCAAATCTAAGGCCAAATCGGCTGCGGTATTAAAGGATTTACTTTTTAAAGCTTATGAGCTAGGGATTACGGCAAAATTTACTCCAATCACCTTAGAGAACTACGAAAACTGGGTGAATTTGCAGGGAAAGGATCGTTATATCGTGACCATTTTAGGTGAAAAATTATCGGCTGAGCAGATTGCTAAGGTTACTGCGGTTATTTCAGAAAAAAATCTCAACATCGATGCGATTAAACGACTTACAGGTCGTATTTCTTTGTCTAAGGAAGAAGAATATCCTAGAGCCTGTATTGAACTTTCCATTAGAGGGCAGATTGACGATAAATCTGAGTTCACCAAAAAGTTTATGGAAATTTCGCATGATTTAGATGTGGATATTGCCTTTCAGGAAGATAATATTTATAGAAGAAACAGACGTTTGGTTTGTTTCGATATGGATTCTACATTAATACAAACTGAAGTTATTGACGAATTGGCTGAATTGGCAGGTGTTGGTGATCAAGTGAAGGCCATTACGGAATCTGCCATGCAAGGTGAAATAGAATTCAAGGAAAGCTTTACTAAGCGTATGAAGCTTCTTGAAGGCTTAAGTGAAGAAGTGCTTCAGTCTGTAGCTGTAAATCTACCAATTACGAAAGGAGCTAGACGATTGATAGACACCTTAAAAAGTTACGGATTTAAAACTGCTATTTTATCTGGAGGCTTTACTTATTTTGGTCACTATTTGCAAAAGGAGTTAGGGATAGATTATGTGTATGCTAACCAATTGGAGATTAAAGATGGTGCTTTAACCGGAGGTTATCTCGGAGAAATTGTGGACGGAGAGAAAAAGGCCGAATATCTTAAAAAAATAGCAGAAGAAGAGGGAATCAATATTAGTCAAACCATTGCTGTTGGTGATGGGGCCAATGATTTGCCTATGTTGAATTTGGCAGGTTTGGGAATTGCCTTCCATGCCAAACCAACAGTAAAAAACAATGCCCAAAGTTCCATATCAAGTATTGGTCTGGATGGTGTTTTGTATTTATTGGGTTACCACGACAGGCATATAGATTTGGTGAATTAAATTAAGATGTAAAGTTGTACTTTTGTGTGCATAAAAACAAAGAGCTATGTTAGTTGATTTCGATACATTACCAGAAGAATCTAGAGTTTGGATCTACCAGGCCAATAGAACTTTTACAGATACAGAAATTCAGGAATTGGAGACCAAATTAGACGAATTTATCCATAATTGGACAGCACACGGCAGCGATTTGCATGCAGGATTCAAAATTATGTATAAGCGCTTTATTGTAATTGCTTTAAACCAAAGTTTAAACAAGGCTACAGGATGTTCCATTGATGCTTCGGTAAATTTTATTCAACTATTGGAAAAGGAGTATAATGTGGATTTGTTGGACAAAATGAACGTATCCTATAAACAGGGAGAATTTATCGCTTACAAAAGTTTAATCGATTTTAAAAAGATGGCCAAGGACAAGGCAGTATCGCAAAATACAATCGTTTTCAATAATTTGGTGACCAATATTGCCGAGTTTAATGAGAATTGGGAAGTTCCTGCCAAGGATAGTTGGCATTCTAGATTTTTATAAAAATCCTTAGTCCAAAATTATCATGATATCAAAAAGAAGCTGCCTTTATAATCAAAAGCAGCTTCTTTTTATTTTTGGGTATTGTTAGTAGCTTCTTTATAAAACTGTCTTAAAGTTTTTTACACTTCCTTGTAAAAGTATTATTTTGGCTAATAATTAATTCTTTGGCCTAAATACCTTTATGAAATACATAGATCCCCTAACTTCTATCATACTTTTATCTTGTTTTTACTACGCTTGGGCACAGTCAAGTCCAATGCAAACCAATACTCCAATTAATCCCTTATTAGCAGAAAATCCTGTGGCTCAACAAAAATGGGTGGACAGTATTTACAACGGTATGAGCTTGGAGGAAAAGCTTGGGCAATTGTTTATGGTGCAGGTGTTTTCTAGTCAAGATGCAAAGACAAGGGAAAAGATTGAAAATTTAATTGCAGAACATCATATTGGTGGAATCATTTATTCCAAAGGAGGTCCTGTAAGACAAGCCAAACTCAACAATGAGCTACAAGCCCTTTCAAAAGTTCCAATGCTTATTGGTATGGATGCGGAGTGGGGTTTGAGCATGCGTTTGGATTCCACTTATGCCTTTCCATGGAATATGACTTTGGGAGCTATTAAGGATAATGCCTTGGTTCAACAAACCGGGTATCAAGTAGGGGAGCACTGTAAGCGTTTGGGCGTACACTTCAATTTTGCACCTGTGGTGGATATCAATACCAATCCGGCCAATCCCATTATTGGAAATCGTTCATTTGGAGAAGATCGCGATAATGTAACGGTCAAGGCCTTGGCATTTATGAGGGGAATGCAGAGCGCTGGTGTTTTGGCCAATGCCAAACACTTCCCAGGTCATGGAGATACCGAAGGGGATTCCCATAAAACATTGCCTACTATTGGGTTTGATGAAAGACGTATTGATTCTATAGAACTTTACCCTTATAAAAGGTTGATTAAGGAAGGTTTGTCCAGTGTGATGGTGGCACATTTAAATGTACCTAGTTTAGAACCTAGGCAAGGCTATCCATCTTCTTTGTCAGAGAGAATTGTTACCGATATTTTACGTGAACGTCTTCAATTTCAAGGGTTGATTTTTACAGATGCTTTGGAAATGAAAGGAGTGTCTAATTACAGCGAATCTGGTGATGTGGACCTAACGGCCTTTTTGGCAGGAAATGATGTGTTGTTGATGTCTGAAGATGTGCCTGCTGGTGTATCCAAATTGGGAGAAGCCTATGCCAGAGGAGTGATTTCTGAAGAGCGTTTGTCACATTCGGTAAAGAAAATTTTAATGGCCAAATACAAAGTTGGGTTGGACCATTATGTGCCAATTGAGACAGAACATTTGGAGGAAGACCTTAACAGACTTAAGGACGATTTGCTATATAGTCAATTGATGGAATCTGCTATTACTGTTGTGCGTAACAAGCAGCAGGTATTACCTATTAGACATTTGGACACTAAAAAGATTGCTTATGTAAAATTTGGAGATGATGATGGATCGGTGTTTTTAAATGAGCTTCAAAAATATACTAAGGTGCACGAAGTAAGTGCAGATAAATTAGATGAACTTCTCACCAAACTTCAAAATTACAATACTGTTATCATTGGTCTGCATAAATCTAATGCATCTCCTTGGAAACCGTACCAGTTTACCAATCAAGAATTGGTTTGGTTATATGAAATAGCCAGGACCAATAACGTGATTTTGGATGTGTTTGCTCGTCCATATGCCTTAATGGATCTGCAATCTATTGAAAACATTGAGAGTATTGTGGTTAGTTACCAAAACAGTAAGATTGCTCAGGAAAAATCGGCGCAAATCCTATTTGGAGCTTTGCCTGCAAAAGGACATTTGCCCATATCGGCAGGTGAGTATTTTAAGGTTGGTGTTGGTGTGGAATATACCGATATAGAGTTGTTGGGCTATGGTCTGCCAGAAAGTGTAGGGATGAGTTCAGAAAAATTAAAGAAACTGGATTCTGTTGCTAATTATGCCGTTTACAACGAAATGACTCCAGGAATTCAATTGTTGGTTGCCAGAAAAGGAAAGGTGATTTACAATAAAAATTTCGGGAAACACACTTACGAAGGAGATGAAGTGGTAAAATCCAATGATATCTACGATTTGGCATCGCTTACAAAAATTTTGGCAACGCTACCTTTGGTGATGGAATTGGAAGAGCGTGGTGAGTTTAGTTTGAACACTAAATTGTCTAAAATTCTTCCAGAGTTTAAAGAGTCCAATAAAAGGAACATTACAATTAAGGAAATGCTCTCGCATTGTGCTCGTTTAACGCCTTGGATTCCTTTTTATACGGCTACTTTGGATTCCTTGAAAAAGCCAAGTCCAGAGTATTACAGACGAAAACCGAGCCCAAAGTTCAATATTAAGGTCGCGGACGAAGTCTATCTAAGATATGATTATCCAGACACCATGCAAAAAATAATAATGGAAAGCGAATTGCTTCCCAAAGCAGGTTACCGCTATAGTGATATGCCCTATTATATTTTAAAGAAATATATTGAAAAGTTTTACGACCAACCTTTGGATGAATTGGTTCAGGAACATTTTTATAAAGCTTTGGGAGCAAACCACACCACATATAATCCGTCCAAACTGTTCAGTAATTCACAAATAGTGCCAACTGAAGTGGATGATTATTACCGCTATCAAACCATTCAAGGCTATGTGCACGATATGGGTGCAGCCATGGAAAATGGGGTTGGTGGTCATGCTGGGGTATTTAGTAATGCCAATGATGTGGCCAAGATCATGCAAATGTATCTGCAAAAAGGATTTTATGGTGGTAGGCGCTATCTAAAACCTGAAACTATTGAGAAATTTAACACCTGTTACTATTGCGATGCCGATAACAGACGCGGGGTTGGATTCGATAAGCCACAATTGGGAGATAGTGGTCCTACCTGTGGTTGTTTGTCCATGACAAGCTTTGGGCATTCAGGTTTTACGGGAACTTATGCCTGGGCAGACCCAGAAGAAGAAATAGTATATGTATTTTTGGCAAATAGAACGTACCCAACGGCAGGAAAGAATCTATTGCTGAGGGAAAATATTCGAACTGAAATACAACGCCTCATTTACGAGGCCATTGAAGATTAAATCATGAAAATAGGTATAGTATGTTATCCTACTTTTGGAGGAAGTGGGGTTGTAGCTACCGAATTAGGTATAGAATTGTCCAAACGTGGGCACGAAGTTCATTTTATTACGTATAAACAGCCTGTAAGGTTAGAGCTTTTGGGAAGCCATGTGCATTTTCACGAGGTGAATGTGCCGGAATATCCGTTATTCCATTATCAACCATATGAGTTGGCACTTTCCAGCAAATTGGTAGATATGGTGAAATTACATGGCATTGAAATTTTGCATGTGCACTATGCCATTCCACATGCCTATGCAGCCTATATGGCCAAGAAAATGTTGATTGAGGAGGGCATTTATGTACCAATAGTAACGACTCTCCATGGAACCGATATTACCTTGGTAGGAAGTCATCCCTTTTATAAACCGGCGGTTACTTTTAGCATCAATAAATCTGATGCGGTGACTTCTGTTTCTGAAGATTTAAAGCAGGACACACTTCGTTTGTTCGATATCAAAAAGGATATTGATGTGGTGACCAATTTTATTGATATGGATAAACACAGAAACAATTTCACCAACTGTCAACGTAGTATGATGGCCAATGAAGAGGAACGTATCATAACCCATATCAGTAACTTTAGAAAGGTGAAGCGTATTACAGATGTAGTGAAGATTTTCTATAATATTCAAAAGGAAATTCCAGCCAAATTGATGATGGTAGGAGAAGGACCGGAAAAAGAACCCGCAGAAAGGTTGTGTGAAGAATTGGGCATTCAGGAGAAAGTGGTATTCTTTGGAAATAGTAATGAAATAGATAGGATTCTATGTTTTTCAGATTTGTTCTTATTGCCCTCGGAAACTGAAAGTTTTGGTTTGGCTGCTCTAGAGGCCATGGCTTCTAGTGTACCTGTTATATCCAGCAATTCCGGAGGAATTCCAGAAGTGAACATCAATGGTGTCTCTGGATTTTTAAGTCCTGTGGGGGATGTTGAGGGCATGAGTAAAAATGCTCTAACTATTTTAAGTGAGCCATCAACGCTTAAGCTCTTTAAAAAACAAGCTAAAGCGCAAGCGGCAAATTTTGACATTCACGAAATAGTGCCGCAGTATGAGGCCATTTATGAAAGAACTTTAAAAAACAGCGTGGTCATTTAAAGTGATTTACTTCTGTTCTGTAATAAAAAAACCACCCGTAAAAGGTGGTTTTTTTATTATAAGAATGTTGTTTGCTCTAGAATTGGTATCTCACCCCAAAGGCCAGATCAAAGTCTAAATCATTATTGTCGTGGTCTCCATTTCCAAAGCCCCATTCAGGTCTTAGGTCTAAAGAAAGCAATAACGGGAAATCGAAACTGTACTCAATTCCCACATCTCCACCAATAAAGATAAAGGTGTCATGCTCATCATGGTGCCATTTGTCATTGTGATAGTAGTCATCATAAGAATAGGATGCTAATCCTCCTCCGGGTCCTGCATACCAATTAAAGCCGCCATCAATGTTCCAAACCCATTGGTAGATTCCAGTTAATTTAACTCCGTCATGGTGATTACCATCACGCCAACCAAAGTCAATTTCCAAACGATTGTCCAAGCCAAGGGCTCTTTGATAAGAGATTTCAGCACCAATCCCGTCGCTATCACCTAAGCGTAGACCAATGGCGTTTGGAGAAATCATCTGCGCTTGGGAAGCAAACGAAAAACCAATACAGGCTAATGCTATTAAAAACAATTTTTTCATAAGTAATTTAAGTTTAAGATTTGTTAAATCGAAATTACAACTTTTGGAATTGGCTTAATAAAGAATAACGTTGAAAATATGTTAAAATTGGATTTCTTATTCTAATTTAGTCGAAATTCTAAACACATAAATCACTTAAAATATTGTAAGGGAATGACTAAGGCTTTGCAAACATTAGAAGCGCAGTTGGATGGCGAATTATATTATGACGATTTAATGAAAGCCCTGTATGCCACCGATGCTTCGGTGTATAGAATGTTACCCTTGGCCGTGGCTTATCCAAAATCTGAAAAGGATATTCAAGCTCTTATCAGCTTTGCAAGCAACAATAACACTTCCTTGATTCCGCGTACAGCAGGGACTTCTTTGGCTGGGCAATGTGTGGGGCCCGGGATTGTTGTGGATGTCTCGAAATATTTTACAAAGATTCTAAACATCAATGAAAAGGAACGTACCGTAACTGTGCAGCCGGGAGTGGTTAGGGACGCCTTAAACAACTATCTAAAACCTTTTGGTCTCTTCTTTTCTCCCAACACGTCCACATCCAATCGTTGTATGATTGGCGGTATGGTTGGGAACAATTCTTCGGGATCGACTTCCATTAAATATGGAGTTACTAGGGATAAGGTATTGGCATTAAAAACAATTTTGAGTGATGGAAGTACTGTTCTATTTGAATCGATTTCAAAAAAGGAATTCCTACAAAAGCGTCATCAAAAGGATAAAGAAGGAGATATTTACAAGACGATTTATGAAGAATTGGAATCAAAAGAAGTTCAGGAGAGAATCATTACCACCTATCCCAAACCAGAAATTCACAGAAGGAATACAGGCTATGCCATAGATGAATTGATAAAATCTGAAATATTTTCGGAAACAGAGACCTCATTTAATATGTGTAAGCTTTTGGCGGGCAGTGAAGGGACTTTGGCTTTTTCAACAGAAATTACTTTGCAACTTGATGTCTTGTCACCTACAGAAAGCATCATGATAGCTCTTCATTTTACTTCAATAGCCGACTGTATGAAGGCAGTTGTACCAGTAATGAAGCACGATTTGTACAGTTGCGAAATGATGGATAAAACCATTCTGGATTTGACCAAGCACAACAAAACACAGCAACAAAACAGGCAGTTTATAGAAGGAGATCCCGAGGCTATTTTGATGTGCGAAGTGAGGGCTAACAGCAAAACGGAAGTAGAGGAAATGACTTCCTATTTGCTAAAAGATATTGAAGTACAAACCAAAAGTTATGCAAATGCCTTGTTATATGGAGATGAGATGGATAAGGCCATTGAATTGCGCAAAGCTGGATTAGGACTTTTAGGGAATATGGTTGGCGATAAAAAGTCGGCTGCTTGTATTGAGGATACAGCTGTCGCGCTAGAAGATTTGGATGCCTATATTAGTGAGTTCACAAAACTAATGGAAGGGTATGACCAAAAGGCCATTTATTATGCGCATGCAGGTGCTGGAGAGTTGCATTTGCGTCCCATTTTGAATTTGAAATTAAGTGACGATGTATTGCTATTTAGAAAAATCACGACTGATGTGGCCCATTTAGTGAAAAAATACAATGGAGCCATGAGTGGGGAGCACGGCGAAGGGATCGTGAGAGGAGAGTTCATTCCATTCATGATTGGTGATGAGAATTATCAAATTCTGAAACGTATCAAAACAGCTTTTGATCCTAAAGGCATATTCAATCCAGGAAAGATAGTAGAAGCATTTCCGATGGACCAATCTTTGCGATATGTTGCGGATAGAAAGGAACCAGAAATAGAAACCTTTTTGGATTTTTCGGAGTCTCAAGGTATTCTGCGAGAAGCCGAAAAATGTAACGGTTCGGGCGATTGTAGAAAACTACCTGAATTTGGAGGGACCATGTGCCCAAGTTATCGAGCAACCCAAAATGAAAAGGATACCACAAGAGCCAGAGCAAATACCTTAAGGGAATTTTTAACCAATAGCGAAAAGCCAAATAGATTTAACCATGAGGAATTAAAGGAGGTTTTCGATTTGTGTTTGAGCTGTAAGGCCTGTGCCAGTGAATGCCCGAGCAGCGTGGATATGGCACGTTTGAAAGCGGAGTTCTTATATCAGTACCAAAAAGAAAACGGCATCTCTTGGCGTACCAAATTATTCGTCTACAATAATGCCCTGAACAGGTTTGGGAGTCTGTCACCAAGACTTACTAACTTTATGTTTTCCAACAAAACCATCGCTTCTGGATTGAAAAATATTATGCAGGTAGCCTCTGAAAGAACGCTTCCTTTTATTTCACCTAAGAGTTTAAGCGGTGTTTTTAAATCGATTGAAAATCAATCTATTGAAGGTGGTTTTGTAAAATCTGTCTATCTGTTTAATGATGAATTTGTTAACTATTTGGACACCAATATAGGTGTTGATTTTCTAGAGTTGATGAAGCGCCTAAATTACCAAGTCATCGTTTTGGAGAATGTAGAATCAGGAAGGAGTTTTCTGTCCAAAGGGTTGTTGGAACAGGCTAAAAAAGTAGCAGATATAAATGTAGAATTGTTCAAAAGTAAAATCTCAAAAGAAACCCCTTTAGTAGGTATTGAACCGTCAGCAATTTTAACTTTTAGGGACGAATATCTTACGTTGGCAGATGACAGGGAGGCAGCCAATTCTATTGCGGCCAATACGTTTTTGTTTGAGGAATTTTTTCAGAATGAAATCAATTTAGGAAACATTAAAAAAGAGCAGTTTACCCAAGAGCCCAAGACCATTAAATTTCATGGGCATTGCCATCAAAAAGCTTTGAGCCATCAAAAAGCGAGTTTTGATACGTTGAATTTCCCTAAAAACTATAAGGTTACCCTAATCCCGAGTGGTTGTTGTGGAATGGCTGGAAGTTTTGGTTATGAAAAGGAACATTATGAAGTAAGCATGAACATTGGTGAGCAAACTCTTTTTCCTGCAATTAGAAATGCTTCAAAAGATGTCATTATTGCTGCGAATGGAACCAGTTGTAGACACCAAATAAAAGATGGAACTTCGGTAGAAGCTTTACATCCTATTACAATTCTGAGACAAGCTTTAATTTGAAATTAGTGTTTGGCGTGTTGGTCTACAATGGTAATGGCAGCAATTAAATCCTTTACTTCCATGTCCTTGATATCTTCATCTGCATAGAAAGGAGATAGCTTGTCATTGTTATAACTGTAGACTTTCCAACGTTTGAATTGGTATTCCAAAGCAGTAAAGTTTTCAATCCAATCCCCTGAATTCAGGTACATGGTTTTTCCGTATTTATTCTCTTTAATCACCATTTTTGGTTGGTGAATGTGACCACAAATCACATAGTCATAGCCATTTTCAATAGCAAGGTCCGAAGCTACTTGTTCAAAATCACTAATGTATTTCACGGCGCGCTTTACGCTGTTTTTGATTTTTTTGGATAAGGAATATTTCTCTTTTCCCAATTTCTCCAAAAGCCAATTGCTGAGACGGTTTAATAATATCAATAAGTCATATCCATAACCTCCCAATTTGGCCAACCATTTGGCATTCTGAATAGAGACATCAAATACATCCCCGTGGAAAATCCATGCCTTTTTGCCGTCCAATTCCAAAACCGCTTTATCCACTATAGAAATATTTCCGATGGTCATGTCGCTAAATTTACGAAGCATTTCGTCATGGTTGCCTGTAACATAAATAATTTCAACACCGTCGGCAGACATGTCCATAATTTTCTTGATAACTCTTAGGTGGGATTTTGGAAAGTACCGTTTGCTGAACTGCCAAATGTCAATAATGTCCCCATTCAAGATGAGTTTTTTAGGTTGAATGCTGTTTAAATAGGTCAATAATTGTTTGGCATGACACCCATAGGTTCCTAGATGGACATCAGAGATTACGGCGATTTCTACTTTTCTTTTAATTTTCAAGAGTTTATAAAGTTGTTTGGTACAAATAACACTTTTCTTTATTACTTAAAGATTAAGATGTAATTAATTAACCGTGAGCATTCTGTTAAGATATTGTTATGTGGAAATGAATAAAATAGGAGCTTTGTGGTTTTACATTTTTGATTCTCTGAGAATACAATTACATTAGCATAAAATAATAGTAGTATGGCAGGAAACTCCTTTGGAACGTTATTTAAACTCACCACTTTTGGGGAGTCGCATGGTATTGCAATTGGGGGAATTATCGATGGTTGTCCTCCGGGAATCCAATTGGATTTTGAGGCAATTCAACAGGAATTGGACAGAAGAAAACCTGGCCAATCAGACATTGTTACCCAACGTAAGGAACCAGATACTGTGGAATTTTTGTCGGGTATTTTTGAAGGCGTTACTACAGGAACGCCCATTGGTTTTACAATTCACAATACCAATCAAAAGTCGAAGGATTACAGCCATATTAAGGATGTGTACCGTCCAAGCCATGCCGATTACACCTATCAACAGAAATATGGCACCAGAGATTATCGAGGAGGAGGAAGAAGCTCTGCTCGTGAAACAGCATCAAGGGTTGTTGCAGGTGCCATTGCTAAACAAGTCCTTGGTGAAATTACAATAAACGCCTATACCTCTTCGGTTGGTGATATTTATTTGGAACAGCCTTATCAAGCACTTGATTTTTCCAAAACGGAAAGTAATGCCGTGCGTTGTCCCGATGCTGAAGTGGCTGAGCAAATGATTGCCAGAATCAAGAAAATCAGAAAAGAAGGAGATACCATAGGAGGAACGGTAACTTGTGTGATTCGCAATGTGCCTGTTGGCTTGGGAGAACCTGTATTTGATAAACTTCACGCCGAATTGGGTAAAGCCATGTTGTCCATCAATGCTGTTAAAGGATTTGAATATGGAAGTGGGTTTTGTGGCACCAAAATGAAAGGTAGTGAGCATAATGATTTGTTTAATCCTGATGGTTCTACCAAAACAAACCTCTCGGGAGGTATTCAAGGAGGCATCAGTAATGGTATGGATATCTATTTTAGGGTGGCCTTTAAGCCTGTGGCAACAGTAATGCAAAAGCAGGAAGCGTTGAGTGCAGAAGGCGAACTTGTAGAAATGCAAGGGAAAGGACGTCATGATCCATGTGTAGTTCCTAGGGCAATACCAATTGTGGAGGCTATGGCAGCCTTGGTTTTGGCCGATTTCATGTTGCTCAATAAATCTTATCAATAATTAAAAGAACAATGATTCTATGAAGAAACTGGCATTGCATTGGCAAATAATTTTAGGAATGGTTTTAGGGGTAGTCTTTGCCCTAGTAATGGCTAAATTTGAATGGGGCAGTGGCTTCATTACCGATTGGATCAAACCCTTTGGAACCATTTTTATCAATTTGCTAAAGCTCATTGCAGTGCCGTTAATTTTGGCCTCACTGATAAAAGGTGTTTCCGATTTAAAGGACATTTCAAAATTATCCAAAATGGGAGGTCGTACCATTGGGTTGTATATTTTTACCACAGTCATCGCTGTTTCTATTGGGCTTTTGGTGGTGAATTTTATAAAACCCGGGGCTTCGATAACTGAGGCGACACGTATGGAACTTGTGGAAAGTTATAAAGGCGATGCTGATTCCAAAATTGCCGCTGCTGAAAAACAGAAAAATGCAGGTCCTTTGCAGGCTTTGGAAGATATCGTCCCTAGTAATATTTTTAATGCCGCCAGTGATAATGGTAACATGCTTCAAGTGATTTTCTTTGCTATAATTTTTGGAATTGGTCTTATTTTGATTCCTGAGGAAAAAGCACAACCTGTCAAATTATTCTTTGATAGTTTTAACGAAGTTATTCTTAAACTCATTGACCTGATCATGTTATTTGCGCCTTTTGGTGTATTTGCACTTTTGGCTGCTTTAGTGGTTGAATCTCCTAGCACCGATTTGTTTGCGGCTTTGGGATGGTATGCGTTTTGTGTGGTTTTGGGTTTATTGCTCATGATGGTGGTATATGTGATTTTGGTATTCTTATTCACAAAAAAATCGCCACTTTTCTTCCTAAACGGAATTGCCCCAGCCCAATTACTCGGATTTTCAACCAGTAGTAGTGCGGCAACCCTTCCCGTTACCATGGAACGGGTTGAAGAGCATTTAGGTGTGGAAGAAGAAGTGACCAGCTTTGTCTTGCCTATTGGAGCTACTATCAATATGGATGGTACCAGTTTGTACCAAGCTGTTGCAGCAGTCTTTATCGCTCAAGCCTTTGGTATGGAATTAAGTTTTGGGGTGCAATTGGGAATTATTGCTACGGCCACTTTGGCTTCCATTGGGAGTGCGGCAGTGCCGGGAGCAGGTATGGTAATGCTGGTGATTGTTTTGGCTCAGGCAGGAATTCCTGAAGCTGGTTTAGCATTGATTTTTGCAGTGGACAGACCTTTGGACATGTGTCGTACCACGGTAAATGTAACTGGGGATGCCGCAGTTTCCATGATTGTTGCCAAATCGGTTGGAAAACTTGGGGAACCTCATGTAAGGAATTGGGACGATAACTACACCAAGCAACAAACATCAATTTAATTTAATTATGAAACCTATTATATTACCTAGCCCTTTGGTGTCTGCCGAATGGCTAAATGCTCATTTGGAAGCGCCTAATTTGGTTGTTTTGGACGCAACCATTCCGAAAGCTGTGGCAGCCGATTCGAAAGCGGAATCAGGAGTGCAAATTCCTCAAGCGCGATTTTTTGATTTGAAACACAAATTCAGTGATGCATTTGGGGAATTTCCAAATACTTTTCCTTCCGAAGCACAATTTGTTTTGGAAGCCCAAAACTTGGGAATCAACAATGATAGTGCAATTGTGGTCTATGACGATCAAGGAATCTATTCAAGTGCAAGGGCATGGTGGCTTTTTAAAGCTTTTGGATATGATAATGTAGCTGTGTTGGACGGCGGACTTCCAGAATGGATCAAGTCTGGTTTTGCAGTGGAGCCTAAGGCAGCTTATACGGGCGTTAAAGGGAATTTTACAGGAAGTTACCATCCACAATTCATGAAGTTTTTTGAGGATATGTTGAAGGAATCCAGAGAAGGTACTCAAACCATCATTGATGCCCGTTCGGAAAGTAGATTCAAAGGCTTGGAAGTGGAGCCAAGAGCAGGTTTGCGAAGTGGTTCTATTCCCAATTCGGTGAACTTACCTTACACAGACTTGCTTGAGAATGGGGTGTTTAAAAATGTAGAAAACTTAAAAGAGCTATTTGCTGCTTTAGCAAAACCTGAAGACGCTATCACGTTTTCCTGTGGATCAGGCATTACGGCCTGTATTTTGGCTTTGGGCGCGGAACTGTCTGGATATGAAAATATTTCAGTATATGATGGCTCTTGGACGGAATGGGGATCGTTAACCGAAGCTTAATTTCCAGCATTCAAAATCCAGTCTAAATTTTGATAAAAAAGAAATCCCAACACGATGGTTCTAGCAGTTTTTTGCTACCCAAGGGAGATTAGACATGTCTCACTTGGGAACTTAAGAGGTTCCTGCCTAACGGAAGACAGGCTTAAGTTGATGTAATCGTGCTGGGATTTTGGGGGCCTTTATAGGTTGACTTGCCTGTACTTAGGATATTTTACCGAGTATGAAAATTTGAAAGTATCTGTAGCGCCAGGGGAAAGTACTGTTTTCCATTCCATCAATCCTTTTTCATCATTGTACTGAGAGGTTCCGGTTTCGATGTCCTCAACTTTAATATCCTTGTTTTGGCTGATTGGAATACGGTCCATAATCACAATATCGATAGGAGTCTGTTTGTTGTTTTTTAGTTCTAGTTCATACATTTTGTTGATAATTCTATTGTTTCCTATAAAATTGGTCTTTTTAAAATCATTTACTTGATTTCGTTTCACCACCACGTTAGGATCAACCCCAAGGGATACGGTTAAGGTATCTGTAGTAGTTTGTGGGTTGATATTGGTTTTCCCTGAGTAACTGCCTTCAAAATAGATATTCGCTTCGGCGGGCAGTAAGTTGTACTGTTCCCAATTCCCAATTTTTGCTGTTAGAAAAACATTTTCGTTTAAGATAGGTGCCGCATAATAGGAATAGCTTGCCGGAATCGAGAATTTATCAATTTCAATTACTGTGATGTCTCCGTTGGAAGGCATGCTGTAGGTCTTTTGTATTTCGAAACGCTTGTTGGTAACACCTTCTTCAATGACTTCTCCCGTAGCGGTAAGTTTTTTTGTAGAAATCATAATGACACCATCTGATGCTCTACTTCCATAGAGTCCCGAAGCTTCGCTACCCTTCAATATTTCTACTGAAGCAATACTGTTTGGTGATATATTTTCAAATTCCTTTTCGGAGATAGGAACCCCATCAAGAACATATAATGGTTCACTATAATTTGAGATTGAATTAATTCCTCTAATATTTACGTCTAGGCCTGAAACTTTGCCTTTTAAGGTACTAACTGCTCCTGTATATGAAGTATCATCTAAATTTGCATTATCCATCATGGCCTGTACTTTGTTTGTATAACCAGGAGTATTATCAGATTTTGGCCTTATTGCATAAGCGACAACCACAGTTTCTTCAAAGGCTTCCACATCTTCCTCCAAGGCTACATTCATAATGCTGGAATGAATAGGGAGTTCTTCCGTCATCATACTCACAAAGGAAAATACAAGCTCTTTGCCTCCAGTGGTTCGCAATGTATATTTGCCATCAAAATCGGTTTGTACACCATTGCTGGTTCCTTTTTCCGTAACATTTACTCCTGGTAGAGGTAATCCATCAGCCGCTGAAGTTACGATACCAGATACGGTTTGTACCATTGGGTTGTATTTGTAATTATAGCTTTTTGTGGCTCGTGTTCTTTCGTAATGACTATTTCGGGTTATAAATTTTAGGTATTTAGGATCTAGATCTGGTTTTTCGTTGTTGGTGTTGGGATCGCTGGTGGAAAGCGTCACTTTTATATCGTTCCAATCTACACCCGTGTTTTGGTATACATGTGCTTTATATTGCATGTCAATGGGAGCATTGATACTGTTGGCTTTTAAATCGTAGGTAGGGAACCATCCCGCATTATTGACATTATATTTTAAAGTGATATTGAGGGCAGTTGGTATTGTGGTATTGAATTTCACTTTGATTTCTCCAGTCTGAACTTTTTCTTCAACATTATATTCTTGAAGCTGTTTTCTAATGTCTGCAATGTTGTCTTCGTAATCACTTTTCTTTTTGTAAGACTCATATATCAAAGTATTCACTTCGGTAATTCGTTGTCTGTAATACGCGGCAAATTGCTTTAGTTTTTCCAAAGAAACCACTTGCGTGTCACTACCCAAGTGGCGATTTTGTTGAATGATAGACAATTCTTCTTTATACCCAGCAATTAAATCATCTTCAAATTGAATTTGATCCAAAATGGATTTTATTTGCTCCTGAAGGGCTTCTATTTCTTTGGTTTTTGGTTGTTTGGAAAGATAGTTGATACCATAATTGATAGAGAGAATAGAGGCGTTTTGCAAGCCTGAAACTTGAATGCTGCTTTCCTGAATATAAGGGGAAAGTTTGGAAAAGGTGTATTCCGAAGTTCCAACAGGTAAGTTTACAGTGGCAGTTCTGGTTATTTGGGCACCATCAAGGTAGACGGTGACTTCCTTTAATGAAGACTCTGTTTCATTTGTATTTGCAAAGCAAACAGCTGTAAGGAAAAGAAAAAGGATAACGTATGATTTCATGATTGTAGTTTTAAAGTGTCATAAAACTATCATGGAATAGGAAAGTAAGGAAAAGGAAATGAGTTAAGGCTCCAATTTGTTTAGTGAAATGTTTTTTTCGATGAGTTAAATGGATGAAGTTTGTGTAAGAAATGGTTGTTTATGGAGGATATTTGTATTTTTAATATGTTAATCAATTTTTTTTGCCACTAAACGATAATTTTAACAAAAAAGAGTAGGAATATGTAATTTTAAAATGGTTAAAGAATAATGTCTTATTACTCAAGAGGTTGGTTGTAAGCATTATTAAAAAGCAATTTATAGAGTTAAATTAGTTTTTAATTAGTTGTTAATTGTTAAAAAAGGTCTTGATGAATTTCAAGACCTTTTTTATTGAATATAAAATAACAAATTGCCTTGTCATTTAAGCGCTTTTGCTATTTCCTCTGTGTATTTCTCGGCATTTTTAGTGACGCTCTGTGGGTCTTCAATTTTGGTAGTAACCACAGCAACCAATTGCTTACCATCAGGTTGGTCAAGGTCATATGCCACAGTTTCTAAAATAAAAGTTTTTTGGGTAACAGTTGTGGAGGTCATTGGTGTATAACTTCCATAGGTGGAGTAGGACATAGGGTGCATATAGTACCCATAAAAGCCTCCATAATACCCAGGATAGTAGCTTGGATAAGTGGCCCCTGCATAGTAACCTCCATCGGTATAGGTTTTTGAGGCCTCTTGGTAGTCTTTAATTACTGTTAAAACAACGGCATTATAGCCTTCATTTTTTAGAAAGGTTTTGAAATTTTCAAGCTCCACTTCAGTGTGCTTTTCTTCCAATTTAATGGTGGATGGTAGCACAGAATAGCTTGGAGTAGCTTTAATACCATTGCTGATAAGTTTGTCTGCAATATCGCGTTCAAAAGCGATTCGCGCCTGATTATTATCTGTTCTGGCAATGACCAAAACATTGTTGTCCTTGATTTGGGCTACATTATCAGATTTCCAAGAATCCAACACTTTGATACTACTTGAGCAGCCCGTAACAACAATAAACAACAATAAAACCGAAAAGATTTTTAAGGTATTTTTCATAAGAAGTTAAAAATGGATTAATAATATGGTTCTGGTGCCACCAGAATGCAAAATTTAGGTGGTAATTAAAATTACAATAAAATTTTAATAATCAGTAATTTATGATGGTAATGTACGAATTTTATTAATCCAAATTTTCTCTAATCAAGAAATTTTGAGGAGAGTTCTGGTGTGGGGATCATGCACGATTGTTTTTTGCCAAACCATTTATAGCGATTTTTGGCTATGAAATCGTATACCCAATTTCTAATGAAAGTTGGTACAATCAAAAAAATGCTCATAATTGATATTGGAAATCCTAATTTTGAGGCAATTTTAAGTGCTGCAGTCGATTTGTAGTATATTTTATTGTTAGGCTTGTGCAGTAAAATGGAGTCTATTTTGGTTGTGTCAATACCGTGTTCTTTAATTACGGATTTTCCAATGTCACTCTGCAAGGCTGCAAATACAAACTTATTCTGTTTGTCATGTTTGATGACGTATTGTATGGAAGTGTTGCATAGGTTGCAAACTCCATCAAACAGAATCAATTCTTTATTTGCTGGCAATGTTATCATTTTTGTCTTTGGACAAGTTCCAACTGGTCAATATTTACAGTCGTGGTAAAGATACCATAGTTTACGGTAGCCTTGTTTTTTTCTATTTTGTCAATACTTCCAACGGCTTTTCCGTCTTGCATTCTCACGCGGTCGCCAACTTTTAAAGCAACTTTTGGTTTAGCTGGTTGTTGGGCAGCTTTTTCCTTGGCTACTTTTTTCCTTTGTCGGATTTCTTCAACCTTTTTTTCTGCTTCCTGTTTTACTTTTTGTTCTTTGGCTTTTTGTTCTTTTTTCTTTTTGGCCGAAACCTTTTTACGCTTGGAGTTTTCTATTTGCACCAATTTGAACAATTCGTCCATAAGTTGGCGCTTCTTTTTGTTCTCAAAATAGCCTTCAGACAATTCGTTTACTTTTTGACCTAAATAAATCAAGCGTTGGTTACTGTCGTATAATTCTTGATAGCTTTCCAGCTTTTTCTGGATTTTGGAATTGATTTCTTCCAATCGTTCCGCCTCATTTTGCTTTTTCTGCTCGTTGACTTTTAAGGACCTTTCGGTTTTTTCCAGTTTAGAGCGTTCCTTTTGAAGTTTAGCAATGGTTTGGTCGAACCTTACTTTACCGCGTTCAATTTTCTTCTTCGCTCTATTGATCAAACTGTACGGGATTCCATTTTTTTGGGCAACTTCAAAAGTAAAGGAGCTTCCTGCTTGTCCCAACACCAATTTAAACATGGGCTCCAAACTCTTTTCATCGAACATCATATTGGCGTTTTGCATGTATGGCAATTCGTTGGCCAATATTTTTAGGTTGGAGTAGTGGGTGGTTATGATGCCATACGCTTCCCGATGGTAGAACTCTTCCAAGAAGGTTTCAGCCAAAGCCCCTCCCAATTCAGGGTCACTTCCTGTTCCAAATTCATCAATCAAAAACAAGGTGCTATGATTGCATTTCTTTAGGAAGTAGTTCATTTGTTTTAGCCTATAACTATAGGTACTTAAATGATTTTCTATGGATTGATTGTCTCCAATATCGGTGAGGATTCTGTCAAACAAACAAAGAGAACTGCGTTCATGCACAGGGATAAGCATCCCGCTTTGCAACATTACTTGCAGAATGCCTATGGTTTTCAATGTGATACTTTTTCCTCCTGCATTAGGTCCTGAAATTACTATAATCCTATTTTCAGAATTAAGTTCAATGCTTTGTGGAAATGTTTTTAGACCTTTTTTCTTGTTTGAAAGCAACAATAGTGGATGGAAGGCATCTCTAACCGTGTAAGTTTTGGTATCATTTATTTCAGGCAAAACAGCATTCATAGATTGAGCGTATTTTGCTTTGGCAAAAACAACGTCCATTTTTACAAGAAACGCTTGATATTGCTTCAGTAGGTCCACAAATGGCCTTGTAAATTCCGTAAGGGCTTTTAAAATGCGCTCTATTTCTTCTTTTTCATCAAATTCCAAATTATTGAGTTCCCGAACATGATGAAAGGTCGCTTCCGGTTGGATATAAATGATGCTTCCTGTTTTGCTGGTTCCCAAAATACTGCCTTTTACCTTTCGGCGGTACATGGCCTTAACAGCCAAAACCCGTTTGTTTTCAATGACACTTTCTCTGATGTCATCCAAAAAGTCCTGACTGGTATAGGCATTTAGCGCCGTAACAAAACTTTGGTTTATTTTTCCCCTAATCAAATTAATGGCTTGCCTTATTTCGTAAAGGTGTTCACTGGCACCATCTTTAATATCCCCAAATCGATCAACAATCGTGTTTATTTTATCGATAAGAATTTTGGTAATTTCAATGGAAGCCGCATTTTTACTAAGACTTGGGTAGTAATCCTCGAACTTCTTTAAAAACGTCAATATTTCGTTGGTGGTCACAGAGATATTTACAATTTTTTTGAAGCCATAAGGATCCAAAAAAGCCCCTTCCAAATTCAAAAATTGGAGTTCTTTTGCAATGGAATCGAAACCATGATTAGGAATGCGGTTTTCATTATAAAAGGAGGACAAATATTCGTTGGTGAAACCTAATTCCATGTGTAAAGTCTCCTTATCTGGAAACGGCACAATTTTTAAGGTTTCAGTTTTGCCTAAATCCGTAATACAATGTTCAGATACTTGTGAGAGCACAACGTTGAACTCTATATCCTGTAATGTTTTTTTATGAATGTTTATCATGGAATTCCTGCAATAAAAAGGGCAGACGAAACTATCTAAATTTTACAAGAAAGCAAAGTTACGTATTATGTTTTAAAAGCGGTTGCATGTTTTGAGGTGAATTGTTTTCTCAGTAATTGAATTTTAAATGCTTAGATTTGAGAATAAATTCATACGCATGAAAATCAGGACACTTTTATGGCTATTTGCTGTTGGGATTTTGACAATTCAATGTCAAAAGAACTACAATGATTATGCTGAATTTAAAGCAAAGCCTTCATATATCTTACAAATGAATGAGGAGCAGCGTCCATATTTTGAAGCTTACGATAAGGCTTTGAAATTGTGGGGTACGAATTATGAAGAACTTTACGTGCCAACCAGTTTTGGTATGGCCCATGTAATCGTAAGCGGTCCAAAAAATGGTGAGCCGATTGTTTTGTTGCATGGAATGAATGCCAGTGCCACAAGTTGGTACCCCAATGCTAAAGCTTTGTCTAAAAATCATCGTGTGTTTGCTATTGATTTACTCATTGAACCAGGAAAATCTGATTTGATGGGAGAAGTGAAGGACATTGAATCGATTGTGTCTTGGTATTTTGAGATTTTTCAAAAGTTGCAACTTGAGAAGTTCAATATTATTGGAGCCTCTCGAGGAGGTTGGCTTTCGGTGAAAATAGCTTTACATGAGCAAACTAAAATTAAGAAAATGATTCTATTAAGTCCTGCTCAGACTTTTAAATGGATTCAGCCCAGCACAGGCTTGTTGGCCAATATTATATATGCCTTGTCTCCAGAAAAAAAGCGTTTGGAGAATGTTTTGGAATCGATGTCTGCAAATGTGAAGAAGATAGATCAAACGTATATCGATCAATATTTCTTGGGGAGTCAATTGGATTCTATCAATAGGTTTGTAGTGGATATGAAGCCCTATTCCAAAGAGGAGTTACATTCCTTGGGAATGCCTATTTTAGTATTGATTGGCGATGATGATTTGATAAATAACGAAAAAAGTTTAGAGGTTGCCAAGGAAAATATTCCTAATATTGACGCTGAAATTATTCCGAATGCAGGTCATTTTTTATCCATTGACCAAGCAGAAATGGTGAACACCAAAATATTGGAATTTTTGGATTCAGGGTCTGAGGACAAATAAAATATATTACCCAAAATTAAGGAAATACATTACATGGAAGTACAATTAGAGCCTACTTGGAAAGCGTATTTAGAAGAAGAATTTAGTAAACCTTATTTTGAAAATTTAACCGAGTTTGTAAAAAATGAATATTGTCAACACATCTGCTTCCCTCCAGAAAAGCAAATATTTTCAGCCTTTGAATGGTGTCCCATTGAAAACGCTAAAGTGGTTATAATTGGTCAGGATCCCTACCACGGACCAAAACAAGCTAACGGCCTTTGTTTTTCAGTGACCGATGGTATTGCACATCCACCGTCCTTAATCAACATTTTCAAGGAAATTGAAACCGATCTTGGAGTGCCATATCCTGTTTCGGGTAACTTGGAACGATGGGCGCAACAAGGGGTACTGCTTTTAAATGCTACTTTAACGGTAAGGGCGCATGAAGCGGGAAGCCATCAAAATAAGGGGTGGGAGACCTTTACGGACCAGGTCATAAAGTGCATTAGTGAACAAAAAGAGAATGTTGTGTTTTTACTTTGGGGCGGTTATGCCAAAAAGAAAATCAAACTTATAGATCAATCCAAACACCAGGTTTTAACTTCTGGACATCCATCTCCATTAAGTGCCAACAGAGGGTATTGGTTTGGAAATAAGCACTTCAGTAAAACTAACTTGCTGCTCGAGAAAGCTGGACAGGAGCGGATTGAGTGGTAACTTTTTTCTTTACTACCGGTATTGGTTTAACTTCCTTTTGAGATGTTTTTTTAGTGGTTTTGTTGCAACTAAAAAAGAGTAGCGCAAAATTTAATGCGACTAAAAAAGAAAGAATATAAACAATGGTTAAAAACATAGGTTGGTGGTGATTGGATAAATTTTAACCTAAATTTAGGACTTTATTTTTATATAAACCCCAATTTAACGTTGATAATATATCGTTAACTTCTAATTAACTTTAGAAACAAGGGTTTCATAGTCTACTTTAGAATTAATAATGTTTAAATGAAACAACTTGTTTTGAACTACTTCAACAGTTTCTTTGTCCAGATTTTCTTGTGACCATTCGGTTAAGCTTAACCATTCCTGAACATCTTCCAATTTTTGATCATATCTTTTCGAAATAGTTTGGTCTATATTTGGAATGTCTTTAAAACCTTTGGTGGTATTATTAACGATGTCCAAAATGGTTTTAACCGTTTCTGGGTTCGTTTCCAAAAATTCATTTCTTACCGCAATCACAAAACAGGGCCAAGGTGTTGGGCAATTGCCAACCCTTCTAAAAATACCGTTGTCTACAATGGGTTTAGTGGTGAATTTCTCCCACATAAAATAATCGGCTACATTGTTGGTGAGTCCTTCTATAGCGCCATCCAAATTGTCTATAACTTCAAACTCTAAATCCGTTTCAGGGTTCCAACCATTATTTTGCGCATTGATGTAGGCCATTAAATGAGAACCAGAGCCAAAACGACTAATGGCAGCTCTAGTGCCTTTAAGGTCTTCTATGGTTTGGTATTGGGAATCATGAGCGACATGAATTCCCCAAATAAGTGGCGATGCTACAAAGGTTTGTACTATTTTACTCGGGTTGCCTTCAATAATATCCTTAATGATGCCTTCTGTTAAAATTACGGCCAAATCAATTTCTCCTTCACGCAAGGCATTGCACATTTCACCTGTGCCACCAAAATAATCTTTCCATCTTAGATTGATGCCTGCATCCTTATATTCTCCATTTTTCAAAGTCAAGTACCAAGCTAAATTAAAATGTTCCGGTACTCCACCTATTTTTACGGTCTTCATCTTTAATTCTCCGTTAATTTATCTAATGTATAGCGTATTAAACGCGAAATTGTCTCTTTAGGATTGTTACTGAATTGTCCTGTAGCTCTATTTGCTATAATGGCATTCATAGATACCGCTTTGTGGTTCAGTAATTTTGATAACCCATAGATAGCAGAAGTTTCCATTTCTAAATTGGTGATCGATAATCCTTTGTGCTTAAAGGTTGCTAATTTACTGTTCAAATCCCGATCTTCAATGCTTAATCTCAATATTCTTCCCTGTGGGCCATAAAATCCAACATTGGTACCTGTAAAACCATCAATGGTTTCATGTGATTTTAAACGTTCAAACAAAGAAGTGTCACATCCTATAACATAGGGCTTTGACTTGTCTTTGGACCATTTAGTGTGTTGCATAAAGCTCTCAGAAACATCTTTCAATAGTTCTAAACCTTTACAATCGTAAAATGTCAAAAGATTATCAAAACCAATAGCTTGTTTGCTTATAACAAAGCTATCTACAGGAATATGCTCTTGTATAGAGCCGGAAGTTCCAATTCTAACAATGTCCAATGAAGTAAGGTTTTCTTTGATTTCCTTTTTGGAAAAATCAATATTCATCAAAGCATCCAGTTCATTTAGTACAATGTCAATGTTGTCGGTTCCAATTCCTGTGGAGATTACGGTTATGCGTTTGTTTTTATAAGTGCCAGTTTGGGTATGGAATTCCCGTTTTCTTTTTTTGAATTCAATGGAATCAAAATATTGAGAAACTTGATCAACTCTATCTGGATCTCCAACCAAAATGATGGTTTCGGAAACATTTTCGGGTAATAAATTGAGATGGTAGATAGAACCGTCTGGATTTAAAATAAGTTCCGAAGCTTTAAATGGCATTTATGGGGGTTTTGATGAGTTTGTTCTCCTGTTTGCTGAATTGGAAATCCAAGCGGTTCACACCGCCATACCAAATATTATTGTTGATGTCCATGGCAAAATTCGATTGATTTAAAAGGGCTTCATGTCCTTTTCTGTTCAGTGAAATATCGGTTTCACTTTCATCAAAAAACATGGAGAGATGCTCAATCAATCGGTTAATTTGAATATCACCAAAACCGTAATATCCTTGGTAATTCAAAATGTAGCCCAACAGGTGATGGCGTGATTTTATGGTGTTGTCCCTAACAATAATTAGGATGTTTTGTTCCAAGGCGCTCAATCCGCTTCTAGAATCCGGAAAACGCTCCAAATGTGCTTTTAGGCAATTGCTTAAATATTCAAAAGAAGAATTTGTTGTAATGTAGGGTTTTAACAGGTTGTGGTCCTTTCCGCAGTAAATACTCCATAAAGTATCTGCCATATTAATATCAAAATCCTTCAAGAGTATCCTGTCATCATAATGTTCCAAGAGTTGATCTTGGGTAAGCTCCGAAAGTCCTTTAAGGTTCTTTTCACCCTCCACACGCCCACTGCAAACGAGGTAGAGTGGGAGGTTCATTTTCTTTTGAAGAATAAGGCTCAGTACTGCAATAAGATTGATGTGGCAAAATAAATCGTATTCAAACCACAAGATGATTTCCGAATAGTTTTCGGGGTTATTAAGTTTATTGATGTCTATGTAGAATTTTTTTTCATCAAATTCCAAACCGTAAATATCCCTAAAGAATTCCTTTCGCAATTGAACGAACTCCTTGGAGTCGATATCTTCGGTGGTAGGGCCTTCACAAAGCATTTCGTCCCAAGTGAGAATGTCACCGGTAATATCGTACTCTAACAATTTTTTGGTGAGTTGACCACCATTTGTAATGTGAAGCGTCTCCATAAAGTTATCCTCCTACGCGTTTTACGGCAAATCCTTTTTCTTTTAGAATCTGCATGATTTTATCTCTGTAATCTCCTTGAATGATAATTTTATCGTCTTTAAAACTTCCCCCAACGCTTAGCTTGGTTTTGAGTTCTTTGGCCAAGAGTTTAAAATCTTCGGTAGCACCTGTATAGCCTTCAAGGATGGTGATAGGCTTTCCTTTACGCTTTTCGTATTTGCAAATAATGGGGTCGTCCTGCATCCAGATATCATCTTCTGGTGTGGCAGTTTCGGTTTCAGGTTCAGGTTTGTGATCTGGGAAAAGGTGTTTTAATTGATCCTGTAAATCCATAAAGTAATTATTGTTTAATGAGTCCTAGTTCTACTAAACGTTCGTGAAGGAATTCCCCTGCGGTGGTGTCTTCGTATAATTTGGGATGTTCTTCATCTACGCAAGTTTCCAAAACGTCCAATTTCATTTCAGAAACGGGATGCATAAAAAATGGAATGGAATAGCGAGACGTTCCCCAAAGTTCCTTTGGAGGATTCACCACACGGTGAATAGTAGATTTTAGTTTATTATTGGTATGTCTTGATAGCATGTCTCCCACATTGATCATTAGTTCGTCAGGTTGGGCAATGGCATCAATCCATTCGCCCTTGTGATTTTGCACCTGTAAACCGCGACCTTGTGCCCCCATCAAAAGAGTAATCAAATTAATGTCGCCATGGGCTGCCGCTCTAACCGCCTCTTTGGGTTCTTCTATAATAGGAGGGTAGTGGATAGGTCTTAAAATAGAGTTGCCGTTGTGGATATAATTATCAAAATAAGTTTCCTCAAGCCCTAGCCTAAGAGCTAAAGCGCGCAATACGTATTTAGCCGTTTTTTCCAACATCTTGTAGGCCTCTTTTCCAACAGCATTAAATTCGGGAACTTCCTCAACAGTAACATTGTCAGGATATGTTTCGGCTAATTTGGGATTGTCTTCCACGTATTGACCAAAATGCCAAAATTCTTTCAAATCGCCTTCTTTTTTGCCTTTGGCACTTTCTTTTCCAAAGGAAACATAACCGCGTTGCCCTCCAATTCCTGGGATTTCATACTTCTGTTTGGTTTCTAGGGGAAGATCGAAAAAGCGTTTTACTTCGGAATAAAGCGACTCCACCAACTTGTCGTCCAAGAAATGGCCTTTAAGGGCAACAAATCCTATATCTTCATAGGCTTTTCCTATTTCATCTACGAATTTTTGTTTTCTAATGGGGTCTCCTGAAATAAAATCCTGAAGGTCAACACTTGGTATTGCGTTCATTATTAAGGTATTTATAGTTGTAATAATACAAAAATAACGAAAACATAGCTAAAATTTAGTACAAATGGTCTTGGGTAAAAAAAAATAAGTTTAAGAAAGGCAGATATAATTTTTAATTAAATTTGGCTGAGAAAAGAAACAATATCAATATGCTAACGTCCATCAAAAGCAACATTACCTACGATAAAAAGAATTTAGATTCCAAGAAATTGATCCAACTCTATAAGCAGATGTTAAAGCCACGCTTGATAGAAGAAAAGATGTTGATTTTACTGCGTCAAGGGAAAATTTCGAAGTGGTTTTCAGGTATTGGTCAAGAGGCTATTTCTGTAGGGGTAACTATGGCGTTACAAAAGGAAGAGTATGTGTTGCCAATGCATAGAAATTTGGGAGTATTTACTTCTAGGGACATTCCGTTGCATCGTTTGTTCAGTCAGTGGCAAGGAAAAGCCAGTGGTTTTACCAATGGACGCGATCGTTCTTTTCACTTTGGAACTCAAGAATACAATATTATAGGAATGATTTCCCATTTGGGACCTCAATTAGGTGTGGCAGATGGTATTGCCTTGGCGAGTTTGTTAAAAAAGAAAAAACAGGTTACTGCGGTGTTTACGGGAGAAGGAGGGACTAGTGAAGGAGATTTTCACGAAGCGCTCAATGTGGCTTCTGTGTGGCAATTGCCCGTTATTTTTTGTGTGGAAAACAATGGGTATGGACTTTCAACACCAACTAACGAGCAGTATAACTGCAAGGATATTGCCGATAGAGGAAAGGGCTATGGTATGGAATCCTTTATTATAGATGGAAATAACATTATTGAAGTGTATACCAAGGTTTCAAAATTGGCCGAAAGTATCCGTAAGCGTCCGCGACCAATTCTTATTGAGTTTAAAACCTTTAGAATGCGTGGCCATGAGGAGGCTAGCGGTACCAAATATGTTCCAAAGAAATTAATGGACGAATGGGCAGTAAAGGATCCTTTGAGCAATTTTGAGATGTATTTAAAGGAAACCAATGTCATTACCGATAAGCAAATAGCCGCTGCAAGAGAAAGTATTGCAGAAGAAATCAATGCGCATTTGCAAATGGCTTATGATGAATCGCCTATAGAACCAAATATAGAAAAGGAATTGGGGGATGTCTATAAAGATTTTAAGTATGAACATGTTGAAGCCGGCTCTAAGGTTGCTGAAATTCGTTTCATAGATGCGGTTTCTGAAGGCTTAAAACAGTCCATGGAACGCCATAAGGATTTGGTGGTTATGGGACAGGATATTGCCGAATATGGTGGTGTATTTAAAATCACTGAAGGCTTTGTGGATGCCTTTGGCAAAGACCGCGTAAGAAATACCCCGATTTGCGAATCGGCCATTGTTGAAGTCGGGATGGGGCTGTCTATTGCAGGTATGAAGGCGGTTGTAGAAATGCAGTTTGCCGATTTTGTAAGTTCTGGTTTTAATCCTATTGTCAATTATTTGGCCAAATCGCATTACCGTTGGGGGCAACAGGCCGATGTTGTAGTAAGAATGCCTTGTGGTGCTGGTGTTGCTGCGGGGCCATTCCATTCGCAAACGAATGAGGCTTGGTTTACCAAAACACCTGGGTTAAAAGTAGTATACCCAGCATTTCCATATGATGCCAAAGGCTTATTAGCAACAGCGATCAATGATCCCAATCCAGTGCTGTTTTTTGAGCATAAAGCTTTGTATAGAAGTGTGAAACAGGAAGTTCCTACTAATTATTTTACCTTGCCATTGGGGAAAGCTGCTCTTTTGAAGGAAGGTACTGATGTCACGATTATTAGTTATGGAGCGGCGGTACATTGGGCCTTGGAAAGTTTAGAAGCTAACCCAAATATTAAAGCAGATTTGATCGATTTGAGGACTTTACAGCCTTTGGATATAGAAACGGTGTTTGCTTCGGTGAGAAAAACAGGGAGAGTAATAATTCTTCAGGAAGACTCTTTGTTTGGAGGTATTGCCAGCGACTTGTCGGCAATGATTATGGAGGAGTGTTTTGAGCATTTGGATGCGCCTGTGAAGCGTGTAGCAAGTTTGGAAACCCCAATTCCGTTTATTTCGCAATTGGAAAATCAATATTTGGCAAAAGCTAGGTTTGAAGAGGCGCTTAAGGAATTGATTGCCTATTAGATTGAAAAGTTCATTGTTGAAAATTTAAATTATGCAGTCCAACACTAGTATTATAAAAGTTTTGGGAGTTCTGTTTTTTGTGTTTGCAATATCATGTAAAAAGGAAGTTGAACCACCCAAAACACATGAATGGAAAACTTTGAAGGTTACGGCGACAGCATACAATTCTCTCGAAAGTCAGACCAATTCCAATCCTCACATTACAGCTTTTGGCGATAGTTTGAAACCAGGATTAAAATATATTGCAGTGTCTAGGGATTTGTTGAAAAAAGGCCTTAAACACGATACGCCTGTAATGATTGAAGGTTTTGATGGGTTATTTTTGGTGAAAGACAAAATGCACACCCGCTGGACCAATAGAATTGATATCTATATGGGAGTGGATGTGGATTCTGCTAGAAATTGGGGGCGAAAAAAGGTGAAAATCAAATATCAGGTGGAGATCGTACCTGACTCTATTCCGTCTGAGCTTCAGATAAAATAAAAGGATAGGCTTCTTTTACTTCCTTTAAATCTTTTTCGGTTAAATTATCACTAGGCTTTCTTAGGATTTCACTGGCGTATGTGGCTCTTAAATCGTAATACGCTTTAGTGATTTCATCTTGAACTTCAATGTAAAACTCATATTTAGTCTTCGCTGCAGTTTGTAAAGAGATCACTGCTTTTTGAGGATTCTCGGAGGACGTGATTTCAGATTTTCCGTGACAGTAGTCACAGGTTTTTGTGCCATTATTGTCTATAAAGTTGGCTACAACCTGTTTTAGGTCTTGAATCTCAACAATTTTTTCGTTCACCAAAATGTCATTATTTGGGTTTATCATGACTCTAAGGATGTTTCGTTCCTTAACATCTGCATTGCAATCAGTATTTGGAGGGCAAGGAGGCGGAGTTTTCTGCTTAAGCCTGAGTCCATGGAGATGGTGGTAGTAACCAAAAAGAAGATGAGCAATAAAAATGCAATATCGGCCATGGAGCCTGCATTTACTTGGGGTGCGGCGTGTCGTGAAGTTTTCATATGTCGAGGATTTATGATTTAATGAACCCTTCACAAAAACGATACCATAAAATTTTGTTAAAAAGAAAATCGGCATAAATAATGGATTTATGCCGATTTTCCTGATGATTGATTGATGAAAATTCTGTTGTCACTTCAACGTTTCCAAATCATCTTCTCTACTGTGAGTACTGTCAATAATTTTAGATAACGCTTTCATAGCTTTTGATTTTTAATGATTGTTAACTGTTGGTTCTTGATTGATGATGAAATTTGATTGATGATGTAATTGGTAATTTTTCTTTTCGCTTTTAGAATGTTATTCTAAATCGTCTCTTGTTATTCCAAGAATTGCTCTTGCTTCCGTGTAAGGTTTCTGATAATTGATTTGTGTCTAAAGTTCTCATGATATTTCGTTTTTAATGATTGATGATTTACTTTATAGACGCCCCCAATTAAAAAATGTTACGGTTAAAACACTGAAGTTTTGGTTTTTAACAGATTTTAACAGTCAAAATGTTCTTTAGTATTGGTTTACAGTGAGTTTTGCCCGACAAAATGACTTGTGCAGTGTAGAAATGTCAGTTTTTTAACATAAATATTGCTTTGGTATCTATTTTGTTTAGTGATAGGTGAATTTTTGTTTAACTTAAAAAATGAACAACATGAGTACTTTAGTAACATTGCCTAAACCAGGCAAAACAACTTCAAACAAAAGAAGCGTTGCCACACTGCCAAGTTTTTCATCTTGGGTTGACAATTTGTTTGACCCTAGTTTTGGTACAGAGTTTTTGTCCAATTTTAACACTGGTATTACAGCGCCTGCAGTAAATATAAAAGAGACCAATGATGCCTTCCATTTGGAATTGGCTATTCCCGGAATGAAAAAATCAGATTTTGATATTAACATCGAGAACAAAATTTTGACGATTTCCTCAGAGGTCAAAACGCATGATGAAGAGAAAAACGAGAATTACACCAGAAGGGAATTTGGTTATTCTTCATTTAAAAGAACATTTACCTTGCCAGATACCGTAGAGTCAGATAAAATTAAGGCTACTTATCAAGATGGAATTTTGGAGGTCAATCTTCCAAAAAGGGATGAAGCAAAGCAGAAACCTGCAAAACGTATTGAGGTTTCTTAAACATCGCTTACAATTTATTATATTTAAAGGGAGGTGTTAAAGCCTCCCTATTTTTTTCAAATGTTTTTAACAACTATTCCATTAAATCATGTAAAATCTTAACTTTACTAGAATTTTTTCTAGGAATTATGTCTATGTCTCAAACTCTACAGCTCACCCAGGAACTAAAAAACAAGAAACGTTTATACGATTATCAATTGGCGGATCTCAATCGGATTTTTGATGTGATTCAAACCCAATCGGATAGTTATAATCTATTGTACCAGTTGCCAACAGGTGGGGGGAAAACTGTGATTTTCTCTGAGATTGTGAGACGATACATTAAGCATCATCAGAAAAAAGTGGTCATTTTAACCCACCGAATTGAGTTGTGTAAACAAACGTCTAGAATGCTGTCTGGTTTTGGGGTGAAAAACAAAGTCATTAATAGTAAAGTGAAGGAACTTCCGGATCAAGATGAGTTTGAATGTTTCGTGGCTATGGTAGAGACCTTAAACAATAGGCTGAATGACGATAAGTTGAAGTTGGAAGATATTGGCTTGGTGATTATCGATGAGGCCCACTACAATTCCTTTAGAAAGCTCTTTAAGTTTTTTAAGGATTGTTTTATTCTTGGCGTGACGGCTACACCGTTGAGTTCCAATATCAAACTTCCAATGAAGGACAATTATGACGAACTCATAGTAGGCGATGATATTTCTACATTGATAAAGAATGGTTTTTTGGCCAAGGCCGAAATTTATAATTACGATGTAGAGTTAAGCACTTTGAAAATTGGGGTGAATGGAGATTATACGGTAAAATCATCCGAAGCCCTTTATACCAACTCGGTGATGCAGAGTAAGCTGCTATATGCTTATGAAGAAATGTCCAAAGGCAAAAAAACCTTGATCTTCAATAATGGTATCAATACTTCCAAGGAAGTGTATTATTCCTTTAAAAAGGCAGGGTACGAAAATATAAGGCATTTGGATAATACAGCTTCAAAACAAGAACGGCGGGATATTTTAAAATGGTTTAAAAATACGCCAGATGGCATTTTAACTTCTGTGAGTATTTTGACAACAGGGTTTGATGAGCCAACTGTTGAATCGGTTATTTTAAATCGTGCTACAAGATCTTTGACTTTGTATTTTCAGATGATAGGAAGAGGTTCTAGGGTTCTTGGCAATAAAAAGGATTTCTTGGTGTTGGATCTTGGAAATAATATCATCAGGTTTGGCCCTTGGGACCAACACGTAGACTGGCAGCATATTTTTAAATATCCAGACCTGTATTTGGATAACATCAGAAATGATGAAGATATAGAGCGAGACTTCGTCTATACCATGCCAGAACTTATCAAACAAAAATTTAAAGGGGTAAAAAGCTTCGATTTTGATATGAAAGCAGAATATCAAAAGGCAGTTCAGGAGGGGCAGAAGTCTATTGTGGCTATTGAGCGCTCCATTCAGCAACATTCCCAAATGTGTATTGAAAGCAGTAAAGATGTCTACGAAGCACGATCCTTAATTAAACATTTACAGGATGATATTGCCTATCGTATCAAGCAATATTCCTACTGCATTATGAATTGTACAGACAATTATAAAGATTGGCTCCACGAGGAGTATAACAGAAAATTACGCTTGAGCTTTAACGGGAAGTTTTAACTAAAGTTTAAAATTTATTTCCGCAAAACACCTTATTTTCGGCAAAAAGGTATAGTCTTTGATTTCCTACAAGAAAAAGAAATGTTTAGAGTTATGAAGAATTCCAAAATTCTGTTTTTAATTGCTTTTCTGTTTATGGCATATTCACAATCTCAAGCCCAGGTAGGAGATAAAAAGGAGAATAAGTCCATTAAGATTCCTGCGAAAGAAACTAAGGAAAAGGATTCTATACCAACAGATTTAAAGATAAAGCCCAGTTCAGATGCTCCCTCGTTGACCAAAACCGACGATAATATCAATGGTATTCCTTTAAAAAGTAAAGTTGAAGTTAGGGAGTTGAAGGAGGAATTCTCCATGATTGACAATAGTACGCTTATCAATCCAGGAACCATTTACGAACAACGATGGAACAAAGCTGCGGCTGACATTGGTATCAAACCCGAAGCGATGGCTGACCAATTTCTGGGAGATTATAGGAGCAATGGAAAGTTTGTCAATATCATGTGTCGAGATCACGAGTATCCTGACGGTGACATGGTTCGAGTGTTTGTAAACGATGAAATTGTAGTTCCAAGGTTGGTGCTGACTTCAAATTACAAATCTTTTGACATTCCTTTACAAGAAGGGTTTAACAGGATTGTGTTTTTAGCTTTAAATCAAGGGCAATCTGGGCCCAATACTGCGGAATTCAAGGTGTATGATGATAATGGTACTTTAGTGTCGGCTAAGGAGTGGAATTTGCTCACTGGGGTTAAAGCCAGTATTCTTGTTATTAAAGAAACCCCGTAACAGCTTTTTATTATAAACTCACTTCTGTAGGGATAACATCACCTGGTTGCATGTCATCAAGGGTAAAATCTCCCACACGAATTCTTACCAATCGTAGGGTTGGAAAGCCCACAGCAGAGGTCATTTTTCTAACTTGGCGATATTTCCCTTCATTAATAATAACAGATATCCAGGATGTTGGGCCATGTCTGTCGTCCCTTATTTTTTGAATGCGTTCTGGTAAATTTGGAGGGGTTTCCAAAAAGGTAACTTCGCAAGGTTTTGTGATATATTTTATGCCCTTAAACCCAATTTCAACACCTTCTTGAAGTTTGATAATCGCTTCTTGGGTAATCATACCGTCCACCTGAACGTAATATTCCTTATCAATTTTTGAACTACAAATATCATAGCTCAATTGTCCATCTGTAGTCAAGAGTAGGAGGCCTTCAGAGTTTTTGTCTAAACGTCCAATAGCCATGGTGCCTTCGGGAAAATCATGCAAGTCGCCAAGGAACTTTTTCTTTTGTTCATGCTTGGCATTGCTAACAAATTGACTTAAAATTCCAAAAGGTTTGTAGATTTTGAAGTGTTTATGTTCTGGTTTAGATGGAGTCATTTATAATTTTAAAAACCAATTCCTTAGTTAGTTGTTGTCCGTTAGCCCTGTTTCTGATGTCTTCATATGAAATCCTAAAATCACAACCTTCTTTATGGGCACTACATCCGTAAGCAGTTTTACCTTTTAGGATAGTTCCTTTTTTACATTCTGGACAAGTCAATACCTCCGGGACTTCCTTCTTCTTGGTCTTTTTAGGTTCCAAAACCAATTTGAAGTTATCATCAAAACGAAGCAATCCCTCAAGTGAGGAAGAGCCATCCTTAAACCCTTTTAAGTTTACGGTGGATCCTTTTTTGAGTAATCTGATAAACTGCTTTTCAGAAATGGTTTTGTTGTACACTTTAAACGGAAGCACAAAGTCACACCCCGATTTATAATTACTGCAACCGTAAGCTGTTTTACCTTTAATGAGCTGTCCTTTTTTGCACTTTGGACATGTTTCGGCTGTAATCCCGGCCTTTTTCGTGGCAACTGCTTTAACAGCACGTTGCTTTACTACGGAGGCTTGAGAAAGGTTGGCACGCTTGGTTTCGCTTCGTACTTCATAGACCAGCTCGTCCACCATGCGCTTCATGTTTTTTATAAACATACTAGCACTATAACTGCCTTTTTCAATGTCCTTCAACTGCTTTTCCCACAATCCAGTAAGTTCGGCAGATTTCAATAGTTCATTTTGAATAATGTCTATCAGGGCAATGCCCGTTACAGTCGGTAAGATTTGCTTTTTATTTCGTTTAATGTATTGCCTTTTGAACAAAGTTTCAATGATATTTGCCCTAGTAGAAGGTCTTCCAATACCATTTTCCTTCATCAATTCCCGCATTTCGTCATCATCCACCTGTTTTCCTGCGGTTTCCATGGCTCTAAGTAAGGTGGCTTCCGTAAACTGATTTGGTGGTTTGGTTTGCTTTTCCAAAAAGGAAGGCTCATGTGGGCCTTTTTCTCCTTTGGTAAATACAGGTAGAATATCCGATTCCTTTTCGGGTTTATCAGGATTTTCGAAAACAACACGCCAGCCCTTTTTCAGAATTTCCTTTCCGGTTGTTTTGAAATTAACCTCGGCCGCTTTTCCTATGACTGTGGTATTCGATACTTCACATTCATCATAAAAAACAGCAATAAAACGCCTTACTATAATATCGTAAACCTGTTGTTGGTTGTATTGCAGTTGGCTTTGCATTCCCGTAGGAATGATCGCGTGGTGATCGGTAACTTTTTTATCGTTGAACACCTTACTAGACTTTTTAATTTTCTTACCCAATAAAGGCTGCACCAAAGTACTGTAATTGGTCAATTTTTGAAGAATGCCAGGTACCTTTGGGTAAATATCAGTTGGTAAGAAAGTAGTATCAACCCTTGGATAGGTAACCACTTTCATTTCGTATAAACGTTGAACGATTTTAAGCGTGTCTTCGGCAGAAAACCCAAATTTGGTGTTGCAATAAACCTGAAGTCCTGTTAAGTCGAATAGTTTAGGAGCGTATTCCTTTCCTTTCTTTTTAGTGATGGATTCAATTTCAAATTCATCCTCTTTCACCTTGTTGGCCAAGACTTCTCCTTCTTCCATTTTCAGGAAACGACCTTCTTCATAGCTAAATAAGGTGTCTCTATAAAGAGTCTGAAGTTCCCAATAGGGTTGCGGTTGGAAATTCTCGATTTCCTTAAAGCGATTAACTACCATGGCAAGGGTAGGGGTCTGTACTCTTCCTATAGATAATACCTGCTTGTAGCCGCCATGTTTTAAAGTGTAAAGCCTTGTGGCATTCATACCCAAAAGCCAATCTCCGATAGCTCTAGAAAAGCCAGCATAAAAAAGGTTGTCGTATTGGGTTGAAGGCTTTAAGTTATCAAAGCCTTCTTTAATGGCTTCCGTGGTCAAGGAGGAAATCCATAAGCGCTGTACTTCGCCTTTGTAATTGGCTTGATCTAACACCCAACGTTGAATTAACTCTCCCTCTTGGCCGGCATCCCCACAGTTGATCACTACATCGGCCTGGTCGAACAGTTTTTTTACAATTTTGAATTGCTTTTGAATCCCTGCATTGGGAGATACCTTGGTTTTAAACTTATCGGGTAGCATTGGGAGGTTGTTCAAATCCCAACTTTTCCAATGGGGTTTATAGTCGTTGGGCTCCATAAGGGTGCACAAATGACCAAAGGTGTAAGTAACCGCGTAGCCATTGCCTTCAAAATAGCCATCATGCTTTGTATTGGCTCCCAAAACGGAAGCAATTTCACGGGCTACACTTGGTTTCTCGGCAATACAGACTTTCACGGGCTAAATTTTATGCTTTGTAATTATAAAGGCGCAAGGTAATATTTTATGAGCTTTTCATTCTTATTTATAAAGGAAAAACAGAGATGAGAAAAAGTAATATTTCTATGATTCCTTTTCCAATATACTTAGGGCTATTCTAATTTTAAAATAGTCCATTTGTTCATTAAAGTATTCAAAATAGGGTTTTAAAGCTTTGGGAGTGTTTAGTTTGTCCTTGGCTATTTTAACGGCTTCCACATCACTTTTGGAAACAAAATCATACATATTTATGTCTTTGCCTTCTTGATATAATTTTGCCAAATGGGAAAAGATGGTGTTGAGATGCAACTGACGCTCTTCAGCAATTTCCTCAACAGATTTTCCTTGTTTGTAAAGATTGAAAGTAGCTAGGTAAGTATCTTTTTTACTATTTTTTTTCTGGGTCTTAAAAGTAATAATGGCATTTATGAAATCTTCACCATATGCGTTAAGCTTGTATTGTCCAACACCACTTACTTCCAGAAAATCGGTTTCTGTAGTTGGTTCAAGACGCGCCATATCTTTTAAGGCTGCATCACTAAACACTTGATAGGGAGGAATGCCTTTGGCTTTTGAAATTTGATGACGCAGTTGGCGCAAATGCTCAAACAAGGCACTGTTTTCAAAAGCTGCTCGGGGTGGCACCTTTTTGGTCGCTTTTTTAGAGTTAATTTCCTGGACTTTGGTTAACAATACGGTGTCGTTTTGGAATAGGACGTTCTTTGAAAACGCCGTAAGTTTAAGAGCGTTAAATTCATGAAAAGCGATTTCACAATAGCCTTGGTTGATGAGTTGGATGATATAACTTTGCCAATGATTCCAAGGAATTTCCCTGCCAATGCCGTAAGTTTTCAGTTGGTTATAGCCTTTGTCTAGAACGGTAGCGTTTTGGGCACCTCTCAAAACGTCAATTACGGTCCCAATGGCTTCAGTTTCTTTTAACCTCGCAATTGTTGACAATGCTTTTTGAGCGATGATAGTTCCGTCAAAAAACTGAGGTGGATTATTACAGACATCACAATTATTGCAATTCTCAGAAAGTAACTCTCCAAAATAACTTAACAAAATTTTTCGGCGGCAACTGGTAGCTTCCGAAAACTGTTTCATCCTATCTAATTTTGCAATCTGTACCTCTTCATTACTGGCACCTTGAGCAAAATTCCGCAGTTGGATGACATCTGCGTAGCTATGGAATAAGATGGCATTGGAATCCAGACCGTCACGTCCTGCACGACCAATTTCCTGGTAATAGCCCTCTATGTTTTTAGGCATATTATAATGGATGACATAACGGACGTTGGATTTGTCAATTCCCATTCCAAAAGCTATGGTGGCACAAACAATTTTAATATTGTCGTAGATAAAATCCTCTTGAACTCTCTCTCGTTCCTCGTGACTCAAGCCTGCGTGGTAGGCGCAAGATGAAAAGCCAAAGTCATTAAGTTTTTTAGAAATGCTTTCGGTGGTTTTTCTACTTAAACAATATATAATCCCTGATTGATTCGGCCTGTCGGTCACGTATTTGACTATCTGATTTATTCTGTTATTGGCAGGTCTTACATCTAGTGCTATATTTTTTCGGTCAAATGAGGATATAAATTGTTTTGCTGTTGGAATGTTTAATTGGGATACAATATCCTCGCGTGTGGCTTTGTCTGCTGTTGCCGTTAGAGCAATGATTGGGATATTAGGCAATGAGTTTTTTAGAAAACCCAAAGCTTGATAGGAAGGTCTAAAATCATGTCCCCAACTTGAAATACAGTGAGCTTCATCTATGGCAATGCAACTCAAATGCTGTTTGGTTAAAATTGGCTGTAAGCCGGCAAGGCTTTCCGGGGCTACATATAATAATTTGAGTTCCTTTTTGTAAACTTTCTCAAGAATCTGCTGCTGTTCCTCGCTACTTTGACTGCTATTAAAGAAGGCTGCAGAAATACCATTGGCAAGTAAACCGTCCACTTGGTCTTTCATGAGCGCAATCAGAGGAGAAACTACTAAAGTGATGCCTTCAAAAAGTAAAGCTGGTAGTTGGTAACAGATAGATTTTCCGCCTCCTGTAGGCATAATTACTAAGCAATCCTTTCCTGAAACAACGGTTTCTATAATCTGTTGTTGTTCGCTTCTAAAGGTGTCATACCCAAAATAGGTTTTTAGTGTGGAAATTAAGGTGCTTTGCATAGTATAGATAAGAGCTGCGCAAATTAGATAAATCGTAATTGTAATTAAAGGGAAATTGGTAAGAGTTATCAAATTTAATAAACACTCACCACCAAACCAGGAAGCATTTTGAAATCATTCCGTTGGGATGTTTGACCCAAACAAGTGGGGAGGTTTGTTGGTTTAGAAGGTTTAAAAGTAAAGGTTCAATAGCGGTATATGTTTGCCAGTCTACTTCTGGATGAGGGATTATGAACCAGTCCAATTTGGGAGGCATGTAACACTTACAATCTTTGAAATGTGGTAATTCCTTTTCCTTAATATAAAATCCTTGAATACAATCTTGGTTGATTTTAGAGAACTCAATATGTTCCTTGTTCCACGGCACAAAGAGTTGTGCTTTAAAAAGAACTCGTTGCTCCATGAGCTCTGGCTCGATTGATAGCTGTTTTAGGAAATTTTGACTTTCAGGTTGATGTAACAATGGAAGTTGTTTATTTTTCAGTTTTTCCAATTTTTGAATGAGACTGTCCTTTTTGTTAGGGCCTATCCAATGCTCAATCTCATTCGTTCCCGTTTGTTCGTCATACAAATAGAACTTGTAAATAATTTCAAGATGTATGGGTGTATCATCCAATGTAATGATGGCGTCCAGTTCTCCCAGTGTTCTTTGGTTCTTTTGAATTTGAATTCCTGAAGCAATAACTTGGATGTTTTGATGAGCTTTAAAACTATGGGATACAAATTGTTCGGCTAGCTTCCCTAAACGTAAATGACCTTTAATATCTTCATTGAAGGGTTGTAAGGGGAGCTTTTGCAATTCCAGCTGCCGTAAACCATAAATAGTGTCACCTTTCCAGAGTATAGGTGTTTCGTAGTATCCAATGTAGCGTAATTTCAACTTTTTGTAGTCCATTACAAGTGTTAAAATTCGAATTTACGATAACTTTTAGAGTTTTAATTCCAAAAACATCTATAATAACTTTACCTTTGCAGCCCAATTGCGTAAATGATGTTTGCATTATTAGATTTAGGAATCCGTAATACACTTTTCACAGAACTCTTCCAATCCATTAGGGCTTATATTTCAGGCTCGATGGAAGAAGTAATTATTCCATTTATGTTACAGGAACAAAGCCATTTGGTATTTGTAAACTGTAAAACATCTTACAGCTCTTTTTAATAAATTATTTCATTGTAATTTATTATATTTCAACATGTTAATGTGTAATATTTAAACTATAAATTGATATCAATGTCTGATACTACCGTTTTAGAAGTGAAGGAGAATACCGTTGAGAAAGACTTATACAGTTACCAGAAAAAAGCGATTGAAAAAGTATTCAAGCGATTTGATGAAGCGCCAGATGATTACCACCTCTTGTACCAGTTGCCAACAGGTGGAGGGAAGACCGTAATTTTTTCGGAATTGGTTCGCCAATACTTGAAAAATCATGACAAGAAGGTCTTGGTATTGACCCACCGAATCGAGTTGTGTAAGCAAACCTCTAAAATGCTTACAGAGTTTAAGGTTACTAACAAGGTGATACACAGTAAGGCTAACCTTGATGATCAAAAGGAGTATAGCTGTTTTGTGGCCATGGTAGAAACCTTAAACAATCGTTTACAGGAGGACATGCTTGATATTTCAGATGTTGGTTTGGTGATTATTGACGAGGCGCACTATAACTCATTTACCAAATTGTTTAAATACTTTGAGAAGTCCTTTATTTTAGGAGTTACGGCTACACCGCTTAGTTCCAACAAGGATTTCCCAATGAAAAAGAATTACAATGAGTTGATTACGGGTGAAACCATTGAATCGCTTATTGAAAATGAGTTTTTGGCACGTGCTGAAACTTACGCCTATAATGTTGGTTTAACCACTTTGGAAATTGGTTCTAACGGTGATTATACCGTAAAATCTTCGGAAGACTTGTATACGAATACGGACATGCTTAAAAAGCTGTTGTATGCCTATGAAGCGCATTCCAAAGGGAAGAAGACCTTGATTTTTAATAATGGTATCAATACATCTTTGTACGTGTATGATACGTTTAAAAGAGCGGGCTATCCAGTAGCGCATTTGGATAATACGGCTTCTAAAAAGGAACGTAAACAAATCCTAAAATGGTTTAAGGAAACCCCAGATGCCATTTTAACTTCGGTGAGTATCTTGACCACAGGTTTTGACGAACCGTCTGTAGAAACCATCATATTGAACAGAGCCACCAAGTCCTTGGCATTGTATTACCAGATGGTTGGTCGTGGTTCCAGGATCTTCAAAAACAAGAGTAAATTCAGTATTATCGATTTGGGGAACAACCTGCATCGATTTGGACCTTGGGGTGCCGATATCGATTGGCAGAAAATATTCAGTTCGCCAGATTACTATTTAGACAATATCACCAATGATGAAGATATTGAAAGCAATTTCAGATACGAAATGCCAGATGATATTCGAGCTGAATTTGCAAAGTCTGAGGATGTTTATTTTGATGTGAAGCAGGCTTATATCGATTCAGTCAATAATGGAGAATCTTCAAAAGTGTTGTTAGAGCGTTCTATAGAGCATCATGCCAAAATTTGTGTAGAAAACAGCGAAGATGTTTACGATGCTTTGGCTTTGGTGAAATTGTTGGATGGCGATATCAACCACCGTTTGGAGCGTTATACGCAATGTATCAGTAATAGTACCCATAATTTTGTGAAATGGTTACATGAGGATTACCGTATGCGCTTAAAAACGTATTTAAGAAAGAATTTTGATGAAGTATTCGAGGATATTCATGGATATCCACCAGAAGATTAATTGGTAAAGGCTTAAAATAAATATTACAAATAAAAAAGGGGCAACTAAACAGTTGCCCCTTTTTTATAGAATTTAATTTATGACATAGCCCAAAAGCCAATACAGGATAATAAATACAATAATCACACCAATACAACCACATTTTCCTCCTCCAATTTTTTTAGCCCCAAAGCCAGCCAATAAAGCACGTAGTAGATTTTTCATTTTATAGCATTTTTATATTCCATAAAGAATTATTTAAAGATAAGTAAATGAAATTGAAGGAAATGCGCTTTAATTGTTAAATCACTTTAAATTTGTTAAATTGCATAAAAACCACCAATATGCCAATCTATATGGATCGTCACAACATTCCTGCCGAGATAACGTCGGAGCACGTGGCAAGAATGCATCAAGAGGACCTAAAGGTTCAGCATTTGTATGGCTGTAAGGGAATGACCTATTGGTGCGATGATGTAAAGGGAACTGCATTTTGTTTGATTGAGGCCCCCAACAAAGAGGCTCTAAAAAAAATGCACGACCATGCCCACGGCGCTTTACCTCATGCCATTATTGAAGTGGATCCTATGGTGGTGGAAGCTTTTTTGGGGCGCATTAAAGACCCCGACTTTAAAGGGGGTGGTGAGCTAAATGTAATCTCAGAGTCGGCATACAGAATCATCATGGTAAGCGGCTTTGAATACGAAAGCTTTACTGAAGATTCCTCTTTTACCATTGCTTTACAGGAATATTTCAAGGACCTCATTATCCGTTTTGAAGGCAGTATTGTCAAACTCAATAAAAACTATGGATTGGTGTCTTTTAAATCTGTCACCAATGCCGTGATGTGTGCGATTGATATTCAGGCGAAATTCAAAAAATACATTTCAGAACATAAAAACACCAATTTAAAGCTAAATATTGGGTTATGCACTGGAGTGCCTTTTAATGATAAAGGCGAGATTTTTGAAGAAACGGTGAAGTTTGCCGAATGGATGTGCGATTTTGTAACAGGTCCTATTGTGTTGTCTTCTGAAGTTCGGAATTTATTTGAAAGTGAAAACCTGAATGTTTTTATTGCTGATGAACAAACCCACAGCTTAAGTCCTTCCGAAGAAAAATTTCTTTCCATTTTGATGGAGCATACTGAAAAGTCTTGGAATGACACCGACTTAACCGTGGAGTCTTTCAGTAAGAGTTTGGGCTTCAGTAAATCGCAGTTATACCGAAAAATGCAGGGCTTAACCAATAAATCTCTGAATTCCTTTATTAAGGAGTATCGTCTAAAAAAGGCCTGTGAATACCTAGAAAAGAAAAAGGGAAATATTTCTGAAATCGCTTTTGAGACGGGCTTTAATAGTCCGGCCTACTTTACAAAATGCTTTCAGGAGGCCTATGGCATTCTTCCTTCGGCTTATAACAAATAGTCCCAATTCATCTATCTACAATTTACTTTATGATCCAAAACTGAGCATTTTTGGAGGATTCCTTATGCTTAATGGAATTCTATAATGTTAATTTTAAGAGTGTTAATCAATTTTAATTTATTATGAAAACAATCAAGGATTTAGATCCTTCTTTAATTGAGGATTTAAAGTCAAAGCTTCGGGGGAGGGTCGTGCTTCCTTCAAGCTCCAATTATGATGAGACTAGGAAGGTGTATAACGGGATGATCGACAAAAAGCCGGGTCTTTTTGTGATGTGTGTAGATGTTGCCGATGTTATGACTGCTGTAAATTTTGGTAGAGACAATAGTTTAGAAATTGCAGTTAGAGGAGGAGGACATAATGGAGGAGGATTGGGACTTTGCAATGAAGGTCTGGTAATTGATCTCTCCGGAATTAAATTTGTAAGGGTGGATACTTCCAACAATACGGTTAGGGTTGGGGGAGGCAATCTTTGGGGAGAGGTGGACCACGCCACACACCCTTTTGGATTGGTTGTTCCCGCAGGAATAATTTCTACCACTGGTGTCGGTGGACTGACGCTGGGAGGTGGAGTTGGATATTTGTCCAGAAAATTCGGCTTGACTATAGATAACTTATTGGAAGCTGATATGGTTTTGGCAGATGGGAGTTTTGTAACGGTAAATGCAACGCAGCACCCTGATTTATTTTGGGCAATTAGAGGTGGAGGAGGAAATTATGGTATTGTTACAGCCTTTAAATTTCAGGCTCACCCGCTTAAAACAGTTATTGGAGGACCAACATTTTGGCCAATTGAGCAAACAGAAACCATTATGGCCTGGTACGATAGCTTTATTCATAAAGCTCCAGAAGATTTAAATGGGTTTATTGCCACCTTGGTAGTACCAGGACCTCCTTTTCCTGAGCATTTACACAATAAACAGTTTTGCGGTATTGTTTGGTGCTATACAGGAGATCCTGATAAATTTGAAGAAGTGTTTGCTCCTGTAAGGGAACAAGAGCCATTTTTTGAACATGTAGGCGAAATGCCTTATCCTGCCATTCAGACACTTTTTGATGCTATGATGCCTCCTGGGCTACAGTGGTACTGGAGAGCCGATTTTTATAATGAAATACAACCTGAAGCAGCTACTCAGCATAAAAAATTTGGTTCTGAAATCCCAACTCCCTTGTCGCAAATGCATATGTACCCTATAAGTGGAGCAGCTTCAAAACCTGGTAAAGAAGATACGCCTTGGGCTTATAGAGATGCGAAATATGCTGGAGTCATTGTGGGTGTAGACCCAAGTCCTTCCAATGCATCGAAAATTACAGATTGGTGCAAGGCATATTGGGATGCACTTCACCCTTATTCCTCAGGTGGCGCTTATTTAAATTTCATTATGGATGAAGGACAGGAACGTGTGAAATCCAGCTATAAACATAACTATACTAGGTTAGCTGAAATAAAACAAAAATATGATCCAAACAATCTATTTCATGTAAATCAAAATATTGCACCTAAGGCCAATTGATAAATAAGTTTAAAGACAGATTTATAGTAGATTATGCGTAATATTGCGGTTTCAAAATATCACAATGGGCACATCGCGCAATACTACTTTAATCATCCTCGCATTCTTTTCAATCTATGTCATTTGGGGCTCCACATATCTGTTGAATAAAATTGCCGTGGCACAATTGCCACCTTTTATGTTGGCATCTGTAAGGTTCATAACAGCGGGAATCTTGATTTTTATCATTTCAAAAATTATGGGGATTTCTTTAAAGATTTCTTCCCGGCAACTATTGAATACCATTTTTGCTGGCTTTTTATTTTTAACCTTTGGTAATGGTGTTGTCGTGTGGGCCTTAAAATATGTAGATAGTGGTTTTGCGGCTTTGGAAATTTCGGCACAACCTCTAATTGTGCTTATTTTAATGCGGATTCTTCAAGGAAAGAAAATACAACCAATGTCCGTCATTGGAGTTGTATTGGGGGTTATCGGGATTTATTTGTTGGTGAGCCAAAATGAAATTGTAAGCAAAGAAGGTTCAATAATTGGAATGGTGATGATTTTATGTTGTATGTTGAGTTGGGCGTACGGGAGCTTGTTTGTAGGGAAGGCTGAATTGCCAAAAAACTATTTTGTGAATACGGGTTACCAAATGTTAACAGGAGGTATTATGTTGCTATTGGCTAGTTTGATTTTTCAGGAGGAATGGGTGATGCCTGCCCAATGGGAGAATTCTGTGGTTATTTCTATGGTACTTTTAATTTTATTGGGAAGTATTGTGGCTTTCACATCCTTTAATTATTTATTGAAAACGGTGTCTCCAGAAAAAGTAGCTACGTCAACTTATGTCAATCCTATAGTAGCCCTGGTTTTAGGTTGGTATTTTTTAAACGAGCACATCACGGCACAATCCATTGTAGCCGCAGCAGTATTGTTAACGGGAGTGTATTTTATCAATACCAAAAAGACTTTGGAAATATTTTCCAGATTTAAAAGATGATAGGTTACTTTGAAATTAGAAAGAAGTAGAAGGAAGATTATAAATTTAAAAAAGCTGTTTCAATGACGAAACAGCTTTTTTATTGCTATTGAATTAGTTCTAGATAATTCAAGTTTATTTCAAAATTAAGAACTCACAACGTCTGTTGATGGAATGTTCTTCTTCGGTACAATCGTCTTTACAATCAACCAACGGTTGGCTTTCACCATATCCTTTAGATCTCAAACGAGAACGCTCTATACCATTCGCTACCAGATATTCCAAGGTAGATTGCGCTCTATTATTTGAAAGGTTAAGGTTGTATTCTTCGCTACTTCTAGAATCCGTATGAGCTCCCAATTGTACTTCCATTAGTGGGTATTTCTTCAATAAGCCTACCATAATATCCAAAATACTGGCCGCCTGAGGTTTGATGTCCCATTTTCCAAAATCAAAATAGATGTTTTCCAGTTCAATATACATGTAACCATCATTTTTAGTTACAATAATATCTTCGGCATCGTCATAAGATTCAATTTCCAATTCAATGTTGAATTCAAACCTACCGTCGTCATTAGTGGTAAACTCTTGTTCTCCTAGGGCATATAGATCCCTGTGCCCCATAATTTTATAGAGTTGGTTTGGCTTGGTGCTAAAGGCGTATTTGGCATCTTCTCCAACAATCGTTTGTCCAACAAGTTCTCCTTTATCATCATACAGGGTTACAGTGGTTCCAGGAAGTAGTTCCTTTGTGTTTTTGTCAATTACGACACCTTCAACGATATAGCGTTTTTTGTTAGGGATTCTTAAAAATGCATAAATGAGGTCTTCACCACTTCGGTTGGAAGAAATGAAGCCTTTCTGCACATCTTCATTAAGGACATATCCAAAATCATCCATTCCAGAGTTGATGGTTTCTCCCAAATTGATTGGTTTTGAATAAAAACCAGCATAGCCATTACTCATGAAAATATCCAAATTTCCAAGACCTTGGTGTCCATCGGAAGCAAAGTATAAGGTTTCGCTTTGGTCCATAAATGGGAATTGTTCTCTATGGGCTGTATTAATGACTTCCCCTAAATTTACAGGAGTCCCAAAGCCATCGGCGGTAATGTCTACAGAATAAATATCAAAGGAGCCTAATGAACCTGGCATGTCACTTGAAAAAAACAGTTTGGTGTTGCTAGGGTTTAAAAATGGATGTTGCGTAGAGTAGGTGTCACTACAAAAAGGCAACACTTGAACATTGGTCCATTTGCCATCAACCAATTCTGCCTTATATAGTTTAATGGTCGCAATTTTATCGTCACCAATTTTTACGCGTTTATCGTTGGTTCTGGAAAAGTACATGGTTTTTCCATCTGACGTGAAAGTGGCGTTACTTTCATGTGTTTTGGTATTTATATCTTCTGAAAAAGGTTCAATGTTTTCCAAGGCATCCTTTTCTTCTGAAAGAGAAGCTTCATACAAATCCAAATAAGGTTTATTGTTCCATTCGTAAGTTGGATTTTCATTATTTCTGTAGGCTGAAAATACCACATTGTCCCCATGCCAACCTATACCGAAATCACCAGAAGTACTATTTTTCAATGGCTTTAATTCATAAACATAAGGCACAATGGCGCTTAAAGTGCGTTTCAATTTTGGAGTATCCATGACCTCCCCAGTATAGATACTAAGAATGCTGTCGGCAGTTTTAAAATCACCACTTGCTTTGAGGGCCTGTCCATATCTAAAATAGTAGTCCTTGGCCAAACTATCGTTAGTAGCAAACAATTGTCCGTAAGCATTACTTGCTTTAGACATTTGGGCATTAAAGAAATAAGAATCGCCCAAATTTTGAAGGTTTTCCTTTGTCTTAGGTAAGGACTGGTACATTGAGGCAGCTTCCGAATATGCTCTGTTTTCAAACAGTTTTCTGGCTTTGGAAGCACTAGCCTTTTGTCCAAACCCCAAGGAAACTGTTAAAAGAAACGATATTAGTAAAACAATGTTTTTCATATTAAAAAGCTATTAGAAAAATCTTGGGGATTTATCATATCCTACACCAAATTTACTGATGTCAAACAGCAGCATGACTTCATGCGAACCCGAATTGAATTTACCTAAATTAGAAAGCGTATAATCATAGGCATATCCAAATCTTAATGATTTTGTAATTCTGAAATTGATCAAACCGCTTACAGAATCATCAAAGCGATAACCTATACCAAATTCCACCATTTCATTAATTAGGACGTTGGTGGTTAGATCCAAAGACATTGGTGCACCTGAGACAGCCTTGGTCATAAAAGCAGGTTTCAATTTTAAATTGTCATTTAATTGAAATACATAACCTCCGGTTAAAAAGAAATGGATTTCTTCAGCGCCACTGGTGACAATGCCACTCGCGTTTTTAAGGTGTTCCGAACGTAAAATATTTGGCACAGAAAGACCTGCGTAAAATTTTTCGCCAAAATAGAACGCTCCCGCCCCAATGTTAGGAAAGGTTTCGCTTAAATTGGACTGGAAAGCAGGGTCTAGTTCAGGATCGGAATAGACAAATCCGTTAAAGTTGGTACTAAAAAACGTCGCGCCAGCCTTAATTCCAAAGGACAGTTTAGTATGTTCACTCATTGGGATGATGTAAGCCACATCTACATAAGCATTGGTTTCTTTTACAACGTCTCCAATTTGGTCGTGTACCACCGAAATCCCTCCTTCAAGCCGATTGGCAATGGGAGTGTGGGCAAAAAAAGTACCAGTAGTTGGACCGCCTTCGGAACCTACCCATTGGGCACGGTAAAAGCCTCCTAGATTAATCGTGTTAGGATCATCTGTGGCATAGGCAGGGTTGATAACGCTCATATTAAACATGTATTGCGTATACTGGGGATCCTGCTGGGATTGGGCCGTCAATCCAAGTAAAAACATCAAAATACTGATGCGGTATGTTATATTTTTAAGTGTCATATATTAATTTTATAAGACCTATCTGCTAAGATAAACTCGCCCTTGTATTGGTTTTCTCTCCCCGTCATTAAAATTCAAAACATAAAAATAAACGCCTACAGGACAAATACCATTTCCTAGGGTTACGCCTTTTTTGGACTCACCATTCCAATCAGGGGTGTTGGTGTCTCCTTTATATAAAACGTTGCCGTATCTGTTATAAATTTCTAGTGTGAAATCTGGATATAAATCTCTTAAATTAGGAATGGTAAAAGTGTCGTTGGTACCATCATCATTTGGAGAAAACCCATCAGGAATGACAAAACATTGGTCTAAAGTTACAGTTACATCCAGTCGGATAACGCTTTCACAACCATTATCAGAAATCATAGCAGCATAATAGGTGGCTCCATTTTCAAGAGGTTGAGAATCTTCCAAAGTATTGCCATCTACAGAAGCATCATACCAAATGATGATGTTGGAATCGATGATATTGGCAGAGAGGTCTGCAATGGTAGGTTCAAACTCCCCACAGAAAATATGACCATTATCCGATAGTTCTGGAGTTGGATTATCAAGTACATTAAAATTAGTGACTAATAGTACACCTTTCTGAGTACAAGTAGAATTGGGAAAACTAATTCCTGTGATGGTAATAGTAGTGTTCCCTTTATTTGTCAATTCTTGAGAAGGAATTGTAAAGTTAGTATCTCCTCCAATGAATTCGACAGTAATTGTATTGTATACATTGTTTGCTCCAGTAAGCTCATAAGAAATATCGTAAAATCCGTCTTCTAATTGAAGCGCTAATGAAATTGTCACGTTATTAGAATATCCTAGACAAATATCATGTGCCTGCATACGGGCTGCATCAATATTAGGTGAGTCAATAACGATTACAGTTATTGATGCTGAAATTTCAATATTACAACCAGAATTGATAATTGTGTATGTGTAGGTGCCTGCCAAATCAATGGCAGGGTCAAAAATTCCCGTGCCACTGGCAAGTACAGGGGACCAAGTTCCGCCTAAATCAGGAGTTCCTCCTAAAGCATCGAACAAATCTTGAGGGGCATCGTTTTCACATACTTCCAGTGTACCATCCGTTCCTGCATTTGGTTCGTCTACAATAGTCACTGTTACGGAAGCAGAGGCATCACCACAAGGATCTGTCCCAGAAACAGTATAGGTATAGGTTCCTTGGGAATCCACTGTTGGATCAAAAACTCCTGTACCACTGGCAAGGGCAGGCGTCCAAGTTCCGCCTGTATCAGGAGTGCCTCCTAAACTATTGAACAGGTCGTAAGTTGCTATGTCGGAAGCACAAATTTCCAGGGAACTATCGGTTCCGGCATTCGCATTTGGAACGATGGTTACCGTTACAGAAGCTGAACTGTCACTACAAGGGGCTGTTCCAGAAATGGTATAAGTATAAGTTCCTGCAGAATCCACAGCCGGGTCAAAAACTCCAGTTTCACTGGCAAGTGCAGGGGACCAGGTTCCTCCGATATCAGGAGTTCCTCCTAGACTTTCAAATAAATCTTGAGGGGCATCGTTTTCACATACTTCCAGTGTACCGTCCGTTCCAGCATTTGGCTCGTATACAATAGTTATGGTTACGGAAGCAGTAGCATCACCACAAGGATCTGTGCCAGAAACGATGTAAGTGTAGGTTCCTTCGGGATCCAAGGTTGGATCAAAAACTCCTGTATCACTGGCAAGGGCAGGCGTCCAAGTTCCCCCTATATCGGGAGTTCCTCCCAAACTATTGAACAGATCGTAGGTTGCTGTATCGGAAGCACAAATTTCAAGAGACCCATTGGTTCCCGCATTGGCATTTGGAATGATGGTTACCGTTACAGAAGCTGAACTGTCGCTACAAGGTGCCGTTCCGGAAACGGTATAAGTATAAATTCCCGCTGTATCAATGGCAGGGTCAAAAATTCCGGAGCCACTGGCAAGTGCAGGTGACCAAGTTCCGCCTAAATCGGGAATTCCTCCCAAACTATCAAATAAATCTTGGGAGTCATCGTTTTCACATACTTCCAGTGCACCATCCGTTCCAGCATTTGGTTCGTCTACAATAGTTATGGTTACGGAAGCAGTAGCATCACCACAAGGATCTGTCCCAGAAACGGTATAAGTGTAGGTTCCTTGGGGATCCACTGTTGGATCAAAAACTCCTGTACCACTGGCAAGTGCTGGCGTCCAAGTTCCACCTATATCGGGAGTTCCTCCTAAATTATTGAACAGGTCATAGGTAGCGGTGTCCGAAGTACAAATTTCTAAAGAGCCATCGGTTCCCGCATTCGCATTTAGAATGATGGTTACAGTTACAGAAGCTTTACTGTCACTACAAGGCGCAGTTCCAGAAATGGTATAAGTATAAGTTCCTGCAGAATCCACAGACGGGTCGAAAACTCCAGAGCCACTGGTAAGTGCAGGGGACCAAGTTCCGCCTAAATCGGGAGTTCCTCCCAAACTATCAAATAAATCTTGAGGGGCATCGTTTTCGCAAACTTCTAGGGTCCCATCCGTTCCTGCATTTGGTTCATCAACAATAGTCACTGTTACGGAAGCAGAGGCATCACCACAAGGATCTGTTCCCGAAACGCTATAAGTGTAGGTTCCTTGGGGATCCACTGTTGGATCAAAAACTCCTGTACCACTGGCAAGTGCTGGCGTCCAAGTTCCCCCTATATCGGGAGTTCCTCCCAAACTATTGAACAGGTCGTAGGTTGCTGTATCGGAAGCACAAATTTCTAGAGAGCCATCGGTTCCGGCATTCGCATTTGGAATGATGGTTACCGTTACAGAAGCTGAACTGTCACTACAAGGTGCCGTTCCAGAAACGGTATAAGTATAGGTTCCAGCTGTATCAAGGGCAGGGTCAAAAAATCCTGAGCCACTGGTAAGCTCAGGGAACCAGGTTCCGCCTAAATCGGGAGTTCCTCCTAGACTTTCGAATAAATCTTGAGGGCCATCGTTTTCACAAACTTCAAGTGTACCATCCGTTCCAGCATCTGGTTCATCAACAATACTCACAGTTACGGAAGCAGAAGCGTCACCACAAGGAGCTGTGCCAGAAACAGTATAGGTATAGGTTCCTTCGGAATCCATGGTTGGATCAAAAACACCAGTACCACTGGCAAGGGCAGGAGTCCAAGTTCCGCCTGTATCAGGAGTTCCTCCCAAACTATTGAACAGGTCGTAGGTAGCTGTATCGGAAGTACAAATTTCTAGAGAACCATCGGTTCCGGCGTTGGCATTTGGAATGATGGTTACCGTTACTGATGCTGAACTGTCGCTACAAGGGGCAGTTCCAGAAACGGTATAAGTATAAGTCCCAGCTGTATCAAGGGCAGGGTCAAAAAATCCTGAGCCACTGGTAAGCGCAGGGGACCAAGTTCCACCCACATCAGGAGAGCCTCCAAGAGAGTTAAATAAATCGTATGTTGTGGTGTCTTCTTCACAAATTTCCAAAACACCATTTATTCCTGCGCTTACGGAAGGAATAATATTCACAATAACAATGGCAGAAGCATCTTCACATGGAGCAGTCCCCAATACAGTATAAGTATAAAGACCTGCAGGGTCCATTGTAGGGTCAAAAATCCCTGAACCACTGGTAAGGGCAGGAGACCAGGTTCCTCCAATATCAGGAGTGCCTCCTAAGCTATCAAATAAATCTTGAGGTGAGTCATTGGAACAGATATCAAATGTATTATCATTTCCTGCATTAGGTTCTGAAATAATGGTAACCGTAACTGTTGCGCTTACATCGCCACAAGGAGGGACCCCTAAAACAGTATAGGTATACACACCTGCAGAATCCAAAGAAGGATCAAAAACACCCGTTCCACTATTTAATGCTGGTGACCAGGTACCACCCAATTCAGGTGCGCCTCCTAAACTATTAAATAAATCTTCAGGGTCACCATTGCTACAAAGGGCTAAAGCACCATCAATACCTGCATTCGAGTTTTCGGTTACGGTTAGTGTAACTGTTGCTGTAGCGGCAGGACAATTTGCAGTGTCATCTACTGAATAGGTGAATACATATGGACTTCCTGTAGCAGTAAGTCCACTCATATCAATAGTTCCTGTACTTCCATTGGAAGTAGATATTGGACCTGCCCAAGTTCCGGTATTAGAAGGAGACCCTTCCAGGTAATCAAATAAGTTTACGATAGGACTTGTGATTATTTCATTCTCACAAACGTCCAAGGAGCCATCTTCACCCGCTTCATTGGCTAAATTGATCACTACGGTAACTTCAAATCGGCCTAGACTTTCACATGGAGGGTCAATGGTAGTGGCATAATAATTTTCTCCATCAATTAAAGGAGTAGATGGATCTAGGGGCAAAAATGAAAAAGATGTAGCATACCAATTATTAGTTCCTGAAGCACTTAAATCGGCAACTGTAGGGTTGGATTCGCTACAGAATTCCTGAACAGCTTGTCCTGTGGGGACAGGAACCAATCCTACATTTACTAAAACAGATAATCTAGAGGTTCTACATCCTGTATCAGGATTGGCCTGATCGGCATAATAAATGGTATTGTCCATTAACACTGTAGTGTCTGCCAAAGGGGTTCCTCCCGAAAAAGAAAGGTACCATTGCACATCGTTTCCAATGGCAATCAAATCGGAAATTGTAGCATCTTCTGGAGTTTCCACACAAACTCCTTGGAAGTTAAACCCAATTGGAGCTCCATAAATTATTACGGTTACTTGCTGACGCGTGCCACAGGATCCAGAATTGTCATCGGCATAATAATCTTCACCATTTATAAGGCCATCGGTACTAGCCAATGGGGTTGTAGAAGTTGGAGTGTCATACCATACGATACCATTTCCATTATCTTGGGCCGCCAAATCGGATACAAGCACAGATTCAATATCACAAAATGTCTGAATGGGATCATTCACCGTGGGACATTGTGAAAATGAGTTAAAAAGGCCGCCAAATAAAACTATGTAAATGCCCAAAAGGTACTTACTGATAGCGTAGTTTTTACCTTTTCTCATAAATAGGGTAGTTGTTGGTCATTAGTGTTAGGTAACAAATTTGTGCTCTCAAATGTAAAAAAATATTACAATTTCCTACAGATTTGATCGCTATTGTATGTTACGGGATTGTATCAGTTCAGCTCTTTTAAAAAGCTCTCCGCATCATATTGGATGATATAAACCCCCTTGTTGTCATAACTCCCCTTAGCATTTGGTCTATAGTCAAACTTGATATTTATATATTCCGTGACATTGTTTTTTACAGCATTTTCAAAGGAACCCGATTGCGCCATTCTCAGCAAAGTATCGTAAGTAATGTCAAATCCATAGATGACGTTTTGGGTTGGTGTACTTTTATATTGGTATTTGTATTTTTTGATGAATGCATTTGTAGCATTGGATTGTTTTAAAGCCGATGCCGAAGGGTACATCATTTTTAAGATTCTAAATCTTTTGGAAGATACTTCTGCATCATCTGGGATTAAATCAGAATCGATAACCGCCAATTGAATGTTGTAGTTGCTCACTTGACTTAACAACAAAGTTGTAGTACTCAAATAAGTACTGTTTTTATCGGTGTCAAAAATAATGATATTGTTTTTGCTGTTTTGTAAAAGGCCCAATAACTCATCGTCCTGAAAAGTTCCATTGCTTTTTACATTCAAAAACTGGGCTTCAGGCAACCAGTTAGAGATAAAGTTTTTGCTTTCTCTTCTATATTTATCATTGATGACAATGACATTGTTGCTAGAGTTACGTTTAATGTAATTTAAGATGGCCTCACGTTGTGTGGTTTGGGAAGGTACTGCTTCATATATATTTACCAAACCAGGCTTTGTGGAAGTGTTTTCCAAAGTTACTACCGGAATGTCTTGAGTGGCAAACATAAGGGTAGCTTCCTCGGTTTTTGTATTTTTAAAAGGCCAAATAACCGCACGGGCATTTTTATTTGGATTAGGCTTCAACAAAAGTTTTTCACTTTCCATTTTTACTATATCCAAGTCAAATTTAAGTCCCATTTTTTTCAAGGAGTCAATTGCCAATTGTGCTCCTCTATAGAATTCCAGATTTTGACGAAGTACAGAATCCTGAACTTCCGAGAATTGGTTCACATTGCGAAGACGATCGCTCATTTCCTTTTCTGAATAAGGGAATAAAAACAATAATTCTGTGTTTTTAGAGTGGTCCAGTGTGCTTACCAAATTGTCGTATTTGGAAGACGTAGCGGCAATAGTTGCTGTTGTGCTATTGTTTTCTTCTATAGAGGAACTTGCTTTGGTTGTTTCTGTTTTCGGCATCTTAACTATATCACCTTCCTTAACTCCATTAACAAGTTCTGGGTTCAAAATCAGGAATTCTGAAGGTTTCATACCTGCGTCCACAGACAAACTATAAAGTGTTTCCTTTGGTTTAATTTTATATGAGTAGTATTCTACCTTGCCATTTGCTTTTTTTAAGGTTTCCACAGCTTCATCCACCGTAGAAGGGTTGGAAGTAGTGTAGGAAGGTTTTTTTGGTATAGAAACTCCAGAGGTTCCTTTGTTGATGGTTAGTTCGTGACCAACCTGTAAACCATCTTTAATTTGCGGATTGTCATGCTCCAATTCGGCAATACTGATGCCAAATTGTTTGGCCAATCCAAATTTGGTTTCCCCTTGCTTAACAATATGTGTAAAACTACCGTTAGTATTTTGTGATGTACTGGTTGTTGTGGAAGAATTTTCTTTCGAAGAAGGAATAATTAACACTTGCCCTACGTAAATACTTTCGGAACTACCGGGATTGAGTTGGTAAATTTGTTCTGGGCTAACACCGTACTTTAAGCCAATACGATACACGTTTTCACCTTTCTTAACTTTGTGTTTTATAGTGTTTTGCTGAGCGTTTACTAGTTGGAAACAGCATAAGAAAAAGATAAAAACATTGTAAAATATTTTCATGAAAAGGTCTATTATTTGTGGCTTTGTTTAAAAATTAAAATTAATAAAAAATGCCTTATACCGTCATCTTTTCTGGGTTCTTGTCAACAATTTATTAACAATCAAGTGTTTCCATTTAAAATTTTTGAAGAATCTTCATTTTTTGAATTTTATAAAATTAATGAATACTGTTATTTTTTTAGCAATGTTAAGCTATGGTTAAGTTGTGATTGTTAGCAAGAAGAAATAGCTTACATGTTGATTGTTAATGATTTTTAAATTTTGAAGTGTTTTTTCCTAAATAATTATCTTTGTTCTCCTTTAAAAACTACCCAATGAAAATTTACATTTCTGGCCTACTTTGTTTGTTGGCTTTCCCTATGTTTTCCCAAAAAAAAGTAATGGACCATGCGGATGTAACGCAGTGGAAAACAATTCAACACTCTCAAATTTCTCCTAATGGACAATTTGTGGTCTATGATTTGGCTGTAGAGAATTTCAATTCTTCTTTAGAAGTTAAGGACAAATCCGGTGCATCAATTTTAGAACATGAACGTGCTCAAAAAGGACAGTTTACTTTTGATTCCAAATATTTGCTTTTCCAGGTGTCGCCATCGAAAGATTCCGTGATGGATATGAAACGCAGGAAAGTAGATACGAAAGATTTGCCAAAAGATTCCTTGGCTATTTTCAATTTGGATCGACGTGCTTTGTTCAAGTTTGGGAATCTAAAATCGTATAAAATTCCAGAAAAATGGTCCGGATTTGTAGCGATGGAATTGGAGGCAGTTAACAAGAAATCCAAGGACAGTGAAGGTTCATCAGAGGCTTCGGATAAGAAGGAAAAAAAGACCAACAAGAAGAATGGTTTTCATTTGGTGTTGATGAACTTGAGTTCCTTACAGGGTGATACCATAAAATATGTAACCAATTACACGTTTTCTAAGTTTGGAAATAGATTGGCCTACACAACTACAGGAGATGAAAACAACGAAAATGCTGGTGTATTTGTAGTGGATTTGAACAGTAAAAAAAGTACTAAAGTTCACGATGTAAAAAGAGCAACGTATTCTCATATCAACTTTAGTGAGTCTGGGAAATATTTAGGATTCATTGCAGATCAAGATACTACTAAAGTTCATGTTAAACCCAATGAGTTATTTGTATGGAAAGAAGGAAGTGATAAAGCTTCAAAAGTAGTGGATAATGCTAATGCTCCTAAAGGATATTTGGTGTCTTCTCATGAAAATTTAATGTTCTCAAGAGATGAATCCAAATTGTATTTCGGACTTAGAAAACCTCCCGTGGAAAAGGATACGACACTTTTGGACGAAGAGATTGTAAATGTGGAGGTTTGGACCTACGACGAGCCAAGATTGTACACGGTTCAGGAATTGGAATTGAAAAAAGACAGTATTAAGTCGTACACAACAATATTCGATTTAAAGCGTCAAAAAGTGGTGCAGTTGGCTACCGAAGCATTTCCAAATGTTGAATTGGAAGATCACGGAAATGCAGAATGGGCTTTGGCTTATACAGAACAGCCTTATACTTTGGAAAGTCAATGGTCTGGAATGTGGTTGAGGGATTATGCCCTTATCAACACAAAGGATGGTAAAACAACCCCAATTTTAAATGCTGTTCCATCGGCCAAATTAAGTCCTAAGGGGAATTATGTTTACGGTTATCATGAAGTTGATAGCACTTGGTTTGTGTATAACATAAAAAAAGGAACAAAAATAGAATTGACGAAAGGAATGGTCTTTGCCGATGAGTTGAATGACGTACCATTACCTCCCTCTGCTTATGGAAGTGCTGGATGGACGACAGACGATAAAACATTGTTGCTTTATGATCGTTTCGATATTTGGATGTTCAACCCTGAAACGGGAAAAGGCAGCAAGCTTACCAATGGAAGAAACTCCAAAAAGGTTTACAGGCATATAAAATTGGATAAGGAGGAGGAGTCAATAGATCCAAATGGAACTTGGTTATTGTCTATTTTCAATGATGAAACCAAGGAATCTGGATTTGCTCAATTCAATCCTAAAACAAACAATCTACAAGAATTGGTTTTTGGACCTTATAAATTTGGCAAACCAAAGAAAGCTGATAATCATGATGCTTTAGTCTTTACTCGGGAATCTTTTGAAGAGTTCCCTGATCTTAGGCTGACAGAGGATGATTTTAAAACAGATGTCCGTTTAAGTGATGCCAATCCGCAGCAATCGGAATTTAATTGGGGAACGATTGAGTTGGTACATTGGAATTCTTTGGATGGTAAACCTATGACGGGAATGTTGGTGAAACCTGAAAATTTCGATCCTAACAAAACCTATCCAATGCTGGTGAATTTCTATGAGCGCAGTTCAGATAATTTATATAAACATCACACGCCATCGTTTGGAAGGTCTACAATCAACTACAGTTTTTATGCCAGTAGGGGGTATTTGATTTTCAATCCGGATGTCACTTATCGCGAAGGATATCCAGGAGAAAGTTCTTTAAACTGTGTACTTCCTGGAGTTGCCTCTTTAATCGAGAAAGGTTTTGTCGATAAGGACAATATTGGCGTTCAAGGCCATAGCTGGGGAGGATACCAGATTGCTTATTTGGTGACCAAAACGAATATGTTTAAGGCTGCAGAAGCAGGAGCGCCAGTCCCAAACATGATTAGTGCTTATGGAGGGATTAGATGGTGGACAGGTTTAAGCAGACAGTTTCAGTATGAGCATGGGCAAAGTAGAATAGGAGGTACGCCTTGGGAGTACCCGATGCGCTATATTGAAAACTCGCCTATTTTCAATATCGATAAAATTCACACACCGTTATTGATTATGCATAACGATGCCGATGGTCATGTGCCTTGGTACCAAGGAATCGAACTGTTTGTAAGTTTAAGAAGATTAGGGAAGCCATCTTGGTTTTTGAATTATGAAGGAGAGCCTCATTGGCCGCAGAAGTATCAAAACAAAAAAGATTTCAACATTAGGTTGGCACAGTATTTTGATTATTTCCTGAAAGGAGCTCCAAAACCGCTTTGGATGGAAAAAGGTGTACCTGCCATAGAAAAAGGTGTGGAACAGGGGTATGAGCTCTTGGAACATTAAAATCTCATTTAAAAAAAGCCTCCTAATCAGGAGGCTTTTTTGTTGAAGTCTCAAACTGAAATAAATTAGTCTAATTCAGTCAATTGTAGTATATTTAATCTATTCACTTAGGATTTTTGATTGATAGCATAATTAAAAGCCCACATATTTACTTTTAGGTTTACTTATTCATGGTTCTGCTTTCTTAGCAAAGTTTAATTTTTTAATCAATTTAATATTTGTTATCATGAGTAATGCTGTAATTATTACCGTAAGCCTTAAAAACTCCCAATCCAGTACACCTAAACTTAAATTGAAAGATTCCGAGGAAGATTCGGGCGATAACGATTTGACAACAGACGTTAGCCCAGGTGCTAATGTAACTTGGGTGCCCGATTTCAGTAGTGGGATTAGTTCTATTTCAATAACCAAAAAGCCTGATTCGCCTTCCGATTTTCTTACTAATATGCAAACTTTTGCAAATGGAAATGTCCAAGCTACAGTTGCGTCTAATGCCACTAATGGTAGTGAGGAGACCTACAGTATTGGGTTTACAATAGATGGAGACAGCGCAAGCTATTCTGACGATCCAAAACTCAAAATAAATAATTAGGAACGGTTTTGCGAATGTATAATTTCAAGAGAAAACCCTATTGCATAATAGGGTTGTTTTGTTTGTTTTTCAATTTTGGTGTAACTCAAAACCAAAAAATTGCAGACAGTCTTGTGCAATTGTACACGTCAAAAACCTATGGTGAAAACGAGTTGCAGCTCATCAAGGATATTGCAGAAAACCAAGTACAGCCTAGTAGTAAATTGGAATATGCTGAACTACTGATAGCCAAAGCTGTTTTGGCCGATTCTTTAAATTATGTTCACAGTGGGTATTTACAAAAGGGGAATGCTCTGAGGGATTTGGGAAAAAATGTTGAAGCTTTGGAGGCTTATTTCTACAGCTTGAACTTAGCCAAGAAGCTTAACGATTTAAGAGGGGAAGGAGGAGTGTTGATTTCCATTGCGGATGTCTATTCCATCATGGAAAATTCAGATAATGCCTTAAAGTATTACGACGAAGGAATAGCCATACTTCAAAAAACAAAGGATTCTATTAAGTTGGCATCGGCATTATTAAATGCTGGGGATGAGTTTTTTAATATCAAGGATTACGATAAGGCACTTCACTATTTTGAAAATTCTAGGGATATATTTAAAACGGTTGACCATCCCATCGGGATGGCTTATAATTATGGGAATCTAGGGATGGTTTATGCCAGTTTGGGGAGAGATGAAGAAGCAAAAGTACATATAAATAAAGCCATAGTTATTTTAACAGATTTGGAAGACTATTATCCCATTTCCGTTTATCTTACTTATATGTCGCAGATTTATGAGGAGCAAGGAGATATTGAAAAGGCTCAGGAATTCGCTCAACAAAGCCTCGAATTGGCAGAGGAATATGGTCTTAAAGAGCAGATGGGAGATGCTTATTTGTTGATTTCAGAATTGAAGGAAAAACAAGGGGATATTGAAAATGCCTATCATTTATACAAGAAACATGTGGCCTATCGGGATAGTTTGAACAACATCCAGAAGGTACAGGATATGGCCGATTTACGTACAGATTTTGAGGTTTCTCAAAAACAGTTGGAAGTCGATTTGCTCAACCAACAAAAACGGACTCAAAAAATCATTGTAATCGCGACAACCATTGCCTTGTTTTTAATTGGCCTTTTGGCTATCGGACTTTTTAGAAGAAACGCCTTTATCCAGAAAACGAAACGCATTATTGAAAAGGAAAAACAACGTTCCGATCAATTGTTGTTGAATGTTTTACCAGAAGAAACCGCAAAGGAGCTCAAGGAGTCCGGTAAAGTAACCTCGCATAGATTTGAATCGGTTTCGGTGTTGTTCACGGATTTTGTAGGGTTTACCAAATACTCCGAAAGTTTGACACCTGAAGCTTTAGTGGAAACGGTAGATTTCTATTTTTCAAAATTTGATGAAATCATAGAGAAGTATGGGCTTGAGAAGATTAAAACCATAGGGGATGCCTATATGTGTGTGGGCGGTTTGCCTTTTGAAATTGAAGACCATGCCAAAAAAATTGTGAAAGCTGCTCTTGAAATTGTAACTTTTGTGGAAGAAATCAGTAAAAACCAACATACGGAAAAGAATTTCAACATCCGTGTGGGGATTCATACAGGTTCTGTAGTAGCAGGAGTCGTGGGAAGCAAAAAGTTTGCTTACGATGTTTGGGGGGATACTGTAAATATTGCTTCTAGAATGGAATCTAATTCAGAAGAAGGCAGAATAAATATTTCAGCTACCACATATCAACTGATTCAAGATGAGTTTGAGTGTGAATATAGAGGAGAGGTAGATGTAAAAAATAAAGGGATGATGAAAATGTATTTTGTTGTGCATCCCAGTAATTCAAAGCAATCAATTAAATCGATAGCATATGGTAATTCAGGACCCTAACAATTATTGGGAACAGCTGGAACGTTTGGAAAAGCTCATCCGTGCCTCCGAATTAAAGGCCGGTGTGGTGTTTTCTTTCCACAGTTTGATTTTGGGAATATTTGTAGATAGGATAAAAACCCTGTCGTATTTGTTTGAAGAAGGAATTATTCCCAAGATTGGTATCATTTGTTGGATGTTTTTTGTGCTGCTATCCGTTTTTTATTGTTTTAAATGCTTTAAGCCACAGATAGAGCGTGGGTATGAAAAGAACGTGTTTTTCTTTAGCGATGCGGTTTACAAATTTGGTTCCATAGAGGAATATACGCAGTATTTAATTGAAATTTGCGGAAGCCAACAAAAACTATATGAGCAACTGGGGCAACAAATTCATGCCGAGAGCAAGATTATTGATGGTAAGTTTAAATGTGTCCATAGCTCTATTAAATACTTCGCTATTAGTTTTGTCTTTGCGGTTCTTGTTATTATCTATTGGATATTTACATTGTTTTGAAATTCTTGTAACTTATTGAATTGTATGGGCTAAAAAGATTTTGTGTCAATTAATTATTGAAGTACTTCAGAGGTAAATATATTGTTTGGCCAATTACAAGAATGGTACATATAGAAAAGATAACAGCCTCCTAATTCTATTGTATTAGGAGGCTGTCTTTCATAAACTTTGGTTGATCTAGGCGCTGTAGCGCTTTTTCTCAGTAATGGTCTGTTTGATGTGCAATAAACTGTTGACAATACCTATAAGTTCAAACTTTAAAAAGTTTTTATTCTTTTTACTAAAGTGGTTGATACAGTAGGCATACAAAGGTTGATTTCCTTTTGTAATGTTCACGTAATAGGTGTCCTTTTCGGCATCTAAAACTATGGAGCTCTTAAAGTTACTTTCTATAAGCAACCAATAGGACAAACTGTTGATTTGATTGAACAGCGAAAGATTTGTATCCATACGTTTCGGTTTTTGATAAGATTTGAGCAACCTTATATTTCTATAAAAAAGGTAGTGAATGAATTCTCTCACTACAAAATTGTTTGTTGTAGTATCTTGTTTTTTAGTTAAAATGCTATCGCTTTGCAGTTTATCGAATTTATTGTTCCTTTTAAAGAGCCTCTAGAAAACAATGTTTAGGTAACCTGTTGAAAATGGATGGGTTACAAATCTATTTATGTAAATAATGTTGTATAAAAGCATTTTTAAAGAAAAGGTTTTTTAAGCGCTTTGTTCTAAAAAATAAGTAATTTTACACCCTTTAATTATCGTAATATGTCTAAGAAAAAATATACCATTGCGGTTATTCAGCTCAACCTTAATGATGTGGCTGAAAACAACCTTAAAAAATGTCTTAGTTGGGTAGAAAAGGCGGCTGGTCAAGGCGCTGAAGTTATCTGCTTGCCGGAGCTTTACAGTAGTCATTATTTCTGCCAAAGTGAGGATACCGATAATTTTGCCTTGGCAGAACCGTTGTACAGTACGTCGTTTATAGCCTTTAGTGAATTGGCCAAGAAATTAGGAGTAGTGATTGTAGTGCCATTTTTCGAAAAACGTATGGCGGGTATTTATCACAACAGTGCTTACATTATTGATACCGATGGTACCGAAGCAGGTTTATACCGTAAAATGCATATCCCAGACGATCCTCATTTTTATGAAAAATTCTATTTTACACCTGGGGATCTAGGGTTTAAAAATAACCCTACCAAAAAAGGAAATATAGGGACGCTTATTTGTTGGGACCAATGGTATCCGGAAGCAGCGCGTCTTACAGCGCTTAAAGGCGCCGAAGTATTGTTTTATCCAACAGCTATTGGATGGCATCCACATGAAAAGGCGCAATATGGAGAAAACCAATATGGCGCTTGGATGAATGTGATGAAAGGACATGCCGTTGCCAATGGTGTGTATGTAGCTGCTGCCAACAGAATTGGTTTGGAGCAATATGTACCTGATACGGCAGGGATTGAATTCTGGGGAGCTTCCTTTATTGCTGGTCCACAGGGGGAAATTCTAGCGCAGGCTTCACATGACCAAGAAGAAATTTTAATGGCAGAAGTTGATTTGGATATTCAGGAGAATGTACGTCAAAACTGGCCATTTTTCAGAGACCGTCGTATCGATGCCTTTGAAGATATTACCAAAAGAGCAATAGATTAATGAGAAGGTTTCCTGCAGAATGGGAGCCCCAACAGGGCGTTTTGTTGTGTTTCCCGCACAATGGCAATGATTGGCCTGGTAAATACCAAGCTATTCAATGGGCCTTTGTAGAGTTCATTAAAAAAGTGACTACTCACGAAGAAGTGTTTTTGGTAGTTGCTGATGAATCCCTAAAAGAAAAGGTAGAAGGCATGTTGACTATGGCTCATGTCAATTTGGAGCAGATTACTTTTATCATCCATAAAACCAATAGAAGTTGGATGCGCGATTCAGGGCCTATAGTAGTTTATAACGAAGGGAAACGTGAAGGACTCAATTTTAACTTCAACGGTTGGGCAAAGTATAAGAATTACCTTTTGGATAGACATGTGCCACAAAAGGTGAGTGATACCCTTAACATACCGCTTAGCCAAGTTACCTATAAAGGGAAACCTGTGATTTTGGAAGGAGGCGCCATTGATGTCAATGGAAAAGGTACCTTGTTGACTTCAGAAGAATGTTTGATGGACCCTAACATCCAAGTGCGTAATGAAGGCTTTACCAAGGAGGATTATGAAGTTGTTTTTAAGGAGTATTTGGGAGTTACTAACGTTATTTGGTTGGGTGATGGTATTGTAGGGGATGACACCCATGGTCACATTGATGACCTATGCAGATTTGTAAATGAGGACACCATTATCACTGTTGTGGAATCCGATACCGAGGATCCTAACTATCATGCTCTTCAGGACAATTTGAAGCGTTTGCAGAATGCTGTATTGGAAAATGGGAAGACTCCTAACATTGTCACTTTGCCAATGCCAAGTGCAATTGAATTTGAAGATTTGACACTTCCTGCAAGCTACGCTAATTTCTTGATTTTGAACAATTGTGTATTGGTGCCAACCTTTAACGATGCCAAAGACAGGGAAGCCTTAAACATTATTGCGGGCTGTTTCCCAGATAGAGAGGTGATTGGCATTAGCGCCATTGATTTGATTTGGGGCTTCGGAACCTTACATTGCCTGAGTCAACAAATTCCAAAATAACTCAAAATAGCCTATGGCTTTAAAGAAAACCATCACATTCATGATCGTCAGCACTTTTGCGTTTGCGCTTATGAATGTGACGGTTAAATACCTCTCAAACATCAATGCATTTCAGTTGGTGTTTTTTAGGTCGATGAGTAGTTTGTTCTTCACCTTTGGGTTCCTTCTGAAAAACCGTATTCCCATTTTGGGAAATCAAAAAAAGCTGTTGGTTCTTAGGGGATTGGCAGGAGTGACTTCTATGACATTCTTCTTTATGTCCATGAAATATTTACCTGTAGCCACAGCAGTTTCGTTACGTTATATTGCACCTATATTCGCCGCAATTTTTGCGGTATTGTTCTTAAAAGAGCGTATTAAACCATTGCAATGGTTGTTCTTTTCCATGTCCTTTTTAGGAGTATTGGTTTTGAAAGGTTTGGACACCCAACTCAACACCTATGGCTTGATGTTGGTGTTGATTGCAGCGGTTTTTAGTGGGGTTGTGTATACCTTAATCAGTAAAATAGGTACGAAGGACCATCCGGTAGTGGTGGTCAATTATTTTATGATTATTGCTACGATTGTGGGAGGCGTGCTATCAATAAAAGATTGGCAAACGCCTCAAGGTATTGAATGGGGCTTGTTGATGTTATTGGGAGTGTTTGGGTATTTTGGACAAGTATATATGACCAAAGCATTTCAAACGGCAGCTACAGCACTAGTAGCACCTATGAAATATATGGAAGTGGTTTTTACCTTAATTATTGGCTTGTTATGGTTCCAGGATATTTACACGGTTTGGAGCTTTGTAGGCATTCTGTTGATCATTGGAGGCTTGATTCTTAATATTCTCTACAAAGAGCGTCAAAAGGCGTCTTAGTCGGTTTTTCCGGTGATGCGCTTTCTGTGTTCCTTTCCCCATTTATATAATTCTTCAATGGCGGTGTCCAAGGTTTTACCGTAATCGGTTAGGGTATATTCTACCACCACTGGAATACTGTCGTAAACTTTGCGTTTTACCAAATGGTTCATTTCCAATTCCCTTAATTCCTTGGAAAGCATGCGGTCGCTTATTTTTGGAATTTCCTTGGCAATTTCACTAAAGCGCTTGTTACCAAAGGTCAAAGAAATAATGATGGGAAGTTTCCATTTACCGCTTAATACATAAAGGGCGTCTTGTACTGGTTGAATAATACCCCGGCAGGTACTGTGTGCCTTTTCACATGTTTTGGCCTTATCGATAAGCTCCAATTGTTCCTGTAATCCCATAATAATTCATTTAATATAAGTTACTATACTCTTGTATAGTACTATACTTTTGTTAAGTACTTACTTTAGTTTAGCAAATATATGTAAATTTGTCGAGAATTTAATAAGTATAAGATTATGAGTTTAGTAGAGAATTTAAATTGGCGCTATGCTGCAAAGGCTATGAACGGCGCTACTGTACCGCAGGATAAAATCGATTATATATTGGAGGCCACTAGATTATCGCCTTCGTCTTCAGGGTTGCAACCTTATAAGGTGTTTGTGATTACTAACCAAGAGTTAAAAGAAAAGATAAGACCTATTGCTTTTGATCAACCCCAAATTACAGATGCTTCCCACTTATTGGTATTTGCTGCCTGGGATAACTATTCTTTAGAGCGTATTGAAGAAGTATTCAATAAAACCATGAATGAGCGTAATTTGCCTGTAGAAACTATGGACGATTACAAAACGCGCCTTTGGGGAATGTATGAACCGTTAGGAGAGGAGTGGCATGCCAACCATGCGGCTAAACAGGCGTATATTGCCTTTGCTATGGCCATTGCAGCGGCTGCTGAACAAAAAGTAGATGCTACCCCAATGGAAGGCTTTATTCCAGACCAATTGGACGAATTATTGGATTTGAAATCCCAAGGGCTTAAGAGCAACTTGATTTTAGCTCTAGGCTATAGAGATACCGAAAAGGATTGGCTGGTAGATATGAAGAAAGTGAGAACTCCAAAAGAAGAGTTTGTTACAGAATTGGTATAACCAAAAAGATTATTTTAAGTTTTGAAAAAGCCCTCTACAATCCGAAAACAAAATGATTGTAGGGGGCTTAATGTTTCACCAAAAGCCTAATTATTATGAAAGACAACGCATTATTACAACCTTACCACTCTAAGAATTTAAGTCTTAAAAACCGAATTGTCATGGCTCCTATGACCCGCAGTAGGGCTGTTAACGAAGAACGAGTTCCTACCAATGAACTTCAAGGCTTGTATTATGAACAACGTGCTTCGGCGGGATTGATCATTACGGAAGGCTCTCAAGTTTCTGAAGCCGCTGTAGGCTATGTTAATACGCCCGGCATCTATTCCAAAGCTCAGGTAGAGGGATGGAAATTGGTGACCAAACGTGTCCATGATAAAGGAGGGAAGATCTTCATCCAATTATGGCATGTGGGCCGTATGTCGCATCCTGATTTTCATCGTGGTGAATTGCCTTTGGCACCTTCGGCCATCAATCCAAATTCACAGTCTTTTACTCCAGAAGGTTTTAAGGATACCGTGACGCCAAAAGAAATGACCAAATTTGAGATTGAAGACACCATCAATGATTTTATGAATGCTGCTACCAATGCCATGGAAGCGGGCTTTGATGGCGTAGAAATCCATTCTTCCAACGGATATTTGTTCCATCAATTTTTTAATGGAACCTCTAATGTGCGTACCGATGAATATGGAGGTTCAATTGAAAATAGGGCTAGATTCTTTTTTGAAGTATTGGATGCCATGAGCGAAGTGATTCCTCAGGAAAAAATAGGGGTACGTTTCAATCCGTCTTTGCACAATTTGTTTGGAATTACCTTGGACAAAGACACGATTCCAACCTTTGAGTATATTATCAAGAAGTTGAACGACTACAATTTGGCCTATGTACATTTATCGGAACCATTTACAGATGTATCGGAAGTGCCTTATGCCGTTACAGATATAGCCAAACACTTCAGACCGTTGTACCATGGTACCTTAATGATCAACAACCAATTTACAGCAGAAACAGGACATGAGGTCATTTCGTCCGGTGATGCCGATTTGGTAGCTTTTGGAAAACCGTTCATTTCCAACCCCGATTTGGTGGAGCGTATCGAACAGGATATAGAATGGGCCCAATGGGACCAAGATACGTTTTATACCCCAGGAGAAAAGGGCTATACAGATTATGCTTCTGCTAAAATGGAGCAATCGTCTTAATATTATGCTGAGCTTGTCAATTTGAGATAGTACAGCTTTTGATGAGACAAGCTAAGCTTCACATTTTTTGGGACATGGATTTTGACTTCTGTTTTCTAAATTCAGGCCAGTTCCAAAGAGAATTCATCGGTTCATTTTGACTGTGCATTGGCTAAACTGCACATTTACAAGGTGAACCGTTTTGCCTTTTACCGATGATTTTTTACGTTGGTATGAATTGCGGGTATTACATCGTAAAATTTCTACGTTCATAAGATTTTTAATTAGAAAAACACATACTTATCTAATTTTGAAGTGTTTAAAATAAATGTCTTATGAAAAATCTACTCACCTTCTTTTGTGCCGCTTTTTTGATGGGAGTTGTGTATTCCCAAAATGGACAGGATAATGTTTCAGAAGATTATAAAAATAGGAGCCCTATTTACGATTATACAGAAGCTACTTTAAGCTCTGTAGATACCATTCCTGGATATGCAGGGCAAGCGGAAAAACTTAAGATTACTGGAACTATATATCAAAGTGATGGCGTGACTCCTGCCAAAGATGTTATTTTGTTCATTTATCAGCCCAATGAAGATGGGGAGTATGATAATAGAAAACAAAATGACAAAAAATATGTGTACCATCGTGCTTGGGTAAAAACCGACGCCAATGGAAATTATACTTTTTACACCTTCGTACCCGGAGCGAGTTATGCGGCAAATGCCTTTCCTAGACGAAGAGGTTTGAAGCATATCCATCCTATTGTGATGGCACCTGGAGAGGAAGCCTATAAATTGGATGCCTTTGTGTTTAGTGATGATCCATTAATGACCAACCGTTGCAAAAAGAAATTGAATAAACAAGAGTTTCAGGGCATGCTTAATTTGGAACAGGAAGGCGGCTTATTTGTAGCTCATAGAGACTTGGTGTTGAATTCTCAGCAAGCCGACTTATAATTCCCCAAAATTGGCTCAACCAATTATTATTAGTTGTGTAAAGAAAAAGCCTGATAGTTTTAATAGCTATCAGGCTTTATAGTTCTTTCCTAAAGTGATTTATTTAATATCAACCACTTCCAAATCAAAGATAAGGTCTTTACCAGCAAGAGGATGGTTGGCATCCACTACAATACTATCTTCTTTTACCTCAATAACCAATAATTGGTGTTCTCTACCATCTGGAGCCGTGGAAATTAATGACATTCCCACTTCGGGTGTCAATTCTTCAGGTAATTGGCTTTTTTGAACTTCCTGTATCAATTCTGGGTGCGCATCACCATAGGCTTCATCCTTTGTAAGGCTGATGGTTTTCTTTTCGTTTAGTTTCATATCAATTAATCCCTTCTCAAATCCTGGGATCATCATTCCTTGTCCTAAAGTAAACTCTAAAGGTTCACGTCCTTCCGAGGTGTCAAAGATTTGTCCATCGGTTAGTTTTCCAGTGTAGTGCACCTTTACAGTGTTGTTGTCTTTTACTTGACTCATAAACGTAGTTTTTTATTAGTCTACAAAGCATGGTATAACTTTTACACCTTGAACTTTTGTAGGTTAAGCTTTCGAGTCCATAAACTACGCCAAATGACAAAATCTGAAATATTGTCATGTTTCTTTTTTTTATTATCGCATAGGAAGAATCAAGAGGTGAAAGCACTCCGCCGACTCATAATATTTGTGTAACTTTAAAGTGTTGATATTAAATTAATTAAAAGAAAATCAAACAAGTCATGGACACAACAAGTATTAAGGCATTTGGTACAGAAGCCGCGGATGCAGCCCTAGGGGAAATGGATATTAAGAGACGAAAAGTAACAGATAAGGATGTGGAAATCGATATTTTGTATTGTGGAGTATGCCATTCCGATTTGCACTTTGCGCGCAACGATTGGGGATTTAGTGTGTATCCTGTAGTCCCTGGACATGAAATTGTAGGGAAGGTAAAGGCTGTAGGTGAAGGTGTGAGTAAATATAAGGCTGGAGATATTGTGGCTGTAGGGTGTTTGGTAGATTCGTGCCGTACCTGTAACAATTGTGAAAATGACTTGGAGCAGTATTGTCCTGAATGGGTTGGAACCTATGGAGGCCATGACAAACATTTGGATTTGCCTACCTATGGAGGCTATTCCGAAAGTATTGTGGTAGATGAACATTTTGTATTGAGTGTACCTGAAAATCTTGATTTGGCAGGAGTAGCTCCCATACTGTGTGCAGGTATTACCACATGGTCACCCTTGCGCCATTGGAATGTTGGGAAAGATAGTAAGGTGGCCGTTGTGGGTCTCGGTGGGTTAGGACATATGGCCATTAAATTGGCGGATGCGCTTGGCGCTCATGTTACCTTGTTTTCTCGCTCCAAAAACAAAATACAAGACGCTATGGATTTAGGAGCCGATGCTGTAGTCATCTCTACGAATGAAGATGAGATGGCAGCCGTACAGGGACAGTTTGATGTGATTATAGATACAGTGCCTTATGTACATGATGTCAACCCTTATATTGGCACTTTAAATACCAATGGTACTCTGGTGTTGGTGGGCTATTTAGGGCCATTGGACCCTATGTTAAATTCGGTGCCCATGATCATGGGGCGTAAAAAGGTAGCTGGCTCCTTGATTGGAGGTATTGCCGAAACTCAAGAGCTTTTGGATTTTTGCGGGGAACATAACATCACCTCAGATATTGAAGTGATTGACATACAGGATATCAATAAGGCTTATGAACGCATGCTCAAAAGTGATGTACATTACCGTTTTGTGATTGATATGGCATCGTTATAACCTTAAAGTATTTTTTTACAATACCACCTCTTCAAACAATTTTTGCGCGGTGGCTTCCAAATTCGTACTAAAACCAGGGTGCGGTCTAGAAGTTTGAATAACCGAACTGCGTACCGCGGTCAGCCATCTAAATCTAGAGGCTGTATCCATTTGAGCAATCAAGCCACAGGCTTTGTCGCCAGCTGCAATGCGTTTAAATGATTCCAAATGCGATTCTAAAGCCTCTATATCCGCTTCTGGACTAAAGGCTGCAATACGAGCTTGGTCTACATGATAGTGCAGGTGAATACTGTTGTGTTGTTTGGCATACAAGACAATGCCTACATTTATAAATTCTTCACGTTCCACTTTAGGGACGTAACGAATTACGGCGTACTCATATAAGATCTTTTCTGGCATGTATGGCTTGGTTTGTAAAGATTTCAGAATTAGCCAATCTTGTGGTTAGAAACTCAAGATAGCCATTTTTTAAGTCCTGTTCAGTATAGGGATAGCCTTCCCAATGCAACCAAGTGTCTGGGAGGTTGTTCACGATGTCACTGATGACTTCTTCAGTCAACAAGGCTTTAAACTCTTGATGCACCTGTTCCAGTTCACTGGCCTGAGGCAATAGTACATGATCTTTGATAAGGTTGAAAGGTGTTTTGGCTGCGGAAGGAATGTCTTTCCAAGAATGGTGGAAATAGAAAGACGCCCCATGGTCTATCAACCATAAGTTTTTGTTCCAAATAAGCATGTTGGTGTTGCGCGTAGTGCGATCTATATTGGTGATAAAAGCATCCAACCACACAATTTTGGAGGCCAAAAGCGGATCTGGCGTCAACACCACAGGATCATAGTTTACAGCACCCGAGAGGTAGTGCAATCCGATATTTAATCCCTGGCTCCATTTAAGGAGGTCTTGTATTTCCTCATCCCCTTCGGTGCGACCAAAAGCTTCATCCAATTCGGCAAAGACAACTTCTGGTACCAACAGCCCCAATTTTCGGGCAATTTCACAGCCCAAATATTCGGCAATGAGTCCTTTTACACCATGGCCGGCCCCTCTAAACTTCACCACATAATTAAAACCATCATCTGCTTCGGCGATGGCTGGGAGGGAACCGCCTTCTCTTAAAGGCGTAATGTAACGCATGACATTGACATGCCGAATAGCTATTGACATAAGGTAATATTTGAGGCCAAAGATAACGGTTTTGGGAGGAAGTTGACATTGGACAGGTCTAGATATTTCCAAATACAGGCGTTGTATGGCATTCAAATGTCTATCATGAAATTTAGGTTTAAAATACTTACTTTTGATACCATCACAAACCATTCATTATGAAACCAGTTCTTTATATCTCTTTTGTAGCCGCTTTATTGGTGGGCTGTAAAGAGGATTCCAAGCAGCCTGTGAGCGATAACGCTTCGCAGGAATCTGCTCTTATTTTTGAAGGGATTGACCCTTCCATCAAGCCGGGAGATAATTTCTTTGGCCACGTCAACAAAACTTGGTATGACCAAGCCGTAATTGCCGATGACCAAGTAGGGGTGGGCTCCTATAGATTTTTAAATATTCCACAGAAAAAATTGTTGCAGACCATTTTGGAGGATGTCTCTGTTGGAGACTATCCTAAAGGTAGCATTGAACAGAAATTAGGCGATTTCTATGCCTCAGGGATGGATGCCCTAAGCATCGATCAGCGTGGCTTTGAACCAGTAAAGCCAATTTTGGAACAAATCGATGCTTTAGATAGCCCTGCAATACTAATGGCTTTTGTAGCCGATCAAATGAAAGTTGGGAATTATTCTTTAATCAACGCTTCTATTTATCCAGATCAGGAGAATAGCGCCTTGAACATTGCCCATTTTGGACAAATGGGATTGGGTTTGCCAGACCGGGATTATTATTTCCAAACTGATCCTTCTTCGGAAGCCATTCAAAAGGCTTATCAAAGCTATTTAGGAACTTTGTTTGAGTTGATAGGCGATTCCAACGCAGAAGCCAATGCCCAAAAGGTGTATGCCATAGAAAAGCAATTGGCCGCTTCCCATAAAACCCGAGTGGAATTACGGGATACCCAGGCAAATTACCATAAATTGGCTGTTTCTGAGCTTGACAAAACACAAGGAAACATGGGTTGGAAGTCCATGTTGGAGCATTTGGGAATGGCGGTAGACTCTGTAGATGTGATGCAGCCGGCCTATTTCGAAACGCTTAACACAATGCTGGGCACCCTGCCTTTGGATGATTGGAAAACTTATTTAAAGGCCAATACCTTGACGGCTTTTGCTTCTATATTGAGTACTCCTTTTCAAGATGCGGAGTTTGCCTATTCCAAGGTGGTTTCAGGACAAAGTGTCCAAAAAACTAGGGCTGAGCGTATGGTACAACAGGTAGACCGCCAATTGGGGTTTGCTTTGGGGCAATTGTATGTGAAGCGTTATTTTGATGAAAATGCCAAAAAGCGAGCTTTGGAATTGGTAAACAATCTTCAAAAGACTTTGGAAAAGCGCATTACCCAATTGGATTGGATGAGTGATAGCACCAAAGTAAAAGCCAAAGAAAAACTGTACAGCATAACCAAAAAAATTGGCTATCCGGATGTATGGAGAACCTATGAGGTTGACATTGACAAAACGCATTATTTTGAAAATGTATTGGCCTTAAATCAAAGCAACTATGCCTATCATTTAAACCAATTGAATAAGGCGCCTAATAGAGATGAATGGTACACCACACCATCTACCGTGACGGCCTATTACAATCCATCTTTGAATGAAATTGTGTTTCCTGCAGGGATTTTACAGCCTCCTTATTTTGACCCAAATGTCGATGATGCCGTGAATTATGGAGGTATAGGGATGGTCATTGGCCATGAATTTACCCATGCCTTTGACGATCAAGGGGCGCAATATGACAAGGAAGGAAATGTTAAAAGCTGGTGGACTGAAGAGGATTATGCCAAGTTTAAGGCCAAAACCCAACAGATTATTGAGCAGTATGATGCTTTTACCGTGTTGGATAGTGTCCACCTAAAAGGGGCTTTGACGGTTGGTGAAAACACAGCGGATAATGGAGGAGTGGCCATTGCCTATGATGCTTTTAAAATGACGGCCCAAGGACAGGATAGTGCCAAGATTAATGGCTATAGTCCAGATCAGCGTTTCTTTATGTCGGTGGCGCGTATTTGGCGAGTAAAGACTCGTGATGAGTACTTACGTAATTATGTAGCAACCGATCCACATTCGCCACCAATATGGCGTGTGAATGGCCCTTTAATGAACATGACGCCATTTTATGAGGCTTTTGATGTGGAAGAAGGGGACCAAAATTTTAAAGCTGAAACAGACAGAATCAAAGTCTGGTAAGTTTTAATTGTAAAATCAAATAAAGACATCTCCATTGGAATTGGCTCAAAATGACCAAAGATTTCCATTGGAGGTTTTTTTTTTAATCCATTAGAAATTCTAACATTTTGTGATTACAATCTTTAGATTCCCATCTTTATTGGTGATACCAAATGGGATGACTTCCTTGGTGCAACGGGGTTCAATGGTAAATTGTATAAATCCCATGATATAAAAATCCTCAGAGCTATTTAAATGGAAGGGCTGCTTGTAGAACGTGTTTTGTCGTATCCAGTTAGCACCATATCCATTGCAGTGAGGCTCTATATCTTCTTTTAAAATAGATGTTTCAGAGAGTGCGTCAAACAATTGAATTTTATCATCGGTTTCAACGTCAAAAGTAAAACGTCCCTTGTAGGTATGAGAGGAATTTGTAGAAGCATAATACGATTGTTCTTTTAAGCCCATGTATACAATAATGTTGTAGTCGTTATTTCCCAAATCTTCCAAATAGAAGGAGGTTTCATAGAGTGAATCTATTTGTGTTTGTCCCTCAGTTCTGGGAAACATCATTGGCCCCATGGGGTGTTCTGTTGTAGCCATTGCCAATTGGGAAGTTTCTGCTGTCGATTTTTGGTATTTGTCGGTTTGACAATTGAAAAGGAGGGGGAGTGTTATCCCAAGAATAACGACATACGGCCTCACATAGTTACTAATTGTTTTCATAAGAATTTGGTTTAAATGGAACCTTCAACACGGAAGGTTCGGGGTTATTTGAATGTTATGCTAAAGCTATGGAGGACAGTTCTTAAAAATGTCAAAAAAGTGTCAAAGAACTGTCAATGCTTGTAAAAAGTCCTAAAAATGTTGGTTATTTACGGTACTTATGATACCCATGATGACAAAACTCTATTATAAAGTGACATTGTTGCTACTAAGTTTACTAATTGTAGCCTGTTCCGAATCTGTCAAAGAGCATTCTCCTGAACGCATAAAAGTAGGCTTACGTGAGGCAGGGCACCAATTGTTGTTGCAATCTGGCGATTCCAGTTCCCGAGTGCTTCCTGTGGTAGCTTTGGACCCTTCCACCTATGAATTATCCTTTGAACAGTCCTTACAAATTATACCCGATAGTTTGGTGGCCATTGTAGAGCGCAGTTTGGAACGGGCAGAACTTTCGGATCGTTATTTGGTAGAAGTACTGCAGTGTGAAGATGCAGAAGTGGCCTATAGCTATGAGATGTGGCTGGAAGGGGAGCAGGGAATCGTACCGTGCCAAGGCCGCTTGCTGCCACAATCTTGTTATAGAATCCATGTGAAGTTTATAGAAGGGCAAAGATCGAACTCTAATTTGGTTTGGTTATGGCTACTCCCTGTAGGTGTTTTGGGCTGGTGGTTTTTTGGGCGAAAACACTTAGAGGTTTCAGAGCTTGCGGCCACCAAGGAAGTACCTTTGGGGCGTTTTATGTTCTATCCAGAACAGCACAAATTGGTAACGCCTGCCACCGAAATAGCCCTTTCCAAAAAGGAATGCGAACTGTTAGAGCTGTTTGTGGAGCGCCCAAACCAAGTGATTAGCCGTGATGAACTGAGCAAACGGGTTTGGGAAGACCATGGCGTGGTCGTGGGGCGCAGTTTGGACACCTATATTTCCAAGCTTCGTAAAAAACTACAGGATGATGAACGGATCCAACTGGTCAATATTCATGGGGTTGGGTATAAGTTGGAGGTAAACTAGCACCTGAGGATGCACTTATAATTGCTTTCTATTCTTATTTTTAGCTTCCTTTTATGGCTGAAAATGCTTATATTTAATATAGTATTTCTTCCATGTTGATATAATAGCCAACCCACTTCCCGTACAATACCTATTTAATTAATTGTGTTTATCATGGAAAATTTTGTAGGTAGTCCCAGGGTGCTTTTTCAGTGCTGTTATTTTTTAGCATTCTTGCTCATTTTTTGTGTGGTACTTTATAAAAGTATCAAAAGAGGGTATCATTTAAGATCGGTTCTTTTAATGATGACCACGATTTCTTTGTTTACGGTTTTAGGCTCAAGATTGTTTACCGTTCCCGTAGAAGATTGGATCACGGCTATCAATTCGCATTCCCAAAATTTTAATAATCGGTCGGCCATAGGAGGGCTGTTTTTTGGTTTTTTGGGACTGTTGGTGTCCCAACGAATTTTCGGATTTGGACGTTTTATATTGAATTTATATGCCTGGATTTGCCCCATAGCTTTAGGAATTATTAAGCTGGGGTGTTTCTTTAATGGTTGTTGCTATGGTATTCCGTCCAATGGGATGTGGTCGGTTCAATATACTAAGGGAACCCATGCCCATTTTAACCATTGGAGTGCGGGACAGATTGCTCCTGAAGCCTTGGCGTCTTTATCGGTGCATCCTGTGCAACTTTATGAGAGTGTCTTGTTGGTTTTGATAGGCTATCTTGTTTGGAAAACCCATAAAAAATGGCAAAAGGCCCTAAGCGCCTTGTTGTTTGGACTGTCCCTGTTTTTTATGATGCGCTTTGGAATTGAATTTTTTAGGGATCCTACTGGCTCTCAGTTCAGCACTTTGTATTATGCCGGCTTACGATCCTATCAATGGAGTATGTTGGCTTATGGTATGATTGCCGGAAGCGTCTTATGGTTTTACGAAAGCTACAAAGGTAGCGATTGGCTAAGGGGGCGGGAAAACTCCCCATTTCTTCATGCCGATTTTATGTATATCGTAGTCATTTCGGTCTGTCTATATAGTTTTAGGAACCTGTTTTCAACTTATGAACTTTTGGTAATTTGGGTGAAGTTTTTCCCCGCTATTGTACTTTCGGTTTATTATCTCTATACAGAAAACAGGTTAAAGCCTTACAGAATGGCCATAAGTGTGGTGTTAGTGATGCCCTTATTTGTTTTTGCCCAAACCATCCCAACCCATAAAACCGCTATTAAAACCTACCATCGTGTTGATGTGGGAGGGTCGTTTGGTGATTTTGCAAATACGGTTAGGTATAATCCACAACAAGGAGATTGCGGTACGGTATATGATTCTGAAGACTATAGACAAACTTATAACGTTGGAGGCCTTGGCTATTCCTATATAAAGGAAAAAAACAACAAATCGCTTAGGCTAGGCGCCAATGTTCATGGGGGGATGGTGAAAAGCACCAATTTGACAAACAATAATACCGAAAAGGATTTTGTGTTTGGTGTAAACCCCTTTGTGACCTATGATGGCAAGTGGCTAGGAGGAGGGGTTGGCTTTCAGTTGGGAAGTTTAAGAGTTAATAAACATCAATTTTATGACGCCACAAATATTGAGGATGCCCAAAAGGAATATGTGTTTTTGCCAGAAGTGCATGCACGATTTGGCCCTAAAAAATATGTGGATATTGATTATAATTACGGCTTTCTGTTTCCTTCTCCATATCCTACGATATACCATCGCTCCAGTATAGGAAGTAGTTTTGGTTTAAGTCCTGATTATAGTTTACGATATGGATATATTTGGAATTTGGAAACCAGCTATTTATCATTAGAAACCTTGATTACCAAAAATATGGGAGTACGCCTTATGTATATTTTTAAGGAACACTACAGGGAACACAATACTGGGCCCGGTCTTTTGGAAGATGAAGTAGGTGGTAAGTTTCTATTTTCAGTAAACTATCGGTTTGGAGAAAGTATCGGTCAAGCAAAGGCAAAGGATTGACCTGTCTGCACGACCCAAATGATTCAAAAGGAGCTTTTGATACTGTTTATGAATACAGAATCAGGAAGACGCCCGTCATGATGCCCATTAAAGGCACCAATTTTTTACGCTTGTTTTTCTCCTTAAATATAAGTCCACCGATTACTACAGCAATGATTATCTGGCTGCGCTTGATAGCAGATAACAACATGATAAGGGCTTCTGGATCCTGCAGGGCTTTAAAATAAAAATAATCGGCGGCCTGCAGAAGGACCCCAACCCCAACAATAGACCATCTAAATTTAAAGGCTTGACGTTTGGCTGCATAAGGAAACCAGGTGAAGCCTAAAATGATGCTTAAAATGAGTAGGGTATAGAGGCAAAACCAAAATTGCAGGGTTTGCGGATTGAGCTCCAAACTTTGAATGAGGAATTTATCGTAAAGTCCACTGCTAGCTCCTAAAAAAGTGGCAGCTATGATGGCAAAGATCCATTTGTTGCGCTTAAAATTAATGCCCTCTTTTTTGCCAATTCTGGAATAGAGCATTACCGAGAAAATGATGAGGAAGAAGCCCATCCATTGGAACATGTTCGGGCTTTCCTTATAGATGACAATCGCGCCAATAAAGGTGAAAAATGGTCCTGCCGAACGTATGGGGGTTACGATGGTGATGGGCAGATGCTTAAGGGCTTGATAGGCCAAGACCCAAGAACTGGCCATGATGGCCGATTTGATAAAAATAAAACCATGGGTTTGCCATGGGATGTTTTGAAAGTGAAAACCTTTGTTTAAGGCCGCTTCAGGGTCTATGAGCGCTAACACATAAAAGGCTGCAATAAATACAAATCCACTGAACACCGTCCCGAAAAGTACTGGGTACACTTCGTTCCCTTGAACAGCGTGTTTTTTACATAAGTTGTGTAAGCCCAAAAAGAGCGCCGCCAATAATCCTAAATACATCCACATGGCCGCGAAGATACTTCTTTTTTGAGAAGCTTTTACAGGTTAAGCAACTCTAGAAGGAGGGGGTGGACTATAATTGAAAAAAGTTGTATCTTTAGTACAATTCTTCCTTTACTAGATTGTTATTATCTAGGTGATTTTTGATTCTCAAATCTCGGGCAAACAAGACTTCCTTTGCAATATTTTCACATCATGATTTCTTTAAGTAACTTTAGGTTAAGGCCCCTTCAAGTATTTTCTAAGAATGGTAAAATAAGGGTGTGTTTGTCCCTTATATCGACAATCGCCTTTTTAAATCTCATTATAGGATGTTCCTATTACAACGTGAGGGATATAGCTACCACACCCGACACTATTTCTAATGAAATTGCAAATTTTAGTAGAACATACAATTACATTGTCATCCATACCAAGGGGCATATTTGGCATTTAAATGATTTTTCGCTCAATGAAGAAAATGGTACAATTTCAGGTATTTCGGCTCCTTTACTTGAATCACATGTTTCTCTTAAACCTAGAGAAAATAAACGAGTACATCGTTATTCTAATGACCAAAGTCCTTTTAATGAGCTACATTTTTATGTTGATTATACTGAAGCACCACAATTTGGAACAGAGGTAAGCTTTCCTTTTTCAGACATCACTTCTATCTCTGTTAATGATAAAAATACTGGACGAACTACGGCTAATATCCTTGGAGGAACTGTAGCTGTAATTGCTTTAGTAGCAGTAATTGTGGCCCTCACGAAGAGTTCCTGCCCATTTCTTTATGTCAAGGACGGTAATGAGTATCAATTTGCAGGAGAGTTGTATCCAGGAATTATCACGCCAAATATGCAATGTGATGACTATTTAAAATTACCAGATATGAAAGTAACCAATAACACTTATGACATTAAGGTGACCAATGAACTGAAAGAAGTCCAGCATACAGATTTTTTAGAATTGGTAGAGATTAGCCATTCTCCGGATATTTCAGTACTTATGGATCAAAGTGGAAATCCCAAAACATTCTCTAAACTACACGCTCCAAAGCAGGCGGTAGTTCATGGGGTGAAGACCGATTTAGATTTGGTTTTAGAAAAGGACAGTCGCCCATTTCAATTTAATAATGAATTGGACTCAGATACCAGTGTGCGGGGAGTAGACTTTCTTTTTGAGAAACCAAAGGTCGCAACCAACCAGGCAAAACTCTATTTAAGTGTTAAGAACTCTTTGTGGTTGGACTATGTCTTTGGAAAGTTTAATGAACAATTTGGAACCTACTATCCAGAGTTTCAAAAGCAACAGCAAACTAGTTCAAAAAGAAAGAGTTTGGATTGGATAGAAGCCCAGCACATCCCATTAACGATATATGTGAAGACTACAAATGGTTGGGAGTTGGTTGAACGACTTCGTACTGTAGGACCTATGGCATATCGAGATTTGGCGGTTGCTGTAGATATGAGTAAGGTAGAAGGAGAGCAACTTGCTGTTAGGCTGGAAACAGGGTTTATGTTTTGGGAGGTCGATTATATAGGGATTGATTATTCAGAAAATGTAGATTTAGCCATAGAACACATAACTCCATATAAAGCTATCGATCAACAGGGCAGGGATGTTACCGAAACATTATTGACCGCAGATAGCAATTATTTAATACAACCTAATGTAGGAGACGAGGTTACGATAAGTTTTCCCATAGAATCAAACGCAAACCCCTCAAAGCGAACTTACTTTCTGAGAAATAGAGGATATTACAACTATATAAGACAATATGATAAGGAACCTGATTTTCAAAAGCTAAAATTGTTTAGGGAAGCGGAAGCTTTTACAGATTTTTCCAAATATGAATATGAGGCATTAATGACATATGAAAAGTCATTTGATGTGGTGGCTAAATAAAATGAATTTGGAAATGATTACTGAAGTACAAGATTATACAAAACCGAAAGCACAGGTTGCAGAAACTAAGAAAGCTATAATTCCTAAAAGTTATATGGTTTCAGGATTGCGAATGCGATGGGTGCATTTTAGGCTAAAATTAACGCTTCTTAAGGTAGCAATGGTGTGCTATAGAAATCCTTTGGATTGGCTGCGCTCCCTTCGTTATTTAGTAGCCTTAAGAAAGCGATTTTTGGGCAATTACAGTCTCCAAAAGATGACATTTTTTAATGGTGAATATTTTATGGGCTTATATACGCCCGGTTGGAATAATGATATTTATAAGCGCTTTATAGCCTCCCAATTGCACGATTTCAAACCTATACAAAAAGGTTTGGTAAACAGGTTTAATACGGTCTTTTTGTCTGTTACTAAAAAATGTGCTTTGCAATGTGAACATTGCTATGAGTGGGAGCATTTGAACAAGAAGGATACCTTGTCTGATACCGAACTAATTGACATTGTTGAGAAGTTACAAGGCCAGGGGGTAAGTCAAATTCAATTTTTAGGAGGGGAGCCACTATTACAAATGGAGACCTTGATAAAGTTGCTGCATCGTGCCGATACAAAAAGTACCAATTTTTGGGTGGTGACTTCAGGGTTTAAATTAACTCTTGAAAATGCCAAACGTTTGAAAAAGGCTGGATTAAAAGGCGTCATTGTGAGTTTGGATCATTATGAAGAAGAAGAACACAATAGATTTAGGCATTTTAAGGATGCCTATTATTGGGTAGAACAAGCTTTGATCAATTCACAAAATGCAGGGTTGGTCACGGCATTATCCTTGTGTGCGACAAAAACATTCATTTCAGAAGCTAATTTAATGTCATATATGGAGTTATCAAAGATATTTGGGGTGTCATTTGTGCAATTATTGGAACCTAAAGCTGTTGGGCATTATGCGCAAAAAGAGGTAAGCCTTGATGAAGGGCATATAGCTATTTTGGAAGATTTCTTTTTGAAAATGAATTTTGGTCCAGATTACAGAGATATGCCCATACTGAGCTATCATGGGTATTACCAACGCAGACAAGGTTGCTTTAGCGCAGGACTTAAGGGAATGTACATTGATAGCGATGGTGATATGAATGCCTGTCCGTTTTGCCACAAGAAAACAGGTAAGGTGCTGGATGTAAATTATGAAAACCATTTAGAAGTTTTAAAAGCTGAAGGGTGTCCCACATATCCTTCCACTTAAAGTCCAACTATCATGTTTTATGGGTTTTCACATACCGAGATTTGGTTAATAGGAACACTTTTGTTCATACTTCGCTATGTACTGGTTGCTGGTGTCTTTTTTTATCTGTTTTATGTCTTGAAAAAAACGAGGTTTTCTAAGTTTAAAATCCAAGAACATTTTCCTTTGAAGAAGCAAATTAAACGAGAAGTATTGTATTCATTACTAACGTTTTTAATCTATGGTAGTAGTCTTTTGTTATTTGTGTTTTGGGTTGAAAACGGATATACCAAGTCTTATAATAATCTTCAGGAATATGGTCTGGCGTATTTTGTTGCAAGCATACTTTTAATGGTTTTTATTCATGACACGTATTTCTATTGGACCCATAGATTAATTCATCATTCAAAATTTTTTAAACATATCCATAAGGTGCACCACAGTTTTACAAGTCCAACACCTTGGGCGGCATTTGCATTTCATCCTTGGGAAGCTTTAATCTCTTTGGGATTCATACCAATAATATTGTTTGTTATTCCTCATCATCAATGGGCTTTGGTAGTTTTTATTACATTTTTAACGCTTTATAATGTCTTGATTCATTTGGGATTTAGCATTCCCAAATTGCAAAAAATGAAATTGTTCAACACTCCGGATGCTCACGATTACCATCACCTTAAGTCTAAAAAGAATTATGGCTTGTATTTTACTTTTTGGGATAGATTGATGGGAACTTATCAAGGTGCTTGAAATTTTTACAATGAAGTTAAAATCCCAATCGCTGAGAATCTCGTATTTGAAAATTTCTTGACATTGGTACGGAATTTCAAAAATATGGCGAAGCTGAAATTTTGCAGTATTTGAGCAATGAATGCAAATTCCTAAAGGCTTTGACATATTATTGTAATCAATGAATTGTATGCCGTATAATTTCTTTTAACATAATTTCTGACGATTAGTATGCTAAATAGCCGTGAAATACGGCTATGAAGAAATTACTATATAATTGAACTATAATTTATATTATGTAAAATAGAAATTTTCCGATTTTGATGTTCCCTTTTTCTCCTTTAATTATTTGTTTTCCTTAATCCGTTTGATATATACATCCAATACCCTGTTGTAATGCTCCAGATGCTGTTGGTATTGGCTTTCGGTAAGTAAAGGTTTTATTTTGGCATTCACCTTTGTTTTGTCTTCTTCGATTTTGGATAAAATTTCTGCCTGATCATAGTTTTTATCCTTATCTGTTAAACGGCCAAGTTCATAAATATGATCGGATAAAATACTGGCATATGTGTTTCTGGTACTTTCAGACAATCCCAATTTGTTGGTCTGTTCGTAAAACCACATTTGGATATTGTCCCGTTCATCTGGTGTGAAGACTTCCACTTTGTTGGCCATCCGTTCTTTTTCTTTAGGCGTTAAGGTATTTTGAGCGTTTGTAGAAAGGATTGCCCCTAAGGCCAAAATGGGCCATACATAGGTTTTATTAGCTGCCATATAAAATTGTTTTATGTATTAAATATAGTGTAAAGTCCTCATATTTAACAGTAAACAGTTTGAAAATTATACTTACTGATAGATTTTCCTTAAATTATGTAATCATTTATAATCTATAAGCGCAGTTCATCCGTAGATATACATAAGACATCGAAACATTAATTAAATAACTATTATGAGAAAATTTTCTATTGTAATACTTACAGCAATTGCTTTAACCTCCTGTGTGTCCAAAAAGAAATATTTGGCACTTGAAAAAGACAATGGAGAGTTGAAAAGTGAACTCACCAAAACCAAGGTTGAAAACGAAGAATTGGAAGCGCAATTTGCCGCCATCCAAGCCCGTGTAGATCAATACAATGCCCGAATTAACTCCCTTTCTGAAGAATCTGATGCCAAAATGGTATCTGTTGACGGGGTTGTGATTTCTGAAGATCAAAAGGCACAAATGCGCGAGATGTTAAAGAACGTCCCTCCTGCTTATTTGGCCAATGCCAAAACCTTGAAGGATTCCATGAACGCTGCTATTTCATACAATGTAAGAAGCAACGTTACCAATATTGATGAAACCGAAGATGTGAGCATGAATATTGAAGGAACTGTTGTAATGATTTCCATTGCAGATGAGCTATTGTTTAGATCCGGAAGCTTCAATATTAGTAATGATGCGGACCATATTTTGAAAAAATTGGCAGATGTTATCAACTCAGAACCAAGTGTTGAAGTAATGGTTGAAGGGCATACAGATTCACAATCTATCAGCAATGTAAAAGTATCAGACAACTGGGAATTAAGTGTATTGCGTGCTGCTTCTGTAGTGAAAAAATTGCAAAACGACTTTGATGTAGCTCCAGAAAAACTTATCGCTGCTGGACGTAGTTTTTACCAACCTCTAACCGATAATGATACTGCAGAGCATAGAGCTGTCAACAGAAGAACTAGGATTTTAATCCTTCCAAACCTGGATAAGTTCTTTGCATTAATATCAGCTGAAGAGTAAATTGCTCTCCTGATACCCTGTTATTTAATTAATCCTGTTAAAAAAGACTACTTCCCTCAAAGTAGTCTTTTTTTTCCCTAGAACGCACTCCTGTGTTAGTTAAAAAAGTGGTAAAAAATTAGACCAATCCTAAAGCGTATGGTATTTTTGTGACTCCATAAAATTACCATATGCTTTCACTTAAAAACATCTTTCGTATTACAGCCTTTTTGGAAGGAATTTCTTATATTTTATTACTGTTTATTGCGGTTCCCATTAAATATTTTGGGCAAGACCCTCAATATGTAAAACTATTGGGCATGCCACATGGCCTATTGTTTATTGCCTATATTATTTTTGCCATTATTTTGGGAAGTAGGTTACAGTGGAACAATAAAATTCTTATTAAAGTTTTAATTGCCTCAATTCTGCCTTTTGCTACCTTTGTTGTAGACAGAAAACTATTAAAACAAGAGGCATAACGTGGAATCATTTTCGCATTATTTTTACGATTATTTTATTTCTTTAGACTTTTCAGAAACTGCAGCTACCTATTTGAATATGGGAGTATTGCTAGTCATTTTGGCTATCATCATTCTTGTTGCAGATGTGGTGACCAAAAAAATATTGGTGAGCACTTTTGAAAGATTTGCCCATAAATCCAAAACCAATTTCGACGACCTTTTAATTTCCCATAAGGCTCCTCGAAATTTGGCGCATTTGGTACCTTTTTTAATCACCTTAAATCTTTTCCCTGTAGTTTTTGTGGACTTCCCAAATTTTGAAGCTCCTGTAGAAGCTTTGATTAAAGTGTATGGAGTCCTGCTCTTCATTTGGATTTTAAGAAGTGTTTTAAAGACTTTAGAAGCCTATTTTAAAACCTTGCCTCGCCTTAAGGACAAGCCTATAGACAGTTACATACAGGTTGTAATGCTTTTTGTATGGGGGATTGGTTTGATTCTTTGTTTTGCAATTCTTACCAACATTTCCATTGTTCGCTTCTTAACAGGATTAGGGGCTGCTTCGGCGGTTTTACTGTTGATTTTCAAGGATACCATTTTGGGGTTTGTGGCCAGTATTCAAGTTGCAGTAAACGACACCATCAGAATTGGAGATTGGGTGACCATTGAAAAGTTTGGAGCAGATGGTACGGTAATCGAAATCAATTTGAATACGGTTCAGGTACAAAATTTTGACAATACCATTACCAATATCCCAACCTCTGCCCTTATTTCGGAATCTTTTAAGAATTGGCGAGGGATGAGCAATTCCGGTGGACGACGAATTAAGAGGTCCTTAATAATTAAAGTGTCTTCGGTAAAATATTTAGACTCTCAAGGTGTGGAAGACCTTAAAAAGATTCAGTTGATAACCAATTATCTTACGACACGTCAAAAAGATATCGACAACTTCAATAGCAACCATAATATTGATAAGTCATTGCTTATAAACGGTAGAAACCTGACTAATTTGGGAGTGTTTAGGAAGTATATACAGACTTATATTGAAAACCATTCAGCCATTAACAAGGACATGATGATCATGACGCGCCAATTGGAGGCTACACCACATGGTATTCCTTTAGAAATTTATGCGTTTAGTAGTGACAAGCGTTGGGAGAATTATGAATATATCATTTCAGATATTTTTGATCATATGCTTGCAGCGGTTCCCTACTTTGGGCTGGAAGTGTTCGAGGTAATAAATGGAAACCTAAACCTTAGCAAGAACTAAAGTTTAGGTTTCTTAATAATAATTTGGTGTATTAATTGGCTTTTGCCTTGGCTTCATCAATCATTTCCTGATTGGCAACGATTCCTATTTCAACACGTCTATTTTTAATTCTTCCTTCTTCAGTTGAATTGTCAAAACGCGGTTTTGTTTCTCCATAGCCTTCAACAGAAAATCGTCCTCTGGAAACTCCTTTGGCCACTAAATAATCTACTACAGACTGGGCTCTCTTTTTGGATAATGACATATTGTAGGCTTCATCTCCAGAAGAGTCTGTATGTCCTTCAACCAACAGGTTGGTGTCTGGAAATTCTATAAACACTTCTGAAAGTGCATCCAAATTGGTTTTGGCTTCAGGTGTTAAGTCGGATTTGTTAATGGTAAAGTTTACCCCACTTCTATCATCAAAAGATAAGTGAATCCCCTCTCCTATACGTTCTACTTCAGCTCCTGGTACCGCTTGTTCAATTTTCTTGGCCTGCTTATCCATAACATTACCAATAATGGCTCCAGAAGCGCCACCTATAGCAGCTCCAATTAAGGCTCCCTTAAGGTCTCCTCCTATCAAGCCCCCAACCAAAGCACCTCCTGCAGCGCCTGCTGCCGCTCCTCTTTGGGTTTTATTTGAATTTTGTATGGCACTACAACTAATCATTAGGGCCGAAAGCATTATAACAAGGGTGTATTTTAATTGTATTTTCATGATTTATTGGTTTTTATAAGTTAATATCGTCCGAAACTTTAGAAAACTTTAGAAGTACATCGAAAGATTTTCCTTCGTAGGTAGATGGTACACGCAATACCATATTGGAAGCACTTAAACTTTCAATTTTAGAACGGTATCCCGTCTTGGACTTGTCCATGGGATGGTTTTTCTCATCCGCATATTTGAACTGAAAGTAACGAGCTCCCTCGGTTTCATAAAAGGACCAAATCATACGGCTGCTAGTTACTTGGCAGGTAGAATTACTGGCATTGGTAGTAAAGCGCCCCGTGTTGTTGTTGGGAATAAAAACCCACTCACTACCTCGCAAACAAGCAGAATCGGTGTTATCGAACATATAGGCTTTGTAAAGCCCTTCTTCACCAATGAAATCAATATCTTCAACAGTCCACGTTCCCTTGAGGGTTCGCTCGTTGGTTTTATCGGCCGTAGAAGATGATGAGCCACAACTTAACAAAAATAAGCACCCTAGGAGTGCGACGGTTAATGCTTTCATAATTAATGGTTTAAGTTGCTTAAAGATACAAAAAAAATGATAAGCTGTTGACCGTGAATTAATTAGTTTTGCAATCTATCCTTTACAAATTCAATTTCCGTTTTGCCATGTGCTTGGGGCTTGCCATCGGGACCTAAATTCACCATGACAATATTATCAACCGTAAGGATGGTTTCTCTGGTCATTTTGTTCCTGGCTTCACATTTTAGGGTTAAGGAGCTTTTTCCAAACTTGGTAACTTCAATACCAATTTCGATGATATCCCCTTTTTTAGCAGAGCTGGTAAAGTTGATTTCTGAAATGTATTTGGTCACCACCCTGGAATTCTCCAACTGAATTACCGTATACAGTGCCACTTCTTCATCTATCCAAGCCAATAATTGCCCTCCAAATAGGGTTCCGTTAGGATTTAGGTCTTCGGGTTTTACCCATTTTCTAGTATGAAATCTCATAGGTTTTATAATAAGGTTTGTTGTGTATTGTCTTTGTTTGGAATTTTTAGTTGGCAGCCCAAAGCACCATTAAGTTTTTCTATAAAATGTGCCGACAGCAAAGGCGATTCTTTCTCGATGTTTTGATGTACAAAGAAGTTGATTTCCTTAATGCCTTGATCTTGCCAATGTTTCAATCTTTCTACCCAGTCTTCCAAACGATTATAGTCTGTTGCATGATTGGCCCCCACATATCTTACAAAGGCTTTGGGCGTTGTTAAACGCATGTGTATGATATCCCTTCTTCCTGCACTATCCACTAGGACGTTGGTGATATTATTCTTCTCCAAAAGATCATATAGTTGATCAGAAATAACAGTGTCATTATACCAGTCGGTGTGTCTAAACTCTATGGCTAGTGGTATTTCCTTGGGCCAGCGCTCTACGAAAGATACTACACGGTCAAAATCCTTGGGCGCAAAATTATTGTGCATTTGCAGGAAGATGGTCCCTAGTTTTTCCTTTAGGTTGGAAGCATTGTAAAGATAATCTTCCACCACAGACTGTACTTCATTAAGCCGTTTCCAATGACTAATTTCCTGATTCAATTTTGGGAAGAATTTAAAACCTTCAGGGGTTTTGTCGTACCAGGCCGAAAACTGTTCCGCAGGGAAAATCCTGTAAAAGGTAGCGTTGAGCTCAATGGCATTGAACTGACGGGAGTAATAGCTTAATTCATCTTTGGTGCCTCTTGGGTAAAATCCTTTAAGATCTGCTTTGTTCCATTTGGCACATCCCACGTAAATTTCAGGTATGTTATCATCTTTCACCGAATTCAAGACACGAAGGGTGTCTATATGGTCTTGTGGAATGGTAAAATCTATGCCTTCGGGATTAGGAACGCTTCCAAATTTCATAAAAATGTGGTTTTCAAAAAGTGTCTTTCAAAGATACGGTATTATGAAAATTTGTCCTATGCAAATGGGATATAAAAGGGCAATATGTATATTCAAACAGTTAATACTGTTGATAAACTAGTTAACAACAAATGGTTTGGGCAACCAAAGCGGCTTTTTTAATTTATAACTTTAAGAAAAACAATAGCCATGTCACGATCTTTAGACTTGTTACAGATTCGTCCTGTAATCTCTTCCGCTTTAATTTATGAGAACATGACTCGCGATGAGCACTTCCAAAATCAAACCTTAAGACCTATTATTAAGCTTCAAGGGGAACTGTTTGTTGCAGTGTTTAAAAATTATGTAGATAAACATAAAAATGTTTTTTATGAATTATCTTTGTCCAAGCAACTAGACTACATCGAGAATGCCATCCATAAGGATATGAAGTTTCGAAACTCCCTTAAAGGAATGGTCATTGGTCAATTTACTGTTGAAGAATACGAGATCTACATTCAAAATTCTTCAGCATTAAACAAACGTATGATGGGACTGGTCAAGGAACGATTAATTGATTATATACAGTTATTAGAGCCCAAAGTGGCTTGATTTATGAATTTAAAACACGAACTGTTATCGGCATGTTTGGAACATGTCAATAAGCGCATTGTTAGTTACAAAAATGAAATAGAACTAATTAAGGAAGCCATAGAATCCAATGATAAAAGCGGTGATGACGAAGATGACTCGGGAAGCGGTAAACTTTTTGATGATTTGGAGAAAAACAGCCAGCATATGGCCGATGCTTCCAAAGCTTTGGAAACCCTTAAATTGATTAACCCCAATTTAAAACATGACAGTGTAGTGTTGGGAAGTCTTGTAACTACCAATACAGCCACCTTTTATATGGCTACTAGTATTGGCAAAATAGACGTAGACAATTCACCTTATTTAGTAATTTCGCTGAACTCTCCAATAGGTGCGCTTTTGAAAAACAAAGAGGCAGGTGACTCTGTGACGTTCAACAACACGACCTATACCATAAAGAGTATTAGCTAGATTATAGATTCACCATTTAGGTTGGTAGTAAGTACTTCGCTCATATAGTCAAAATATGGGCGAACTACTTTAAATGCCTCATTGACATCTTCCAAAAAGCCATCGGAGAGCACTTCTTTATCGGTGTAATTTTTCACAAAGATGTATTGCTTTTTCTTGATAAGATCTATAGCAGGATCTTCTTTATTAAAGTCGCGCGGCGCACTTTTTAGTTCATCACCTTTTAATTGGCCCCAAACGGACTTAAAACTTGGTGCGTTTATAATGTTGCGCATGATACTGGCATCCATTTCAAACTCCTTTCGCATTCTTAAGAGATCCTCTTTGTTGGGCTCCCAAAATCCTGTAGCAACAAAAGATTCGTTGTTTGGGGATATATGCAAATAATAGCCGCCACGCAGCTGTGGTTTCTGTCTATGAAATGAACCTCCAAAATGGGTTTTATAAGGCGATTTATTTTTAGAAAACCTTACATCACGGTAAATTCTAAAAAGTTTCAAATTATCTAATTCGTCATGGCTCTTTAGCAATTCCAGCATGTGGTTATAGGCCGATTTCACTTCCTTTTCAACAGTTTTGAATTCCTTTTTATGAGTATTGAACCAATCCCTATCATTATTCTCTTTTAACTGACTTAGAAAATTAAATACTTCGGGTGAAAAGGATGTTGCCATGGTTTTTAGATTTTATTGAGATTTAAAAGTACAAAAAAGTCCCTTTTTCAGAGGGACTTTCTTAGATATTTAGATATGTTATAGTGCTGTATTAATCTTTATCAAGTACATCCTCTACTTCATCTTTCACATCGTCAGCAGCGTCTTCAATAGCATCACCTGCATCATCTATGGCATCCTCAATTTTTTCACTGGTTGATTTCTTCTCTCTGCAACTTGTTACGGTAGCAGACAAGGAAAACAACAATACAATGGCTAAAAATACTTTTTTCATAATACTTATTTTAAAGGTTAGAAAATGTGTTTAGGTATCAACCTAGTATTACTAAAGGTACAATAAAAGTCTTAGCTACTAATTATTTTGGTTGAAACCCTTCCATCTTTCATAAAAATTACGGTTTCTATATTTGACAGAATACTCCTTTAACATCTTTAACAAACCTTCTATTGAATTAACATAATTTATAAGAATAATTGTACATGCTAGGGATGAAAATTAACAGTATGCTTGGTTTTACAAGGGATTACTTGAGCTTATGTTTTACTTTTAATAATAAAAAGCAACTGCTTAATAAACAATAAATTACATTTTACTTGTGTATTGTTTATTTTTTTTTTAAACTGCAATTAAATTAATTAACACAAAGACATGGGCAGACCAGCAACAAAGCCTGCAAAACTCAAAGATGGGTTTTACTTAGAAATAAGAAATAGAGGGGCAAAAGACGGTATCAAGCTATACAGAGATACAAAAGCCAAAATGTTAAGAACCATTAAGGAATATGAACGTGTTAAGGATATTATCATCTTGGGAGAGTCCAAAAATGGGAAATGGGTGAACAAAGAACCCATAGTACATATTGCCGATCACTAATCACTTCTATTCATTTTTTTCTTCATAAAATTTATAGGTTACCAATAATTTCCTAAATTGTACTGTAGCAGTTTTCCTAAAATTGTACTTACATTCGCGAATATTAACCAATTAATCTATAGAAATTTTATGAACACGACTTTTAAAACAAAACCGCCTATTTGGTTTTGGATTGTAAGTGTTGTTGCCTTGGTATGGAATGCTATGGGGGTTTTGCAATATCTTGGGCAGACCTACCAAACTGAGAGTTTTAAATCTCAATACACCAATGAACAACTTGAAATTATCTCTAATACCCCGGCTTGGGCCATTGCGGCATTTGCCACTGCCGTTTTTGGAGGCATCTTGGCTAGCATTGCTCTGGTTTTAAGAAAAAAAGCGGCTTATCCCCTCTTTCTCATTTCTTTAATAGGGGTAGTGGTTCAAATGATCCACAATCTGTTTTTAGTAAAATCTGTTGACATTTACGGTCCCTTTGCAGCTATTATGACAGGGATGATTATTATTTTTTCACTTTTATTTTTATGGTTCTCAAAAAAGTCAATTGCGAACCATTGGATTTCTTAAGCTATCATTACAACATTTCGCATAGAGGTATCAGTTTCTGATACCTTTTTTTATTCGTGGAATTCTATAGAATTTAAGATCAATCCAGATGGAGGTGCTATATACTCCACCACGTGTTCACTTCCCGGCAATAAAGATTCCTTGATGAATTCCAGTGAAATTTCTCCTTTTCCAAGTTTGATTAAGGCGCCCATCATCATTCGAATTTGATTTCTTCCAAAGCCTTGCCCCTTCACCTTAAACGCATAGGTTTTCTCGGGAAAAAAATTGGCCGTAAACATGGTGTTTTCTACAATTTCACTGTGTATGATGGTTCTGTCAAACACACCCGTGTCTGACGCTTTGTAACAGTAGATTTTAAAGTTATGTGAGCCCTGAAACAATTTTGCTCCTTCTTTCATTAACTCGATATTTAAGGGATCCAAAATTGTTGTTAATATTGGCGCACAAAACGGATGGCATTTTTGTCCGTGGGTGAAAAGGTAGAGGTATTCCTTGACTTTGGAGTGTTGGATGACATTGAAATTTTCATCCACCTTTTGCATAGAAAGAGCCCTAATATCCTGTGGCAAATTGTAATTGAACCATTCCAAAAACTCGGTTTCATTTTCAATTTCTTGATATAGAAACAGTTCAAAAGCCGCCTCGTTGGCAGATACCATAGCATCGGTTCTTCCTGCCGCCAGAGTTTTGAATTGTTTGCCCTCCAATACAAATTTGAAGGTCCTATCTATCATTAAATGAAGGGTTTTTAGTTTGGGTTGTTTTTGCCAACCGTGAAAACGGTATCCTAAATACTGTATCTTAAAAACGTAGTAAAATCTTTCTTGAAACATGGCGGCAAGTACGTTAATTTTTAGGGGGATCGCAAAATTTAGTGCCGTGTTTTTAGTATGTCAACCACATCCTTTAAAGTGTAACCTTTAGCTTGGAGCAAAATTAAATAATGGAATAGTAAATCTGCGCTTTCGTTTAAAAACAATTCTTCATTATTATCCTTGGCCTCTATGACCACTTCAACGGCCTCTTCCCCTACTTTTTGTGCAATTTTATTGATGCCCTTTTCAAATAGGGATGCTACATAAGATTCCGACGGTTTAAAGTTCATTTTCCGGTTTTGAATAATGTCTTCCAAAGTTGTTAGAAATCCTAAATTAAGGCGGTTAGGCATGTTCCAACAGGTATCACTTCCTTTGTGACAGGTTGGGCCAAAAGGTGTAGCCTGAATCAATAGGGTGTCACCATCGCAATCAATCTTTATATCTACAAGTCTCAGTACATTTCCACTTTCTTCCCCCTTGGTCCAAAGACGCTGTTTGCTTCTGCTATAGAAGGTTACCAAGCCGGATACTTTCGTTTTTTCTAGGGCCTCTTCGTTCATATAGCCAAGCATGAGGACGTTTTTAGTTTCGGCATCCTGTATGATTGCAGGTACCAAACCATTGTCGTTTTTATCAAAGTTTATTTGCATTCTTCGTTAAATTTATATTTGAATTAGACACTGCTCTTTACAGTCTAACCGCTATGCCTTTTTCTTTTAATTTCTGTTTCAATGTTTTGATTTCAATTTCGCTATAATGAAACACGCTGGCAGCAAGTGCTGCATCAGCCTTTCCTTTGGTGAAGGCTTCTTCAAAATGTGCTATGCTTCCTGCGCCTCCCGATGCAATAATGGGGATATGAAGCTCTTTGGATAATTGCGCCAAAGCCCCATTGGCAAAACCATTTTTGGTGCCGTCGTGATTCATGGAAGTAAAGAGGATTTCCCCAGCACCCCTATCCTGAGCTTCCTTGGCCCATTCAAAAAGGTCAAGGTCTGTGGGAATACTGCCACCTGCCAAATGAACCTTCCAAATGCCATCAATCTGTTTAGCGTCTATAGCTACCACGATACATTGATTTCCAAACTTTGCTGATAATTCACTAATTAACTCTGGTCTTTTCACTGCCGAGGAATTGATCGACACCTTATCGGCTCCACATTTTAACAGGGCATCAACATCGCTTACGGAGCCAATGCCACCTCCAACAGTAAATGGAATATTGACTTGTTCCGCCACATGAAGTACGAGCTCCAAAGTGGTTTTACGGGCTTCCTGAGTGGCTGAAATATCCAAAAAAACCAGCTCGTCAGCGCCTTTTTTAGCGTATTGTTGGGCCAATTCCACAGGGTTCCCAGCGTCCAATAAATTGACAAAATTAACGCCTTTAACAGTTCGCCCATTTTTAATATCCAGACAAGGGATAATACGTTTCGTAAACATAATTTTATATTAGTCTTTTTTCTAGATCCTTCATTTGAATTCTACCTTCATAAATAGCTTTTCCCACGATAGCCCCTTCACAGCCAATACCTTCCAATTTATCAATATCATCCAAGCTACTAATGCCTCCAGACGCAATAAGTTTTAAGCTTTGGGGGCCATCCTTGCATTGAGCAAGGATTTTCTTGTAAAGCTCTATTGCGGGGCCTTCTAGCATCCCATCTTTACTGATATCGGTACAAATAACATACTGTATTCCCTTTTCTTGATACGATTTGATAAACGGCATGATATTCAAATCACTTTCTTCCTGCCAGCCCGATGTGGCGATTTTTTCATCTTTGCAATCTGCGCCCAAAATGATTTTGTCACTTCCATATTTGCTGAGCCAGGTTTCAAATATCTCTGGATTTTTGACAGCAATGCTTCCCCCGGTAATTTGGGAGGCTCCAGAATTAAAAGCTATGTGTAAATCTTCATTGGATTTTAAACCTCCCCCAAAGTCAACTTTCAGGTTGGTTTTAGAGGCAATCTGTTCCAAAATTTTATAATTGACAATGTGCTTGCTTTTTGCACCATCCAAATCTACCAAGTGTAAATATTCAATGCCTGCACCTTCAAAAGATTTAGCCACTTCCAAAGGGTTTTCATTATATATTTTTTTGGTGCTGTAATCGCCTTTGGTAAGCCTAACACATTTACCTTCTATAATATCTATGGCTGGAATTATTCTCATGTTTCTATAGTTTTAAAGCTCTAAAAAATTAGCTAATAGTTTACTGCCAACTTCACCACTTTTTTCTGGGTGAAACTGGACACCGTAAAAGTTGTTGTGTTGCAATGCCGAAGCATAGGAAGTGCCATAGGTTGTGGTTGCTATGGTTTCTGGACACATTTCGGCATAATAACTATGCACCAAATACATAAAGGCCTGTTCAGGGATTCCTTTAAACAAATTGGATGTTACATTTTCCACGGTATTCCATCCAATTTGAGGCACTTTAATGTCCTGTTCCGTAGCAAACCGTTTCACTTTAGTTTGAAAGATTCCCAAGCCATCTGTATTGCCTTCCTCTGTATGCTGACACAATAACTGCATGCCCAAGCAAATCCCTAAAACAGGTTGTTTGAGTTTTGGAATTAGAGTGTTTAATTCATGGCTGCGTAACATATGCATGGCAGAGCTAGCCTCTCCAACACCGGGGAAAATAACTTTGTCTGCCTCCATAATAGTCTCTTTATTGGAAGATAAGGTGGTTTCCACCCCTAACCTTCCAAAAGCAAATTGAATGCTTTTAATGTTTCCTGCACCATAATCAATAATTACAAGTTTCATCTCTTCTTTTTAATTTATAAAACTCCTTTGGTAGATGGTAATACCATTTTTTCAATATCGCGTTTTACGGCCATTTTAATAGCTTTTGCCAAGGCTTTGAAAATGGCTTCTATCTTGTGGTGTTCATTTGTGCCTTCTGCTTTGATGTTCAAATTGCATTTGGCTCCATCTGTAAAGGATTTAAAGAAGTGGAAAAACATTTCGGTTGGCATTTGCCCAATCATTTCCCGTTTGAAGTCCACATCCCAAACCAACCAATTCCGTCCTCCAAAATCGATGGCTACTTGAGCTAAACAGTCATCCATTGGCAAACAGAAACCATAACGTTCCATACCGCGTTTATCGCTTAAAGCTTTGGCAAATGTCTCACCTAAAGCAATGGCGGTATCTTCAATGGTGTGGTGCTCATCCACTTCCAAATCGCCATTAACTTCGATATTCAAGTCCAATTGTCCGTGACGTGCCAATTGGTCCAACATGTGGTCAAAGAATTTAAGGCCTGTATCAATAGAGCTTTTTCCTGTGCCATCCAAATTCAGTTCTATGGTTATTTTAGTTTCATTGGTATTTCTAGAGAATTGTGCTACACGCTCCTTAGCCTTTAGGTACTTGTAAATCTCCTTCCAACTATTTGTTTCCAGAGCAATGAAAGGTTTCAATTCTTCTTCTTTGATAGAGATTTCAGAAGTGCCTAAATTGGTATGATTGTTAATATAAATAGCTTTAGAATTTAGGTTTTTAGCCAATTCCACATCCGTTAACCGATCCCCTATCACAAAGGATTTAGATAAATCATAGGCTTCTGAAAAATACTTGGTCAAAAGTCCTGTGTTAGGCTTTCTGGTGGAGGCATTTTCATGCGGAAAAGTGCGGTCTATAAACTGTTCAGAGAATAGGACATCTTCCTGCTGAAAAGTTTCAATAATGAAATTGTGCACTGGCCAAAACGTATTTTCCGGGAATACTTCTGTCCCCAAACCGTCTTGGTTGGTGATCATCACCAATTCAAAATCCAATTCCTTTGCAATTTTGCTTAAATACTGAAATACTTTTGGGTAAAACTTCAATTTCTCAAATGCATCTATTTGTTCATCTTCTGGTTCTTTTATCAAGGTACCGTCACGGTCTATAAATAATACTTTTTTCATAACGAGGTTTCTAGATTTTTTAAGGTTTGGATGAGTATTTGATTTTCTTTGGAATTCCCAACAGTAATACGAAGGCAATTGGCACATAAGGGTTCCTTGCTCCTATTTCGAACCACAATGCCTTTTGTCACAAGTTGCTCATATCGTTTATTGGCATCGTCAACTTTTAAAAGCAAAAAGTTGGCATCTGAAGGATATATTTTTTCAATATATGGAATGTTCTCAAGCTCCTTTTGAAGTAATTCTCGTTGTTCCAAAATGCTGCACACTTCGTCTTGAAGCTGAGCTGCTTTCTGCAGTTGAGTTAAAGCTTTTTGTTGGGTTAATTCATTAATGTTATATGGTGGTTTGATTTTGTTGAGCAAGGCAATGATTTCTTTGGAAGAATAGCAAATTCCCAATCGTATTCCTGCGAGACCGTAAGCTTTGGACAAGGTTTGAGTGACGATAAGGTTTGGAAAATCCTCTAATCGGCTGAGCCAACTTTCCTGCGCAGAAAAGTCTATATAAGCTTCATCTATAATTACCAATCCTTGAAATGATTGAATCAACTGTTCAATGGCCGATGCATTAAAACTGTTCGCCGTAGGATTGTTTGGCGAGCATAAAAACAACAGTTTGGTAGTATTGTCTACATTGTTTAAAATATCTTCTACATTGGGCTGAAAATCTTCCTTAAGCAAGATTTTTATAGTCTTGATCGCATTGACATTGGCCAAAACTTCATACATCCCGTATGTTGGTGGCAAAATGACAATGCTATCCTTGTTGGGTTCACAAAAGACCCTAAAAATCAAATCCAAGACTTCATCGCTTCCATTACCTAAAAGGATTTGTTCCTTAGGTACTTGTTTAAGTTCCGATAAAATCTCTTTAAGTTTGTTTTGTTGGGGATCTGGATAACGGTTTAAACCATTATTGAAAGGGTTTTCGTTAGCATCCAAAAACACATAGTTGACATTCATCTCTTTAAAGTCATCTCTTGCCGAGGTATAAGGTTTTAATGCCATGACATTAGGACGTGCCAGTTTTTTTATATCAATCATTGTTTTCATGCCGTTTTAGCTTTTTTATGGATATCTTTTAAGCGAATGGAGACCGCATTTTTATGGGCCTGTAGGCCTTCTGCTTCCGCCATGAGCTCTACGGATTCCCCAATACCTAACAATCCCTCAGGAGTAATTCTCTGATAGGTGATGCTTTTAGTGAAACTGTCCAAATTCACGCCAGAATACGCTTTACTAAAGCCGTTAGTGGGTAACGTATGGTTGGTTCCAGAAGCATAATCACCTGCGCTTTCAGGGGTGTAATTGCCAATAAAAACTGAACCTGCATTATTGATGCCATTGACATAAAAATCTTCGTTTTCTGAACAGATGATTAAGTGCTCAGGGGCGTACATGTTGATTAAATCCATAGCTTCTTCATCCGATTTCAAAAGAAAGCATTTGGAGTTGGCTATGGCCTTTTCCGCTATACTTTTTCTCGGTAATTGCTCAAGTTGACTTTCTACTTCTTTGATTACTTTATTGATAAAAGATTTTGAAGTGGACACTAGAATTACTTGGCTATCCGCACCGTGTTCGGCTTGACTCAACAGGTCCGAAGCCACATAAGTAGCATTGGCTGTATCATCTGCCACTACCAATAATTCACTAGGGCCAGCGGGCATGTCTATTGCCATGCCATATTTAGTTGATAATTGTTTGGCTACAGTGACATATTGGTTTCCTGGGCCAAATATTTTATAGACCTGTGGAATTATATCTGTACCAAAGGTCATTCCTGCAATAGCCTGTATACCCCCCACTTTGATTATCCTATCAATCCCACAAAGATTGGCTGTATAAAGTATTTCGTTAGCGATGGATCCAGATTTGTTTGGTGGCGTGCATAATACCAATTCTTTACAACCTGCAATTTGCGCAGGAACAGCTAGCATGAGCACTGTTGAAAATAAAGGCGCTGTTCCTCCGGGAATATACAATCCAATTTTTTCAATAGGCCTTTTTTCTTGCCAACAGGTTACACCTGGCAAAGTCTCGACCAATACCTTTGTTGTTTTTTGAGCTTTGTGAAAGGCTTCGATATTGGTTTTTGCCAAATTAATAGCCGTTTTTAGTTTGCCAGGAACTGTATTGCAAGCCGCTTCTTTTTCCTGTTTAGGGACTAAATTAGACTCTAGAGTTACACCATCGAATAGTAACGTGTATTTTTTTATGGCCTCATCGCTATTGCGCTGTACATCTTCAAATATTTGCTCAACGGTGTGCTCTATGGTGGCCAAACTTTTTGTGGGGCGTTTCAATAGCAGTTCCCACTGAGATCTATCTGGAGTTTCAATAATATTCATAATCACTTTTATTTAATTGTTTACAGCACCATGTTCTCAATTGGGCACACCAAAATACCTTGAGCTCCCTCGCGTTTTAATTCGTCGATAATGTCCCAGAATTCATGTTTATTAATAACTGAGTGTACCGAGCTCCAGCCCTCTTCTGCCAAGGGCAATACAGTTGGACTTTTCATGCCAGGAAGGATTTTAATGATATCTTCAATTTTATCGTTTGGCGCATTGAGAAGCACGTATTTGGATTGTCTTCCTTTTAAAACAGATTGCAGCCTAAACTGAAGTCGATCTAAAATTTCCTGTTGTTCCTTTCCAATAAGTGGTGAAGCCGCCAAAACCGCTTCGGATTTTAAAATGACTTCCACCTCCTTCAAATTGTTTTTAAACAAAGTGCTTCCACTGGAAACAATATCGACTATGGCATCGGCAAGGCCAATGTTTGGTGCAATTTCAACAGAACCATTGATAATGTGTAAATTGGCATTGATATTATTTTTGGTAAGATATTGGTTGACAGTATTTGGATAAGAAGTTGCGATGCGTTTGCCTTCAAGATCCTGAATACTTTTGAATTTCGAACTTTTTGGAATAGCAACAGAGACTTTACATCTTGAAAATCCCAATTTTTCTACAATGGTGAGATTTCCTCCTTTTTCAATTAAGACATTTTCCCCAATAATGGCGGCATCCACTACACCGTCTTTTAAATAATGTGGAATGTCTCCATTTCTTAAATAAAAAACTTCCAAAGGGAAATTACGGGCGGCAACTTTCAACTGATCCTTGCCATTGTCGATGGATACTCCAATTTCATTTAAGATTCTCATGGAATCGTCATGAAGTCGACCAGTTTTTTGAACTGCAATTTTTAATTTACTCATGTTATGTTTTTTGATGTTTGAGTAAATCTGGGGCATGAAAGCAAAAAACCCGTTTGATTTACTCAAACGGGTTTTAGATAATATTTGGATTTATTCAACACATCTTCATCTCGCCTGAGTGCAAGTATGAAAATGATGATGTAATTGAATAAAAGTCATTTCTTTTTAATGATTTGAAGTACAAATATTTGTGAATTAATTTTAGATATCCAAATAATTTAAAATCTATTTTAGAATTTCTTTTTTATAAAGATGGTCCACCAACACTTTAGAAAAACGTTTCGCTCCCTTTTTAACACTTGAAGGTGAAGATACAGAGGATTGTCCTTTCCAAATTAAAGCCTCTTCTTTGGACTGCATTGAACTTAAATCATAAAGAAAGGCTTCAAACCAATACTTTTTGTTACCCGAGGTGTAATAATCTGGAGCTGGGACTTCGGTGTTACGCAAATTTACGTGCTGTTCCAAACGTTGATTGGCAGGAGCTCCATACAACACTTCAGTGCTATATTCTGGAACGTCCAAATCTCCTAAATAACTCACAATAATGGCGCCATCTACCCTATTTTGGTTAAGGGTTTTGGTGATATAACCTTCATCCCAATTGCCTTGGGTGATATTTTCCTTGAACAGTTCTGAGCCATATACTACATTGTCCATGCCGTGTTTTTCGAATTTCTGGCCAATATGTTTTTCAAGAATTTCCTTAAGTTCTAAATCGGAGCTTACTGCAATCACGGCGATTCGGCCATAATATTTTGGGAGTTCAAGGTTTGGTTTAAGCCAATTTGATGTCATAGATGGTCCACAGGACATCATCAATAGTAGCATCATCAGTATGAAACCAAACCTTGTCACATCATTTTACTATTATTGATTTCCTAAAATAATCGGCATACCACTGTCTCCCGAACCAATTACAATGACTTTGCTGTTTGGGGATTCGGAAAGTTGTATGGTTGCTTCAATTCCTTTGTCTTGAAGGATTTTATCTGTAAGTGAAGCGCTAAGGATTTTATTGGCGTCTGCCTTTCCTTGAGCTTCAATTATTTGGCGTTCGGCTTCTTTTTGAGCCGTTACCAAGCGAAATTCATATTCCAAAGATTCCTGTTCTTGCTTCAGCTTACGCTCAATGGCATCCTTTATGGTTGGCGGAAGCGTTACATCCCTTACCAACACTTCGTTCAACTGGATGTATTGGTCGTCCACAATTTTTTTGGTTTCTTCAAATATTTCCTGTTGAATTGCATCACGCTTACTGGAATACAATTGTTCTGGTGTATAACGTCCTACGACACTTCTCGCTGCAGATCTGATAGCTGGCAACAAAACACGCTCACGATACTTTTCACTTTTTTCCTTGTGCAATTTACCTAAGCCTTCATATTTTGGTTGGAACCAAACCGAAGCTTCCAATTTTATATCCAATCCATTGGAGGATAATACATTCATTTTTTCCAACACTTCCTGCTGTCTTACTTCGTAGACAAAGACTTTGTTCCAAGGAGCCACGACATGGAATCCTTCTGATAATGGAGGTTCATCGGTTACCACACCGCCCCCAAATGTCCTATAAAGCACCCCAGCTTCCCCCGGACCAATGGTTATTGCAGATTTTGAAATAGTAATAATTAACACAACGAGCAAAGCCACGAAAGGCAATGCGATTTTGGGCATTTTTTCCATAAATAATATTAAATTAAACCTTTGTATTTTCTAATAAACCATTCTAGGGAAAGACTTAACGTGATAAGTCCAAGTAAAAATTTCCAGTCTATTAAAGGTACGATTTTTTTTGTGCTTTTTTGTAATGTTTGATACCTAGGATCGTTTTCAAGCAAGGAGAATAAATCTTCAAATTTTGAGGAAAACAAAGCTTTACCATCGCTAAGTGAAGCGACTTGCTGAAGTTTTTTGGCGTTGGCATTTAAAAATTGCTGTTCCACATTATAATCCAAAACCTGTAGTGTGCCTTGCTTTGAAATGTTTTCATTTTCAACCGAAACTGTAAAGCTGTACTGCCCAGGAGCCAAGCCGCTCAAGTCTACTTGATAGTTGGTGTTTTTTAGAACAAAAGGAAAGTTATAGGTTTCCTCTGTATCCTGATTTTTCAAGGAAATATTGATAGTCGCATTGGCATCAAATTCATAGTTTTTGTTGAAAAACTGCGCGGTGATTTTCAAATCGTCATTTCCGTTGTAAAAGGATTCGTAATCAACATTCAAACGACTTTTGTGCTGGTTACTACTTAGGTACTGAATTAATTTCCCGATAAAGTCATCAAACTTTTGAAATGATTGTTCCTCCAAAAATGATTTTGCACGCCATCTCCAAATGCTTTCACCCACTAAAACAGCCTGTCGTTGGTTTCCGGTTTCAAAAGTTGCCAAAAGTGGTTCATCTAGCTGAGTTCCACTAATGGTTTTGAATAAAATAGGTTCTACTGGTACCGTAAAGTTAAGAGGGCCAAATTCGGATTCAATTGGAGGAAAGTCATGAAACCCTAAATCCTCCACTATGAAGGTAGCGTAATTGGGATTTAATGCTGGTTGGAACTCTTCTGTTTGTCTCGTTATTTTTTGTTGGTAAAATGGTTGGGCAGCATTTAAAAATGTCCAATTGGTTTTAGAGCCCAAAATGACAAAACTGTTGAGTTTTCGTTTTTCAATGTCGTCATAAACCAATTTAAAGCTATTGTTAGGCTGATATAGAATAACCGATTGAAAATCTTGTTCTGAACTCAAATACTCTTTTGTGGTTAAGATGGTTCCAGAACGTTGTTCATTACTTTCAATCGCTTTTTTTAAAGCTCCTAGATCAGGGTGAACCAAATCCGAAATGATAGCTACATTGGTCTTTTGGTCAATCACTTCAACGGCGAAATTCTTATAATTATTTACTGTATTTTTTTCGCCTTGTAACGGGATTAATTCGGCTTTATAGTTGTTGACACCTACTCTATTGGCAGGTAAGGTGATTTGAACAATTTTAGAAGTGTTTTGGGTGTCAAATTCCAGATTTTCGGAATGCATCACCGCATTGCCTGAGGTTATTTTTAGCTGTGTGCTAACCTTATCCGTGCCTTCATAAACAGCAATAATTTCAACAGGAAACTTATTTTTTAAATAGGCATATTTATTGACGTTTAACTGCTGTATTTTAAGATCTGTGTATTTTGTGGTATCTCCAAGAACAATTGGGTAAATAGGCTGCTTATATACACTGTTGGTGGCATATTCGTAATCATTGCCATAAGTTTGATTGCCGTCTGTAATAAAAATTGTTGGCGCTATGGTATTCCCATACACCTCAGATAGTCTTTTAAAAGCTAAGGACATGTCTGATTGCTTTTCGTCAAAACTCAGAGAATCCAAAGGCTGTAATTGCTTTCCAAAGGTGTAATATGCTACATTGAAATTGGAATTTATGGCTTCATTGGATTTTAGGGAGCTTATGATGTCCTCAACCGTTTCGGATTGTTTTAAATACGAAACCGATTCTGAATTATCGATGGCCACCACCAAATTGGGCTTTTCATTGTAATAGGAGACCTTTTCAAACTTAGGGTTAATGAGCAACAACAAAACCGTAAACACAATTATAAACCTTAAAAAAGCCAAGAACATATTGGTTTTTGTACGTTTTTTAGATTTATATATATACTGAAAAAGCGCTACTAGTAGCGCTATTATTCCAGCAATGATGATATATAAGATTGTTATGTCATTCATTAACAATTGGTTTTGATTGATGTGTTTAAAGGTTGTGTAGAAACACTAACCACTAGGTTAACATTCCACCATCCACGTGAAGTGTTTGTCCTGTAACATAAGCACTCATGTCGCTAGCTAAGAACACACATACATTGGCGATATCTTCTGGAGTACCTCCTCGTTTTAAAGGAATGGCATCTCTCCAACCTTTCACTGTGTTTTCATCCAATTTGGCAGTCATTTCGGTTTCGATGAACCCAGGAGCCACCACATTACATCTAATGTTTCTAGACCCCAATTCCAAGGCTACAGATTTGGAGAATCCAATGATTCCGGCCTTTGAAGCAGCATAATTCGTTTGTCCCGCATTTCCTTTAACTCCTACTACAGAACTCATATTAATGATAGACCCTTGGCGTTGCTTCAACATAGTGCGTTGTACAGCCTTGGTCATGTTGAATACGGACTTAAGGTTCACTTCTATTACTTTATCAAAGTCTTCTTCGCTAATACGCATTAACAAGTTGTCCTTGGTAATCCCTGCATTGTTCACCAAAATATCGATGCTTCCAAATTCTTTAACTACGTCATCCACCAATTCCTGTGCTTGGTTAAAATCGGCAGCGTTGCTTTGGTAACCTTTGGCTTTTACGCCCATTGCGATCAATTCTTTTTCCAAAGCGTTGGCAGCCTCTACAGAAGAACTATAAGTAAATGCAACGTTTGCACCTTGTTGCGCGAATATTTCGGCAATTCCTTTTCCTATTCCTCGGCTAGCCCCTGTAATAATGGCTGTTTTTCCTTCTAGTAATTTCATTTCTATTTTCACGATTGGTTGCTTATTATTTCTAACCAGCAATAATTGTTTACACTATTTTATTAATGTCAAATATAGCAATTACAAGTTGCAAGAAATAAAAAAACCTCACAAATTGTTGTGAGGTTTTTAAACAGTGAGTTGTCGTTATTACAACTTAACTTCTTCTGGTTTTTCGTAGTTGAATAGGTAATCGATGTCCATTTCCTGCACTTCTCCCAGTTTGGATAAGGCTTTAAAATCGATGTCTTTTTTGTTACCAATTACCATAACGTTATAGTTTTCACCTTTGATGTTTTCATTGAAGAACTTTCGTAAATCCTCCATAGTCATGGTTTGGATAGAATTGTATATTTCCTCTCTATTATCATAATCGATGCCTCTTTTCTTCAAACGCTCATAATTCCAAAAAATGCTGGATTTGGTGATACGATCGGCAGCTATTTTCTTTAAGGCAGCTTCTTTAGCGGCATTAAATTGCTCTTCTGCTTCTGGCATGTTGGTCATCAATTCCATCATGGCATCTACAGCTTGTGGCATCTTGTTGGCCTGAGTCCCAATGTAAGCTCTTACATAGTTGGACTTGTCTTTTTCAGAAGCATCGCTGTAATTTGCCCAAGCCGAGTAAGCCAAAGACTTAGACTCTCTTATTTCTTGGAATACAATAGATGACAATCCACTTCCAAAATACGAATTGAACAAGGTTGAAGCCGCCATGTTTTCTGGTTTGAAAGGTGCTCCTTTTGCTAAGAACAACATTTCAGACTGTACCATATCAAAATCAACGAAATACACGTTTCCTCCTGTTTCTTGTTCGATATAGGTGGTTTCTTCTGGGTAATCCTTCAATTCGGAAGGAATGGTGTGATAGCTGTTAAGGGCCGCTACGGCCGCATCTACATCTTTTCCGTAGTAGAAAATACGTTGGTTAAAGTTTCTCAAATCTTTCACCAATTCCACCAATTCATTAGGGTCTTGAGCTTTCAATTCCTCTGCCTGCATAATGTTTCTCAAACGGGAGTTCTCTCCATATTTTCCGTAGTTCATCAGACCGTTGTGAAGGATATTCCCTTTTTGGGTTTTACCATCATCTCTTCCCTTAAGAATTTTATCTACGTACTTGTCATAAGATTCTTGGTCAGCTACCGCATTGCTCCATAAATTTTCCAACAACTCCAATCCTTTAGGTAGGTTTTCTTTCAAACCGCTCAATCCTACATAAGATTTATCATAACCAGTACTCACATAGTAATTGATTCCCAACTTATAGAACTCCTTTTTAAGGTCTTCTGCAGAATAGGTGTCCGTTCCTAAGTATTCCAAATATCCAACGGCTAATCCTAGTTTTTTATCGTTGTCACTTCCCATATCGAAAATGATGTTCAAGTTGAACAAGTCATTCAATTCATTCTCGATGTAGGACACTTTAATACCATTTGAAGAAGACACTTCTTTGATAGCCTCTTTATAATCAACAAACAATGGTTGCAATGGTTGTGGCTCAATCTTGTTGAAGTTGGTTAAATACTCCGAACTTTTGTCTCTGTTAAGATTTACAGGTGTAATTCCTGGGTTCTCAACCTTTACAATAGAGCTATCCTCACCTTGACGCTTATAGGTTACTACGTAGTTGTCTTTGTAAAATTGATTCGCAAAGTCTACAACTTGTTGCTTGGTGTAGCCTTTTAAATCATCCAAGAACTTCACTTTATCTTGCCAATTTTCATGGTGAATAAAGGCATTAAAATACATAGAAGCCAAAGCGGTACTGTTTTCGTATTGTTGAGTTTGATTCAATTTCAAATCGTTTACTACGGCATCGATCATCCAATCTTCGAACTCTCCTTTTTTCAATTTTTCAATTTGCGCCAATAACAACTCCTTAACTTCATCCAGGGATTGCCCCGCCTTTGGACTACCATTGAAAACATGGTATCCGTAATCATTCAAGAAAGTTGGACTACAACTTGCGTATTGAACTACTTGCTGCTGGTTCAAGTTTAAGTCGATAATACCAGCGTTTCCATTAGCCAAAATCATATCACATAACGTGACTAATTTTTCTTCTTCAGTATTCACTCCTTTTGAACGGAAGGCAATTGAAATACTCTCAGATTGTGGCCCGAATACCTCTTTTACCACTGGAGCAGCAATAGGTTCTTCTTTTGGCAATTCTGGGTGTACGACTTCCTTACGCTCCATTTTACCAAAAGTTTCATTCACTTTTTTAATTGTAGCATCAAAATCCAAATCTCCAACCAAAACTACAGCCATATTGTTAGGCACATAATATTTATTGAAATAATTGTGGATATCCACCATGGAAGGATTTTTTAAGTGCTCTCCTGTACCGATAGTCGTTTGTTGTCCGTATGGGTGGTTTGGAAACAGACCATCCAACATAGCGAAATAAGATTTTCTAAAATCGCTATCCTGACCTCTATTGAATTCTTCAAACACAGCCTCTAATTCCGTGTGGAACAAACGTAGAACCAATTGGCTAAAACGCTCACTTTCTAAGGCTAACCACTTATCCAATTCGTTGGCTGGAATCATGTTTTTGTAAACCGTTTCTTCAAACCAAGTGTGCGCATTGGTTCCTGTAGCTCCTAAAGAACTCACCATTTTGTCATACTCGTTAGCAACACAATAGTTAGAAGCTTCCAAAGAAACTTCGTCTATCTTTTTATATATTTCCTTTTTCTTTTCAGGATCGGTTTCTGCTCTGTGTTGTTCGTATAAATCGGAAATTTGCTCCAAATACACTTTCTCCTTCTCCCAGTCTAAGGAACTTATTTGGTCGGTACCTTTAAATACCATGTGCTCCAAATAGTGTGCGAGACCAGTAGATTCTTTTGGGTCATAATTAGACCCGGCTCTTACAGCAATATAAGTTTGGATTTTAGGCTCGTCGTTGTTTTTACTTAAATAAACCTTTAGCCCATTTTCCAAAGTGTAAAGTCGTAAACCTGTTGGGTCATTGGCTACGGTTTCATAGGTTAAACCGCTAGGGTCACTGTGGGTTTCGATGGCATAAGCCACTTCTGACTCCTTGTCCGTCTTACAGCTATACGCCAGCAGAAAGAAGACCAAAAGGTAAAGAGGATTAAATTTTCTCATGCTTTTGATTTGATTAGTATTGGTGATATAAAAAAAAATTCCGTTGACTAAAATAAGCCAACGGAATGATAACGAGTTTGTTTTATATTTATTTTAACAGTTTTTATGCTAAAACTTCGGCAACTTTTTTACCAATCTCTGCCGGTGAATCCACAACATGGATACCACACTCTCTCATGATTTTCTTTTTAGCCTGCGCTGTATCGTCGCTTCCTCCAACAATTGCACCAGCGTGACCCATAGTACGTCCAGCAGGAGCAGTTTCTCCAGCAATGAATCCTACTACAGGTTTTTTGCTTCCACTAGCTTTGTACCAGTTTGCAGCATCTGCTTCCAATTGCCCTCCAATTTCACCAATCATTACAACGGCTTCGGTTTCTGGATCATTGATTAAAAGTTCAACAGCTTCCTTTGTAGTCGTTCCAATAATTGGATCTCCTCCAATACCAATTGCCGTAGTAATTCCTAAACCTTGTTTTACAACTTGGTCAGCTGCTTCATAAGTCAACGTTCCAGATTTAGAAACGATACCAACTTTTCCTTTTTTGAATACAAAACCTGGCATGATACCAACTTTTGCCTCACCTGGAGTAATGATTCCAGGACAGTTAGGTCCTATTAATCTACAATCTTTATCTTTTATATAATCTGCAGCCAAAATCATGTCTGCAACAGGAATTCCTTCAGTAATTGTAATGATAACTTTAATTCCGGCATCAGCGGCTTCCATAATGGCGTCTGCTGCAAATGCTGGTGGAACGAAAATGATGGTAGTATCTGCTCCTACTTCCTTAACAGCCTCTGCAACTGTATTGAAAACAGGCTTGTCCAAGTGTGTTTGACCACCTTTTCCTGGAGTTACACCTCCTACTACGTTTGTTCCATATTCAATCATTTGTCCTGCGTGAAAAGTACCTTCACTACCGGTAAACCCTTGAACAATGATTTTTGAATCTTTATTTACTAAAACACTCATTTATATTTAGTTTTTTATTTTTAATTAAGTTCGAACAAAAGTAAACTTTTAACACCTAATTAAAAGTTTTTTTAAAGTTTTATTTCCAAAAATGATTTAAGACTAGGATGGCTTTCATCGGCCAATTGGCTTATCTCGTGGCCCCTGTAAAGTTTGCCGTCTTTCAGCTCCCAAATAGTTATGAAATGAGCCATAGGCTCTTCCTCATCTGGAGATTCAATTGGATGGACATACATGGTATAACGAATGGTCATGAAGTTACCATCCTGAAGCATATGGCTGACTTGATTTCTTGCCGAAGCGTAGGCTTTTCCAAAGTTTTTAAACAACAAAACAATGTCTGAATAGTTTAACTGCTTAAAACCAGTACTGCTGTTCCAATTTAACTGACAGTCTTCATGGAAAAATTCCGAAGGATTAAAGGCTTCGTTCCCGAAATCTGAATTATAGAAACTAGTTACAAATTCTTTTGGTGTCATTGCTTTATGTTTTTTATGTCGTCCAAAATTTTAGGTATTTGCTTGATCATGGCCATTTCCTTCAACTTTTGTCTAGATTCTTCCGCAGGATAGCCAAAATAGGTTTTATGTCCTTCTAATGATTTGCTTACCCCAGATTGCGCTAAGATTACCGCCTTCTCACCTATGGTGATGCCACTGGTGCTTCCAACTTGTCCCCAAATGGTTACTTCATCCTCAATGACCACACAGCCAGCAATACCCGCTTGGGAGGCAATCAAACATTTTTTACCTACAACCGTGTCATGACCAATTTGAATCTGGTTATCCAATTTGGAGCCTTCTCCAATAATGGTATCGCCAGATACACCGCGGTCAATAGTACAGGCAGCGCCAATATCAACATTGTCCTTGATTACTACACGACCTCCAGATAGCAATTGATCAAAGCCTTCTGGACGTTTTTTGTAATAAAAGGCATTGGCCCCCAAAACAGTTCCTGCATGAATGGTTACATTGTTACCTATCACAGCGTCATCATAAATGCTTACATTGGAATGAATAATACAGTTGTCTCCAATGGTTACGTTGTTTCCAATAAAGCAGTTGGGTTGAATAATGGTATTCTTACCTATTTTTGCTGTTGGTGCAATGGCAACATTGGAAGCTAGGAAAGGCTTAAAATGATGGGTCAATTTGTTGAAATCCCTAAATGGATCGTCACTTACTAAAAGTGCTTTTCCTTCAGGACATTCTACTTCTTTGTTGATTAGGACAATGGTAGCGGCCGAGTTCAGCGCCTTGTCATAATATTTTGGATGGTCCACAAACACAATGTCCCCTGGTTCTACCACATGAATTTCATTCATTCCCAGAACTGGAAAATCGTCTGAACCAACAAAATCACAGCCAATCAAGGCTGCGATTTCTTTAAGCTTGTATGTTTTTGGAAATTTCAATGAAAGCTATTCTTTAATACGCTCTTTGTAAGTCCCTTTTTCAGTTTCAATTTTAATCTTGTCACCTTCGTTGATAAACAAAGGCACATTGATTTCAGCACCAGTTTCTACAGTTGCAGGCTTAGTCGCATTAGTCGCAGTATTTCCTTTAACACCAGGCTCTGTATGCGTTACTTCCAAGATAACACTAGCAGGCATCTCTACCGATAATGGCATGTTATCTTCAGCATTGATGATTACCGTTACTACTTCTCCTTCTTTCATTAAATTAGGTCTATCCAAAGCACCTTCATTCAATTGGATTTGTGTATAATCCTCTGTATTCATGAAGTGGTAGTACTCACCATCGTTGTATAAAAATTGAAATTTGTGTGTTTCAACACGTACATCTTCAATTTTATGTCCAGCAGAAAACGTATTGTCCAACACTTTTCCTGAAGTTACACTTTTCATTTTGGTTCTAACGAAAGCAGGTCCTTTGCCTGGTTTTACGTGTAAAAACTCAATGATTTTGTATATATCGTTATTGTATCTGATACATAATCCGTTTCTGATATCTGATGTAGTTGCCATAAAATTAATTTGATTTAAAATATCCTTTCATTATTCCTCGCTGAGAATCCTTAATAAATTGAAGTATCTCATCTCGTTCTGGAGTCGCCTCCATTTCAGCTTCGATGATTTCTGCAGCTTGTGTGTTATTGTAATTTTTTTGATATAAAATTCGGTAGATGTCCTGTACCTCCCTAATTTTTTCTGTTGAAAACCCTCTACGTCTCAATCCTACAGAGTTGATTCCAACATAAGAAAGAGGCTCCCTTGCAGCTTTTACAAACGGAGGCACATCTTTTCTTACCAAAGATCCTCCGGTTACGAAGGCATGGTTCCCAATAGAACAGAATTGGTGTACTGCGGTCATTCCCGCCAACACTACATAATCTCCCACTGTAATATGACCTGCCAAAGTAGAATTGTTGGAAAAAATACAGTTGTCTCCCACGATGCAGTCGTGGGCAATGTGGCAATATGCCATGATCAAACAGTTGTTTCCAACTACCGTTTTCATTCTATCTGAAGTCCCTCTGTTGATGGTTACACATTCTCTAATGGTAACATTATCCCCAATAATGGTAAGGGTGTCTTCATCTTTATATTTCAAATCCTGAGGAACCGCAGAAATTACGGCGCCTGGGAAAATATTACAGTTTTTGCCAATTCTAGCACCTTCCATAATGGTTACATTACTGCCAATCCAAGTTCCTTCTCCAATAGTAACATTGTTATGGATGGTCGCAAAAGGCTCAATAACCACATTTTTGGCTATTTTGGCGCCAGGATGCACATATGCTAAAGGTTGGTTCATTTTATGATTTTTATTGTTTTAAAATCCATTTTCCAATTGAGTTTTCAATCTAGATTTTAGATTATTTAATCTTCGAAATTTGTGCCATCAATTCAGCTTCGGCACATAGTTTACCGTTTGCATAGGCATATCCCTGCATATGGCAGATGCCTCTTCTGATAGGTGTGATTAAATCACATTTAAAAATAAGCGTATCCCCTGGCACTACTTTGTGTTTGAATTTCACTTTATCAATCTTCATGAAATATGTCAAGTAGTTTTCAGGGTCTGGTACGGTGCTCAACACCAAAATACCTCCCGTTTGCGCCATAGCCTCTACAATTAGAACTCCTGGCATTACTGGTGCTCCTGGGAAATGTCCGGCAAAGAACGGCTCGTTCATAGTCACGTTTTTCATACCGACCACGCAGCTATCAGACAATTCAAAGATTTTATCAATTAACAAAAATGGTTGTCTGTGAGGCAACATGGCCATAATTTGGTTGACATCCATTAAAGGTGTTTGATTTAAATCTATAGTAGGAACGTTATTTCGTCTTTCGTTCTTAATGAGTTTAGACATTTGTTTAGCAAACTGAGTGTTTACAAAGTGTCCAGGCTTATTGGCGATGATTTTTCCTTTGATATGAGTACCTACCAAAGCCAAATCCCCTATTACATCCAAAAGCTTATGTCTTGCCGCTTCGTTTGGATGGTTCAAGGTTAAATTATTCAAGATGCCGTTAGGCTTTATGGTAAGGTCATCTTTATCGAAGGCTACTTTCAGCTTTTCCAAAGTTTGTGGAGACAATTCCTTGTCAACATATACAATGGCGTTGTTCAAGTCCCCCCCTTTAATTAAACCATGGTCCAAAAGCATTTCCAATTCATGCAAAAAGCTGAATGTACGGCAATCGGATATTTCTTCTTTGAAATCGGAAATATGGTTGAGGGTTGCGTTTTGTGTTCCCAACACTTTGGTTCCAAAATCAACCATAGTAGTCACTTGGTACTCCTTTGCAGGCATTACAATAATTTCACTGCCTGATTCCTCATCGGTGTACGAAACAATCTCAGTAACTACGTATTCTTCTCTAAAATCGTCCTGCTCTACAATGCCCGCTTTTTCCAAAGCTTCTATAAAGTACTTAGAAGAACCGTCCATAATTGGTGGTTCTGAGGCGTTCAATTCAATGGTGACATTGTCCAAGTCCAAGCCTACCAAAGCCGCCAATACGTGCTCTGAAGTCTGGATTTTCACGCCATTTTTCTCTAGACAGGTCCCTCTTTGTGTATTCGTAACGTAAGTAACGTCAGCTTCAATAACCGGATTTCCTTCAAGGTCTACTCTTTCAAACGTAAACCCGTTGTTTACTGGAGCAGGTTTAAAAGTAAGCGTTACATCCTTGCCCGTGTGCAATCCAACACCTGTTAAAGACACTTCTTTTTCTATGGTCTTTTGTCTAATGTCTGTTTTAATTATTGCCATTTACCTTTTTTTCGATTTCGTTTATATCTTTTACAATCTTTGGAAGATTTTTAAAGTGCACATAGGATTTGTTATACTCTCCATAGCCTAAGGCTGGGGATCCCTGAAGCACTTCATTATCCTTAATATTTCTTCCAATCCCAGATTGCGCCTGTATTTTAACGTTATTTCCAATGCTTAAATGGCCTGCAATTCCTACCTGTCCTCCAATCTGACAATTTTGGCCTATTTTGGTAGATCCTGCAACTCCGGTTTGAGCCGCAATCACTGTATTTTTTCCAACTTCAACGTTATGGGCAATTTGAATTTGGTTGTCTAACTTTACCCCTTTTCTAATTATTGTAGAACCTAAAGTTGCTCTGTCAATAGTGGTTGTAGCCCCAATATCTACGTAATCTTCAATGATTACATTTCCTATTTGAGGAACTTTGGAATATTCTCCATTTTCATTAGGTGCAAATCCAAAACCATCGGCGCCAATAATGGCCCCAGAATTTATCACACAATGACTGCCAATTACGCAGTCTGAATACACCTTTGCCCCTGCAAACACGATTGTGTTGTCACCAATAGAAACATTGTCTCCAATATAAGCACTAGGGTATATTTTTACGTTGTTTCCAATCTTAACATTTTCACCAAGATAGGAAAAAGCGCCCACATAAATATTTTCACCATATTTAGCCGTTTCCGATATGAAAGATGGTTGTTCAATACCGCTTTTGTTCAATTTAATATGGTTGTAATATTCCAACAACTTAGAAAATGATTTATAGGCATCTTCTACCTTAATCAAGGTAGTTGTGATAGGCTCTTCCACCACGAAATTGTGGTTAACAATGGTAATAGATGCCTGCGTTGAATAAATATAAGGTTTGTATTTTGGATTCGCCAAAAAGGTAAGGGAACCTTGCGTTCCTTCCTCTATTTTAGAGAGTTTGTAGACCTCTACATCTGGATTTCCAACGACGTCTCCCTCTAAAATTTCTGCTATTTGTATTGCTGTAAATTTCATCAGTGGCAAAAATAGAAAAAATGTATCACATTTTGTCTTTAGGATAACATATATAATATTTAGTCACAGGTTTGGACAGTGCTTTAATATGGAATTGACCACTAGCCTTTCCTATTTTTACAATTTTGCCAGTTTTCTTTAAAATTTGAATAGGTTGATACTTATGATTGTATGCTTGATTGGAAATATCTCCAGCAAACACAAAATATGAGGCCTCATATTCTGAAATTCCATACATGTCCCTCAAGACCTGTAATTGCTTTTCAATCTCGTCTTGTTTAACTTTTTTCTCTTTCAACTTTATTTTCAAGAGGCTTCTATTAATGATCATGCTGCTTAAATTACTAAGCACAAAGTCGTCATGATGTTGCCATTCCTTCATTGCTGAAATAATGTCGTTATCATCCAACCTAGAAAACAATTCCAAATCCTCTTCACTAAAATTTTCAACAGTCACCTCACGTTCTAAGAAATAAGAAAGAGGTTTGCTAGCGTTCAAATAAATTCCAGAACTGGTAAGTTCCTTAGCCCGCTTCAATACACGAGTTAACAATTGCTCGGCCACCAATCCAGTCTTATGTAAATATACCTGCCAATACATGAACCTACGGGCAATCAAAAACTTCTCTACACTGTAAATGGCCTTCTCTTCTACTACCAATTGATCATCCACCACGTTAAACATGGTAATTAAGCGCTCACTATTCACATTACCTTCCGCTACACCTGTATAAAAACTGTCTCGTTTAAGGTAATCTGAACGATCCATATCCAACTGACTCGAGATTAATTGGCACATGAATTGACGGTGGTAATTTCCTTTGAAAATGTCTAGAGCAAGCGTTAAACTTCCGTTAAATTCTTCATTCAAACGCTCCATAAATAAGAGAGAAATGGTCTCATGGGAGACTCCATTTACAATACTATGTTCCATAGCATGCGAAAATGGTCCGTGGCCAATATCGTGTAATAGGATAGCAATATAAAGCGCATTTTCTTCTTCTTCGGAAATCTCAACTCCTTTAAACCTTAGCACATTCAAGGCTTTTTGCATTAAATGCATACAACCTATAGCGTGATGGAATCGTGTGTGGTGCGCCCCTGGATATACTAAATAGGACATACCCATTTGTGTGATTCTTCTTAGGCGTTGAAAATATTTGTGTTCAATCAAATCAAAAATCAACGAATTGGGAATAGTAATAAATCCGTAAATTGGGTCGTTAAATATTTTGAGTTTGTTTACCTTATTATTCAAACTTGAGCTATTACATTAATTTAAACAAATATACATGAACCAAATAAATATTCTTTGGGTTGATGATGAAATCGACTTACTTAAGCCACACATACTATTCTTAGAGAAAAAACAATATAATGTAACCACTTGCCAAAGTGGTACGGAAGCTCTAGAGGTCATTAATAACTCAAATTTTGACATCGTTTTTCTTGATGAAAACATGCCAGGGCTTACAGGTTTGGAAACTTTGACGGAAATAAAGGAAAAACGTGCCAATATTCCTGTGGTAATGATTACAAAGAGTGAAGAGGAATATATTATGGAGGAAGCGATTGGTAGTAAAATTGCCGATTATTTAATAAAACCCGTGAACCCAAACCAAATATTACTGAGTTTAAAGAAGAATTTGGATCACTCGCGATTAATTTCTGAAAAGACCACTTCCAATTACCAACAGGAGTTCCGCAAGATTGCTATGGACTTGACCATGGTAAACAGTTATGAAGAATGGGAAGAGCTTTACCAAAAACTACTTTACTGGGAACTACAGTTAGAGGATATTGAAGATGTGGGAATGACTGAAATATTGGAATCTCAAAAGAATGAAGCTAACCTACAATTTGGCAAATTTGTAGAAAAGAATTACGCTTCTTGGTTTAACGATGTTGAAGATGCTCCGATTATGTCGCATAGACTATTTAAGGAAAAAGTAGTCCCAGAACTGAGCAAAGAGCAGCCCACGTTATTGGTGGTTATTGACAATTTACGTTATGACCAATGGAAATCCTTCGAGCCATTTGTAAGCAATTATTATAAAAAGGCCTCCGAAGAACCATATTTTAGTATTCTTCCAACAGCTACACAATATGCCCGAAATGCAATCTTCTCAGGATTAATGCCGGGGGATATGGAAAAATTGCATCCAGACCTATGGAAAAATGACACGGACGAAGGTGGTAAAAATTTGCATGAAGAAGAATTTTTGGAACATCAGTTGAAACGATTGGGGCTTAGAGACCTAAAATTCGAATATCACAAAATCACAAATCTTAAATCAGGAAAAAAACTGGTCGATAATTTTAAGGCTTTAAAAAATAATGATCTTACGGTGGTGGTCTATAATTTTGTGGACATGCTCTCACACTCCAAAACGGAAATGGAAGTAGTAAAGGAATTAGCGTCAAATGATAAAGCTTATAGATCCTTAACCCAAAGTTGGTTTAAAAACTCTCCTCTCTTGGAAATGATCCAGCAAGCTCAGCTTTTAGGCTTTAAATTAATATTGACTACGGATCATGGCACTATTAATGTCAAAAACCCCTCAAAAGTTATTGGTGATAGAGACACAAGCTTAAATTTAAGATACAAAACAGGTAGAAGTTTGACTTATGAAAACAAGGATGTTTACGCAATTAAAGATCCTAAATCGGTTAATCTGCCTTCTATTAATATGACGAGTTCCTTTATTTTTGCTAAGGGAGATGCGTTTTTGGCGTATCCAAATAATTATAATCATTACGTAAGTTATTACCGTAATACCTATCAACATGGGGGGATTTCACTGGAAGAAATGATTATACCATTTGTGGTTCTACAGCCAAAATAATCTATGTAATACAAAAATATCCGACGAAATACTTGTTTTTTTAGGAATTTCATATTTTTATTCCTATTATTGTAACTATAATTATTTAATACATATCCGATTGGAAATCGCCTACCAAATATATGATATTGAAAACGTTGCTAAAAAGGTTTTAAATGAAATCAACTCAAAAACCATTTTGTTTTATGGTGAAATGGGTGTTGGAAAAACAACTTTAGTAAAAGCTTTGGTAAAGGCTTTAGGCAGCAATGATGCGGTGAGTAGTCCTACATTTTCAATTGTAAATGAATACAAACTTGAAAAAGGCTATATCTATCATTTCGACTTTTACAGAATAGAAGATGAAGAAGAAGCTCTTAATTTTGGTTTGGAAGAATACCTATTCAGTGATCAATGGCTTTTGATGGAATGGCCTGAAAAAATTCCATCATTATTGCCAGAAGAAGCCGTTTGTATAGAAATTGTAACTGATGAAAATGGCCAGAGAACTTTGAAATTAACCCAAAACATAAAACTAACTGGACAAGACAACATGAAACCTCAAAATTTTTTGTAAAAAATTAAGTGTTTTCCCACCTTACTATCGCTAAAGACTACGGAAAAACCGTAACATACTGGGGATTTATAAAAAAGATTTTAACATTTCTTTAACAGTTTTTGTAAGCTGTTACGTATAAATTTGAATCAAATTAATTAATTAAATCCCTTGAAATTATGAAAACTAAAAAGTATGTATTAGCGATTGCTATTTTTGGTGGAGTGTTGTTTGCAGCTCAGGCTACAAATTTAATCGACCTAAATGATCAAATCAAAACTGAAATCGAGAAAAAGCCAAGACCAATCATTCCTGGTACCTAAAAAAATTACTAAGAAATTAGTTTTAGGGAGTATAATTGCTACTATTATTGCAGCTACTCCCTTTTTTTATACGTTGTATGAAGGTGTTCCATCTGTTAAAGTTTGGAACACTTTTTTATTTACATATGATAGTAAATTATGGGAGGATGCCAACTATGCAATGTGGGTAATAACAGGAAAAGTTGTCCCCTTAATATTGCTTTTAATATGGTTTTTTACCTGTAGACACTGGTGGTATCATACTTTGTTGGTCCCCATTTTAATGTATCCAATTCAAATTATAAAAACCATTGAAGGTGACACAAGATATATTGACGAAGTTCAATGGATCTACATGCTTCCGATTATGGCGATTGTCATTCCTTCTATTTATTTAATTAGAGCTAGAATGTTCAATAAAATAAATGAAGCTGATAAAACTATGCAGGAGCTTGAAGATGAATTTAAGATTGGTCCTCCAAAAAATGTCATGGGGAGACTTAAAGATTACTTTTAGTACTAAATCCAATTTTATATCAAAAATTTATTTGTAATTTGAGTTTTTAATTTGACTTAAATGAGCAAACCCTTATCTCCTTTTACAAAGGCACAGCTTTTACCCCTAGAAGAGACTTTAGAAGTATACAAAAAGAAAGGTGAACTTTTCATAGGAATTCCCAAAGAAACCCATTTTCAAGAAAAAAGGGTATGTCTAACACCAGATGCCGTTTCGGCCTTAGTTTCAAACGGTCATAAAGTAATGGTGGAGTCTGGCGCTGGGGAAGGCGCCAATTTTAGAGACAAAAGTTATAGTGATGCAGGAGCTGAAGTCACTAGAGATACCGCAAAAGTTTTTGCAAACCCTATTATCCTAAAGGTAGAACCGCCTTCTCTTGATGAGATTAAGCTCATCAACCCCCACACATTATTGATTTCAGCATTACAGCTCAAAACACAACAAAAAAAATATTTTGAAGCTCTAGCAGCCAAACGAATTACCGCCCTGGCTTTTGAATTTATTAAAGATGAAGATGGTGCGTACCCCGTTGTAAGATCCTTAAGTGAAATTGCAGGAACTGCTTCTATTTTAATTGCATCGGAATTATTGTCTAATATTAATGGAGGAAATGGTTTGATGTTCGGAAATATTACTGGCGTGCCTCCTACCGAAGTAGTGATTATTGGAGCTGGTACAGTGGGTGAATTTGCGGCACGTTCAGCGATTGGTTTGGGGGCAAACGTTAAGATGTTCGACAACTCCATTTCCAAGTTAAGAAATGTTCAATTCAATTTAGGGCAAACAATCTATACATCTACAATTCAACCCAAAAATCTTATCAAGGCATTAAAGCGCTGTGATATTGCTATTGGTGCTGTAAGAGGATCGAATAGAGCGCCTGTAATTGTTACCGAGGACATGGTGAGTTGTATGAAGTCTGGTTCCGTAATTATTGATGTGAGCATTGATATGGGCGGTTGTTTTGAGACTAGTGAAGTCACCAATCACGACAAGCCCACTTTTGATTACAATGGAGTCACTCATTATTGTGTTCCAAATATTCCCGCACGCTATTCTAGATCGGCTTCTGTGACCATAAGTAACATCTTTACACCTTATTTATTGCAGATAGGTGAAGATGGAGGCATTGAAGATGCCATCAGATATGATCGCGGTTTAAAAAATGGGTTGTATTTTTACCACGGAATTCTAACTAATAAATCTGTTGCAGATTGGTTCAGTTTGAGTTACAGTGATGTAAATCTTCTAATTTTTTAAATATTATATGAAATTAATACAACGTATTGGATACTACTTAGGTGGTTTTTCCATTGGATTAATATTTTTAGCCTTTTTCCTTCGAGGAAAAAATACTTCTTGTGATTATGGGCCCAACGCCCGAACTATAAAAAATATAGCACTAAAAAAGAAAGTCTATTCTAAGGAAGCTTTGGCAACTATGCAATTGCATGATTTGGATACAACTGCTGTTTCTAACCTTATATGGTCTGGAAACGTGAATTTCTCGAAGAGCAACACGAAGCCTGAAGATTGTAAAACTTACGTGATTGAGAATTCTTTAGAAAGCAATGAAGTTGTAATTGATATTGAAAATTGCGATTCACTAGCTACAATAGTTTTGTTGCATTTTAAATAGTCGTTTCTGTTTAAAACTAAAGTCATTATATAAAATAAAAAAGCGCGACAATTACGTCGCGCTTTTTTTATACTCTTTTCAAGTTATAACTTTTAATTGAAAACAGTTTTCTTGGTGATTATCTCATTACCATTACAAACTACTTTGATGATAAATGCTCCATTTTTGAAAGTTGATGTATCAACCTCTAAACTGAAATCTTCACCTTCCAAGAGTTGGTTTAGATCAATTTGATAAACTAAATTCCCTTGCATATCATAGATAGCAATACTTTGAACACTTTGACATCCCGATAAATTTAATGTCAATAAATCAGAATGTTTATCAAAATAGAAGCTAAACTCACCAATGGTAATCTCAGGCCCAACAATCGCACTACAATCAGTAACATTGATGGTAACGGAAGCTTGATCCTCGTCCAATTCATTATAAACAGTTACGGTATATTCTGTAGCTTCTTCAGGAGAAACGGTGATACTTTGCGTTGTTTCGCCTGTACTCCAAAGGTACTCATCACCTCCAGAAGCTGTTAATACAACACTCTCACCTAAACACACTTCCAAACTTTCAGCTACTATTTCAGCAGAAACTAGCTCAATAACTTTTACAGTTACTTGTTGAGTAGCCTCACATCCATTCACAAATCCAGTTACTTCATAAACAGTAGTTACACTAGGGCTTACGGCAATATTTGGTTCGGTAGCACCATTGCTCCAAATGTAGTTGTTTGCCCCTGTTGCAGATAATGTTACATAATCTCCTAAAAGAATTGTTACAATCTCACCATTAGTTATACTTACACTTGGAAGCGGATTTACAGTAACAATTACATCATCGCTATCCTGGTTATCTCCAACAAAAGCAGTTACCGAATAAGTGGTTGTTGCTTCTGGGCTCACGGTGATGCTAGCGGTAGTCTCACCTGTGCTCCATAGGTAAGTGTCACCTCCTGTTGCAGTCAGTGTCACATTGCTTCCCTGACAGATCGTTTGGTCCTCGCCTGCATTGGCATTAACGATTACAGTAGTGTCCTCTTCAACAGTTACGGTCACCGTATCGGTAGCTTCACATCCGTTTACAAATCCAGTCACTTCATAAGTGGTGGTTACAGCAGGGCTTACAGTAATTGTAGCGGCTGTAGCTCCCGTATTCCATACATAAGTGTTTCCTCCGGTTGCAGTAAGCGTTACGCTCTCCCCTTCGGTAATAGTTACGTTGGCTCCCGCATCCACTACAGGCAATTCGTTTACGGTTACAGTTACTTCGTCCGTTCCTTCGTTTTCCCCGATAAAAGCAGTTACCGAATAAGTGGTTGTTGCTTCTGGGCTCACGGTGATGCTAGCCGTAGTTTCACCTGTGTTCCATAGGTAAGTGTCACCTCCTGTTGCAGTCAATGTCACTGTATTTCCCTGACAGATGGTTTGGTCCTCACCTGCATTGGCATTAACGATTACAGCGGTATCCTCCTCAACGGTTACGGTCACCGTATCGGTAGCCTCACATCCGTTTACAAATCCAGTCACTTCATAAGTCGTGCTTACAGCTGGGCTTACAGTAATTGTAGCGGCTGTAGCTCCCGTATTCCATACATAGGTGTTTCCTCCGGTTGCAGTAAGCGTTACGCTCTCCCCTTCGGTGATCGTTACGTTGGCTCCTGCATCCACTACAGGCAATTCGTTTACGGTTACGGTAACTTCGTCCGTTCCTTCATTCTCCCCGATATAAGCAGTTACCGAATAAGTGGTAGTTGCTTCTGGACTTACAGTGATGCTAGCGGTAGCCTCACCTGTATTCCAAAGGTAAGTATCACCTCCTGTTGCAGTTAGTGTCACAGTACTTCCCTGACAGATGGTTTGGTCCTCGCCTGCATTGGCATTAACGATTACAGTAGTGTCCTCCTCAACGGTTACGGTCACCGTATCGGTAGCCTCACATCCGTTTACAAATCCAGTCACTTCATAAGTCGTGGTTACAGCTGGGCTTACAGTGATTGTAGCGGCTGTAGCTCCCGTATTCCATACATAGGTGTTTCCTCCGGTTGCAGTAAGCGTTACGCTCTCCCCTTCGGTGATCGTTACATTGGCTCCTGCATCCACTACGGGCAATTCGTTTACGGTTACGGTTACATCGTCCGTTCCTTCATTTTCTCCGATATAAGCGGTTACCGAATAAGTGGTAGTTGCCTCTGGGCTTACAGTGATACTAGCAGTAGTTTTACCTGTGTTCCATAAGTAAGTATCACCTCCCGTAGCAGTCAGTGTCACTGTACTTCCCTGACAGATGGTTTGGTCCTCACCTGCATTGGCATTAACGATTACAGTAGTGTCCTCTTCAACGGTTACGGTCACGGTATCGGTAGCCTCACATCCGTTTACAAATCCAGTCACTTCATAAGTGGTGGTTACAGCTGGGCTTACAGTGATTGCAGCGGCTGTAGCTCCCGTATTCCATACATAAGTGTTTCCTCCGGTTGCAGTAAGCGTTACGCTCTCCCCTTCGGTGATCGTTACATTGGCTCCCGCATCCACTGTAGGCAATTCGTTTACGGTTACGGTAACTTCGTCCGTTCCTTCACTTTCTCCTATATAAGCAGTTACCGAATAAGTGGTTGTTGCTTCTGGGCTTACAGTGATGCTCGCAGTGGTTTCACCTGTGTTCCATAGGTAAGTGTCACCTCCCGTAGCAGTCAATGTCACTGTACTTCCCAGGCAGATGGTTTGGTCCTCACCTGCATTGGCATTAACGATTACAGTAGTGTCCTCTTCAACGGTTACGGTCACGGTATCGGTAGCCTCACATCCGTTTACAAATCCAGTCACTTCATAAGTGGTGGTTACAGCTGGGCTTACAGTGATTGCAGCGGCTGTAGCTCCCGTATTCCATACATAAGTGTTTCCTCCGGTTGCAGTAAGCGTTACGCTCTCCCCTTCAGTGATCGTTACATTGGCTCCCGCATCCACTGTAGGCAATTCATTTACGGTTACTGTTACTTCGTCCGTTCCTTCATTTTCTCCTATATAAGCGGTTACCGAATAAGTCGTGGTAGCTTCTGGGCTCACGGTGATGCTAGCGGTAGTCTCTCCTGTGTTCCATAAATAAGTATCACCTCCTGTTGCAGTTAGTGTCACAGTACTTCCCTGACAGATGGTTTGGTCCTCGCCTGCATTGGCATTAACGATTACAGTGGTATCCTCCTCAACGGTTACGGTCACTGTATCGGTAGCCTCACATCCGTTTACAAATCCAGTTACTTCATAAGTCGTGGTTACATCTGGGCTTACAGTGATTGTAGCGGCTGTAGCTCCCGTATTCCATACATAAGTGTTTCCTCCGGTTGCAGTAAGCGTTACGCTCTCCCCTTCGGTGATCGTTACATTGGTTCCTGCACCTACTGTTGGCAATTCGTTTACCGTTACGGTTACTTGATCTGTATCAGCACAAGAATTAGAGGTCACTTCAACAAAATATGTAGTTGTTGAGTTAGGGCTTACCGTAATACTTTGAGTAGTTGCTCCTGTATTCCATAGATAACTTCCTCCACCAGAAGCAGTCAAGGTTACTGATTCGCCCTGACAGATGCTTACATCATTTCCTGCATCTGCGTTTGGCAGTGCATTTACTGTTACGGTTACCTGGTCAGTGTCAGAGTTACTTCCTGTACTACTATAAGCAGTCACCGTATAAGTTGTAGTCTCTTCCGGAAATACTGTAATACTTTCTGTAGTTGCTCCATTGCTCCATTCATAAGTACTTCCTCCTGTAGCTGTAAGAGTTACAGATTCGCCTTGACAAATTTCCTGATTTTGGCCAGCGTCAGCAACAACACTATTATCTACCAAAACAACGGTAACAGTATCTGTACTTTCACAGCCATTAGTGTATCCTGTAACTTCATATGTTGTTGTTTGAGCCGGACTCACCGTTATACTTTGGGTTGTAGCTCCCGTATTCCAACTATAGGTATTAGCTCCTGAAGCTGTAAGAGTTACACTTTCTCCATAACCGATAGTAACATCATTTCCAGCATTAACTTGTGATAATTCATTTACTGTTACAGTGACTTCATCTGAGTCCGAACAAGAATTAGAGGTTACTTCAACCGAATAAGTAGTTGTTGAGTTAGGACTTACCGTAATACTTTGGGTAGTTGCTCCAGTATTCCAGAGGTAACTACTTCCTCCGGAAGCACTAAGAGTTACACTGTTTCCTTGACAGATACTAACGTCATTCCCTGCATTTGCAGTTGGAAGTGCATTTACCGTAACTGTTACTTCATCTGTGTCAGAGTTACTTCCTGTGCTGCTATAAGCAGTTACTGTATAAGTTGTGGTTTCCTCTGGAGATACTTCAATGCTTGCAGTAGTTTCTCCGTTACTCCATTCATATGTCGTACCTCCAGTAGCCGTTAAAGTAACTGTTTCCCCTTCACAAATTGTTTGATCTTCTCCTGCGTTTGCAGTAATTGCCGGAGTTGTTGTGGCTGTGTTTCCATCTACTCCATTTAAAAATTCTTCCAACCAAGTGTAGCCACTTGGCGCAAAGTCATTGTGATCCTGTCCATTAGGAACATTTGCTTGAAACCAGGTTTCTGGAATATGTGGATTAGATTGGTAATAATTGGAGGACCTTGAATTCGATGTTATGCCCGGTACTACATACTCACTTTGAGATAACTGACTAGTATATTTTCCATTCTTAACATTATTCAGCCATTCTGTATCTAAAGCATCTAAGTTATTACTAACCGATCCATCTGCATTAAGTCTGGCATTACAGCCAACATCCATTTTAACATCATTAAAAGCATTATCAGCTGATTGAATTTCTAATGGAGCTCCGAATAAACTAAATTGATTACTAGAAAAATAATTTGATGGTACTTGATCACCTGTAGAATAACCCCCTGCATCTTTAAAGAACTTCCATGCCAAAGTGTTATTTGAATTCATTTGAGAAACACTACTAGTTAAAGATCCTATGTTTTTAACCACATATTTATTTCCATTAGTATGAATTTTAGGCACATAGCTTTGAAGTAAATTATAGTTATTTATTTTTTTATCCGTTATTGTTGTATTGCCATAATCATAGTAATTACCAATATGATTTAGAGTGAAATCACCATTACCTCTAATAATCCTATTTGTAACAGTCCAAACAACGTTATTAATAACCTCATAATTGCCTCCATAACCATTAATATTTGGAAACCTATGAGTAATGTTATACCATAAATTATTCAACGCAGAAATTTTACCTATATTAACTCCTTCTGCACCACCCAAAATTGTACCTTTTACACTTTCGGCAAATATCGATCTCTGTACAGTGACATTATTTATTGTAGCATCTGTATTTGTTGTATTCCAACTAGCAGCTTCATCTACTCCAAAAGCAAAAGAACAATGGTCGAAAATCATATTCGTCATGTTGCCGGTTGCCGTGAAACTATCATCACCTCCATCAACACCTCCTTTAAAGCGAATATGTCTAACAATTACGTTATCTCCTCCACTAAAATAAACCCTATTTCCATCGATAGTAATACCTCCTTCAGGGGCAGTTTGACCAGCAATAGTAATATTATTAGCAGAAGTAGTAGCAATTGAATTTAGATGAATAACTCCACTAACATCAAATACGACAATTCTATTCGAACCTCGAATAGCATCTCTAAAACTACCTGTTCCACTATCATTTAAATTAGTGACATGGTAAACTTCACCCCCTCGTCCACCTGTTGCATAGGCTCCTGCGCCTCTTGCTGTGGGGAAGGCTAATTGTTGGGAAAATGAATTGAAACTAAAAAGTGAAATAAATAAAAGGGTATAAATTTTTGCACAAAGATTGTGCATACCATTTCCATGGTAGGTCAAATTTGGGGTTTTCATATGCTATTAATTTTTGGGGCGTACTTTTGTACTGTTAATTTATATAATAGTGCTCATTAAAGGGTTCAAAGGTTAAGTTTATTCGTCCACTAGCGCTCAAAAGAGATTCTTTTCTTACAATTTGTAAAAATTGCAAAACAAAAAACTGACTTAAAAATGTCTGCTTTTAAATCAGCGGTGCAATAATATCTATTTAATTTTTAATAGTTTACGAATCTGAAACTTTTGTTTTAAACTTTAACACTTGTATGAATTTTCAATGTAAAAAACAAATGTTTTTAATGTTTATTTACTTACAAATTTTAAAGAATACTGCTTTTTTAAAATTTTGATTCCAAAATCGTAAAGAACTTTTAAAACTATTTCCATTATTGGAAACTCAATTTATGTACGGAAGGATATTGGTCTTGGATTATTCAAAAAATGTTAAATGTTTGATTTACACTTTTTTGAAACAATTCTACAAAATACAATCTTGTAAGTCGTTTTTGATATTTGAGAGTCCCTACAATCTTTAACTATTTATTTTTAAGTAAATTACATATTTTTCATTTTAGTTTTTTTGAGCTAAAAATGTGAAAAAAAATTGCCTTGAACTAAATGTTAAAATTTAAAAGAGAGTGAATCGATTAGTATTTTTCTTTTGGAAGATTTATCTCTATTTTTTTAATTATATTTAAACTATCTGTTTATCAAGGTATTCAGTAGTATAACTAATCCTACATAATTGAATTATTTATTAAGTGTAATTGTCCCAGTTTACAATGTAGAGCCTTATCTTGAAAGGTGCATCACTTCCATTGTAAACCAAACATACAAACGCCTTGAAATTATTTTAATTAATGATGGCTCTACAGATTCAAGTGGAGCAATCTGTGACAGGAAGGCAATTATGGATAATAGAATAAGAGTTTACCATATTGCCAATAGCGGTTCTAGTATTGCAAGAAACTATGGATTGGAAAGATGCCATGGAGATTACATAGCTTTTGTGGATAGTGATGATTGGATAGATCAAAACATGTTTTCTTCCATGATTAGTTTTGCCATAAAGAATTCTCTTGAAGTCGTTGAATGTAATTCAATCAACAGTAAAGAAATAACCAATGTCCATCAAATAGATAAAGGTTATAGAATTGAAAATAAAGATGAGTTCATATGTCGCATATTAAAATATAAGCGATTTGCAGTTTGGCGAAGGGTTTACCATAAACGTGTTCTAAAGGACAAGTTTTTCATTCCAAACATTCTGCATCAAGATGTGTATTACACTATTGACATTATTAACAGTTTAACTAGGTTAGGATATCTAAGTCAACCTTTTTACATCTATAATGTAGAAAATATGAATAGTGTTATACGCGGAAAATACAGCTTGACAAAATTAAACTCTATTGGAGCCCCTTTGTATGTAATACAACAAACAGATATCTATAATTCAAAAATTAAAACCTTAGCAAGCAATTATTTAGTTCATTTTCTAACTAGTCACTATAACTCTCTTTATTTGAACAATAAATTCGACCCTGATTTTCGCCATCGCAAACAAATTAAGGGGTTAATTAATAAACATCAGCAACTTCATAATTTCTCTTTCTATGGATATGCAATTAAGCTTTTGCCTTTTAAGTTATATGGTACTTTTTTACTGATTAACAATACCAGGATAGACCTTCAAAGAAAACTTTATACCTTTTTAAAACATGTCAAGAGTCAATAATGCCATAAAAAACATAAAATTCAGTATGTTTTTTCACATACTCTTTTTGTTTGCTCAATTCTTTTCTCGAAAAATATTCTTGGAAAATCTTGGAGATGAGTTCATGGGATTGACAGGGACACTCCAAAGCTTTCTGAAATTTTTAAATTTAGCTGAACTGGGAATAGGAACTGCCATTGGTGTAAGTCTATACAAACCAATATTAGAAAGCAACAGATCAAAAATTAATGAGCTCATTAATTTTTTTGGCTACGTATATAAAAAAATAGGAATTCTAATTTTATTTATAGGTTTTACCCTCTCTCTATTTTTCCCATTAATATTTGGCTCTATTACTTTTTCTTTAGTTGTTGTTTATTTTGCTTTTTATACTTTCCTTTTCGGACAATGTCTCAATTTCTTTTTTAACTATCACATATTCTTATTAGAAGCTGATCAAAAAAACTACATTATAACCTCTTATTCAAAATCTTTAACATTAGCAAAAATAATTATACAATGTTTTGTGATCATTATTTATAAAAATTTTTATTTATGGATTTTACTAGAGCTATGTTACTTCATACTTTTTAGCATTCTTTTAAGAAAAAGGGTCTCAAAAGAGTATCCATGGTTAAAAACTAATAAAAGCATTACCAAATCAATTCTAAAAACCAATTCTGAATTGGTGGGGAAAATCAAACAAATTTCAATTCATAAGTTTGGCTCTTTTGTAACCAATGGTACAGATCAGATTTTAATTTTTGCATTTATAAGCATTGAAAGCGTTGCTTTTTTTGGAAACTATCAACTAATCTTTAGTCGATTATTACAACTCATAAACACTTCATTTGCCGGTACAGGTGCTGGTATTGGTAACTTGGTGGCAGAAAACAATAAAGCACATATAAAAAGGGTTTTTTGGGAAATGATGAGTTTAAGATTTTATATTGCAGGAGTCCTTTTTATAGTGCTCTATTTTTTAGTTGACCCCTTTATTGTATTATGGTTAGGCGAAAAATATATCTTGAACCAAAATGTACTTTTTCTTTTCCTAATAAATATGTTCGTTATGCAAATCCGAATCCCTGTTGATCATTTTAAAGATGCTTACAGCCTGTTTCAAGATGTATGGGCTCCAATCATTCAGAGTATCATAAATCTAGGTCTATCCATAATACTGTTGCGCTATTATGGGTTAGCAGGCATTTTAGCCGGAACATTAATTGCCTTTGTAATCATCATTTTAATTTGGCGGCCTTATTACCTATATAAATTCGGTTTTAAGGATGATATTTGGTCCTATTGGAAAGAATTTTTAAAATTATGCATTTCATTAATTGTAGCTTTTTTTATTTGTAATTTGATTATGACTAGCATAATTAAATCAATTAACTCGTTTTATAAACTTATAATTTCAGGGGTAGAAATTTCATTTCTCTCAATATTCATTTATACTCCTATTATTTATGTATGGAATGAAGGTTTTAGAAACGTATCAAAGAGACTGTATTTATTAATCAAAAAAAAACGATGAAAATTCATTTTATCATTTCGACTTTAAAAGGAGGAGGAGCTGAGAGAGTACTTTCCATCCTGGCAACTGCTTTTGCGGATAGAGATAATTATGAAATTACTGTTTTAACACTAAATAAGTGTAAAGATTATTATAAACTTCCCTGTTACATAAAAAGAATATCCTTGCATAAGGGAAGAATAGCTAATCATAAGATGAGGTCTATTTACAATTTAACTAAATTTTACTATCATAAAAAAAACAGACCTGACTTAATTATCTCATTCATCACCTTGACCAATTTTATAACTATTCCAGTGGCTAAGCTCTATTCTATCAAAATTATAGTAGAAGAACACAATAGTTATTTACGATCCATGAAAAATCGTGAATTTATAACGAACATTACCAAAAAATATTTTTATAAAAAAGCAAATTTACTTACGGTATTAACAACATTCGATGTTGCCTATTACAAAAAATATGGCGCAAATGTAGTTGTTATGCCGAATCCGTGTAGTTTTCCTCCTATCAAAATTCAACCACAAAATAGAGAGAAAGTTATTTTGGCTATAGGAAAATTAGATAAATATTATCATAAAGGGTTTGACAATTTAATTGAATTAATTGCCCCCATATTAAAATCAAATCCTGATTGGAAACTTAAAATTGCAGGATCTGGAGATAAAGGATATGAATTACTAAATAAACTATCAAAAAAGCTGGAAGTTTCAGATAGAATATTGTTTACGGGGTTTGTTTCAAACATATCAGAGTTAATGTTAAATTCTTCTATATTTATCTTACCTTCAAGATTTGAAGGCCTACCAATGGTTCTTCTCGAAGCTATGTCACAGGGCATGGCTTGTATTTCATATGATTGTAAAACAGGCCCCTCTGATATTATCACAAACAATGTTAATGGCCTTTTAATTGAAGATCAAAACAAAAAAGAAATGCAAAATAATTTGCAAAACCTAATCAATGATGAAACCTTGAGACAATATCTTTCCAAAAATGCAATCAAATCTTTAGACAAATATCAAATAGATACAATAATTAAAAATTATGAAAGCGTTTTTGAAAAATTATAACAAAAATGAAAAAACTAGCAATAATAATTTGTTTTGTATGGCCATTAATGTCCAATTGTTTAAATATCCAACGTTTCACGGGGGTATTTATATCTGTAGCCTTAGCTCAAATAATTGCTTATTCTAATATCCTATTAATTTTTTGTGGCATATTAATCATGCTTAAAAGCAAAGGGGGGGATTTTTCAATAACAGCAAGATTATGGTTTATGTTTTATGCGTTGTACTATACTTTTGGTTTATTGGCAAATGGAGTTTCTGGTTTTCAAAATTCTGAATACTCGCTAATGGCAACTTTGGTACCTGTTATATTTTTTACGGGATATTATTTTTTCCTCAGCAATGATGAATACTTTATTATTTTTACCAAAGTAATAACTTTTTCATTTGTAGTTTCTTCCTTTTTGACCATATTACTTTACAAAAGTAATTTTGATTTTGACCATGGAGGAATTTACAACCACAGCTTAGATAGAGCTGGTGGTGTATATGCAGACGCAAACAATGCCTCTTTAAGCGGCATTTTAGCATTTATTTTTTTTGATAAATATTTTACATCAAAAAAAATATTTAAAACAATTATTCTTCTAATTATCTTTTACAGTATCTTAATTACGTTATCAACTACTGGTTTATTTGTTTTTGTAATTGTTTTCATTCTTACAAAACATAAGTTTTTCTCGGGATTAAGAATAATACTTTTTGGAGCAATTTTAACCGTCTTTTATTTCTTCCTTTTTAGAATAGAACAATTTTATGGCTATTTCAATTTATCAGAAATACAGATTAATAAAATTAATAATATTAAAAACGTTTTGACATTTCAAACAGAAAAAATAAACAGTTCGGGAAGAAGTGAATTAGTAGAAGAATTACTTTACTATGTCTATCAAAAACCGTTTTTAGGAAATGGAATAGGTTTTTCGACGTTTATTCGTGGTCATAACACATATATTGGGGTATGGGGGGATGCAGGTCTATTCACATTTTTATTTTTCATCCTTTTGTTAATTATCTATTTATTGAAATCATTCAAATTAGAAATTAATTTAAGATTCTTCTGCTTTTCAATACTAGCAACCTTGTATATCTTTATGCTAACCCTTCAAACGGTTATTAATCAAGGTTACATTATAGTTGTGTTTGCTTTTGTAGGGTACGTTTTAGACAAAAACAAGCAACATGAATATAAAAACAGATACGCCTTAAGCTCTTCTTAGGTTCGATGTAAATAAAAAAAGCTTTAAACGGCTCAAATTAATGGATAACGATCTGTTAAATGTTAAGAAAACTCCATTTAAACTAACATTTTGCAATCAGTAAAAAAAATCATATTTAAAATCATCCCTTTTGCCTTAAATTTAAAATTTCAGTATACATAGTAAAATGGATAAAATGGTTTATTATGATAAATAACAAAAATTCATATAGAAAATATTTAAAGGCAGACAAGCGCGCATTAAATATCAAAAACAACGATTTTTTTTCGGCTTTAATTAATTACATATCTCCAAATCCTATATGGATATTTCAGAAAAAAATGCGCAAATTAGAATACTTTACCAATTGCAAAAATAAAGGTATTTACAAGCCATATATTCTTTTCCTAAGATATAAATACAAAAAGGCTTCTATAAAACTAGGTTTTTCAATTCCAATAAATGTATTTGGCCCAGGGCTAGCAATAGTTCATTACGGGACAATTATTGTCAATAGCAAGGCTAAAGTTGGAGCTAATTGCAGGATTCATGCATGCACTAACATTGGGGCTTCTGGAGGATCTAAATTGGCTCCAAAAATTGGTGACAATGTATATATTGCTCCAGGTGTAAAAATTTTTGGTAATATCTCAATAGCCAACAATACAGCTATAAGTGCTAATTCTGTTGTTAACAAATCAGTTTACGAGGAGAACATGATGGTAGCAGGCATACCTGCGAGAACAATAAAACCTATTAATATAAAATCAATTATTAAACATATTTGATTTAATCTGTTGTTTTTATAAACTTTATAAAACTTCACAATATTTTAACTTTCAATATTTTACCGATTGAAGGAATTAATAGTCATTCAAAGAGTAATTTTGATTAATATATTTTATTAAAACATTTTTACAATTTAAAATATCATAATATGCTAATCAAAAATAATTAAAGCAAAACTTTCATTTATAGGGAATTTTCACTTAAACAAGCAAAACCATTAAAAGTAACAGAATAATTAAAAGTTGTCAAATTGCCTAGAACATTCATGCAAAAGGATTTTGGAAAAGTAAAAAACACGCAAACAAAGAAGAACAAGTATAATGAAGGAGTCAAATAAAATTAATATTTCTTTTATATTACCCTCATTGGTTGCTGGTGGAGCTGAACGCGTCATTTCATTTATTGCGCAAAACATTGATAAAACTAAATTTAATGTTACTCTTTTAGTCCTAGGTTTTCAGAAAGATAGTGTTTATAAAATTGATGACATTAACACTATTTATTTAAATAAGAAAAGGGTTTTAAAAGCAATCCCCTATTTAATTAATTACAGCCTTTTTAAGAAGCAAGATATTATTATTAGCGCCATCGGACATCTTAATACTGTAATGGCATATATTTCTTTAATAACTCCTAAAACAAAATTTATTGCCAGAGAGGTAAATATACTTAGTGCTTTAAAAACATTCCAAACTAAAAACAATTTTCTTCTAGAATTTTTAGGAAAGTATAGATTCAATTTTTTCGATGCGATTATTTGTCAATCAAGAGACATGTATGAAGACCTAATTTCTAATTACAATCTAAATTCAAACAAAATAGTAATTATAAATAACCCTATTACTGACAATTTCTACTTTTCAGGAAGGAAGTCTGAAAGCAAGATATTAAGACTAGTGACAGTTGCTCGATTAAAAAAGCAAAAAGGGCATCTACGCATCTTGAATGCCTTATCTAAAGTCAATTTCCCTTTTCATTACACTATCATAGGGGATGGACCTGAAATGGATATTATTTTCAAACTAATAGATCAACTAAAGTTGTCAAATCAAATCACTCATGTTAAACACACTGATGAAGTTCCTAAATATCTCCGCGAAAATGACCTTTATTTACAAGGCTCTTATATAGAAGGGTTTCCCAATGCTGTAATTGAAAGCTGCGCAGTAGGCACTCCTGTCTTAGCTTTTAGTGCCCCTGGAGGACTTAATGAAATAATAAAGGAACCTATAAATGGTTTTATTGTTAATTCAGAGCAGGAATACATAAACCACTTATTAGAAATCAACAGTCGATTTCCTTTCTCTCCTGAAGAAGTAAGTCTATCTGTTCAAAAAAAATATAGTAAAACTAATATTATTAAAGAATATGAAAACTTATTTACTGATTTGTTAAATTTATAATTATGGATAAAACCAAACCAAATATTAGTATTTTAAGTGTTAATCTAGGAAGTGGAGGAGCTCAAAAGGTTATCAGCCTTTTATTACAAGAACTTAAAAACAACTATAACGTCAGTTTAGTATTGTTTTATAATCATATCCACTTTAATGTTCCTAATGATATAAATGTGGTCTACCTTTCAAAGGCATCAACTGAAAGAGGTTACTATTCTAAATTAAGGAATTTAATAATATTTAATAAAAAATATAATGCCTTCATTAAAGAGGAAAACATAAACATTTCTGTGTCTTTTTTGGCTTTTCCAAACATAATCAATGGCATGATGGCTACAAAAAACAAAAATATTAAAACCATAATTAGTGAACGTGGTTTACCTGAAGGTAATACGACAAGTAACTTATCTCTGAAAATTGCTAAAGTATTCTATCCTATTTTTTATAATAAATGTTCAAAACTATTCTCCAATTCGGTTTATATAAATCAAACTTTAAAGGAGAATTTTAAAATTAATATCCCAATGGAAGTTATTTATAACCCCGTTGTCCCCCCTATCAATACTTTAAACCCGAATAACCTTATTACTGATATTGATTGCTTTAAAATTATAACTACTGGCACTTTAAATAAACGTAAAAACCAAATAATGATTATTCGTGCATTAAGGGAAAATATAAAAAACTATAGGCTTACCATTTTGGGAGATGGACCTTTAAAAGGATATTTAACACACGTAATACATAGTTTACAATTAGAAAAGCAGGTGGTTCTTGAAGGAAAAGTGAAAAATGTAAATGATTATCTATTAGACAACCATTGCTTCGTTTTGTCGTCTTTTGCGGAAGGTTTCCCTAATGCACTGTTAGAAGCTATGGCCATTGGACTTCCTTGCATTTCTACAAATTGTATATCTGGGCCTTTAGAGTTGCTAAATGAAAATAAAGCAGTTAAAATTGAGGAAGGAACATATTTTAAAGGCAAATATGGCCTTCTTGTAAATAATGATGATCAAATTGGATTGAAAAAAGCGTTGGAATTTCTAAAAGGCAATCCTTCAGAAAGAAAAAACTATAGTGAGCTAAGTTTACAAAGATCTAAAGAATATCAACTTAAAAATATTTACTCTAAATTCTATCAATTTATAAACAATTAAAATTTTTAAATAAAAACATATTAAATATAGGTGGCTTGAAACAAAACTGGATATTAATCCTCCAAAAAAATAATTTAGAACACACAAAGTGTAGCCTTTTACCTTTTTTATTAATTCCTCATACCACCTATAATTTTCAAAACAAGTCTATGTTTAAATGAAAAAAAAGAGAATTTTAATAGTTGCATCGTACTCAGGTTCGTTAATTCATTTCAGAGGTGATTTTATAAAAAGTCTCATTAATCATGATTTTGCGGTGTATACCGCTGCTCCGAATTATTCCGTTGAAATAACACAACAACTTCTTAATATAGGAGCGAAACCAATAGAGTTCAAATTAGAGCGAACAGGTTTAAATCCTTTAAATGACCTTAAATCTATATCTGAATTAAGATATATAATAAAAACTTCAAAAATAGATCTTGTATTTCCTTACACTGTGAAACCTGTAATATTTAGCTCTTTAGCAGCTAATCAATGTAAAGTTCCTGTTATATCCCTAATTACGGGCCTAGGGTTTGCCTTTACCGGTATAACCTTTAAAGCTAGAATATTACAGCGCCTCAATGAGTTTCTATATAAACAATCAATAAGGAAAAACAAAGTTATTATCTTTCAGAATAAAGATGATTACGCATTGTTTTTGGATAGAAAAATTATTTCTAAAAAAAATAAAGTATGTTTTGTAAGTGGCTCTGGTGTGGATCTTAACAAATACAAAGTAAGAATAAACAATAACACATCAAATGTCATTAGTTTTCTTCTAGTAGCGCGTTTGATAGAAGAAAAGGGAATCCAATTGTATATCGAAGCTGCAGAATTATTAAAGCAAAAATATCCAGACGTAGAATTTCATGTTATTGGGGAACCTGATCAATCGCCCTCTGCTATTAAACTAGAAAAACTCAATGATTTAAATAATAAAAATATTATTGTATATCACGGAAAACAAGCTAATATTCCAGAACATCTCTTCAAAAGAGATGTTTTCGTATTACCTACATACTACAGAGAAGGCATTCCTAGATCAATTCTTGAAGCTCTCTCTGTAGGCCTCCCAATTATCACAACTGAATCACCTGGTTGTAAAGAAACTGTTATAAAAGGTAAAAATGGAATATTAATTCCTCCTAGAAACTTAGAACAATTAGTATGCGCTATGGAGTTTTTTATAATTCATAAAGAAAAAATCAAGGAAATGGGAATAAATAGCCGAAAATATGCCGAAGAACGATTTGATGTAAATATAATCAATGAAGACTTATTGAATATTATAAACTCTAATTTACAACTTCTCTAAGAGATATTCCTTAACAAAGAATTTGAGAAATTCTATTTGTGAACTTAATTTATATTGAAAAGAGTAAATAATTAACTCACTTCAAATCATACATATTTAACTTTTCCTTATGTCATAAATAAATTTCAAGTTAAGTTAAGTTAAGTTAAGTTAAGTCATTTTATTATTTAGGGAGTAACCATATGATTCCATCGTGCTCCGTGAAAAATTAAAAAACTTCTTTTGATAATCGATATTTAACTTTTCAAACCATTCGTCATCATTGAAACGTAATTTAATAGAGTCCGCTTTACGAATACCATTTCCTGCCACAACATGAGAAATATGAAAAGAGCTATTCGAACTAACCATATCTATAATTGGCTTAACATCCAACCCTGCAACATCTCCAATTTTTCTAAGAGTTTCTTGTGGGTTCTTGGCAAAATCTTCGTAACGAATCAATACTGAATTGTTAGCTTTTTTTCTCACAAAATTAGATTGCCTATTAACCATTACCCAAAACAAGGCTGTTCTCCATATGGGCTTTTGCCCCCCTTCCTTTTTAGCCTTTTTTTCAAGTGACCATGCAACTCCCCTCCCATCTCGGACCAGATGCACTAACCGTAAATCTATTTTTGGATGATTCAATAAAGCCCAAGCACGCAGGGGATTTTTTGAAATATCTAATATAATTGGTTTGCCACTGTGCCTACGAAGGGTGTCAAAAAAGTTATATGTATTGTTTAGATAGTCTTGTACGTTGGAAGATTTTAATGATAATCCAAACCATAATCTTAACCAGGCCTTCATTGATTTGTAACTTTCAAATTTTTTCCATTTTGAAAGACCTTCTTTTATAGATGAATCAGATATCTTTCTCAGCCAATCTCCCATTACAGATGACCAAAATTTACAATTGATAGTAGCTTCCCCACACGAACATATTTTACGCTCATTATAAACATATTCCATACTTTGAAGCTCTCCTCCACCAAAAACCTCTGGGTGATTATCTAGAATAATATTTAAAATTGTCGATCCAGAACGACCTGAGCCTGTGAAATAGATTACTTTAATTTTTTCTTGATTCTCATAGTTTTTCATAGCAAATTATTGTTTTTTTTTGCATTAACCCACCACCAAAAGCATAAGTAACTCTTAGCTAATGAAGTAAATTCATAAATCTAAAAAGAATATAATCGATGTATCGCTGTTAAAAAAGATAATATCCATTTTTAATTAAAAATTGGCTCTTAAAAAATGGACTTGTTTTTAAAATACATTTAAGTAATTGATATTACTATGATTATAATTATTTAAAAAGAAAAATACCAAGAACATTTTAGTTTTTATAAAAGTTTTTTCTTTTAAAAGATCATTAACATTCTACTGTAAGTAAAGATTTGAATAAATCATCAACGGTAGAGTAATTGAAACCCAAAATGTGTTTCTATCAGAATTGCCCTTCCTTGAAAAGAAAAGAATCAAAACTCTATATGTGAAGTTTAAAATTTTGATATTTTCTGACTTTTGAATAGTCCTCTCTTTTAATTGATATTTTAAAAGAAGCTCCCTTTAGTGTTATAAAATATTTATTTTTATATGATTTATCGTTTCTTCAATAGAATCCCATATTATTATTTGTCATTATTTTTCAATCAAAACATGAATCTTATGACTATTTTTTGTTTGAGAATAACTAAAAGAAAAATAAATTTAATAGCAATGATTGCTGTTTCACTTTCGATAATTAGCGAAATTAGTTCAAATGTAAATTGGGGGTGGATTTCGGTATTGTTAGGGATTAGTTGGCCAATTCTATTTGTAATAAATGTAGTATTGTCAGTTTTTGGCCTTATTAGCAAAAGATATTTATATCTACTTGGTGTATTAATTTTATCCATTAACCTTAATTCATTTTTCCGAATTTCTACAGAAGCTACAAATGAACCAAATGAATCGATTAACATTTTAACTTTTAATGTTAGAGGTTTCAACACCAATAACCTCATTAAGAATAAAGATACAACTTCAAACACATTAAAATTTATCGATTCAATATATCCGGACATCTTAGTACTACAAGAATCAGATTATAAAATCTCAAGAAAAATTAAAGGTTACGATTATGAATTTTTAGGTTATAGAAAAAATCTAGATAAATCTCTTTTGTCAATTAATTCTAAATACCCGATAATTAATAAAGGATACATAAACTTTCCACACACTAAAAACAATGGGATTTATGCAGATATATTGATTCAAAATGACACTATAAGAATCTACAATTTACACTTGCAATCCTATAAACTAACAGGAAACTCATTAAGAACTGGAAAAAATCTATTAAAAAAAATAGACAATACATTTAACCAACAAGTATTGCAGTCCAAAATTGTACGTAAAAATGCCTCCAATTGCACAATGAAAATAATTATTTCCGGGGATTTGAACACCCCTCCAAACACATTTCCTTATAACATTTTAAAACAAAATTTAAATGACTCATTTATAGAAAAAGGTAATGGATTAGGTACTACTTACAACTTAAGGGGCTACCCATTAAGACTAGACTATTTCTTTATGGATCAAAAAATTAAAATATTAAATCATAAAAACTTTAAATTAAATTTATCCGATCATGAGCCTATATTGGTTACCTTTAAACTTTAATAAAAAAAACTAACTGATTTTAAATGAGAAGTTTATATAAGTTTTTTTTCAAACGTTTTTTTGACCTTAATTTAGCATTAATGGGATTTATTTGCCTCTTCCCTATTTTTCTAATTTTAACTATCCTATTGTTTTGGGTTAACCGAGGCAAACCATTCTTTTTACAACCTAGACCTGGGAAAAATGCTGAAATTTTTAAAATCATAAAATTTAAATCCATGACAGATGAAAGGGATTCCAAAGGAAAACTACTTCCTGAGGCTGAAAGACTAACGGGCTTGGGAAAATTTATTAGAAAATACTCATTAGATGAAATCCCCCAACTGATGAACATTATAAAAGGAGACATGAGCCTCATAGGCCCTCGTCCACTTTTAGTGAGTTATCTGCCTCGATATAACGATGTTCAAAAACATAGACATGATATTAGGCCAGGAATTACTGGGTGGGCACAAGTTAATGGCAGGAATGCCTTGAGCTGGGAAGAAAAATTCAATTATGATGTTTGGTATGTCAACAACTTTTCATTTCTTCTAGATATTAAAATTTTCTTTTTAACATTCGCTAAAGTAGTCTCCAAGAAAGGAATTTATACTTCAGAAACTTTATTCATGGAAGAATTTATGGGCTCAGAGTAATCCTTGAACTCATAAAGAAAAACTAACCATCTTTTTTGGTTCAAAAAAAAATCATTATCACTTAATCCTTATTAGTTTGCAATAATTATTAAAAAAAACATTTAATAACAGATTAAGGTTTTAATGATGCAATTCAAAGATTATTTTTTTTAAGTTCTAAAGAATTTCAGAAGTTTAACTCAAGTTTTCCTGAACTCCAATCTTATACCAATAGAATTTATGCTATTTAATTCTTTAGAGTATTTTATTTTTCTCCCCGTAGTTTTCTTTCTTTATTGGACCGTATTCAAAAAACATTTAAAAGCACAAAATGCACTCATCTTATTGGCAAGCTACATATTTTACGGAATGTGGGACTGGCGTTTCTTGTCTCTAATATTATTAAGCACTGTAGTTGATTACACTACCGGCCTCAATATTTACGCTTCACAAGGCTTTAAAACGAGAAAGCTTTGGCTTTGGGCAAGTATTACATTTAACATTGGACTTTTAGGATTTTTTAAATATTACAACTTTTTTGTAGATTCTTGGATTGACCTTACGTCTGTTTTTGGCTATCATTTAAAAAGCACATGGACACTTAAGGTTATTTTACCAGTAGGGATATCATTTTACACCTTTCAAACCATGTCATATTCCTTTGACGTCTATTACAGAAAAATAAAACCTACTAAAGACTTTTTGGCATTTGCCACTTATGTAAGTTTTTTTCCCCAGCTAGTAGCTGGCCCAATTGAAAGAGCGTCCAATTTATTACCACAAATAGCAAAAAAACGAAACTTTAAATACAACCAAATTGTTGAAGGTTTGAAACTAATTTTATGGGGGCTTTTCAAAAAAGTTGCTTTAGCGGATGCTGTAGCCCCCATTGTAGATGATGTGTTTGCCAATTACAGCTCCTATCCCGCCTCTACTCTTATTTTAGGAGTTATAATGTTCAGTTTTCAAATTTATTGTGATTTCAGTGGGTATTCCGACATAGCCATTGGAAGCGCTAAACTTTTTGGAATAGAATTAATGTCCAATTTTAAATTCCCTTATTTCTCTAGGAATATTGGGGAGTTTTGGCAGCGTTGGCACATATCGTTATCCACTTGGTTTAAATCTTACCTATACATTCCTTTAGGCGGTTCTCGAGTTGCGACTTCAAAAGTGATAAGAAATGTTTTTATCATTTTTATTGTTAGTGGTTTTTGGCATGGTGCTAACTGGACATTTATCTTTTGGGGAGGACTTCACGCTGCAGCCTTTACTCCTGTATTATTGCTCAAGCGAAATAGAGCCTACAAAAATTCAACTATTGGAGGCGATACATTTTTTACCACTTTAAAAGAGATTACAGCTGCTCTTGTCACCTTTTCTGTCGTGTCCTTTTCCTGGATTTTTTTCAGATCTAACTCATTAAGAGATTCATTTCAATTTATAAACCGAATCTTTGAGCAGTTTTATTTTGAGCCCTATTTCCATGTAAAGGGCTACAGAATGATTGACTATTACATCCTAATAATTGTATTCATCCTTTATGAATTCAGGATTCGAAAAGACGAACGGAATCCTATCCCATTTAAATCCAAATACGTACGATTTATCACCTATACAATTCTTATATTTATGATGTTATTGTTTTACGATGATAACACCGACAGATCTTTCATTTATTTCCAATTTTAGCAATCACGATTATATGGTTATACTAGGACTAAACTATTACTTTCACGATTCTACCGCATGTATCGTTAAGGACGGAAAATTGGTTGCGGCCATTGAAGAAGAACGTCTAAATAGAGATAAGCACACAAGAAATTTCCCCATGCTGTCCATAGATAGATGTTTGAAAATTGCGGAACTCAACTACAGTGATATCGACCATATAGCGGTATCTATAAAACCAACACATAACCTTGGAAAGAAAATAACCCATAGCCTCACTAACTTAAAAACCATAAAACCGTTTATAAACCATGAATTGGTTCACGGCTATAATAAGCAGAAAAGTTTCTGGAATTGGTTTGGCTACCATTGGGATAGTAAAAAATCGGGGCCGCAAGTGCATTTCATTCAACACCATTTTAGCCATGCTCCCGGCAGCTTTTTTGTGTCTCCCTATAAAGAAGCAGCTTTGTTAGGCATTGATGGTTCAGGCGAATGGGCCACAACATGGCTTGGATATGGAAAGGATAATGAGGTTTCTTGTTTGGGACAGAGCTATTTCCCTCACTCTCTGGGTTCCTTCTATGAGGCGGTAACGCAATTTTGCGGATTCAGAACCAGTTATGACGAAGGAAAAACAATGGGCCTTGCCCCTATGGGAGATCCCGAAGTGTTTCTAGAAGAAGTAAATAAAATTGTAAGTGTGGATCCTGATGGACAGCTCAAATTTGATTTAAGTTATTTCAACTATCAAAACATGAGCTGGAAGCGCTGCTCAGAAAAGTTTTTTAAAATCTTTGGAGAGCCTAGACAAAAAGATCAACCCTTCCAAAAGCATCACATGGATGTTGCTGCTGCGTTTCAACGTGTATTGGAAAACAAAGTCCTCGAAATCTGCGATATTCTTTATGAGAAAACAAAAGCCAAACATTTGGTGATTTCAGGAGGCGTATCGTTAAATAGCGTGATGAATGGAAGGATTGTTAGGGAAAGTCCTTTTGATGATATTTATGTCATGCCCGCTGCCGGCGATAACGGCACCGCTATTGGTGCTGCCTATTATTTGTATAACGGCCTTTTAAAACACCCCAGAACCTTTGTGCATCTCGATCCATATGTTGGCACCAGCTATACCAATTCAGATATTGAAAAGGTCTTAAAAGGGGCCAAATTACCTTATGAAACACATGAAGATATCTGTGATATAGCGGCCAAGCTTTTGGAAGAAGGAAAAATTATTGGTTGGTTTCAAGGTGCTATGGAAATAGGTCCTAGAGCACTAGGAAGCCGAAGTATATTGGCAAACCCAGCCTATCCTGATATGAAGGATAAAATTAATTCAGAAGTGAAATTCAGGGAAGCTTATAGGCCCTTTGCTCCTTCTGCAATTGTAGAAGCTAAAAATGATTTTTTCGACCTTGAAGTTGAAGCGCCTTTTATGTTAAAAATTTGCAATGTACTTAAGGATAAACAATCGGTAATCCCAGCAGTAACACACGTTGATGGTAGCGCAAGGCTTCAAACAGTTAATAAAGAGTTGCATCCCCGTTATTATGAATTGATTAAAAAATTAGGTGAACGCACGGGTGTTCCTGTGGTACTCAACACCAGTTTCAACATTCAAGGTGAACCGGTTGTTGAATCGCCCCAAGACGCCATTCGCTGTTTTTTCTCTACAGGACTTGACTATTTGGTAATTGGGGATTTTTTGATTTCTAAAAAATTAAATTAAAATACTATGAGCTATCCCTTTTCCAAATCTTTCGAAGCTCATACTCTGAAAAATTGGGCTGGACGTTCAAAAATCAACAATGTTGAGCGGTATTTGTTATCTAAATATTTTGAAGACAATCAGGCCTCAGTTCTCGATGCTGGCACCGGTGCGGGCATCCTTCCTTTTCATTTAGAACAAGAACGAGGATTTAAAAATATTACGGCTTTCGATATCATTCCACAAATGATTGAAATAGCAAAGTCTAAGGCTGTTCAAAAACAATCCAATATAAACTTTTTAATAAGCGATGCTTCAGACCTAAAAGGGATAGAAAGCAATCAGTTTGGATACTTATGTTATACACAACAAATACTTAGTATGGTTCCTAAAAACCGACTAAAACCAGCTCTTCAAGAAGCCCATAGAGTAGGCAAAAAGGATTGTACCTTAATTGCCAGTTTTCTTGATTGGAATTCCAGATGGTACAATCCTATTTTAAATTTCAACACTAATGCTGCCCGTTTTATTCAAGGAAAGCCGCTTCAAAACAAGTATTTACCAGAAGTGAACTTTAACGGTAAATTAAATTGGAAATTTTACAGCAAGGAACAGCACCCTCTATTGTGGGCAAAGAAAAGTGAAGTAATTAACCTATTACATAATTGTGGTTTCAAGATTAAATCTTTTTATACAGAAGAGGATTTAACAAATAAAAAGGGATACGCATTCTACTTTGTTTGCACAAAAGATAATGTGGAATGAAGAAGATAATTATCAAACTTATTATTTATATACCATTAGTTTTACTAGGATTAGAGATTCTTATCAGAACTTTTAATTTAACAAAAGACTACCCTATTCGATATGTTGACGAAATGGGGGTTGAAAAATGGCTTCCTAACCAACATGGTGTTTCTGTGACGGGCATTAGGAGACAAAACGCTTCAGAATTCAGAATAAATAATTCGGGTTTCAATTCCTACAGAGAATACACTCCTTCAAAGGAAACCTTTGAAATTGCTTTGGTAGGCGATTCATTTATCGAAGGATTTCATCAAAATTATTACAATTCCATAGGCAAAAAGATAGAAAACAAACTCAATGGCATCCAAGTTTATGAGTATGGTTATGCTGGTTATGATTTGGCGGACGAATTACATCTCATACATCAATATCAAGATGCCTTTAACCTTATCGATCTTGTATTTATCAGCCTTGAATTCGAAACAGATTTGACTCGCCCCAACTATACTATCCTAGGAGAAAGAATGAAGTTGGAATCGCCGCTTTACAAAGCCTTACGACAATGCAAACTATTGGTGTATATGCAGACTATTGGAATCCTAGACGCACCGAAATCCCTCTTTTCAAAAGCGCTTTCTCAGGACAAAAATATCAATATAGACCACCCCTCAGAGGAGGAAACCCATTCCAACCTTGAGTATTTTGAAAATTTTAAAAAGTTAGTCAATACTTATGGCTTTGATAAAACTAGATATATTTTCCTCCTGGATGCAGAAATAACTCCCGAAGCTTTTTTGAAATATTTAAAGAATAATGAATTTAAGTATGTAGATTTTTCAGAAATACTAAATAACTCAAAATCTAGCACAACTCTATTATATGATATGCATTGGAATGACCACGGAAGGGAATTAATAGCTAAATTGATTTCATTCTATATTACTGAAAATAAGTGAATTTAACATTGTGGAGACATGAGTTTTGTTTACATTTAATTAAACAAATCACAACCATGAACATTTTAATAACATCTGCAGGCAGACGGGTTTCATTAGTAAAGGCTTTTCAGAATGAATTGAATTTTTTTTTTCCTGAAGGACAAATTATAGCTGTAGATTTCAATACATCATTATCCGCTGCTTGCCAAATTTCAGAGAAATCGTTTGAGCTCCCTTTATTAGATGATAGTTCGTACATAGAAAAGCTCTTAGAGCTTTGCATTGTTAATCAAGTTAAACTGATAATCCCGACTATTGACCCTGAATTATATGTATTATCAAAAAATCGAGAAGTATTTTTAAAAAATGGTATTATCCCCATAGTCTCTTCCAAAACATTGATTGATATATGTGGAAATAAAAGAAAAACACATGATTTTTTTTACGACAAAGGTATTGATTTTGCGAAAGAATTTTCTAAGAACAATTATTCTCTTCCTCTATACATAAAGCCTGTAAGTGGTAGCAGAAGTTCAAAAAATTATATTGTTGAACATCAAAATGATTTCAAACCATGTCATTTTGAAAATGAAAATTTAATTTTTTTGGAATACTTGGATCATAATCAATATGATGAATTTACTTGTGATCTTTATTACGATAGAAATCATTTCCTTAAATGTGTAGTACCTAGAAAACGCATAGAAGTTAGAGATGGAGAAGTTAGCAAAGGAGTAACCCGAAAAAACGATTTAGTAGAATATATAACTGATCACCTAAACTATATTGAGGGAGCCATCGGTTGCTTATGCGCACAATTTTTTAAACATAAAAATACAAACCAAATATACGGTATTGAAATAAATGCAAGATTTGGAGGAGGTTACCCTTTGACTTACTTTGCAGGGGCAAATTACCCCAGATGGATTATTCAAGAATACCTTTTAAATCAAAACATTAGCAAATTTAATGATTGGAAAGGAGATTTACTTATGCTTAGATATGATAATGAAATTTTGGTACATGACTACAAAGAAGCATAATGCCATCATTGTTTTTGACTTAGATGATACTCTGTACAATGAAATTGACTATTTAAAATCAGCATTTCACGAAATTGCAGAATTCATTTCCCTTAAAACTTCGATATCATCAAAATCTATTTTCGAAGAGATGTTAAAATTTTACTTTAGTAAGGAAAATACATTTGATGTACTACTAAAAAAACTCAAACTAAAAAATATTTACAGTAAAGACTTAAATAACATTTATAGAGAGCATTATCCTAATATAAGCTTAAAACCGGAGGATAAAGAATTTCTTGACTATCTGAAAACAAAAAATAACAACTGACCTAATAACAGATTGTAGAAGTTGCTAGCAGCGCAACAAAATTTATGCGCCAAAATTATCTAACTGTTTGGATGACGTTATTGTTTCAGAAGAATTTGGTTCAGAAAAGCCAAATGTCAAAAATTTCGAGTACTTTAGTGATAAGTATGACAGAGATGCTTTTGTATACGTTGGAGACAATGTCAAAAAAGACCCCATAGCTCCTAATAAGCTTGGTTGGCATTCTATTTGCCTTCGTAATAATGGTAAAAATATTCATGAACAGGTTTTTAACCTAGAAAAAAATCAAACCCCTAAATATCTAATTAATAGCTTAAGTGAATTAACAAATATAATAGACTTTATTATGAAAGTTTCATGCAGCTACTAGTAAAAAAAATACAGAACGAACAAGATTTCAATGCCTATTTGGAAATCATCAATTCATTCAATAATGAGAGTCCTTTTTACAAAATTATAGGAGCTAACTTGAGTGAACTTATTGAAGAAAAATTAAGATATTTTGTTTTATTGGATGAAGGCGACCATGTTTTGGTTTTAATGCCTTTTCTATATAGAAAAATTGTTTATAAAACAGAGAAATATTATGATGTTATATCTCCCTATGGTTATAGTGGGCCATTGTTTGACTGTAATTTACCGAGAGGATACCTTCTGCTATTTTGGCAATTCGTAGATGAATGGTACAGGAACCACAATGTTGTATCTGAATTTATACGCTTCAGTTTAAATAATAATTGTCAGTTTTATTCTGGCACACTTACACCTACGTTAACAAACGTTAAAGGCTTTATTACAACCCAAGAAAATCAATGGAAAAATTTCAAACAAAAAGTAAGAAACAACTATAGAAGAAGTATTTCCTACAATTTAAAAATAGAGATCGTCTCCCCAGAAATAGATGATTTGAAAATTGAATTATTCCATTGTATTTATACTAAAACAATGACCCGGATCAATGCTGAAAAACAATATTTCCATTCTTTGGAATATTTTAAAAGCATTATCAATTTAAGCCAAGGTAAGGCCTTAATCGCTTTTGTTTACTTTCAGGGTATAGCGATATCGGCTGAATTGATATTGATTTCCGGTACAAGTTTATTTTCATACTTAGGAGGGACTTTATCAGATTATTTCAAATATAGGCCTAATGATTTTTTAAAAATAGAAGTTATAAATTGGGCTAGAAAGAACAACTTGTGCCACTATGTTTTAGGCGGAGGTAGAACAGATAGCGATAGCCTTTATCAATACAAAAAGTCATTTTTCCCAAATGATAGTGATGTAATTTATTATACTGGAAGAAAAATTATAAACGAAGAAGTCTATAATATGCTAAACTCCAATTTAAATACGGAAATTATCGCAAAAAAAAATTGCTCTAGTTTCTTTCCTAGTTATAGAAAAATATAAGAATCTAAAACATAATCAGTATTCTAGACTCCATTCCATTATAGATATTAAAAATTATTTTTTTTAATCATCTCATTCTTTTACAAACTTTAACACTTCTTTGTAATAATCTGATTATATTTCAATTAATGCAAATATTTACATAAATTTATCCAGCTATTATAATGTTTTAATTTTTGTCTCAATCACATAAAGATTGCGACATTTGATTACCTTTCAAAATTTACCGATGAATTCAAAAATATGGTTATCTTCTCCACATATGAGTGGTAAAGAACAATTATTCATTCAAAAAGCTTTTGAAGAAAATTGGATTGCTCCATTAGGCCCAAATGTTATAGGCTTTGAAAGTGACTTAAAAACCTATCTTAAGCAAAATGTTCATGTGGCAGCATTGGCCTCTGGAACTTCAGCTCTGCACTTAAGCCTAATTTTACTCGGTATTACCCATGGTGATGAAGTCATCTGTCAAAGTATGACATTTGCAGCTTCCGCCAACCCAATTATCTATCAGGGTGCTACTCCAATTTTTGTGGATAGTGAACGAGATACTTGGAATATTTGTCCTGAACAATTGGAAATTGCCATAGAAGATCGAATTTCAAAAGGCAAAAAGCCAAAAGCGATTATAGCAGTGCATCTTTATGGAATGCCCTATAAAGTTGAAGAAATTAAATCTTTATCAAACAAGTATAATATTCCAATTATTGAAGATAGTGCAGAAGCCTTGGGAAGCAAATTTAAGGAACAGCACTGCGGTACCTTTGGTAATATTGGAGTCTTATCCTTTAATGGCAACAAAATAATTACAACATCTGGAGGTGGTGCTTTGGTTACGACCGATAAATCCATCAGGGATAAAGCGATATTTCTCGCTACACAGGCTAAGGATGATTCCCCAGCCTATTTGCATTCCCAAATAGGTTATAATTACAGAATGTCCAATATTGTTGCGGGAATTGGCCGGGGACAAATGACTATATTAGAAAATCATATCTCAAAACGAAGAGCAAATTTTAACTTTTATAGAGAAACTTTAGGGACTATTGAATCAATTGAATTTTTAAAGGAACCTGAAAATATGTTTTCCAACAGATGGCTATCATGCATACTCCTACCTTCTTCGAAAATTAAAGAAGAGCTCAGATTGCTTTTATCTGAGCAAAATATTGAATCAAGGCCTCTTTGGAAGCCAATGCACCAACAGCCAGTATTTAAGAATAATAACACTTATTTGAATGGTGTTTCCGATGATTTGTTTAACAGAGGATTGTGTTTGCCTAGTGGATCAAATCTTACTGAAAACGAGCTGAATAGAGTTTATTCCGTAATAAAAATGTATTTTGCAGTATGATGAAAGGTTTTCTAAATAATATATCTAAAAAATATGCTTCTAAATGGCTAGTGCTTCTATTTGATTTAGTAGTAGTTATTTTCACCTTTTTTTTAGCCTACCTTATTCGATTCAATTTAAAACTTGATTTCAATTTTTTATTATTTCTGAAACAGGTTCCTTTCGTAGCTCTAGCTGCGTGTATCAGTTTTGTGGCTGTTGGCTCTTACAAAGGTGTTGTAAGATTTACTGGTTTTAAAGATATTATTAATCTAATTATAGGTGCAAATATTCTAGCAACCATACTCATTTGTTGCACCTTTATTAGCCGAAAATATGATACTGAAGACAGCCTGTTTAATATCTCTGGGGCTATTATATATATTCACTTGCTTCTAAATATTCTATTTTTAATAGGTGCGAAACTAACCGTGAAATCTACTTATAATAGTATTATCCAAGATTTAAAGCCTATTACCAACATATTGATTTATGGGGCCGGAAGCTCAGGAATGATTACCTATGACGCCTTAACAAATGACCCTAAAACAAATCATAATGTTATTGGATTCATTGATGACAATGAAAGTAAAATAGGTAAAAAGATTGATCTTCTCAATGTATACCCTTTAAGAAAAATAACTTCAGAGTTTATTTCAAAGAACAAAGTACATGAGGTAATTGTTTCTATTCAGAATATTGACCCTACACGACTCATGAATATTACTGGCCACTTGCTGGAATTGAAGTTAAAGGTGAAAATTGTGCCCCCAGTACAACAATGGATTGATGGAGATTTAAGCCCTGGTCAAATAAAGGATATTAAAATTGAAGATCTTCTAGGGCGTGAACCCATTTCCATTATAAATCCAAGATTGGAAGCCCAGTATAATGGTGAAATCATAATGATTACAGGTGCTGCCGGCTCTATTGGAAGCGAAATTGCGAGGAAAATCACTCAATATGACTACAAAAAACTAATATTGGTTGACATTGCTGAATCGGCACTTTATGAAATACAGCAGGAACTCCTTAGAAAAGGAAATTCAAATTTTACAGCCATTGTAGCGGATGTGAGAGATGAAAGCAGAATGGACCAGATAATGGACCAAACGAAGCCTAAAATTATTTTTCATGCCGCTGCCTACAAGCATGTCCCCTTAATGGAAAACAATCCTTATGAAGCTGTAGGCGTGAACATCGTTGGCACAAAAAATATCGCTAACCTTGCAGTTAAACATGCTGTATCTAAATTTGTTTTAATCTCAACAGACAAAGCAGTGAACCCTACAAATGTAATGGGAGCGACTAAGCGTGTAGCCGAATTATATATCAACTGCTTACAAAATGGGGCAGGTAACACCAAGTTCATTACTACTCGTTTTGGAAACGTACTAGGCTCTAACGGCTCCGTAATTCCTTTATTTAAGAAACAAATCGAAGAAGGTGGACCATTAACAGTAACCCACAAGGAAATCACTAGATACTTCATGACTATTTCCGAGGCCTGTCATTTGGTATTGGAAGCTGCAACCATGGGGAATGGAGGTGAAATTTTTGTTTTTGACATGGGATCATCTGTAAAAATATTTGAATTGGCAAAAAATATGATTGCTTTATCAGGGCTTCGCTACCCTGAGGATATCAATATAAAAATTACCGGCCTAAGACCAGGAGAAAAAATATACGAAGAACTTCTTGCTGATGATGAAAAAACAAGACCTACCTACCATGAAAAAATAATGATAGCCCTTAATAAACCAATAGAAAATCAAGATGTTGTCGAAAAAATTGTTATCTTATGTAACATTTATGCCAAAATTCATAATTTGGAAATTGTTTCTCATATAAAAGAAATTATTCCTGAATATCTTTCTAACAATTCCAAATTTGAAGTGTTGGATATAAAAAAATAATCTTAAAGTCCCTATTTTTTGCTTATGAACATAACAATATTCAATTTTCAAACCAACAAAATTAAAACACTTCTTATTGCCTCATCCATTGTTGTTTCATGCGCAAGTAGAAAAGATTTTGTTTATTTTCAGGACGAACCGTTACAAAAAAAGGACATAAGCCTTGTTAATACTGATTTGGTTTACAGCACTGATGACCTCTTAACGATTGATGTTTCTGCTTTGGATCCCGATGCTGCAAGACCATTCAACCTACCTGTTACCTCCTACTCCACATCGGTAATAGATGCTAGGGGGGAATTAAAAATGCAAACTTACCTTATTGATTCCAATGGGAATATTGAATTTCCTGTACTCGGTACTGTTAAACTTGGTGGGCTTACCAGAACTCAAGCTACTTCTCATCTAAAGAAAAAACTTTCAGAATATATTAAGGATCCTATTGTCAACATTAGATTGGCGAACTTTACTATAACTGTTTTAGGAGAAGTGAAAAACCCAGGAACATTTACCATTCAAGATGAAAGAATTTCAGTTAGTGAAGCTTTAGGACTCGCAGGTGACCTTACAAATAATGGAAAAAGAACCAATATTTTTTTGATTAGAGAAAATGGAGGAGAAAAAAGATTTGCTAGACTAGATCTAACCTCTGTTAATCTGGTTAATTCCCAATTATATTATATGGCACAAAATGACGTATTAATTGTGGAACCCAATCGAGCAAGGAGAAACGCCTCAACGTACAACCCCAATACAGCTGTAATCATTTCAGCTATCTCAACTCTAGCCACAATTACAGCGATATTTGTAGTAAAATAAAAGCTATACCAATCTCCCATGAAAACTGAAATAAGATCTAGCTCTAGTAATGATTTAAGAGAATATGTGGAAATTTTCACGTCTCATTGGAAATTAATAATCCTTTCATTACTGTTTTCTATTCTTATGGGCTATACATATTTACGCTATTCCACCTTTAAATATAAAGCAAACGCCACAATTAAAATTAAGGATGAAGATCAATCAACAAAATTACCCAGCATTGAAGAAATATCCAACAAGGGATTATTTGCAGAAGGAACAAATAAAATAACAGATGAAATAGAAATTCTAAAATCCATTTCTTTAATTGAAAATGTTGTTAAAAATCTTGATTTAAATATTCGCTATTTTGAAGAGGGTACAATAAAAGAAAAAGAATTATATCCCACACCCCCAATCAAAATTAATTTTTTTGAGCATGATTCTGTTATAAATAGTATTGATACTACATTATACATAAAAATTAAATCTCCAACAGAATACCTGCTTTTAAAGGACGAAGGGAGGCCCTTTGTTGGTTCAGACGAAACAGAAGATGAAGTTTTAGCTTTTGGGGATCGAATAAAAACTGGATTTGGAGACTTAGTCATAGTTCCCAATATCGAACCCAATAAAACAAAAATAGACAGCTATCTAAAAATAGCTATAAAACCTGTAAGCACCATTGCCGACCTTTACAAAAACAATATTCAAATATCCACAGAAACTGGGTCTAGTGTTATCAAATTGGAACTATTGGAAACTGTTCCTCAAAAGGCTATTGATGTACTAAACGAACTTATCACGGAATATAATCTGGATGTTCTTTCTGATAAGGAAGAAATGGTTAAGATTTCCGCTGATTTCATTACCAAAAGACTTGAATCTGTTGCCCAAGAATTAGAAGTTGTCGATTTCACCGCAGAACAACTCCAAAAAGAAAAGGAACTTACCGCCCTAAATTCTCAGGCCGATATTTTCTTAAACAGCGAAAAACAGACAGGTGCAGAAATTTTAAATACAACTAATAAAATACAGTTAATAACCTATCTTCAGGATGAACTTAAAGATAAAAATCGAAATTCTGATCTTTTACCTTTAAATATCGGTATTGAAGATTCAAATATTGCACTTATTACAAAAAACCATAACGAATTAGTAGCGCAACGAGATAGAATCTTAAACAATTCAAGCGAGAAGAATCCAGTAGTTATTAATTTAAATAATCAAATTGCAGCATTAAAGCTAAACCTTCAAAAGTCATTAGACAATATGAAGGAAACTAGCATGTTAACTTTAAAAAGTTTAAATGAGGAAGAATCCAGAATTCGGGGTCAACTTTACCAGGCCCCAACAAAACAACGAGAATTCAGAGACATAAAACGTCAACAAGACATTAAAGAATCTTTATATCTCTATTTGCTACAGAAAAGGGAAGAATCTGCAATAAGATTTGGCATGTATTCCCCTAAGGCTAAAACAATAGATAAAGCTTATTCCTCTTACAAACCAGTGGCTCCAAACCCACTAATCACCTATTTAGGATTCTTTATTTTAGGCTTAGTGCTTCCTATCAGCTATATATATACCAAAGATTTATTGGATACAAAAATTCACAATAAGAATGAACTCCAACGTTTTTTAAGCATTCCATACATTGGTGATATCCCAAAATCCCTGGGATCAACCAATAAATTAATTAAAAAAGTTGATTACTCCCCAAAAGCAGAGTCATTCAGAATATTGAGAACAAATATTAACTTCTTACTTAAAAACAAAAAAGAAAAAGGGAAAACTATTTTTGTAACTTCGACTACAAGTCAAGAAGGCAAATCTCATACCTCTGTGAATTTAGCTTTAACCCTATCCTATTCTAATAAAAAAGTACTCATTATCGAAACAGACATTCGTGTTCCAAAGATGTATGACTACCTTAACATTAATTCCAAACAAGGCTTAACAGATTTTATTAGTGACGAAAATTTAACATTGCAAGACGTAATTACTCCTGTAAAATCAAACGAAAACTTATTTATAATTCCGTCAGGAACTATCCCTCCTAACCCCGCGGAATTGTTAATGAATCAACGTATTGAACAGCTATTCAAGGAAGTCAAAAAGAATTATGACTACATTGTAGTTGACACAGCTGCAGTTGGATTAGTTACTGATGTTCAGCTCATTAGTGAGTTTGCAGACTTATTCCTTTTTGTCGTAAGTGCAAATAATGTTGACCGAAGACAACTTCACATTGCTGAAACATTATATCAAGAAAATAGGTTGCCAAATATGACAGCTGTATTAAATGGCACCACTTCCAAAAAAGGTTACGGCTATGGTTATGGCTACGGGAAAAATCCAAATAAAAAGAAATGGTATAATTTCAAGAAATAATTCTTTATAAACTACTCTAATTTTCTTCTTGAACGCTCTTTTGATAACAAATTGAGCTCCCTAGTGGTTTGCCCTGCTACAGAAGTGTTCTCCTCTGCCCTCCTGATTAAATATGGCATAACATCTTTAACAGGACCAAATGGCACGTATTTAGCAACGTTATAACCTTCTTTGGCAAGATTGAAGCTAATGTGATCACTCATTCCGTAAAGTTGTCCAAACCATACACGATTGTCATCTCTTTCAATCTTATACTGGTCCATAAGATCCATAGCTAAGTAGCAACTATATTCATTATGGGTTCCAATAAACACAGCGATGTCATTTAAATTTTCCAGACAATAAGTCAATGTGTCATTAAAGGTTTTATCTGTCAACTCCTTGGTTTCACAAATTGGTGATGGATACCCTTTATCTTCTGCTCTCTCTCGCTCCTTTTCCATATAGGCTCCTCTTACAATCTTTACACCAATTTTAAATCCATCTTTTTGGGCATGACCATGTAATGATTTGAGGTAGTCTAAGCGATCCCATCGGTAAGTCTGAAGCGTATTGTAAACTATAGGTTTTTCTGTATTGTAACGACGCATCATTTCTTCAACCAAGGCATCTGCTGCATTTTGCATCCAGCTTTCTTCTGCATCTATCAAAATCTCAACATCTCTTTCTTTCGCCAGTTTACATACGGTATCAAAACGTTCTACAACACGGTCCCACTCCTTTTGTTCAGAATCCGTAAGTGTTTTTCCTTCTCCCAGTTTTTCATATAAATGAAATCTTCCAAATCCTGTTGGTTTAAAAACAGCAATTGGCATTGCCTTCCTTTCATCTGCAAAGCGGATGATTTTCAAAGTGGTTTCCATAGCTCCGTCGAAATGGGCTTCGGTTTCTTTTCCTTCCACAGAAAAATCCAAAACAGAGCACACTCCTTTGCTATACATCTTGTCAATGACATTCAAACAATCTTCTTCATTTACACCTCCACAAAAATGATCAAAAACAGTTGCCCTTATCAATCCTTCAACCGGTAAATGCGCCTTCAAAGCGAAGTTAGTTGCCGCAGTTCCGATCCTCACCAAAGGCTCATGGGAAATCATTTTAAACAAAAAATAGGCACGTTCTAATTCAGAGTCACTTTTTAACTCAAAAGCAACTTTTGTGTTGTCAAATAATTGTTTTGTTGTCATTTGAAAAAAATAATGCAAATATATTTATTCATCCCCTAATTTTATCCTAAAAACTGCTTATTTTCACACTATATTATTAACTTTTTTTGCACAATGAAATCCATTATATCAACATCTTCCAAAGTTCACTTTAATGACGAAGCTTATACAGAATTAAATCATTATTTATCGAAAAATAGGTTCTCGAAAATTTTTGTACTGGTAGATTCAAATACCCACGGATTGTGCCTCTCTCAGTTCTTACCAAAAGTTGAAACAGATGTAGAAATTGAGATTATTGAAATTGAACCTGGAGAACAACACAAAACCATTGAAACCTGTTCTGGAGTTTGGAACGTGCTTTCGGAATTGGGGGCTGATAGAAAAAGTTTACTACTAAATCTTGGTGGCGGTGTTGTAACAGATTTGGGAGGTTTTGTGGCGTGCACTTTTAAAAGAGGGATTAAGTACATTAATATCCCCACTACCCTTTTGGCCATGGTAGATGCTTCTGTTGGAGGTAAAACAGGAGTAGACCTTGGGGCCTTAAAAAATCAGATTGGAGTAATTAGTTCGGGTGAAATGGTGCTGATAGACACTTCCTTTATCAATACACTTCCCCAAAACCAACTAAAATCTGGTTTGGCAGAAATGTTGAAACATGGGCTTATTTATAACAGGGCCTATTGGAATAAAATGAAAGATCTTGCCCATCTAACATTGCACGACCTAGACGATTTAATTTACGAATCGGTTCTTATTAAAAACGATATTGTAGAAAAGGATCCCTTTGAAAACAATGTGCGAAAAACTTTAAATTTCGGGCACACGTTAGGCCATTCCATTGAATCGTATTTCTTGAACCATCCTGAAAAACCTGAATTACTACACGGTGAAGCGGTTGCAGTTGGGATGATTTTGGAATGTTATATTTCATCTGAACTTACAGGATTGTCCAAAAAAGATCTAGAAGAAATTCAAAACGTAATTAGTAAAATCTATGAATATGTAGAGATTGAAGAAGCCGATTTTGAAAGTATTATAGAGCTTTTAAAATACGACAAAAAGAATGAGCACGGCAATATCAACTTTGTGCTTTTAGAAACTATAGGCATACCTAAAATTGATTGTGTTGTTGATAATCAACTCATCTTAAAAGCTTTCGAATATTATAAAAGTTGTTATAAGTAAAGAGCCTTTATGATTTCACAGTGATAATTTTCATTACCCAGAATATTACTTCTTTATTCTATAAAAAAAGGACTATTACATTAATAGCCCTTTTTGAAAAACGTAACGTTATTAATCTGTTACAATTCATTAAAGATTGTATGCATTAAACGCTTTTTGTCGTTGATACTTTCTTCCAAAGAAATCATCGTTTCTGTTCTGTAAACACCATCTATATCATCCAGCATAAAAATAACATCCTTGGCATGGTCTGTATTTTTAGCTCTAATTTTACAGAAAATATTAAACTTACCAGTTGTAATATGCGCTACAGTTACATATGGAATTTGGTTGATACGCTCCAAAACAAATTTTGTTTGTGAGGTGTTTTGAAGGAAAACCCCAACATATGCAATAAAGGAGTATCCCAGCTTTTTGTAATCCAATGTTAATGAAGACCCTTGGATAATCCCTGCTTCCTCCATTTTTTTAACTCTCACGTGAACAGTTCCTGCGGAAATAACCAATTTTTTTGCAATGTCTGTAAAGGGAATCCTAGTATTATCGATCAACATATCCAAAATTTGGTGATCGATTTCGTCTAATTTGAATTTAGCCATATTTAAGTTCTGTTAAATTTAAAACAAAAATAATAGATTTTCTTTGAAGATAATACAGTATATCACATTTTTTTTACATTATTAATGATATTTTATGATTTTCAATGAAAACGAAATCGATTTCGCTACCCTCCTGAAGCTCTGTATTTTCAGTAGTTAACACCCTCTGTTTGTTGGCGTTATAAGCTTTATGAGCATACAATTCCGCTTGTTTCGAAAAGCGCTCAATTTTAGGTGTAAATTTAACACTTAATCCTTCGAGCCGCTCTTCATACTGCACACAAACATCACAAATTTTCCCATTCACTAAAGCATCTCTTATAATGATGTCATGAAAGAGTTTTTGATTTTCCGGAATCGTAAAATATGGCTCATAATTATCACCTTTTATATCATTATTAGCGATATACTGAAAAGACAGCATTAAAGCATAGTAAATAAGCTTTCTGGTCTCCTCTCTTGCATAATCATCAGGATAGTGACCTGCCTCAAATAATATGGTAGGCACTCCCAAATGCTGAAACGTATCCCCTACACAGTTAATATTAAAACTATCGTCATATATCCCCACTTGATTTGGGATAACGGTTTGTAAGTGTTTGTTCATCTCAGCTATAATCTCCATAGCGACCTTTCTATTAGGTGTTAATGAGCGTTCCTCATCCTGAGATGGCGATAAAAAAGATACTATGGCAGAATTATCGCTAGCTCCTGCACTAAATATGGTACGTTGTCCATGCAAATTATAGCAATAATCCGGTTGAAACACTTCAAAACAGTTTTTAAGCACCTTACTTTCTGGTTGTGTAAGGTTTTGGGCATCCCTGTTAAGATCTACTTCGTTTGCATTTACCCTTGTGTAGGCTTCAGCTCCGTCCGGACTTAGAATAGCAATTACTTTATATGTACAATTCTCCAGTAGCTGCTTACTAATTTCTGAAGGCTGTTTAAAGAAGTTAAATACATCAAAAAGAGCCTTAGTGGTCGTACTCTCGTTTCCGTGCATTTGAGACCATAAAAGAAGTTTTTTAGGCCCATTACCAAATGTTATGGAATATATGTTTTGTCTTTTAACAGAAGTACCGATAACATCCACCTTAAAAAGTGAAGGCAGTTGTTTAAGCAAGGGTTCTATTGAAGTATTGGTGATGTATCTATGCTGAAGTGATTTTTCGCGAATCAAATCATAGTATCGAGATAGGCTGTCTATAGTCATTGTGAAATTTTAAGTTACAAAGGTAAACAAAGAGATATTTACAACTGTAAACAATAAAATTGAGGTAGTTGGTATACGTTTGTAACACATTAATCACAGTTAAAAAGCTGTTTATTAGTCGGTATTGCGAATAATTCAACACACATATCGAATATAACTTAAATGCTTGTTTTCTAGTTATTTAATAATGGTTACTTAAAGCCAAAATTAATATAATATAGAACTATTTTTCAGATATTTTACCAATGTAACCAATATTGTTTTACATTTGTAACAGCAACTCAACTAACACCTTGTTTACAATGATAAACAACGATGACTTTGTTAAACGACTACAAAAAGTGATGGATTACTATAGTGAAAGCGCCTCTTCCTTTGCTGAAAAGATGGGAGTACAACGCTCTAGTATCTCCCATATCCTCTCAGGAAGAAACAAGCCTAGTTTGGACTTTGTTCTTAAAATACTTCAGGCTTTTCCTGAAGTAGAATTGTATTGGCTATTGAATGGAAAAGGAACTTTTCCTGCTGGTAGCGAACTCTTTTCTACGCAAACGTCCCTTCCTATTGTTGAGCGTGAAGCGCCCCTAAAACAAGCTCCAAAACTCTCCCCTTCCCCCCTAGAAAAACCACTTGACAAGGCTATTGAACGCATTGTCATTTTTTACACTGATGGAACTTTTAAAGAATACCAAAAAGAATAAAATTCTTTCTTAATTTTGCTTCAAACTATAACGATGAAGATAATTTTTGCCCTTTTTGGATGTTTGATATTGACCAGCTGCTTTAATATAGATCGCAATTGCGCCGACTATAAAACAGGTACTTTTCAATTTAATTACCTAGAAGATGGTGTTGAGAAAACTGGGAAATTTGTGCGTACCGAAGCTTACAGCATTGATTATTTTGATGGAAAAATAGATTCTTCTTCCGTACGATGGATCAATGATTGTGAGTTCATCTTAACCAACTTAAATCCTAAATCCAATCAGGAAAAAAGGGCCATTCACATGAAAATCATCAGTACTACCGAAGATACGTATACCTTTGAATATAAATATGCCGTAAAGGAAAGCAACCGCCCCAACAGAGTCGTTAAAGGCACCGCCAAAAAAGTAGATTAGTCCATGCTTGAATTTTTGTTGTCCGGGGAAGCTATTATGGCACTACTCACCCTCACATTTCTTGAGGTCATCCTTGGTATTGACAACATTGTATTCATATCCATAGCTGCTAACAAACTCCCTGAAACGCAACGCTCAAAAGCAACTACTATAGGGCTTCTCTTGGCTATGTTTCAGCGTATTGTATTATTGTTTTTTGTATCGTTTTTAATTGGTTTGGACGATCCTTTTTACACCATTGATACCTCTTGGCTGCACATTGGCATCAGTTGGCAAGCCATAATTTTGTTCTCTGGAGGCCTGTTTTTAATTTACAAAAGCACTTCTGAAATACGAGAAAAAATTGAGAATCCTACCCATGATGAACACTCCGTAAAGTCAAAAAAAATAAAATCACTGGCTCAAGCCCTTGTTCAAATATTGATTATTGATTTTATTTTTTCCATGGATTCAATCCTTACGGCAGTTGGAATGACCAACGGCCTACACCCCAACCATAATTATGCTTTAATATTGATGATTATTGCGGTGGTAATTTCCATAGGAATTATGATTGCTTTTGCAAATCCCGTAAGAAGATTTATAGACAACAACCCTAGTATGCAAGTTTTGGGATTGGCATTTCTTATCCTTATCGGTTTTATGCTTATCACCGAAGCGGCGCATTTATCGCACACCTCTATTTTTGATCAAACCATTGGTGCTATTCCAAAAGGGTATTTATATTTTGCAATTGCCTTTTCACTTTTCGTGGAATTATTGAATTTTAAAACTTCCAAAAAAAGGTAAGTCCAAAATAATTTCACTTCAAATAAAAATCACCTTAAAAAATCAAAATGAGCAAATTTTCCTACTTGCTCATAATTTGCGTATTTAATTTTTTCCTTACCGATGTGCAGAATACGCAAAATATACCGATGTAAATAAATCTTGGTTTTTCGTTCAAAAAAAGGTCAAATCCTAAAATTTGATTTGACCCTTTTAAAAATTATTTGTTGTAGAAATTAGAACAAGGTAGTTTGACCTTGATCATCATCCTCTAATTCCGAATTGTCTTGTTGAGAAACATTTTCTTCGGAAGCTTCATTTTTTTCTGTAACATCAGTTTCGTCTACCACTTCCAAATCATCGGCATGAACTTCTTCCGGAGCTTCATAAGGCAAAGGATCCAACAAGCTTATTTGGTTGACTTTGTATTTGGTCAACTGATTTCCCAGAGCTGAAATTCCTTTTACACCAATAAATTCTTCAAGGTTCACCAAGAGATTCTCTTTCCTATCTTTACCCCGCTCCTTCGTGAATTCCACTTCAGCCATAGGTTTCCAATCGGTAGAAACTATTTCAAGTTGTGAATTTGGATGGTCCGGAATAAAGCTTTCTTCCCTACTTTCGTTTTCTATAAAAAATCGCTTCACATAATACAGTTCCTTTTCACCATTGTAATAGATGGCGGAAATTGGTTTTTTAGGAATCCATTTTTCCATAACAACCATATCATTTCCAAAATGTGCTGTCAATTCAGGAGTAATGGTTTTTGCTACACCTGCTTGATTAATGATCAAGATGCGGTCTTCGCCCCTAAATTCCCCTAACAACTCGCCTCTTCCATCAACATTTAAACGTTGTACAGCGTCATCAAACCAAATTTTTCTAGGCTTCAAAGTAGACACCCCTTTCTCTTTCAGTTCGATACGCTTCACAGAATATTTGGTTACCAAATTACCTTTGGAAGCACGCCCTTTTATCAGGATTTCGGCAAAATCCAAATCCCATTTTAATTTCTTGATACTGCCCACTTGACGTAACAACACCGTTACTACTTCAGCTTCCCCATTTGGATTGGCCGAAAAATATAACACTGCAGAATTTTTAGCCCCGTTGGTAAGGTCATATTCCCTGTCGCGCGTAATGGCTGTAACATTAAAGCGCTTTACATAGGTTGGCCCACCCTTACCATCTCGGTACATCATGTTATAAATGGTGCGCTTATCCTTCTTCTTGAATACGGCCACATGGATGATATCCTTCCCTATAAAAGTCTTGGAATCCACCTTGGTAATCATCATTTTACCATCGGCTGTGAACACGATAATATCATCAATATCACTACAATCGCAAACATATTCGTCCTTTCTAAGGGACGTACCAATAAATCCTTCTGCTCGATTTACGTACAACTTCGTGTTTCTAATCACCACTTTTGTTGCATCTACATCATCAAATACTCGGATTTCGGTTTTACGTTCTTTTCCTGGCCCGTACTCTTTTTTAAGTCTTTCAAAATAAGCTATCGCATAGTCTATAATATTGGCTAGATGATGCTTAACTTCTGCAATTTGACCTTCAAGAGCTTCAATTTTTTGAAGTGCTTTATCAATATCGAATTTAGAAATACGTTTGATTCGTATTTCTGTCAAACGCACAATATCTTCCTCGGTTACCGCTCTTTTCAAATGCTTCACATGAGGCTCTAGTCCTTTGTCAATTGCCTGAATGACACCTTCCCAAGTTTCTTCTTCCTCAATATCGCGATAAATCCTGTTTTCAATAAATATGCGTTCCAAAGATGCAAAGTGCCACTGCTCTTCAAATTCTTCCAACTTGATTTGAAGATCCTGTCTCAACAATTCAACCGTATTATCTGTAGAACGTCTCAACATTTCCGACACCCCTATAAAGAGTGGTTTGTTGTCTTCAATAACACAGCCCAATGGCGAAACAGACATTTCACAATTAGTGAATGCATATAGCGCATCAATGGTTTTGTCCGGAGAAATTCCTGCGGGTAAATGCACCAAAATCTCAACTTCAGCAGCTGTATTATCCTCTATTTTTTTGATTTTAATCTTGCCTTTATCATTGGCTTTTAGAATAGAATCTATTAAAGTAGAGGTATTGGTACCGAATGGTATCTCGGTAATAACCAATGTGTTTTTATCGTATTGAGAAATTTTAGCCCTTACCCTAACGCGTCCACCTCGGTTACCATCATTATAATTGGTGACATCAGCAATTCCCGCTGTTGGGAAGTCTGGAAAAATAGTAAAACGTTTCCCATTTAAATGCTTTACGGAAGCATCGATAAGTTCGATAAAGTTGTGTGGTAAAATTTTAGTAGACAATCCTACCGCAATACCTTCTGCTCCTTGGGCCAGCAACAACGGGAACATTACCGGAAGGTTTATGGGCTCCTTTCTCCTTCCATCATAAGAAGCCTGCCATTCTGTAATTTTAGGATTATAGACTACATCCAAAGCAAATTTAGACAAACGGGCTTCAATATAACGGGAAGCAGCAGCACCATCACCCGTTAAAATATTCCCCCAGTTTCCTTGAGTGTCAATCAATAAATCCTTTTGGCCAATTTGTACCATAGCATCTCCAATACTGGCATCCCCGTGTGGGTGATACTGCATGGTGTGCCCAACAATATTAGCTACTTTATTATAACGACCATCATCCAAATCTTTCATGGAATGCATGATTCTTCGCTGTACGGGTTTAAAGCCGTCTTCTATGGCAGGCACGGCCCGTTCTAGAATTACATACGAGGCATAATCCAGAAACCAATCTTTGTACATCCCCGTAACACGGGTAATGGTTTCCTGTTGATCGTCTCGTTCATTATTTAGCAAATCGTCGTTATCTTCTGTCATTAATTATTTAGATTTTCTATTTATTTTAATCATTTTACTCAAAGACTGCTTCATATATTTCCGTTTTCTTCGAGATACCAAAGTGATATTAAAGCTTTCCTTATTCACGTTACCTCGCTTGTCTTTTATATAAAGCGCCAAGGATTTGTAAACTATAAAATTGTTGATTCGAAACCTTACCAACTGTTCTTTAGTAAATTCAGCTTTATGCTCCCTGTAATTAAAATAGTCCGCCAACAATAACCCTCTATTAATGACCACTACTTTTACACCATCGCTATCATATTCAAAATATCTGGAAATATAGTAAACAATAGAAAAAAGCACTATAAAACCTCCAGTAACCAACGTAAAGGTGATAAATGGGTTATCGCTCACATCTGAAAAAGCGCTAAAAACCGTAGCTAAAAGTATAGCCAAAACAATCAGTATAAAATATACCGAAATGATAACATTCTTTACTTTAGCATTATTGGTTCTCATAGATCCCCTACTTTTCTTCCAGTACGTCTAACTCTACCTTAAGATTGTTAATGATGAATTCTTGTCTGGTTGGCGTATTTTTTCCCATATAAAACTCCAAAAGCTCTTCAATGGACTTATCCTTATCCAACATTACAGGATCCAAACGGATGTCCTCTCCTATAAAATGCCTGAACTCATCGGGTGAGATTTCACCAAGCCCCTTAAATCGTGTGATTTCTGGCTTTGGTTTTAATTTATCAATGGCATAATGCCTTTCTTCGTCGGAATAACAATAGATGGTTTCCTTTTTATTGCGAACCCTAAACAAAGGCGTTTGTAAAATATATAAGTGCCCTTCTTTAATTACCTCAGGGAAAAATTGTAAAAAGAACGTGATCAGCAACAGTCTAATGTGCATTCCATCCACGTCGGCATCGGTTGCTATTACAATATTGTTATAACGCAAATCTTCAAGTGATTCTTCAATATTTAAAGCCGCCTGTAATAGGTTGAACTCTTCGTTTTCGTAAACAATCTTTTTGGTCAAGCCATAACAGTTTAATGGTTTCCCTTTCAAGCTGAATACCGCCTGTGTGTTCACATCTCTGGATTTTGTGATACTTCCAGATGCTGAATCCCCCTCAGTTATAAATATCGTGGTTTCTAGATTGCGCTCATTCTTTGTATCCCCAAAATGAATCCTGCAATCACGTAACTTTTTATTGTGAAGATTGGCTTTTTTAGCTCTGTCCTTCGCCAATTTACGGATTCCAGAAAGCTCCTTACGCTCACGTTCTGCTTGAAGGATCTTTCTTTGGATCTTGTCCGCAGTTTCAGGATTTTTGTGAAGATAATTATCTAAATGTGTTTTTAAAAAGTCGTTTACGTAGGTTCTTACCGTTGGCAAATCCCCTCCCATATCAGTAGATCCTAATTTGGTTTTAGTCTGACTTTCAAAAACAGGCTCCATAACCTTAATGGAAATGGCGGACACCACAGATTTCCTCACATCGGAGGCATCATAGTTTTTTCCGAAGAATTCTCTAAGGGTTTTCACCAACGCCTCTCTAAAAGCCGCTAAATGTGTTCCTCCTTGCGTTGTATTTTGTCCGTTAACGAATGAGTGGTACTCTTCGCTATATTGTGTTTTACTGTGAGTTAACGCAACCTCTATGTCATCTCCCCTCAAATGAATGATTGGATATGCCAAATCAGACTCATTGGTGTTATCTCCCAATAAATCCTTCAAACCATTTTCACTATAGAATTTTTCACCGTTGAAAACTATGGTCAATCCTGGGTTGAGATACACATAGTTACGGAGCATTTTTTCTACATACTCACTTCTAAACTTATAGTTTTTGAAAATGGTATCATCCGGTACAAAGGACACTTTGGTTCCCTTACGTCTAGAGGTATCCTCCAACATTTCTTGATTGGTAAGGTTTCCTTGGTGGAATTCAGCCGAAGCCGACTTTCCATCCCTGGTAGACTCTACCCGGAAATAAACGGACAAGGCATTTACGGCCTTGGTACCAACCCCATTTAATCCAACCGATTTTTTAAAGGCTCGGGAATCGTACTTCCCTCCCGTGTTCATTTTTGAAACAACATCCACAACCTTCCCTAAAGGAATACCACGACCATAGTCACGTACAATCACCTTATTTCCCTGAATGGAAATTTCGATGGTCTTACCAGCTCCCATGACATACTCATCAATAGAGTTGTCCAAAACTTCCTTCAATAGGATATAAATACCATCATCTGGTGAAGAACCGTCACCAAGCTTCCCGATATACATCCCAGGACGCATCCTGATGTGTTCTTTCCAATCGAGTGAGCGAATATTGTCTTCGGTGTAATTGGTTTGTTCAATCATATAACAAGCCTATGCAATTATTTTTTTGAGTTAGATGCTAATATAATATTTCGGCACAAAAATCCGAAATAAACGGATACAAATTACACATAAAAAAGCCAACATCCCATAGGATATTGGCTTTTAGATTTGTAAGAAAAGTAGTTTTATACGTTAAATAAGAAATGCATAACGTCCCCATCCTTCACAATATAATTCTTTCCTTCCACACGCATTTTTCCAGCTTCTTTTACTTTTGCTTCACTACCGAAGTTCACATAATCTTCATAGCCGATTACTTCAGCTCTAATGAAACCTTTTTCAAAATCGGTATGGATTACTCCTGCTGCTTGAGGCGCTGTCGCTCCTATATCTACAGTCCAAGCTCTCACTTCCTTCACACCTGCAGTGAAATAAGTTTGTTGGTTCAATAATTTGTAAGCCGAACGGATCAATTTTGAAGACCCTGGCTCCTCCAAGCCAACATCCTGTAAAAACATTTGACGCTCTTCATAATCGTCTAATTCATTAATATCTGCTTCTGTAGCAACTGCCAACACCAAAACTTCAGCATTTTCATCCTTAACAGCTTCGCGAACTTGCTCTACATACTCATTTCCAGATACTGCAGATCCTTCATCTACATTACAAACGTACATTACTGGCTTGTCTGTAATGAATTGGGAAGGCTTTACAAAATCATTGTAATCATCCTCGCTAAACTCCAAAGCTCTTACAGAAATACCTGCTTCTAAACCATTTTTGATAGTCAACAGAACAGCTTCCTCTTTTTGAGCTTCTTTGTTCCCGGTTTTAGCAGCTCGCTTAACTTTTTCCAGCTTTTTATCAACGGTCTCCAAGTCTTTCAACTGCAACTCCATATCGATGGTTTCTTTATCTCTAATCGGGTTTACATTACCATCTACGTGCACAATGTTGTCGTTCTCAAAACAACGCAAAACATGAAGAATCGCGTCAGTTTCACGAATATTTGCCAAGAATTGATTCCCTAAACCTTCACCTTTACTAGCTCCTTTTACCAAACCTGCAATATCCACAATCTCTACCGTTGCTGGCAATACGCGCTCAGGCTTTACTAATTCCTCCAATTTTTGCAATCTAGGATCTGGCACGTTTACCACCCCAACATTAGGTTCTATGGTACAAAATGGAAAGTTTGCACTTTGCGCCTTAGCATTGGACAAACAATTGAATAAGGTTGATTTACCCACATTAGGCAATCCTACAATTCCTGCTTTCATATTTTAGTATTAGTTCATTACGTTATGTTCCACCGCCGTGGAAATGCGGTGGCAAAGTTAACCATTTATACGATGTTTTAAACAAAAAATCCCGAGTGTTTACTCAGGATTTAATGATGTGTTGTAAAAATTGCCTCTGAATTAATCTTCAGGGTGCATAAAGCGTTGTTTTCCTAACAATTCATCTTCTGTTTCCACGTGATCGTCATCTGGAACACAACAATCCACCGGACATACCGCAGCACATTGAGGTTCTTCATGAAATCCTTTGCACTCGGTACATTTATCAGGAACTATATAATATATTTCATCACTTAATGGTTCCTGTGCCTCATCAGCATTCACCGATTTACCGTCTGGTAAAATAACATCCCCACTCAAACTGGTTCCATCATTGTACCTCCAATCATCGGCACCTTCATATATAGCTGTATTAGGGCATTCCGGTTCACAGGCTCCACAATTTATGCATTCATCTGTTATAATTATTGCCATAGCATTTTTTCTATTTCAGCGTTTAAATTTTCTAACTTTGTACAAAAATAAAGCCAAAACCATTCATAACCAAACACAGAATGAATTTACCACAAAGAATTGATGCATTCGTAAAATTAGGTGATTTTTTAAGTCAGTTTGCACAAGATAATTTTATAAAAAAGGAACATATTCCTCATAACGACCTATTCTTTGACGGCTTTAAACATCAAATTAATTTGGCCAATGAACACAATGGCTGGTTCACAAAAGAGAATATTGTTTACGCGCTTAATGGATGGTCTAAATCGCTGACAAAAAACAATATTGAAAAGTGGCTCTTAAAGTATCACTTTAACAATGAATCCCCTAAAAAAGTAGCCATTATTATGGCTGGAAACATTCCTTTGGTAGGATTTCATGACTTTGTTTCAGTGCTTATTTCTGGTCACGATGTTATGGTAAAGCAATCCAGCAACGATAAGCAGCTACTACCCTTTTTGGCCAAATATTTAGAATTTGTTGAACCTGGTTTCAAAGGAAAAATAAGTTTTACGGAAGAAAAACTAGAGAATTTTGATGCTGTAATTGCCACCGGTAGCGACAACACAGCGCGCTATTTTGAATACTACTTCAAGGGCAAACCTTCCATTATTAGAAAAAACCGCAATTCCGTAGCAGTTCTAACAGGAAACGAAACCGAAGAAGAACTTAAAGAGCTGTCCAATGACATATTCAGATATTACGGATTGGGCTGTAGAAATGTTTCCAAAATATTCATTCCTAAAGACTATGATTTCAATCACTTCTTTCAAGCTATGTATGATTGGAATCCTATTATTAATGAAGCTAAATACGCCAACAACTACGATTATAACAAAGCGGTGTATTTAATGAGTGAATTTGACATTTTGGAAAACGGCTTTTTGATGATCAAGGAAGACCCAAATTATAGCTCACCAATAGCGACGGTTTTTTACGAATATTATGATTCCATTGAAGACTTAAAAAACAAATTAGAAAACGACAAAGAAGACATTCAATGTATTGTTTCTAAAAATGTTACCGGCAATGAAATCCCTTTCGGACAAACTCAAAACCCGCAACTTTGGGATTATGCCGATAACGTAGATACTATTGAATTTTTGCTAACGATTTAGCTGATAAATTATTAATTTATTAACGCCTTTTTTAATATAATTTATCAACTTTGCGGTCAACACAAACAAATTAATCAATAAAACTGTTTTTAGGACAAAAATCTATCAAACAACTTATAAAAACTACATTGTCGATCACACATTCTAACAAACACAATTATAATTATATTCAAAAATGAAAAGACACAATTTTAGTGCAGGGCCATGCGTATTGCCGCGTGAAGTGATCCAAAAAGCATCTGAAGCGCTATTGGATTTTGATAACGGCCTGTCACTTATTGAAATATCCCACCGCAGCAAAGCCTTTGTTGATGTCATGGAGAATGCCAGAGCTTTAGCATTGGAGCTTTTAGGTCTTGAAGGCAAAGGATACAAAGCATTGTTTTTGCAAGGTGGCGCCAGTACACAGTTTTTAATGGTAGCTTTAAACTTACTTGAAAAGCGTGCCGGTTACCTTAACACGGGGACTTGGGCGGACAAAGCTATCAAAGAGGCTAAAATTTACGATGACATCTATGAAGTAGCGTCTTCTAAAGATGCTAACTATAATTATATCCCGAAAGGATACGATATCCCGACAGATTACGATTATTTCCATTGCACATCAAACAATACCATTTTCGGAACACAGATAAAGGAATTTCCAGACTGTCCGATACCGATGGTTTGCGACATGAGTAGTGATATTTTCTCTCGCACATTGGATTTTAGCAAATTCGATTTAATTTATGCCGGTGCACAAAAAAACATGGGACCTGCGGGAACCACTTTGGTAGTTGTTAAGGAAGATATTTTAGGGAAAGTATCCCGTAAAATTCCTTCCATGATGGACTACAAGCAACATATCGACAAAAGCAGTATGTACAATACGCCTCCTGTATTTGCGGTATACACCTCTATGTTGACATTGGAATGGCTTAAAAATCTTGGAGGCATTTCAGAAATTGAAAAGATAAACGAGAAAAAAGCACAGCTTATTTATTCTGAAATAGATTTAAACCCATTGTTCAAAGGTTTCGCCAGCAACAGTGACCGTTCTATCATGAACGCCACCTTTAACCTTACAAATGAAGATTTAAAGGAAACTTTTGACACCATGGTGAAGGACGCAGGCATTAACGGGCTTAATGGTCACCGAAGTGTAGGCGGCTACAGAGCCTCTATGTACAACGCACTTTCTTTGGAGAGTGTTGCCACCCTTGTTGAAGTAATGAGTGAACTTGAGCGCAAAGCTTAAAACTTCACCAATAAATCAAGATATAATTTGAAGCAACCAACATAGGTTGTAACTGTAAAACATAAGCTTTAATATTTTAAAATAAGAACATGAAAGTATTAGCTAACGACGGAATTTCTAAAAGTGGAATTGAAGCCTTGGAAAAGGCCGGTTTCGAGGTAAGCACCACTACCGTTGCACAAGAACAATTGATCAATTACATCAATGAGAATGAAGTAGATGTATTGCTGGTTAGAAGCGCTACAAAAGTAAGACAGGATATCATAGATGCCTGTCCAAGTATAAAAATCATTGGCCGTGGCGGTGTTGGTATGGACAATATCGATGTAGACTATGCTCGCAGTAAAGATATCCACGTAATCAATACACCTGCAGCTTCCTCTCACTCTGTGGCAGAATTGGTATTTGCCCATTTGTTAGGTTTGGCGCGTTTTTTACACAATTCCAATCGTGATATGCCACTTGATGGAGATACGCGTTTCAAGGATTTGAAGAAAAGCTATTCCAAAGGAATTGAATTAAAAGGTAAAACTATCGGAATTCTAGGATTTGGAAGAATCGGGCAAGCTACCGCTAAAGTTGCTATTGGCTTAGGAATGAAAGTGGTTGCCTACGATCCATTTATGGAAACCGTAAACCTGGAACTAGATTTCTTTGATGGTCAAAAATTGAATTTTGAAATCAATACCATTTCAAAAGATGATGTTTTAAAGCAATCAGACTTTATTACCCTACACGTCCCTGCTCAAAAAGAGTATGTGATTGGTAAAAAGGAATTTGATGAAATGAAGGACGGCGTGATTTTGGTAAATGCTGCTCGTGGTGGCGTTATCGATGAGGTTGCCCTTGTAGAAGCCATTGGTACCGGAAAAGTTGCAAGAGCCGCTCTAGACGTTTTTGAAAACGAACCAAAACCGGAAATTCAATTACTTATGAACCCTTCCCTATCGCTAACGCCTCATACAGGAGCAGCGACCAATGAAGCTCAAGATAGAATTGGAACCGAATTGGCTTCCCAAATAATACAACTCCTTAGAGGATAAGGTTTTACAAATCTAAAACTTACTAACAAAAGCCTGTAAATCAATTTTTTACAGGCTTTTTTTCGTACATTATAGTCTCAATCAAAAGCACATTACAATGGACGGAATTTTAGATTTATTCAATACGGATTTAGGCAAATCCATCATTAACGGAGTGTCCCAACAAACCAATCAACCGCATGACAAAACAAAGGACATTCTCACCATGGCACTACCCTTAATGACTCAAGCCATGAAAAACAACGCACAATCACCACAAGGTGCCGAAGGACTTTTAAACGCCTTAAATAACCATCATGACACAGGACTTTTAGATGATTTGGAAGGATTGTTTAAGGGCGGTGTAGACCAAAATGTTCTAACAGATGGCGAAAAGATTTTAGGCCACGTATTAGGTAACAAGCAACAAAATGTCACTAATGTGTTAGGGCGCCAATCGGGAATTGATACTAGTACCATAGCCAATATCCTAAAGGTTGCCGCTCCTATCCTTATGGGGTATTTAGCAAAACAATCCAGACAAAGCAATGTTTCGGGCTCCTCAGACCTTTCAGACATGCTTGGAGGCTTGCTGGGAGGAAGTTCAGCACATAAACAACAGGATTTCTTAACCTCCATTTTAGATGCCGATGGAGATGGCAGTGCTATAGACGACATTGCCGGTATGGTTTTAGGAAACAACAAAACAAAGGGAGGCTTAGGTGGAATGCTTGGAGACATTCTGAAAGGAAACACCTAACCACCTTTCTTTTAAATTCTACAGGCCAAGACAATCTCTTGGCCTTTTTACTGCAAAAGGACTTGTAAGGTAATTACAGGCATTTTTCGTATCTTTAATAGAAATTCAAGTCATGAAAACCTTCGTTTCTGCAATATTGTTCGTTATTCTGTTCTACAGCTGCCACAGTACTCAAAAAGTGGCCAGCACTACTGACGACGCAAAAATATCGGAAACCGACACAGTTAGGATTGCCAATGACGAATTGGAATATGAAATCATCATTTTTGATCCGGGATTCAGCACATGGCTAAGAAGCACAGCAAGACCTGAAGGCTACTATTCCCAACAGTTTATGGAAAGTAGAAACTACCAATACGTGGTTGCCTGGAACCAAAGAGTGCTCCAGCCTCAAGTTTATGATCCCAATTTATATGGCATGCAAATAAACTATGATTCCAATATTGATTATGGCTACGAGGTAAACTATAAACTCTACAATTATTTCATTTACTTTCAATTGACTTACCGGCAACAATTAACAGGCTTTATTCCTAGAATTTAAAGTATATTTGCGCAGATTATTTTTGTCTATGAAAAAATTCAAAACAAAATGGGAAATACAGCGCAATTGGCAATTAATATTTCCCCTTTTCGGACTTATTGCCCTACTCTACAGCAGTTATAAATTAGCAAACCTTTTTTTTGAAAGCCCTACACTACTCTATATTACCCCTGTAACCTTAGTGATTTTTTATGCACTCATAAAACTTACGTTGTGGATTTTCAAAAAATTGGAGCATAAATGGGTAGTGACATATAAATGGGAAATGATCCGTATTTTTATTGTGTTTGCCATAACGGGATCTTCTTCTGTTTTTGTGGGAAGACCCTTGATTGCATGGGCAGGAATTACTAAAGAAAACTTAAATCCTGCGCTGTATTGGGTATTATTCATTATCATTGGCCTCATTTTCTACCAAATACTCTTGGTAACCTTTGGTTGGTTACTGGGGCAATTTCAATTCTTTTGGGAATTCGAAAAGAAAATGCTTCGCAGATTTGGACTGGGAAAGTTTGTAGATTAGAGCTTTAACAAATGCAACGCAAAAAGCAACAACATACCGTTTTTAAACTAGCCTCTGCTCTTGTAGTGGTTGCATTGTTGCTTCCTTATATTACCAAGTTAACTCACGTTTTCACCCATCACCACCACGAAGTTTGTAATGGGGAAAGCCAAACACACCTTCACAGTTTAGACCAAGACTGTAGCTTTTACCAGTTCAAAATAAACAACACTTTTGTTCTTACAAGCTTCGATTTTGTAATTCCAAAAATTATTCCTGCAAAGGAAACCACAGTTGGGTTATACAACTTTAAATACAATCATCAGCAATTATCTTTTTCGTTACGTGGTCCTCCTGAACTAGCCTAATTCAGCCAAACTTTGCCCGAAGTCTGGTTTTACTACTTAGTAAACTTTATAAGTGACACATTATAGAAACCTATAATGTGTGGTTAGTTATGAAAAAGAATATGAAACATATTTTTATTACTGCCATAGCCTCCCTTTTAGGGCTATTGGTTAATGGTCAAAATTGTAATATTATCTTTTCAGGTAAAATTGTGGACTTCCACAATGGTGAGCCTATTATAGATGCAACGGTACATGTTGAATCCCTAGATATTTACACGACAACTGATTTGGATGGAAAATTTATTCTGAAAAATCTATGCAAAGGCCCTCTCAAAGTCACCTTTTCCCATTTATCATGCGAAACAAAAACCATTGAGATCAATTTGACAGAAAATTTAGAAAGAACCATCTATCTAGAACATCATGTTGAAGAACTGGAAACCATTGTCGTAAAAGGCGCTGAAGTGAAAAAGAAAACCACGGCAGCCCAAGAAACCATCATAAAAACAGATGTAATTGATGATTATAGTTCGGCAAGTTTAGGCGATGTCATTAAACAGGTTAGCGGCGTGACCTCAATTACTACAGGTAGTAAAATAGTAAAACCTGTTATTAATGGGCTTCACAGTAGCCGCGTTCTTGTAGTAAATAACAACGTTAGAATGGAAGACCAAGATTGGGGCATTGAACACGCTCCCAATATTGATGTCAACGCAGCTGATAATATTTCTGTGATTAAGGGAGCTGGCACCTTGGCCTATGGAGGTGATGCCATTGGTGGTGTTGTGATTTTGGAACCTAAGCATCCGCATTTGGTAGATTCGCTTTTTGGTAAAACTATCACCGGGTTTCAAAGTAATGGACTGGGGTATAACATCAGTTCTTCACTCCATAAAACCTTTGAGTCTGGCTGGTACGCAAATGGCGTTTTGGGATACAAGCAAAATGGCGATCTAAAAGCTCCAGATTACTATTTGAACAACACAGGCTCTAAAAGTTTCTCGGCAAGTTTGCAGGGTGGTTTTAAAAGCTTTGAAAAAGGTTTTGAAGTATATCTAAGCCATATCGATAATGAAATTGGCATCCTAAGCGCTTCCCATATTGGAAATACTGAGGATTTGGTAAATGCCATCAATAGCAATGAGCCTTATGTAAATGAGGATTTCAGTTATAGCATAAAAGCACCAAAACAAGATGTCAATCATACTTTGTTAAAGGCCACTGGATTTAAACGCTTTAAATCGTTTGGAAAGGTGAATTTTCAGTACGATTATCAAAACAACCAACGTTTTGAATACGACAAAAGGGTTGGTAGCGATAAGAACAAACCTGCTGTAGACTTAAACCTTCAAACTCACAGTTTAAGAGTAGATACCAAGATCGACAACTTAGAAGGATACATCATGGATTTTGGTGTTTCAGGAAGGTTTCAGGACAACTTTGCCAATCCAGACACAGGCGTTAGGCGACTTATCCCAGACTATCAGAAGCTTGACTTTGGTATTTATGGTATAGTTAAGTCATATTTTAGCGACAAACTATCTGGAGACTTAGGTGTTAGATACGATTACAACCATATTGATGCCAAAAAGTACTATAAAACGAGTAGATGGGAAGAGCGCGGTTATGACGAAGATTTTAGCGATATTGTAATAGATGATTTGGGAACGCAACTTTTAACAAATCCCAAGTTTTCATTTCACAACATCTCCGTATCTACAGGCTTATTATACAACCATAATGAAAAAAATGAGTTGTCATTCAACTACAGCCTTTCGTCACGCCCACCAAACCCATCGGAATTGTTTAGCGACGGTTTGCACCACTCAGCAGCAAGGATTGAGTTGGGAGATTTAAGGATCAACAAAGAAATTTCCAATAGATTGGGGTTAAGTTACAGGTTAAACACTAAGAGAATTGTAATGAACCTCGAAACGTACTTTAATCACATTAATGATTTCATCTATATCAAACCTACAGGCACTGAAGCTACCATACGCGGTACCTTTCCTGTGTGGGAGTATTTTCAAACCAATGCCATCCTAACGGGTATCGATGCTAGTTTTGATGTATTGTTGTCCAATAATTGGAATTTCAACAATAAATCTTCTTATGTCTATGGGCAGGATACCGAAAATGATTTACCTGTAATTGATATGCCTTCCTTTAGGTTGAGCAATACTCTTTCGTATTCAAAGGCCAATTGGAAAGATTTAAACGTTGCTCTAAATCATGAATTTGTTGCAAAACAAAACAGGTATCCAGATTATAACTTTGAAACTTACATTGCCTCTAGCGATAGTTACGTGCTCGTTGATATTAGCACACCGCCTGCCGCTTACAATTTATTTAACCTTTCTGCAGATGCCACTTTCGACATTTCAAATAAAATGTCATTAAATGTGATGGCTGCTGTAGAAAACATATTTGACACCTCTTACAGGGAATATTTGAACAGACTAAGGTATTTTGCTGATGATACTGGAAGGAATATAACTGTTCAATTAAAGTTTAATTATTAAATCAAAAAAATTATGAAAACTATTTTAAAATTTCTACCATTATTATTTGTTGCTCCTTTTGTAACCTCTTGCTCTAGTGACGATGATACCCCTGCTCCAGTAAATGAAGAGGAAGTGATCACTACCCTAACAGCTACATTTGTACCTGTAGGAGGCGGCACCAGTGTTGTTTTGAAAACTCAGGATTTAGATGGAGATGGACCAAATGCTCCAGTCATAACTGTTTCAGGACCATTTGCAAGCAACACCACTTACAATGGCTCTGTTGAATTTTTGAATGAATTAGATTCTCCAGCGGAGGACATCACGGAAGAAGTACAAGAAGAAGGTGATGAGCATCAAATATTCTATGCTACTACCAATGATTTGGGAACATTTTCTTATAATGATTCCGATGCAGACGGAAATCCTATTGGAGTAGAATTTACATTCCAAACTGTTGAAACTTCAACTACTTTGGACGGTGCATTAACCATCACCTTAAGGCACGAGCCAAACAAGGATGCTACAGGTGTTAGCGATGGAGATATTGCAAATGCAGGAGGAGAAACAGATATCCAAACTTCATTCAATATTTCAGTTGAATAAATATCATATAGTTTGAAAAAAAAAGAGCGGCTATTTAAGCCGCTCTTTTCATTTATTAAACTTCGATAATGGTTTCCTTTTTCTTGCTAAAAACATAGCTATACAACCACATGATGGTAAAGGTTGGAATAACATCCAAGCCAGGCATAGCCTCTTCTACAAAGGCAATCCCTGCGGCAATCTTCCCTTTTTGGCCCTTATACATTTTTGTCATGATCCAAGCAGAAACTGGTGCCCAAATGATATCTGAAAATTCACCAATCCCAGGAATGGCAAAACTTACATATCCCATAGCATCCAAAAGCACACTAAGGACCAACTTACCATAGGGTCTATTACTTTTATATTTCATTTTAAAATTTTAATCTTCTGAAGGCAAGAAGTATACCAAAATAAAACTATGACAATTTTTCACTTATAAGCTTCAAAAACTCATTCCGGGTTTCTATTTTTTCAAACTGCCCCCGAAATCCAGAAGTAGTTGTCACCGAATTTTGCTTTTGCACCCCACGCATCATCATACACATATGGGACGCTTCAATAACCACTGCCACCCCTTGAGGCTTTAGAGTATCGTTAATACAGTCCAATATTTGCTCTGTTAGGCGCTCTTGCACCTGAAGTCGTCTCGCAAACACATCCACAATCCTAGGAATTTTACTCAGCCCGACGATATAGCCATTTGGAATATAAGCTACATGCGCCTTCCCAAAAAACGGTAAAATATGATGTTCGCATAAGGAATACAATTCAATATCCTTAACAATAACCATTTCGTTGTAAGATTCCTTAAACATGGCGCTTTTCAGAATTTCTGCGGCATCTTGAGAGTAGCCTTGGGTTAAATACAACATGGCCTTTGCTGCGCGTTCAGGTGTTTTCAATAGGCCATCCCTTGTAACATCCTCCCCCAATTCTTCAATTATCCCATTGTACCTAGCTTTAATATCATCGGTAATTTGGATGTTGTACTCTTCAAATTTTTCGTAAGGCATGATGTTAATAATAAGTTTGCTTCCTTAAAAATAAACAAATTTACCGAGTTAAACCATTCAACCACAATAGCTTTAACTCATTTAAACACCTCTATTTTTATAATACATCAGCTCCCCTCCTTTTTATATGAATTTCTAATTGTGCATCACACCTTAAAATAGTATTTTCACGCTATGATTCACAACAATATGATAGAGGCGAAAAACATCCATAAATATTACAATAACTTACATGTTTTAAAGGGTGTAGACCTCTCAATTTCCAAAAGCGAGATTGTATCCATTGTGGGTGCTTCAGGCGCCGGAAAAACCACGTTACTACAGATTTTGGGAACTTTGGACAAGGCGTCACAAAAAGATACCAATAGCCTACTGATTAATGGCACGGATATTTTGAAGCTGAATGATAAAGCTTTGGCTAAATTCAGAAATGAACATATCGGTTTCATTTTTCAGTTTCATCAATTGCTCCCTGAATTTACTGCTTTAGAAAATGTGTGTCTTCCTGCTTTTATCAAAAACACCCCAAAACCACAAGCCGAAAAACGCGCTAAAGAGTTGTTGGATTTTCTAGGACTGAGTGAACGTTACAATCACAAACCTAGTGAACTTTCCGGCGGCGAGCAACAACGTGTAGCCGTAGCCAGAGCTTTAGTAAACAACCCAGACTTGATTTTTGCAGATGAACCTTCAGGAAATTTAGACAGTGAATCTGCCGAAAACCTTCACAAATTGTTCTTTAGGCTTCGTGACGAATTTGGACAAACTTTTGTCATTGTAACCCACAACGAAGACTTGGCCAATATGGCGGACAGAAAATTAACGATGGTGGATGGAAATATTGTGGGATAATCTAAATTTCAAACGCTACTTTAATCCCTTGAATGATCATGCTTGTACCTATAATGGCAATGATTAATCCCATTATTTTACTGATTACTGTAATAACGTTATTACCCAATTTTCTAACAATAAAGTCGCTAATGTTAAAGGCTAGGTAGGTTAGATAACAGATCACTCCAAACACCACAATTACAATGGCTATTTCGGTGAAATCGCCTTTAGACACGAAGTTCATGGCTGTTACAATAGTTCCTGGCCCTGAAAGAATTGGGATGGCCAAAGGAGACACCGCAATGTTCTCATCGATTACCGCATTTTCCTTTAAGTGCTTCACACTCGATTTTTTGGACTGAAGCATTTCAAACCCAACAAAAAATATCAAAATACCCCCTGTAATCTTAAAGGCAGGAATGGTAATGCCGAACAATTCAAAAATAAACTTACCCAATACCACAAACACCACCACAATAAGAAAGGCGATAATGGTTGCATTTTTACTGATTTTCTTTTTGGTAGCTTCATCGGCATCCTGTACCAAAGATGAAAAAATGGGTACATTTGCAATGGGATTCATAATTGCAAAAAAGCCCGTAAAAACAGTTAATATAAAAGGTAAAAGTGTATTCATATATTCAATATGTATATAAAGATAGCTTTTTTAATCAGCTATCAAAACACTTGCAAATGTATTAATATTGCGACAGCAAAATAATGTTTCAATCCACAAAAAAGTTCAAAACAAACAAATAAAATGCAGCAGCTTACCCCTGAAGAACTTACAGAGTTCCTCAATGAAAAGACCATCCTTTATAACAATCCTAAGTTCATTGAAAGCGATCCAATTCAAATTCCGCATAGTTTTTCCTTAAAAGAAGACATTGAAATAGCAGGGTTTCTGACAGCAACCATTGCTTGGGGCAATAGAAAAAGCATTATCAATAATGCTAAAAAAATTATGGCGTTCTTGGAAAATGCACCTTATGATTTTGTAATGAATCACCAAGAGCAAGATTTGGAACCATTAAATTCCTTTGTCCACCGAACTTTCAACGGCATAGATCTTATCACGTTTATCAAGGCTTTACAACATATTTACCAAAAGCACGAAGGATTGGAAAACCTGTTCCATAAACACGCTTCTCCAACAAGTATGCAAAATGCCATCCATCAATTTAAAAATGTCTTTTTTGAAATTGAGCATCTGCCGCGCACCAAAAAACACATCAGTGACCCCTTGAAAAATTCGGCAGCCAAACGCATCAATATGTATTTGCGTTGGATGGTGAGAAATGACAATGCTGGCGTAGATTTTGGTATCTGGAAATCCTTATCCCCCGCTCAGCTCTCCTGCCCATTGGACGTGCATTCCGGCAACGTGGCAAGAAAATTAGGCATCCTAAAAAGAACTCAAAATGACGGTAAGGCTTTGGCTGAATTGGATGCCGCATTGCGCTCCATGGATCCCACAGATCCGGTAAAATATGACTACGCATTATTTGGATTAGGGGTTTTTGAAAAATTCTAAAAAGAAGACCTATCTTTAACCATATTTATTAAACATTACATAATGAAACTCAAATTACTAACACTATTCTTACTCTCTGCAATTAGCGGATTTTCACAAAACCGAACAATTCCTTCGGACACGTTAATCACGACAGCACATTCTATTGAGGTTAAAGGACAAAAAATTGATTATGATGCCACCTTTGGAATGCAGCCGGTTTGGGACGACAAAGGAGAATTGGTAGCCTCCCTTTCTTTTACCTACTACAAACGCAAAAACATTAAGGACGATAACCGCCCGATTATTTTTTCGTTTAATGGAGGACCTGGTTCTGCTTCAGTTTGGATGCACATTGCCTATACCGGACCAAAAATGTTGAATATTGACGAAGAAGGCTACCCTTTGCAACCATACGGCGTTAGGGATAACCCTTATTCCATCATTGATGTGGCTGATATTGTCTTTGTGGACCCTGTAAACACGGGGTATTCTAGAAGTATCGCTAACAAAGAAGGAAAACTGCCAGACAACAACCTGTTCTTCGGAATTAATGCTGATATCAAATATTTGGCGTCTTGGATGAACACCTTTGTAACCAGACACAACCGCTGGCAATCGCCTAAATACATAGTTGGTGAAAGCTATGGCGGTACGCGTGTGATGGGATTATCGCATGAATTACAGAATGCACAAAACATGTATTTAAACGGTGTGATTATGGTTTCCCCTGCCGATTACAAAGTATTGACCTCTGGAAATCCAATATCGGATGCGGTTCATGTACCCTATTACACTGCAACAGCATGGTACCACAAAATGTTGCCTTCCCATTTGCAAAGCAAAGATCTTGAAGACATCCTTCCTGAAGCTGAAAATTTTGCCATCAACACCTATTTGCCTGCCATTTCAAGAGGAGGTTTTGTTTCTGCAGAAGAAAAAGCAGCTATTGCCAAACAATTGGCCAGTTATTCAGGGCTTAGCGAGGATATCATCCTAAAAAATAATTTAAGAGTGCCATCAAGCTTCTTTTGGAAAGAATTATTAAGAGATAAAGGCATGATTATTGGAAGACTGGATTCCAGATACTTAGGGATTGATTACGACGATGCGGCTGATAGCCCAAGCTATAACCCTGAATTGGATTCTTGGTTACATTCCTTCACACCTCCAATCAACATGTACATTAAAAATGAATTGAAATTTGAAACCGATGTGCCTTATCACATGTTGGCCAATGTACATCCTTGGGACCGCCAAAACGACAACACTCGCGAAGGCTTAAGAATGGCCATGGCCCAAAATCCTTATTTGAAAGTGTTTTTCCAATCTGGATATTATGATGGCGCCACTACCTATTTCAACGCTAAATATACCATGTGGCAAATTGATCCGAGTGGCAAAATGAAAGACCGTTTTAGTTTTAAAGGCTACAGAAGCGGACATATGATGTATTTAAGACAGGAAGACTTAAATACAGCCAACGAAGATCTTAGAACCTTTATAAAGGCTTCCCTTTCCAACGGAAAAGCTGCCAAATACTAAGAAACGTTTTCCTTAAACAAAAAAAAGAGCCCGAAATAAATCGGGCTCTTTTCATTTATAACTATTTAGCTTTTACATATTCTCGCTTTGATTCAACCATGCATTTCTTAAAGCAATCTGCTTTTTAGTAGCGTTTGGATTTTCAACCAAAGTTCTACTTGTGGTAAATGCAGGAGTCAGTGTTGTTTTGATTTCAATTGTTTCTCCATTTCTATCCAAAGTAACATCTACTTCCTTACCAGTTTCCCAAGCAAAAATCTGGCTTACCACAAATTTGATATTCATATCGGAAATATTGAAGCCATTAATGCCAACCAACTTGTCTTCTGGCTGTACTCCTTGCTCCTTCCAGAAAGAATTATCTTCTACATTATCAGTAAAGAACATTTCTTCGGTTTCCTTATTTCTGTCCATCACCAAACCGTTTGCAGCCTGTACATAATTGGTTGATACTTTTGTTTCTTCATAATATAAACCAACTTTTTCAAAAAACTCATCATAATTGATTGGCTCGCTACCCACTACATGGTTTTGCAAAAAAGCTGCCACCGACGGATAGGTCATATTTGAAATTTCATCAATGATGCTATCATCCTCAAAAGGTTTGTCCTTTCCATATTTTGAAGACAACTCTTTGATTAAAGACAACATACTTCGTGTCCCGTCACTTTCCTCCCTCATTAAAATATCCAAACACATTCCAATCAAGGCTCCTTTTTGATATACGTTTACATAATTGTAAGCATAAGGCTCTTCCGTGATGTTTTCGCTCATTTCCGTAAAACTTAAAGCATCATTAAAATAGCTGGCGTGATCGATCTTTTTATCCATGGTACCAAAAAACTCCCTTGGCGTCACCAAACCTTCATACACCTGGAAATGTTGCGCAAAGTATTCCGTTACACCTTCATACATCCATAAATGCTTGGAGAATGTTGGATTGTTATAATCGAAATAATGAATGTCTTCAGAATGCACTGTAAGTGGCGTCACGATGTGGAAAAACTCGTGAGATACCACATCTACCATAGATTGCGCAAGAGATTCTTTAGAGTCCCATTCTCTTAAAACAACCACTGTAGACGTATGGTGTTCTAAGGCACCAAATCCTTTTGGAGCTTTAGCACTACCATCAGATAAATACAGGTAAATATCATATCTAGGCGTACTGTTGATAGATCCCAAATAGTTTTTCTGGGCTTCCATCATTTTATACATGGTTTCTTTTAAACTTTCAGCAGTGTGCTTTTTGTTTGGAGAATACACGCTCAATACAATCTTGATATCCCCAACCATAAACTCTTCAACATCCAATTTCCCATACATCATTGGATTGTCGGTTATATCAAAATAACGTGGTGCAAAATAGCTCGTTGTCATTTTTTCGCCATTGGCACTAGCACTTTCCGCAACCTTTTGTAAGGCTGAAGTTCTTTCAAAATTAGCAGGAGACACTACGTCCAATGTATACTGGCTGTTTTTCAAGCTATCGAAATACCCTATAAATCCATGAAGATTCAACACATAGTTGTTAGGCTCGATATTGGTTCCTCCTGGAGAAAACAAATTAGGATAGCTTGGATTGCTTTCAACATCAAAGGAGTCGTTTACCCAATACGTCAATTTATCCAATTGGGTAGCATTGGTGATTACCCAAGTGTTTTTGTCAACTTTTTCTACGGGAAGTGCCTTACCATCATAATCCAAGGCTTTAAAATCATCAACAAAGGCACCAAAATCACTGATATCGTAAGTCCCTTGTACTACGCGAGGCAATCTGTAGGTTACGGTATCTTGGGTAAAACGACCCGGATTAATGGTTACGGGCACCTTATCATTCACAACAGCGGTTAAGTCCATGGAGGATTCAATTGGGTTTGAAACTGCTAATTCATTAGAAGTTCTTGGGGAGGAACCACAGGATAACATCATCATTCCAAACCCTATTAGGGCCATTACTCTCTTCATAAGCTCATTTTTTTAAAACGAGGGGCAAATTTACGCAATCGGATGCGTTTTTTCAGTAAAGGTTTTGTTAAAATATTTTTGTATGTACCTTAGTACCATGCAACAAGCTCTCGTAAGTGTGTTAACACCATTTAAAAATACAGCCGATTTTTTACCCGCCTGTATCAAGTCTATTCAAAGCCAAACACATACGTTTTGGGAACTAATTATAGTAGATGACAATTCTACCGACAATAGTTACGAAATCGTCAATTCCTATGCTGAAAAAGACCCGCGGATTAAACTTTTCAAAAACAATGGAACAGGAATCATTTCGGCACTTCGCCTAGCCTTTAACGAAAGTAAGGGAGTATTTATTACTCGAATGGACAGTGACGATATCATGAGTCCTGATAAATTACAATTCATGCTTCACGATCTTAAAATACATGGAAAAGGCCATATTGCTTTGGGGCTGGTTCAATATTTTTCCAATTCTGGACACTTAGGCAATGGATTTCAACGCTACGAAACTTGGCTCAACAAGCTTACCATGAAAGGCGATAATTTTAAGGAAATCTATAAAGAGTGTGCCATCCCCTCTCCTTGCTGGATGGTTTACAGGACTGATTTGGAGGCCTGCAAAGCTTTTAGGCCGAACCGTTATCCTGAGGATTACGACTTAGCCTTTAGATTTTATAAAGGGCAATTGAAATGCATCCCTAGCAATACAGTATTGCATCAATGGCGCGATTACCCCGATAGAGCTTCCAGAACAGACGAACACTACTCCAAAAACCATTTTATTCCTTTAAAAATTCGTTATTTCCTCAAACTGGATTACGACAACAAAAGGCCTCTAGCACTTTGGGGAGCTGGACATAAAGGAAAAATGGTTGCCCGAAGACTGATAGCAAATAGAATTCCCTTTACATGGTTGTGTAATAACGAAAAGAAAATTGGAAAGCATATTTACGGCTTGGAACTCCACAGTTTTGAGTATTTAAAGACTTTTAAGCAACCACAATGCATCATCACCGTTGCCAATCCTGATGAGCAAACCAAAATCACACAACACTTACAATCATTAGATATGAAGCCCATAGAGGATTACTATTTCTTTTGTTAAAATTCTTAAAAGCCAAAGAGCATAATCCTCTATCATTTTCTATATTTGAATACTTGTACATTTAATCAACACGAATGCAGTTTAAATACCCGGAACTTCTTTACGCACTATTCCTACTTATCATCCCTATAATTGTCCATTTGTTTCAATTAAGACGTTTTGAAAAAGTGCCTTTTACCAATGTGCAGTTTTTGAAGAATGTGACGCTGCAAACCCGCAAAAGTTCCCAAATTAAAAAATGGCTTACCCTAATTACAAGATTATTGTTGCTTGCAGCCATTATCATTGCTTTTGCACAGCCTTATATTACAAAATCCAACAGCTTTAATAGTAGCACAGAAACTGTTATTTATTTAGACAATTCCTTTAGCATGGAAGCCAAAGGAAAAAACGGGACCTTATTGAATACGGCTGTACAAGATCTTTTGGAAACAGTTCCAGAAAATGACCAAATTACCTTTTTCACCAACGATTCCTATCACCCAAATACCACGATAAAAGCATTAAGAAATGAATTGATTCGCTTAAAAACATCATCCAATCAATTAACCTATGAGGCAGCTGTTCTAAAAGGAAGAAAGGCATTTTCCAATGACAAAAGCTCCACTAAAAATTTGGTAATGATATCAGATTTTCAGGAAAAAGGAGCTCCTTTCAGCTTTATGGCAGACAGTACCTTTCATTTAAATACGGTGCAATTGGAACCTGTCAACACCCGAAACGTGAGTATTGACAGCGCCTATATTTCTAAAAAGGATGTTGAAAATCTAGAATTAACTATTACTTTAAACAATCACAATCAAGATATTGCAAATCAATCAGTTTCACTTTTTAATAATGATAATTTAATTGCTAAAAATTCTGTTGCTTTTGAAGAAAGTAATACAGCCGTTTTTACTCTTCCAATAAATCAGGAAATAGATGGTAAATTGCTTATTGATGACCCCAACCTTCTTTATGATAACACACTTTATTTCAACCTAAACCAACAGGATAAAATCAAAGTGATGTCTATAAATGAAGAAGACGACACTTTTTTAAGTAAAATATTTACCAATGATGAATTTGTATATACTTCATCTCAATTCAAATCTTTGGATTACAACACAATTGAAGATCAAAATTTAATTATCGTCAATGAGCTGAAAGACATTCCAATGTCACTAACCACAGCCTTAGAAGCATATAATGACAACGGCGGAAATGTCTTAATTATCCCTTCAAGTAAAGCAAACTTAAACACATTAAATCAATTATTTATAAATTTAAACACAAGCTCATTCAACAACTTCATTGAAAGCGAAAAGAATATTACCAATATTAATTTTGACCATCCCCTTTTCACGAATGTATTTGACAAAAAAGTGAGCAACTTTCAATATCCAAAGACCAATTCTTATTTCACGTTACAGGCTCCCAATCCTTCAGCTGTTTTGAAATTTGAAGATGGCTCTTCTTTTCTATCACAATATCACCATGTATTTGTGTTTTCGGCGGCCTTGAATGACGACAATTCCAATTTTAAAAACTCGCCTTTAATTGTTCCCGTAATCTATAATATTGGCAAGCAAAGTTTAAAATTGCCGCAATTATATTACACCATAGGCAAGGAAAACACGATTGATATCAATACCCAACTGCAGCAGGATGATATTCTTTCCTTAAAAAGTGATGAGCAATCTGTGATTCCTTTACAACAAACCTACATGAACAAGGTGGAATTGAAAACCAATGAATTCCCTGAAACTGCTGGAATCATCACAGTTATGAATAAAGACAAGGCGCTCAAAAAGTTAAGTTTCAACTACGACAGAAGCGAAAGCCAATTGACTTACCACAACCTTGCATCCTTGGATGGAATTTCAAGCAGCAACAGTGTTTCCTCTATGATTAACGAGATAAAAAGTGCCTCTAATGTTAATGAGCTATGGAAATGGTTTGTTATTTTTGCAGTAGCTTTTTTAATCATTGAAATGCTTATCTTAAAATTCCTAAAATGACCTTACTTATAAAATCTGCAACAATAGTTGATTCCAAAAGCGATTTTCACAATCAAACTGTTGATATTTTAATTGAAGACGGGAAAATATCCCAAATTTCCGAAACCATTGAAAACACCAAAAACTACGAAGAATTAACTTTGGAAAACCTACATGTTTCCCAAGGATGGTTCGATAGCAGTGTAAGTTTTGGAGAGCCAGGATACGAAGACCGCGAAACGATTACAAACGGATTAAAAACGGCTGCACTTTCAGGCTTTACGGATGTGGCCGTGAATTCCAACACCGACCCCGTCATAGATTGTAATACGGATATCTCTTTCCTTAAGGCAAAATCTTTTGGAAATGCGGTAAACCTTTACCCTGTGGGCGCTTTGACCAGAAACAGCGAAGGTGTTGATTTGGCGGAATTATATGACATGCAAAATGCAGGTGCTGTTGCTTTCTATGATTACCAAAAACCTATCTCCAACCCTAACCTTGTAAAAATTGCGTTGCAATATGCAGGTAACTTTGGAGGTTTGGTATTGTCATTCCCTCAGGAATCAAAAATTACCGGACTTGGAGTCATGAACGAGCACATAACAAGTACTTCGCTTGGTTTAAAAGGAAATCCTGCCCTTGCGGAAGAACTGCAAATAGCTCGTGACCTTTTTATTTTGGAATATACCGAAGGAAAACTACACATTCCTACCATCTCTACTGCCAAATCTGTAGACCTTATTAGAAAGGCTAAAGCAAAGAATTTAAATGTGACTTGTAGCGTGGCGGTACATAACCTCGTGTTTTCAGATGAAAGCTTGGTAGGTTTTGACACCAATTTCAAAGTATTACCTCCTTTGAGAACTCAAGAAGATATCGATGCCCTAATTGAAGGCTTGAAAGATGGAACGATAGATATGGTTACCAGCGATCACAATCCGTTGGATATCGAACATAAAAAAGTGGAATTTGATCACGCCCAATATGGAACCACCGGTTTGGAAAGTGCTTTTGGTGCCTTAAACTCAACTTTCACTACTAAAAAAGCGGTAGAATTGCTCACGAAGGGTAAAGATCGTTTTGGCATAGAAAATCATCCAATAAAAGTTGGCGAAACGGCTTGCATCACTTTATTCAACCCTGATGACACCTACACATTTTCTTCTGAAGACATTATAGCGACTTCCAAAAACAGCTGCTTCGTAGACCATAAGTTAAAAGGAAAAGCCTACGGGATTTTTGCAAATAATCAATTGGTAATAAAATAATGACAGAACAGACGATAAAAGAAGGCAAAACACTGGCGATTGTAAGCTACATGACGTTTGTTGGCCTAATTATAGCCATTATCATGAATTTGGAAAAGAAAAACCCTTTCACCAGTTTTCATATCCGCCAGATGTTGGGGTTAATTTTAATGCTATTGGTTTCCAATGTTTCCGAACAATATATCAATAGTTGGCTGGGCACTGTGCTTTGGACCATCACTTTTGTGTCTTGGTTGTTCGGTTTGTATAATGCCATTCAAGGTTCGGACAAACCAATTCCTGTAGTGGGGGAATATTTTCAAGACTGGTTTCGTAACATTAACTAATCCCAAATGACAAATTTAGCTTTATACCACATTACCAGACCTTCGTCTTTAAAGGAAAATGCACCGTTATTGATTATGTTTCATGGTTATGGCAGTGATGAAAACGACTTATATTCCTTTGCTTCGGAATTACCGGAAGAACTATTTATCATCTCTGTAAGAGCGCCCTACCCTATGCAGCCTTATGGTAACGCTTGGTATGCCATCAATTTTGATGCAGAAATGAACAAATGGAACGACAATGTGCAAGCTGCGCAATCTCGTGATTTAATTGCAACCTTTATCGATCAAGCCTGCGATACCTATCCAGTAAACAAAGACAATGTTACACTTTTAGGGTTTAGCCAAGGAAGTATTTTGAGCTATGCCGTAGCAATGACTTACCCAGAAAAAATAAAGAATGTCATTGCTTTGAGTGGCTATATCAATGAAGAAATTTTGCCAGAAAACTTAGGTAGTAAAGATTTTAGCTCATTGGACATTTATGCATCCCACGGCAGTGTCGATCAAGTAATTCCTGTGGAATGGGCCCGCAAAATCCCTAAATTCTTAAGCACACACAATATCAAACACGCCTATTCTGAATTTCCTGTAGGGCATGGCGTTGCCCCACAGAACTTCTACGAATTCAGAAAATGGTTATCTGAACGCATTTAGATTGAAGGTGGTGGATACATAAAGTACTCCACCACTTTAAATTTCAGCTCCTCTGTTTCTGAAATTTCATAGGTCATAAAAATCTGTCCCCAGTATTTCCCGTCACTAAAATCGGCAATGATCCATTTATGGTTCAATAATTTAATTTTATTGATCATCATCTTTCCATCAGTCATAGATGCATAAGGCACCAACGGATGATCGTCACCTTCGTAAACATTCAATTTGTAAATTTCGTCCTTAATAAAAGGAATCAACTCCTCTACGTCGTAACCTTTGTTTTCAAAATAAGAAAGGGCATCTTCATCCGTCTCAATATCAAAGTACATCAACTCCAAATTTTCATCATGCAACGCTTCAATTTCTACTTTGTCCTTTTCTAATTTTTCCTTTAGCTGTTTGATATCCTTTTCATAGGAATCCAAAATGTTTTTAGAATTCGCATATTGGAAAACGATCAACAATACCGAAAAAATAAACAGGTACATAAAAATTCTGCTCTTCATAATTTAAATTGAAATTTGTAGGTTATCATACGCCAAGAAAACGTTGCTTGGCAATTTTTGTTGTACTTCGTCGTGAAATCCCAAAAGATGACTGATATGCGTTAAATACGCTTTCTCTGGCTTCACTCTTTCTATAAAATTCAGGGCTTCTTCTAAATTAAGGTGTGACATATGCGGCTCTATACGAAGGGCATTAACCACCAAAACTTTTAAATTCTTCAACTTTTCCATCTCCTCTTCCTCTATGGTCTTCATATCCGTTAAATAGGCAAAATCACCAAAACGGTATCCAAAAACTTGGAGTTCGTGGTGCATTAAATTCACAGGGATGATTTCTAAACCTCCCAAAGTAAAAGGTTTGCTAGTAATCACATTAGATATTACGCCTGGTGCACCCGGATATTTGTTTTCGGTTTCAAAAATATAATCGAAACGCCTTTGCAATTCCCCAATGACTCTTTTATGTGCATAGATGGGCATATCGCCTTGCATAAAATTGAAAGGTCTAATATCGTCAAGCCCAGCGGTGTGATCTGCATGTTCGTGGGTAAACAAAATACCATCCAGTTTAGTACATTTTGCCCGTAGCATTTGCTGTCTGAAATCTGGACCACAATCTACCACATAAGCATGGTCATGCCACTCTACCAAAACAGATACTCGTAACCTTTTGTCTTTAGGGTTTTTACTCAGGCACACAGGATGTGTACTACCTATAATGGGGATTCCCTGGGATGTTCCTGTGCCTAAAAACGTAACTTTCAAATCATCTGAGTTTGGAACAAAAATAATGTTATTTTTTTGTTTACCATGGTATTTTAATACCTTTGTGCAGTACTTAAAACCCGGATTTAAAAGATGGAAATAACCTTAAAGGGAGATAAAGAATTCGATGATGTTCCCTCGTTAAAGTCGAAAGCACTTCGAATCAACCTTAATGAGAATATTTATGGAACTTTTGCTGAAATTGGCGCTGGACAGGAAACTGTACGCCAGTTCTTTAGAGCAGGAGGCGCTTCTGGGACCATCGCTAAGGCCATGTCTGCCTACGATAAAGACTTTAGTGACGCCATCTATGGTATTGAAGACGACAAACGTTACGTAACCGAAGCCCGTTTGCGTAAAATGCTTAACCACGAGGTTAACTTAATAGAAAAACGACTTCCTAGAGATAAACACCCACACAAATTGTTCTTTTCGTATGCCAACACTGTTGCTACCATAGATTTTGCAAAGAACTATAAAGGACATGGTTGGGTAGGTATTAAATATCAAGTAGATCCAGAGCAAGAATACAACGAAATTATTCTTCACTTGCGTTTTAAAGAAAACGACGCAAGACTGCAGCAGGAAACTTTAGGGGTACTTGGTACCAACTTGATTTATGGAGCATTCTATAAATACAACGAACCAAAGAAGCTTTTAAGATATCTATATGACCACTTGGACAAGGACCAACTGGAAATTGACACTATCAACTTTAGTGGTCCTATCTTTAGTGAAGTTGACAACCGTTTAATGAGTTTACAATTGGTGAAAAACGGCATGACCGATGCGGTAATGTTCGCACCAGATGGAAACAACGTCCTTCCTGCGAGAGTGTTGTACAAAAAGAACATTTTGGCATTCCGTGGAAGTTTTAGACCGGTAACCAAAGTAAATATGGACATGTTCCATAAGTCTTACGACATGTTTGTTAAGGAGAATAAAGTAGATCCTAAAAACACTCAAGTGGTGTTTGAAATCACGCTTTCCAACTTACGTGCCGAAGGAGAAATCAACGAACAGGACTTTATGGACCGCGCCAAACTATTGTGTTCTTTGGGACAAACTGTTTTGATTTCCAATTTCCAAGAGTATTACCGTTTGGTGGAGTATTTCTCTCAATATTCTAAAAACAGAATGGGATTGGCCATGGGCGTCAACAACCTTGTAGATATTTTCGACGAGAAATATTACCGTCACTTAAGTGGTGGTATTTTGGAGGCCTTCGGAAAATTGTTCTTTAAGGATCTTCGCGTATATCTTTATCCAATGGTTACCAAAGATGGTACGTTGGTAAACAGTGAAAACCTTAAGGTACACCCACGTATGAAAGAATTGTATAAGTTCTTTAAATACAATGGAAAAGTGGTAGATATCACCGATTATGATCCAAGTGTTTTAAACATTTTCTCTAGAACCGTATTAAAAATGATTTCCAACAGCAAAAATGGTTGGGAAAACCTCCTACCTGAAGGAGTTGCGAAATTAATTAAGGAAGAGAACTTGTTTGGTTTTGAAACCGAAGAAGTTTACCACGAAGAATAGTTCGTAAAACGATATATTATAAAAAAGCCCTTTTGAGGACTTCAAAAGGGCTTTTCTTTTATGCCAAAATTTGATCGGCGTGCGCTTTGGTTTTCACTTTTAGAATGATATCCTGAATAATCCCATGTTCATCAACAACAAAAGTGGTTCTATGGATACCATCAAACTCACGACCCATAAATTTCTTTGGTCCCCAAACACCATAGGATTTGATGACTTCTTTGTCTTCATCTGCCAATAATGGATAAGGAAAGCCATATTTCTTCTTAAAATTGGATTGACGCTTTTCCGAATCGGCACTTACGCCTAAAATATCGTATCCCATACTTTGAAAACGTTCATAATTATCACTTAAATCGCAAGCTTCAGCCGTACAACCCGGTGTACTTGCCTTTGGATAAAAGAAAAGAACCAACTTTCTTCCTTTATAGTCTGTAAGTGATACTGTGTTTCCTTGTTCGTCTTTTGCCGTAAAATCTGGAGCCTTATCTCCTACCTTTAATTGAGTCATAATTATTAACTTTGAATTTTGTCCAAAAATACAATTTATGACCAAGCAAGAAAAAGTGGATTTCGTAATTACCACTTTAAAGGAACTATACCCAACCATTCCAATTCCGTTAGACCATAAAGATCCTTATACCTTATTGATAGCAGTCTTGATGTCTGCACAAAGTACTGATGTTAGGGTGAACCAGATTACACCTCTATTGTTCGAGAGAGCAGACAATCCGTATGATATGGTGAAACTTTCGGTGGAAGAAATTAGGGAAATCATTAAGCCAGTTGGCCTTTCTCCAATGAAAAGTAAAGGGATTCATGGATTATCTGAAATATTGATTGAAAAACATAATGGCCAGGTTCCGCAAACCTACGAAGAACTAGAAGCATTACCTGCCGTAGGTCATAAAACAGCCGCTGTAGTGCTATCACAAGCCTTTGGTATTCCCGCATTTCCTGTGGATACGCATATTCACCGCTTAATGTACCGTTGGAATTTAAGCAACGGCAAAAATGTAGTCCAAACCGAAAAGGATGCGAAACGATTATTCCCAGAAGAATTATGGAACGATCTTCATTTACAGATTATTTGGTACGGAAGAGAATATTCTCCAGCTAGAGGTTGGGATCTTGATAAAGATATCATCACCAAAATTATTGGAAGAACAACAGTAATTAATGACTATAACAAAATGAAAAAGCCCTGATTTCTCAGGGCTTACAAAGTCTAGTTTAGAAGTGCTTCAAACTTCAATTTATTACAATGTATAACACTTAAAGCCTTCGAATAATTTAAAAGAAACTCTATGGTCTCCTTTTTAGGATTCAGATTGTCTTTCTTTGGGGGTGTGCATTCTGAGTAAAGTTTTGCCATTATTAAATTTTTAGGTTCTTATAATTTCAATAACGTACAAAAAATCACTTTATTATATCAATTTGTTAAAATTATATTATTTTTTTCAATCACCTTTCGCAAATTGATCAATGCATAGCGCATTCTACCTAATGCTGTATTAATACTCACGCCTGTTACGTCTGAGATTTCCTTAAAACTCATATCCTTGTACATACGCATTTTCAAAACCTCTTTTTGGTCATCAGGCAACTCTTCTATCAACCGTCTAAGATCGCTTTCTACCTGATCTTTTATAAGCTGCTTTTCGGCATTTAAGTTATCATCTCCCAAAACCGAAAAAATACTGAATTCCCCTGCATTGTCAAATTTGGGCATTCTGTTGTTCTTCCTAAAATGATCAATGACCAAATTGTGGGCAATACGCATCACCCAAGGCAAAAACTTCCCTTCTTCGTTGTATTTTTTCAACTTCAAGGTACGTATAACCTTAATGAAGGTATCCTGAAAAATATCTTCGGTAACATCTCTATCCAAGACTTTGGAGTAGATAAAACTGTAAATTTTTTGTTTGTGCCTATAAATAAGTACGGAAAGAGCGCTCTCATCTCCGTTAATATAATTCCTTACTAAAACAGCATCAGTGATAAGTTCGTTTTTCATAATAATTACTTTAATGGCTCGAAGTAAAACTTCCTAGCTTGGGGTTAATTTTTTTAAAGTAATATTATGCTATAGGCAAGTGGTTTTAGACTGATTAATGACCAAATATAACAACTATAAAGACAAAAAAGCAAAATTTAACAACAAACTTTAACATTTTATTTATACTAAAAGAGGAAAACTGATATAAAGCTTGCACAATTTTTACCAGAAATATTTTAGGATTTTCCGTTCAACTTTATCAATATCAAATTAATTTATTCAGATAAAATACTTGTAGTATCTTTGCAAATCTATTAGCAAAAGGCATTATGAGCATTAATATTTCCGAAGTAAATCCAAAAGAGAATATCATCATTAAAGGTGCAAAACTTCACAACTTAAAAAATATTGATGTTGTTATTCCACGGAATAAATTAGTGGTAATCACAGGGCTATCTGGTTCTGGAAAATCCAGTTTGGCGTTTGACACGCTTTACGCCGAAGGACAAAGACGCTATGTTGAAAGTCTGTCCAGTTATGCACGCCAGTTTTTAGGGAGGCTCAATAAACCGAAAGTAGATTATATCAAGGGAATTGCCCCTGCCATTGCCATAGAACAAAAAGTAAACTCTACAAATCCGCGCTCTACAGTAGGAACCACCACCGAAATTTACGATTATTTAAAACTCTTGTTTGCTCGCATTGGTAAGACCTACTCTCCCATTTCCGGAAATGAGGTAAAGAAACATACCACACAGGATGTTTTGGAATATATCAAACAATTTGAAGATGGCGCAAAATTGTTGCTTCTCTCTCCTATTATTCTTGAAGAGGGCCGCACGATGGAGAACAAACTTAAAGTGTTACAGCAACAAGGGTATGCCAGAGTAAAATATCAAGACGAGATCCTTAGAATTGAAGATGCCCTTCAAAAAGGATTGACTTCGGATATTGTTTTGGTTGTGGATCGCGTTATTGTAAGGCATGAAGAGGACTTCTTTAACCGATTGGCTGATGCCATTGAAACTGCCTTCTTTGAAGGGAAAGGTGCCTGTACAGTAGAATACCTTTCCAACGGAGAGCAACGTTCCTACAATAACAAATTTGAACTGGACGACATGACCTTTTTGGAGCCTAACGTCCATTTGTTCAGCTTTAACAATCCTTATGGTGCGTGTCCTAAATGCGAAGGCTATGGAGATGTTATTGGTCTTGATGAAGATTTGGTCATCCCAAATACAGGCTTATCAATCTATGAAAATGCCATTTTCCCATGGAGAGGTGAAAGCATGAGTTGGTATAGAGATCAATTGGTGAACAACTCACATAAATTCGATTTTCCTATTCATAAACCTTATTACCAATTATCTGACGCGCAAAAACAATTGGTTTGGGAAGGCAATAGCTATTTTGAAGGCTTGAATTCCTTTTTTGAAGAACTGGAAGCCAAAGCTTATAAAATCCAAAACAGGGTCATGTTATCCCGTTATCGAGGCAAAACCAAATGCAGTACTTGTCACGGAAAACGCTTAAGACCTGAAGCTAATTACGTAAAAATTGGAGGGGCAACCATCACGGATTTAGTAGAATTGCCATTAAATCAATTAGCTGATTTTTTTGATACTCTTGAACTAAACGAATACGACACAAAAATTGCCGAACGATTGCTGAAGGAAATCACTAATCGCTTATCCTTCCTAAAAAATGTAGGACTTGAGTATCTAACCTTAAATAGACGTTCCAACACCTTGTCTGGAGGAGAAAGCCAACGTATTAACCTTGCTACATCTCTTGGAAGCAGTTTGGTAGGCTCTATGTATATCCTGGACGAGCCTAGTATAGGACTCCACCCAAAAGACACCCAAAAACTTATAAAGGTATTGGAGGCCCTTCGTGATTTGGGCAATACGGTAATTGTGGTAGAACATGATGAAGATATCATGAATGCTGCAGATGAAATTATCGATATAGGCCCCGAAGCGGGAACTTTTGGAGGTGAAGTTGTGGCCACAGGTACTTACAAGGATATCCTAGCGTCCAATTCGTTAACGGCCCAATACCTCAATGGACAATTGGAAATTGAAATCCCACAAAAAAGACGCACGTCAAAATACCATATCGATATTCTTGGAGCTAGAGAAAATAACCTTCAAAATATCGACGTAAGATTTCCTTTGGAAATGCTCACGGTAATTACTGGTGTTTCTGGTAGTGGAAAAAGTACCTTGATCAAAAAGATTCTCTATCCCGCCATTCAAAAGAAACTAACCGATTTTAGTGAGAAACCAGGTCAATTTACTGAGCTTCAGGGCAACTTTAAAAATATCAAACATGTGGAGTTTGTTGATCAAAACCCAATTGGAAGGTCTTCGCGCTCCAACCCTGTTACCTATATTAAGGCATATGATGATATCAGGGCGTTGTTTGCTTCACAAAAGCTGAGCAAGATTCGTAACTATCAAGCTAAACACTTTAGTTTCAATGTGGATGGTGGTCGTTGTGAAACTTGTAAAGGTGAAGGTGAAGTGACTATTGAAATGCAGTTTATGGCCGATGTGCACCTAACCTGTGAAACCTGTAACGGAAAGCGCTTTAAAAAGGACATCTTGGAAGTGACGTTTGAAGGCAAAAGTATCGACGACATTTTGAATCTTACTATTGATGAGGCCATTGCATTTTTCACCCAAACTAAAGAAACCAGAATCCAATCGAAGCTGCAACCACTTCAGGATGTTGGTTTGGGCTACGTAACCTTGGGACAAAGCTCATCTACGCTATCTGGTGGAGAAGCTCAACGTATTAAGTTGGCTTCTTTCTTGGGAAAAGGTAGTAAAAGTGATAACGCCCTGTTTATTTTTGACGAACCCACCACAGGACTACATTTCCACGATATTCAAAAACTACTCAAGTCATTTCAGGCACTTATTGCCAAAGGCCATTCCATAATTGTTATTGAACACAATTTGGATCTTATAAAATGTGCCGATTTTATTATTGACTTAGGTCCTGAAGGCGGAAAGCAAGGCGGACAACTAGTAGCTGTTGGGACTCCTGAAGAAATTGTAAGAAACGAAAACTCGATTACAGGTAAATTCCTCAAAGAAAAACTTTAATCGATTTTAACAATTATTAGACTTTTTATTCCTCTAAAATACAGTATCTTGCAGCCCTCTTTAAAAGAAAAGAGCAACGTTATTGAAACCCCTTTAATTTATTAATCTACATATAGCAGGAAGCTTGTCTCATTAGTTTGAGGCAAGCTTTTTCAGTAAAATAGAAATGCTGTAAGTCCCATTACTATCACAGCCAACGGAATTACAAACAATAAGAAAGCAAAAGAAATGGTGCTGCTCTTTAAAAAACATACAAACCATCCTTGCCCATAAAATCGTTTAATGGCTATCCACAGATAAAAGAATGTAGAAAACATGATGACACTGTTGATCCAACCAGGAAATCCCTTCCAAATTAGATTGCAGATTACCAAAATGCTAAACACCATAAATAAGAACGAAAAGAAATAAAAGGTAAACACCAAATGGTGCGCATACTTCCCTTTTCTGTAGAAAAACACTTTTAGAATCAAGGCGAAAATTGGAAGCAAAATGAACATGGAAATGGGGATACTATCATAGAAAGCCTGAAGGATAGACCCTCCGCTTCTATTCTTATAAAACTTTAATGCTTGATGGTACAGCCGTCTCGAAAAAGCACTGTTATCGTCGTCCATGCCCATTTCTTTGTAAATCTCCTCATCTGAAGCTCCCGAAGCAATTAATGAGTCTATGGCTTCCTGATTAAAATTAAATCCTGTTTTTACAACCTTTTTGTCTTCGGAAGATTTAATGGAATCCAACACTTTAAATCCAGATTCATCCAGTTGAAAGCCCACCTTGGAATCCTTTAACTTCTGATTCACCTCCGCCACTTTCACCGAATCTGAAACAGCTTGCTTGATGGAATCAATATATTCTTGTTTATGTTCAAATTCCGTTTTTAAAGCGGTATCCAATTTTTGAGTTTGTTCGCGAGTCACAAATGAGAACACAAAGAAAAAAATCACGGAAATAAACAGATACATCTGTGCTGGATGTAAATACAACAGGCGCTTCCCTCCTATAAATTTACTCGCCAAATATCCAGGTCTTGTCATTAAGGGAATGAAACTCTTGAAAAACCGAGCATCGAAAGAAAAATAATTACTAATGGTATTGTAGAACAAGACTCCTAAAGTTAACTGCTCATCTACCTTTTGACCGCAAAACGGACAAAACTCAAAATTGGCATCAAATTCGTTTTCGCAATTTTTACAAGTAATCTCAGATTCACTCATCTGCTATAATTTGGCGGTTAATAAGTTAAAAGTAATAAAAAAGAATTTTACTACATATTTAAACGCATGGATTAAAATGACTAAACCACAAATTAAATTAACCGCATAAAAAAGACCTTAAATAAGGTCTTTCCAAATTCATATTTTCATTGAATCTTACCTAGCCACAAAATCACTTAAGAAAATAAAGATATGCCCAGTTTTACTATCTATTTCCATATTGTATTTTGTAGGGTAATTGCTTCCTGGGTTTTCAAACTGCAAGGGCTGGGTAAAATCTGAAGTAAACTCTGTAGCGGTTTGTAAAAAGTCCAAAGCAAACTTAGTTTCTACAAACACATGTTTTTGATTATAAGATCCATGGATGATTCCTGTGTCAAAGTCATTGTTTACTGCTAAGAAATCAAAAGGCAACCAATGCTTTCCAGCATAAGGGTAATACCCCAATTGTCCTGGTAATTTTAAAAAGCCCACAGGCATTTTATTCACATCGGGGAACACATTTACAGCATCTACAATGGCTTGATTATTGTCATCATACGGAAGGATTTGCAAGCGTTCTTCTTCAGTAATCTCAAAAAAATGAACATCAAAATGAGGAATCCAATAGGCCGGTGCATGCCCCATTGGTTCCCAGTTAAGGGTAATATGCTCATAGGCCGTCAATTGTTTGGCCTTTAAATGAAGAGGAATTGAAGTAATTGCATCATCTTCTGGCAAACTTTCTAAATCTCCCAATGCTTCAGGGGTAATTTCAATGCCGAAGGCCACAGGAAAATCATTGTCATCCACACTTACCCAAGATCTTACCTTCCCAATTCCAAAAGCAACCTGAGGGCCTTTAAATATTAATAATTTATCAGCCTCTCGCTTGGCTGAAGGTACATTTTCCGTTGGGATTGATTCAACGGATTCTTCAATTAAATCTGTTTCCTGAGTAGAACAGGAATACATCAAAAAAGCCACAAATATCCACAGATATACAGTAGCATAACTGCAACGTTTTTTCATGATTATTGGTATTAGAATTATACAAGCAAAACAAATCATGAGCTATATCAACGACTCATGATATTACTTACCATTATTAGAACACCTTAGGAAGAGAGTTTTGTAAAAGAATAGTAACTCCATTACTACATAAAAATAGGTAATTTAAAAAGTGGAAATTGTTCTGATAGATAAAGGAAATGGTTTGGTTGACAGAAACATGTTTTTAAAAGACGAAATGAAAAAACTATAACCTTCCTTCATACAATTGATCTATAACGTGGGCATAACTACTTCCCACGGGAATGGACACCTTCCCTATTTCAATATCGTAATTGGTGAACGCAGTAATTTTTTTAATCGCCAAAATATACGAGCGATGTGTGCGGATAAATAAGTGTTTTGGCAAAATGGCTTCGGTGACGCTTATGGACTGCTTTACTTTGAGCTCAGGATGATCTTCACGATGGATGATAATATAGTCCTTGAAACTTTCTATGTAAAGAATGCTTTTCAAAATTACCTTAACCGTTTTTCGTTGTGCCCTGAAATACAAAAATTCCTTGTTTAAAGCTCCTTCTGCTGAAAGGTCAAAATAATAACCATTGGTGTACTTTTTTACGGCCTGCAGAAACCTATCGTAAGAAATGGGTTTGGACAAATAATCCAATGCCTCCAACTGAAAAGCCTCTATTGGTTTGTTTTTATGGGAAGACATGTAAATAACCTTAGGTGTATTTTTATGGATTTTCATAAATTCCATAACGGGTAAACCTAAACAGCCCACATCCAAGAACAGCAAATCTACCTGTTCTCCTTCCAATGTATCAAAAGAATGTTGGGCACAACTAAATACACCCACTACTTCCATTTGTTCAATAGATGCAATATGGTCCTTCAAAATTTTAATTGAAGGAGGTTCATCATCTATTATCAAACATCTACAAATCATGATTGGTTAGAAAGCACAGAAGTGCAGTTAGCTATTCTAAAGTTACATAATTATAAATTATGCGATACTTTTTTTTAATTATATGGATTTTAACTGGTATCACTCAGTATATAATTCAACAAATATCCATCTAATAAACAAAGCTCTAGCTGAATAAAATCAAATGTTTTAAAATAATTTTCTCTATTTCATTTAATTATCAAATCATATTTGGCACGCTGTTTGTTTTGTATAAACCGAACCCTTAAAATCTTCTAATATGAAAAAGATTATTTTATTATTTACGAGTTTACTTCTAGCAGGGGTATCTGTAAACGCAACATCAACTTTTAACAATACAACAGTTTCCCATACGTATGTGGGAGGTTATGGCAACTCTTTTATCTTTATGGAGGACGGCATTGAATTTTCGGTATTTCCAGATGGACAGTTTGATTTTTATGTTCCAAAATATGGCCCCGATGTAAATGTGGCTTTCACTTCTCCAAACTTCTCCATTAGTTTCAATTCTGGATACAACTACAGCCCATATATTCAGTATGACGATTTTGGAGCCATCATTCAAATTGAACATGTGCCAATTTTCTATGATTACTATGGAAGAATTGTACGTGCAGGAAACGTAAACATATTTTACAACAATTTTGGTCGCATTGCGAGAATAGGCGGTTTATATGTTCACTACAACAATTACAGAACTTATACCCACTGTACTGGTTACATTAACGTGTACAATAGAGCCTATGTATACCGTCCTTGGCATAGATATTATGTAGTTCCAACCTACAATTATTGCATGGTAAGTCCGCAACCTTACAGAAGATATTATACACCGGTAAGACATACCTATTACAGACCTTACCATAATAATGTAAGACATGTGAATGTAAATGGACACAGAAGTGCTGTTGCCAACAATTCTAGACGAACCAATGCGCAACAAACCCGAACTCACGAGCGATATAGACAAGAAGCTGTTCCGCAAAGACAGGTAACTAGGAACAATAACAGCAATAATAGAAGTACAAACCGCTCTCAAGTGAATACCAACGAGCGAAGAACTGCAAATTTTTCAAATAACAACAATAGAAGTCAAAATTCTAGAACACAAACAACTAGAACGACCAATTCTAGACAAACCGTTAGTACTTCTACAGAAAGGAGAAAAAAATTAGAATCGAAACAACCAAATCGATCTAATGAACGTACATATACTAGCAGACAAACTAACAATAGATCTGCTCAAGTAACACAAAGTAGAAACACTACTTCTTCAAAGAAAAGAGCAAGCAGCAATGCTTCTCAAAGAAGTTCTGGAAGAAGATAACATATAGACGACTTTTTGGTTGGTTAGTTAGAAATCCCCTGTGAGAAGTATGCCTCAAAGCACCTCACGGGGTTTTCTTATTATACACTTATTTAGATTTTGGTAAGAAACTTTTTTACGACACTGTTGATATCCTCCGAAATGCGAAGCTTGAAAATTAGTAGGCCATAGCCTAACACAATCAACAAAGACTTTAAGGTCATATTAATTAAGGGATGAAATGGAAAGTCCCAAAAATAGAAGACTACAAACCCAACGAGAATTACCAAACTTAACACCAGACTCTCTTTGGTGAAGGGCCACATCCCAAATTTCAATTTTACAAAGTAGATTTTTATAGAGTTATAAATAAATATTGCAATAAAAGTGGCTATGGCAGCTCCGTTCATTCCATACTTAGGAATAAAGGCTAAATTCAACAATACAATTAAAATGGTCAACAAAACTCCAAAAAACAAGACCATTCTATAATAATCACTATTGAATAAAATGGCGTTATTATTTCCCATTACATTATCATATAATTTCGCAGCACTAATCAAAAACACCACCAACAAGCCTTCTCTAAATTCCTTTGGAATAATTAAATAAAGCTCATTAATATTCAAAACAATCAACAAAAAAATCAAGCCACTTACTACGAAGAGGTTTAGTGAGGACCTTTGGTAAAGTCCCTTTAGCTCCACCGTGTTTTTTTCATTTAACAACTTTGCGGTTAAAGGCATCATAATTTGGTGCATCGCTCTTTGAGGCACCGCAATAACGGTTGCAATAAAAATGGCCACACTGTAATAGGCCACTTCTTCAATATCGGGGCGTAATTTCCCCAGCATGAACTTATCGATATCCAAAATAAGCGTAGCTATAGAACCTGCTATGATGATAAGTGACGAATACTTTAAAATAGCGCTCAGATTTTCAATTTTATTAAATCGAATCACCGGCCAACGCACATTGTAAGCATATAGTTTCATCACCACCATCCTTAACACATATACACCCACCAAAGCATTTATAAACTGTTCTACGGTAAGCCAATTCAAATAAACGGCAAATAGGAGGATTATAATCGCTATTCGGTGGAAGACTTCCTTCATGAAATTTCCAAAAACCGTTTGCATCTGTACTTTGGCCCAAGCAAAAAACACTTCAAAATAGGCCATGGCAACAGCTGTGATAAAAATATGCCATACATAACCTTTCACAATCGCATTTTCGGCACCTAGCCAATTGGAAATTATATCATGGGCAAAAAATCCTATAATCCCTATTGGAATGGCCATTGCCAAAGGCAAAAACAACATTAAGGTTAAAAAACTATTGATGCTATTTTTAGTTTTATAGGTAGAATAAAACTTAATCATAGTGTTCTGTACCCCAAAAGCCATTAAAGGCATCATGATATTGGCAGCAGACAATATAAAACCAACCAATCCGTAATATTCATCAGAAATGAAATTGGTATACAAAAACAAAGTATTGATGGCACCAATACCAAATCCTAGATATGTACTGACTGTGTTTTTAAAGGATTGTTTAATGACAATTCCCATAGAAGTTCAGGTTGGTTTAAATTAGTTTGGACAGTTTTTCAGTCAATGATTTTCTACTGTATTGTTGTAAGCCAATAGGCTGAGTCACTAATGAATTTGTTTTGTAAGCTTCAAAATACAATAATATTTGCGACTTTATCCGTTGCTTTTCATCGTAATAAAAATAGTGTCCTGTGTTGGTTTCCTTAATGATGCGCTCCACATCGGATTGCATAGGCCCAATTGCAATGATTGGTGTGTTGGAAATCATATACTCAAACAATTTCCCTGGAATGATCACTTTGGTATCTTCTGAATCTATTTCAATTAGCAACAACACTTGCGATTGCATTTGAGCTTTTATAGCTTCGGTATGCGGTACATAGCCTTCCAAATGAACATACTCCTTTAAATTATGAATATAAATGGACTGCAATACGTCGTCACTAACCACCCCTGTCAAATTCAGTTGAAATGCTTTCCGGAAGTCTTCATATTCATCAATCACCTCAGAAATAGCTTGCCACAATTCAACAGGATTACGTTCAGACAATAAAGACCCAATATGGGACATCGTAAACTTTTTATCCTTCTCTGGTCTAGCGACCTTATGAGTATCGTATCCGTTGGTGATCACAGTAATGGGCTGGCTTGTTTTGGTTTCAAACTCCAATTTGGTGTTATTACTAGTTACCAAAATATGGTCGGCAGTTTGCAACACTTGCTGCTCCAATTTCAAGTGCTTTTCTTTGGCAGATTTCGACAGCCTAAGTTGCTTGTGATAACCAATTGTAGTCCAAGGATCCCTAAAATCTGCAATCCAGGTAGCTCCTAACCTAGCCTTTAATTGCATTCCTATTAAATGCAAACTATGCGGAGGCCCTGTGGTTATAATCGTTTCAATATTATTCTTTGCAATATATTCTGAAAGAAATTCAACCGAAGGGCTTACCCAACTTTTACGGGCATCCGGAATAAAAAAGTTTCCACGTACATACAGCAAGAGCTTTTGAATAAAGGATTGTTTCTTAGCTTTTGGAATCACACCAGAGCTAATCTCACTGGCTTTGTTCTTGGAAATGAAATTGGCAAAACGATACGGTTCTTTAATAGGAAGTTTTAAAACCGTGGTGCCTTCTGGCACCTCGTTCAACATATTTTGGTCCACAATGGGATAATTGGGGTTCTCCGGACAAAACACGATAGGTTCCACACCAAACTGTGGCAAATACTTTACGAATTTCAACCAGCGTTGCACCCCAGGTCCGCCAGCTGGAGGCCAATAATATGTTATAATGAGTGCTTTTTTAGGCACCTTCATTCATTTTTTTATATCCAAAAAATACGCCTCCAATAAGTAACAATACCAACACAATGGAACTCGCTAAAGAAATCTTGCTCCCTGTAGCGATTACTTTTGGTTCAAACTTAAACTCTATGGTGTGCGTACCTGATGGCACGTTCATTCCTCGCAAGACATAATCTACTCTCGTATGTTCTGCAGCAATCCCATCTACATAGGCCTGCCAACCATGACCGTAGTAAATTTCAGAAAACACTACAAAACCGTCATTTGAATTATTAGAAGTATATTTTAAGTAATTCGGTTTAAAATCAGTTAAAGTGATGGTCGCCAAAGAATCTACCGAAAACTTTTTCGATTCAATTGGCAAAGAAGAAATCGCCGTAGTTTTGGTATTCAAACTATCCAATAACAACATTTCCTCATTGGCCGTTTCCACAGCTTTCAACTCCGAAATAAACCAAGCATTACCATTAGCTTCTTCATTGGTATAAGGAAACACAGTTCCCTTTTCATCTTGTGCTATGATATACTTTGCATTTAGCATATTAAGCACTTCCATATTGTTCTTGGACACATGGAATTCATACAATTCATTATAACGTCCCAATTTCGCCGCATGATACCCACTTAAAGAGTTATGGAAATAAGAAGCTCTAGCCCCTCCCGAAGTTAAGTCAAACACTCTATAATGTGATTGATCCTTCATGATTTCCTGATCTACTGCAGAAGCTTGGTACGGATTGTTTACTTTTAAAGAAGACACAAAATTGTCGTTGTTCACATAACGTCTATCCACCCCTACCAAGTCAAAAGCAATCAATAAAGCCATTATCAAAATGACTTTCCCTTGAGATAATTTCTCGCGAAGAAATAAGAAAATAGTCCCAGAAGCCAATAGTACCAAAACCAAAGTTCTGATGGTATCTGCGGTAAACATAGACTTTCTATCTTCTCTTAAAGCATCTACAAAACTTTGCCCATACTCGCCATAAGCCTGACGGAAATAACCATCATTTACTCCCACAAAATCTAAAAAAGAAGATTTAAACAATAAAAAAACTAAAGCCAAACCACCCGTAATCATCGCCGAATACTTTAAGGCCTTTTCCTTGGTTTCCTTGTTGTCTTCATTTTTAAATAATTGGGTAAGTCCCAAAATAGCCAATACAGGAATACATAATTCCAAAATTACTTGGATGGAACTAACTGCTCTAAACTTGTTATATAATGGGACATAGTCTATAAATAGATCTGTTAGGAACCCTAAATTCTTTCCATAGGACAATAATAAGGATAGTATAGAGCCTCCCACAAGCCACCATTTCAAGCGACCTTTCACCAAAAACAAGGCCAAAACAAACAGGAACAACACTACAGCTCCTATATAGGCAGGTGCTTCCACAATGCTTTGGTCTCCCCAATACGTTGGTGTGGCCTGCACTTCTCTCGCAGCCTCAACCGGAGATGCCCCAATATTGGTATAAAATTTATACATGGCCGAATCTGGCCCCACATCTTCGTGACTTCCACCTCCCATAAATCTTGGGATATACAAGTTGAAAGTTTCCAACAATCCATAACTGTACTCCGTGATGTAATCTTTACTTAAGCCACTGGTTACTTCTTTTGGAGAACCATCAGCATTAATGGTCAATTCACTTTTACCACGGGTACTTTCTTTAACATATTCCTGAGTCGCCATGATGTTCGTGGCATTCAGCCCAACAGCCAAAATAGCAGCTACAGCCATTATCGCAACCGATTTAAAGAAATGAGGCAATTCCTTATTTCTATAAGCATCCACCAAATAAGCCACACCCAAAACCAATACCAACAACAGTAAATAATAGGTCATTTGAAAGTGGTTGGCACAGATTTCCAAGGCCAAAGCAACGGCGGTTAATAGAAAACCTCCGATATATTTTTTTCTAAAAGTTAGCAAAATTCCACTCAAAACCAATGGCATATAAGCAATGGCATGTGCCTTGGCATTATGACCAACTCCCAGAATAATAATAAGATAGGTTGAAAAACCAAAGGCTAAAGCACCTAAACCTGCCAGCTTAAAGTCCACCTTTAGTACCAATAGTAGAATATAAAACCCTATAAAATATAGAAATAGATAATCGGCTGGTCTTGGTAAAAACCGAAGTGCCAAATCTAATTTCTTGATGTAGTTATGTGGGTAATGGGCCCCTAATTGATATGTTGGCATGCCCCCAAAGGCACTGTTAGTCCAATAGGTTTCTGTTCCCGTTTCCTCTCTAAAATCGTTTTGTTGTTTGGCCATCCCCTTATAGTGCATAATATCACTTTGGAAGATTTCCTTTCCTTTTAAAACCGGGCTAAAATATGCTAATGAAACAACAATAAAACCTACTAAAACCAGTAAGTGTGGAAGAATTCTTTTAATTGGAAAATGCATGAATATATATTATCGAATGATTGCGAAAATTAATCAATTTCTTCGTAATCTATATATTCTCCTACGGTTTTATTTGAAGTGTTATCGGTTTTGGGCATCTTGTCAATGACCGTTTCCCCTACCTTTTCTTTTTCTTCTTTTCTATTTGGTTGTTGCTGTTGAAATTGTCCTCCAAAACGTTCCTGCATTTTTTTGGACATATAACGCACCAAAAGCGGCGCAAAAATCCTGGAAAGGATTTTCAATCCGTAATAAATCAGCAGTATTATTAATATTGTTCTTAAAAGGCCCACCGCAGATGCTGTTTGCAACATGAATTATTTTTTGTCAAAAATACAATTCTCTTTCCTTAAACACCCGCATAAAACCTTAAAAAAAATATAAAATAGAATTGACATTCCATCGTTTTAAGGGTATCCTATTAGAATGAAAAAATTTATGTAGTTTTGAAATCAAACAGTACACTAACAAAGCCCAACCTCTAAAACGCTATGTACCAAATGAAACCCATGAAAACCTATTTATTATTACTGGCCTTTTTGGCGTCTTCCACATCCTTTGCTCAATATACCGATGTTATCAACTCCAACCGCCCAGGGGTTTCTAGCAGTGCTTTTTCCGTTGGAACCAATGTGCTGCAATTCGAGATGGGACCATATTATGTAAAGGAAAAGCACACCCCTCTTCAATACGAAGTATCTGGTTTTGGAGTAGATTTTATGGCGCGTTACGGACTGTTTTTTGAGCAATTGGAAATCAATTTAGAAGGGGTTTATCAAAACGACAAGTTCACCGATAACCGCTCTGCCATTTCTGAGAAAACCAAGCGCTCCAACTTTAAAAACTTTACCCTTGGTGCCAAATATTTAATTTATGATCCTTATAAAAACCAAGAGGACAAACCTAATATTTATAGCTACCATGCTAACAGAAAATTTCAATGGAAATCATTAATTCCAGCTGTTTCGGCCTATGTTGGTGCCAATTTCGATTCTAAAGACAATCCCTATACTGCACCGGATGTAGAAGGCTTTAGCCCAAAAATTATGATTGCCACCCAAAACAATTTTTCCAACGGTTGGGTATTGGTCTTGAATTTTATAAAAGACAGAATAGGCTCTGAGTATTCGGATTTTCAATATATCATCACCTTAACCAAATCCTTAAACGAACAATGGGTACTGTTTGGTGAAACCCAAGGTATCAAAAGCGACTTTTACGCCGATAATTTGTTTAGATTTGGGGGTGCTTATCTTTGGAACAAAAATTTCCAGTTAGATACAGCCGTTACTTTGAATACCAAGGACACACCATCAGTATTCAATTTTAATATTGGAGCGTCTTACAGATTTGATTTCCACAAGGACAAAGAGCCAGATAACAACAATTCGGCCAAAGACGAAATGAAGCGTAAGCAACGCGCCAATAAAAACAAAAAGAAAATAGACACAGATTTTTAATGACAGTGGCAAATCCAATTATTTTGCCCGAGGAGACACATGATTACAGTAAAAGAAATACATTCCAAAAAAGACCTAACAGCATTCGTTAAATTTCCCTTCAAGCTTTATAAGAACAATAAATATTGGGTACCTCCCATGATCAAAGATGAAGTGGAAAGCTTCGATCCGGAATTAAACCCAGTTTTTAAGCATGCCCAGGCCTCTTATTTTTTAGCTTACAAAAACAATGAAATTGTTGGAAGAATTGCAGCCATTATCAACTGGACCGAAGTAAAATCCCAAGACAAAAAAGTACGGTTTGGTTGGTTTGATGTGATTGATGATATAGAAGTGACCAAGGCACTTTTGGATAAGGTTATTGAATACGGAAAAGCCCATAAATTAGAATTTATTGAAGGTCCTATGGGATTCTCCAATTTAGATAAGGTTGGTGTGTTAACCGAAGGCTACGACCAATTGAGTACTATGGTTACTTGGTATAATCATCCTTACTACGTCACCCATCTCGAAAAACTTGGTTACGTTAAACAGAAAGAATATATCGAAGGTTATTTTGATGTTGACAAGGTAAAAACTGAACAATTTGAGAGAATGGTTCCGCTTATTTCCAGAAGGTATGGTGTACGTTCCCTTAATTTTACAAAAATTGATGAGCTGTTGCCTTATGTAGACAAAATGTTTGACCTGTTCAATGAAACCTACTCCAAACTAGCTTCTTTTGTAGCTATTTCAGAAGAACAAAAGGATTATTTTAAAAAGAAGTATATCCCTTTGATCAACCCTAACTATATCAAATTCATTTTGGATAAAGACGATAATATCATTGCGTTTGCCATAGTATTACCTTCCTTTTCAAAAGCCATACAAAAGGCTAAAGGAAAAATGTTCCCATTTGGATTTTACCACTTATTGAAGGCTAAAAAACATAGCGAAGAAGCCGTCTTTTATTTAATAGGCGTGCATCCTGAATACCAAAACAAGGGGGTTACTGCTCTAATTTTTAAAGAATTCTACGACTCCTTCAGAAAAGATGGTGTAAAGCGATGTATAAGAACCCCTGAACTGGAAGAAAACATAGCCATTCACCAATTGTGGAAAAACTTTGAATCTCCAATAACAAAACGACGCAGAACCTACAGAAAAGATTTCTAGCATAAAAAAAGCCACTTTAAAAAGTGGCTTTTCTATTTTGTCTATTTTCCCATTACTGCTCCATTGCAGCGGCAACAGCAGCAGAAAGTCTTTTATAAGTTCCATTCTCCAAACGCTCACGGATTGATGAGAAAGCTTCTAAAGTTTCTTGGATATCTTCCATGGTATGAGTAGCCGTTGGAATCATTCTTAAAAGAATCAATCCTTTTGGAATTACAGGATAAACTACGATAGAACAGAAAATTCCATAGTTCTCACGTAAATCCTTAACCAAAGCCATAGCCTCAGGAATACTTCCTTTAAGGTACACCGGAGTTACACAACTTTGTGTAGTTCCCAAATCGAAACCACGGTCTCTTAAACCAGATTGCAATGCGTTTACATTCTCCCAAAGCTTGTTTTTAAGCTCAGGCATAGTTTTCAACATATCCAAACGTTTCAAAGCACCAACCACCAATTGCATTTGCAATGACTTGGCAAACATTTGAGAACGTAAGTTGTATTTTAAATAATCTATGATTTCTTGATCTGCAGCAATAAAAGCTCCTGTACTGGCCAATGACTTTGCAAACGTTGCAAAGTATACATCGATACCATCTTGAACTCCTTGCTCCTCACCTGCTCCAGCTCCAGTTTTCCCTAGAGTACCAAAACCGTGGGCATCATCCACCAAAAAGCGGAAGTTGAATTTTTCTTTAAGGGCTACAATTTCCTTCAATTTTCCTTGCTCTCCACGCATACCGAACACCCCTTCAGAAATTACAAGAATTCCTCCTCCGGTTTGCTCAGCCATTTTAGTAGCTCTTTCTAAGTTTTTCTCTAAACTTTCAATATCATTGTGCTTATAGGTAAAACGTTTCCCCATATGCAAACGAACACCGTCAATAATACAGGCGTGTGCATCTACATCATAAACGATGATATCATCTTTAGAAACCAAAGCATCAATGGTAGATACCATTCCTTGGTAACCAAAATTTAAAAGGTAAGCAGCTTCCTTATTTACAAAATCAGCCAACTCACTCTGCAATTTTTCATGCAAATCTGTGTGACCAGACATCATACGAGCACCCATTGGGTACGCTGAACCATAAGCGATACCAGCTTCGGCATCTACTTTACGAACTTCTGGGTGGTTAGCTAATCCTAAATAATCATTAATACTCCAAGTGATAACTTCCTTTCCTTGGAATTTCATCCTGTTGGAAATTTGTCCTTCCAATTTTGGAAATACAAAATAGCCTTCAGCCTGAGAGGCCCATTTTCCTAAAGGTCCCTTATCCTTGTATATTTTATCAAATAAATCTTTCATTAAAGCTAAAATTTGTCTAGTTATAGCGGCAAAATTAGTTAATTCTATCCGCTTTGCATAATTAATTTATAAACTTGTGTTCATAATTTTAATGCACAAAAAAACCTATCATCTAAACGGTTATATGATAGGCTTTCTTACTGAATTATGAATCTTATTTTACGTATTGAATCGCTTCGATTTCAGTTTTGCTATCAAAGAAACCTTGTTCTTCCATCCACTTATCACTGTACACTTTACTCATATAACGTGATCCATGGTCTGGGAAAATCACAACAACTTTATCGCCTTTTTTAAACTCACCTTCAGCACTTAGTTGCTTAATGGCTTGCATGGCAGCACCACTGGTGTAGCCCACAAAAAGACCTTCCGTTCTTGATATTTCTCTAGCAGTATGGGCACTTTCCTCGTCTGTTACCTTGATAAATTTATCGATAACATCAAAGTCTGTAGCCGAAGGAATCAGGTTTTTACCTAAACCTTCTATTCTGTATGGATAGATTTCCTTTTCGTCAAACTCTTTGGTTTCGTGGTACTTTTTCAATACCGAACCATAAGCGTCTACTCCTATCACCTTTACATTTGGATTTTGCTCTTTCAGGTACTTAGCGGTTCCTGAAATAGTTCCTCCTGTACCACTACAAGCAATCAAATGCGTGATTTGACCTTCGGTTTGTTCCCAAATTTCAGGACCCGTGCTATTGTAGTGAGAATCTGTATTTAATTGATTGAAATACTGGTTAATGTAGACAGAGCCTTTAATTTCTTCGTGTAAACGCTTAGCTACTTGATAGTACGAACGAGGATCATCTGCTTTCACATGGGCTGGGCAAACATAAACTTTTGCTCCCATTGATTTCAGCATGTCAATTTTATCTGCTGAAGATTTTGAGCTCACCGCAAGGATACATTCGTAGCCTTTAATGATGCTCACCATTGCCACACTAAATCCAGTATTTCCAGAAGTAGTTTCGATAATGGTATCTCCCGGTGCCAAAATTCCTTTTTTCTCGGCTTCTTCAATGATGTGCAGTGCAATTCTGTCTTTAGAAGAATGTCCTGGGTTGAAAGCTTCTACTTTAGCATAGAAGTCACCATCGAAGTTTGAAGTCATCTTGTTTAATTTGATAAGTGGTGTTTTCCCTATGAGTTCCAACACATTATCAAATACTTGTAAGTTTTCTTTCATAAATGCTATTTATCAGTCACAAATTAAAAAAATGTCACCTAAAACCTCGCAAAAATAACGTTTTTTTTTTAACTAGTTATTAATATTCTCCAGGTCCAGCAAAAATGCGTACTCTTCGGCATCTTCCTTTAAGGCTTCAAAACGTCCTGAAGCCCCGCCATGACCTGCAGTCATATTGGTTTTAAGCAGTAATTTGTTACTGTCGGTTTTCAATAATCTTAGTTTAGCTACCCACTTAGCTGGCTCCCAATATTGCACTTGAGAATCGTGCAAACCAGTGGTCACCAAAATATTGGGGTAATCTTGGGCTTTGACATTGTCATAAGGTGAATAGGATTTCATGTAGTTGTAATATTCCTCTTCATTGGGGTTCCCCCATTCGTCATATTCTCCCGTAGTTAAAGGGATGCTGTCATCCAACATGGTGGTAACCACATCCACAAAAGGAACGGCGGCAATTACCCCATTGTAAAGTTGAGGCGCTAAATTTATAACAGCTCCAATAAGCAAACCACCTGCACTGCCTCCCAAGGCATATAAATGCTCTTTAGAAGTATACTTCTCAGATATCAAATGCTTTGAGCAGGCAATAAAGTCTGTAAACGTGTTTGTTTTGGTCAATAATTTTCCATCCTCATACCATTGGCGTCCCAAATATTCACCTCCACGAACATGTGAAATCACATAAATGAATCCACGATCCAACAAACTCAAGCGAATGGTTGAAAAATATGGGTCAATGGTTGAACCATAAGAACCATAGGCATATTGCAACAATGGATTACTGCCATCCTTTTTGATTCCCTTGCGATACACCATAGACATCGGAATTTTGGTGCCATCATCGGCAGTGGCCCAAATGCGCTCGGAAACATAATTTTCCTTGTCGAATTTACCACCCAAAACTTCCTGTTCTTTCTTTACCGTTTTTGTTTTGGCAACCATGTTAAAATCGATGGTAGATGATGGCGTTGTCAATGAATTATAGCCATATCTTAAAATATCCGTATCAAAATCTACGTTGGTTCCTGTATAAGCTGTATAGGTTTCGTTATCAAAAGGAAGGTAATAATCTTCTGTACCATCCCAACGGATGATTCTAATTTCATTCAATCCATTGCTACGTTCACTAACCACCAAGAAATCCTTAAAAATGTCAATATCTTCAATCAGCACATCCTCACGATGCCCTATGACCTCTTGCCAATTTTCAATTCCGGTAGCTGTTTCAGATGTTTTCATCAACTTAAAGTTGATGGCGTTATCAGAATTGGTTACCACATAAAAGTTATCACCGTAATGCGAAATACTGTATTCCACTCCCCTAATACGTTCTTGGAACAATTTGAAACTTTCGTCAGGTGTATCGGCATTCAAAATATGGTATTCGTTCGTTAAAGTACTGTAACAAGCTATCACCAAATATTTTCTGGATTTGGATTTGTATACGGTCACCCCAAATGTATCATCCGCTTCATGGAACACAAGCGTATCATTGGCTTCATCATCCCCTAACTTGTGTTTGTAAATCTTGTCAGATCTTAAGGTTTCCGTGTCCTTTTTAGTGTAGAACAATGTAATATTATCATTGGCCCAAGAAGCAGAACCTGTCGTGTTTTCAATACTATCCGGCAATATTTCATTGGTTACCAAATTTTTCACTTTCAAGGTGTAATTCCTACGTCCAACAGTATCCAACCCAAAGGATATAAGTGTATTATCCGGACTCACATTTAGTCCCACCAATCGAAAATAATCGTGACCTTCTGCCATTTCATTACAATCAAAAAGCAGTTCATCCTCAGCTTCTAGAGTTTCCTTTTTCCTTATGTAAATAGGGTAATCTTTTCCTGTTTCGTATTTTACAATGTACCAATAACCATTGTATTTATAAGGCACCGATTGATCGTCTTCCTTGATTCTAGACTTCATCTCCTCAAACAATTGCTCTTGAAATTCCTTGGTATGACCCGTCAGTTCATCACAATAGGCATTTTCGGCATTCAAATAATCAAGAACCTCTTGATCCTCACGTTGATTCAACCAAAAATAGTCGTCTACTCTAACATCACCGTGAATCTTTAACTCTTTAGGAATACGTTTAGCAATAGGGGGCTGTACCTTTACTTGTGTCATTAAGTTTAATTTTTGAAGAGTGCAAAAATAGGGTTTTAATTACAATTTGGGTGTTAACTTAATATTAATGCTTTTTTTGGAGAGAATTGGTAATTTTGCAGGAAACCATAAAATTGAATATTATGTTTGGAGATATGATGGGCATGATGAACAAATTACAGGAAGCCCAAAAGAAAGTTGAAGCTACTAAAGAGCGCCTAAATACGGTATTAATTGACGAAACCAGTAACGACAATAAATTGAAAGTTACCATCACCGCCAACAGAACCATAAAATCCATTTCCATTGACGATGAATTGCTTGAAGACAAGGAAATGTTGGAGGATTATTTACTGCTAACCCTTAACAAGGCCATTGAGCGCGCCACAACGGTTAATGAAACCGAAATTGCTGCTGTAGCTAAAGAAGGAATGCCAAACATTCCAGGAATGGACATGTTCAAATAAACTAAAATTTCAAGGTTTTTAAACTTGATAAAAAATAGTCATGCATTTGCGATGTATAATCCAAATGTGTGACTATTCTTAGTTTTCCCCCTCCCATTCCAATAATATGGATGTTTTTTTCTTTTAGAGCATTAACAAAAACCTCCTCTTCAACGCCCGAATTCAACTCAAAAATGACGATGTTGGTTTCTATAGGCTCAATGCTTTTAATAACAGAAAGTTCCTTTAAAACCATTCCTATTTCTTTGGCTTTGTCATGATCTTCTTGAAGCCTTTCAATATGATGATCTAAGGCATACAATCCAGCTGCTGCAAAAAAACCCACCTGACGCATATTGCCTCCGAAAAGTTTTCTGTAACGAATAGCGTGCTCCATGATATCCGCATCACCAACCAACACAGAACCTACTGGACAGCCTAAACCTTTACTCAAACACACCGAAATGGTATCGAACAGCCCGCCGTATTGTTGGGTACCTTCCTCTTTTGCCACCAAAGCATTCCACAATCTGGCACCATCCAAATGGTATCCTAATTGATTCTCATTACAGACTTCCTTTATACGTTCCAATTCCTTAAAATCCCAACACGCACCACCGCCTTTGTTGGTCGTATTTTCAATTTCTACCAATGAGGTATGGCTGTAATAATATTGCGGAGGATTGATAGCTTCCTTAACCTGATTGGCCGTAAACATACCTCTGTGCCCGTCAATTAACTTACAAGAGACTCCACTATGAAACGAAGCTCCCCCAGCCTCATAATTGTAGATATGGGCATATTTATCGCAGATAACCTGTTCACTTGGGTTGGTATGCAATTTTATGGCCACTTGATTGGCCATGCTTCCAGAAGGGAAAAACAAAGCACTTGCTTTTCCAAACATACTCGCAATACGTTCCTCCAATTCAAGGACCGTTGGGTCTTCCCTAAACACATCATCACCCACTTTAGCAGCCATCATAGCCTCCATCATCTCTGGAGTAGGTTTTGTTACGGTATCACTTCTTAAATCTACTATCATATCAATCTAAAACATAATTACACATATCGGTTCCAATAGGTGAACCATCTGGAATTTTAGGGGCTTCTTCAAGCTCAAATTCCTTAGGTTCTTCATTGAATTCAGCTATCAATCTATTGTAATGCGAAGCATAGTTGTTTTTGCTTTGTTTTAGCACTGCGGAAATAGTTTCCAAAGCATTACTAGCGATGGCATTCACTTGAAAATAGGCTTTTTCGGTAACGGCCAAATTCATTACATATTTTAAAACAATCACATTAACCATCTGCTGTACTTCATTTAAATAAGCATCTTTATATGATTGATGAAACGACTTTTCAATCAATTCATTTAAAACGTCTTCCAGACCTATTTGATTTTTATCCAAACTCTTTTGCGTCACTAATCTATTGGCTCTTTCTGGATGTAATAACAATTTTAAAGTCATCTCACTTGAGGTGGACGCTGCGCTTAAAGGGTCGAAAGCTACGCCCGCCTTTCCTGAAAAGGATTCGCGCCCTCTATTATATTGAAAAGCCCGTGGCGGAAATAATTCCAATTTATCCTTCGGAATTGCCAATTGTTCCGCAGATAGTGTTCCTAAAACAGCTTCCAAAGCCTCTTTTTGAACTTTTGCATCCACTATTTTTCTAGTTAATTGTCCATCGCCTTTTACAGCATAATTATAATCCAAACCACCCACTACTTTTGTCGCAGCCTCTGTTTGATATCGATGAAAGAAATACAGTGGCACAAACACATCTTCCAAAACCGAATAAGGCTCATAAGTCCTGATATTATCAACTGAAAAATTAGCTATGGCTTGTTCCCTAACCTTCATCACTCGATTTAATTCTTCCGAGGCACTATTTCCATTATCCCATAAATGGGCCAACAAATGGGCACCGCCCTGTGCTCTAGCATCAGAATCAGTGATAAAACGAAGACCTTCTTTTTGAGCAGCATCTAAAATAGCATTTAAAGCTTCTCCTTCATTTGTAGTATCCGAAAATTCAGAATAACTATAGGCTACTGTAACCTTATCCCAGCTTCCTATTCCCGTTGCATAGGCATTGCTTAAGTCTATATTCTTCCCCTGAAGTTCTATCAATGGATGGGGATAATCCATTACCGAAGCCCTGTCATTGGCGCTAGCTGCAAAATTATGGGCAAAACCCAAGGTATGCCCTACTTCATGTGCGCTCAACTGCCTAATTCTTGCTAATGCCATTTTCAACATTGGTTGGTAATTATCATCACTCTTAGCAAATGGTTGATTCAATAAAGCTTGAGCAATCATAAAATCCTGACGAATCCTTAAACTCCCTAAACTCACATGACCTTTGATGATTTCGCCTGTTCTGGGATCTATTACGCTACTACCATAACTCCAACCGCGAGTTGAGCGATGCACCCATTGAATAACATTGTATCTGCAGTCCATAGGATCTGCATCCTCCGGCAACATTTTTACTTGAAATGCATTTTTAAAACCGGCATCTTCAAACGCTTCATTCCACCAACTTGCCCCTTCCAATAAAGCAGATCGCACAGGTTCTGGAGTACCAGGATCCAAATAATAAATAATAGGCTCTTTGGCCTCACTTATTTTTTCATTCGGAAACTGCTTTTCCAATCGATGTCTAATGATGAAATGTTTTTTTATAGGCTCTTGAATTGGGGTAGCATAATCCAAATAGGAAATGGAAATTGCCCCACTTCTAGGATCAAAAACCCTTGGTTGATAGCTATCATCTGGCAATTCAACGAAGGAATGATGTTGAATCACACTCACTAAAGATGGTGTTGGTGTCACGGATTTAAGTTTGGTTCCTGAAGGTTCTCCCGAAAAAGTCAACAAGGCCTCAAATTCTACATTTTCAGGAAATGCTTTGGTTCGTTTCAAAGACAAAGCGCTTTTACTTAAATCTACCTTGTAGTTTCCTTCTTTTGAGCGTTTCAGTGTATTGGCTACCTCGTGTCTGTCCTCTAATAAAAAAGGGGTCAAATCAATGATGTAAGCTCCATTACTTTCCTTCTCTATCTTAAACCCAAAAAGAACTGATTTTGCAAAAGCCTGCTCAATGCTTTTTCTCTCCAATTCATTGTCTGTATTAGCCCTGTAATCAATATTTCTTTGCACCAACAACAGTTTGTTTCCTGCTTTGGTAAAGCTTACAACACGGTTATCCCCTAGCTGCCCCCTATCCAAACCAATATCATTAGAACCAACTCCTGTGGCTAAAGAATTCACATACAGAAATTCAGTATCCAATTTATTTACTTCCAAATAAATCTTGTCTTGTGCTTCTTCATAGTAAAAATTAAAGAATCCCTTATAGGATTCTAATTGCTTCCCTTCAAGAACTTGTGAAAATACTGAAGATATGTAGAGAAAGGATACAATTGCTAATAGCTTGTTTTTCATAGAAAATAAATTAGTCTATAAAACTAATTATTTAAATGGCGTATTCAAATTATTACCAAAAATTGTGAAGTGTCCAAGATGAGCTTTTTTGAATTCCAACTCCTTTTTAGTATTTTATTAATTAATCATTAAATAATTACAAAAACCTCATTTTTACATACCTATTATTATATTTTTCAACCAACTTAAGTTAAAACTTATCTTTATTTTAGAGAAAATTAGCACAAATGAAATCGAAATTTACAAATCCATTATTTTCCTCGTACATCAAAAATGAAGGCCTTTTCGATGAAATATTTGATGACAACAAAAAAGTTCGTAAAACCTACAAGAAAATCTTTGAACTATATAGAGACCATTCCAATTCCGATTATGCTGCTTTGAATGAGAAGGCCAAAGCCGCCTTTTTCAATCAAGGAATTACCTTTCAAGTCTACAGAGATTCACAAACTCAGGAAAAGATTTTCCCTTTCGATTTATTTCCTAGAATCATCGAAGCCAAAGAATGGAAAACCATTGAAAAAGGAGCTTTGCAGCGCAGCAAGGCCTTGAATGCCTTCCTTTGGGATTTATACCACGACAAACAAATTATCAAAGCTGGAATAGTTCCTATGGAGCTTATCAGTTCCTCGGCCAACTACTTGAGACAAATGCAGGATTTGGATCCTCCAGGTGGTATTTATAACCATATTTCAGGAACCGATCTCATAAAACATTCCGATGGCAATTACTACGTTCTTGAAGACAATATCAGATGTCCTTCGGGGGTTAGCTACGTCATCTGTAACCGAAACGCTTTGAAGCGCGCTTTGTTTGGGGTGTTTAACCATTACCAGATCCATAATGTCACCAATTATGCCGAAAATTTGTTGGAAATCATGGAATCGGTAAAACCACATGGCGTTGACATTCCAACCTGTGCAGTGATTACGCCGGGCATTTACAACTCGGCCTATTATGAGCACTCCTACCTAGCCAAAACCATGGGAATAGAATTGGTGGAAGGTCGTGATTTGTTCGTGGAAAATGATTTCGTCTATATGAAAACCATTACTGGTCCTAAAAAAGTAGATGTCATCTACCGCCGTATTGACGATGGCTTTATAGATCCTTTGGAATTTAGGCAAGACTCAGCCATTGGGGTGCCAGGACTGTTTGCAGCCTACAAAAAAGGGAATGTCAGTTTGGTGAATGCTCCAGGAACAGGGGTTGCCGACGACAAAGCCATTTACACCTATATGCCAGAAATCATTAAGTTTTACCTTGGCGAAAAACCTATTCTTAACAATGTTCACACCTACCACTGTAGTCGCCCAGACGATTTAAAGTATGTCTTGGAAAATGTAGACAAATTGGTGGTAAAACCTGTAGATGAAGCTGGTGGTTATGGTATTTCCATTGGAAACAAACTCACCAAAGAGGAAATTGAAAACGTAAAAACAGTCGTTAAGGAAAACCCTCGAAAATACATCGCACAGCCCATCATGTCGCTTTCTGTACATGCCACTTATATTGAAGATTCCAATTCCTTTGAGCAACGCCATATCGACCTAAGAACCTTTACGCTTTTGGGTAACAATAAGGAATTTGTACTTAAAGGCGGACTAACACGTGTAGCACTGCAGAAAGGAAATTTAATTGTAAATTCTTCGCAAGGAGGAGGCTCCAAGGATACCTGGGTTTTAAAAAAATAACACAATATGCTAGCAAGAGTAGCCAATAATCTTTTTTGGATGGGACGTTATATTGAACGTGCTGAACACACAGCCCGTTTTATGAACGTGAATTATTTTTCGTCGCTGGATGCACCGAATAAACTATCGCAGTCCCGAAAATTTGTACTACAATCCATAGCCACAATGGTTGGAGATGTTCCGAAAAAAGAAAAAGATCTCAGTGAAGAAGATATCATTTATAATGTAGGCTTAAACCCAGAAAAGCCCTATTCTATTTTTAACTGTATAAAATATGCACGGGAAAATGCCAATACTTCCAGAGATTCCATGTCTACGGAATTTTACGAATCCATTAATAAGTTTTACCACTATGTCAATGATTTCCCTAAGGAACTTTTAATTAAAAGTGGACTTCACGATTTTACTACACATGTTATAGAGCAGACCTCAATTTTAAGGGGAAGAATACGCAGCACATTGTTGCACGACGAAATTTATGCCTTGGTGCTCCTAGGAATCAACATTGAACGCGCCACACAAATCATCCGCATCATCAAAACCAAACACGAGGACGCCCAAAAGGCCTTGGGAGGATATTCCAAGCCTATTGAAAACAGTTTTGAATGGACCACGCTTTTAAAGTGTTGCGAATCATACGATATGAACAGACGGTTTTATAAAAAAACGCCTAATCAAAACACTACGCTGGAATTTTTGTTACTCAACCCAAATTGCCCCAGATCTGTGATGAATTCCTTAAATCAAATACAAAACCATATGGCAACCATAGATTCCTTAAAGGAACGAGACAAAACATCGGCAGCGTTTCTTGTTGGAAAAATGCGGGCAGAATACGAATTTAAAACCGTGGAAGAAATTGAAACAGATGTTTCCAAATTTATAGATTACACTTTGCAGGGTTTAGCGAACATTTGCACAAAATTAGATTATGAATACTTCAATTATTAACTTTTTTTAACTCAAACTGTTCCTCTCAATAGGTTATTTTTGCATCCCTATTTTATTGAAGACATGGCATTTGACTACACTATTAAATATAAGTCCAATAACACCTACGAAAACCCAGTTTTTGAGGCATATTGGCAATTTATGATCATTCCTGAAAACAATGTTTCCCAAAAGTTGGTATTCAGTGATTTTAAAACTTCCGTTAATGCCCGAATCGAAAAATCCATCAACGGTTACAACTTTCAAACGGCCAGGATTCATTGCAAGCAACCTTTCGCGGATATTCAATTTGAAGCGGAATTTAAATTGACCAAAGAGGAAATCAATCCGTTTCAGTTCACCTCTAAATTGGAGCCTTCACAAGAATTTGAAGCTATCAACAGTTTAAACTTCAAAGTTGAACACGAAAGCTACCTTACCCCTACAGAACTTACCAAACTTCCATCTAAACATATTGACCTCTATAAATTTGATCCGTCAATTTCAATTTTAGACAACCTTGTTGCCCTTAACAAATGGACTTATCTATATATCTACTTTAAAGCTGGCGTGACCCATATTGGTTCTTTATTGAATGAAATCATTGAACATCGTCATGGAGTTTGCCAAGATTTTTCACATCTGTTTATTGCCATTGCCCGTCAAAACAACATTCCTGCCAGATATGTTTCGGGCTACCTACATCAAGGAGATGGCTTTTTTGGAGATTCACAAATGCATGCTTGGGCAGAAGCCTACATTCCAGAAGTGGGATGGGTTGGTTTTGATCCTGCCAACGATATTTTGGCCGACCACAACCACATAAAGGTTTCTCACGGAAAAGATTACAACGATTGTTCCCCAATTAAAGGTGTCATTTATTCTACAGGAAAAAATGAAACCCAACATTCCGTAGAAGTCACCTACGAACAATAAAAGCCACCAAAGGTTTAGTCATTTCAAAAATGTGTGTTATTTTTGAAAAAAAATTAATCTTTATGACTACATCCGATCAAATAAAAGATCTTGTAGAACGCCTGGGAGCGTTGAGGAGGTATCTTTGACATTGATGCCAAACTAATCGAAATTTCTAACGAAGAAGAAAAAACATTCGACCCTAATTTTTGGAACGACTCTAAGCAAGCCGAACTGATCATGAAATCCCTCCGGGAGAAGAAAAAATGGGTTGAAGACTACAACACTTCAAAAACACTTGTTGAAGATTTAGAAGTCCTTTACGAATTCTATAAAGCCGATGATGTTTCTGCTGAAGAAGTCGATGCGCAATATGCTAGCGCTTTAGAGCTTATTGAACGCTTGGAATTCAAAAACATGTTGTCTGATGAAGGTGACAGTTTAAGTGCTGTATTGCAAATTACTGCCGGTGCTGGAGGGACAGAATCCTGCGATTGGGCAAGCATGCTCATGCGTATGTATTTGATGTATGCCGAAAAAAACGGATTCAAAGTAAAGGAGCTCAACTTTCAAGAAGGTGACGTAGCCGGTATTAAAACCGTAACCTTGGAAATTGAAGGCGATTTTGCCTTTGGTTGGCTAAAAGGAGAAAACGGTGTACATCGTTTGGTGCGTATTTCTCCTTTCGATAGTAATGCCAAAAGACACACCAGCTTCGTATCGGTGTATGTGTATCCTTTAGTGGACGATACTATTGAAATTGAGATCAACCCTGCCGATATTGAAATTACAACAGCAAGATCCAGTGGTGCGGGAGGACAAAATGTAAACAAAGTGGAAACCAAAGTACAACTTGTTCACAAACCTACAGGGATTCAGATTTCCTGTTCCGAAACACGTTCGCAACACGACAACCGTGCCAGAGCCTTACAAATGTTGAAGTCGCAGTTATATGAAATTGAGCTTCAAAAACAGATGGAACAACGCGAAGACATTGAAGCCGGTAAAATGAAAATTGAGTGGGGAAGCCAAATTAGAAACTACGTAATGCATCCCTATAAATTGGTAAAAGATGTCCGTACGGGTCATGAAACCGGTAATGTAGATGCCGTAATGGATGGCGATATCGAACCATTTTTAAAAGCATATTTAATGATGATGGGACAACAGGAAGCTCCCGAAAATTTATAAACAACATGATTGAGATTTATCACAACCCAAGATGTAGCAAATCCCGAGAAGGCATTGAAATCCTAGAAACTTACGGAGCGCCATTTAAGGTGATTAAATATCTTGAAGACACTCCTGACAAAGCACAAGTGGCCAACTTGGTGAAACTCTTGGGAATTTCACCTATTGAATTGGTTAGAAAAAATGAAGCTATTTGGAAAACGGAATTTAAAGGGAAAGACCTTAGTGATGACGACATCATTACGGCTATGGCAAACAACCCAAAACTTATTGAACGTCCAATAGTTATTAAAGGAAATAAGGCCGTTATTGGAAGGCCTGCATCCAAAATCCTTACCATTCTATAGCCCTTTCTTTAGGGTTTCTTTAACATAACTTTAACCTATGCTGGCTAAACCTTAAGCTATTTTTGCGGTCAAACACGTAAAAATAGAGGTTTATGCATAGGTTAATTTTGTTTTTTATACTCTTCACATTAGGAACAACTGCAGTAGTTTCCCAAACTAGCGACAGCCAAAAAAGGGAAATGGAACGCTACAAGGAAAAACTAGAAGAGGAAAAAGAAAATTTCATTCAAGAATTAGTGGATAGTTTGGAAGTGGACGACTTCCAAAAACACATTATCAAACAAAAACTCTACTCTTATTTTGATGCCAAGCAAGAGCTTTATGAGGCTCGTTTGGAAAGTTATGTCCTACAAGAACAACTTGCCGAGCTTGACAGAACCCATTTTGCAGATTTAAAAGACATTTGTTCGGAAGAAACCATCAAGAAAGTTCAAGACGCTGTCCAACATCCACAAGAGCAAATTAAGAAGAATAAAAAAAACAAACGAAAGAGAAAAAAAGCTGACAACTAGAAATGAAGTATTTATTAACGACCCTTATTGCTTTAATTTGCTTAAGCAACAGTATTTACGCCCAAAAACACAAGGAAATTGTAGTTACAGGAAAGGTTATGGACGCCGATGTGAACCTTCCATTGGAATATGCCACGGTTTCCTTTTTTAATACAAAAGAAAACAAAATAACCACTGGAGGTGTTACCGATACGGAAGGTAATTTTTCCATAAAAGTGCCTACAGGAACTTATAACATTTCTATTGAATATATTTCATACAAGAAAAAAACACTAGAAAATAGAACTTTAGACCACAACACTAATTTAGGAACCATCAACCTATCACTGGACGTGGAATCCTTAAATGAAGTGGAAGTAATTGCCGAACGTACTTCTGTGGAAATCAAACTGGATAAAAAAATCTATAATATAGGAAAAGACATCACCACGGCTGGTGGAACAGTAAGCGACGCTTTAAATAATGTGCCCTCCGTTTCTGTAGATACCGAAGGAGCTATTAGCCTACGTGGTAACGAGAACGTGCGTATTTTAATTAACGGAAAACCTTCCGCCATGGCAGGTTTTGGTGACTCCAACATTTTAAGTCAGTTGCCTGCTGAAGCCATTGAACGCGTAGAAGTAATCACCTCTCCTTCTGCTCGCTACGATGCCGAAGGTACTGCTGGGATATTGAACATCATCTTACGTCAAAAAGAGACCCTTGGTTTTAATGGTTCGGTGAACTTTAACCTTGGTACACCCGATAATGTTGGGTTAACTGCCAACCTTAATTATAGAACCGAAAAGTTCAATTTGTTCTCAAATATTGGGTGGCGTTATTTTGATGCGCCTGGATATTTTTTCAGAGATGTGAACTATTTTGACAAGGAAGAAGATGGTGTGATTGAAGAGCCTGAATTCCGTCGTATTCGTGAAAAGCAAGAAATGGAGCGCTTAAACAGGAACTACAACGGAAACATTGGGATTGAATATTTCCTAACAGAAAACTCTTCGCTTACTGGTAGTGTATTCTATAGATATGGGGAAGATGCCGACCTTTCCACAAACAATAGCCAGCGCTATGATAATGATGGTACTGAGGTTGAAAAAACGCTTCGTCGTGAAAAACAAACTGAAGATGACAACAATTACCAATTCTCTTTGAATTACATCAACCATTTCAACAAAGAAGGACATCAAATCACGGCCGATTTTCAATATGAAAACGACCATGAAAACCAATACACTTTTATTAAGGAAGACTATGTTTTTACAAATGAAGATGATCCAGAACTTATAGTACCTGAACAAATCTTTTCAATAGAAGATAAAAATGAATTCCTTATCCAAACAGATTATGTATTACCATTAGGAAAAGATGGTCGTTTTGAAGCTGGTTATCGAGGGAATTTTAATAATGTAGTTACTGATTATATACTTGAACAGGATAATGATTATAATGGTGTATATGAGTTAAACGATACCTATTCCAATATTTTTGACTACACACAAAATGTTAATGCTGTGTATTCGCAATACGGAAACAAGTTTGGAAAGTTTTCGTTCCTTTTAGGATTGCGTTTGGAACAGACACAATTAAAGGGAAAAATTGATTCCAGATTATCTGAAGAAGATTTGAACACTGCCTTTGGATTTCCCATCCAAACCAACTTTAAGAAGGACTATTTAGGATTGTTCCCAACGGTGAATGTGATTTACAACCTTTCAGGAAACTCATCAGATTCAGAAGAGAACATTTCTTTTGGATACAACCGAAGAATCAACAGACCTAGAAGCTGGTTTATCAACCCCTTCCCTACCAGATCCAGTAGTGCCAATGTATTTCAAGGTAATCCTAACCTAGAACCAGCCTTTGCGAGTGCCTTTGATTTGGGCTATTTAAAACGTTGGGATAAATTGACCTTTACGGCTTCGGTATATTATCAACATGAAACCAATTCGTTTCAACGAGTTCAAGAAATTGCAAATCAAGAGAATAATCAAAGCATACAAGTAATCAGAACCATTCCAATAAACCTTTCTACAAATACAAGAACTGGTGGAGAATTTGGAATCCTATACAATCCAAAAAAATGGTTGCGATTAAATACAAGCTTTAACTTTTTCCAGTTTAATACAGATGGAGACTTTAATGGTGTAGACTATAGTGCCAAGAACAACAGCTGGTTTGCAAGATTTAGCTCTAAAGTTACTCTACCTTACAAAATAGATTGGCAAACCAATGCCCATTATAGAGGTGCTGTACAGGATGCTCAAAGTGATACCGATGGGATTTTCTCTATGGATTTGGCCTTTAGTAAAGAGATAATTAAAGACAATGCCACTATTTCGTTAAACGTAAGAGACGTATTTAATTCCCGTAAACGAACTTCGTTAACAACAACCGAGTTCTTTACAAGATACAGTGAAAGCCAATGGCGTCAACGCTCTATAAACTTATCGTTTATATACCGTTTCAACCAACAAAAGCAACGTCAAAGACGTGAAAACAATGGTGGTGACGACATGGATTTTGAAGGATAACTTCAAAATCACTACAAAAAGAAAAGGAAGCCAAATGGCTTCCTTTTTTTATATTGTAAAAAAACAATCGAATATTAACTGTTAATACGACTTGCCTTTTTTTCTTCTCTCATTTCTTTAAGACGTTCCATTAAAGCTCCTCCAATCCAATAAGGAATTACAAACGTCAATAAAAATATCATTAACCAGAATCCAATAGTCAATATGGTTAAAAATGCTAAAAATCCTAAATACTGATCAAACTCAAACATGTGGTGTCTTTTTTATAACTCCCGCAAAGATAACACAAAGTGTTTTGTTTTACAATAAGAGAATGAATTTTATTAACATAATATTAGGAATGCTCATATAAAGCCAAAACCATAGCAAAACAAAGGCATTTTAATATCTTGTGAATAAATATTTTACGTAAAACCTCTCGTGCTTAAATGACTAAAAGTTCTCAAATCGTAATTCTTGATAACATTTAGTTTTCGGATAATGCCTTTACCTTTTTTAACGCTTTCGGAAATGTCTCATTAAAATAACCATCAAAACCAGGCACCGTATCCAACTTGACTTCCAACAACGTTTTTCCTTCATTTTCAATCAATACATAAATCTCTTTAGAACCTGTCCAAGACTTTGTTTGTTCATCAAGTGGTTGCTCTTTACCTTCCTTAAACATTCCCAAGTGTTGAAAAGCCATTAATTCATTAGTGACCATTTTATCTATTTTACTATACATCCCCTCACCTTTTCCGTCCAGAAACAAAATCTTGCCGCCTTCTTTCCAATCGGTTTCAAAATGGGAACCTTCCGTAAATACACTTGTCCAGTTTCTGTAATTCTCATCTTCCCAAAGGGCCTTCCAAACTTTTTCTTTTGGCGCTTCAATAGTAGTAGAAAACGCAATTGTCTGTAACATAATTTAAATTATTAAGCATTTTTATTAAAACTCACCATCCACATCACACCAAATTGGTCTATTACCATTCCAAAATAGTCACCCCAAAATACATCTGCCATCGGCATGGTAATTTGACCTTTTTCCGAAAGGCCGATAAACAGTTTATCAGCTTCTTCTTTGGTTTCCGCTGAAATTAAAATATTAATGTTCTGTCCAAAACTTACCTCTCCATAAGCAGGATGATTGTCACTTCCCATCAATATGTCATGCTTCCCAATAGGGAGAGAAATATGCATGATCTTGTCTTGATACGCTTCGGGAATTCCCGGTTCGCTTTCCCCTGGAGGAATTTCGTTAAACCTTCCCAAATACACAAACTCTCCTCCAAAAACCGATTTGTAAAAGTTAAATGCCTCTTCGCAATTGCCGTTGAAGGTCAAATAAGGATTTATAGCTGCCATAATTTCAAAACTATTTCACCTTAATTAAGGTTTGGATGTGGTGTGATACGTAAATAGGGCTTCACTTCGGTATAACCCTTTGGGAACAATTCGGCGATTTCTTCTGTAGTTACCGATGGTGAGATTACACAATCATCGCCTGCTTGCCAATTAGCTGGCGTTGCCAATTTATGATAAGCCGTAAGCTGCAAAGAATCTATCACGCGCAATAGTTCATCAAAATTTCTACCTGTAGACGCTGGATATGTAATAATCAATTTTACTTTTTTATCCGGATCAATCACAAACACCGATCTTACCGTAAACTTTTCACTGGCATTAGGGTGTATCATATCATACAATTCTGACACTTTCCTATCTTCGTCTGCAATGATTGGAAAATTCACAGTTGTATTCTGTGTTTCGTTAATATCGTCAATCCACCCCTTGTGGGATTCCAGTCCATCTACACTCAAAGCTACCACTTTAACGTTGCGTTTGTCAAATTCCTTCTTGTACTTAGCCACCGTCCCTAATTCGGTGGTACACACTGGTGTATAATCGGCTGGATGGGAAAATAAAATCCCCCAACTATCCCCCAGCCATTCATGAAAATTGATATCTCCTTCGGATGATTGCGCCGTAAAGTTGGGCGCTTCATCTCCTAATCGTAATGCTGCCATAATAATTGTTTTTTGATTCCTCTTTAAAGGTAACAATAAAGCAACTGAAAACGAAACAGTTAACATAAACATCACTTTTTATTCATCTTAATTTCAACACCTTAAAAACACCTATCAACTACCTTTTCCATCTCCAAACTTTCATCATAAATACAAGGAATTTTTATCTCAAACACTATTCAAATTTGATATAGAAAACCACTGTCAATAATTGCTGATTCGTTATTAATTCACCTTCAAATAACTTAAATTTGTGTTTTTAAATAAAAATCCTAATCATCATGAATTATAGAATAGAAAAAGACACCATGGGTGAGGTACAAGTGCCTGCAGACAAACTATGGGGTGCACAAACCGAGCGTTCAAGAAACAACTTTAAAATTGGAGCTCCAGCTTCGATGCCATTGGAAATCGTTTATGGATTTGCCTACTTGAAAAAAGCGGCGGCTTATACCAATTGTGATCTTGAGGTACTTTCTGAAGAAAAAAGGGACTTAATTGCTCAAGTATGTGATGAAATTCTAGAAGGAAAACATGATGACCAATTTCCATTGGTAATCTGGCAAACTGGTTCTGGTACCCAAAGTAACATGAACGTTAACGAGGTAATTGCCAATAGAGCCCACCAAATTGCTGGAAAAGTGATTGGAGAGGGAGAAAAAACCATTCAACCTAACGATGACGTAAACAAATCGCAATCTTCCAACGATACGTTCCCCACAGGAATGCATATTGCTATCTACAAGAAAATTGTAGAAAACGCCATTCACGGGGTAATTAAACTGCGTAATACACTTCATGAAAAATCTTTGGCTTTTAAAGATGTGGTAAAAATTGGTAGAACCCACCTTATGGATGCAACTCCTCTTACTTTAGGTCAAGAGTTTTCTGGTTATGTATCGCAATTGGATCACGGTTTACGTGCTTTAGAAAATACCTTACCTCACTTAGCTGAATTGGCTCTAGGAGGAACCGCTGTTGGTACTGGTCTTAACACACCTAAAGGATATTCGGAATTGGTAGCTGAATACATTGCAAAATTCACTAACCAGCCTTTCGTGTCTGCCCACAACAAATTTGAAGCTTTGGCGGCCCACGATGCCTTGGTAGAAACCCACGGAGCATTGAAACAATTGGCTGTTTCCTTGAATAAAATTGCGAACGACATTAGAATGATGGCTTCTGGACCACGTTCAGGAATTGGAGAAATCATCATCCCAGCAAACGAACCAGGAAGTTCTATCATGCCAGGAAAAGTAAATCCTACCCAATGTGAAGCTTTAACTATGGTTTGTGCGCAAGTAATGGGTAATGACGTTGCTGTAACTGTTGGTGGTACACAAGGACACTACGAATTGAATGTATTTAAACCAATGATGGCTGCCAACGTATTGCACTCTGCACAACTTTTGGGTGATGCCTGCGTAAGCTTTGAAGAGCACTGTGCTTCTGGTATTGAACCAAACCACGCCGTAATTAAGCAATTATTGAACAACTCCTTGATGTTGGTAACTGCCTTGAATACCAAGATTGGTTACTACAAAGCTGCTGAAATTGCCAATACTGCCCATAAAAATGGAACTACTTTAAAAGAAGAAGCCATCAATTTAGGGTATGTAACCGCGGAAGACTACGATGCTTGGGTGAAACCAGAAGATATGATTGGAAGTATCAAATAATTGGCTCCAATATTCAAAAACTGATAAATATCATAATATCAGATGAAAACGCCGACAATTGATGTCGGCGCTTTTTTTTTAACAAAAAATTGAAGAAATTTGAAAAAAATACTACGTTTTGTCAATACTTATCAAAAACATTAAGGAATTGGTACAGGTTCGAGAAACCAATGTAACCATTGTAAAAGGTAAGGATATGAAAGTCTTACCAACCCTAAAAAACGCCTATTTACTTATTGAACATGACACGATTGTGGAGTTTGGCCCCATGGAAGATTGTGAAGACATCTACGCCGAAGAGGTTATTGATGCTACAGGCAAAACAGTGCTCCCTTCTTGGTGCGACTCACATACCCATATTGTGTATGCGGGCAATCGTTCCAAAGAATTTGTAGACCGTATCAATGGGCTTAGCTATGAAGAAATTGCTAGCCGAGGTGGCGGCATTTTAAATTCTGCTGAAAAACTACAAAACACAAGCGAAGAGGAACTTTACAAGCAATCTTTGGAGCGTTTGAACAAGGTTATCAAACTTGGAACAGGTGCAGTTGAAATAAAATCTGGTTATGGATTGACAGTTCCTGCCGAACTTAAAATGTTACGTGTCATCAGACGTTTAAAGAAGGAATCCCTAGCCTTCATCAAACCCACTCTTTTGGCTGCTCATGCAGTCCCAACAGAATATAAAAATGATAAGCAAGGCTTTGTGGATTTGGTTGTTGATGAAATGATTCCGAAAGCTGCCGAAGATCGATTGGCTGATTATATAGATGTGTTTTGCGAACAAGGATATTTTTCCTTGGAAGATACAGAACGCATCCTAAAAGCAGGAATAGAACATGATCTCATTCCCAAAATTCATGTGAATCAATTTAATGCCTTTGGAGGCGTTGAATTAGGTGTAAAATACAATGCGTTGTCCGTAGACCATTTGGAGGAAATGGCCCCCGAAGATATTGAAGCCCTCAAAGATAGTAATACCATGCCGGTGGCGCTGCCCTCCTGCTCTTACTTCTTAAGCATTCCTTACACACCTGCCAGACAAATTATTGATGCTGGATTGCCTTTGGCCTTGGCGTCCGATTATAACCCTGGTTCTACCCCAAGTGGCAATATGAACTTTGTAGTAAGTACAGCTTGTATTAAAATGAAAATGACTCCAGAGGAAGCGATTAATGCAGCAACTATTAACGGAGCCTATGCTATGGGAATTAGTAATATGTATGGTAGTATTTGTAGAGGTAAAAAAGCAAATGTTATTATTACGAAACCTATTTCAGGCTACGAATACCTACCTTATGCCTTTGGTGATAATTTGATAGATCAAGTCATCATTAATGGCCAACTTCTAAAATAATTGTATAAAAAAAGCCGAAAGTTTAACTTTCGGCTTTTTGCTATCAATCAATCAAAATCTGTTGTTTACTGAAGGGTAAACTCTGTAGTAGATATTAATTCTTTTTCATTGAAAACGTTTACTACATAACGTCCTTCTTCAAAGTTCTCATCAGCTGGAGCAACAAACTCACAAATATTCAAACTTCTGTTCTCGTAGTTAAACTTGCTTATCAAACTATAGTTTAACACTTTATCTTCAAATTGAATTTGCTCATTGGCACCCAATACATTGTCATGTGGATCCAAAACCTGAACATACAATTCTTTGTCGCCCGCTCCTACCAAAGTGTTTTTGGCAACGGTAAAACAAACTCTAATTTTATCACTTCTACGAGCTCTTTCTGTAGGGATCAATTTTCCTGAGCTTCTTTCAATAACTCCAAAACCTTTCAAACCTACTGTTTGTAAAGTAGAAGCATTAGCCATTACGGTTGCCAATTCTGTATTCTCAACCAAAAGAGAATCCGTAAACATGGTACGTTCTGCCAATTCTACTTGTGTACTGTCCAAAGACGCTGCCAAAAGCAATTTTTCAGCTTTCAATTGGTCGTTTTCAACCAAAAGTTGATCAAACTCTTCCTGAAGGGCTAAAAACTTCTTTTTGTATCTCCAAAGACTGTTTACACTGTTTTGAGATATTTTTAATGAATCCATCAAGCCTTGGATACGCTCTCTAGCTTCTACCAAGTTCTCATTGGCTACTTGATTTTCATTAATAGCAATGTCATACTGCTTTGCCATGTTGGTTAAATCGGCCATCACCTGATCTTTTTCCTTGATTAGTGTAGCTTCAGTTTGCTTTTTGTCAGTGTACAGTTTAGAAGTATAAAATCCAGTCCCGATAAACAGAACCAATAAAATACCAATGGCTACCTTTAATCCCGTACTCTTACTGTTTGTATTCTCCATAATTGTTCTTTTTTTAGTGAGTGTAACGTTAATTCTTAATTGTTTTGTGAGTCGAAAGTAAATAAATAAAACTGTATTTTTACGTTTTTAAAACTAAAAATCCTACATGGATCAACTTATACTTTTTAAAGAGCAAGATTTAAAAAACCTAACTAAAAAAGGTTCAGCCGATTCCAAGTTTGGGGCACAGGTCAAATTACTTTCGGGCCTCACAAATATATACGACGATATTGTTAATTTGGACGTTGACTATGTTCTTTTTGGTATTCCTGAAGATTTAGGAATCTTCGCCAACATTAGTAAAATAGGGACTTCCAAGACATGGGAAGTGGTTCTAAAAAATTTAACAAATAGAAACCGTAATACTATTACTACACCCGAAAAAGTACTCATTCTAGGGTCTTTAGACCTTAAAAAAATCCAAAAAAAGCTCCTTTCCTACGACCCAAATAGCAAAAAAGATATTGCCAAAGCGAGACGTAAAATGGAGTTGATAGATCAAAAAGTATCCTATGTTGTCCATCAAATCATCAAAGCCGGGAAAAAGCCGATAATTATAGGAGGTGGACAGAACAATGCCTACGGAATTCTTAAAGGAGCGTCCCTTGCTCTGAACACTAGATTGAACGCCATTAACTTATCTTCGCAAACTGGTTTTGTAAAAAAAGAAGGAAGACACAGCGGAAACGGTTTTAGTTACGCATACGCCGAAGGATTTCTAAAGAATTATTTTGTGCTTGGCATTCATGACGAAGCAACTGCTGAAACTACCCTAAGAACCTTGGATAAACTAAAAGCTGTTAAATATGGTAAGTTTGCCGCTTTACAGCAGAAATACGATAAGCAACTACGTCGTGCCACCAAACATATAACTACGGCCTCATTTGGCTTGGATATAGATTACGGCATTGTCCATGACATTGAACCAACGCCTACCTCCATTCCTATTGAAAAGGCTCAGGAGTTTATAACACATTTTAGTACCATGCCAGAGGTTTTGTATCTCCATATAAGCAACGCCGTTGTAAATGCTGAAACGAACAAAACGGTGGCATTCAACGTGGCCAACATGATTGTGGATTTTATAAATGGAAACTCGCGTTAATACAAATCAACGCATTTTAGTTTTGTACACTTTTTAATGAATCCAATTGACGCTCCAAACGTTCTATTTCTGCCTTATTAGGATCAACTTTTGGAATGACTTTTAAAGAATCTTCTACCTGTTCTTGTAGGACATCAATATTTTTCGATTGTTCTACATAGTACTCCCCTATCCCTTCACTGGAACGCCAAGCTTCATTCAGTTGGTCGTACACAGCCTTGTCCCAAGTACTAGGTCGCTTTACGTCAATCCAAACCACATCTCGATACTCGCTGTCTACCAAAGCCAAATCTGGAGTTGCCGCGCCATCAAAATTTTCAGAATCCTCACGTACCGCAGAAATAGTTCCTAAAAAGAACATCCGTTTTTTACCCGCAATATTTTTAATATAAGGGCGAAACTCTACAGGTTTGTTCACACTCCAATCAAATTCCTTCCTAGATTCAATTACTTTTAAAGGCATGGCGGAAACCCCGGCATACCCTTGTTTCTTAGCTGCATGGTCGTAATAATACAAGGCATCGGTTCCGTCTGCAGGTATAAATACGCTAAACGTTAAACTGGTACGCTCATCGCCAACCGGCTCCAACCCGAACCAATGGTACAAACCACTATATGCTCCTGTTTTCGTGTCCGAAAAATCACAATCGGTTACGAAAGGTTGCTGATTTTGGTCATCAGGGAGATTTGGAATTTTTACCGCTGTTTTCATGTTCCATGGCAACGGATCTGAAAAGCCACCCAAAAATTTTAAGGATTCAGCTTGGATTCGTGAGACTTTTTCTGAAAGAATGTTTTGTCTCAAAAGAAAATCATGGCCTTGCATATTATCTGGACTTACAAAGGTTCCCTTTCCAATAAAAATACGTTCTAAATAATCCTTGAAATCATGTTCGCCATTTTCAATAATCATCACACCACCAAAGGTTGGATAAGGAAAGAAAAATCCATTCCACTTTATAAGACTTACTACTTCTACCCATTTATCGGAATCATCCTTCATATAAAACACATCCCCCGGTTCATAATTCAACAACATCCACGGATTGAATTTCTGTACTACCGCATTGTAGGTGTTTCTACTGAATTTTAAAGACTCGCCTATGGAAAAGGTTACCGGAATTCTATTGTCACTTGAAAATCGAGGAAATGGCGTGGTACTGGAAACCGCAAAGACTTCTTCAGTATTGTCATTGATACGTTGCCACACATATTTCTCGGTTGGCTGAATAGCCATGGTCCATTTGTTTTCGCCATCTACCCTAACCAAATGTGGCAACGACACATCCTTGGTTTCGCCAACACTTTCGTTGGCCATAGAGAAAATATTCTGAAGCGGTTGAATACGCTCATTTTGCGTAAGCGGTAAATCGTCTATCTCTACTCTATTTAAATGGTTAAAAACGTTATACGTTTTCATATAATCGTACATTTTGAAATGCCAACCCAAGACATATAGAAATCCAAAAAACACTAATAAGATTCCTAAAATTAGAATCCGTTTTCCTGTATGGGCTTGATTACGGAATTTATACAACCCAAAGGCCAATACAATTCCCGACAACAAAATGAAAAAGATATATTTTCTAATGAACAACAGCGCAGGTTGGTAATCGTCTCTTAAAATAAATAATGCGAGCAATATCACAATACCCAAAATAATAGTGATTTGTTTTTGACGCTTTCCTTTGTTCCAGTAATTTTTTATCATGGTAGATGTTAGTTCAATTTATAATAGCCCCTTGTCCTTTAAGCGCTCACGAGCACTTTTTTGTTCCTTATCGGTTGGAGGAGCTTCTTTCGGCAATGCTTCCTTTGGAGCTTCCTTATTCAAGTTTTTTTGCTTAAAATCGTCTATAAAATCCTTTCCTTTTTCTAGGGTTTCCTGAACCATGCCCTCTAGGGATTCACTTTGTTCATCAATGACCTCATTCGACTTGAATATCAATTGTGCCAAATAGGTTCCTAAAATAGTCCCTACAATCATAGAAGCAAACAGGGAAATAGCGGCTAGGTCAATGGGTAATAAAAATTGAGCAATGACTATACCGATCAAAAACAAAAATGTAATAGATACCAACCGGATTAAAAACGATTGCTGATATACAAAACCCGTTTTGTCTTCAGGCTTCATCTGCAGTTTTTTGGAATTGATTATTTTGTTAAAAGTACGATACATTCCATTTCCATTGGACTCACGCCAATAGATAAGAAGTCCAAACAGAATTGAAGCAATAAATACAATGAGTTCGAGTGTCATGACAATGCTTTAAAGGTTTTGATACTTACTAAATTAGTCTAAAAAACTTAGATATTGTTACGTATGGTTTGGATCACCCAATCCTGAAGGGAATCCTCCCAATTATTAAATTCTTGGTAAAACGCTTCCTTGTCGTACCAGTATAAAAACAGCACATCTTTTGGTGAAATATTCACCAATAACTGCCAAATCAAATCTTGGTGTTTCGCTTTCAAGGAAGAATGCGGATTATGGAGCGCTTCGTACATTTTTGAGTCTACGATATCTGAAATTTTGTATTGATTACTCACTTCCATTTTCTCCAAATAACGCTCTACACTCATCACACGCTTACGGCTTTCAATATCCAGTTTGTTCAAATAACTTTTAAATAGGACACTGTCGTTAAGTATATCGCAAATAGGATGATTGGGTTCCGTTAGGCTTTCCGCCAATTCCATTTTTTTAACACGGTCATACCTGTCCGTTTTCACAACCTTTTCCAAATCGCATTCAATCAATACATGGTCTCGCAATTTTTCCATCAATTCAGGTTGGGACACATGGTAAATCAACACTTCATAAACCGTATCTTTAATAGCCTCCTTGTACCAATGCAAATCTTCAAATATCACGATAGGCATAATGAAATCACGCAACACATAAACCCCTCCAAATGCTCTGGTATAGAAAGACTCGGTAGTAAATTGTAAATCGGGCAATTCTAGATCACGATTGCGTAAATCCCCATATTTCTTGGCCGATTCCAGCAATTTTGAATGAAGCCCTTCATCTATAAAGTTTTGATTTTTTTTGAACTTTTCAATAAGTTGCAATTGTTTTTTCTGCGCTTTATCAAGGTCATTGATTAAATGAAACCGTATCTGAACATCCTTATACTTGAGCAAATCCAAGGGTTCGTAAAACACATCTATTTTTTGATCAAAATCCAAGCAAATGGCACAATCCCTTGTGATATCGGTGATTTTTTGACCATGTACCCTAAATACAAATTGCATGATTTCCCTATCAAAAGTATGAAAAGGCACATACACAGGCTTCCCTTTTTGTAAAGGCGAAATCAAAATGCCATGTGGATTGGCTTCCCCATTATTGAGGTAGTGCATTTCGCTTTTTTCTTCGGCAATTTCTGGGCTCCAACCTATGCCATCAATCGAAAACTGCGTTAATTTTGTAGGCATAAACCCTAACTTTACCAAGCATTGGTTATACCTTTCCACAAGTTTTCCACTTACGGGAAGCAGTTCACTTCTAAATAAATTTGCCGCTTTTAGCTTTTCCATCACAATAACTTATGAATTTGGGCATATTGCACTAAAATAATCGTTTTGGCATCTTGGATTTGGCCATTGCCCACCATTTCAATAACTTTTGAAAACGGCAATTCCTTGACTTCTATATCTTCCAATTCAATCTCAAGACCACCACCTTCGCTAACTTTCATGTCTTCGGAATATTCTCCAATAAAATAGTGCATTTTCTCGGTGACTGCTCCAGGAGAAGAATAGGCTTCCACAACTTTTTTTACTGTCTTAATTCTGTAGCCTGTTTCCTCTTCTACCTCCTTAATGATACAATCTTCCGGGTGGTCCTTATCCAACATACCGGCACAGGCTTCAACTAAAAAACCATCGGTATTGTCATTCAAATAGGTAGGCATTCGAAACTGTTTTGTCAAAACCACCGTACCTTTTTCCGGATTGTATAGTAAAATAGCAGCGCCATCTCCTCTATTATACGATTCCCTATTTTGACGCACCCACTCTCCAGATTTCAATTGGTAATCATAATTGACTTTTTCCAACAAAGCCCATCGGTCCGACAGTATTTCCCTATTTATATTTTTTACACGATTAGTGCCCATTGTCAAACATTTTTCTTGCTTCTAAATCTATATTCAATTGTGCTACACGCTCATCAACTTTACGTTTGAAGTCGGTATCAGCAATAGTTGCTACATTGTCCAAATAGCGAACCACCTCCTGTCTTCTAATTTCCGAAAAGTTCAAACCATTCATATTCTCACGCATCAATTCTTTCAACATCCCAAATTTGGTTTCATAATCCTTTTTGAAATAGATTTCTGGATTGTCAAACCAATTCTGGTCAAGGTCAAAATCGGTTAAACGCAATGAAATGGCCGATTGGATATTACGAACATCTCTAGACGAGAAGAAGGGAAAAGAAGTTTGAATTTCCTTATACAAATTGGCATAAAACAAATGTGAATCGGAAGGATATGAAGCTTCCACTCTATCATAAATGTCATGTACCCTTGCTTCTGTTGGTTTATCAACAATTTGAAGAATCTCTCCCATATTTTTAGCCAATCCTTGATGCTGTAAATAGGTGTAATCCTTTGGATTTTCCATATTCACAAAATCCGGCATGGTATCTTCAAATTTGCGCCACCATAAATAATCCTGATCCAAGAAGTCATGCTCTGTCTGGGCTCCATCAATTTTAAATCGCCCCTGCACACGTGAAATCACAGCCTTATCCAACATTTCCGGGAGGTTGGTAAACAAACCGATGGAACTATTCCCATAATTCACAGCATAAGCCCCTTCGGTATAACGTAAAAAGACACCAATAACCTCCTTAACTCCTGCCGAGACCCCTTGAGAGGTTCTCTCCTGAAGATTATTTTCTGCATCGTCAATAGGCGCAAAAATCAATTTTGAAGGATCTTGCAAAGGCTTCATCCATTCCACCATTTTCTCTGCAGAACCTCCCTGAAACGTACTAATCAACGTATCTGGCATTGGGTGAAACAAAAACGGAATGTCCAAATTGTCACAATGCTCTTTGAGTCTTGTGGCAATAGCGGCAATCAGCATACTTTTCCCTGTACCAGGGATTCCATACCCCATAAAAACGGGCATAAAACCTCCCAATTCCTGAAAAGGATTCTTCTTCTCTACAAAATCATAACTCAACAAACGTTCTGTTAAACGTCGAGCAAAGTGTTTAGCATCACGGTTTCCAACGATTTGTTCAAATTGAACTTTATTGAACTCCACACTTTTAGCCGCCCCCATAAACACATTTTCCCATCCTGAAATGGCAAAATCCGAATGCTCCAGTTTATAGGTACGATCTAATATGGTTTCCTGATATTCCAAAGTGCTTTTGCGCATTTGGATTTCAGCAATCATCGCTTCAAAATACACTACGCTAAAGTCTACCACATCTTTATCTGACTTGATAATGTCTGGATGTGACAAATATTTGTCATAGTAAAACAGCATACAGGAAATTCCTTTTAAAGGAGACAATAATGACACTTCCGGTATACCTGCAAACTTTTGCTTCATCACACTTAAATCGTCTGAAGCCACAGGTTTTAAACGAAATAAAATATTATAAGCCGTGGCATACAACATAAAAGCCGTTGCCGTTTGCATTTTGCTTTCGTACTCGCGCTTCCCTGAAGTATCCAAAGCCGATTTACGTTCATTCAAACTGGAAAGTCCCGAGGCATCGTAATAACTATCCTTAATCCAAATACCTAGAGTAATCCCTTCCTGAACAGCATAAAGCGTCTCATTTAAATACAATGGAATGGCCACAGATTCTGGCAATAAACGCTTCTTTAAACCTAAAATAGTTTTGGAAATAGACGTGATTTCAGTTGCGCCACCACCGTTATTTGCTCTGGAGAGATACAACAAAATAGAATCGTCCTTACTGTCCTTATCTCTGTTTTTGGCACGCTGCCCCTGTTCCCACTGGATACTTTTTAAATACGAGGTTGCTTCGTCACGAAGCATATCCAATTCATTTTGCTTTATAGGAAAAGTGGAATTATGTTCCATATATTTTCATTCAATATTTTGAAGGTCATTTGTTCTTCTTCTTTTCTCTAAATGACCTAGGTTGATTACACTTCAATTTTTAGTTGGTTGGCAAACTGCTAATTTCAATAGGCGGTTTTGCCAGTTGATTCATCACTTCTGGAGTCTTGCTGTATAACATTTGGATGATTCTGTGAGGTGCGAACACATACTTTTCCTTTGTTGGTTCACTCCATTTTTGAAAGGTTTGCTTTGAAAAATAACCACCTTCACTAAAATCACCTCTGGAACGCACTTCGTCAATTTCCAAAGACATGGCATAAGATTCCAACGGAATTTCCTTTTTCCCTATGCCCTGTAAAATGGCATGGGTAATTTTGTTTTCATCCTTGGCAAATACATTATGAAGCGGTCCTAAATCAATTCTTTTGATAAGTTTCGGATGGATATTCGGCAATTTTTTATCAATACCATAGGCCATGGTGTCCATAGCCATTTTTCTATCCCCAACCGTTTTAAGCGCTTCATAAATATCATTTTTAATGTCTTCAATACGATTGCTTCCTTTTAAGTCGAAATACATAAAACATATAAAAGGGCGATTGAGTACCACATCAAAGAAGCTCCAACTGGTCATTAATTCGGTTGAAGCTGTTTCAGGTGCTGCGATAATTTTCCCCTGAACAAAACGATTAAAAATGTAATTTTTGTTCACCGATTGATAATAAGAAATCGAAGCTGCCTGAAACAGCCTGCTTCGCTTAACTGGTTGCTTTTTTCTTAACAACGTATCCAGAAATTCCTCTTGCAACACAGGGATTGGCGTCAACTTTTCCAAATATTGGTCACGAAGTTCAAGATCGTTGAACAAGTACCTGAATTCCAAATAATTTGGAAATCCAGATTCTGTTAAATCCACCTTCATGTTATCCTCGTCATCATACATATATTTAATACGCATGGCCTCGATGGAATACATCAACAAATCGCAATATTGCTTAAAAAAGACAATTTCCTGTTTGGTACACAATGCATTGCGCTGTACACTAACAATCAATTCCTTCAAAGCAAAATCTACCATATTGTGGTAGAAATTATAATGCTCCTTTGAATCGAGAAAGGCAGAATCCAAGGGGGTTACAATATGCTCTACAGACATATAAAAATTACTTTAAACTTTTATTTGATTAGATAGACAGTCATGAAGTTTCCAAGTATCTAACCTAAGATCAATTCACCTAAGCGGTGTTTTAAAAAAGAGATTCCCTCTTTCGAGGGAATGCTTCTATTTAACTTAACAAATCGTCGTTACCTTCGTTTGTTTTTTTTGCAGGTTTTGTAGTTTCAACTTCAACCGATTCTTTGGCATCTGCTTTATAGTAATCTTCAAAAATTTCTTTCATATCGATACCATAACGCTCCGCGAAATTCTTTTGAATATCCATATCCTTCTCTCTGATTTCCTGCAAAGCTTCAGCATAACTACTATACACACCTTGCATAACTTTTTCATGAACAGGAATGTTATCCATCATTTCCTGACGAGCTTTAGCACTAGCAGTATGCATTGCTGCTAAAGTCTCACCAATGTGCTCATCTGTTTTAACTCCCAGATGTTCCAAAATAGCAGCAAATTCTTGATCGGTGCGTGCTTTTAATGCCACTACATAGCCATCATAGTATTTTAAACGCTCTTCAGTATCACTCTTCAATTTCGCTCTATGTGTTTGCAGATTGCTTCTTAAAGATGTCAATACCTTAATGGTTAAATTGTGCTTGTGCACAAAGCTGTCCTTGGAAGCCGCCAAAGTAGTGTAGGCATTTTTAAGACCTTCCAACTCTTCCACCTTTTGCTCAAGTTCGGTAACTTTTCCAACGGCTTGCGCATATTCAGCAGATTGTTTATCGGCAATCTCCTCCAATTCCTGGCGAGCTTGTTTCAACAAAGCATATTGCTCTTCAAGTTTTGCTTCAACTTCTTTTTTCTTTTCAAGCGCTTTCGTATGGTTTTTGGTCGCTTCCACAATGGCATCCTGAAGCTTATCTTCAACTTCCTTGATTTCCATTTCACGGTTCTTTAATCGAGATACCGCAGCCTGACTCTTGAAAGACAATTCGCTTAATAAGGTTTGCACATCTGCAGATTCTATACGTTGTTGAAACAACGCTTTGGCTTTATTATCGGCTGCATCTCTATCTTTTTGCGCATTTTGCAATTCTTGCTCAGCTTCCTTGATTTTACTTTTACGCCCCCAAAGATTATTCCACCATGTGTCTGGTTTCCCCTCGGCATCTTCAAGTTCAACCCTGGCACGCTCCAAACGTTTTATAGCGTCATCAATAACTTTTTGCTCTTCAGCATTTAAATGAGAAAAGTCCTCAAATATGATTCCCACTTCGTCCTGATAATCTGTTAAATCCTTTATGGCATCCAACAATGTAGAACGGTCCTTTTCGGCCATATGGACAACGTCATCCAAAGTGGCATTCAAAATCTTTTGACGCACTTCAGGATCGTCCTCTTGAGCTAATTTGGACTTCATGGTGTCAATGGCTTTTCCCCAATTGACATCTACTTTTTCTTGGCTTTGATTGGAGTTGGTTTCCAATAAATCGAAATCATCAGACATATTTAGTTGTAATTTTTAGTTGAACGTTAATTTTTCGGAAAGGCAATTTCGTTAAAAAAATACCATTTATAAAATTAAATCTCTCTAAAAATATAAGTAGTTTAACAATTTAATTTGTTACATGATATTTATTTAAAATTTCTTATTCTATATTTAACTAAAACTAAAATCTTATGAACAATAAATTCTACCTTACAATAAGTTTAGCCGCGACCTTACTATTATTTAATTGTAAAAGCGATAAAAAGGAACCAACTGAAACGCCTCCAACGGTTGAAAGTCCAACGGCAACTCCTCCTGAAGATATTGAAGAGGTAGAAAAGGACTCTTCGGTAACTAATGAAGTGCCCACTAAGAAAGAAACTCCTGCACCCACTGAAAAAAAATCTGATGTTAAAAAGAACATCGCAAGTAATGTTTCTGTAGAAGGAGCCATCAAAATTACGGCCATAGAGCATGCTTCGATGGTTTTAGAAACTAATGGGACAACTATCTATATTGACCCTGTTGGAGGTTCAGGACTTTATAAAGGGATTAACCCTCCTAATTTCATTTTAATAACAGACATCCATGGCGATCATTTGGATGTACCTACATTGGAAGCTATAACCTCTCCTAATACCATCATCATCGGCCCGCGAGCCGTAAAAGAAAAATTAAGCCCATCTTTACTTAAAAACTATGAGCTAATGTTTAATGGCTTGAGCAAAGGGTTTAAAACTTCTAAAGTTGAATTGAATATCGACGCAATCCCTATGTATAATCTTAGAGAAGAAGCTTTGCAATTCCACACTAAAGATCGTGGCAATGGTTACGTATTAAGTATTAACGGTACCAGGGTGTATGTGTCTGGAGATACCGAAGACATTCCAGAAATGAGAAGCCTTAAAAATATAGACATTGCTTTTGTATGCATGAACCTTCCTTATACTATGACCGTTGAAAGTGCTGCGAGTGCCGTCCTTGATTTCAAACCTAAAAAAGTATATCCCTACCATTATAGAGGAACCGAGGGTTACAGCGATGTGAAAAAATTCAAGAATTTAGTAAATGCCGGTAATAAAACCGTAAAAGTTGTACAGTTGGAATGGTACGACCAAAATATGTAATTCAATTTATTAACAAATTTAGAACGAATAGTTTATGTTAAAATTTATATTGTATATTTGGTAAGCAAACCCTATCTATCTGTATAATTATGACAACCTTAGCCTATACTTCTCATTTTTTGGTCAGTACCACAGAGCTTACGTTAATTCTAATTCTAACTGCTGCTGTGTTTATTTTTTTTATAGTCATTGCTATAATAAAAATGTATAAACTAAAAGCAGAAAACAAACGGCTAACAGAACTAGAATCCTTCAAAGCTTCGGTAGACGAAAGCTACAAAGACTTTACCGAAGGACATTTATACGATAACAATTAAGAACCTTATTAAGGTTCTTTTTTTATACGTAAAAGTGTCATGAAATTAATTGATTTCACACATTCTTATAAAAATCTTAAAATTAATGAGTAATATTTTCTATTATCACTGTTAAAAAAAATTAACAAGAAAAATCTAATTAATTTTAACAGATTTTATTAGATTTTTAAGCATATAAGTATATCTTTGGCGACGAAATTTTAATTTTAAAACAACAACTATGAAAAAACTTTTATTATTATGTTCTTTGTTTGTAGGAACATCTGCCCTAGTTTCTTGTAGCAGCAGTGATGACGATTCTTCAGGAGGTGATCCAGTTGCTAATTCCATTACCTTAACTGCTGATGTTACAAGTATCGAAATGGGAAGTTCAGTAAATCTTACTGTAATGAACGATCTTGACGAAAATGTAACTGGAACTTCAACTTATTATGCAAACGGTGCAGTAATTTCTCAAGTATTTACTCCTACCGCTGCAGGTTCTTATACTATCCATGCTGAAAACGGTAGCTTAGTAAGTAATACCGTTACAGTAACAGTTATTGCTGTACAACAAGATAATGCTATATTCTATAATGAAATGAACTATGAATTAGCAAACTCTGTATTAGTATATTATGGAGCAGTTGATGCTTCAGATGACGGAATTGATGAAAACACTCATGGGCTTTGGGCTTTAGTGGCAGGAAATGGTGATTTTCAAACTACAGATTCAACCAATTACATTCAATTCATTTTATTGACAGACCTCGATACTGAAGGTCTTCCACTTTTCCCTAGCAGTGAAGCTTCAACTTATTACTACTCTTTAGCTTATTTAGCATTAGACGGAGTTGATATTGTTACCGAATTTGGTCATGAAGCTGACCCAGCTTTTGCTATCAATGCTGACTTCTCGGAAACAGCTGATTTTTCATATAGTGCTTCTGTAGATGGTACTCCAATTGCCCTTGATTATGCAACAACCTATTTAGGCTATATTGATCAATCTACAAGCGGACGCCCTGCTGCTGTTACTCCAATTTCTGAAGTAAACACAAAAATTGATCCTATTTTATTGAACGCTTTACTTAAGTAATTCGCGAAATACTTTAAATAAAAAAAAAGCCTGCAAATTGCAGGCTTTTTTTTATTTAAATTCAACACTACCAATTACACAATGATTTATCAATGCAACCTAACATTGTTTGTCCATCCAATTCTAAACCAATAAAAGAAATAATTTCTGGCAAAATCTCTTCTGGATGTTCCATTAAATCCTTATAATTCACATACAAAAGTTCCACGCCTGGTTCCTTATCTTTCCAAATTTCAACTTCCTTTAAATGTTTTCGGTAAGCATTCAACAAATCCACTGGTAAATTATCAGTATCCCTACCAATCATTTTTTGCTGAGATTTCACTACATCTGTCAAATCTCGATTCATAAAAATAACTTTATAGCGGTATTGCGGATCTAAAAATTTCAACAACGGAGCTACCACCTTTACAGATTTACCTCTAGCCAAATGTAACCAAGAATTATCCTTATGTATTGACATCACAGGGTTATACTCAAAATACCCTTTGGGATTTGATTCATCTGGTTTCCTTGAAAAATCCGTTAAGACCTCGATACCTCCATTGTGTAACATTTGCATCATTAAAGAAGTCCCTGAACGAGGCAAACCAGACACAACTACTATTTGATTCTTTCTATAGATTGAAGACACTTTATCGTTAGGCTCATTTTGATTGAGTAGTTTTTCTTCTACATTCTCAAGAGCCATGTCCATTCTAGAATTCTTTTTAACTACAAATCTTGAGGCAGTTTCATAAGCAATCTTTGCATTTTGCAAATCACCCAACTTCTCCAAAGCCTCACCCAATGTGTAGTGTGCAGCAGGATAATATTTTATAAAGTTAATACTAGATAGAGCATGATGTGCGGCCCGTTCAAAATCCCCTGTCCGGATGAGAGTTTCAGCCAGTGCCTGGTGATATTTAGCCGAATCACTTTCCATCTTAATAGCTTCTTCAAAAGCCGCCTTGGCACCATCAAATTTCTGAAGTTGCCTATATATGATCCCTATTTGATACCAAACTTCGGAATTTGGTTGTCGTTCTTTTGCAGCGAGAAGTAATCTTAAAGCTTGATCTAACTTTCCTTTTCCTATAAGAATTTTGGCTTCCGAAAAATAAGTGTTTATCTGAAACATTTTGTTCATTGTACGCAATTTCCCCAAATACTTTTCAGCCACATCAAAATCTTGTTCAGATAAACTGATGGATAATAAATCCATATAATAAGGAATGACATCTATGGGCTTTTCATGCTTTATGAGCTCCAAAAGCAATGGCTTTGCTGATTCAAAATCATGCTTTCCTATAAACACCCTTGCCAAATTATGTTTTAAATCGCATTGGGTCTTCAAAATGGCTACTTCAAGTTTTTCATCTGGTTTCTCCACATATCCCAAATCAATGAGTTGCTGCATCGTTTCTGTATCAGATAGTGCTTCCTCTAATTCATAGGAATCATGTTCTCCAAAATCACCTTCCACTTGTTCCCAACTATCAATAAACCTAGGGGTTTCAGGATTTTCAAATATATCCAGTGCAACATTGCCATCCATATCTTTACCAATGGGTAAACCATACATGTGCAAAATGGTAGGAGCAATATCAATAAGTTTTAAACCGAATACCTTTTCATTCTTTTTTATATTGGGGCCTGCGGCTACAAAAATGCCAAATTGCCGATGCTCCAGAGCTGGTGCTGCTGGATATTTTGGCATTTTCAAAATACGTTTGGCACCCGATTCAAAACCGTGGTCGGACATTACAATTATGGTGGTTTCCTCATCCACCAATTCCATCACTCGTTCCAACATCATATCTTGAAAACGATAGGCTCCAATGACCGTCTTATTATAAATATCGTATTGCTCTTGGGAAACACCATTCAGCTTAGGAGGGTAATACTTCATAAAGGAATGGCAAAAATGGTCTATCATGTCATAATAAACCGCCATAAAATCCCATGCTGTCTCTCGCATAAGATAAGTTGCCACAGCATGTACCGAAGTATTTTGAGCAATTAAATTTGCCAACGACTGTAATCCAAAATCCTTTTCTTGATCAATCTGTGCCGCTTTGGGAATAAAAGGCAAAATATGAGCTTCCGTAACTTCATAGGGGAACATTCGCAAATCCTTGATATCATGAGTCAATTCTTCAGGATGAATCGTGCCGATTTTTATTGGAGTTGTTTTTTGTGGGTTTGGATCTACTTTTTGAAATTTATCTGACACTACAACCCCGTTAATTGGTTCAGCTGGAAAACTTGGCCACCATCCTACCATATTACTTTTTAATCCCTCATGATGCAATATATTCCAAATAGCTCTCGACTTTCTGGAAGTAACCGTAACAGGTCTGATTCCATTCATATTTGGAGTCACTTCCATAAAACCCAACACTCCGTGTTTGTCTGGGGTTTTTCCTGTTGCAACGGACGACCATAACATTGGTGAAAAAGGAGGATTCATAGTTCCCATATTCCCTGAAACCCCATTATCCATCAAACGCTTCAATGCTGGCATTTGATCTTTCTCCAAAAGCGGTCTTATAATATTCCAATCAGCCGCATCCCAACCAATTAAAAGTACCTTAGTCATTGGGGAAATTTTGTTGGTGTACCTGTCTCTCCTTGACTTCTCTCCAAGCTCTCAATCCAATATCCCCTAAAGCCAATAATCCCAAAGATCCTTCTGGTGTAATTGTATACTTGTCTTGTTTAATAGAATGGTTGGTTTGCGATTTCATACAACTAAAATTAAAGTATATGAAATTAATAAAATTCCACTACTAAAACAATTTAAAAACCTAATTTACAATACATTAAACAAATTCACTTCAACTGATGATACATCTTATATTTCATCCATCGACAAAACATATTTGTTTGTCTACAAAACCCCTACTTTCGTCTTCAAATGCTTTTATTACTGGTATATTCAGTAACTTAGTTAATAATACAGTTTCTCTATTTCCCCTGTATTACATTATTCTCTCTATTCCTTGGAAATTAATTTTTAGTTGAAGTTTGACATGTTTAAGTCTGTTTTGAATCTCGCTTTAGCTTTCAACCAGACTAGTGTACCAATGAGGTTTATTCGAAATAACATTTTTCACCAAAACAATTGCCATGGATACTCCCAACAATAAAAATTTTATTCTGAATTTAGCACAATATAGTACACTAGCCATGGCTTTAGCTAGTGCCACAGATACCAATGGACAAATTATCTACACTGATGTTGATCCAGATATAACCACAGCATACTACAACTTGGATTTAAACAACGATAGTACCGATGATTTTCAATTTGACATAACTAATTCTTTCGGTACATGGTTTAATTTACAACCTCAAAATTCCAATGCTGCTTTGGGAGAATATGGGTTTTGGTATAACTCCCTAAATGTCTTAAACAATGACCAAGTTATCAGTTTCGGCCTATCAGAATGGGTAAGTGGATGGTTATTTATGTGCAACGGGGCATGGGGAGGTTGGTGTGGCAAAACCGACAAATATATCGGTTTACGATTAAAGATAGGATTAAACATACACTATGGTTGGGTAAGGCTAGATGTAAACATGAAGACTTTTACCATTAAAGACTATGCATATAATATAACACCTGGAGAATCTATCAATGCTGGTCAAACTGTTTTAAGTATAGATGATCTTGATCCAAAAGAAATAAAGGTGATTTCATTAGCAAACAGAATTAATCTTTACAATTTACCACAACCATTGGAATATAAAATATTTTCGTTAACAGGGCAATTAGTCCTTGACGGAAAAACGAAAGAAACCACGTATACGATCCATACCAATGCACTTACAAAGGGTGTATATGTTATCGAACTGTTTGACAAACAATGGAAATCAACATTAAAAAAGAAGATTGTCATTTAATCAAAAATAAGTTATGAAAACTCCTACCTCTTCGAATTTACCCAAAAGAATAGTACAATATAGCGCAATGGCAATGACTTTAATGAGCTCGACAAATGTATTGGGACAAATTGTTTATACTGATATAGATCCAGATATAACCACACCAAACTACAACTTGGATCTCAACAATGATAGTACTGATGATTTTCAATTTGACATATCTGATTCTTTGGAAACTTGGGTTAATATACAACCTCAAAATTCTAATGCTGTTTTGGGAGGATATGGACCTTGGTATGGTTCACCAAATGTCTTAAACAATGGCCAAGTCATCAGTTCTGGCCAATCTGCATGGATAACGGCAGGGATATTTATGTGTAACGGATCATGGGGATACTGGTGTGGCAAAACCGACAAATATGTTGGTTTGCGATTCAAGATAGGGTTAAACACACACTATGGCTGGGTAAGGCTCGATGTAAACATGAATACTTTTACCATTAAGGATTACGCCTATAATGGAACTCCTAACGAACCTATTAATGCAGGGCAGACCACGTTAAATGTTAAAGATTTCGATTTAAAAGGAATTAAGTTGGTTTCCCTAACCAACCAAATTCAGCTTTACAACTTACCTGAACCACTGGATTACAGAGTATTTTCTATAACCGGACAAATTATCCTTGAAGGCAAAACCGAAGAAAACACATTTATAATTAACACCAATACATTTGCAAAAGGTGTATATATCATCGAACTGTTGGATAAACAATCTAATTCTACATTAAAAAAGAAAATTGTCATTTAATCAAAAATAAATTAACCTGATATTTTTAAACACTTTAAAAGCTATGAAAACTCCAACCTCTTCAAATTTATCCAAAAGCATTGCCCAATATAGCGCTATGGCATTGGCTTTAAACGGCTCCACAAATGTATTGGGACAAATTGTTTATACCGATGTTGATCCTGATATTACCGGTACTTTTTATAATTTAAACACGAATAATGACAATACCAATGATTTCCAAATTCAAATGGTATTCCCATGGGGTAATATTGTATATCTCCAAACTTTAAACACCAATTCCTTTATGGGAACCGAGAATGGATACAATTGGATTTTAACAACCCCTCTAGATATTGGACAAGCCATTAGTTCTGGACAAAACTGGTTTCAGGGCAATGGATTTATTGCTGGGGGCTATTCAACTTCTATTGCTACATCCAATAAATATGTGGGCCTTCGCTTTAAATTAGGTTCAAATACCCATTATGGTTGGGTACGTTTAGATGTAAACGCCAATAACATTACCATTAAAGACTACGCCTATAATGCAACCCCAGGAGAATCCATTAATGCTGGACAGAGCACATTAAGTGTTGAAGATTTTAATTTAAAAGACGTAAAAGTGGTTTCCAAAAACAATAAAATTGAGCTATATAACCTATCAGAACAATTGGATTACAGATTGTTTTCCATAACCGGACAAATTGTGCTAGAGGGCAAAACCGAAGAAAACACATATACAATTGGCACCAATACACTTGTAAAAGGTGTATATATTATAGAATTATTTGACAAAAAATCGAAATCTGTATTAAGAAAGAAGATTGTGATTTGATAAGAAACATATCAAACCAAAAACAGCCTGTAATTTGCAGGCTGTTCTATTTTATGTAGTTGAAAAGTATTATCTCACCAACTTCTTGTACTTGATACGTTTTGGCATTAGATCACCTCCCAAACGTTTCTTTTTATTTTCTTCATACTCTGTAAAGCTACCTTCAAAGAAATACACTTGGCTATCGCCTTCAAAGGCCAAAATATGCGTACAAATACGATCTAAAAACCATCTGTCGTGACTGATGACTACCGCACATCCCGCGAAGTTTTCTAAACCTTCTTCCAAAGCTCTAAGCGTATTTACATCCAAATCGTTTGTAGGCTCATCCAAAAGCAATACGTTTCCTTCTTCCTTCAGCGTCATCGCTAAATGCAAACGGTTACGTTCACCACCAGAAAGTAAGCTCACCTTTTTGTTCTGCTCACTTCCTGAAAAGTTAAATCGGCTTAAATAGGCTCGAGAATTTACTTGACGCCCTCCCATCATGATCAACTCCTGTTCATCACTGAAGTTTTGCCAAATCGATTTTTCAGGATCAATGTTAGAGTGACTCTGATCGACATAGGCAATCTTAGCAGTTTCACCCACCACAAATTCACCTTTGTCTGGAGTTTCTTCCCCCATAATCATTCTAAAAATAGTAGTTTTACCAGCACCATTAGGACCAATCACCCCTACAATTCCTGCTTGTGGTAAGTTAAAATTCAAATCTTCATAAAGCAATTTGTCTCCATAAGCCTTGCTCACACCCACTGCCTCAATAACATTGGTACCCAAACGAGGTCCATTTGGAATGTAGATTTCCAATTTTTCATCCAATTGCTTTTGGTCTTGGCTCATCAACTTATCATAATTCTTCAAACGTGCCTTTTGCTTGGTTTGACGTCCTTTAGCACCTTGACGTACCCATTCCAACTCGCGCTCTAACGTTTTTTGACGTTTAGAGGCCGATTTGCTTTCCTGAGCCAAGCGCTTGGACTTTTGATCCAACCAAGAAGAATAGTTCCCTTTCCAAGGAATACCTTCCCCTCTATCCAACTCCAAAATCCAACCAGCTACATTATCCAAGAAATATCTATCGTGGGTTACAGCAATAACAGTTCCCTTATATTGTGCTAAGTGATGTTCCAACCAATGCACCGATTCGGCATCCAAGTGGTTGGTAGGCTCATCCAATAACAGAACGTCCGGCTCCTGTAGTAACAAACGACACAAAGCAACCCTACGACGTTCCCCTCCTGATAGCACTCCAATTTTTTTGTCGCCTTCTGGTGTACGAAGCGCATCCATGGCAATTTCCAATTTGGTATCCAATTCCCATGCATTAGTCGCGTCTATTTGGTCTTGAAGTTCCGCTTGGCGATTCATCAACTTTTCCATTTTATCTGGATCGCTGTAAACCTCCTCCAAACCAAACATATCGTTGATTTTGTTGTATTCTTCCAAGATGGCCACTGTTTCGGCGGCTCCTTCCCTTACAACTTCCATCACCGTTTTATTGTCATCCAATTTTGGCTCTTGTTCCAAATACCCAACAGTATATCCTGGAGAAAACACTACATCTCCTTGGTAATTTTTATCTACGCCAGCTATAATTTTTAGCAAGGTAGATTTACCAGAACCGTTAAGTCCCAAGATTCCTATTTTAGCCCCATAGAAAAAGCTTAAATAGATATTTTTAAGCACCGGAGTATTGGCACTTTGAAATGTCTTGGTAACACCAGACATTGAAAAAATCACTTTTTTATCGTCACTCATGTGTTTTGAAATATTATTCCATTAAACTAAAAAGACTCTTAATACTGTAGACTGGTTATACCCTTCCTTTAAGTGCATTGAACACCCAAGCTATTGCAAAAAAGCCAACACCAACGGCAGCAAAGCCCCATCCCGCTACTTCATTGTACCTAAAAGCACCCAATGCAATTAAACCTATTCCTACAAATATCATAATAGTAGTGGCCCAAGCCAAAACCGTATTTTTGTTCATCGCCATAATCTCTATTAAATTTAGATCGTTAGTCGAGTACAAATATCGTGTTTTTAAACTAAAAAATGCGCCACTTTCATGACGCATTTATATTTAATATATTCTGAAAAAGCCCTATATCATTGGTACTTCAATAAATAAAATCTCAGAATTTTCATTGGCTGCTATTTCAAAAGTCTCTGTCTCCCAAATACCAATGGCATCTCTAGTATTCAAAACTTGGTCTCCAATTTTAAGTTCCCCATGAATATTCATCACGTAAACTCCGTGGTTAGATGATTTTAATTGATACTCGAAACTTTTTCCCTCATCTAGATCAATTCTTGACAAGACGGCATCCTGGTGGATTTTCAAACTTCCTTCAAAATCTTCATCAATAGAAGACACTAAAGTCTGTAATTTGTTTTTACGCTCGGAAGCATCAAATCCCTTTTGGTCGTAGCGAGGTGCTACATTCTGTTTGTTTGGAAACACCCAAATCTGGAACAAACTTAAATGTTTTTCATCCGAACCATTAATCTCGGAATGCTGAACCCCAGTACCTGCCGACATCACCTGCACTTCCCCTGGCAATACAGATTGCCATTCGTTATGCATCGAATCTCTATGTTTTAAAACACCTCCCAACGGAATGGTAATAATTTCCATATTATCATGTGGATGTGTCCCAAATCCCATTTTGGGGGCAATAACATCATCGTTAAGTACCCTTAAAGCTCCAAAGTGGATCTTTTCTGGATTATAAAATCCTGCAAAACTGAAGGAGTGATTTGCCTGTAACCAACCATGGTTGGCAAAACCTCTACTATTTGCTTTATGAACTACTGTTTTCATTGTAATTTCCTTTCTTTTTTCTTCCGTTTGGAAGATTTATTCAACTTAAATAGTTACTCTAATTCTCTTTAACGCATTTTATCCAAAAGGTCACTCAATTGACCCGCTTCTTCTTCTGTAAGATTCTTTACCAATTGCACATCAAAATCATCTGCAATTGACTCTAAAAGCTCCAAACCTTGTTTGGTAATCTCTACAAATACCACCCTTCTGTCGCTCTCGCATGGAATACGTTCAATCAAACCCTTTGCGCATAATTTATCCATGAGTCTTGTGGCATTGGGTGCACGATCTATCATGCGTTCCTTAATGGTCTGAACCTTTAAAGAGGACTTTGCTCCTTTTAATATTCGCAATATGTTGTACTGCTGAGGAGAAATGCCAAAAGGCTTGAAAAAATTGTTTTGATGATTTGTTATCCAATTTGATGTATACATCACATTTATCAAAGCCTTTAATTTATTGTTGGCAAAACTTGAATTGATGTCTTTTGAAATATCTCCCATGACTGCAATAGTTTTCTATTTTAAAGCTTCCTTTAATTTGGCAACTTCAACCTTTAATTGTTCATCTAAATCTTTATTTACTATACTTCCTTCGGAAAAATTATCATTGAAGGATGGTAAGGAAAATTTAGCAACAATATTCGCTCCATGCCTTGGAAACCTCTCGGAAGCCATACCTAAAACCGAAGCACCTCCTCTTCCTCCAGGCGAAGTAGCCATCAATAACATATGCTTCTCATTGAACACATTTCTATCAATCCTGGACATCCAATCAAATAGATTCTTAAAGGCAGCCGTATAAGCGGCATTATGTTCAGCCAATGATATTACTAAACCATCCGCCGATTGCATTTTTTCCAAAAACAATTTTGCCTTATCAGGATATCCCTGTTCTTTTTCCAAGTCTACCCCAAATAGTGGTACTGTGAAATCATTCAGATCAAGCAATTCAGCTGTAACATCTTCCATTTGCTCCAAAGTATACTTTACCAATTGTTTATTGATAGAAGTCTTACTATTACTGCCCGCAAAACCTACAATATGTTTCATGATTTTGAAATTAGTTTCCATGGCAAATATACGACAAAATAAATTATTTTCCAAGGAAACTATTTACATGTAATTTAATATTTCTTATTTATTCTAATCAAAATTTATACTTTCAGCAAAAAACTTATTTTTTTACTTTAGCGAAAATTAAAATTCAGCTATGGACATCAACTTCAACAAAAACGAAGACCACAATAAATTACTACTCTCCGACTTAAAAAGACGTTTAGCTACTGTGAAATTAGGTGGCGGTAAGAAACGAATAGAAAAACTTCATGAAAAAGGAAAATTATCGGCCCGCGAACGCATTGATTACCTTTTGGACAAAAATTCCAAAAGCATTGAAATAGGCGCTTTTGCAGGTGAAGACATGTATAAAGAACATGGCGGCTGCCCTTCCGGAGGTGTTGTTGTGAAGATAGGTTATATAAAAGGAAAACAATGTATCGTTGTAGCCAATGACCCTACAGTTAAAGCTGGGGCTTGGTTTCCAATCACAGGTAAAAAGAATTTACGTGCCCAGGAAATAGCCATTGAAAACAAACTTCCTATCATTTATTTAGTAGACAGTGCCGGTGTGTATTTGCCAATGCAGGATGAAATTTTCCCGGATAAGGAGCATTTTGGAAGAATTTTTAGAAACAATGCCGTGATGAGCAGTATGGGAATAACCCAAATTGCAGCCGTAATGGGAAGCTGTGTTGCTGGTGGAGCCTATTTGCCAATTATGAGTGATGAAGCATTAATTGTAGATAAAACAGGTAGCATCTTTTTGGCAGGAAGCTATTTGGTAAAAGCTGCCATTGGTGAAACTATTGACAACGAAACCTTGGGTGGTGCTACAACGCATTGCGAAATTTCAGGTGTTACAGACTATAAAGCCAAAGATGATAAAGATGCTTTGGACACTATTAAGAACATCGTAGATAAAATTGGTGATTTTGATAAAGCAGGTTACAATAGAGCTGCAAGCGCAAAGCCTAAAGAATCTCCAGAAGACATCTATGGAATCCTTCCTAAAAGTCGAGCCGAACAATATGATATGTACGAAATCATTAACCGTTTGGTGGACAATTCAGAATTTGAAGAGTATAAAGCTGGTTATGGACAAACCATTATTACTGGCTATGCACGTATAGATGGTTGGGCCGTTGGAATTGTGGCCAATCAACGCAAATTGGTAAAAACCAAAAAAGGTGAAATGCAATTTGGAGGCGTCATATATAACGACTCAGCCGACAAGGCCACAAGATTCATTGCCAACTGTAATCAAAAGAAAATCCCATTGGTGTTCCTTCAGGACGTTACAGGGTTTATGGTAGGTAGCAAAAGTGAACATTCTGGAATCATCAAAGACGGTGCAAAAATGGTTAATGCCGTGAGCAACTCTGTAGTTCCAAAATTCACCATCGTTATTGGAAACAGTTACGGTGCTGGTAATTATGCGATGTGTGGAAAAGCTTACGACCCTAGACTTATTGTGGCTTGGCCCAGTGCGGAACTTGCAGTGATGAGCGGTAATTCGGCTGCAAAAGTATTGTTACAAATTGAAACAGCTGCTTTAAAGAAACAAGGTGAAACGATCACTAAAGAAAAGGAAGAAGAACTGTATAAAAAGATCAAAGACCGTTACGATAATCAAGTATCTCCATACTATGCTGCTGCACGTTTATGGACCGATGCCATTATCGATCCTTTGGATACTCGAACTTGGATAAGTATGGGCATTGAAGCTGCAAATCATGCCCCTATTGAAAAGCCTTTCAACTTGGGAGTGCTACAGGTATAATTTCCTTATCTCGCTTATTTTTTGTAATTTAAAGGCTAATAATCAACACTTTATTAGTCATGGGTACCATAAAAACATTGAACAAATGGGCCAATGCACATACCTATTATCCACTGGATTTATTACGTATTGTGCTGGGAGTCTTTTTGTTTACAAAGGGCATTAGTTTTATGGCCAATAGCCAAATTTTAATGGACCTCTTCTCTCCTATCCAAAATATGGCCGGGGGGATGATAACGGTTCATTATGTTGCACCTGCCCATTTTATCGGCGGTGCTTTAATAGCTTTTGGTCTCCTTACCAGATGGGCCATTATCGCTCAGCTTCCAATATTAATTGGGGCCATTCTGATTAATTTTGTAGGAGAAATGAATACCACCAATTTGGTGGTGGCCACTATTACACTTTTGGTGTGCATTTTCTTCTTGTTCTATGGATCAGGAAAACATTCTGCAGATTATTATTTTAAAATGCAGCAATGAGAAGGCATAAAAAAAGCCACTCTTTTAAGAGTGGCTTTTTTTTACTTATTAAAATTCTAAAGTTTATTCAATACTATAACAGATTCCACTGTACTAGTAACTTGAACTCCTTGTTGGCTTTGACTTAAATCTTGAGATTGTGTTATTGTTAAGGTTTGTCCATTATTAGTCAAGGTATATTGACCAGTTTGAGCCTCTCCAAGTGCAGAAGTATCTAGACCGTCCACTTCCAATTCAAATAGAGAACCATCAAATGTAATTGTGTTACCACTTGTTGAATAATTTCCATTCCCATCAACATCTGTAAGTGATGATGTGGTTGTGCCATTATCAACTCCATTTACAGTCAAATCAGTTTCAATATCATAACTTCCGGCTGAAGTAAACGAATTTTCTGTAAATGTTACTAAATAATCCATATTCACGGCTTCCATAACAGCCTCTACATCCATATTCATCCCTCCCATTCCTGTAGAAGTATTCATGGTAGCATTGAAAGAAACTGTATTCCAATCTCCTGACAATTGAGAATTAGCAACACCTTCTTCTATATTAGCAAGCTCAGTATCTATAGGTTCATTTTCACAAGTAAATGCCGAAAGAAGCACAAATAATGACAAAAGCATTCCTAATTTTTTCATAACAAAGTAGTTTTTTAGTTAATCAATAGTTTTGAGTTGATTCCACAAACATAAACATTTTAATCAGTTTGCAAAACTTGTTTTGGGACACGTAGCAACAAAATGATACCAATCAAAAAGAAAATAAATAAAAATAGAATAGAGTTTCGCATGCTTCCTGTTATTTGATCAATTGTTCCATAAATCACCATCCCGATGACAATCCCTATTTTTTCAGAAACATCAAAAAAGCTAAAATAGGAAGTGGTGTCCTTGGTTTCCGGCAAAAACTTAGAATAGGTAGAACGCGACAATGCCTGTATGCCTCCCATCACCAAACCTACAAAAGCAGCTGTAATGTAAAACTGAATCGGGGTCTCTACAAAATAGCCATAAAAACAGAGTGCCATCCAAATAAAATTGATGACAATCAATGTTGGAATATTACCAAATCTCTCAGAAGCTCTTGAGGTTAGAAATGCTCCTAGGATAGCCACTACCTGAATTACCAAAATACTTACAATTAAACCCAGCGTCTTTTCACTTTCTCCTCCCCAATTAATTTCCTGCTCTCCAAAATAAGTAGCTACCAACATAATGGTTTGAACCGCCATACTATACACAAAAAACGCATATAAATAGCGCTTTAATCTTAGATTATGTGTTAAACCGTCCCATACCTTTTTAAGCTCCTTAAAACCATTAAAAAGTACTTGTTTATTCACTTTTCCATTGCTTTTAGAAAGTCCTTTCGGCAACACTCTAAAGGTATATTGACTGAACAACACCCACCACACACCTACGGTAATAAACGAATAACGCATAGCTTCAATAGAGGCATCATCTTTTGCTTTTTGAAGTGCCTCTGCAATTTCAAGCTCAGAGCCTGTTTCTCTTACGGTTTCTGATATACTAATATCAAACCCAAAGACATTTGGGAACATTACCATGGCCAAATTCAAAAGCAACAACAAAACACTTCCTATATACCCCAAACTAAACCCTTTGGCACTGATTTTGTCCTGCTGTTCTTCAAAAGCTATATCTGGTAAATAGGAATTGTAAAACACCAAACTACCCCAATACCCAATCAATCCAAAAAAATAAAAGAGTAAGCTTAAATAAATATGATCTAGACTGAATCTATAAAGTCCTAGGCAACCCACAGCTCCCAAATAGCAAAAGAACTGCATGAAGACTTTTTTATTTCCAATATAATCGGCCACCCCTGATAAGATTGGAGAAATAAAGGCTACAACCAAAAACGTAAAAGCTGTTATAAAAGTGATTAAAGCTGTGTTTTTAAATTCATAACCAAAAGCGTGAACTTTATTGTCATCAACAAAATTTAAGGTCCCATAAAAAATGGGGAAAATGGTTGAAGCAATGGTTAAAGTATAAACGGAATTGGCCCAATCGTAGAAGGCCCAGGCATTCAGAAGTTTTTTACTTCCCTTGGGGTATGTTGTCATAAAAAGTGGTTATAAAAAAAAAAGCTACACCTAAGGCGTAGCTTCGAAAGTAAACAAATTTTTAAAATTATAACTTTATTTGATGAAGGATGTCACTCCAAACTTTTTGGCCTCTGCCCTCGCAGTTGGCACCAAAGCCTTCAAATTATTGATTCTTGTTTGATTGGAAGGGTGTGTACTCAACAATTCTGGTGGAGCCTGTCCTCCACTGTCAGCCGCCATACGTTCCCATAAACCAACCGCTTCCGCAGGATCGTACCCCGCAATAGCCATTAGGGTCAGCCCTATTTTATCAGCTTCGCTTTCATGACTACGGCTAAATGGCAACATTCCCAACACATTGGAACCTACCCCATAATAAGAGTTGAAAGCATCCCTATCACTCTCATTGTTGATGGCCATATTACCTGCCAAGGCTATTCCCTGTTGCACATATGCTGCGCTCATTCGCTGTTGGCCGTGATTGGCCAAGGCGTGCGATACCTCATGTCCCATAATGGTTGCTACTCCAGCTTCTCCATTGGCAATAGGTAAAATACCTGTATAGAACACAATTTTCCCTCCAGGCATACACCAAGCATTCTTTTGGTCATCCTTGATAAGATTGTACTCCCACTTGTAATCCTTTAGATAGCCTTGATATCCATTGGCATCCAACCATAGTTTTGCAGCAGCTGCAATTTTTTCTCCTACATGTTTAATCATTTCAGCATCTTTAGTGCCCTTGATTATTTCGTGTTCATTTAAAAACTGATCATATTGTTGAAACGCAGCTGGAAACAATTCTGAATTTGGCACAATGGCCATGGTCTGTTTTCCTGTAAACGGGTTGGTTGCACATGAAATAAATGCAAATGTTATAACAGCAGTAGCTAATAGATTTTTTGAGGTCATGTAATAAAAAGTTCGATTTGAAAATCTAAATTACAAAAATCATTCAAGACAAATTATAATTTAAATTTTCAAAATCTGTTATTTTTCGCCCCTTAGTCGCCAATAATGTGTAACTGAGTGAAGTTCTCGCTCACAATCATACTATTACTTCCGTTCATTTTAACTTCAGACAAAGGAATATCGACATTGTCAATTTCAATTTTTGTAGCGTGAAAAGGCAAACCGTGGAATTTCACCATAAAAGTTTTAAGATCCGATTCATACTTACCTTCTTTATGCTGTTGAATAATGAGCTCTTTTGGCTTTCCAGTCAATTTAAAGGTTCTCAAACTATAGCGTCCTTTGGTATAATCGTAACCATCATGGGCATCATCGTACAACACAGAATCTTCTTTGCCTTCCTTATAATAAACTTCCAAGGTCATTTGTTCAATTTCCTTTTCATCTACATATTGCTGAACGGGATACTTTGGAATGATAGCACCTGCCTTAATAAACAAAGGAATAAAGTCAATATCAGCATCTACCCACATTTCTCGACCACCAAGGACTACTTCATCACTCCAGTAGTTATACCATTCACCTCTAGGAATAAACATTCTTCGTCCTCTAGCATTTGGCTCAAGAACAGGACACACCAAAATTTGATCGCCAAATACAAATTCGTCTGTTCTATAGTGGGTGTGAATATCTTCTTGATCAAACAACACCAAAGATTTCAAGATTGGCGTGCCTTCGTCCACTAATTGCCAAAACGTAGTATATAAATATGGCAGCAATTCATATCTCAACTCAATGAATTTGCGTACAATTTTGGTAACATCGTCGTCAAAAGCCCATGGCTCTTGATTTCCATGATCACCAGAGGAATGTACACGACAAAACGGATGGAAAACCCCCAACTGTATCCAACGGGTGAACAATTCGCCTTGAGGTTGCTCGGCAAAACCACCAATATCACTCCCTACAAAAGAATATCCAGACATGGCCATACGTTGCACTTGGATATTAGCAATCCATAAGTGTTCCCAATTGGCTACGTTATCTCCCGTCCAAGTGGAAGTGTAACGCTGGGTGCCTGAATAAGCCGCTCTTGTTATGACAAACGGACGTTTTGGATAGGTATAGCGCTTAAGCCCTTGATAGGTAGCTCTTGCCATTTGCATTCCATAAACGTTATGTGCCTTTCTATGACTACAAGGGTTTCCTTCATAATCGTGACGCACATCATCTGGAAATGTTTTATTCGGCACTTCCATTACGGCTGGCTCGTTCATATCGTTCCAAACTCCCCTGACACCGGTTTCTTCAATAAGTTCCTTAAAAAGTCCAGACCACCACTCCCTTACTTCAGGGTTGGTGAAATCGGGGAAATAGCATTCTCCCGGCCAAACTTTTCCTTTCATATATGGGCCATCGGCACGTTTACAGAAATAGTCATTATCCAAACCTTCCTTAAAAATGCTGTATTCCTTGTCTATTTTAATTCCGGGATCAATAATTACTACGGTTTTAAATCCGTCGTCCATGAGTTCCTGTACCATTCTTTTCGGATCTGGAAAATGTGTTTTATCCCAAGTAAAACATCTAAAGCCGTCCATATAATCAATATCCAAGTAGATGGCATCACATGGAATTTTTAAGTCCCTAAATTTTTGGGTAACCTCCTTCACCTTAGATTCCGGATAGTAACTCCATTTACATTGATGGTATCCCAATGCCCATAATGGTGGTAATTGGTGTGGTTTACCCGTTAAATCGGTGTAATTGGCCACCACATCACTCATTTGCGGACCGTAAATAAAATAATAGTTCATTTCCCCACCTTGAGCCCAAAAACTGGTAACATTTCGACGCTCTTGTGCAAAATCGAAAAATGATTTAAAAGTATTATCGAAAAAAATTCCGTAGGACTTATTGCCATTCAAGCCTGTATAAAACGGAATGGCCTTATAGATGGGGTCTGTGTTTTTTCCGTAGGCATACGAATCTGTTACCCAATTTTCAAATCGCTTCCCTTTTAAATTGAGCTTAACCGGTTTATCCCCCAAACCAAAATAACTTTCGCCATCATGGGAGGTTTTGCTCATCTTTACAATATCCCCACCAATCTCATAACTTTCTTCCCAATGAAAGCCTAATTCATCTTCATTAATCAGTGTTAAATCCTTGGCATCAAACAAAGACACCCTTAAATTGGACTTTGATATATGGCAAATAAGTTTTGACGTGGTGATTTTGTATAAGGTTGCTTCTTCTTCTATTTCCAAAAAATTGTAGCCTGTGCTAGCATATTTTGTAATGGCATAGGAAAAATCATTATCGAATGTTCCTGAAGTAGTATATCGAAATCGTAACACACTATCTCTTACAACTGTTAACTCCAGAATAACATTATTCTCTGTAGTAAAATATAAGGTATCAACATCCTTATTATATGCTACAATCTTAGAAGGAAATAAATCTCCCTTTCTTTCTAATTCAGTATTTAAAATCATAAGTAATAGTTCTTATATACAAACAAAAAAACGCATAAGTTTAGAGATAAAAAACACTTGGCAACAAGTTTTACCAATAGTAACAATTTAATTGTGGTATTTTAGCAATAAAACAACAAAACCCTCTGTTTTATAATAAATTACATTTTAACATTTTGATATTTAAAGGCTACCATTCCCAAAGGTGGAATGGTTATTTCCACAGATTGATCCCGAAAATGCCAAGGCTCATTTTGAGACGTTTTCACTCTGTTTTTATACTCCCCGGTTCCTTCGTACTTTTTAAGGTCGCTGTTGAAAACCTCTTTTAATTTTCCTTTAAGCGGTAAGCCAATTCTGTAATCTATTCTTGGGGTTGGGGTCATATTACAAGCTACCAACACCAGATCCTCTTCATTTTCTCCTTTTCTGAAATACACCAAAACAGAACTCTCAGCATCGCTGAAATCTATCCACTCAAAACCATCGTTGGAAAATTGTTTTTCATGAAGCGCCAGCTCTGCCCTATAGAAGGCATTTAAATCCTTTACCAAGTTTTGCACACCTTTATGCACTTTGTACTGTAGCAAATGCCAATCGATGCTTTGTAAAAAATTCCACTCCTCACCTTGTCCAATCTCTCCTCCCTGGAACAGTAATTTGGTCCCTGGATGCGTGAACATATAGGCGTACATCAACCTAAGATTAGCGAAACGTTGCCATTCATCTCCGGGCATTCTTCCCAATAAGGAGCGCTTCCCATAGACCACTTCATCATGCGACAATGGCAAAATAAAATTCTCAGAAAATGCATAGGTCATAGAAAAGGTCAAATCGTTTTGATGGTATTTTCTATAAACCGTTTCCTTGGAAAAATAGACCAAGGTATCATGCATCCATCCCATCATCCACTTCATCCCAAATCCTAAACCACCTAAATAGGTAGGTTTAGAAACCATCGGAAAAGCTGTGGATTCTTCGGCGATGGTTTGTACATCAGGGAAACTTTTATACACTTCCTCGTTCAATTCCCTTAAAAATGAAATGGCTTCCAAATGTTCCCTTCCTCCAAACATATTAGGTTCCCACTCGCCTTCTTCACGAGAATAATCCAAGAACAACATAGACGCTACGGCATCTACACGCAAACCATCCGCATGAAACTGTTCCAACCAAAACATGGCATTGGAAATCAAAAATGATTTCACCTCATTTCTTCCATAATTAAAAATCAAGCTTTTCCAATCTGGGTGATAGCCTTTTCGTCTATCGGGATGTTCGTAAAGACTGGAACCATCAAAGTAACCCAAGCCATGGGCATCTTCAGGAAAATGCGAAGGCACCCAATCTAAAATAATCCCTATGTCATTTTGGTGCAGTTTGTCCACCAAAAATTTAAACTCTTCGGGGTAGCCAAAACGTGATGTTGGGGCAAAATACCCTGTAATTTGGTAACCCCATGACGGATCATAAGGAAATTCCATTATGGGCATGAGCTCCACATGTGTAAAGTTCATGTCCTTCACATACGTCACTAAATCTTCTGCAAATTCGGCATAGGATAAATAGTCCTCGCCATTATTCTTTCTTTTCCAAGATCCTAAATGCACTTCGTATACAGAAAAAGGCGCATTCAAGGCATTGTGATCCTTTCTTTTTGCCATCCATTGCATATCCTTCCATTTGTAAGCATCGTCCCAAACAATAGAAGCTGTTTTTGGAGGCAACTCGCATCGTCTGCCATACGGATCTGCCTTTTCAGTTACAATGCCATCATGATGGCTGTGGATTTTATATTTATATAAACTCCCTTTGCCTACACCAGGAATGAATCCTTCCCAAATACCACTTTTGTCCCAACGGACATGCAATTGATGTTCTTGATCATTCCAATAATTAAAATTGCCCACAACAGCAACCGATTTGGCACTAGGTGCCCACACAGCAAAATAGGTCCCTTCCTTACCGTCCAAAGTCATGATATGAGAGCCAAACTTTTCATATAAACGATAATGTTTTCCCGCTTTAAAAAGGTCTATGTCAAATTCTGAAAACTTACTGTGTACAATTACTTCGGCCATATAGTATGAAGGTTTTGGTATAACTGCGATGGATATATTATCAATCCATACGCACAATTCATAGCTTGTAAAGTTCTAAATTAGCAATTTTAAACGCATAAACCCATTAAGCAACGTAAATAAAATCCTAAGAATTTATTATAACGATTTCGTAATGACATTCTTCCTACATCGACTAAACCCAAAATGTAAGTTTTTTGAATTTGTCCTATCATGAAAAAGATCCTAACCGTTATTCTTATCAGTCTTGCGTTTAGCTGTAATACTACGGCTCAAAAAGCCAATGAACCTAAAAACCAAACATATAAAATGAATAAAACAGAAGAAGAATGGCGCAAAATACTCACGCCAGATCAATACCATGTGCTTAGGGAAAAAGGTACCGAACGCCCCTATACAGGAGAATACAACCTTCATTTTGAAAAAGGGGCCTATACCTGTGCTGCCTGCGGCACCAAATTATTTGAAAGCACAGATAAATTCAGATCAGATTGTGGATGGCCTAGCTTTGACAATGCCATAGAAGGCACCATCACTTACAAAGAAGACAGAACCCATGGCATGGTAAGGACTGAAATACTCTGTTCCAACTGTGGAGGTCATTTAGGCCATGTATTTAATGATGGCCCCACCCAAACGGGATTGCGTTACTGCGTCAACTCTTTAAGTTTGGATTTTGATAGTGCCGAAACCCAAAAAGATTCTACAGAAAATAAGCTTCCCAAAAATTAAAAATTTCATTTAGGCATTTTAAGGCACTCGCTTTATTTATATGGGCGAAGCGGCTATTTTTTTGTTGGCTAAATTCATATTTAAAAATAGGTTTCGTAAATTCGTAGCGTCAAAAAAATACACTAAACAAATTCTCATGAGTAAATATGATATAATTGTTCTAGGTAGTGGACCTGGAGGCTACGTTACAGCTATTAGAGCGTCTCAATTGGGCTTTAAAACTGCAATAGTAGAAAAGGAAAGTCTTGGTGGAGTATGCTTAAATTGGGGTTGTATTCCTACTAAAGCCTTATTGAAATCGGCACAGGTTTTTGAATACCTTAAACATGCCGAAGACTACGGCCTTTCAGTAAAAGGTGCTGACAAAGATTTTGGGGCTATTGTAAAGCGTAGCCGCGGTGTTGCCGAAGGGATGAGCAAAGGTGTTCAATTCTTAATGAAAAAGAACAAAATTGACGTTATTCAAGGCTACGGAAAACTTAAAACTGGAAAGAAAGTTGATGTAGACGGAAAAGAATATTCTGCAGACCACATTATCATTGCTACCGGAGCACGTTCTCGTGAGTTGCCAAGTTTGCCACAAGATGGCAAAAAAGTGATTGGCTATCGTGAAGCCATGAGCTTAAAAGAACAACCAAAGAAAATGATTGTAGTTGGTTCTGGTGCTATTGGGGTAGAATTTGCTTATTTCTACAACTCTATTGGTACCGAAGTAACTATTGTTGAATATTTGCCAAATGTAGTGCCTGTTGAGGACGAAGAAGTTTCTAAACAATTAGAGCGCAGCTTCAAGAAAAACGGTATTAAAATCATGACTTCTGCCGAAGTAACCAAAGTTGATACTTCTGGAGCAGGAGTAAAAGCAACGGTTAAAACCAAAAAAGGCGAAGAAATATTGGAAGCTGATGTTGTGTTATCCGCTGTAGGTATCAAAACCAACATTGAAAACATAGGCTTGGAAGATGTAGGTATTGCAGTAGACCGTGATAAAATCATGGTAAACGATTACTACCAAACCAACATCCCTGGATACTATGCTATCGGAGACGTAACGCCTGGTCAAGCTTTGGCCCACGTTGCTTCTGCTGAAGGAATCCTTTGTGTTGAAAAAATTGCAGGAATGCATGTAGAACCAATCGACTATGGAAACATTCCTGGTTGTACTTACTGTGCTCCTGAAATTGCAAGTGTAGGTTTAACTGAAAAGCAAGCTAAAGAACAAGGATACGAGATTAAAGTTGGTAAATTCCCATTCTCAGCCTCAGGTAAAGCTAGTGCTTCTGGTGCTAAGGACGGATTTGTAAAAGTAATCTTCGATGCCAAATATGGCGAATGGTTAGGTTGCCATATGATTGGTGCCGGTGTTACCGATATGATTGCTGAAGCCGTTTTAGGTAGAAAATTGGAAACTACAGGGCACGAAGTGCTTAAAACTGTTCACCCTCACCCAACTATGAGTGAAGCGGTAATGGAAGCTGTAGCCGATGCTTATGATGAAGTAATTCACCTATAAGAAACAAATTCATTGATATATAGAAAAGACGATACTTTTGGTATCGTCTTTTTTTGTACCTATAATTTTAGTATTTGATATCACAAAAAACTTTGGATTCCCAATTCGTAGCTTTGTAAACCAAAACCAACAATGACACCTTTCGCATTTGGCGAAATAAACGACATATGCCTAAAAGACTCTCTATCGAAAGTATTGGAGATATGCACTTCCACAACAGGGGTTTCAATGGCAGCCACGGCATCGCCAATACCCACTGAAGTATGTGTATAAGCCGCTGCATTTAAAATAATACCATCATAACTAAACCCAACTTCCTGAAGTTTATCGATCAGCTCCCCTTCTATGTTGGACTGAAAATGTTCCAATTCTACTTGCGGGTATTTGTCAACTACCGTTTCAAAAAATTCATTAAAAGTGAGACTTCCATAAATATCAGGTTCTCGTTTCCCCAATAGATTAAGATTTGGACCGTTGATGATGATGAGTTTCTTCATAAAGTAAATATATTAAAAATAGCACATAAAAAAACCGAAGCCTTTCAGCTTCGGTTTTTCTTTATCATAAATCTCAATAATTAGAACATATACCCAACAGAAAGTTGAATTACGCCATTGTTTACAATAAACTCATCACTATAATCACTATCATTAAGGTTCATTAAACCTAAACTAAAACGAGCTCCAAAATTTAATCCATTTTCCATTTTGTAACCAGCTCCTACATTAAAAGCAAAATCAATGGATTTGATATCTTCCAAATCACCTTCTCCAGACTCATTGACAGAAACACCTCCAAAATCTTCACTATATTCATATTCATACTTTGCAGAAGCTAAAATTCCCAATTGAGGCCCTGCTTCAACGCTAAAACCATTTACAATATAATATTTAAAAGATACCGGAACATTAATATAATCTAGCTTCCAAGTTTCTTCTTCCGAATAACCTTCTCCGGACCAATCATATTTTGCTCCCTGTGTTGAAAATAAAACTTCTCCCTGCAGTCCCATTCTTTCATTGAATTTGTATTCTGCGATTCCCCCAATGTGAAATCCTAATCTCATATCAGCATCTTCAATGTCTCCTCCTAGAGTTGCAAAATTTACACCCGTTTTTATACCAAAGTTAAGTTCTTGAGCATTGACATTTGATAATCCGAAAACTGCAATTGCAGCACATAGTAATAATTTTTTCATAATAGATTTGGTTTTGTTTAATTGGGCGGCAAAATTAGAAACTAATTTTGTTCACACAAGAAACTTTATAGATTTTTCTGACATATAAAAAAATTAAAAATGATGCCCGAAATGCGTCCTTCACATTTCAATATGCTATTAACTAGTAATAAACACCTTGTCAATGTTTAAAATTATAGTTAAAACAAAAAGGTCGAAACTTAAGCTTCGACCTCATAAAAAAAATTATAAACATTGTTTATTCCAGCAGATTAAGAAATTAAAACTGGAACAACACCCCAACATTGGCATTCCCCCAATTAAACCGGTCGGAATAATTCTCATAAGAAACATTGATTTCAATAAAATCCCCCACATCAATTCCTGCAATAGGCCGTACGTAAAAACCACCATCGAGATAATCCGATATTCCAAAGGCATAACCAACATCTATTCCACCTGTGAATATCCCGAATACCTTCACTCGGGCAGCTCCTGCCACAGGTACAAACTGCGCATCGTCCCTATAGAAGTAACGGTTATTGTTATCAATAAAGAAATTTCTGTAACCTACCGTGGGTCCAAAACTTAAAAAGGCATCATTATACCCAAACATATAATAGGCATCAACGCCTAAGGACAAATCGGAGCCGTTCAACGCATCGGATGAAGCCAATCCTACATTGGCCCCTAACTTGAAAACTCCTTGCGCTTTGCCACAGAAGGAGATTCCAACAATGAGAACCACAGTTAATAATAGTTTTTTCATGATTAATAGCATTTATGTTTACATTTTAAAAAGAGTATTCAATACCAATATTGAGAGAGTTAAATCCGTTGACATTGTAAAAATAGTCTTGTGCCGAATGATCTACTTCTGCAGTAATTACCTGAAAGGAAGCCAATAGATTAATCATTCCCAAATTGTACCCAAACTTAGGTCTAAAGTACATTCCTGTATCCGCATCACCCGACACATTAACGGCAAATCCAAGATCCAAACCAGCAAAAAAAGCATGGTCCATAAAATGATAACGAGCAGAAGCAGCAATTGGTAAAAATGAATTGCTATCATTATCGATTCGAATTGTTGTATCACCTTGATGGCGGAAATAATAACCGTCTCCGGAGAAATGGGTATACCCAACCAAACCTCCTACTTCAAGATTTTCTGCAACTTCAACTAAATAAGTACCATAAAACCCAAAATTAAAATTGGAAATATCTGTGGTCCCGCTCAGTGGAAACCCTACATCCGCTCCAATTTTAAACCCTCCTGTCTTTATTTTTTCAATCATATCATCACTTACTTCTTCACTATCAGTTTGAGCCTTAGCAGCAATAATTGACATGGACATAAAGATGGCTAAGCATACAATTCTTTTCATACGTATTCTAATTTTAATGAATTACTATTTAGTTAATTGGAATTTTAATCATTGTTTCTCTTACCGTCAACAACACTAACAAATTTACTTATATAACTTATTTAAAACACTTTATCTGCATATTTTTTTTACAATCCCTACGAAACCCCCTTCTAATCTGTATTTTAAATTTTGAATATTCCCTTAAAATAATAGTACATTTAGCCAATGAATTGGCAAAACGCGCTTCAAGATTACAAACACTATTTAAAGATAGAACGGGGCCTATCCCAGAACTCTATTGATAATTATGAGTACGATATCCTAAAGCTCATTAATTATTTACAGCAAAATGATATTTCTGTTTTACCTCTAGATATTACAAAGGAATCAGTTCAACCTTTCATTTATGAAATCTCCAAAAGTATCAACGCTAGATCCCAATCACGATTGATTTCTGGACTGCGAAGTTTTTTTGGCTATTTGGTATTTGAAGAATATCGGGATACCAACCCAATGGACCATATTGAATCGCCCAAAATCGGCAGGAAACTACCTGACACTTTAAGCGTTGACGACATAGACCATCTTATTGCCGCCATAGATTTAAGTAAAGACGAAGGTGAACGCAATAGAGCCATTTTGGAAACCCTTTATAGCTGTGGCCTTCGTGTGAGCGAGTTGACCAATCTAAAATTATCTGATCTCTTTTTTGAAGAAGGCTTTATAAAAGTGACTGGAAAAGGAGATAAACAACGCTTTGTGCCTATTGATCCTCAAACCCAGAAATACATCAATATTTACAGGAAAGAAGTGCGCGTTCATCTTCCCATAAAACCTGAATTTAAAGATACGTTGTTCCTTAACCGAAGAGGCAAACAGCTTACTAGAGCCATGATTTTTACCATCATCAAGCAATTAGCTGTTAAAATCAATCTTAACAAAAGTATTTCTCCCCACACTTTCCGACACTCCTTTGCAACACATTTATTGGAAAATGGAGCCGATTTAAGGTCCATACAAATGATGTTGGGCCACGAAAGCATTACTACTACAGAAATCTACATGCATTTGGACAGAAGCCACTTAAAAGAAGTACTGATGACGTATCATCCCAGAAAAAAATAATGATATCAAACAAAAAAGGCATCCGTATAGGATGCCTTTTTTATGATTAATTTTCTCAAGTTATTTAGCAATGTTTACCGCTCTAGTTTCCCTAATTACGGTAACTTTTACTTGTCCTGGATAGGTCATGTCTGTTTGGATTTTTTGAGAAATCTCAAAAGACAATTTAGCCGCTTGATCATCAGAAACTTTTTCGCTTTCCACAATCACCCTTAGCTCTCTACCAGCTTGGATAGCATAGGCTTTGTTTACACCGCTAAATCCAAAAGCAACATCTTCCAAGTCTTTCAAACGTTGGATATACGAATCCAAAACTTGACGTCTTGCTCCTGGTCTTGCTCCAGAAATAGCATCACATACTTGAATAACTGGCGCCAATAAAGTCGTCATTTCTATTTCATCGTGGTGAGCTCCAATGGCATTACAAACTTCTGGTTTTTCGCCATACTTTTCTGCCCACTGCATTCCCAAGATAGCGTGAGGTGTTTCAACATCTGCTTCGGAATCTGGCACTTTTCCTATATCGTGCAATAAACCGGCACGTTTAGCCAATTTTGGATTTAAGCCCAATTCCGCGGCCATAACTCCGCAAAGTTTTGCAACTTCCCTAGAATGCTGTAATAAATTTTGTCCGTATGAAGAACGATACTTCATACGTCCGACCAATTTGATCAATTCTGGGTGCAATCCGTGAATACCTAAGTCGATTACCGTACGCTTACCAACTTCGATAATTTCCTGCTCAATTTGTTTTTGAGTCTTTTTAACCACTTCCTCAATACGGGCAGGGTGAATTCTACCATCGGTAACCAAACGGTGTAACGATAAACGTGCTACTTCACGACGCACAGAATCAAAACAAGACAAAATGATAGCTTCTGGTGTATCGTCTACAATAATCTCAACACCTGTAGCGGCTTCAATGGCACGAATGTTACGTCCTTCCCTACCAATGATTCTTCCCTTCACATCATCCGATTCAATATTGAAAACTGATACACAGTTGTCAATAGCCTCTTCGGTACCAATACGCTGAATGGTATTAATAATGATTTTCTTGGCTTCTTGCTGAGCGGTAAGTTTGGCCTCTTCAATGCGGTCTTGAACATAAGCCATAGCATCCGATTTTGCCTCATTTTTAAGAGACTCTACAAGTTCTGCTTTAGCGTCTTCTGCAGACAGTCCAGAAATCACTTCCAGCTGCTTGATTTGGCTTTTGTGAGCCTTTTCAATCTCAACTTTCTTCTTTTCCAAAAACTCCAAACGAAAATCGTAATCCTTAATCTTATCTTCAATGGATTGGTTTGCCTTTTTATGCTTGGCCAACTCATTGGATACCTGAGATTCTTTATCCCTAGTACGCTTTTCTGCTTCGGCAATTTTCTTATCGCGCGATAAAATCACCTTTTCATGCTCTGATTTCAGCTCAATAAATTTCTCCTTAGCCTGAAGTATTTTGTCCTTTTTGATAGATTCTCCTTCGGCAGTAGCCTGCTTGATGATTCCTTCGGCCTCTTGCTTTGCATTGGCGACAACTTTTGATGCATTGTTCTTTTCAAGAGTCTTTGCAACAATATATCCAATGACTACACCAAGTACCACGCCTCCTACAATCAATAAAATTGTGTTCATTTCCATGTTTAGTTAGTTAATATATATAAAAAAGCCTACATCGGTTTAACATTTTGTATAAACTCCTTAAAAACAAGTTTAGGGCTAACAAGCTGATCAACCCTCTGTTCAGAGACAGCTCGGTTTTACAACTTAAACTCACCCTTTTTAAAGAATTAACGTTGAGTTTATCAAAAAAAATAACCAATGTAGGCAGTAACCTTATTTTATTTAAAGAACGTTATGAGTTTAAATGTAGCTGCAGGAGTTCATCCAGGGCCAACAACTTGTTTTCCACCTCTTCGCTTACATTTTCTCGATCTATAGATTTTTGCTCTAATTGGGAGGCAAACTGCAAGGCACACATGGCCAATACATCTTGCTTATCCCTTACAGAATAATTTTGCTCAAACTGGCCTATCATTGCTTCAATCTTCTTCGCCGCCTTTCGCAACCCTTCCTCCTGGCTTGGAGCTATTGTTAAAGGGTACACCCTATTTGCAATGGAAAGCTTTATCTTAAGCTGTTCTGACATACATCATACAATTACATTATTCAGACAATTGCGCAATACAGTGGTCAATATCCCTGATTAATGCGTTTATTTTGAGCTTCGTTTCTCTGTTATCTTCGTCACTGCCCAGTAAGGATTTTGCTACCTTGAGCGCTTCGTATTTTTCAACCCAAGCACTTATTTCTTCCTGGTATTGTAAATTCTTTTGCTGTTGAAGAGCTAATTCCTGCGAAAGCTTAGCATTTGTTTGCCTTAAAACCTCGAGTTTGTGCAAAAGCTTGCTAATTTTATTCTCTAAAGAATCTACAATCTCTTCAATTTTACTCATTTGCAATATCCACTACTGTCTCAACAAAGTTAACATACCAAAACAAAAATCACAATTGTTTTACAATAATTTTTAAAATAATTAATTATAGAATGTAAAGTGCTGTTTTCTACTATTTATGGGCAATCCCTTTTGAAGATTAGTGCCAAATTAATATTTTAGCCTCTCAAATTTGCTTATGAAAAAGACCCTATTTTTCCTACTGTTACTATGCCATATTAGCTTTTCACAAACCGAATACCCTCAGGACTATTTTAGAAATCCTATGGAGATTCCTATTGTGCTTGCTGGGACCTTTGCCGAATTGCGTCCCAACCACTTTCATGCTGGCTTGGACATAAAAACACAACAGCGCGAAGGCCTAAATGTGCATACTTCGGCCCCGGGATATGTGAGCAGAATTAAGATTTCGCATTTTGGCTACGGTAAGGCACTATATGTCACCCATCCCAATGGTTACACCACGGTATATGCCCACTTGCAAAAGTTTTCAGATAAAATTGAAAAGTATATCAAGGAGTGTCAATATCAAAAGGAAACCTACGAAGTAGAAGTCTTCCCTACACCAGATGAACTTCCTGTGACGCAGGACGAAATCATTGCACTTTCAGGAAATACTGGAGGTTCCTTTGCTCCCCATCTGCATTTTGAAATTCGCGATAACGAAGAGCGCCCGATGAACCCCATGCTATTTGGGTTGGATGTGAAGGATTCGCGAAAGCCAACCATAAATGGAATTTTTGCCTATGCCAAAAACGAAAAATCGCATGTAAACGGGTCTCAAAAACGAATCGAACTTCGATTGATCCCAACAGCAGGCAGCGATTTCAATGTTGAAGAAATTGAAGCTTTAGGAGATATAGGATTCGGAATCAATACCTACGACAGATTGGATGATGCGCCCAATAAAAATGGCGTAAACAGCATTCAGTGTTTTTACAACGGAAGCAAACATTTTGAAATTGATTTTAAACGCTTTAGCTATTCAGAAACGAAACACATCAACCGCTTGATAGATTTTGAAAACTATAAAACCAAGCACAATTACATCCAAAAACTCTTTGTTGAACAAAACAATCCATTGAGCCTTTATAAAGATGTGGAAAACAACGGCTATGTAACTGTTCTGGACAGTACATCCTCTGTTTATAAAATCAGGGTAAAGGATTTTAAGGACAATGATGTTTGGATTACCATTCCTATTAAAGGAACCGAACTTGAGTTGCCAAAACAAGAAGAAGACATCAAACCTATGTATTATGCGTTGCCTGGAAAAGCTACCAACTTGGAAAAAGGCAATATTTCAGTTTACATTCCCCAAGGAACCTTCTATGATGACACCTATTTGGATTTTGATGTGAAAGCAGACACGCTTTTGTTAGGAAAAGATATTGTCCCGCTTCAAAAAAGTTTCACCATTAAATATGATATCAGTAATTATCTAGATGACGACAAAGAGAAGCTTTACATTGCCGAACTAACAGGTTATAACAAAACGCCAAGATACCTCACTACCTCCCGTCAAGGCGAAACCCTTGCTGCTAAAACAAAATCTCTGGGTACTTTTACCCTAGAATCCGATTTGGTACCACCAACAATTACACCTGTAAATTTTTATGATGGTAAATGGATGAGTAATGCCAATGAATTAAAAGTGAAAATTGGAGACAAAGACTCAGGCATCAGCAACTATCGCGCAACCATTAACGGAAAATGGATTTTAATGGAGTATGAATACAAAAAAGGCACTTTGACCTATAACTTTGAGGATAAAATTATTAGTGATACCGAAAACAATTTGAAGGTCATCGTTACAGATAATGTAGGAAATAGTTCTACATTTGAAGCTACGTTTTTTAGAAAATAAAATCTCAACTATTGAAACCTAACTTTTATCTCTTACTTTTTGCATTTTACTGTTTCTCCCTTTTAGGCTTTTCTCAGCAAGCCACTATTAAAGGAGTTATTTTGGACGACACCCAACTTCCGGTGCCAAATGTTTCTATAAAAGCAGGTGCCTCAGGCACTTCTTCCAACAGTAATGGATTTTATGAGCTAAAAATTCCTTCCAATACAGAGGTGACCATTGAGTTTACTCACCTCTCCTACAAACGTGTGGTGGTGACCTTCAACCTTAAAAATGGGCAAGAATTGGAGTTCAATCCTGTGATGAAGGTGGATATAGAGCAAATTGCTACCGTGGTTATCAATACCAATACGAGACAATCTGTAAATGGGGTGACCACAATTACCCCAGAAGTTATCAGAACCATTAAAGGAGCACAACCTGGTGTTGAAAATATTTTAAAAACACTTCCTGGAGTCAATGTCTCCAATGAATTGAGTACGCAATATTCTGTTAGAGGTGGAAATTTTGACGAAAATTTGGTATATGTCAACGAGATTGAAGTCTACAGACCATTCCTGATCCGTTCGGGCCAACAAGAAGGTTTGAGCTTTGTAAATACCGACTTGGTTCAAAATGTAGATTTTTCCGCCGGTGGATTTCAAGCCAAATATGGAGACAAGCTATCCTCTGTGCTTGACATCACTTATCGTACGCCTGTTAAATTTGGAGTTCGAACCGATTTAAGTTTACTTGGAGGAAGCATTGCTGCCGAGGCTATCAGTAAAGATTCTAAGTTCTCTGGAATTGTTGGATTACGTTACCGCGACAATAGTCTGCTCATTAATTCCATGGAAACGGAAACCAATGTAAAACCAGTGTTTGCAGATGCCCAAACCTATTTGACTTATAAATTTTCAGATAAATTTCATTTGAATTTCTTAGGAAATTTCTCTGTCAACAAATATCATTTTGAACCACAGAACAGACAGACCAACTTTGGAACTTTAACCGACCCTATTGCCCTTTTGGTTTTTTATGAAGGGCAGGAAAAAGACGAATACGTTACCAATTTTGGAGCGTTTAAGGCCAATTACTTCGTGTCGGATAAATTAACCTTAAAATTAATTGCCTCTGGTTACCACACTACAGAAGAGGAATATTTCGACATTTTGGCCCAATACCGTCTTGGAGAAGTCAACAGTAGTATTGGAGATGAAAATTTGGGAGAAGTAGAATTTAGTGAAGGGATTGGTTCACAGCTTACCCATGCGAGAAACGATTTGGATGCTCTTATTTTTAATGCTGAACACAAAGGAGATTACAAACCAAGTGAAGACACCACTATTGAATGGTCTGTAAAATATACCCATGAAGACATTAGAGACCGTTTGGTAGAATGGGAAGTTATTGACAGTGCAGGTTTTTCCATCACGCCCCCTACCCTTCACATTCCCAACAATCAGCCTTACAATCCATACGAAGGTCCTTTGGTAGCGTTTCAAAACGTGCGAGCCACTAACAAGGTTCAGATTGATCGTTTACAGGCCTATGCCCAATGGAGCAAACGTTCAACTTTAGGAAATCATGAGGTCTTCTATAATTTAGGAGCCAGAGCCCATAATTGGACAGTGAGCGGTGACGGGGTTGAAACCGTAACACAAACAGTAATTAGTCCTCGTGGACAATTTGCTATAAAACCAGATTGGGATAAAGACATGCTCTTTAGGGTTGCTGGAGGGCTGTACTACCAACCCCCTTTCTACAGAGAACTTAGGGATTCTTCCGGAGTGGTGCAACCTCATGTAAAAGCCCAAAAGTCAACCCATATCGTACTTGGGAATGAATACAGCTTCGAGCTTTGGGACAGACCTTTCAAATTGGTTTCCGAAGCCTATTACAAGCACCTTTCAGATGTGAATCCATATACTTTGGAAAATGTTCGTATTCGCTATCGCGCAAAGAATAATGCCAAAGCTTACGCCTATGGATTGGATATGCGACTTAATGGAGAATTTGTTAAAGGCACCGAGTCTTGGTTCAGCTTTGGATATTTAAAAACTGAAGAAAACATCGAAGACCAAGGCTATATTGCCAGACCAACAGACCAACGTTTAAAGTTTGGAATTCTCTTTCAGGATTATGTGCCAAGCATCCCAGAACTTAAAATGTACTTGAATTTGGTTTACAATACGGGAGTTCCTGGAGGTTCGCCAAGTTATGCCAATCCTTACCAATACCAAAACAGGCTTCGCGACTACAAACGTGCCGATTTAGGGGTAAGCTATGTATTGGTGGATCAAAACAAAACTTACGATAGTTGGAAACGTCATTTTAAAGACCTTACCTTAGGATTTGAAATCTTCAACATGTTTGATGTTCAAAACTCCATTACCAATACTTGGGTGAGGGATGTTTACAGCAAGCGTCAGTATGCCATTCCAAACTATTTAACGCCAAGAGTTTTCAATGTAAGGTTATCTGCTCGTTTATAATCTCAAAACAACTGCCCATATTTTTTGTAAATTAGAGAAGCTAATTCACAAATAGTCAAATTATGGGCAATAGACGGTCATTTCTAAAAACTTCAGGGATTCTTTTGGCGGCAAGTGCAATGCCTCTATCCAGTTTTATGATTCCCAAAAGGAAAACAAAATTAGGAGTAGCTTTGGTGGGTTTAGGCTATTACAGTAAAGATATTTTGGCTCCTGCCCTCCAGTTAACCAAATATTGTCAATTAAGAGGTATTGTAACTGGATCCCCTGAAAAAATTCCTATTTGGCAGAAGAAATACAATATCCCGGATGCCAATGTTTACAATTATGAAAACATGCATACCATTGCTAATAATGACGATATCGATATTGTCTACATTGTCCTTCCCAATGCACTTCATAAACCGTATAGCATTATTGGCGCCGAAGCAGGGAAACATATCTGGTGCGAAAAACCCATGGCTTTAAATATTTCGGAATGTGAAGCGATTATTGAGGCCTGTAATAAAAACAAAGTGCAGTTAACCATCGGTTACCGTCTTCAGCATGAACCAGTAACCCAAACCATCATAAAATGGTCACAAACCAAACCTTATGGCGCTATAAATTCCTTGTATGCCGAAGCGGGTTTCTATAATAGAGCAAGCGACCATAATAATTGGAAACTTCATAAAACTTTAGGTGGGGGCGCTATGTATGACATGGGAGTGTATCCACTCAATGCGGTTCGTTACGCTACAGGACTGGAACCACTTTCTGTGAGTGCCACCCACGAATATACACGTCCAGATATTTTCACTGCAGATGAAATTACCCATTTCAACTTAGAATTTCCAAATGGCATCACGGCTCAATGCAAAACCTCTTTTGCTGAAAATATTAATACCATGAAGGTTGATTGTGCCAATGGCTGGTACAAAGCCGAACCTTTACAATATTATAGCGGGGTTAGTGTGCTAGGAAGTGATGGGAAGAAAATTTCTCCATTCCAAGGAAACCAACAAGCCAAACAAATGGATGATGACGCATTGACAATCATGAATAAAACGGCACCTATAGTCCCTGGTGAAGAAGGTTTGAAAGATATTAAAGTGGTTGAAGCCATCTACAAATCAGCGGCTCAAAATGGAAAAAGAATTACAATAGCTTAGTATTTGTATAGGTTCAGAACTTAATTTTCAGCTTAACATTCCATAGCCAATCTTCGAGTACTTTCGAATAACTATTCAACAAGAATCCTTTATATTTATACCAATAAATGACGTGTCACATTGAGAAATATACAATATCTTCTACGCATTAATTTCAATACTTTAAAATATTGTTTTAAGCCCATGGTTTTTACCATGTTTTATCTCTTTGTTTTGGGGTGTACTACAACCAATTCCACTGATAAAAATGACAATCCCAGGGAGCGTATTTCTATAAATGAAGGTTGGAAATTCATGAAATATGAATCTGAAACATTGGCCGACAAGCTTATTTATGATGTAAGACCTCCAATTGAAAACGTAGATGACACCAAAGAAGCCGATTCCAAACCAACCGAAGCTGTTGAAATAGCCACTTCTTCCGAAGTTCTAAAACCCTATATTCTACCAACCGCTAATCCTTTTATTAAGGACAGTACCAAGCATCACAAAAGACCACAGGGTAATCCTGGAGAAAACTTCCCTTTTGTACAAACCAATTTTGACGACAATACTTGGGAAACGGTAGATTTACCCCATGACTGGGCTATTAAAGGTCCTTTTATGAAAGGTGATGATGCTGAAGTTGGCGGCGGCATGGGACGGCTACCTAGTAATGGCGCGGCTTGGTACAGAAAGCAATTAGAAATACCCGAAACAGATAAAGAAAAATCTATTTTCTTGGATATTGACGGAGCCATGTCCTACGCTATGGTCTGGCTTAATGGTCATTTAGTTGGAGGTTGGCCCTATGGCTACAATTCATGGCGATTGGATTTAACACCATATATCAAATTTGGAGAAAGTAACCAACTAGCAATTAGAATTGATAACCCTAATCATTCGGCTCGATGGTATCCTGGAGGTGGGATTTATAGAAATGTTTGGCTAACCAAAACCAACAAAATTCATGTTGGTCAATGGGGCACTTATGTGACTTCCAAAGAGTCATCTAAAGACTCCGCAACCATCGATTTTAAAATAGCTATCTCCAATGATGCCTTGAGTAATACAACTGTTGATGTCGTAACAGAAATTTATCCCTTGGAAAATGGCTTTAAAAGATTAGGATTAAGAGCTGCGAGCATCAAGAAAAATAACATAATCCTAAACTCTAACAGTCAAACAACAATAAAGGGATCAGCCGTCATAAAAAGTCCAAAACTATGGGGCCCGCCACCAACACAAACACCAAATCTCTACAAGGCGATTACAACTATTCATGCTCAAGATGGCACTATTATAGACAATTATGAAACTGTTTTTGGCATTCGTGAAGTTATTTTTGATGGTGAAAAAGGACTTATAGTGAATGGAGAACCTATAAAAATACAAGGTGTTAATCAGCACCATGATTTAGGTGCTCTGGGGGCAGCCTTCAACCTAAAAGCGGCCAAACGTCAATTGGAAACTCTAAAAGAGTTAGGATGCAATGCCATTAGGATGGCGCACAACCCTCCTGCTCCAGAACTTTTGGAGTTAACAGACCAAATGGGATTTTTGGTAATTGATGAAATATTCGACAGCTGGGAACGTAAAAAAACACCTCATGATTTCCATCTTATTTTTGATGATTGGCTTGAAGCCGACACACGCTCTTTTGTAAGACGAGACAGGAACCATCCTTCCGTAATATTATGGAGTTTTGGCAATGAAGTTGGGGAGCAATATACTGCTGAAGAAGGTGCCAAAGTGGGTGCTAAATTAAGTGCTATTGTTAAAAGCGAAGACCCTTCAAGACCCACCACCGCCTCTATGAACTATGCCAAGCCCAATATGCCCTTCCCCTCCATTATGGATGTTATCAGCTTAAATTATCAAGGTGAAGGCATTAGGGATGCTCCCGCTTATGCTCATCTACAAGGTATCAAAACATCTCCTTTGTATCCAGCCTTCTACGAAGCATTTCCAAACAAAGCTATTATCAGCAGTGAAACGGCTGCGGCCTTAAGTTCGAGAGGAACTTATCTGTTTCCAGTAACAGGAGATATCAGTTCTCCTATTTCAGATGGTATTGGAGGTGATCCCAAAACTGGTTATGTAAGTTCCTATGAATTGTATACTGCCAATTTTGGATCTTCCGCAGATAAAGTATTTGCATCGCAGGACAAACACCCTTTTGTAGCAGGGGAATTTGTCTGGTCCGGATGGGATTATTTAGGAGAACCTACTCCCTACTATTCTTCTAGAAGCTCCTATTTTGGACTTATTGATCTTGCTGGTTTTAAAAAGGACCGTTTTTATTTATACCAAGCCAGATGGCGACCTGATTTACCCATGGTACATATTCTACCGCATTGGAATTGGCCAGAACGTATAGGACAAATTACTCCAGTGCATATTTTCACCTCTGGAGATGAAGTAGAATTGTTTTTGAATGGAAAATCCTTGGGCCGCAAAAAGAAAGGACCTTTTGAATACCGTTTACGTTGGGATGATGTTGTATATAAACCGGGAACTCTAAAAGCTGTAGCTTATAAAAATGGCCAATTTTGGAGTGAAGAAACTGTTCACACCACTAGGGAACCTTCAAAATTTGTATTAAAAACAGATCAGGACGATTTGTTATCAAATGGAAAAGACTTGGTATTTATCACAGTAAAAATCACGGACAACAAGGATCATTTTGTGGCCAATGCCAACAATCCCATATCCTTTACAATTGAAGGCCCTGGTGAGATAGTTGCCACTGACAACGGAGATCCAACTGATTTGACCTCCTTTGCTTCCTCAGAAAGAAATGCCTTTAATGGATTGGCTCTGGTTATTATTAAAGCAAAGAAAGGGGCTATTGGCCAAATAAAAGTAACGGCGAATTCTAGTGGTTTACAGAGTAGCTCTGTAACCATAAATTGTCAATAAACATAAGTATGACTATGTCCCTATAATCCAATAAAAAAGGAGCATAAATTTTATACTCCTTTTTTATTTATATGTTTTGAAATATTAGGCTTCCGGTTCCTCATTTTTACCTCCAAACAAACGCTTTCTAAAACCACTGAATAAAGCTACAGCTCCAACGGCAATAACTTTCCAAAATTTTAGAAGCAATGCAAAAAAGCCTGCTTTAGCCAGTACTTTACCGGCAATAAGTCCACCAATTCCATAGGCAGCCACTTCGTCTAAATCAGGATTAAAATCTGAGTAGCGATTACCTTCTGAAAATCTTACACTCTCAATAATTTGATCTCTGTCTCGGTTGAATGTATCCAGCATATCGATATCCCCAATGGCATTCAAATTAAGGTATCCCTTTCTCCCCAGCACTCTAATGTTATAGTTCAACGTATTGATATCTGTTCCTTCAAAATGTAATTCCTTGGCCCAGTGCAGCTTTTTAGTCACATTATCATAGTATGGTGCAGAAGCCCATCGTACCAATTCCATTTCGCCATACCCCTGTGCCACACGCTCTGGATTACCTGCTTTGATATCCTCCTGCATTTCCTCTAAAAGATCGTCATAGTCTAAATCTTCGGCATCTTCATCTTCGATATAACCTTCCTCGGAATACCCTATTTCTACACAATAGGTAAAATTATCACTAAGTGGAAACATATTCTCAGGAAATAACAATCCTAAGGTTTCACTTGGTGGATTTTCCCACAACTCGGTAAGTACATAATTACTTTGTTCTGGATCTAGATATTTAAAGCCTTGAGGCACTTCCAAAGTGGCAATGCCATCCTGCAAAGTGATTGTTCCCTTTTGAAATTCAAAGGAATTGTTGATGCTATCTGTGTAAAACTTTACAACATCCAAGTCAAAGGAAATGGTGTCAGTTTCAGTTTGGGAATAACCCAGCTGTAATAGCATTAAAAAGCATAGGTTAAGTACAATCTTTTTCATGTTTTAAGATTAGGTTTGGTTATTGTTAAAGAGTTGAAATATAAAAAATAATGCCCCCTTTTGACCAATAAATCTTAACAAATAAAGAAAATACTTAACCTATGAATCTAACTTAATAATTGTCAAACCTATAGCACGTTATCCATAATCTCCTGAACCACTTCAGGATTCAATAGTGTACTGGTATCCCCAAGGTTAGACGTGTCGTTACTCGCAATTTTACGAAGAATACGACGCATGATCTTACCACTTCGTGTTTTTGGCAATCCTTGGGTAAACTGAATTTTGTCCAATTTCGCAATAGGTCCAATACGATCGGTTATCAATTGGTTGATCTCCTTACGAAGGTTCTCATGGTTTCTGCTTTCACCCGTATCTTTCAAAGTTACATAACCATATAGCGCATTTCCTTTCACATCATGCGGGAACCCAACAATTGCAGATTCTGACACTGCCGGGTGTTCGTTGATGGCGTCCTCAATTGGTGCTGTTCCAAGGTTATGTCCAGAAACAATAATTACATCATCCACTCGACCTGTGATACGATAGTAGCCAACTTCATCTCGCAAGGCTCCATCCCCTGTAAAATATTTATTTTCAAAAGCCGAAAAATACGTGTCCTTATACCTTTGGTGATCTCCCCAAATGGTTCGTGCCATAGAAGGCCAAGGGAATTTAATGCACAATTTACCATCTACTTGGTTGCCTTTTATTTCTTGGCCATTATCATCCATTAATGCTGGTTGCACCCCAATAAATGGCAAGGTGGCATAGGTAGGTTTTGTAGGTGTTACAAAAGGAATCGGCGTGATCATAATCCCTCCTGTTTCAGTTTGCCACCAGGTATCTACAATAGGACTTTTACCCTTTCCAATGGTATCGTTGTACCAGTGCCAGGCCTCTTCATTGATAGGCTCACCAACCGACCCCAACACTTTCAATGAAGACAAATCATATTTATCAACCAATTCCACACCTTGTTTTGCTAAAGCTCTAATGGCCGTAGGTGCGGTGTAAAATTGGGTGACTTTGTGTTTCTGAACAATTTCCCAGAAGCGTCCAAAATCAGGGTAACTTGGCACACCTTCAAACATTACGGTGGTGGCGCCATTTGCCAACGGTCCATAAACAATGTAGCTATGACCAGTAATCCAACCTATATCGGCAGTACACCAAAAAATGTCATGTTCTCTATACTGAAACGTGTTTTTAAATGTGTAGGCTGTATATACCATGTAACCTGCCGAGGTATGTACCATTCCTTTGGGTCTTCCAGTAGAACCGGAAGTATATAGAATGAATAAAGGATCTTCGGCATTCATGATTTCCGCCTTTCCTTCTTTGGGGGCCTTATCCAATAAAGGTTGCAACCAATGGTCACGACCTGCTTCCATATGGACCTCTTCATTGGTGCGTTTCACCACCAAAACACTTTTTACGGAAGGACAATTCTGCAGGGCTTCATCTACAATACCTTTTAAATCGATAGTTTTGGCCCCTCGATACGAACCATCTGCAGTAACTACCAGTTTACATTCACTATCATTGATTCTTGTAGCTAATGCTTTGGAAGAAAAGCCTGCAAATACCACCGAGTGAATAGCCCCAATTCTAGCACAGGCCAAAATGGAAATGGCCAATTCAGGAATCATCGGCACATAAATACATACTCTATCGCCTCTTTGAATGCCCTGTTCCTTCAGCACATTGGCAAACTGATTAACCCGTTCATAAAGTTGTCTGTAGGTAATGTGTTCTGCTGGTTCATTTGGATCATTGGGTTCAAAGAGAATCGCGGTTTTGTCCCCTCTTGTGGACAGATGTCTGTCGATACAGTTTTCTGTTATGTTCAATTGGGCCCCTTCAAACCATTTTACTTCCGGTTTGGTAAAATCCCAACTCAGGACTTTATCCCATTTTTTTCGCCACAAAAAGTGTTCTTCCGCAATTTCTTCCCAAAAATTTTCAGGTTCCCTTACCGACTTTCGGTAAACTTGGTAATATTCTTCTAAATGTTTTATATGATAATGACTCATGTATTAAAATTTGTACCCCAATTTTGACAAATTGAGAGAATTGATTTGGTTCTAAGTTATAAAAATTATGTTTAGAGACAGTTCTTTTTCTACCGACAACATTTTTCTGTCGACGGAAGTATCCTACTCAAAAGATTAACGATAAATCCTACTCTTTTTTATTGAAAAAGGCTTCTTCCTCTTCGGTCAACAACCTTGAATGAATCAAAAACCTGACACCCAAAGGTATTTCCAGAGAGAAACTGGCCCCTCTTCCCTCAGTGACATCTACTGTTAAATGGGTGTGTTTCCAATATTCAAACTGATCGCGATTCATATAAAAAGGAAGGTCCTGCAAATAGCCCAATAGCACATCGCTCTCATCAATATACATGTCTTCCTTTTCTAAAATCATTGGCGAAGACCCATCGCAACAGCCTCCACTTTGATGAAAAATAAGCGCTCCATACTTCTGCTTTAGTGTTTCTACTATTTCAGCGGCCTTTTCTGTAATTGCTATTCGTTTCATAGTTATAAGATAAAAAAAAGGCTGACTTTGGGGACATCAGCCTTCTTCAATTGCTATCAATTACTTCTAAAAAAAGCCTAGTTTATTCTTGTCATAAGAAATGAGCATATTCTTGGTTTGGCGGTAATAGTTAAGCATCATAACATGATTTTCTCTACCAAATCCTGATTTTTTATAGCCTCCAAACGGCGCATGCGCAGGATAGGCATGGTAACAGTTTACCCAAACTCTACCCGCTTTTATTGCTCTAGGAATTTGATACAATTGGTGGGCGTCACGTGTCCAAACTCCTGCTCCCAATCCATAAAGTGTATCGTTTGCAATTTCAATGGCTTCAGCTTCATCCTTAAATTTGGTCACACATACCACTGGCCCAAAGATTTCCTCTTGAAATACGCGCATCTTGTTGTGCCCTTCCAAAATGGTTGGCTTAATATAAAATCCTTTAGCCAAATCACCATCCAACTTATTGGCCTCTCCTCCTGTGAGCACTTTGGCTCCTTCTTCTTTCCCTATTTTTAAATAAGATTGAATCTTTTCATACTGATCATTCGAAGCCTGAGCTCCCACCATCGTATTGGTATCATATGGATTCCCTTGAACGATGGCGTTGGTTCTTGCAATAACGCGCTCCATAAACTTATCGTAGATATCCTCTTGGACCAACAGCCTGGAAGGGCATGTACATACTTCCCCTTGATTAAAGGCGAACAATACCGCTCCTTCAATAGCCTTATCCAAATAAGCATCATCTGCATCCATCACACTATTGAAGAAAATATTAGGTGATTTACCTCCCAATTCCATGGTCACAGGATTTAGGTTTTTAGACGCGTATTGCATAATCAATTGCCCTGTGGTGGTTTCACCAGTGAACGCTACTTTATCCACCCTTGAACTCGATGCCAAAGGTTTTCCTGCCTCTGGCCCAAAACCATGTACTACATTAACAACACCGGGAGGAAACACATCCGCAATTTTTTCCATCAACAAAGTGGCTGAGGAAGGGGTTTGTTCGGCTGGTTTCAACACCACGCAGTTGCCTGTAGCCAAAGCTGGCGGTAATTTCCACGACAACATTAACAGAGGGAAATTCCAAGGAATGATTTGCCCCACCACACCAAGTGGCTCTTTAATATTCATGGAAAGTGTATTGGCATCCAATTCGGAAGCCGTCCCTTCTTCTGAACGAATACAAGCTGCAAAATAGCGCCAATGATCTACCGACAATGGCACATCGGCATTTAAGGTTTCACGGATTGGCTTTCCGTTATCACAGGTTTCCACCAAAGCAAACTCTTCCAAATTGGCTTCAATAATATCGGCTACTTTGTTCAATAATAAAGAGCGCTCAGTGGCCGAAGTATTGCCCCACGCTTCTTTGGCTGCATTGGCCGCATCCAAGGCCAATTCTATATCCTCTTTTTGTGATCTAGGATACTTAGCGATTAAGCTATTATCAATTGGTGACGTGTTTTCAAAATAATCGCCCCCAACAGGTGGCACAAACTTGCCGTTGATAAAATTGTGGTAGGTGTCCTTAAATTTTGGTTTAGAATAACTCATTTTTTTAACTTTTTAGGTTTAACTTTTAAACAACTTCAAATCAAAACGTTACAAAACAAACTAAAATTGCCATGTTTACAATTTGAAGCATAAATATTTGACTATTGTGTAACTTTTATAAATATATTTTACCATATTATCAATTTATTGAACAAAATTATCATATTTTTGAACAAACCTATCATTTCAACCTTTTTTTGAATAATTTGAAAATCACGCTATGAATTCCTTGTTGAATCAACATAAAAAACACAGGAAACTAACCACACTTGTAGAGAACAGAACAACCTATAATGCGGACTATGCCGAATTGAACATTTACGAAACCCACGCCTATGCAGAACAGGTTTCCTTAACATTCGACTTTCCCATTATTGCCAGTATGCTAACAGGAAAGAAAGTGATGCATTTGGATGGCATGCCTGCTTTTGATTTTTATCCAGGAGAATCGGTAGTGATGCCTACCAACAAGGAAATGGTTATTGATTTTCCTTTGGCAACCGCTGAAAGTCCAACGCAGTGTTTGGCTTTGGGAATTGATGAAGGCAAAATAGATGAAGTGGTAGAAAAGTTTAATCAAAAGGTGACCATAGAGAATGAAAATAATTCTTGGAAATTGAATGAAACGGCCTCTCACCTAATCAACAATACCGATGTAAACCATTTGGTGGAGCGCTTGGTGTATACTTTTACCAATAGTAACAAATCCAAAGATGTGCTTTTGGATTTGATGATTCAAGAGTTAATTGTAAGGTTATTACAAACAAAAGCCAAGGCCTTTTTACTAAATGACCCTGACCATATGTTTAATGATACCCGTATTGGAATGGTCCTTAAGTATATTAAAGACAATCTTACCAATAAGGATATAACCGTGGATGTATTGGCTGAAAAAGCCTGTATGAGTACCTCACATTTCCATAAGAAATTCAAAAATACCTTAGGTATTTCCCCTATAGATTACATTAACTCCGAAAAAATCAAGTTCTCGAAAAAGTTAATGAAGGAAGTCAAGGATTTTAGAATGTCCGAAATTGCGTTTAAATCAGGGTTTAACAATACCAGCTATTTCAACCGACAGTTCAAAAAACTGGAATTGATGACACCGCAACAATTTAAGGCTTCGATAAGTAAATAGCTATTTCTTTAAAAAGTCTGCAAACCATTTAGCCGAAGCTTTAGGAGTGCGCTCCAAAGTATCAAAATCTACATAGTGCATTCCAAAACGCTTGCTGTAACCTGACGCCCATTCAAAGTTATCCATAAAAGACCATGCGAAGTAGCCTGTTAGGTTCACGCCCTCTTCAATGGCTTTGGCACATTCTTCCAAATAGCCTTTAAAGAATTCCACACGCTTTTCATCATTGACTTCTCCATTTACAAGTTGGTCGTCATAAGCACAACCATTTTCAGTAATGACAATATTTGGATGGTCATAACGGTCGGAAATCCAATGCAACAATTTTCTACAGCCCCAAGGCACCACAGCCCATTGCATTTCGGTTAATTCCCAATTGGGATCCAATGCTAAATTCACATCTTGATCCTCACTCAAACCTCCGTTACCATAAACCGAACCTGCATTGATTTGCTTAGCTTCCGAAGCCAACATGGTTGTATAATGGTTCAATCCAAAAAAGTCCGTGGATCCTAAAAGCATTTGGCGCTCCTTCTCTGTAAACCTAGGCAAACGGTCTCCCAAACGATCCTCCATACATTTTGGATATTTTCCAAAATAAATGGGATCAGCAAACCAAGCCAAGAAGAATTCCAAAGCACGTTGAGCGGCTTTTTGGTCTTCAACAGCATCGGTTAAAGGCTCTCTCCAATCACAATTATTGGTAATGCCAATTTTTCCTTCTTGTTCCTTTTGAAATTTAGTTCTGTAAAGCTGTACGGCCTTAGCATGGGCAATCAAAATATGGTGTCCAGCCAAATAAGGCTCTGTATTCGAGATACGTCCCGGTGCAAACACGCCTTGGCCGTAACCCAAAATAGCCACAACCCAAGCCTCATTGAACGTAATCCAATGTTTTACACGATCTCCAAAACGCTCAAAACACAATTGGGCATAGTCCACAAACACATCGGTGATGTCCTTGTTAAGCCAACCGTCCATTTCCAGTTGAAGTGCCAAAGGCAAATCCCAATGGTACAAAGTCACCCAAGGCTCTATGTCATTTGCCAAAAGCTCGTCAATTAACTCTGAATAAAATTGAATTCCCTTTTCGTTGATTTCGCCTCGTCCCTGAGGGAAAATTCGGGACCACGAAATAGAAAATCGGTATGCCGTAAGCCCCATTTGCTTCATTAGGGCCACATCTTCCTTCATTTTATGGTAATGATCACAAGCGACATCGCCCGTATCTCCTTCAAACACTTTACCCGGTATTTGGCAAAAAGCGTCCCAAATAGATGGCCCTCGACCATCTGTATTCCATGCTCCTTCAATTTGATAGGAAGAGGTTGCCGAACCCCATACAAAATCCTTCGGAAATTTCATTTTTCAGTAGTTTTTATTGAGTCGGCAAGTTATTTATTAATGCGCAGACATGGTAGTAATATTTTGTCAAAATTGAATAAAATATAACAGTAATAGTCAGAAACTTTCTCTAATGTCCCTGCGCTTCTTTGGCACCACTCGGAATTCTAATCAATTCCACAATTTCCTGAACATCCTCTGGCGGAGCCTTTGTAAACTTCATGATGACAATAGACACTATAAAATTGCAGAGCATCGCAATACTCCCAAAGCCTTCAGGAGAAATACCAAACCACCATTCACTTTTATCCGGAAGCTCTTCATCCAACCAACCCAATTTGTATTTGATCATGTAGAATAGCATTAAAGAAATCCCCACAATCATTCCTGCAATAGCCCCTTCTTTGTTCATTCTTTTATAGAAAATCCCCAAGATAATGGCCGGAAAAAAGGAAGCGGCGGCCAACCCAAAAGCCAAGGCCACAACAGCCGCAACGAAATCTGGAGGATTGATACCAAAATATCCAGCCACACAAACTGCACCAACTGCCGATAACCTAGCAGCTATGAGTTCTCCATTTTCAGAAATATCTGGCTTGATAATTTTTTTGATCAAGTCATGAGATACCGATGCCGAAATCACCAAAAGTAAACCCGCAGCTGTAGACAAAGCCGCTGCCAAACCACCGGCTGCTACAAGGGCAATCACCCAATTGGGCAATTTGGCGATTTCCGGATTTGCCAAAACCATAATATCATTATCAACCTTGAGTTCATTTTGAGTTTCATCTGCCACATAATTGATGATGCCATCATTATTTTTATCCGTAAAGGAAATTAAACCTGTAGTTTCCCATTTTTTGAACCAATCCGGAACAGAGGCATAAGATTTATTCGACACCGTTTCAATCATATTGGTTCTAGCAAATACCGCCACAGCTGGAGCCGTGGTGTACAAAATAGCAATTAGCAACAAGGCCAATCCTGCCGATTTACGGGCATCCTTTACTCGTTTCACCGTAAAAAACCGAACAATAACGTGTGGTAATCCGGCCGTTCCAACCATTAAGGCCAAAGTAATAGCGAAAACATCCGTTAAAGATTTTGAGCCGTTGGTATATTCCGAAAAGCCTAATTCGGCACTGAGGCCATCCAATTTATCCAATAAATAGGTTTCGGAACCATCGGCCAATTGACTTCCAAATCCTAATTGCGGAATCGGGTTTCCCGTCATTTGAATAGAAATAAAAATAGCAGGGACCATAAAAGCGAAAATCAACACGCAATACTGAGCCACCTGTGTATAGGTAATCCCTTTCATCCCTCCCAATACAGCGTAAAACAAGACAATAAGCATCCCGATAATCACACCGGTATCTATATCCACCTCCAAAAATCTCGAAAATACTACGCCAACGCCACGCATTTGTCCTGCCACATAGGTAAAGGACACCAACAAAGCACAAAACACAGCTACAATTCGAGCGGTTTTGGAATAATAGCGATCTCCAATAAAATCTGGCACGGTAAACTTCCCAAACTTCCTCAGGTAAGGCGCCAACAACAAAGCCAACAATACATAACCTCCAGTCCAGCCCATAAGATAAACGGAACCGTCATACCCACTGAAAGAGATGATTCCCGCCATGGAAATAAAGGACGCCGCGCTCATCCAATCGGCAGCGGTGGCCATTCCATTGGCCAAAGGAGAGACACCTCCACCCGCAACATAAAATTCGTTGGTAGATCCTGCCCTGGACCAAATGGCAATGCCTATATACAATGAAAAAGTTACTCCCACCAAGATATAGGTCCACATTTGCACATCCACTGTCAAAAAGATATTATTCATCATAGCCATATTTTTTATCCAATTTGTTCATCAGCCTCACATACACAAATATCAAAACCACAAATACATACATAGAGCCTTGTTGGGCAAACCAAAAGCCTACTTTAAATCCACCAATTTTTATGGCATCCAATTCCTCTTTTAATAAAATTCCAGCACCATAGGACACCGCGAACCATATGGCCAACAAAATGAGTACATACCTAATGTTTTCTTTCCAATAGGCTTTAGATCGCTCTTTATTATTCATTTGATTTTAATTTTTGAAGATATTTTTGCAATTCTTTCACAACTCTAGGTGCCATGATCAACGTGGCAATCATCGTGGGGAATGCCATCAAGGCAAATACCCCATCTATTAAATTAATAACTAGACTCAATGAAGTGGTCGCACCTAAGATGATACTTGCGATATAGATATAATTGTAATAGTGTTTTTTATCGGCTCCAAACAAAAAGGACATGCACTTTCCTCCGTAATAAGAATAGGTAAACAAGGATGAGAAGCTGAATACGGCAATACATAATAAAAGGAGATAAGTTCCTATATGCGGAATTGCCTCAGAAAATGCCATGGCGGTTAAGGATACCCCATCCTTCTCTGAAGATTGCCATACTCCTGTGACCAAAATGGCTAAAGCGGTCAAGGTACATACCACCAAGGTATCAATGGCAGGACCTAACATAGCCACTAGACCTTCTCGCACAGGTTCCGATGTTTTGGCGGCACCATGGGCCATGGGGGCTGTTCCTATTCCTGCTTCGTTGGAAAAAGCGCCCCGACGAATTCCCAAAAGGATCAATCCTCCTACCATGCCTCCAAGAAAAGCATCACCCTTAAAATTATTGGCTGCGAAGGCATCTGTAAAAATCATCAGTAAATATTTGGGCACTTCCTTAAAATTAACCGCAAGAATGACCATGACCAAGCCAAAATACAACACCACCATGCTCGGCACTAATTTGGAAGCTGTTTGACTGATGCGTTTTAAACCACCCAATACCACCAAAGCCGTGATGGATGCCAAAACAATTCCCAAGACAATCTTAGATTTCCAATCTACAGAAATCCCATTGGGAATCAACAAAATATCATTGATGGCTTGCGCCAATTGGTTGGCATTAAATACTGGCAATGCTCCAACCAACCCAGCCATACTAAAAAATACCGCCAAAGGTTTCCAAGATTTTCCCAGTCCTTCTATGATAAAGTACATTGGGCCACCTTGCAGTTTACCTGCACTATCTTTTCCCCTATACATAATGGCTAAAGTGGACGTAAAAAACTTGGTAGACATGCCAACTACAGCACTAATCCACATCCAAAATACAGCTCCAGGACCTCCTATAGAAATGGCCACAGCCACTCCCGCAATGTTTCCCATACCAATGGTTGAAGATAATGCGGTGGTCAAGGCTTGAAAATGACTGATTTCTCCAGGATCGTTAGGATTGTCATATTTTCCCCTTAAAACCTGAATGGCGTGACCAAAAAGCCTAAAGGACATAAATCTGGATAGCACCAATAAATACAAGCCCCCTCCTATCAACAACATCAATAAAGGTAATCCCCAAGCAAGCGAAGAAAATTCGGAGACGAGTTGGTTAAGCTGGTTCATATTGGCTTTAGTGAATGATAAATGTAAGAAAAGCCAATGAATATTTTGAATTTTATATTATTTGAAAGACAATTTTTTGAGAATATCCCATTTATCAGCTTAATTTTCTACAGAGAAAACATAAACCCAAAACTGATACGCATGGCATCCCGTTTAAATGTATCGTCAAAGTAGATGCCGTCGATATTACCATCAAAATTTACGGACTTCACCCCGTAGTCTACCTCTAAGCCCAATGTCATTCTATCGTAAGCATCGTACATCACATTCAGGATACCATAATAATGCCTATGACGAAAATCACCTGCGATATAGTCCAATTCAGCATCCGTTTCATCAATGACCACATAGCGTTCCGAGTCGGAGGTACTGTAACGTGTATATCCAAAAACAGCATTGCCATGTAGTTTTTCATTAAAAAAATATTCATAGGTAAGCCATCCACCAAAAGCCAAAGTGGCTTTAAAATCATTTCCTACAGCAGGGTATCCGTCATAGCCAAATCCTGAAATGGTTGTGAGATAAGAAGAAATCCCTTTACCACCAACCAATTGAAATTGGAAACAATTGCGATCCACCGTATGCTTTCCGCTTATTGTAGCCCCATACCCAAAAAAATTATCAACCTTATCGTTGAGTTTATATTTGATGTTTCTTAAAATAGATGCCAAACGCAAATGTCCCCAAGGTTTCTGATAGGTCATTGCAAAGGTGAAATCTGGTGTGGATTGGTGTGTATCATCCAAAAACGGCTGAATTTCCTGAAGCGTAAAATAATCATCCTGAGGGGCTTCAATACTTATTTCATATTTCCATTTTTCATCATTGAAGGTATTCATGTATTTCACATGGGGGTTCCGTAACCAGATTCCTGAAGGAGGCCCTTCCAACTCCATAATATTGGGCCAAAGATCTTCATCTCCAAAATTATTCCAGTTTTGTCCAATCTGCCAATGCCTGCTTTCCACATAGGCTTTTCTTAGGCGTACATGTCCATTGCCTCCCCAAAAATCGGATTCTACTATAGCCTTAATCTGTTGTCCATTTGGGATCACTATAAACGTTGACCACCTAATCTGTGTTTGGTACATATCAACATTAAGACTTGTTTCGTCATCGTCTCCAAATACGTCAATGTAGCCAATGTTAAAGGTGTCATTGCCCTGAAGCCCTCCAAACAAATCCAAATAACCATTCAGCTTCATATTTACCCCCAAACTACTCTTAAACTTAGGAATGTTATTAATGGAATCTTTGGATGTAATAGTGAGATAAGGATCTTGAGCAAAACAATTTGGAGCAATAAAAAGGCATAAGAAAATGCTTAAAGTAAAGAGTGGTTTCATGGTTAATTAATTTACGATTAAAGTTAAAAAATTTAACACAAAACCACACTAACTTACTCAAAAAGAAAAAGGTAGCATTTAACTGCTACCTTTTATTTCCAACTCCAAAAGGGATTGTTATATTTTATTTTAAATATTCCAAAACATTGGTTTCTATTCTGTTTTGGATATCACTTACATCTCCCTTCACGAAAGTTTCTCCTGTGATGTTTTCGTAAAGCTCAATATATCGTTCACTTACCGTTGTAATGTACTCATCTGTCATTTCTGGAACCGTTTGGCCTTCCAAACCTTGGAATCCATTGGCAATTAACCATTGACGTACAAACTCTTTAGACAATTGCTTTTGAGCTTCTCCTTTTTCTTGACGCTCTTCATAGCCTTCAGCATAAAAATAACGGGAAGAATCAGGCGTGTGGATTTCATCGATCAAAACAATTTTACCTTCCTTGGTTTTACCGAATTCATACTTGGTATCTACTAAAATCAAACCTCGAGAAGCTGCAATTTCAGTTCCTCTATGGAATAATTTACGCGTGTAATCTTCCAATACCAAATAATCTTCTTCAGAAACAATCCCTCTAGCCAAAATGTCTTCACGGGAAATATCCTCATCGTGGTCACCTTGCTCCGCTTTGGTTGCAGGAGTGATGATTGGCTGTGGAAATTTATCATTTTCCTTCATACCTTCCGGCATCTCCACACCACACAATAGACGTTTTCCTGCCTTATACTCTCTAGCAGCGTGACCAGACAAATACCCACGGATTACCATCTCAACCTTGAAAGGCTCACACAAAGCACCTACCGCTACATTAGGATCTGGAGTAGCTGTTAACCAGTTAGGCACCAAATCTTCGGTAGCTTTCATCATGTTGGTAGCAATTTGGTTTAAGATTTGCCCTTTGTATGGAATTCCTTTTGGCATCACCACATCAAAAGCACTTAAACGATCCGTTGCAATCATGACCAATTGCTCGTCATTGATATTGTATACTTCCCTAACTTTTCCTTTGTAAACACTTTTTTGTCCAGGAAAATTAAAATTGGTGTCTATGATAGTATTACTCATAAGGTCTTAAAAAATTGTCTGAATAGTTTGATCAATAAAAATTAACCCGTTTGGATTAATCGGTGCAAATTTACAAAATAGTTAAGCAACCTGTATCATTAAAAAAGGTTACTTACATCAAAATTTACAGACTCAAACTATTCCCTGTTTTCAATGCTTTTATAAGCCTCAATAACCTTCTTCACCAATTTATGACGAATCACATCTTTGTCATCCAAAAATACCATCCCTACCCCTTCTACATTTTTCAAAATGAGTAAAGCTTCCTTAAGACCTGAAATGGTACGCCTAGGCAAATCAATTTGTCCAGGATCTCCCGTCAATAAAAACTTGGCATTTTTTCCCATACGGGTCAAAAACATTTTCATTTGGGCATGAGTGGTATTTTGACCTTCATCCAAAATCACAAAGGCATTATCCAAGGTACGTCCTCTCATAAATGCCAAAGGCGCAATCTGGATCGTACCGTTTTCAATAAGCGTCGTCAATTTTTCAGCAGGAATCATATCCCTTAACGCATCGTACAAAGGTTGCATGTAAGGATCTAATTTTTCCTTTAAATCCCCTGGTAAAAACCCAAGATTTTCCCCAGCTTCCACAGCTGGCCTTGTAAGGATGATTCGTTTGACCTCTTTGTTTTTAAGAGCTTGGACGGCTAGCGCAACTCCCGTGTAGGTTTTTCCAGTCCCCGCAGGGCCAATGGCAAAAACCATGTCGTTTTTACGCATACTTTCCACCAATTTACGTTGGTTTAGGGTTTGGGCCTTTATCAGTCTTCCTCCCACACCGTGTACAATGGTTTCTCCACTTTGCTCCGAAGTTGTGTAATCATCCGTGCTTTGGCTAGTCAACACACGTTCTATAGCATTTTCATCCAGTTTGTTGTATTTGCCAAAATGGCCCATCAACATAGTAAGGCGGCGGTCAAATTCTTCGAGTAAATCTTCGTCGCCATAAGCTTTAATTTTATTGCCTCTTGCGACAATCTTCAGTTTGGGAAAGTACTTTTTAAGAAGTTCGATATTTACATTGTGCGCTCCAAAAAACTCTTTTGGAGCAATTTCTTCCAATTCAATTATAAGTTCATTCAAAAGCTAAGTGATTTAGTACATTATTCTGTTTTTGTTTTATTAGTTTTGTGGTAAATAAAACGGGCGCCATTTTTTTAATTCTCAGAATAAAAATAGCAGAAATAAATTGTAATTAAATTGACTTCGGTTATTTTTATTTGAATTTTTTACACAATGGAAAGCTACATAATTTTAATGAAATTTAGGTTAAAAAACTATCAACAATTTTAAATGGCAATTATCACATTAACGACCGATTTTGGAGAAAAAGACCACTTCGCCGGAGCCGTTAAAGGCGCTATTTACAGTCAACTTCCTGACGTTCGCATTGTTGATATCTCGCATTCGGTGTCCCCTTTCAATGTTCCCGAAGCCGCCTATATCATCCAAAGTGCCTACAGCAGTTTTCCAAAGGGAACCATCCACGTTATCGGGATTGATTCTGAGTTAAACCCTGAAAACAAACACATTGCCATTAAATTGGACGGCCATTATTTTATCTGCGCCAACAACGGCATTATGAGCATGATTTGCTCCGAAATTGCTCCGGAGAAAATTGTGGAAATCAACATACACGATAAAATTGAAACCAATTTCCCTGTGCTGGATGTGTTTGTAAAAGTGGCTTGTCATATTGCCAGAGGCGGAACCCTTGAAGTGATAGGTAAAGTAATCAGTGATATCAAACCTATTAAAAACCTAACTCCTTTTGTTAATGATGAAAAAAACCAGATTATTGGTAACGTCATTTACATTGATAACTACGGAAATGTGGTAACCAACATCAAACGAAAATTTTTTGAATCCATCCAAAAAACACGTGCATTCGAAATTTCGGCACGCAGCTACAAGTTCAAGGAAATTTATAACAAATACAGTGATGTTATCAACTTCGACATTCCTGAAGAAAAACGTTACGACCAAGGAAAAGGGCTCGTTGTATTCAATTCTTCCAACTATATAGAAATTGCCATTTACAAAAGTAACAGCAGTACTGTAGGAAGCGCCTCTACCCTTATGGGACTGCAGATGCGGGATACGGTGACCATCAACTTTTTTTAGCGCAAGACCCTTTAATATTCAATTAACTAAATTACACATATGTTTGTACGGATCGTGAAAATGAGTTTTCAACCCGAAAAAATAGACACATTTCTTTCCAATTTTGAAGCCAATAAAACTAAAATACGAGCTTTTGAAGGCTGTCAGTTTTTGGAATTGTACCGAGATAAAACCAACCCCAACATCTTTTTCACATACAGCTATTGGAAAACCGAAAACGATTTGGAAAACTACAGACATTCGGAATTGTTCAAAGGTGTTTGGGCCAATACCAAACCTCTCTTTAATGCCAAACCAGAAGCTTGGAGCGTCGATAAGTTGGAATCATTGGCTTAATACCTTCCTTCTCTCAAAATCTTCAAAGGCAATCCCATTTATTTTTTTACTTTTAACACCTAAAGTCAAGAAATGCTAGCTATACTTAAAAAAGAAATCAATTCGTTTTTTGCCTCCCCCATAGGCTACCTTGTTATTGCGTTGTTTTTATTGCTCAACGGTTTATTTTTATGGGTCTTTAAAGGCGATTTTAATATTTTGGACAACGGTTTTGCAGACCTGACCACCTTCTTTACCCTAGCCCCTTGGATTTTAATTTTCTTGGTTCCCGCCATTACCATGCGAAGTTTTTGTGATGAGAAAAAACAAGGTACCCTGGAACTTCTACTCACAAAACCGGTGAGCCAAATTCAAATTGTGTTGGGCAAATATTTAGGCTCCCTGCTGTTAATTGTCATGGCTTTATTACCTACGCTGCTTTATGCTTACAGCATTTACAAACTGGGAAACCCTGAAGGCAATTTGGATATTGGCAGTACCCTTGGTTCGTATTTTGGATTGTTGTTTTTAGCCGCCGCTTATACTGCCATTGGTATTTTTTCTTCGACACTTACCGACAACCAAATTGTGGCGTTTATCAGTGCTGTATTTTTATGCTTCTTCTTCTATTTTGGATTTGAAGGACTTTCCAGTCTCAACCTTTTCGGTGATACGGTTTACCTAGAAAAACTAGGGATGGAAAACCACTTTAAAAGTATGAGCCGAGGTGTTTTGGACACTCGAGATTTGCTCTACTTCTTGAGTATCATTGCAATTTTTGTGTTGCTGACAGCTAAACGCATCCAAACAAAAAACATCAATAAAAAAGATATCATAGGGCTATCTACATTTGTAATAGGTTTATTGGTTTTTAATGTTATTGCCCAAAGCATCTACAAAAGATTCGACCTTACCCAAGATAACCGGTATACACTTTCGCAAGCTGCTTTAAATACAGTTGCAGAAGTAGATTCCCCTTTAATTGTAGATGTGTTTTTGGAGGGAGATTTCCCTTCTGAATTTAGACGCTTAAAAGAAGAGACCCGTCAAATTTTGGAAGAGTTTGCTTTATACAATTCCGATGTGACTTTCAATTTCATCAATCCTGTAGCCGATGAAGCAACACGTGACCAAAATATCCAACAATTGGCACAACGTGGCCTACAGCCCTTTCAATTATCGATAAAGGAAAGCGGCAAATCGTCACAAGAACTTATTTTCCCTTGGGCTTTGGCCAGCTATAACGAGCAAACGGTTAAAATTCCGTTGCTTAAAAACAATATTGGAGCCACAGACCAAGAACGTGTGAACAATTCCATTCAGCATTTGGAATATGCCTTTGCAGAGGCTTTCAAAAAACTTACCACCACAAAAGAAAAGAAAATAGCCATCCTAAAAGGAAATGGCGAACTGGAAGACATTTATATAGCCGATTTCTTAAAGACCTTGAAAGAGCATTATAATATTGCGCCTTTCACCATGGACAGTGTTGCCAATGCTCCTGAAAAAACGTTGAAACAGTTAGAAGGTTATGATCTGGTTATTGCTGCAAAACCAACCGTTCCTTTTTCCGAAGAAGAAAAATATGTTTTGGACCAATACACCATGAACGGCGGTAAAAGTTTGTGGTTAACGGAAGCTGTGATTATGGATAAGGACAGTTTGCTGAATGAAACTGGACGCGCCATTGCCGTTATGAGGGACAACAATCTAAATGATTTCTTCTTTAAATACGGAGTCCGAATTAATCCTGTCCTAGTTAAGGACATGTATTCGGCGCCAATTACTTTGGCGATTGGAGAAGGCAACAACACGCAGTTTCAACCACTACAATGGCCTTATTCACCATTGGCAGCCAACAATCCCAACCACCCTATCACGAACAATATCAACTTGGTGAAATTTGATTTTGCCAGCCAGATAGATACCTTGAAAAACAGTGTTGACAAAACCATTTTATTGAGAAGTTCAAGCCTTACGCAGTTGGAAGGTGTTCCAAGGGAAATAAGTTTAGAGATCGTTACCCAAGAGACAAATCCAGAAACCTTTAACAAAGGTCACCAAACCTTGGCGGTTCTTTTGGAAGGCGAATTTACTTCGGTATACAACAACCGTGTAAAACCTTTCAAACTTTCCGAAGATAAAACTACCAGTGCCCCCACCAAAATGATAGTAGTGGCCGATGGTGACGTGATCAAAAATGACGTGGTTAGAAACCAACCTCAGGAATTAGGATTTGATTTCTTTACCAAGCGTAATTTTGGCAACAAGGAGTTCTTGGAAAATGCCGTAAATTACCTTTTGGAGGATGACGGACTTATAAACATTAGAACCAAGGAAATTGATTTGGACTTTTTGGATCCTCAAAAAATAGCCGAACAAAAAACCAAGTGGCAGCTTATAAATCTTGTACTTCCACTCCTTTTGTTGGCAATTTTCGGACTAGGTTTCAACTATGCCAGAAAGCGAAAATACACTTAACAGTTGTTAATAAGTTTGTTTTAATTTAAAAGTGGTTTAGGATATATTTGTAGGACAATCTAGTATATAAAAACAAATACATGAAGTTTATAGTATCGAGTACGTATTTACTTAAACAATTACAGGTTCTGGGAGGCGTGATCAACAACTCCAATACGCTACCTATTTTAGATAATTTCCTTTTTGAATTAAACGATTCCAAACTTGTAGTTTCTGCAAGTGATTTAGAGACTACCATGTCTTCTGTGATAGATGTAGAGAGTGATAGTACAGGAAGTATCGCCTTACCTGCGCGTTTGTTACTTGATACCTTAAAAACATTCCCTGAGCAGCCCTTAACTTTTGTGGTTGAAGACAACAATACTGTTGAAATTAGTTCTAACCACGGTAAATATGCCTTGGCATATGCCGATGGCAATGAATTCCCAAAAGCTATTGCTCTTGAAGATCCAAGTACTACAACTATTGCTGGTGATATTTTGGCGACTGCCATTAGCAAGACCATTTTTGCTGCTGGTAACGACGATCTACGTCCTGTAATGAGTGGTGTGTTCTTTCAGTTTTCAACAGAAGGTTTGACCTTTGTGGCAACCGATGCTCACAAATTGGTAAAATATACCCGTGAAGATGTAAAAGCCTCTCAAGTGGCTGAATTCATCATGCCTAAAAAACCTTTAAATCTTTTAAAAGGAATTTTGGCAACCAATGAAGATGCCGTAACTATTGAATACAACGATTCTAATGCCAAGTTCATTTTTGACAACTCAGAGTTGGTATGTCGTTTGATTGATGGAAAATACCCTAACTACGAAGCGGTAATTCCTAAAGAAAATCCTAATAAACTATCTATAGACCGTACGCAGTTTTTAAACTCTGTACGTCGTGTGAGCATCTTCTCTAACAAGACGACTCACCAAATTAGATTAAAAATTGCTGGTGCAGAATTAAATATCTCTGCAGAAGATATCGATTACTCAAACAAAGCCGAAGAGCGTCTAACTTGTGATTACCAAGGAGACGATATGCAAATAGGTTTCAACTCACGTTTCTTAACTGAAATGTTGAACAACCTAAACTCTGATGAGGTACAATTGGAAATGAGCTTACCAAACAGAGCCGGTATTTTGACTCCTGTTGATGGCTTAGATGAAGGAGAATTGATTACTATGTTGGTAATGCCAGTAATGCTAAATTCGTAATTAACTGACCCAAAATAAGTGTTAAATAAAAAAGAGCTCACAATTTTAGTGAGCTCTTTTTGGTTCATCTCTTTATAAAAATAACTAACTAATAAAATTAAGAGATAAGGGATATTTAGGAACTTCTCCGTTACTTGCTTTTATGGCATTAATGATTGGAAATGCCAATGAAATCAATCCTACTACAATCAAGGTTACAATTCCAAGACCCAACAGAAAAATCAAAGGAATACTTAAAAGTGAGTACACAATGATACTTAATTGAAAGTTCACAATTTCCTTTCCCTGTTGGTCCATAGAGTACACACGGTCCTTTTGGGTCAACCAAAGCACCAAAGGCACTATGAGACCTCCAACACCAGTAAGACATGTCAACAACTGGCTTAAATGTGTTATTACCAATAGTTGTTTATCTTCTCTCATCGCTATTAATTAAATTGATTACACCTATTGGTAGGATAAATTTCAAAAACGTTACAATGCAGCTTAAATATTTTTATAAACTCTCCTTAAAAACGAAAAAGGCCAATTCGCGATTTACGAATAGACCTTTTTCCATCTATATTAGTTTTTGTCTTACTTTAATGTAGAAGGACAAACATAATTGGTTACGGGAATACCTGCATTTTTAATGGCTGCAAATCCTCCTGCAACATCCACCAAATTGTGGATCCCACGGCTCTTTAAAATGGATGCCGCAATCACCGAACGGTATCCTCCGGCACAGTGCACATAGAATGTTTGATCCTCCGGGAACTCTGCCAAGTGATCGTTTAAGAAATCTAACGGCGTAAAATGAGCAGTCTCAATATGTGAGGCAGTAAACTCTCCATCTTTTCTAACGTCAAAAATTGGCAAGTCTTCTTTTTCCATACGGGATTTCAATTCTTCTGCAGAAATTGAAACTAAACTATCGGTCTCCTTTCCAGCTTCACTCCAAGCCTCAAAACCACCTTTTAAATAGCCAAGAGTATTATCAAATCCAACTCTTGACAATCTAGTCACAGTCTCTTCTTCTCTTCCTTCTGGGCATACCAATAATATGGGTTGTTTGGTATCTTTTATCAAAGCACCTACCCATGGCGCAAAACCACCATTGATTCCAATAAAAATAGAACGTGGGATATGACCTTTTACAAAATCTTCCGGATTACGAACGTCCAATACAATAGCGCCAGTTTCATTGGCGGCCACCTCAAATTCTTCAGGACTTAAAGCTCTGGTACCACGTTCCAATACCTCATCGATATCTTCGTAACCTTCCTTGTTCATTTTCACATTCAATGGGAAATATTGTGGAGGCGGCAACAATCCATCAGTTACTTCCTTAATGAATTCCTCTTTAGTCATGTCTGCTCTCAAAGCATAATTCATCTTTTTCTGGTTACCAAGGGTATCTACCGTTTCCTTCATCATGTTCTTTCCACAGGCAGAACCAGCACCGTGTGCAGGGTATACAATCACCTCATCTGCCAACGGCATGATCTTAGTACGTAAGCTATCATAAAGGTATCCTGCCAAATCTTCCTGAGTCAATTCTTTTCCTTTCTGGGCTAAATCTGGACGCCCTACATCTCCCAAAAACAAAGTATCTCCACTGAAAATAGCGTAGTCCTTCCCGTTTTCGTCTTTCAATAAATAGGTGGTACTTTCCATAGTATGCCCTGGTGTATGCAGTGCAATAATGGTAACATTCCCCAATTTAAACTCCTGACCATCCTTAGCGATAATCGCATCAAAAGAAGGATTGGCATTTGGTCCGTACACAATTGGGGCTCCTGTTTGCTTGGACAAGGTAACGTGACCACTCACAAAATCGGCATGGAAATGGGTTTCAAAAATGTATTTGATGCTTGCATTGTTTGCTTCTGCTCTATCTATATAAGGCTGTACTTCCCTTAACGGATCAATTATGGCCACTTCACCATTACTTTCTATGTAATAGGCTCCCTGCGCCAAACATCCTGTGTATATCTGTTCTATCTTCATAATAAATGATTTTCTTAATTATTCGCCTACAGCACTTTACAAAGTTACTATATGCTTTATTACCATTGAATAAATTCTTTAATTATAATATAAACTGCCATGATCAATATAAACCAACCAAAACTCTTTTTAAGCTTGGAATTTGACACATATTTTGAAAGGGAACCCCCAATCAAAATACCGATAATGGTCAATGCTGAAAACAACAGTAAAAATGTCCAATTAATGGTTTGCGTATGAACGTCTCCCAAAAATCCGATAAGGGAATTAATAGCAATAATTACCAAAGAAGTCCCTACAGCCTTCTTCATGGACAAGCCGGCCCAAAGTACCAATGCAGGCACATATAAAAATCCGCCGCCAGCACCAATAACACCTGTAATGACACCAATAACCATTCCTTGAACAAAGGTTTTGTAATATGGTTGCGGTTTATGGACTTCTTCTGTTTTTCCCTTCTTTTTAATCATGGAAGTAGCAGCCATAAACATGACTACTGCAAAAAATACCATGATTAACATATCCTTGGAAAGGACATAACCTCCAACATTGAATATTTCATCGGGAATATGCGGCACCAAAAAACGTCTTGACATATAAACCGCCAAAAACGACGGAAATGAAAAGGCTAATCCGGTTTTAAAATCAACTTGTTTCTTTCTGTGCTTTTGAACCACACCCACCAAAGAAGATGAGCCTACCACAAATAAGGAATAGGCTGTAGCTACAACGGGACTATAACCAAGAAGATACACCAATAAAGGCACTGTAAGTATGGAACCTCCTCCACCTATCAAACCTAAAACCACTCCAATTACTAGAGCTGCAACATAACCAACTATATCAATCAATGTCTTTAATTTTGGTGCAAAAGTAATTTACTTACCGCAATTCATGGTAACATTGGTTACAGTTTATTATAGATCTAAGACTTTGATGCTGTTACGGTGAAGTTTGATATGTCCTTCCTTTTCCAAGGATTTTAGAAGTCTAGAGATTACTACTCTGGAAGTATGCATATCATTGGCAATTTCTCTATGGGTTACATTTATAAGGTCATCATGATTGGCCATAGCCTTATCCTTAAGGTATTTTAGAACCCTTTTGTCCATTTTCAAAAAGGCAATGGCATCAATGGCTTCCAACAACTCCGTCATGCGTTCATTATAGCTCTGAAGAATAAAATTCTGCCAACTTTTGTACTTGGTCATCCATTCGCCCATTTTTTGAACAGGAATCATGATCAACTGCGCATCTGTTTCGGCAACCGCTCTAATTTCGCTTTTCTTCTGCTCCATACAGCAGGATAAGGTCATGGTACAGGTATCGCCTCTTTCAATAAAATATAGAATCAGTTCGTCACCCTCTTGATCTTCGCGTAAAATTTTAATGGCTCCAGAAATCAACAAAGGCATAAACTTGATATACTCTCCTATTTCTATCAAAATATCCCCTTCCTTGACCTCCTTAAAGGTTCCAAATTCCTGAATTTCCTCAAGCAATTCATCTTCAAACAAATAACCGTAATATTGTTGTAACGCGTCCTTCATAAATGTGTATTCTAAGAGGTGTTAAAGATAAGATTATAAAACTAATGTACCACACCCCTGTTTTTACAAATCCTAAGAAGAAATATATCGTATTGAATACCAAAACAAAACAACTTTAACCAGCATAAAAATACATGCAGAAGAAGAAAAATTTGAGGAATATTCGTTATATTCACCAAGAAATAACGATAGTGAAATCATGATATCCGTATCCGAAGCTTTAAACATATTAAACGGCATCAATATTCCTCATAAATCAGAAATATGCCCTTTGGATGAGGCATTGGGAAAAGTTCTATTTGAAGACATTTTTTCTCCTATTGATATGCCTCCGTTTCGTCAATCGGCCATGGATGGCTATGCCATAAAATGGAGTAACGCCAAAAGCTATACGCTAATCAATGAATCGAAGGCCGGCGACACGCTTAACCATTCTTTGAATGACGGCGAGGCAGTACGCATTTTTACGGGTGCCTTGGTCCCTGATGATGCAGACACCATAGTGATCCAGGAACACGTTACAAGGAACAGTGATACTATTACTATTGATAAACTGCCAGAAAAGTCGGCCAATATTAGACCAACCGGCGAACAGATAAAAAAAGGGGATCTTGCCCTTGAAAAAGGAACTTGCCTTAATGAAGCCGCTATAGGTTATTTAGCAAGTTTGGGCATCAATGAAGTGACAGTTTACACCTCTCCAAAGGTTGCCATTGTGGTTACAGGAAATGAACTACGTGCACCCGGAACGATCCTTAGGCCAGGAGAGATTTACGAAAGTAACGCTGCCATGCTATCGGCTGCTTTGAGAAAAATTGACATCACCAATATAACAAAGTATAAAGTAGAAGATACTTTTGAAGCTACTGTAACAACCATTTCTAAAGCCATAACTGCTTCAGATGCGGTATTTGTCTCTGGAGGGATCTCTGTAGGCGATTATGATTTTGTAAGAGAGGCATTACTTAAAAACAATGTCGAAGAGGTGTTTTATAAAATCAATCAAAAACCGGGGAAACCATTGTGGTTTGGACAGAACAAGGACACCTTTGTTTTTGCCCTTCCCGGTAATCCTGCATCGGCTTTAACCTGTTTTTATGTCTATGCGCTTCCTCTACTAAAAAAGTATATGGGATTTAATAATGGCGCATTACAGCGCGTACAGGCCAAAAGCAAACACAACATTAAAAATCCTTCAGGGAAAACATTGTTTTTGAAAGCGCATTTAAAACATGATGCCGTAGAAGTTTTACAAGGACAAAGCTCTTCTATGTTGCATACGTTTGCGCTTAGCAATGCTTTAGTCTGTATCCCAGAGCATATTACAGAAGTATCAAAGGGTGACAGTGTAGAATGTATCAAATTGAATGAACAATGAACATTAAAAGTAGGGTTTGGATTGAGAATGACGGCAAAACCTTTTTAGGTTTCGGACGTATTTTGCTGCTCAAAAAAGTAGAAGAAACCTCTTCTATCAATGCTGCGGCCAAGGCCATGAATATGTCCTATAAAAAAGCCTGGAAATTGATGAACGACATGAACGATGTTTCCAAAGAACCCATTCTTATAAAAAACATTGGAGGTAAAAATGGTGGAGGTACGACGCTTACCCCTTACGGAAAAGCCTTGATTGAACAATTCGAAACCATCAACAACAACTGTATGGCCTATTTGGAATCGGAATTTAAAAAATTGGAACTATGAGCATGCTAAGCACAGAAGCCTTCATCCTTTTTGCAATTATTTTAGTTGTGATTGCCTTTTTGTACGCTAGTGTTGGTCATGGTGGTGCCAGTGGCTATTTAGCCTTAATGGCCCTGTTTTCATTCCCTATTGCCTTTATGAAACCAACAGCCCTTTTACTGAACATTTTTGTGTCTGGGATTTCCTTTTGGTTTTTCAAAAAGAATAAACACTTTAGGTGGCAACTGTTCTATCCCTTCGCTATTACGTCTATTCCTGCTGCATTTTTGGGCGGCTATTTGAGCATCAACCCAACCTTATACAAACAAGTTTTAGGGGTGTTTCTAGCAATTGCCATCATGAGAATTCTTGGGCTATTTGGAAAGGAACAAAACCTTCAAAAGCCTATTAAGCTTCCTTTGGCATTGGTCATTGGTTTTGGAATCGGACTGTTTTCTGGAATGATTGGTATTGGCGGCGGGATTATTCTTAGTCCTGTCATCATTCTATTGGCATGGGGAAACATGAAAGAAGCTGCGGCTGTTTCGGCACTGTTTATTTTTGTGAATTCCATTTCAGGGATTTTAGGTTTTACATACAATCAGAATACCATTCCTATGGAATCTTTTGTATTTATTCCCATCGCTTTAATTGGTGGGACCTTAGGCGCGCTCTACGGAAGTAGAATTTCTACCAATGTACAATTGAAATATATTTTATCGATAGTCTTACTGATTGCCTCCATTAAGTTAATGACCTTATGAGTATGGCGTCCAACATAACGGCTTATATTTTGTGCGGTGGCGCCAGCAAGCGTATGCAGGAGGAAAAAGGCTTGGTGCTTTATAAGGGGCAACCATTCGTTAAACATGTCATCGATGCCTTGCATCCTATTACATCCAATATCTATTTGGTGACTTCCAATGAAGCCTATCGCCAATTTGGACTGGAATTGCTCCCCGATATTTATAGTAACAAAGGCCCTGTAGGAGGTATTTACACCGCGTTGAAGCATTCTTCAACCGCAAACAATCTTATCTTGAGTTGCGACATTCCAGAAGTGTCCACCGAGGTCATTTCAAAATACATCATAGCAAATCTTTCTGAAGCCGATGTAACCTATGTTAGCAACGGAACGGATAATTTTCCCCTTATTGCAGCTTATTCCAAGACATGTTTACCAATTTTTGAAAAAGCCTTAGTGCAAGACAATTTGAAATTGCGAAGCGCAATCGAACAATTGAATTGTAATCGGGTTATTGTTGAAGAGGAAGACCAATTGGCGCTAAGAAATATCAATACAAAAGAAGAATTACAAACTTTAATCAATGAAACCCAAGATACCATGGGAACTAAATTGCAAATTATGGAAACAAACGAACTATATCCCATTTTTGTAAAAGTACACCAACTCGATGTGCTTATTGTTGGCGGTGGCAATGTTGGTCTGGAAAAGTTATCATTTATGCTGAAATCCAGTCCTCGTGCCAAAGTAGAAGTGGTTTCTAAGACATTTCATGAAGACTTGGTTGCATTGGCAAGTAAACACCCTACTGTAAAACTTACTCAAAAAGCTTATGACATTTCAGATTTGGAAAATAGGCATTTGGTAATTGGCTGTACCGATAATCTTGAAGTCAACTTACAGATAAATAAGGATGCTAAAAGCAAACAGCTTTTGGTCAACATCGCCGACACCCCAGATCAATGTGATTTTTACCTAGGCGGAATCGTGACCAAGGGTAATGTGAAAATTGCCATTTCCACAAACGGAAAATCTCCCACCACCGCCAAGCGTATCAGGCAGTTTTTGGAAGATGTCATTCCGGAGGACATCAACCAATTGGTTAACAACCTTAACGCCTACAGAAAAACCATTAAAGGCGATTTTGAAGAAAAAGTGAAACAAATGAATCAAATCACCAGTGGTTTGGTCAATAAAAAAGAATAATATGGCTGTTATAAAATATTTTGGTGCCGTCGCTGAAATTACGCAGTGTACAGAAGAACATATAGAAGTGAAAAATGAAACATTGAGTGACATTCTTGAACACTTATTTAAGAAATATGAACTTCAGCAATTGCCAATCCATATTGCTTTAAATGCCAATTTAGTTAGCATTGAAGCCGAAACGGCAGTAGCAAATACCGATGAAATAGCCTTATTGCCGCCATTTGCAGGAGGATGATTATGAATAGATACAGCAGACAAATTAATTTGCCTCAAGTGGGCATTTCTGGGCAGCAAAAACTTACCGATGCCAAAGTGTTGGTTGTGGGTGCTGGTGGTTTGGGTTGCGCTGTATTGCCTTATCTAACTTCGGCGGGAATTGGGAATATAGGCATTATTGATGGCGACACTGTTGATGAAACCAACTTACATCGCCAAACACTTTACGCTGAAGAGGACATCAATCTCAGCAAAGCAAAAACTGCAGCAGACCATTTAAAGCGGAATAATTCAACGGTATCTATTCAAACCTATGAGGTATTTTTAAATGGCAAAAATGCTTTGGACATCATTTCTAAATATGATTTGGTAATTGACGCTTCGGACAATCTTGCTACTCGCTATCTCATCAACGATGCCTGTGTGTTGTTGGACAAGCCTTTTGTCCATGGCTCGGTTCATCAATTTGAAGGACAGGTCACGGTATGTAATTCTCAAAATGGGCCAACTTACCGCTGTTTGTTCCCCGAAGCCAACGGCAATGTTCAAAATTGTGAAGAAGCAGGCGTTTTAGGAACTACGGTTGGCATCATAGGTATGTTGCAAGCCAATGAAGCCATGAAACTCATTTTAGGTATTGGCGAACTGTTATCAGGAAAACTATTGGTGTATAATTCCTTGACCTCGTTACAACACATCTTTTCGTTTTCTAAAAAACAGGAACCGGTTATTGACAATGCGTTTTATGCTATAAAATATTTAAATAGTAATGTTCGGAATCAATCCATTACTGAAGCACTTCAAAATGGTATAACCCTTATTGACGTTAGGGAAACAGGTGAATTACCTTCTGTAGAACACCCTAATGTGCTCAAGCTTCCCCTTTCTGCATTGGAATTAAATCTAGACAGTTTAAATCCTGAAAACACCTATGCTATTTTTTGCCAAAGTGGGATAAGAAGCAAGCAAGCAGCTAACATTTTAAAACAGCAACAATTCAAATCCATTATATGTATCACCGATGGCGCCGAAGCCATTTCAAAACTATTGAAAAATGAAAAAAGTATTCATTGACGGTCCTATTTCACCGGAATTCATTTCAGAATCCATTCGCAAGCACCAAACAAAAACCGATATTGGTGCCCACAATATCTTTTTGGGACAGGTTCGCGCCGATGTGGTGAACAACAAAACGGTCGCTGCTATCGACTTTACCTGTTATGAAGCCATGGCCAATGAAATACTAACTGATATCAGGGAAAAGGCCTTCAAAACCTTTAACCTTACCTGCATGCATATTTACCATAGTTTGGGAACCGTGAAAGCTGGAGAAATTTGCTTTTTTGTGTTCGTTTCGGCTAAACACAGTTCGGAAGTTTATGAAGCTACACAATATTTAGTGGACATTGTAAAGAAAAAAGTACCACTGTTTGGAAAGGAGATTTTTGAAGACGAAACCCATCAATGGAAAACCAATAAATAAACCATGGTAGACATTACCCATAAAATAAAAACCTTAAGAGTTGCCACAGCCCAAGCTGTAGTTAAAGTCAGTAAACAAGGTACGATAGACGCCATCAAAAACAATATGGTGCCAAAAGGAAACGTGTTTGAAATGTCCAAAACTGCAGGACTGTTTGCCGTAAAGAACACGCATAACATTATCCCTGATTGTCATCCCCTGCCTATTGAGTTTACTTCTGTTGAATTTGAGATTGAGGATCTTGACATCAAAATTGACGTTACCATAAAAACCATATACAAAACTGGGGTTGAAGTTGAAGCTATGCACGGCGCTTCCGTGGTTGCCTTGACACTTTATGACATGTTAAAGCCTATCGACAAACAGATTGAAATTGGCACGATTAAACTTTTGGACAAAAAAGGTGGCAAAAGTAGTTTCAACAACAAACATAGATCGCAACTTAAAGCTTGCGTGTTTGTATGTTCCGATACTATTTCTGCAGGTTTAAAGGAAGACAAAGCAGGCAAAGCAATTATCGAAAAACTCGAACAAAATGATGTAGTAATTTCCAAATATGAAGTGATTCCAGACGAGATCGATATTATAAGAGAAAAAACAATCACTAATTCCGAAAACCACAATCTTATCATTTTTACTGGAGGCACAGGTTTATCATTTCGGGATGTTACTCCAGAGGCACTGGAACCTATTTTGGAGCGACGTATTCCTGGTATTGAAGAGGCCATCCGCAGTTATGGGCAAGAGCGCACGCCTTATTCCATGTTATCCCGAAGTGTTGCAGGAACACTAGCCGATTGTTTGGTTTTGGCCTTACCGGGATCTACGAATGGCGCTAAAGAATCTATGGATGCCGTGTTCCCTCACCTCCTACATGTTTTCAAAATTTTAAAAGGACAGCAACACGAATAGATGCAAAAAAACGATTCCATATTGACCGATAGTTTTGGCCGAAAACACAACTATCTCCGCATTTCATTGACTGAGAAGTGTAACCTACGCTGTACTTATTGTATGCCAGCCAATGGCGTTCCATTGACTCCCAAAAGTCATTTAATGACAGCCGATGAAGTTTTTGATATCGCCAAGATATTTGTAGAAAATGGCGTGACCAAAATACGACTCACAGGCGGCGAACCATTGGTGAGAAAGGACTTTACGGATATCTTAGAACATCTTTCAACATTACCGGCAAAGCTGTCTATTACTACCAATGCTGTACTTTTGGACCGGTTTGTTAATGATTTCAAAACTTATGGTCTTAAGGATGTCAACATTAGTTTGGATACACTCAATCCTGAGAAATTCCAACTGATTACCCGAAGAAATGAATTTCAAAAAACCTATCAGAATATTTTGCTTGCCTTGGAAGAAGGCTTCAACGTTAAAATAAATGTCGTTTTGATGAAGGGCTTCAATGATGACGAAATAGTGGATTTAATTACTTTAACCAAAAATCTTCCAATCTCTTTAAGGTTTATCGAATTCATGCCTTTTGACGGCAACAATTGGAATAAGGACAAATTGGTTTCCCAAGAAGAAATTCTCACTCAAGTACAAGAGCATTTTGGAGCCTCTGAAATTGCAACATTAGAAAACGAGCAAAATTTCACCTCAAGAAATTATAAAATCAAAGGATTTAAAGGTCAGTTTGGAATCATCAGTACAGTTACCAACCCTTTTTGTGATAGCTGTAATCGCATTAGGTTAACTGCCGATGGAAAGCTTAAAAATTGCTTGTTTTCAAACAATGAAACCAATTTGCTTTCATCCCTTAGAAATAAGGAATCTATAGAACCTCTAATTCAATTGGCATTATTCAAAAAGAAAGCCACCAGAGCGGGCCTTTCAAGCTTTGAAGAATTCAACAATACCGAACTTCATAACAACAGAAGCATGATTACCATTGGCGGTTAATCACTATTCACTATTGCTTTGCTTACTAGCTTTAATTCAAAGTCTCCTTTTGGAGCATCACAAATAGAACACACATATTCATTAGGCAATTCCTCAAAAGTCGTTTTTGGTTGGATGTCTTGAGTTACGTCACCGTAAGCTTCATTATAAACCGTTAAACAATGTTTACATTGATATACCTCAAATTCAAGGACATCAACATGTTCTTTTTCTGAAACTTGAGATCCCTTTTGCATACCCAACTTTTCAAAATACAATTGGCTCAACTCTACCAATAACGCTGGCAATTCCACCTTATCCACTTCTTGCACATGGGTGATATATTCCATGGAATTTGGATTGAAATCTTTTGCATACAACAAATTATAGGTATCCCTTATACTCATATCCCCCAATCCCTTGGGCGGCCGGTTCTTTTCGATCACCACAGAAGTAAAATAATTTGCTCTCTCAATTTGCTCTGTAATTCCAAAAGTCAATCCATAAGTACTAATGTCCTGCTTATCAAAAATCCCAACCAAATAATGTTTTAAATCCAGTGCCTCGGCATTACCAACTGGCAAATGCCAATTTAGCTCCAACATGGAATGACGCACGTTAATTCCCTTTTTACCCAAAAATTTTTCCCATTTAATTTTATCCTGAGAAGGAATGTCCTTTACAATAAATGACTTCCAAGGTGTAATTGAAATCTTTCCAATTTTACATTCGGCACACAAATCGCACATCTCTCTTAAAAAAGCAATATCATATTTATTGTTCCTCCAATAAAGTCCCAGCCAATACTTATCATTACCAAATCTATTCATCCCTTCATAATAAGGAAAAGGATAAAACGGCACCTCTAAAGCTTTATCAATGGTTCTGTTATTTGTATCCACCGCATCACTTACCAAATCAAACAGTACATCAATGTCCTCCAATTCCTCTTGAAGCAAGCTTTCAATAACCTGTTCAATTCTTGCCATATCCCAACTATATATTAAAGCAGGGTACAACTCAATTTGCTGCCATTCGGGCAAGCGCACATATAGATACCAATAGTCTTCATGCTCTGAAGCCACAAAATTCAAATGGCCGGTAAAAAGCGGTACCAATCGTTGTTTCGGATCTGTAATATTGACTTTTAAACACGGACTTTTTCTAAACTGTTCTAGGATGTACAAATACTTTTCACTAGACAGCCAAGAGGTGCTTTGAAAAATATCGGAAGCTACATAGGAAGACATAATATTTTCAACCTCAACAGAATTCGCATTTCCAAACTGCAAATTGCCAAAAGCCTCCAAATCTTGTTTGGAAAGCTCCTCCCGAAATAAAATGTCCTGCCGAGAGCCAAAAGACAGTGTTTTGATACCTAAACTCTCGGCAGCATCACAAATAGACTTTAATTCTCCTAAAGAAAGTACGCCACCATTTACAATCAATCTCGACAAACTTTTCATCACACCGGCACATTTACATGATTCAACAACTCCCTAACTTCTGTTTTACAGCTTCCACAGCCCAAACCTGCTCCTGTTTGTTTACATAATTCTGTAAAATCCTGACATCCTTCTTTAATACTCTCCAAAATATTGTCTTCTCCAACCTGTCCACAAGAACATACCAATCTCCCCAAAACTGGCTTGGCAGTTACAGATCCACGTAACAAAGTCTCCCGTTTATCAGATAACTCCACCTTACTTTCTATTAGCGTCTTGAACTCTGCAAATTCATTTTTGTCTCCTATCAATACGGCGCCAATCAACAAATCATCCTTCACAATGCATTTTTTATAATAGCGCTTACTCATATCCATCAAAACAATAATCTCATAACTTTCATCATTTTCAGGCACCATGATATCACCCAAACTACATAAGTCCAGATCACTAAATTTCAAAATATTCATAGTAATGGAACCTCTATAAATACTACTCACATCCCCAGCTAAAAAGTTAGCCAAAACCGTAGCCTGTTCCTCCGCCGCAGAGGTAATTCCAAATAGATTATTGTTGAATTCAGCAATTTCCCCGATAGCAAAAATATTTGGATCGGACGATTGTAAATATTGATTCACTTTTACTCCTCTCCCGCAAACAATCCCACTGTTTTTGGCCATCTCTATATTGGTACGCGTTCCAATAGCATAAACAATGGCATCCGATTTGAAGTTTTTACCACTTTTAAGAGTGATATTAAGTTTACCCGTCTCCTCGTCGTTGAAAACCGTACTAACCTCATTTGAAAAATAAACCTGAATCCCCAATTCCTGAACATGCATTGCCAAAAGCTTGCTGGAGACATGATCCAGTTGACGTTCCATTAACCAAGAACCCCGTTGAACAATGGTAATATTGACATTTTTATGCTTTAAGGCTGCGGCAAGCTCCAATCCCAATAGTCCACCTCCTACAATAGTAACATGTTGCTCTTCCAAAGGAGCTCCAGAAGTAGCTAAATAGTTCCGAAATCTATCGGCATCACTTTTGCTTCGCAAGGTAAATCGTCCTGGCAAATCTAAATTAATATCCTGCGGAACAAACGGCCTGCTACCGGTTGCTAAAATCAACTTGTCATAAGCATGGAAGGTTCCATCACTGTCAGTTACTAACTTATCTTTTCTATCAATTGCAACTATATAAGTGCCCGAATGGATATTTACATTCAATTTTTCCAGCTCGTGGGCTTTAATTTTCTGAAGCTGTTCCCAGGTCATTTCTTCGGTGATATACTCCGGCAACAGCACCCGATTATAGAACGGATGGACTTCCTTTGAAAACACATGAAGCTCATCCTCTTCATTATGGTCTCGATAATTTTGAATAAACCTAAAGGCTGCCGCTCCGGCCCCTACAACAATAATTTTCTCTTTAGGCTTTTTGTATTTTGAAACCGAAACACGTGTATACTTAAAATCTGGTTCTTTGGAAATTGGGTCTAATATCGTATTGGTTAAGTTGTTGGTTCTATTGAGGTCGCTTTGTAATTGTTTTCCCCAATGCATTGGCAAAAACACCACACCTCGCTTAATAGTATCCGTAACCTTTGCTCGAACCCGAACCAAACCATTTTTTGCCTTCACTTCTACCACATCGCCGTCCTTTATCTTGTTGATATAAGCATCAACATCATTGATCTCTAGGACCGGATTAGAATAATGGGTTTTCAATCTGCATACCTTCCCTGTTTTGGTCATGGTATGCCATTGGTCCCTAATTCTTCCCGTAGTCAATATCAACGGATATTCCAAGTTGGGCTCATCGGACACATTGCAAACAAAATCAGGCACATTGAACATAGCCTTACCAGAAGGCGTATAGAATACTTTATCCTCAAAAAGACGTTTCGTTCCAGGATGTTTATATGAATTTACCGGCCATTGAAATGTTCCTTCATTTTTAAGTCTTTGGTAATTGAGATATGAAATATCAATTCTGGTGCCTTTGGTCATTTCGCAATACTCATCATAAATATCCGAGGTGTTGTTGAAATTAAATCCAGAATAACCCATTTTTTGGGCAAATTGACAAAGAATACCCACATCAGGTCTTGCCTCCCCCGGAGCTTCAATTGCTTTTGGCAGATAGGAAATTCTTCTTTCGGAATTGGTCATGGTTCCTTCCTTTTCCAACCAAGCAGCTGCAGGAAGCACCACATCGGCATACTCAAGGGTATCCGATCTATTTGAAATATCCTGCACTACAACAAACTTGGCATTTTTCATGGCGCGCTCAATACGGTTCATATTTGGTAAACTCACCATAGGATTGGTACAAATAATCCAAATAGCCTTCATTTTGCCACTTTCCAACGCATCAAACATTTCCGTAGCCGTATATCCAGGTTTGGGAGCAATATCGTCAACCTTCCAAAAATCGGCCACCTCTTTTCGATGTTCTGAGTTCATCAAATCTTTATGAACCGCCAAAAGATTGGCCATTCCTCCTACTTCCCTACCCCCCATGGCATTTGGTTGCCCCGTCAACGAAAATGGTCCCGCACCAGGTTTCCCAACCTGCCCTGTAATTAGGGATAAGTTTAATAATGCATAGTTTTTATGGCTTCCAATGGCACTTTGATTAAGCCCCATAGCCCACATGCTTAAAAAGGCTTTCGCATTGCCAATTATTTGAGCGGCTTTTTTAATATCATCCACGGAAACGCCACAAATTTTGGAAGCCTCCCTCAATGAGGTAGATTTCACTTGCTTTTTATATTCTTCAAAATTTTCTGTATGCTTTTCTATAAAACGCTTGTCTACCCATCCCTTTTCAAGAATATAGCGGCCTAAAGCATTATATAGCACCACATCGGTGCCTGGAAGAATCTGAAGATGCAAATCAGCAAAACTTGCTGAATCCGTTTTACGAGGATCCACAACAATAATTTTCACTTCAGGATGTAACTCCTTATGCTGCTCGATACGCCTGAATAGAATAGGATGGCACCATGCCGGGTTTGCCCCTGTAATCAAGAAACAATCGGCCAATTCAATATCATCATACGAAATAGGCACTGAATCTTCACCAAACGTTTTTTTATAACCAACTACTGCAGAACTCATGCAAAGTCTGGAATTGGTATCAATGTTGTTGGTTCCCAAAAAACCTTTGACCAGTTTATTGGCTATATAATATTCCTCTGTAAGGCATTGTCCAGAAACATAGAACCCTACACTATCAGGACCATATTTTTGCATAATGGATTTAAACACTGCGGCAGTACGATCTAAAGCTGCATCCCAAGTAACACGTTCCCTGGGATGCGATCTACTCCATCGCATTTCGGGATACAATAATCTATCGGAAAGATCATTGGCAACATAATGAAGATTCATTCCCTTAGAGCACAACATACCCCTATTAACTGGGTGAGTTGGATCACCTTCCACCGATACCTTGTTGTTTGCTCCCTTTTTAACGAGAATTCCACATCCCACTCCGCAATAGGAACAGGTGGTTTTAAAGACTTTCTGTTGCATGCCTTAAAGAATTAAAACACTTAAAATTAAGTATAAATACTTAATTTTTTAAGCAAATCATTAAGGTTCAATGCAATATTACGAGAATCACAAATACGAGGTCATATTTTGGATTAACCTTAAAAAAATTGAATAAAAATGAAAAAAGTTAAATAATGATTTTGAAGCACTAAATCAAATTATACTCTTCGGCCATTTTAGACAGCTCAATGAGGTTTTTTACATCCAACTTTTTCATCAGATTATAACGGTGTACTTCGGCAGTACGCTTACTCACCTCTAGTTCTTTAGCCACTTCTTTATTGCTTTTGCCTTGAAGAACAATACTTAAAATCTGTTTCTCGCGCTTGGTCAATTTAAAAGGCAACTCTTTTTGTGAAGATTCTTTTTTAGACTGTGCAACAGTAGCCCCCATCATGTTATTGATGATAATAGACGAAACGTCTCCTGTAAAATACTTTCCTCCCGAAGCCACTGTGTGCAAGGCTTTTAAAAACTCTTCCTTACTAGATCCTTTTAACAAATACCCATCGGCTCCTGCGGCAATAGAATTCAATACATATTCCTCGGAATCATGCATGGATAATATCAAGGTTTTTAAGTGTGGATATGTGCTATTTACCTCGTTCACCACTTCAATACCATTCATTACAGGCATTCTAATATCCACAATCAATAAATCGGGTTGGGTTTCTTTTAAAATCTCAAGTGCTTCAACTCCATTGGAAGCCTCATCTATCACCAAAAACTCCTGTTCGTTTTCCAACAAAGCTTTAATACCATCCCTTACAAGCACATGATCATCTACCAGAATAATACGTATTTCTTCCATTATACCATAAGTATTAGTCTTACAAAAATACAGATTTTTTTAAGTAAAAGTACCTAAATTTCAAATGGGAACGTTAAGAGTTATGCGCGTTCCAGTTTCAGAAGAAGAATTCACGAACAACCGGCCATTAATATATGTAACCCGCTCCCGCATAAAGGTCATCCCCATACCTCCGGAGTCCAAATTGGAAGTCTTTACATTTGAAGCATCAAACCCAACCCCATCATCATCCACAGTAATACTTAAAATATGATCGCTATGGGATAGCATTACAATAATATGGGTTGAATTGGCATATTTTATAGCATTGTTAATGGCTTCCTGCGTAATTCGATAAATATTGATTTCTACAAGAGCATCCAATCTCTGGTTAAAATTGGATTTATTAAAAAATTTAATGGTCTTCCCTGTAAACTTTACCAGTTCCGTGACCAATTTGGAAAGTGCCGAGGCAACTCCATAATCCGTTAGTTCTGGTGGAGTTAAATTGAATGTCGCCACCCTAACTCCTAAAATGATATTTGCCGCAACTTCCTTAAGGTTTTCAATTTTAAGACGTGTTTTTTCAACATCCTTTAAATCGATGCTTTCCAAATTAAACTTTAAACCAGTAAGCATTTGCCCAATGCCATCATGGATATCCTTTGCAATACGGTTTTGCTCCTGTTCTTGATTTTCAATAATCTTGCTGGAGATTAACTTTTGTTGACTCATTTTCTCCTCATATCGTTGTTTAGTCAACATCTCTATTTCCAACTGTGCTTTTTTGATCTTAGTAATATCCGACGCAATAATCAACAATTCCTGTTTGTCCTTAGTTGAAACATATGGAATAACAAACATTTCCAACCACAGACTTCCCCCTTCTCCATTAGATAGCTCTACCTCTCCTTTCCATCCCGTTTTAGAATGCTTTTCCACCAAGGCATCTATGTATTCTTGCTCACTTTTATTGCTTGTAATTAAATTTGAAAAGGAGGAGGTTTTCTGTTCTTGCGACACCTTAAAAAACTGAGAGAACCGATCTCCCACATGCAGTACGGCACCATCTGAAGCAACTCGAGCAAACAACAACGTTTGGTCCATAATTTTATTAAGCGTGCGCAATTCCTTAACAGAACGCTCATTTTCCTCCCTCACAACATGAGCCTCCTGCGCCATCTCAATCGCATTTTGCTCTGACTCCAATAAGCGATGAATGGTTGCACGAATACCTTTGGCCGTTGGAGCAAACACAAAGAAAAACTCCACCAATAACACCAACAATGTAAATAACATCAACATAAATTCGAGCCCCCTCAATCTATCTACTTTTGCGCTAGCCTCAACATTATACTGATTTACAATAGCATCCATTTGCCGCAAGTAATCAGCTTCTTTACTTTTTACAATCCCTAAGGCATTCCCTAAATTAGCTTGAGAAATTTCACCATGTTCCTTAAGATCTCCGAGAACCGTCTCTGCAGATTGAAACATTTCCTCATAATAAGGTGCTAATTCCAAATACATCTGCTGCACTTCTATGCTATTCTCCCCTGGCAAACCCAAAACTTCACTTCCATGCAACAATGCCTCATGAGACGTCTTCCATAAAACAATTGTTTCTTTTAAATTTTCTGCTATAGAAATCTGTTCAGAATGGGAAGACACTGAAGGCAGTAACAACAATTCCTTGGTCAACTTTTGACTGAGCATCCGTTGACGACCGGCCACATTTACAACAGTAGAATCGCTTTGCTGATCCTGAAGAAAATTTCTAACTATAAATTGGCTAACAAGTACCGAAAAGGCAATAGCACTTAAGGCAATTATATACAAACGACTCAACTTTTTAAAAGTGCTTTCGTCTAAAGAATTGCCTGTTTTTGCCATAAAAATCCGTTTAAGCCAATGCCTTTTGAACAAGCTCCAAACTTCTTGAAGATAGTTTTAAGTTTAAAGCAGTCTGATGCCCTTGTTCCGACATTTTACGCCACGTTTTTTGAAGTATATCTATCAATTTTTCTTCGGAGTGTTTTTCTGAAAATGCATCGAAGTAATATTGAAGAAAGACCAAACACACCACATCTTCCAAAGTCTGGACTTCCTCATCTTTTTTGAGTCTTTTTTTGAGAATCAAATCCGCTACGCGAGCTACAAACTCATCATTATAACCAACCGATTTAAGAATCCCCGAGGTAATTTCAACATGAAAATCTTTTAAAGCATTTCTCCAATTGAAATATCCAACCTTATCCATTGGGTACTCATCCCTAGCAATTTTCCATCTGCAAATATGCTGTGCCTTAGCTGCAATTTTCAATGCTTCGGAAGCATCTGGACGAAAATCCAACAACTTTTCATACATTCTTTGGGAATACAACAGCTCCTTAGGATATTCCAGCCCATTAAAGACTTCCAGATTGGGATCTTTTGAATTTTCCTCATCTATTAAAGCCACGGCCTCTTGAAATTGCGTCATCTGAATTAGGTTTGGTTACTCTCAAATCTATTCAGAAAATCCGATATAAACAATGTTGTTTTCTATTTTTACAGGATAGGTAACAATAGCATCCAAATCGCCATTCAAGTTTTTACCACTTTCCAAAGAAAATGTCTTTTTATGCATTGGGCATGCCACTTTAGGAATACCACTCTCATCACCTATCATTCCTCGAGATAAAACCATTTCCATTTTATGTGGGCATAAATTTTGGCAAGCATACCACTTCCCTTTCCTCTGAAAGTTGAATACAGCCACCTGCTTATCTTTGTATTTTACACAAGCTCCTCCATTCACAGGAAAATCATCTACTCTGGCCGCTTTAAACCATACCGAAACCTCATTACTAACATTGGTATCATCCTTAAAAAAAAATACTTCTTTCATGTTTTTTTATATTAAGTTTCACCACGGTTGTGGCATTTTTTGTTCTCTCATTGGCACGAAAACAATATTTTCGTCGGTCTCTTCAGAATTCACAAAATGCTTGAAACGCTTTGTCATTTCTTCACTCTCTATAGCCTGCTTCCACTCACATTGATAAGCCTCCACCAAGCCTTGCATTTCTCGCTCCAATTCATCTCCCAAGCCTAAACTATCATTGATTACAATGCGTTTTAGCTGTTCAATACCCCCTTCCAATTTTTCCAGCCAGGTTGCAGTACGCATTAAAGGCGCCGCTGTACGGATGTAATACATTAAAAATCGATCCAAATATTTTAGACATGTGGCATTATCAATTTGTTCTGCCAGCAATACAGCATGCTTAGGTGTTGCTCCACCATTGCCACAGACATAGAGATTCCAGCCACCTTCAACAGCAATAACTCCAAAATCCTTACCTCTAGCTTCGGCACATTCTCTAATACAGCCTGAAACACCTCCCTTAATTTTATGCGGAGAACGCAAACCTTTGTAGCGGTTTTCCAATTCTATGGCAAAACTCACACTTTCGTCCATACCATAACGGCACCACGTAGAACCTACGCAGCTCTTCACAGTACGAAGCGACTTTCCATAGGCATGACCACTTTCGAATCCAGCATCAATGAGCTCCTTCCAAATGCCAGGCAACTGATGCAATTGAGCACCAAACAAATCAATTCGTTGGCCCCCTGTTATTTTAGTGTAGAGATTATACTTTTTACCTACAGCTCCTATTACCATTAAACGCTCTGGCGTAATTTCTCCTCCTGGAATTCTTGGCACAACGGAATAAGTACCATTTCTCTGAATATTAGCCAAAAATCTATCGTTGGAATCTTGGATTACAGCCTCTTTATTAGCTGTATCGTTATAAAGACTCGCAAAAATAGACGCTACTACAGGTTTACAGATTTCGCAACCGTCACCCCTTCCACAACTGTCAATGGCTTCATCAAAAGTCTGGATCCCTCTAATTTTTAAAATACTATAAAGCTCTTGACGAGTAAATTCGAAATGTTCACAGATGGAATCTTTAACTTCTTTCCCAAGCTTTTTAAGGGTTTCATTTACCAAATCAACCACCATAGGCTTACAACCACCACAACCTGTGGTGGCTTTGGTACATCTTACCACCCCTTTCAAATCAATAGCTTGATTTTCTATTAAAGAATTACAAATGGCTCTTTTAGAAACACTTTCGCAGGAGCATATTTGCGCCGTATCTGGCAAATCCATCACACTTCCAAAAACAGAACCACCTTCCCCACGAGCCCCTAGAATCAATTCTTCCGCATTCTCCGGCAAAGGCATCCCGTTAAGATACATTTGATGTAAAATATTATAATCTACCACATCGCCAACCAAGATACCTCCCAAAAGAGTTTTCCCATCGTGACTGACATTAATTCGCTTGTAAAGTCCTTTTGTTTTGTTTTCAAAAATTATGGACAACCCTTTACTTGCTGGCATGTAAGGCTCTCCAAAACTGGCTACATCAACTCCAATTAATTTCAATTTGGTCGACATATCGATATCCTCACTCATCACCACTTCTGAATTCCCCATAATTTGATTAACAGCAACATCAGCCATTTCATAACCAGGGGCCACAAGTCCATAAATCATTTTTTGATACAGAGCCACTTCCCCAATAGCATAGATGCTAGGATCTGAAGTTCGCATGGCATGATCTACTTCAATACCACCTCTCACTCCCATCTCCAATCCGCAACATTTTCCGAGCTCATCTCTAGGACGTATTCCAGCAGAAACAATCAACATGTCAACTTCCAAAACGTCATCTTCTCCAAAATCCAACCCAGAAATATAATCATCCCCCAAAACTTGATTCGTAGCCTTACTTAAATGAATGTGAATCCCCATAGACTCCAATTTAAGTTTCAAGATATTACTGCTGCGTAGATCCAATTGACGTGGCATTAACTTTGAAGCAAACTCAACAATGTGAGGCTCCAAGCCCATATCCATTACAGCTTTACCGGCCTCTAAACCTAACAATCCTCCGCCCATAACAGCAGCTTTAGGATGGGGATTCTTTTTTTTCAATTCCTCTGCATAATCCAACATATCCTCCAAATCCTCAATAGTACGATATACAAATACGCCTTTTTTTTCAACTCCTTTGATAGGAGGCACAAAAGGCGTAGATCCTGTTGCCAAAACCAAATAATCATAGGAAAACGATTTATGTCTAGCAGTAGTCACCATTTTCAGATCCCTATCTATATCCACAACACGCTCTCCAACAATCAACTCAACACCATGATCATCATACCAATTCACAGGGGCTAACTCTAAGGCTGGAGCATTTCTACTTTCAAAAAACTCACTCAAATGAACCCTGTCATAAGCAGGTCTTGACTCCTCGCCAAATACCACCAATCGATATTTCTCCTTTACCTCTTTAGCTACAAATTTTTCGCAAAACTTATAACCAACCATTCCATTTCCAATTACAATGACAGTTTTCATAAGTATAAAAATTGAGTTTCAATCAAAATTAAGTATTTATACGTATAAAATTATTTCAATACTAAGTTTTTTTTTGAAATCATACTTATTTTTATAAAATCGTCAAAACATCGGCTCTATATTTAATTATTAATAAAATCAGCATCTTATAATTACAAATACAACAAATACAATTCCCTTGAAATTAGAAGAGCAATCATAACAGGACTTTAAACATCCCTTTAAAACAAAAAGTAAACAACTGATAAACAATATCTAAGATTCTAAACAACTTATCAATAAACAAATAAGAGCTTGCGAATATCAAATTTTCAACACTCATTTTTTATAAGAAAGCGAATTTAGAGGTTTCTATTTTCAGAAAAACAAAAAAATACGTATTAATACTTATTTTTTAAATTAAATTAATTGCGTACAAATACTTAGTTTAATAATTTTATGACAACTAAAAATTGGAAATCATGAGTACTAAATTTACACCAAAAGCAACCCAACTCGCCCTTTTGAACTTTAAAAGCGTTTCCACAAGAACGTTTTGGATGACTTCCATTGCATTCTTTTTATGCTTTTTTGCATGGTTTGGCATTGTCCCCTTTATGCCCAATGTAGTTAAAGATCTTGGACTTACACCAGACCAAAAATGGAACTCTATTATTCTAGCAGTTTCAGGAACTGTGTTTGCACGATTACTGATTGGAAAACTTTGTGACAAATATGGACCTAGACTTTGCTACACATGGTTATTGATGCTTGGAGCAATTCCTGTTATATTAATAGGACTGGTACAAACCCCACTACAATTCCTAATATGCAGACTGTTTATTGGGTTCATTGGCGCTTCCTTTGTGATTACCCAGGTTCACACCTCTATTATGTTTGCTCCAAATGTGGTAGGAACAGCCAACGCCACTTCTGCTGGATGGGGAAACCTTGGCGGAGGCGCCAATCGTTTGGGAATGCCTATCATTGCTGCAGCCGTGATTAGTTTTGGAATTGCCAATGAAGCCAATGCCTGGAGATACTCCATGATTATTGCAGGGGTGATTTGCTTTATTACGGGAATCATTTACTACTTCTTCACCCAAGATACTTTAAACGGCAATTACAAAGAACTTAGAGAAAAAGGTGAATTGCCTACAAAAAGCAAAGATCAAACAAGCTTTTTAAAAGTTCTAAAGGATTACAGAGTTTGGATCCTATTTTTTGTGTATGCAGCATGCTTTGGAATTGAGTTAACCGTGTACGGGACTATGGATGATTATTTACAAAACACATTTAACCTCCCAAGATTAACTGCAGGAAACATAGTACTCTCCTTTGCCTTAATGAACATTTTTGCCCGTACACTTGGTGGCGTTTTTGGAGACCGATTTGGGAAACTTAAAGGCTTAAAAGGTCGCGTGTATTTTCTAGCACTTATCTTAGGACTTGAAGGTTTAATGCTTTCTGTATTTTCAAGCATCAATATTCTATCTGTTGCCATAGTATTCCTAATAGCTTTTAGTCTTACAGTTCAAATGGCCGAAGGTGCAACATTTTCGGTGGTTCCTTTCATCAACAAAAAAGCAATTGGGGCCGTTTCAGGAATTGTAGGTGCGGGAGGTAATGTAGGTGCATTTTTGGCTGCCTTATTATTAAAATCAAAATCAGCAGTAGCAGAGAAAGCAGCCATTGCAGCCAATGAAGGGGCCACACAAGACATCATTGAAGCAGCTCAAGCAGCAGCATCTTCCCAAGCTGTATCCAATGGCTTTTTGATAATAGGAATTTGTATCATCGTGGCATCAATTTCAGCATTGGCAATCAAGTTTTCAACTAAAGATGAGAGGAAAGTAGCCAAGGAAATGGAATTATCCTTACAATTAAACACAAATAACTAACACAAAACCACTATTTTAGATAATATTTTAACCTTAAAGTGAACCACCCATGACTAGAAACTATCTATTTTTAGCTTTAGCACTTACACTTATATCGAATTGCTACTCCCAATTTACAATGGACGGAGAGTTTAGACCAAGAAGCGAATACCGTCATGGTTTCGGCCAAGTTATAGCCGATTCCTTAGAACCTGGATATGGTATTTCAACTAGATTAAGATTAAATCTAGGTTACAAAATGAAGTCTTTTAATTTCTATATGAGTCTGCAAGATGTATTTGTTTGGGGGGAAAATCGCCAATTAAAACCTGAGGATAGCAATAATAGTTTTTCTGTATTTGAAGCATGGGCCGATGTCAAGCTATCGGATCATGTTACCACAAAGATAGGCCGTCAAGTGTTGGCTTATGACGATGAACGCATTTTAGGTGGTGTTGGCTGGGCGCAGCAAGCAAGAAACCATGATGCCCTTTTATTCAAATACAAAAACAAGCATAGTTTTTCAGCTGACGTTGGTTTCGCTTTCAATCAGGATTACACAAATGCAGGAGGCTTTGCAAATTCAGGCAATGCCTATAATACTACAGGTTTCTTCTCTTACAAAACCATGCAGTACCTTTATTTGAAAAATGTTTGGGATAACTTTAGTGGAAGCTTCTTATTCCTCAATAATGGCTTTCAAAATTTCAAGGAAGATGGAAGCACCCAGGACGGCATCAGCAACCTTAGAACCATTGGAACCCATTTGGGCTACAAAAATTCTTGGCTGGACCTGCAATCCAACATATTCTTTCAGAATGGAAAGAGACAGGGAGAAATTAATGTGAAAGGTGCTTATTTGGCAGGATTGGAAGTAAAGTTTAAAGCCTCTAAAAGCATATCCGTAGGTGCAGGAACTGAATTTATCAGCGGTAATGATGAAGGTCCTGGCAAAACCGGAGCCTTCTTCCCGCTGTATGGCACCAACCATAAATTCAACGGTTTAATGGATTACTTCTATGTTGGCAACCATGCTAATTCCGTGGGACTTATTGATGTTCATGCAGGTGCCCTCTTCAACTTCAAGAAAAGTTCAAGCTTGGAAATAAAAGGACTCTATTTTTCAGGGGAAACGGAACTTCCTAGCGGCGATAAATCCTTAGGAACAGAACTTGACTTGGTATATTCCAAATCTTTTGACGGCTATGCCATAAAAGCAGGGTACTCACAAATGTTTTGCAGCGATGGAATGTACGAACTTAAAGGTGTATCCAAAAACTCTGCTTCCGATTGGCAAAACTGGGCATGGGTAATGCTAGTAATAAAACCTAAATTTATAAAAGGATAAACTAGGTTTAGCCTTATTTTCTGTTGAAAAACAGTCTTGAGATTGGAATCAACATTAGTCCTGAAAACACGAAGACAAAAAAGGCATATCGCAATCCAAAAGCGTGTGCTAAATACCCCACCATTGGAGGGCCTATCAACATTCCGATGGTTCCATAAGTAGAAATAATCGAAATGGCCATTCCTGCCGAATACTTTTGGGAAGTTCCAGCCAAACTGAAGGCCATTGGGAATACAGAAGCAGTACCAAAACCAACTAAACAGAATCCAAACAAAGCTGGCCAAAAGTAAGGCCAAATAATCGAAATCAAAATTCCAATCGCCACACTAACGGCACTAATTGCAAAGGTTTTTGGCATTCCCAACAATTCCACCAAACGATCTGAAAAGAAACGCGACAACGCCATAAAGGTCATAAAAATTAAATACCCATAGGTAAAGACTTCAGCCTTGACCACTTCCTTAAAATACACCCCACTCCAATCGAACATCCCTCCTTCACACAAGGCGGCAAAAAACACCAAAAGCCCCAAATACAAGATAAAAGCATCAGGTTTACCTAAAATCAACTTATTACCAGAAGGCGCTTTGTCATTAGTCAATGTAAAAAAATAAGCTACAATGGAACATACCAGAGTTACAATTGAAACCACCATCAAGTGAACAGGCATTCCAATATTAAGTTTAACCATTAAAGTTGAAAAGCCAACACCAACCAAACCTCCCGTACTCCATAATCCATGGAAGGAACCTACAATTCGCTTTTCATATTTCTTTTGCAACGTGATAGATTGGGTATTCATGGAAATGTTAAGAATTCGCATAAAAAAAGAAAACACACAAATACTAGCCACCAGTAAAAAGGGTGTTGTAACAAACCCGATAGCAATAAGTGCCAAAGCAAAACAAACAAACGCCACCACCAACGGTCCACGGCTGTTATACTTGGAAATTAACCAACCGGACACTGGCAACCCAATAATAGAACTTATGGGCATTGCCAAAAGAATCGTCCCTAATTCCGCCTCATTAAAATTGAAATAGGTTTTAATACTAGGAATTCTCGATGCCCAAGTAGCAAAGGTCAAACCAGATAAAAAGAAATAAGTGTTTAAGGCAATACGTTGTTTTACTCTCTCTTGCATAACGAGACTTTGATAAAAATTCAAAATGAATTAAGCCTACAAAATTAAATGAAAATGAGTTAGATAAATATCCTCAACATCCCATTTTGCAAAAATTACAGTTTCCTCATTTTTAAGAAGTTTTATTATCAAAGTACTAGTTTTAACTACAATTTCCTACTGCTTACTCAAGCTCTTATATATTAAAATATCAATACCTCAAGAACACTCAAAAGCAAAAACTTACAGGAAGCCCTTGGAAAACACAAAAAACTTTGTTGAAAATCACATTAAATTAACCTAAGTTTGATCTTATTTTTTCAATTATAACCAACCAACTGTTTATGCTTTCTGCCCAAAAATCTGTTTTAAAAACAGCCAAACCACACTTACTTTTTATTCTAGTATTTTTTTCATTCCTGAACACTTACGCCCAAATAACTTTTGAAAAAGGCTATTTTATAGATTATTCTGGTAAAAAGGTAGAATGCCTCATAAAAAACACAGATTGGAGATACAACCCAACTGAGTTTAAGTACAAATTAGCTGAAGAATCTAAAGTTGAAACGGGTAATATCAACACCGTAAAAGAATTCGGAATTTACAACAGATCAAAATATTTAAATGCTTCTGTAAAAATTGATATTTCCTCAACGGACCTATCAAAACTCGGCTATCAAAAAGAACCTATTTTTAAAGAAAAACAACTGTTCTTAAATGTTTTGTTAGAGGGAAAGGCTAATTTATACCTCTTTGTAGACGGTGGTATTAGGCGATACTTTTTCAATACAGATATCAACCCAATAGAACAATTAATTTATAAGGAATATAAAGTTGAGGAAAATAAGATAAAAGCAAACAATGAGTTCAAACAGCAATTATGGAATTCATTGAAATGCGAGACCATTACTATGGGGCAAATTAAAGCCCTAGACTATCACAAAGATGATTTGCTCAATATTTTTATTGATTATAACGAATGTAACAACTCAGCTTACACAACTTTTAAAGAGAAAAAGAAGATTTCTTTTAATTTAGCCCTTCGCCCAAGACTTAATATTTCATCATTAAGTGTAGACAACCTTAGTTCAGATTTTAAAGATACAGAGTTCGACCAAAGTTTAAACTTTGGATTTGGAGTGGAAGCAGAATTTGTTTTACCCTTCAATAAAAGAAAATGGGCCATTATTCTTGAACCTACATATCAATATTACAAATCTGAAACTGAAAATGTCGAAAATAATGTTGCAGCTGGAGAATTAAAAGCTACCGTAGACTACTCGTCAATAGAAACTCCTCTTGGATTGCGATACTACTTCTTTCTTAACGACAATTCTAAACTCTTTATTAATGGACTTGCTGTTTTTGATGTTGGTATAAAACAATCTGATATTAAATTTGAACTTAGTTATGCTTCCTTAAACCCGCTACAAATAAACACTTACCTAAATGCCGCTTTTGGCGCTGGTTATAAGTTTAGGGACAAATATAGTCTGGAGTTCAGATATTTTACAACAAGAGATCTAGTAACCCATCACCTGAATTATGATTCAAGCTACCAATCTATGTCTCTTATTCTAGGAATATCCATACTTTAGAGTACTAATCACTTATTTTCAGATATTTAATAAATTTAAAATTAGGGCTACGCTTTAATTTTAGTATCTTGTAGTGTCATTAAACACTAAGAATTATGCGCTCAATTTATACTATTTTAGTCATAATCTCAATATTTATCACTGGCTGTAACGACTCTAAAAAAGAGAACACTATGTCATCCGAATCACATGAATATAAAATGAAAAACACAAATTCCTTGGAAGGCACATGGGAAGCCAATTACATAATGGGAGGTCCAAAAGATTTCAGTGAAATCTATCCTCATGGAGCTCCAAAAATTACTTTTGATTTAGAAAAAGAAACTACCGCAGGGCAAACTGGATGTAATAATTTTAGTGGTCCTATAAAAATTGACGGCAATAGCATTCAGTTCAATGAAGCAATGGCTGTTACCCGAAAAATGTGTCCAGATATGACAGGGGAAAAGTTATTTCTTGACACCTTAAAAAAAATAAACAAATTCTCAATCAGTGAAGAGGGCCATACACTCAACTTGATCATCGGAGATATTGCTGCTATGAGGCTCCACAAACTGTAAAATTGCCTTTTAAAATTCATTTCATTGGAGGAATTTCTATATTCAATCCTTCCTACATAGAAGCGAGTTTTGGAAATTAAACGAACCCCTTAATTATTTACTTACAGATAGTTACATTTTATTTCTTCAAAAATAACTATATTAGTCTTGTAAAGAAACACTTGCGTTTTTTATAACAGTCTTACAATAAGAACGACTTAAAACTTAGTTCTCAACAAACATTTACTGACTATAATTTTATTAGTTACTATTTTGGGATGCATTTAAGAACCTTTTCCATAACACTACTTGCTTTACTACTCTTTTGCAACCTAAGGGCTCAAGAAAAGACTAAGAAAAGTGATACCCTACAGCTTATTGTAAAGCCCTATGGCAGTTTTAGAGGTCATATGGCGGTATTTGAAAGGGAGTTGGAATTTCAGGAAAATGCCTCCAGAATTGGCTTAAATATTGATATTAAGGCCAAAGGTGTCACTTTTTTTATGGGAAGTGAACTTCAACTTAAAATGTTCAAGGGAAACTTAGGTTTTAATGCGGATGCTAATTTATCAGGAGGCTTTTTGGTTGCCGATTCCCCCCAGTCCGAACAGGTATTTGGTAGTCGCTTGGGATATTTAGGTTTTGACCTTAAACAATATGGTAAATTCACCTTTGGAAAACAATGGAGTGTCTTTTATGATGTCACCGGACTTACGGACTGTTTAAATGTTTTTGGAGGCCGTGGTTCACCTACCTATTACGGAGGGACCGATGGAGGTACTCTTGGCACCGGAAGGGCCGACCAGGCCTTTGTATACAGAAATTCCCTTGGGCCAGTTTCACTCGGGCTTCAAATTCAGGCTAGGTCTGCTACTAACAATAAGTTTTTTGACAGTTATGGTGCCTCCTTAAGAATAAAGTTTTTAAAACACTTTTTAGTTTCAGGGGCTTACAATAAAGCTTATTTAAATGAAACCCTAATTGAAGACCATTTGGTTTTAGGACTTGAAGGACAACCCCAGTACTATGCTTTTGGACTGCAATACAAGGACAAAAAACTACAGTTGGCGGCAGTGCTGTCACACCAAAACAATGGCGATTTAACTCATGGTGTTTTAATAGTAGATTCAGAAATCACCTCTCCCTCCGTAGTTTTTGATGCCACCGGATTTGAATTCTACGGAAGATACCAATACCATAGTGCTATTTTTATTGTAGGGTATAATCTATACAATCCAGAAACCAAAGAAATATCCGCTCCCGATGGTCAAAAACCTGTTGTTGACGGGTTCAAAATTGAAGATTTAATCCTTGGCGCCGAATACCGCCCACTAAAACGAGCGTATTTTTACTCGGAATACAGAATTTCCAATGGAAGATCTTCTCTTGGCGTTAAAGATTATGATGTATTCACAATCGGAATTAGAATCAATATTGAAAAAACGTACAAAACCAAAATCAAAAAATTAATTTAGGCTTTTATATCAAAGCACACTTCTGATCTATTCGCCAACGGCCACTGTACTTGCTTCTATTTTCCCATCATAAGTAATCCGATTTCTATTACTACTGCTCACAGACAGATTTGAATTTCCGTTTCCATAAATTGTTAGAATCATTTTAAAGTTTTCTGAATTGTTTTTAACTGAAAAACTAATGGTAATTCTTCTTTTCTTTTCATCTATCTTTTGGCTGTAATTATAAATATCTCCCTTAGCTACAACACCTCCACTGGAACTCGATCCATATCCAGAAGCTACCTGAGCTACTCCAAAATAAGGCAAATCTGCATCTACTTTTTGATGGTCCAATCTTAAAAAATTAGGATTGCCTATTAAATTAATCCTGCGTCCCTTTTGTGTAGTTGCCCAATCGGCTGTAAATGTAAACACCTCCCCTTCCACAAGCGTTTTAGTTTTCACAAACTCTTCTTGTTCCTGAGCTTCTTTTATTGCTTTTTTCTCTGCTTTTGTTTGGGCATTTACTGTTGTGACCGCAACAAGCAAAAAGAATATCCTAACTATTATTTTTTTCATAACAACTATTTTTTTTACTCTATATAAACCTTTTAAAACCTTATATCCTCATCCCTTTTTCGTGACAATCCTCAAAAACAGGTATCCCAAAAATCCTGAAATAAGAGATCCAGACAGAATTCCCAATTTGGAAAGTTCAATAAAATTTGGTTCGTCTTCAAAGGCCAGATTTGCAATAAAAATAGCCATGGTAAACCCCACACCTGCCAAAAGGCTCACCCCTACAATATGTTTAAAGTTAAGCCCCTTGGGTAAAGCAGCCATGCCTAACTTCACCCCTAAAAACGAAAAGGAAATCACCCCTAAACTCTTTCCCAACAATAAAGCCAACGCTAAATTTATGGCTAGACTCATATCCCCCGAACTACTTCCTCCTAAAGGAATTCCGGAATTAGCAAAGGCAAATATTGGGATGATAAAATAGGCTACCCATCCATGTAAGTTGTTCTCCAATTGCTGCAAAGGAGACTGTACGTTGGCCACCCAATCCTGAATACCATCAATCAAATAAATTTGCCGTTTTGAAAGCATTTCTCCTCCATCATTACTGGTTCTGTGAAGTTTAGTCGTTATGTCATCAAGGTAATCAATACTATCCTTTAAAGGATGTTTTCTTCGAATGGGGATAATCAATGCTACCAAAACCCCAGCAATCGTGGGATGTATTCCGGACTTTAAAAACAATAGCCACACAAGGGTTCCGCAAGCAGCATAAATATACATATTGAAATACCTTCTGGCACTCAAAGCCACCAAAATCAGCAACACCAATAAAGCATAGCCAATAAGCACCCAATCTATATGATGACTATAAAATATGGCAATGGCCAAAACCGCCATTAAATCGTCCACAATAGCAAAGGCCGTCAGAAATATTTTAAGCGACAAGGGCACTCGATCTCCTAACAATTGTAAAATGGCCAAAGAAAATGCAATATCTGTGGCCATAGGAATTCCCCATCCATCTGCTGTCAAAGGATCTTTGTTTAAAAACAAGAACAACCCTATTGGAATAAAAACGCCTCCTACGGCAGCAAAAATAGGTAGTGACGCTTTTTTTAAACTATTCAGTTCCCCCAACAAAATTTCACGCTTAATCTCCAGACCTATCAAAAAGAAGAAAATGGCCATAAGCCCATCATTTACCCAAAGCGATAAAGGCTTAGACAATTCAAAACTCCCTATCTCAAAGCCTATGTGATGAGTCCATATGTTTTGATAAGATTCAACGTAAGGAGAGTTGGCCCAAATTAAGGCAGTAATAGTGGCCGTAAACAACAAAATTCCACTTAAACTCTCAATTTTCACAAATTTGGCAATAGGAGCAACTATGGATCTGTTTAACTTTTTGGCCATTTTGGATATTTTGTATTAAAGGTATAAAAATACTTTGACCATCGCTAAAAAGCGATAGTCAAAGTGAGATGTAACATCCAATAAATAAACAATTTAGTTTAGATTCTCGGCCTTAACAAGATCTTTTATAATAAGAACATTGGAAGGCACTTTCACTCCGTTTTTGAGAGTCATTGGGGAAACGGGAGGTTCATTATCGGATATTACAGAAGTTAGATGAGTTGTAGAATTTTCTATTTTATATTCACTTCTAAACCCAACCAAACTAATGTCTATATGTTTTTCTTTGGAACCTGTTTTTGCAAATTCCTTTATAAGCTGCAATACATCATGGTCTATATAAATGGTGTTTGAGGCATCTACAATTAAACGGCTATTTTCCGGGAGATGTGCAAAAGTCTGCTTAATTGCTGCCTTGTTTAAAAAGGATACCTCTTGGGCCAATTCCATATGAATGGTCTTGCCCTCTGGATGTTCGTCCTTTTTAAAGAAATAGGCCAATTTCAAATTCCCTCTCAAAATAAAATAGACACTCACAGCCAATCCAATGGCAACCCCTATCAACAAATCAGTCAATACAATAGCAATTACGGTAACGACAAAAGGAATAAATTGAAATTTCTTGCTATTTCTCCACATGTGCATAAACACTTTTGGACTCGCCAAATTGTATCCAATAACTATCAATACTGCCGCCAAGGAAGCCAGTGGAATTTTGTTTAAAACGGTTGGAATCGCCAAAACAGCTAACAACAAAAAGAATCCATGTGAAATAGTCGCTAATTTGGTTCTTCCCCCTGAATCAACATTGGCCGAAGATCTTACAATTACAGAGGTCATTGGAATCCCTCCTATCATACAACTTAGCATATTCCCAACCCCTTGAGCTTTCAATTCTCTATTGGTATTGGTATAACGCTTCAGGGGATCTAATTTGTCAGAAGCTTCAATACACAAAAGGGTTTCTATGCTTGCTACAGCTACAATAGTTAGGGCCACGACCCATACCTGTGGATTCACAATTTGGGTGAAATCTGGCAAACTAAATTGTCCCCAAAACGCGGCCATTGAATCTGGTATAGGTAAGCTTACCAAATGTTCTGAACTTATAGCTAAACTAGACCCTGTATATACAAACACTTCGTTGATGGCCACCCCAACCAAAACTGCAACCAAGGAACTAGGAACCGACTTGATTTTTTGTAATCTCGGCACTTTTCTAAAAGCAATAATTACTCCAAGAGAAGCTAACATTACCAACACAGCACCCAAATGCACATAATTAATGGCATCAATTATTGTGGAAAACCAATCATGCTTTCCCTCCTTGTTAACGTGAAAAAAATCTCCCTCATTAATCACATCATACCCTACAGCATGAGGCAATTGGGTTAAAATAATTAGAATTCCTATCCCTGCTAGCATTCCCTCTATCACATTGGAAGGCAAATAGTTTGAAATAACACCAGCCTTTAAATACCCCAACACAATCTGAAGCACCCCAGCAATAACCCCAGCCAATAAAAATGCCTGGAAGGAACCTAAAGTAGAGATAGCTGTAAGAACAATGGCTGTCAACCCTGCCGCAGGACCTGTAACACTTAAAGGTGAATTGCTTAAAAACCCAACCACGATACCTCCCACTACACCAGAAATAATTCCTGCAAACAAAGGTGCGCCACTTGCCAAGGCTATTCCCAAACAAAGTGGTAATGCCACCAAAAACACAACTAACCCAGATTTTAGGTCAGATTTTAAATATGTTGTATCCAATAATTTCATATCAATAGTTTATTTTAAGTGTAACTTCACAAAAAGTGTATCCAAAATCCCATCAGATTTCCTTTCATTCTCGGTAACAGCATTATTGCTGTCAACTTCTATATATTTTATTTCACTATTTCTTATGTATGGGGTGATATCAAAACACCTTTTAGAAGCAAAGTTTTTATAACTCGTACTCGGTATCAGGGCTTCATCAATACTGTATATTTCCAGAAACCCCTTAAATGCAAATCTGTTTGTTCCATCAAAAACTACATTCTGAACATTTTTCACCTTGTAGCCATGATCTTCGAACAACTGCTTTTGCGTCTCCAAATACCCTGGAGATACTATGGAATTAAGAATTCTAGTGTTCGATAAATTCAGGTAATCGAACAAGGATTCACCAATTCTATAACCTGAAGCAAACACAATGCTCAAGGTATCCTCAGGAAAATTCAAGACAGCACTTTTCAATAACTGCAACGAATTTTCACTAAAATCTGTTGGTATTAATACGGTTTTCATTGCTCTAATTTTTACAATACAAACGTATTACAGCCAAATTAGAGCCGTTTAAGAACGAGATTAGAAAACGATTAGAATTTTAAAACCCAAGTAGAAAGCGCCATCATGACAATGAAGCCCTAGGAATTATTAACGAGAAAATAGTCCCTTTACCTTCCTCTGAATAAACTTCAATATTCCCTCCATGAAGTTTTAGTATTTTATTAGTGAAGGGCAATCCAAATCCGTAACCTTTTACGTTACGTGCATTGGACGCTCTAAAAAAAGGTTGATAGATATTTTTGATGTCTTTGGAAGGAATGCCCACCCCTTGGTCTGTAACTGTAATTATTGAGCTGTTTTCATTGGAAGTAATTTTAACCACAACTTTTTTATTGTCCGAAAACTTACAGGCATTATCCAAGACATTGTTGAGGGCTATTTTAAGCAGTCCATAATTGCCCTGAACAACCAAACTGTCAGGATCTTCGGGAACGCTGTTCAAATCCAGTTGAATTTGGTGTTCGGGACGAATTAAATCCATACTCTGTATCACTTCCATAACCAGTTCATCCAATCTCACCTCTTGAATAAGCCCCTCACTTCCTTGATTGGTCTGGGCAAACTTTAGCAAGCTGTTTATTAGTAGATCCAATCGTTGAGCTTCCTGTTCGATTCCTTTCAAGGTATCTTGGTATTCCTCTGGATTCCGTTCCTTTATCAAGGCTATTTCTGTTTGAGTTAGAATAGCTGTCAACGGACTTTTAAGTTCATGCGATGCGTTATTAATGAAATTGCTCTGCACTTCAAAAGAAGTTTCCAACCTATCCAACATATCGTTTATGGTTTTGGACAGTTCATTCAATTCATCTTTATTATTGTTTACTGTTAACCGTTCAAAAAGATTACTGGCCCTTATGGAATTGGTTTTCTTAACAATTTTAGAAAGAGGGCTCAACAACCTGCTCGCAAAGTACTTCCCGAGGAAATACAACAAAACACTACTGAACAAATAAATCAAAATCAAGATATTCCGAAGGTTATTTAACCCCATATTGCCATAAATATCAACCGCAGACAATACCAGATTAAAATCTCCTTGATTATCTTCTTGAATACTTCCCACATAGAAAACATTTTCTATTTTGGTTTCGTACACTTCACCTTTTCTGAGGTTTTCCAAAACTTGAGGAGGAAGCTCATCCAAACCAGCCATATCACCTTGGTCTACAGAAAAAATATATTCTTTTTCTTCAGGAAGCTTCTGTAAATGCTTGTTACGGATATCTTCATAAATTGGCGTATTGAGTTCATCTTTATCGGCATACGCTTTTGCAGCTATAGAAGCCCTTTTGGCCAAGCGATCGCTAAAGCTATCTTCAAAGTAATTTTTGGCGAGGAAATACACCAATACAAAGGCCAACAATTGCAAAGCCCCTGCCAACCCCATAAAGATTAAGGCTATTTTATTCCTAATCTTCATTTTCCGAAACTTTTAAAATATAGCCCATCCCAACTACGGTATGGATTAATTTAGACTTAAACTGCTTGTCGATTTTATTTCTGAGATAGTTAACGTACACATCTACAACATTGGTTCCCATATTAAAATTGATATCCCAAACGTTTTCCAACAAGTCTACTCGTGAAAGCACCTTGTTTTTATTTTTTAAGAAGTATTCCAATAAGCGGTATTCCGTAGAGGTGAGCTTAATTTCACTTCCACTCCTAGAGGCAATTTTGGTATCTAAATTCAATTCTAAATCGGAAATGGACAGAACAGAACTTGTTACTGCCTTTTTTTGATGGCGCCTAGAAACCGCCCTTATTCGGGCCAATAATTCTGAAAACTTAAAGGGTTTGGTCATGTAGTCATCGGCTCCTGTATCCAAACCTTTCACTATATTCTCTGTAGTACCCAAAGCAGAAAGAAAAATTATTGGTATATGCCCAAACCCCATAGTCTTGATTTCTTTGGAAATATCAAAACCGTTCATTCCGGGAAGGATGACATCCAATAAGATTAAGTCTACTTTTTTTTGCTTCAGCAACTCAAAAGCAGTGGGTCCATCATAAGCTATCATGGCCTCAAACCCCGATTCATCCAACCCCTTTTTCAAAGAAGTGGCCACATTGTATTCGTCTTCAACAATAAGGATATTTTCAACCATTGATTGATGCTTTTGCTTCTCTAAAATAATTCATTTTTTTAAGATAGACAGTGTTCCTAGACCTCTTAAAAACAAAAAGCCCGACTATAAAGTCAGGCTTTTGCATATTCAAAAAGCTTGATACTATCTTTTCAATCCTTTAACTACATACAACATACTTCCTTCATTGGAAGCCGTTACAGGATTCGCATTAGGATCTGTAAAACTTGGATCTACCCAACCGTGGTTTTGAGTAATCAAAAGGAAGGTTTTATCAACTCCCACAACATCTGAGATGTCTATCATTCCTGTGATTTCCCAAGCATTGTTGGTCGTACCATAACCCAATTCCTGAGCTTCTGTTTGGTTACACTCCAAAACGGTTTTCAATTGGTGAGAATTTAAGCTGTACTCATACAAGGAGGCAAAATGCTGTTTGTCTACAGAATCCCAATATCCATTTGGATCTTCTTGGATGTAGATATAGTTTTCAGTTACCACAATATTATCTGGACTATGGAATCTTTTAGCCTCTCCATCCACAATATCACCATCCAAGATACAAGTAATGGTTCCTGCTTGTGTTGGATCTTCAGGGTTTAAAGTTACTTTATAAACACGACCATAGATAGAACCTTTCCCTACCAAATCGTTCTTTTTTCTTCCTGTTACACAGAAATAGATTTCTCTGTTGTTTTCTGCCGAACCTTTTCTCCAATCGATATCTTCCAACCTAGAGAATCCCATCACTCCTTTAGCCTTACATTCAGCATCCAAAAGGTTGATCTCTGTTTCTTCCAATTGTACAAACTCCATTGGATACGATTGGCCTTGTTCCATGTCCATTTCAAATTCTACATTGGGATCTGTCACTTTCAAGCCATAAAGATTTCCTCCGTCCAAATCTCCCATATTACCAACATACATACCTAATTGACCTGAAGGTACTACGTTGTCTGAATGGTCATCTCCAATAAACACCACGGTTTTTCCTGGGTAGGCATCCTTACCAATAGCAACCGCATTTTCCGTAGACCATTGCCCCATAGCTGGTAACATAGTGGCTACAGAAGCATCGTTGGCATCTTTATAAGGATTGGTTACAAATACTCCTTTGGAAGCTCCTCCCCATTCACCTCCAGAAAGATAAAGTGGTCCAAAACCATGTTCTTCTGGTGTAATCAAAGATCCTGAACACTGTGCAGTAGACCCCGTTGCTTCTGCATTTAAAATATATTCACCATGAACTGGCTTAAAGTTTTCATTCAAGGTAATTCTGGCGATAGAAAAGTCTGCCTCTATGTTATTGATCAATGTATAAGTACCGTCGTCGTTTTTCAAAAGTCCAGCACCATCTGCCATGGATCCGTAAACGAACTCAGGAGAGTTTTCAAGGACATCTTCTGAAGATAAAATAGGATAGATTTCAATGTTTTTAAAGCCTGGTTTCACCTCCAATAAAGAAGGCGTAGAAGAATAACTTTGGAATTGGGTGGTTCCCGGCTTTTTTGCTGCAGAAGCAACCTCTACATTTTGAGCCAGCTCTTCTTTAGCTACCTCATTGTCACAGGACAACAATGAACAAGCTGCCAAAGACGATAAAAAGAAAATGTTTTTCATTTTTTTTTAGTTTTTAGAATGGATTAATGTTTTGATAAAAATATTTCAACAAATCCTCCCTGTGGTTAACTAAAAATTGGTATTAAATGAAAAAATTGTTTCGAAAATGTTATCAATGTAAATTTTAAGGAACTGTTTAAAACCATTCCAAATAAAACATTGTCAATCAGTTAAAAAAGTGAAATTAAACGAGAAAGTTCCCTGTAGAACTATTAAAAGCCAAAACCTAGTCCAAAGCTTACCCTAGGCCCATCCACCGAATCAAATACCCCTAGATTGGCAGTGAGCAAATCGGCACCGTTTACAAACAAACCCCCTCCATAAGAATTGTGCCATCTATCAGAATCTTCATGAGTCCACCAAACACGTCCATAATCAAAACTTCCGTACATCCCTATTTTGATAGGAACCAAGGCTGTTTTTAAATTACTGAAACTATATCGCACATCCGTATTCTGATAAAAGGCTGTTTTTCCTGTAAAGCGCTGGTTTCGGAAACCTCTTAAACCGTCCAATCCTCCTATTGAAGCAGCTTGATAGAATTCAAAATCATCTCCCATATTCACGTGCCCTTTCAAAGTCGTAGCCAAAACCAACTTGCCAGAATGGTTTAGTTTATGGGCAATGCCCAATTTTGGAATAAGATACCCGTAGCCTCTACTTCCCTTATCCAAATTCTGTTTGTAACCCAAGTCCAAATTGAACAACAAACCCATAGTTGGATAGGCTCTATTGTCATAATTAACAAAATGATAGCGTGCATTGACCCCTCCAAACTGTACTTCATCAAAAATATACTCAGGCAACTCCCCACTATGCTCATACACATACCTGTTTTGTGTATCATGGACTTCAGTAGATTCATACCCGACGGCGAGACTGAGTTCACTTCCTCGTTTTGAATTCCATACCAAAGCTGGTGCCGCCAAAAAGGACCGGACCTTAACCCTATTGTAATTCAAGCCAAAATCATCATCGTAATTCGATGTCTCATTACCATAGCCAAAGAAGTTTAACGTGTAATTAGGACTTTGAAAACCTGCATTCAATCGCAGATTCAAACCTCCCACAACATTGGCAAATTCTCCCCTGTACAATAACTCATAACCATCTGTAGCAAAATAATAGGCGGCCCGAAACTTATGCTGTGAAGTAAAAGGATTTCTCTCAAAACCATATCTAGTGTAAGTATCCGATATCCCTATTTTCAAACCATCGTCTGGATTAGCTCCCAGAATTGGAATTAATTGATTGACGTTATTCTTTACCTTTTTATAATCATAAACATTGGTATTATAGTCATCCCTTAATTTAATGTGAGCCTTTTTAGCTTGACTCAAATCGTTCTTTTTGGACTTATAATCATAGATGACCACGTTTTTTCCTTTTTCTACAATAAATTCATCATTGTTCTGCCCTCCAATCAACCGAATTTTGATTCGCTTACTTTTCCCTTTCACTTCAAAGGTATCTTCATCATCCAAACCATAAATCCAAATTTCATTCGTTTCTTTGGGGTCATAAATTCTATGGTGAAATTGGTCCTTGACAGTTCCATCCTTTTTCCTGAGTACGGTTACTTCAACCCTGCCATCCTCCAAAGCTTCCACCAAAATATAATCGTCCTTATTGGTCGCTGTCACCACCCCAAATCGGCTAATCAACTTATAATACCTATCGGAAATTATCTGTAAATTAGAACGACGCCGTTTTAAAATATGTTTGATTCTGTCTACGGTTTCATCCTGAACTTCCTTAGGCAAATAGGCAAAGGCCTCTTCTATCACTTCGTCGGTAACATGCTCTTGAATATAGGCTACCTGAGCGTCCCAAACCGACTTATCAACATCTACCAAAAATGCCATATCCAAAGGAAAAGGCTCCGCATTGACGCCTTTCACATCCTTCAAATCCGGTGTATACGATCTCAAGACACGAGCGGCAGGAATCAAAGTTACCCCTGCCCCCAACATAAAACCTTCCGACATCATACTAAACGACTGATCCCTGTCGCGCGGCAAAGCTCGATAGACCTTTTTACCATCTTCCTTAAATTTCATCCACCGCCATTGGTCATGGTGCCTATCCCAATCACCAATGAGCATATCAAACAATCTGGAACGCACAAAATGTACTTGGTCAATTCTCACATCTTCATCGGAATGCACTTCCTTGATAACATCCAAAGTACTGATGACATCCCCTGTAAACCCTCCCTCTGCAAGATGCATATGTCCATCGGAGCCATGTTCTTCAAAAAGGTACAGTTCATTCCCAAATTCATCATTAAACTCCTTAAGGGCATTTTGCTTTGGTACATAATACAATTTTGGATTCAAATGATACACCCCAACCGCATCAGACAAGGTACCAACCGTTAAAGGAGCATAGGGATGGGCACCCGTAAAAACATCCAGCACCAACTGTTCACTGGCCGTATCCTCAAATTGGCCTTCTACATATTGATCCTTGAACATGGAAGCTTGAATGTATTGGGTGGCACTTTTACGCACTGCTCGCATCACATATTGTTTCCCATCGGCATCCTTCAAGCGCAAAGAACGTGACTGAGTGCCTCCTCCTTTTCTTATGGGAATCAGTCCTCCATACAAAGTATCTAAATTGACGGTTTTGGCTGTAACCGGAGTGCTGTAATACTGTCTATAGCGTTCTCCCCACAAGAATTTATAAAAATTAGATTTCTCGGTTTCTTCTTTAGAATATAGCGAAGCCGAAATGGAATCCTGGAATTGCTCAGGATAATTAACGTTAGAATGTTGTTTTGCTTTGTGAATCTGCTTTTTAAAAACACAGTTGTTGGAATAGGTTTCAAAAAACTGAACGTCGGTAGATTGGTCCTTATGAATGTTCAAAAGTGCAAAACCGTACTCTCCCCATCCAAAATCACCTTCTCTATATCGTACTCCCGTTTCTTTGGAACCTGAACCACTGATAATCTGTGTTAAATTATCCCGTTGAAGAAACTGTATACTATGTTCGTGCCCGGAAAGGAAAATCACCTTGTCATTTTGTTGGGCCGCTGCAATCAAGTTTTTACGCAAATCGTTATAAAACCAATTGGAAATATCGGCATTGGAAATTCCGGAAGTACTTCGCAAAATATTCTTGAAGGTTCCCAAACCAGGTAAAGGTTTCATATGGTCCAAAAACGCATACTGCCCGCCATGAGGACCATTGGTAAACATGGGGTGGTGAATGGCCACCAAAGTGGTTTTCCCCCGAGCCTTTTTGATTTCACTTCTGAACTCATCCAAAAAAAGGGCTCTGGTATTGATGTCGCAATCGTCATTAATGGTCGGGAACTTATTCCAATTGGTAATGTACCATTGCGAATCTACTAGCAACAACACCACATCATCACTAAGGTTCACTTTTTCAATAGGACAGCCATTTTCTGGCTGAAAGGTATTTTTACCCAAAGCCTTTTCTACATACTTTTCTTGACGCTTCAAGCCATCAAGTCCAGAGTACCAGTCGTGATTTCCAGGAATAAAATAGACCTTTCCTGGAAATTTGGCAGCAATGTCCGTTTGTAGCTGCAAAGCCTTTTCGGCTGCTTCGTGTCCTTTATGGTCTTTATCAGGGAATCCTTTGGGGTAAATATTATCCCCAAGAAACATCAAAATATCATTTTCATCGGCGGCTTGAAAATTATTATAGAGTGCATTCAATGACCTCGAAGGCCCTCCATCATCATCTGGTTTTCCCGCATCCCCTATCAAAAACACATTAAGCGTTTCCTTATCTACATGCTGAATCTGCTCAGGTTGTGGCTGATCATAAAAATAGTTATGGCTTGCACAGCCAACCAACATTACAGAAAGGAGAACAAATAATTTGTACTTCATAGAAAAGGATATCTTATAGGGAAACTTCCAAATCGGCAATAGAGGCCAAAGTTCCCAACTTTTTAAGGTTAGGATTGATTTCTGCCCGCAAAGCCTTAATGCCACTGGCTCCTTGAAGTTCTTCCAATTCCACAATTTCTATGGAACTGCCTATATATTTTTTAGATTGTAAAAACTCAAAATAGTTGAGATATTCCTGTTCTACTTCATTGCTGGAATACACTACACACAACTTATGGGGCTGTGTCAAACGCTCATTGGTTCCCTTTATATGGGCCTTGTCAATGCGCTTCTTAATCATTTCGTAGCGCACATTGTAGGCTCCATCCACATCAAAATGCTTTTCATCAATACGGTAGCGAATGGTCAAAGGCACATCATAAACCAAAATCAAAGAGGCCACTTCCAACTGAATTGGGAACTTGTCATGCTGATCGTAGTACATGGCTTCCATTTCGCACATCACCTGAAGCTGCCACAACCTTAGATTATACAGAACAGACTCATGATAATTGCCATGCTCGGCAATAGACTGCCCAACATACATATTGTGCTCGATGCCGTCTGTTTTGAATTTTTCAAAATAATGAGGAAAGATTGCCTGAGCTCTTTCTTGCTGTTTATCCAAAAATGCCGAAAGCTTTTTATTAATCAGGTTAACCGTTTGGTCATAATCCTTTCTGGCAAGGTAAAGCGATCCTGTTTCTTCATCTAAGGATTTCAAGAATGCCTTTACAGAATCGGTTTGTGTACCCGAGGCAATCAAATGGTCAAACAATGGCAAGATATGTTGATCAAAAAACAGGTGAATTTCCTGTTCCGTATTACTATGAAAATCTGCTTCCAATTCAAAAACATGCTTGTCTATTTGATACACCAACTGTTCGTAAAATGGCATGTTTTGACTGGCTATCAATTCCTGCAGGATCAATTTGGACTCCTGCAAGGCCAACAACAAATCTTGTTTTATGGCTCTATTTCTAGCATCAGATGAGCCTACAACATCTATTTGTCCATACAAAGGATGTACATTTTCAAATACAATTTCATGGAAGGTTGGCGATTCACCCAAACTTTTATTTTGAATATAGGCATTGGCCTCTTCCACAAAACGCCATTGCACTGAAGGATGAATAGAGGTACACTCGTTTTGTATCACGGCACTCACCTCATTTTCATACTCGGTAATGGTACGTTTTACATAACTCAATATAAACGGCATAATGCTATCCAACTTCACCATATTAATGGCATTAAGCTGATTGGCCTGATAGGTGGCCAATTCTATAATAAACTGAAGTTCTCCATCAATTACCATAGGCAGTAGCACCGCACTTTTCAATTCCTTTTCCACTAAGGAATCCCGCAAACGATTCCCTTTTGATTCTTTTTGGTAACGATCTATATTTGGAATGATCACTGGCTGGTGCTCCACAAACAAACGTTTATAGATGTATTTACAGGCATAATTGCTACAGGTAAGCTTATCTCCCTTTTTCAATGTCAGAGCTCCCAAACCTTTATCAAACGGAGGTAAAAGCTGGTTGCCGTCTACCTTGTAACTACCAACCTCCAAATCCTCTATGCCAAAAATCTTTCTGATATCTTCAACTATGGCTTCGTAACTCTCTTTACCCGGTTGAATTAGATGGGTTTTAAAAGCTTCAATTTGATGGTCCAAGGTTACATCTATCATATTCACAATACCGAAACCTTCCACCGTCCAAGAATCCTTTGGGAAATAGCGTCCCCAAACACTGGTATCATGGGCATTGGTCAATAATTCATTCAAGATATCTTCCGTAATCTCTATCGCACTGGTATTGGGATACATATCTATAAAATCGGCATTGTAAGTTACCCTATAAACCTTTGTATTTCCTTCTTCGTCCTGTAAACTAATTTGTTTCGGTTTTCCAAAATCGACATTAAAACCGTAGTGTTTATTGAGAATGATGGCATATGGCATAAGGTTTAGCGCCTCTTCGGATTCCTTATAAAGCTTTCTTAGGGCTTCCCCTGTATTCGAAATGGTATGATTGTTAATCTCTTTAAACCTTTCGGAAACGTAAAAAAACTGATTGGAATATGGAAATACCGCAGCCTTGATCTCATTACTGCCCAAAACCGCCGGGAACAGAAAGGCCATGACCTGATCAATTTCTTTTCGGTAGGCATCAAATTCCTCTGTTGAAGAGGTGCCCGTTACCAAGGCTGGACATTGTTCAAAAATAGCCAATACCTGTTCTGCCTGAAAACGCTCCATTGGATTACTGGAATCCAATAAGCCCTCAAAGCGATCCTTTAAGTATCTAAATGAGATAATAGGTTTAAAAGGTCCTGTGTTAAAATTTTCCATAGGCTATTAGGTTACTTAATATTCGCCAAAAAATGATAGCTCATCACAAAAGACAGTGCCGAAATGATAATGCCTATCATAAATACTGTATAGGTGATGCGCAATAGGCGATACTTACGCTCCAAAACCAATCCCAAATAATATAAATCTCTGGTCATGGAATTGTATAATACATCTTCATTTTGAATCAAATAGTCGATACCCCATTCAAAATCTTGCAACGACATTTTATAAAAGTTGCCAAAAAACAGCAAATTGGTTTGTTTGGACTTAATCAAATCGCGGGTTAGGGTTTCGTTAAAATTGGCATCGTTGGAAATATTCGGGCGTGTAGACAGCACCGACAATACCACTGAAGCCACACTAAAAATCATTAATATAAGTGTAGGATACACCAAAAAAGTATTGGACTCATTGTCCAATTTTGGCACCAATCCAGAGAGCGCCACCGAAATGATAATGGCATTTACGGAAAGTAAAATATTGGCCTTGGTATCGGCAATGGCACTAAGTTCAATATGGTTTTTTAGGGTAACCCTAAACATAGTATCTACCCCTCTACCAAAACCTTTATTTTTGGTTTTGTTACGCTGTTTATCTTCTATTTTCTTGATTTTCTGGTCCAGCTCAAAATTGTTCATTTCCTTAATTGGCTGCCATTTTGAAAGCGCATAATCCGTATAAAACCGATGTTTGTTCATAAACTGCTTGTTCTGTTGCAGCCATTCCATCTCCGTAATCTCCTCTTCCTTTTTGTACTTTTCCTCGCGTCTCAGTTTTTCTGAAATATCAAAAAATGCCTCTGAAGCCACATGCCCACAATCGGCATCCTTAATCAATCCCTCTAGGGCATTGGCAGGCTTTTTATCCATTTTGGTAGCCAAAATAAGTTGCTCCACCCTTGTAATGTCCTCGTGGGATACATTCTTGGACTCTAAAAATTGTTTGGCCAAAGCAGCACTTACCTCTTCATGGCCCAAATCCTTTTCTATAAAGCCCGTATCGTGGAACCAAGCAGCCATTTTCAACCAAAAAGCATCGGTGTCATTAAGGCCCTCCTTGGCACTCAATTGCGTAACCGCTTCTACCACTCTACACGTATGTTCTATGTTGTGATAAAAGTTTTTAGGGGACAGTTTCGTTTCAAAAAGCTGACTTACAAAGTCTTCAGCCTGCTGTAGAAGTGCTTCTTTCATAAAATAAAGATAACGAAATTTGGCTACAAAAATACCCTTGGTAACTTTGGTCACATTTAGGGTTTTCCTACACAATACCAGCAACTTAAAATTGCTCCCTTCTTTTAGCTGTTTCAAACAACTTCATATGCTTTACAGTTCAACTTCAAAAACATATGTTCCACCCATTTACAACTGAAAGTGAATAACTACAAAAACATTGCATACACCTTGTTATATTCACTCCTAAAAAGATATATTTGCTTTGAAGGGATTACCAAAAAAAACCAACAGATTTGATCTGCACTAGTTCCCTTTTACTTTTTGTTAAATGCAATATTGTAATCTAAAAAACAAACTATGGGATGGAAGTGCTCATTGGTAATCATTGAAAATAAAGAAAATTTCAATGATGACAAGGCTATTTTAAATGCTATTGGCAAAACAAATTATGTTTATGATGGAGAAACCACCATGGTTGATTGCATCTATCCCAATGACCAGTCTATAAATATTGGATACTACAATGGCAATATTGTAATAAGCGAGGATTATAAAATTACAGCTTTAACATTAGATGATTCACAAAAATTACACCTATCCAAGGAAGAAAAAGCTCTTGTGGAATTGTTCCCTTATTCAGAAATATTAAGGGTTGCATGCCATAGTGTAACCAACTTCCACGGCTACTCTTTAATCAAGAATGGCACTAAAACAAGAATGAAAATAGTGGATTCTGAATCAGCGAAAATTGAATTTGGAGAACCATTAAAAGAAGAAATTGAGATTTATAAAAATTCATTTGTAGAAGACGGTCAAACCCTTTGGCCTGATGAAGCGAATCCTGGAGAGCCATACACTGAAGACCAACTTATGGAAGATTTCGCTTTTGGGATAGCCAAAAGAAGACTTGGAGTACAGATTGACGATGACGAAGGAGAAGAATTAATGGAGAAGATAAAATTTAAAAAATATATCAAATCCAATCCCCCGCTTAACCAACCTGAAAATTCAACCTCTACTAACAAAACAGAATACAAATGGTTGCAACATTTAATTAAATTAATCATTATTTTGATTATTTGGCAACTCATAAAGCGCGCTTTATAATGAACATAAAATTATACACTCACTGCAAATCTTGTAGAAACGAGATTACAATAAAGTCCAATGCTGCAACAAGACCAGATTTACAGATGGAAAAAGGAGATGAATTTGTGATAAACTGCATGCATTGTGGCAAAATGGACAAAAAACATGTCAATGACGTAAAAGCCGAACCCAATAAAGTCATCTTAATATCGGGTATTATCCTAGCACTATTAGTTGCTATATGCCTTTTCATTTTTTATGGTTTGATAGGTACTTTAACCTTTACCTTGCCCATACTTTTTTGGAAAAAACAAGAAAGCTCAGCGAGCGCCTTCAACAGATTTTTGGTAAGACGCAAATAAAAACAGAACCTAGAATTATACTGAAACAATATAGGACCAACCCAAAAATGGAATCCATAATCTTATGGTTGCTGTTTGGAAACTAAACACATAGCGAATTCATTAAAAACTTCAAGAATTTCAAATACTATTATCCTAATATCTCCGTTTCCTATAACCCAAAGGAAAAGGCTTGTTTTTATTTCACTAATTTAGCCTTATATCCATAACACCTATCACATGACAGTGGCTAAACATATATTGACACTTCTTTTTTGTTGTACGTTTTCGCTTTTCGACGCAGCAGCTCAGGACATAAAAACGGTTCAAGTGGCGGACAACCTTTACTTTGTAGGAGATCGTGCATTTTCCTGTTTTTATATCACGGAAGGGTCTGTTATCGTCATAGATCCTTTAGATGTTACTAGAGCAGAAGCTACTTTGGCAGCCATTAGAAAAGTTACCAACAAGCCCATTTCCAAGGTGTTTTATAGCCATAACCATTGGGACCATATTAGTGGCGGAAAGGTGTTCCAAAATGCTAACACAAAATTCATAAGCCATATTGAAGCCAAAAACAGCATCACACCCAATAATGCTGTGGTCACTCCAACCGAGATTTGGCAGGGCACCACTACCTCCTACGATTTTGGAAATGGTCAAATATTGGAACTCTTCTATTTTGGGCCAAACCATGGCGCAGGCATGACTGTATTCCGATTTGCCGAGCACAATGCAGTTTTTATTGTAGACCTTGTGGTACCAGACCGTGTGCTGTATGCCTATCTGCCAGATGCTAAGCCCAAACATTGGGTAGAAAGCTTGGAACATATCCAAAAACTGAAATTTGATAAAGTATACATGTCACACATGCGAGTAGAAGGCACGAGAAAAGACGTCACTTTTATGCAGGAATACTTCAAGGCACTATATGATGCTGTTGACAAGGAGCTCTCAAACAAAACGCCTTTTTTTGACATTCCAACCACAGTAAAGCTTCCTCAATATGCCCATCTTAAAAACTACGACCAATGGTTACCTATGAATGTATGGCGTATTCTTATGGAAAAATCCATTGGCCAATAGATAATTAATACATCAAAAACAACCGTACAAATAATTAATAATCAACTATTTATACGTAAAATATTTCTAAAATTCAATATTAAAAATCGAAAATAGCTCCTTATTTTTACTTTGAACATCGCAACCCTTATCACTATGATTCATAAAAAGCTTCTCTTAGGAATAACCGCCCTTACATTTTTTGCCTGTAAAACAGATTCTAATACGCCTACAGTTTCCGAAACCTACCCTGATATCGCTATTGTTCGCGCTATGAAAAATGTCATGTGGGATGGCGCTTTGGATGGCGCTATTTTATTGGATACCATAGCTAACAAGAATGGGCTGTACGGTCTTGGTCCCAAAAGTTTTTTAACCGGAGAACTGACTATTTTTGATGGACACAGCTATGTTTCTAGAGTCACCTCAGATTCTACTATGGTAGTGGAGGAATCATACAATGTATCGGCTCCCTTCTTTGTACATGCCAACATACAAGAGTGGGAAACCATCGAACTCCCAACCTCTCTAAAGACCATAACGCAATTGGAACTCTTCATTGATAGTAACACCAAAGCTTTTAAACGACCATTTACCTTTAAAATGCGAGGAAAGGCATCTAAGGCCACAATACATATACAAAACTTGCCAGAGGGCTCTAAAGTATCCTCTCCTAAAGAAGCCCACCAAGGACAGGTTAATTATCCATTGGAAAATGAAACTGTAGACATCGTTGGGTTTTTCTCAACCGAACACCAAGGAATCTTTACACACCATGACTCCTTTATGCACATGCACCTGATTACCCAAGACCGAAAAAAAATGGGCCATCTGGACGATATAGAAATAGAAAATATGGTATTGTATTTACCGAAACTATAAATACCATCAGTAAATTTCAAGGCCACTCTCAAATAAATTATTTGTGATTGGCCTTATCTAATTTCTGCTTAAAGACCAAATACACGCCATTGCTCCATCCAAAGCCATCCTGTAAAGGGTACTCGCCTCCACCTGCTTCCAAAGTAAGGTCTTCTACATTATATTTCTCCATAAACTTCCCTGTAGCAGCATACACCTTTTCATTTAAAGCCACCCATCGCTGCATTATGGTCTTTGCTAGGTCATGGTGACCATAATTTTCCAACCCTATTACAGCCATCCATTGTAAAGGTGCCCATCCGTTTGGCGCATCCCACTGTTGTCCTGTAGGATAATTGGTCGTCACTAGCCCTCCTGGTTTCAGGAATTGGGTAGAAACAACATTGGCAACTGCATCGGCCTGCTCTTGTGAAACCATTTTAAAATACAAGGGATACACCATAGCCAAAGACAAACGCCCAGTTGGTTGTTGGGCCTGCCAATTGTAATCTTCAAAAACTCCCAATTTTTGATTCCAACTGATGGTGTTTAGAAACTCTATTCTATTTTGCTGACTCTTCTTTAATTCTAGGATAAAATTAGGGTCCTCGTTTTCAAAACACTTAATCAACACTGTCTCCATCCCATAGAGTAAAGCATTGAGATCAACTGGAAGGATCTCCAAAGTATTCATTGTGTTTAAATGTGCGGCATCTCTCAACCAACGGGAGCTAAAGTCCCAGCCAGACTCTGCGGCTGCCCTAACGTGTCGATAAAATAAAGAATCCGTTGTTCCTTCATTCTTCAAATTGTAGTCTTCTTTATATGATTCATCCCTTGGTTGGTTTAAGGCATCATAATAACGATTCATTAATCCAAATTCTGTGGAAACTAAATGCTTATAAGTTTTCTCTGAATTGTCATAAGCCATCCAAAACTCATATTCCTTGCGTAATGCTTCTCGATATTTCAGATAGACACTATCTCCTTTATAACTTGCCAAAAGTTTAATCATTTGAGAGAAAAAGGGAGGCTGTGACCTTGAGATATAATAACTACGATTACCATTGGGAATGTGTCCAAAAACTTCAATGAGATAAGCAAAATTATCCAACATGGCTTCGATAGTTGCAAACTTTCCACTTTCCACAAGGCCCAACATGGTAAAATAGGAATCCCAATAATACACCTCCCGAAAACGTCCCCCGGGCACTACATAGGCATTGGGCAGAGGTATCAAACTATTCCTCCCGTACATTGTATCAGCTACATGGGTTAAATAGGGCCATAAAGCTTCGATATGCTCCTTTGCTGTGTTTTGAGCATGGTATTCAAAGGTTGATTGATGCTCCTTAGGCAGTTCAAAATTTTCAGTTACAATCTGATCTAGTCTAAAATTAGGAAGCGTTTTTTCCCTATGATACATCTCTAAAATAGAATCGTAAGGCAGTTTGGCTGTACAATCCACAAAAGTCTTGCTATCCCTAAATACATCTGATAATTGCACATCAATAAATAAATCCTTTAACACTACACTTGGAGCCTCATAGGATGTTTTTTGCAGTTCCTTTTGTAAAACAGTTGAAGTTGTTTCCTGTTTACAAGACCACAACAAAAAGCACAGCACCCAAATGTAAAATCTCATATAAACAAGGTTTAAGCTTCCCTTAAAATACGCTTTTTTAAGAAATAGGAAAACCTACAAAAAAGAAACTGCCCCTTTTGGGGCAGTCACTCCGTACACAGTCATGTATACACCTTAATCTGAAAACTCAGCTTTTTATGCCGCTATGACAATTTCTTATTATTATCTATACAGTGTAAAATGTCCAACAAACTCTCTGTCGTTGTTTGAACTGTTGAGCCTCACCACGTACCAGTAGTCGCCCGTTGGCAGCTCCTGGTTGTTGTAACGTCCGTCCCAGTACTGGCCCTGGTGGTAGGTTCCCACCTTACGCCCGTACCTGTCGTAAATATCAAACTCCAGGTTCGGGAAGTCGTCCGTACAGGGTGCCCAGGTGTCCTGGATACCGTCCCCGTTCGGGGTAAAATAGTTCGGGATGCATGGGTCCACATATTCCAAGAATATTCTAGCCTCGGCGATACAGCCGTTGCTGTCCGTTACCGTTACAAGGTACTCGCCCGTCTCAGAGATGATAAAGGTATTCTCACTGCCGTAGTCCTCGTCGTTTAACGTAAAGGTATACTCCCCGTTTCCTCCCGTGGCCAGGGCCACAATCTGGTTCTGGTCCCCCTCGTTAAGAGCCAGGTCCACAGGCATGAACACACCTATATCAAAGAACTCCGTGGTCTGGATACAGCCATTGGTATGACGTACCTCTATATAATGGTCTGTTCCGGGAGGCACGTTCTCAAACACATTGCTCACCTGGTAAGGGCCCCCGTTCAGCGAGTAGTCCACTTCGGCAGGATCCACGCTCTCGTCTATCAAAACGGTCACGATGTTTGAGGAGAAGTTGTCGATACATACATACTCCACTTCCAACAGCGGGTCCAGGTTCACGGCCTCCGGGAAGGTGATGTTCCACTCCGATTCACAGCCCATGCTGTCACGGACGTATACGATATGGTCCCCTCCGGAGAGTTCCGTAAAGTCAAATACCGTCTGTCCTGCAGCTCCCGTGGTATAAGGGCCGTCGTACGCGTCAAGGCTTACGCTGTAAGGCGCCGTTCCCCCGGAGATCTCGATACTAAACTCCCCGTCGTTGTCGCCCGCACATGGGGTCGGCAATATGGAATCGGGCACGATGCTCACGATCAAAGGTTCCGGCTCGGTGATGGTAAAACTGAACATTACATAACAGCCCAGTTCGTCCTGTACGATGACCTCGTAGTCCCCTGGCCAAAGGTTCTCGAACACATTGGTCTCGAAGAACTGGTCCATCTGTGGGGAGATGGCATATTTGATGATGCCCGTTCCTCCCGTAGCAGTAATCACAAGGGAACCGTCATTGCCACCGTAACAGGCAACGTTGTTGATCTCGAACGTAGCTTCCAATGGCGCATCAGGCTCGGTAATAGTGATGGTCGCCGAAGTGCTCTCGCAATCACCACTCTGTACATGTACCGTATAGGTACCCGCCAAGAGTTCCGTAAACACCCCAGGGGTATCCTGTACCGCAGTCGTGATGGCATTTCCAGAAGCATCCTGCAGGGTATATACATAATCCCCAAGGCCTCCCTCGGCAACGGCCACGATGGTACCGTTGTTGTCGCCCGCACAGTTGATGGTCGGGTTGGTAGAGGCCAACCCGATGTTCAGCTCCGGAAGCGGATCGATGGTGATCTCGTTGGACACGATGGCTATACAGCCATTGGCATCCTTAACGTAATATTCATAGCTTCCCGCCGGTACCGTAAAGGATACCGAAGAAGTGAACGATCCCAATACCGTGGTAAAGGCACTGGTATCACTATAGGTATAGACTCCCGTTCCTCCCGTAGCGCTCAGGGTCAGTTCCCCGTCGTTCAGACAGGTCGGCGAGGCACTCTTCACCAAACTGGCCTCGATGGCCGTTGGCTCGGAGATGGCAATGTCCACAGAAGTGGTGCTACAGCCATAGCCATCGGTGATGGTCACGTTGTAGGTCCCTGCCCCCAGATTGGCAAACTCGTTGGAGGTCTGCGGTCCAGAGGTACTTGCTATAGGAGCGAGTGTATTCAAGGTATAGGTATAGTTGCTTTCCTGTCCTCCCGTTACGTTGTCTATAACGATCGTAGCATTCTCGTCTCCAAAACAAGACAACATAGTCGTACTCGGTGTAAAGGTTGCTTCAATAGGCTCTGGAATTTCCAAAGTTACATCCACAGAATCAATACAGCCCTGTGCGTCCATAACGTTCACGGTATAGGTCCCTGCAGAAAGTCCCGTAAAGGTTCCGTTTGGTGAATAAGCCACCGTGGCGGCTCCGGTCAGTTCATATTCATAAGTGCCCCATCCCCCTTCGGCAATGGCTGTAATGGTTCCCTGATCATCGGTACAGGTTACGTTGGAAGTTTCCGTGGCTATTAGGGCCAACTCTTCGGAAGGCGATCCTATTACTACTGTGGAAGTCGCAGAACAGAACGGAATGTCCGTTTCGGTGATCACCACCGTGAAGGTACCGGCATTCATGCCCGTTACCGTTTGTGGGTTGGTGGCCGTATTGGCCGCAACCGCTCCCGTTACCGATACCCCGGCATTGTCGAATACCTCATAGGTATAGGCTCCGGAGTAGTTCGAAACGTTGATATCGAAGGCGCCCGTATCGTCACCAAAACAGGTCACGGTACTTGGCGTGGTAGTAAAGGTTGGCAGTACCGCTGCCGGTAGGGATATCTCTACAACTTCCTCACAGGAAGTCACGGTATCGGTTACCGTAACGGTATACAGTCCCGAAGGCAGTCCCGAGAACACATTGCCCGATAGGGTTGCCGTGGCCGGGTTCGGACTGATGGCATAGGTAAATGTTCCTGAACCTCCCACAGTTGCAATGGACAATTGTCCATCGTCGTTGTTACAGGTAGGCAGTGCCTCTACCGATGGCGTTATGTTCAACGGTGCTGCAATGCTCACCGTTACCGTGTTCCCACAGCCGTTGGCATCCTGCACCTCTACCGTATGGTCGCCCGAGGCTAGGTTCGTTATGGTAAACGGTGCCGTCTGTGTCTGGAAGGCGCCACCATCGATACTATAGCTATATGGAGGAATTCCTGCAATGTCAAGGCTCACTGTCATTTCATAGGTACCGTCCACATCCAGACATTCATCGGCAAGCGTTGCCGAGATTTCCGGGGAAGGGTCCGCTGGCAGTACCACCACCGGACTGCTCACAATACAGCCATAGGCATCCATCACATGTACATAGTAGTCCCCTGCATCCAAGCTGAAGGTACTGGCCGAGGCCCATGCTGCATCCGTTTCCGAAGGAGCGGTTGCTGTGGTTGTCACTTGGTATTGGTAAGGCGCCGTTCCGTCATGTCCCACCGCACTGATCTGTCCAGAGGCTACGTTACAGTTCGCATTTTGGTCGATCGATGTGCTCAGGCTCAAAGGGATCTCCGATTCGGTTATGTTGAACGGAATGGTCACGATGCTACAGCCGGCATTCGGCCCCGTGTTCTCCGTGATCAGTACGTAGTAGTTTCCAAAAGGAAGCGGTCCTAGGTCCGTTACCGTCAAGGAGCCATTGCCCCCTACCGTTCCTGATCCGGTCACCCCTGCAGGTTCCTGCGTAAGGGTATCGAACACTTCGTAGTCGATGTTGATGGAAGTCCCATAGGAACTGTTGATGGTGAACGACACGGTTCCGTCCGCACTGCCCGTACAGCTGATGTTCGCTGCCGATACGGCCGTGGCCGTTAGGGTCGAGTTGGTCGGGATCGGTGTGGTGGCCGGTTCAAAATAGCTACAGTTGGTCGATGCATCGTATACGATAAACGTATAGCTCACCCCTGGGGTCAGTCCCGTAAAGGTGGCCGACTGGCTGCCCGGGGCATCCTCCGGGATCCATGATCCCGCTGGGTTTGGATATACCGATACCGGTCCCTGGTAGATGCTGAAATAGAACGGTCCGGAGCTCACCAAGGTGGAACCGATGCTCACTACGGCCTCTCCCCCTGTGGTACAGTCCACTGTGCTGGCGATATTGATATCAAGATCGGTAGGCGGCGAGGCCACCAAGACATCCTGGATCAAAACCGAACAGCCGTTGGCATCCACCACATTGATCTGGTAAAGCCCGAAGTCCACCACGTCAAAGCTCACCGAAGTGGAGCCCGTGGCGTTAAGCTCGGAGTTGTCGTAACCATTGGTACCTGTTACAAAATAGTTGTATGGCGCAGTTCCCCCCGTTACCCCGTCGATAATGATGGATCCTTGGGATACGCCCGTAGAGGTACAGGTAATGTCTATGGTATGGTAGTCCACTGCTATGGCATCCGGCTCACCGATGGTTACCGTCTCTGTGGCCTCACAGGACTTGGCATCGGTTAGGGTTACCGTAT
>NZ_LBIP01000019.1 GCF_001280435.1 Mangrovimonas xylaniphaga
ATTTAAGGCGGTTATAGCGACGGGGCTCACCTCTTACCTTTCCGAACAGAGAAGTTAAGCCCGTTAGCGCCGATGGTACTGCACCCGTGGGAGAGTAGGTCGTCGCCTTTTTTGAAGCCCCCAGCATTATTTTGCTGGGGCTTTTTGTTTTTGGGTACCTTGCCAAAACAATACCCTTCAAATAACACAAAAAATCTACTCTTAAAGTGGGGGTTTTGCATTGAAGGTCTTTATTGCTTTAAAAGCGATTTTAATGCGCTTTTGAAGGCTTTAATAAAAAGAAGTATTTTCCTCTACAGACAAATAAAAAACTTCAGCCAATATTGAGCTTAGATCACCCTTAAATTTGGGCTGCCTGTTTATATTTTAAAAGTAATTACGGGACGCTTTGCGTGGTTGACCAGGTCTTCACTGATCGATCCATTAAAGAAATGGGCAATTCCTTGTCTACCGTGTGTGCTGATTCCAATTAAGTCGGCATTGATTTCCTTGGAGAAATTAAGAATGCCATTTTCCACTGAGGAGTCATTGTAGATGTTCAAGGTGTAATTATCAAATTCGTAATCTTTGATGAAATCCAGGATACGCTGTCTGGCTTCTGATGTTGGTATGAAATTGTTTGCGGTGTTAACCATTAACAAGTGCATTTTTGCATTAAATTCTTTTGCCAAGGTTACCGCTTGCTTGTAGGTTTCTTTGTTGTCATTTTTAAAATCCGAAGCGAAAACAAAATTTTTTACCATGAAGTTGTCATGATTGTTTTTAATGACCAAAACAGGAATGTCTGAAGTACGTACCACTTTTTCTGCATTAGAGCCTATAAACATCTCTTTAATACCTGAAGTACCATGGGATCCCATAATGATTAAATCGGCATTGAATTCATGCCCTTTGTCTACTAAATTGCTAAAAGTGCCATCGGTTTGGACGTTTTCATAAACTGTTATGCCTTCTAGGTAATCTTTTGAAAGAAGTTCCTCAAATTTTTGGTGCGCCAATTTCATAAAAAACATGGCTTCCGGGAGCTCACTAGGGGTGTTCATAACGTCTACTTGTTGCAATGGAAGCTCAAGCATATGGAGCAAATAAATTTCGCCATCACGTCGTCGGGCCAATTGGGCTGCGACTTTCAAGGCGTTTTCGGCTTCGGCAGAAAAGTCGGTAGGGACAAGTATTTTTTTCATTGTTAGCATGTTAGTTGTTCTTCCTATAAAATTAAGAATAAAATTCGACATGCTATAGGTTGTGAAAATCAATATAAATGTTGTATATTTGCCGCGTTGTATGAGAAAGAATTAACGAGGGGACAAGGGGTCCCCTCTTTTTATACTGAAAATGTTTAAAGACACTGTAAAGGAATTATTGGACAAGGCATTTGAAGAACGCGAGGACTTGTTTTTGATTGATTTTGATATTGTTGGAGACAACAACATCAAGGTTGTGATTGATGGAGATGAGGGGGTTCTTGTTGAAGATTGCATTTTTGTAAGCAGAGCTGTAGAGCATAATTTGGACCGTGAGGAGCAGGATTTCTCACTGGAAGTGACCTCGGCAGGGGCTACTTCTCCTTTTGTGCACAACAGGCAGTACAATAAGAATGTAGGTAGAATTTTGGAAGTTAAAACCAAGGAAGGTCAAAAGTTGGAAGGCATGCTTGCTGATGTAGATTCTGAAGGGATCACCTTGGAATGGAATGAAAGAGAAGCTAAGGCTGTTGGAAAAGGAAAAGTGACAGTTAAAAAGGAAGCTCAGCTAAAATTTGACGATATTTTAGAGGCAAAAGTTATTATAAAATTTTAATTCATAGAAGTTATGGAAAATGTTGCGTTAATTGATTCTTTTTCAGAATTTAAAGACGACAAATTAATTGATCGTGTAACGTTGATGGCGATTTTGGAGGATGTGTTGAGAAATGCGTTAAAGAAGAAGTATGGTGACGATGACAACTTTGATATAATTATAAACCCAGATAAAGGAGATTTAGAGATTTGGAGAAACCGTGTGGTAGTGGCCGATGAAGATGTTGAGGATCCAAACCAGGAAATTGCTCTTTCTGAAGCTCGTAAAATTGAACCAGACTTTGAAGTAGGGGAAGATGTTGCCGAAGAAGTTAAGTTGATTGACTTAGGAAGACGTTCAATTTTGGCCTTAAGACAAAATCTTATCTCTAAAATTCACGAGCACGATAACACTAATATCTATAAGCAGTTCAAGGAATTGGAAGGTGAAATCTATACGGCTGAAGTTCATCATATCCGTCATAGAGCAATTATTCTTTTGGATGATGAAGGAAATGAGATAATTTTGCCAAAAGAAAAGCAAATTCCATCTGATTTCTTCCGTAAAGGAGAAAACGTTCGTGGAATTATTGAAAGCGTGGAATTGAAGGGGAACAAACCTGCCATTATCATGTCTAGAACGGCGCCTGTATTCTTGGAAAAACTGTTTGAACAAGAAATTCCTGAGGTATTTGACGGTTTGATTACTGTTAAAAACGTAGTGAGAATTCCGGGTGAAAAGGCTAAAGTGGCAGTTGATTCTTATGATGATAGAATTGACCCAGTTGGAGCTTGTGTAGGGATGAAGGGATCAAGAATCCACGGTATCGTTAGAGAATTAGGGAACGAAAACATCGATGTAATCAACTATACGAACAACATTCAATTGTTTATCACCAGAGCGTTGAGCCCTGCAAAAGTAACTTCAATTAAAGTAAACGAAGAGACTAAGCATGCTGAAGTTTTGTTGAAACCAGAAGAAGTAAGCAAGGCAATTGGACGTGGTGGCCACAACATTCGTTTGGCAGGTCAATTAACAGGTTATGAGATTGATGTGTACAGAGAAGGAGCAGAGGAAGATGTAGAGTTGTCAGAATTCTCAGATGAAATCGAAGGATGGATCATTGAAGAATTCAGCAAAGCTGGATTGGACACTGCTAAGAGTGTCTTGGAAGAGGATGTTCAAGACTTGGTGAAGAGAACAGATTTAGAAGAAGAAACAATTCTTGAAGTAATCAGAATTCTTAAGGAAGAATTTGAAGAATAACAGATATAAGTTTATATTACAGGCAATTTATGGCTCAAACAATTAGATTAAATAAAGTATTACGAGAACTCAATATTTCTATTGACCGTGCAGTTGATTTTTTAGAATCAAAAAACGTGGAAATAGAGAAAAGTCCGAATACGAAAATTTCAGAAGAAGTCTACGCAATCCTTTCCAGTGAATTTCAAACGGATGCCAGTAAAAAAGTGGCCTCCAAAGAAGTAAGTGAAGCGAAGCAGAAGGAGAAGGAAGAACTCCGTGAAATTCGTGAACGCGAATTGGAAGAGAAGGCTAGAAAGGCAGAGGAGAGTAGACAGCAAGTGGTTAAGGCTCGTGTGGAACTTAGCGGTCCTAAGCAAGTTGGAAAAATAGACTTGGATGGTCCTAAGCAGGAAACACAACCTGAAGAACCTAAACAGGAAGAAACTCCTAAAAAGGAGGAGGAAGCTCCAAAGGTAGAACAACCAAAAGAGGAAACTCCGAAGGCCGAAACCCCTAAAGTTGAAACTCCAAAAGTGGAAGAAGCTCCTAAGGAGGAAGTAAAGGCTGCAACGCCACCTCCGGCACCAACTCCAACTCCAACTCCAACTCCTATTGAAGCAGTAGCTCCTAAAAAAGAGGAAAAAATATCCAAACCTGAGCCAAAAAAGGATATTCAACCTAAAAAAGAGCCTGTAAAAGAGAAGAAGCAAGTGCAAGCTGATAAGCCAAAAGAATTCCCAGAAGGACGTGTTGAAACCAAATATCAAAAACTTACAGGTCCTAAAATTGCCGGTGAAAAGATAGACTTATCTCAATTTGAGAAGCCTAAAAAGAAAAAAGAAGATAAAAAACCTGCTGCAGGTACTTCACAACAAGACGCCAATAAGAAGAAAAGACGTCGCATTAGTAAGACTGGAACCGATTCAAGACCTAATAACTTCCAAAATAATAATCGCGGAGGTAACCAAAAACAAGGTGGCGGGTTTAAAGGAAAAGGAAAACGTCCTACTATTGTAAAGGAAGAGCCTAGCGAAGCAGAAGTACAAAAGCAAATTCGTGAAACTCTTGAAAAACTTCAAGGGAAATCAACGAAAGGTAAAGGTGCCAAGTACCGTAGAGAGAAAAGAGAGCAACATAGAGAGCAGACTGAGAAGAGCTTAGAGCAACAACAAGCAGAAAGCAAAATCCTTAAAGTAACTGAGTTTGTTACTGCAAGTGAAGTTGCTACAATGATGGATGTTTCTGTTACTCAAATTATCTCTGCATGTATGTCTCTTGGTATGATGGTAACCATGAACCAACGTTTGGACGCTGAAACTTTATCGGTTGTAGCGGACGAATTTGGATACCAAGTAGAATTTGTTACTGCAGATATCGAGGAATCTATCGAAGAAGAAGAAGATAGACCAGAAGACTTGAAGCCACGTGCTCCAATTGTAACAGTAATGGGACACGTTGACCACGGTAAAACTTCCTTATTGGATTACATCCGTGAGGAAAACGTGATTGCAGGAGAGTCTGGAGGGATTACACAGCACATCGGAGCTTATGGTGTAACCTTAGATAGCGGACAAAAAATTGCATTTTTGGATACTCCAGGTCACGAGGCCTTTACGGCAATGCGTGCTCGTGGAGCGCAGATTACAGATATCGCGATTATCGTGATTGCTGCGGATGATGATATCATGCCTCAAACCAAAGAGGCCATTGCCCACGCACAAGCGGCTAACGTGCCAATTGTGTTTGCAATCAATAAAGTTGATAAGCCAACAGCTAACCCAGACAAGATTAAAGAAGGTCTTGCCAATATGAATTTATTGGTGGAAGATTGGGGAGGAAAAATCCAATCGCATGATATTTCTGCTAAAACAGGTCTTGGAGTTAAGGAATTATTGGAAAAAGTATTGCTAGAAGCAGAATTGCTAGAGCTTCAGGCTAACCCTAACAAAAATGCTACCGGTACTGTAGTGGAGGCATTCTTGGATAAAGGTAGAGGATATGTATCAACTATTTTAGTACAAACTGGTACCTTGAAAATTGGAGATTATGTATTAGCAGGTCGTCATAGTGGTAAGGTAAAAGCAATGCACGATGAAAGAGGTAAGGATGTAGTAGAAGCGGGACCATCAACGCCAGTATCTATTCTTGGTTTGGATGGAGCGCCACAAGCGGGAGATAAATTCAACGTATTTGAGGACGAAAGAGAAGCTAAACAAATTGCAGCCAAACGTACTCAATTACAGCGTGAGCAGTCTGTAAGAACTCAACGTCATATTACTCTTGATGAAATTGGACGTCGTATCGCTCTTGGAGACTTCCAGGAATTGAACATCATCTTAAAAGGAGACGTGGATGGTTCTGTAGAAGCCTTAACGGATTCGTTCCAAAAATTGTCTACTGAAGAAATTCAAGTGAATATCATCCATAAAGGTGTTGGAGCCATTACAGAAAGTGACGTGTTATTGGCAAGTGCTTCAGATGCGATCATTATAGGATTTAACGTTCGCCCAATGGGTAACGCTAGACAGATTGCTGATAAGGAAGAAATCGACATCAGAATGTACTCGATCATTTATGATGCCATCAATGATCTTAAGGATGCAATGGAAGGTATGTTATCTCCAGAGCTTAAAGAAGAGATTACTGGTACGGCCGAGATCAGAGAACTGTTCAAAGTTTCTAAAGTGGGAACTATTGCTGGATGTATGGTAACCAACGGAAAAATCTTGAGAAATGCAGGTGTGCGTTTAATTAGAGATGGCGTGGTGGTTTACACTGGAGAATTGGCTTCCTTGAAACGTTTCAAAGATGACGTTAAAGAAGTAAGCAAAGGATACGATTGTGGTATGCAGGTTAAAAACTATAACGACATTAGAGAAGGTGACATTATAGAAGCATTCCAAGAAGTAGAAGTGAAGAAAAAATTGAAGTAAAATTCAATTTGAAATTATACAGAAATAAAAAAGCGACCATTTGGTCGCTTTTTTATTATCATGTGTTTTGGGATTATTTAATCTCGCTTTTTGGTTGGAAGATAAAAGCATTAGGGTAGTTTGCCTTTACTTTTATAAGGGCTTTATCAGCTTCCAAACGGCTTCTAAATGCACCTACTTGAATTTTGTAATGTGGAGTGTCATATTCCATACTTACTGGTATATCCTCATAGGTATCGCGAAACTCTGATCTTGCTTTCTCCGCACCTGCACGGTTACCCGAAAATATTTGAATTTTATATAGCTTAACGGTGTTAACATCCTTTTTGAATTCCAAAAGTTTGGTAATTTCATTGCTCTTATCCACCGTTACAATTCCTTGTTGTGCATGTATGTAGGAAACAGCTCCTAAAAATAAGCAGAAACCTAGTAGTGCTTTTTTCGTATTTTTGTGAGTCATGATTCTAAAATAGTTTAAAATGAATGGTTTATTTGGGTGTAAATGATTTAGTATTATGGATTTACTTGCGGCTAAAATATGAAAATATTTTCTAGAAACAGGTCGTCTTATACATTATTATATATGGGTAATTTAGCTTATTTAGAATGCGTATAAATTATCAGTTAACACTTCTGTAACATTTTTAGAATCCACTTTAAATGTTACTTTTGTGCGAGATTTTTATAACTGTATTTTTTTCTTTTTTGAATGAAAAAATCATACCAAAGTTTGGAAGATAATTCAACTATTAATATGAAACAGGTGATATACCGTAAATTGACCTCAAAGATTATTCGATTAGGGTTTATTGTTTTACTCACGTTTTCAACGTCTCTTAAGGCGCAAGAAGGAGATCCTGCGAAGGGGAAATCCTTGTTCAATACCAATTGTGCTGCTTGTCATAACTTAGACAAGCAAATGACAGGTCCTGCCTTGAGGAATGTGGAAGCTAGATTGGCAGATGACCATGGATTGGATCGTGAGTGGCTTAAGTCGTGGATTCGTAACAGTGCTGGATTGATTAAGTCTGGCGATTCTTATGCAAATCAAATTTTTGCAGAATTTAATAATACGCCAATGACGGCGTTTGCAACGTTAAGCGATCAGGATATAGCTGATATCTTAGCGTATACTGCTCAAGAAAAAGTTGAGCCTAAAGTAGACGTTGCTACCACAGGTGGAGGTGCTACTCAAGCTTCTGGTTCAGGTATTTCAAATGAAATTATTTTAGGAGCTTTAGCATTATTGTTTGCCTTGTTGGCAATGGCTTTGATTTTGGTGAGACAAACCTTAAACAAGTTTGCTGAAGCTAAAGGTGTAGATGTAACTGGTGGAGAAACTAGATTGCCATTATGGAAAGCCTTTGTTAAAAACCAATTCTTGGTTTTGGTAACTGCTATCTTTTTATTGTTGGCTAGTGCTTACTTTGTGTACGGTTACTTAATGCAAGTAGGTGTAGATCAAGGATACCAACCAGTGCAGCCAATTCACTTCTCGCACAAAATTCACGCAGGTGACAACGGTATCGATTGTAAATACTGTCACTCTTCTGCTCGTGTAAGTAAAACTTCAGGGATTCCATCTCTAAACGTTTGTATGAACTGTCACAAGTCTATTTACGAATATAACGGGGAAACTACCGTAGAACACAGCAAAGAGTTTTACGATGGTGAAATCCAAAAACTATATGCAGCTGCAGGATGGAGTGATGCTGACCAAAAATACACTGGTGAGTCACAACCTGTAAAATGGGTGAGAATTCACAATCTTCCAGATTTTGCATATTTCAACCACTCGCAACACGTTTCTGTTGGAGGAATCCAATGTCAAACTTGTCACGGACCAGTTGAAGAAATGGAAGTAATGTACCAACATGCTCCTTTAACAATGGGTTGGTGTATCAACTGTCACAGAGAGACAGAGGTGAAAGTTCAGGATAATGAGTACTATGCTAAAATCCATGAGCAATTGTCTAAAAAGTACGGAGTGGAAAAACTTACTGCTGCTCAAATGGGTGGTCTAGAATGTGGTAAGTGTCATTATTAATTTATTAAGAAGTAATTCAATTATATAATATGTCATCAAACAAGAAATACTGGAAAAGTGTTGAAGAGCTTAACGAGAATAGCTCTATTGTTGAGACGCTAAAACAAAACGAATTTGTTGAAGAGATCCCGACTGATGAGTTTTTAGGAGATAAGGCCTCCTTGGAGAGTTCTTCTACAACACGTCGTGATTTCTTAAAATACGTTGGCTTTAGTACAGCTGCTGCTTCATTGGCAGCCTGTGAAGGGCCGGTAATTAAGTCTATCCCTTATGTAGTGCAACCAGAGGAAATCATTCCTGGTGTTGCCAACTACTATGCAACTACCATTGCAGATGGATATGACTTTGCAAGCGTTTTAGTTAAAACCCGTGAAGGTCGTCCAATTAAAATCGAAAACAATGCTTTAGCTGCTGTAAATGGTAGTGCCAACGCAAGAGTGAACGCATCTGTTTTAGGATTGTACGATAGTTTAAGGGTGCAAGGACCATTGAAAGGTGATGCGGCTATCACTTGGAATGAATTTGATGCGCAAACAAATCAAAAACTTAATGAAGTTAAAGCTTCTGGAAAACAAATTGTGTTATTGACTCAAACCTTTGCCAGTCCTTCTACTTCTGCGTTGATTGCTGAGTTTGCTGCCAAGTTTGGAAACGTTAAGCACGTGCAATACGATGCGGTTTCTGAATCTGCTGCATTAGATGCTTACCAAGCTAAATACGGTGAAAGAGGTCTTGCTAACTACGATTTTTCCAAAGCATCAACTATTGTTTCAATAGGTGCGGATTTCTTAGGAGATTGGCAAGGTGGAGGATTTGATTCCGGATATGCAAAAGGACGTGTACCTAACCACGGTAAAATGTCTAGACATATTCAATTTGAATCAAACATGTCGTTAACTGGTGCCAACGCTGACAAGCGTGTACCATTAACACCTACACAACAAAAACAAGCTTTAGCAAAACTTTATACATTATTGGTTGGTGGCTCTGTATCTGTAGACTTACCAGAAGCCGTTGCTCAAGCAGTTGCAAATGCTGCTGCTCAAATTAAGAGCGCTGGTGCTAATGCTGTAGTTGTAACAGGACTTCAAGATGTAAATGCTCAAACTGTGGTATTGGAAATCAATAGCCACTTGAAGAGTAAAGCATATGATCCTAAAACAACTATCAAAACTAGACAAGGTAACGATAAGGCTGTAGCTGCTTTGGTAGCAGATATGAAAGCTGGTAAAGTTGGAGCTATCATCATGAGTGGTGTAAACCCAATGTATACCTTACCTAATGCTGCTGATTTTGCTGAAGGATTAAAACAAACAGATTTGTCAATTGCATTCTCTTTGAAGAAAGATGAAACTTCTGCATTGGCACAATATATCGCTGCAGCACCTCACTATTTAGAATCTTGGGGGGATGTAGAAATGAAGAAGGGATACTACGGGTTAACACAACCTACTATTCGTCCTTTGTTCGACACAAGACAATTCCAAGAAGCTTTATTGAAGTGGAATGGAAGTGCAACTACTTACCACGACTATATCAAGCAAACTTGGAATACGAGTGTATTAGGAGGAGCTTCTTTCAGTCAAGCATTGCATGATGGTGTGTTTACCACTAACCACAGTGTTGTAGTGGAAACTCCAGAAGGTGCTCACCACGAAGACAAAACTTTCGTTGGTGGTATCATTGAAGATGTTGCTGAAGGATTAGGTCTTAAGAAAGAAGAAGAAGGTACTGTAGAAACTACTACAGCTACTTCTGGAGCTGCCGCAGCAAGAGCTTTGGCAGGTGCCACTTCTCAAGGAATGGAATTGGTATTCTATTCTAAAACAGGAATGGGAGACGGTCAACAGGCCAACAACCCATGGTTGCAAGAGTTTCCAGATCCTATTTCTCGTGTGTCTTGGGATAACTACCTAACGGTATCCAAGGCAGATGCTGAAAGCTTAAACTTGAAAAACGTACACGTAGCTACCGGAGCTTTGGATGGTAGTTATGCCGATGTTACCGTAAACGGAACGACCTTGAAGAATGTTCCTGTGTTGATCCAACCAGGACAGGCTAAAGGAACTGTTGGTTTAGCATTTGGTTACGGTAGAACTGAAGGATTGAAAGAAGAAATGAAGACTGGTGTTAACGCCTTTACTTTATACCAAGATTTCAATACAGTTCAAAATGTAACGGTTGCTGCAGCTGCAGGAATGCATGAGTTTGCATGTATCCAGTTGCACAATACCTTGATGGGACGTGGAGATATTGTTAAGGAGACTACCTTAGAGATTTTCAATACGAAAGATAAATCTCACTGGAATGCTATTCCTATGGTGTCTTTGAACCACGAAGAAACCCCTGTAACATCTCCAGATGTTGATTTATGGGATGAGTTCGATCGTTCTATCGGGCATCACTTTAACCTTTCTATCGACTTGAACGCTTGTACAGGTTGTGGGGCTTGTGTAATTGCATGTCACGCTGAAAACAACGTTCCTGTGGTAGGTAAAGAAGAAGTACGTCGTAGCCGTGATATGCACTGGTTACGTATCGATAGATACTATTCTTCTGAAGACTCTTTCGAAGGGGATAATGAGAAGAAAGATAATATAGCTGGACTTGGAAGTTCATTGACAGGATTTGGAGAAATGGAGCATCCGGCCGACAATCCACAAGTTGCTTTCCAACCAGTAATGTGTCAGCACTGTAACCATGCCCCTTGTGAAACTGTATGTCCTGTTGCGGCAACATCACACGGTCGTCAAGGACAAAACCACATGGCTTATAACCGTTGTGTAGGTACTCGTTACTGTGCAAACAACTGTCCTTATAAAGTACGTCGATTCAACTGGTTCCTTTACAACGGAAACGATGAATTCGATTATCATATGAATGACGATTTAGGTCGTATGGTATTGAACCCAGACGTAGTGGTACGTTCTCGTGGTGTTATGGAAAAATGTTCTATGTGTATCCAAATGACACAAAAAACTGTTCTTGACGCTAAACGTGATGGACGTGTGATTAAGGATGGTGAATTCCAAACAGCATGTTCTGCAGCTTGTAGCAGTGGCGCTATGGTATTTGGAGATATCAATGATAAGGATAGTAAAGTAGCCCACCTTAAAGCGGATAACCGTATGTATCACTTGTTAGAGCACATTGGAACAAAACCAAACGTGATCTACCAAACTAAGGTGAGAAACACAACAGAAGCATAATAAAACAAACTAAGAAATAATTATAAAAGGATTATGGCGTCTCATTACGAAGCACCTATTAGAAGACCTTTAGTTACAGGCGAGAAATCATACCACGATGTAACCGTGGATATCGCCAAGCCAATTGAAGGTAAAGCAAACAAACAATGGTGGATAGTTTTTAGTATTTCACTTGTGGCTTTCCTTTGGGGAATCGGGTGTATTTTATATACAGTATCCACAGGTATTGGTACTTGGGGATTAAACAAAACTGTGGGCTGGGCCTGGGATATTACCAACTTCGTTTGGTGGGTAGGTATTGGTCACGCAGGAACTCTGATCTCTGCAGTATTATTGTTATTCCGTCAAAAATGGAGAATGGCAATTAACCGTTCTGCAGAGGCGATGACTATCTTCTCGGTAGTTCAGGCGGGATTGTTCCCAATTATTCACATGGGACGTCCATGGTTAGGATACTGGGTATTGCCAATCCCAAACCAATTTGGATCGTTATGGGTTAACTTTAACTCTCCGCTTCTTTGGGACGTATTCGCGATTTCAACGTATTTATCGGTATCATTGGTATTCTGGTGGACAGGTTTATTACCTGACTTTGCAATGATCCGTGACCGTGCGGTGAAGCCTTTCCAAAAGAAAATTTATTCATTATTAAGTTTTGGATGGACTGGTAGAGCTAAAGACTGGCAACGTTTTGAGGAAGTATCTTTGGTATTGGCCGGTTTGGCAACGCCACTTGTACTTTCTGTACACACCATCGTATCGTTTGACTTCGCAACATCGGTGATTCCTGGATGGCACACGACCATCTTCCCTCCGTATTTCGTTGCGGGTGCGATTTTCTCTGGATTCGCGATGGTAAATACCCTTCTTATTATTATGAGAAAGGTATGTAACCTTGAAGATTATATTACTGTACAGCACATCGAATTGATGAACATCGTAATCATGATTACGGGATCTATCGTAGGTGTGGCTTATATTACTGAGTTATTTATTGCATGGTACTCTGGAGTGGAGTATGAGCAATATGCCTTCTTGAACAGAGCAACAGGTCCTTACGCTTGGGCGTACTGGATGATGATGTCTTGTAACGTATTCTCTCCACAGTTCATGTGGTTCAAGAAACTTAGAACAAGCATCATGTTCTCTTTCTTTATCTCTATTGTGGTGAACATAGGAATGTGGTTTGAGCGTTTCGTAATTATCGTGACCTCATTGCACAGAGATTACCTTCCGTCTTCTTGGACAATGTTCTCACCTACATTTGTGGACATAGGGATCTTTATCGGAACTATTGGATTCTTCTTTGTATTGTTCTTGTTATACTCTAGAACATTCCCAGTAATTGCGCAGGCAGAGGTTAAGACGATCATGAAGTCATCTGGTGAGCGTTACAAGAAGATAAGAGAAGCAGGTGAAAGCCTAGTAGGAACAGGAGCAGACGCACGTACTTCTGGAAGTCAAGTTAACAACTCTAAAAACTAATTGCAGCATATGGAATCTTCATCAAAAGTAATTCACGCAATATATACCGACGACGATGTGTTGATGTCGGCAGTGAAGAAGGTAAGAGCTGAGAAACATCATATAGAAGAAGTTTATACGCCATTTCCGGTTCACGGACTAGACAAGGCGATGGGATTGGCACCAACACGTATAGCTATTGCAGCTTTTATTTACGGATGTATTGGTTTAACGGTAGCCATCACTATGATGAACTTCATCATGATCGAGGACTGGCCACAAAACATTGGTGGTAAACCTAGTTTTAGTTATATAGAAAACATGCCTGCATTTGTGCCTATCATGTTTGAGTTGACTGTATTTTTTGCAGCTCACTTAATGGTAATCACGTTTTACCTACGTAGTAGAATGTGGCCATTCAAGAATGCTGAGAACCCGGATCCAAGAACTACAGATGACCATTTCTTAATGGAAATCTCAGTTCACGGTAATGAAGCTGAATTGGAGCAACTACTTAAGGAAACCGGTGCAGTAGAAATTAATATAGTTAACAAAGACGAAGCACATTAATATGAAATGAACAAAGCGTTTTGGAAGTTTCTTAAACGCTTTGTGAGTTGCATCTGAGGACAATAAAAAACAGAAATTTACAGATGAAAGGCTTAATAAAAATAACAGTTTTATCAATTATAGCAGTGGCGTTTGTGTCTTGTAAGAAAGATTCAAGACCAAACTACCAGTTTATGCCAAACATGTACGAGTCAGTTGGATATGAGACCTATTCAGAGTCTGATGCCTTTGCAAACGGAGTGGAAGCTCAAGTTCCTGTAGAAGGATCCGTGGCAAGAGGTTACTTACCATTCGATTTTGACAACACTGCGGAAGGCTATGCCCTAGCAAAAACTAATTTAATGAGTCCTTTGGATTCTACTCAAGTAGATTTGGCTAAAGGAAAAGAACTATACGACATCTACTGTGGAATCTGTCATGGTAATAAAGGTGATGGCCAAGGCAACTTGGTAAAGCGTGAAAAGATATTGGGTATCCCTAGATATGACGATGCTGGACGCGCGATCACAGAAGGTAGTATCTACCATACTATATACTACGGTAAAAATGCGATGGGTTCATATGCCAATCAGTTAAGTGAGGAAGAGCGTTGGCATGTAGTTGCTTACGTTTTAGACCTAAAAGCGAAATTAGAAAAATAAGATTGATAAAGATTATATAAAGACATGTACACATTCTCAAATAGATTAAAGACATTCTCTATCGCATTAATGATTATCGGAGCGATAGGAGTTGTTATTGGTTTTATGACATCTCATAAATCTTTTGAAGAGGTAGAAGCCATAGTTGCTGCTGAAAGTGCCCACCACGGTGGAGGACATGATGCCGAAGCAGCTCATGTAGCACCTGCAGCTTCACATGACACACATGCAGCTGAAGGACATGCAGGTGAAGAAGTTCACCATGAAGATGCACATAAAAAGCATATAGAGCATGTGCAACACCAAATTGCCAACAGACCTTGGTCTGCGCTTTACGTAGCAGCCTTCTTCTTTATGATGATTGCACTTGGAGCTTTGGCGTTTTATGCTATCCAGTTTGCAGCTCAAGCAGGTTGGTCTCCAGTATTGTTCAGAGTGATGGAAGGTATAACGGCCTATTTATTACCTGGAGCAATAATCGTAGTATTGATTGGTGTAGCCTCTGGAACTATTGGGCACTACAATCTATTTGTATGGATGGATCCTGAAGTTGTAGCTAACGATAAATTGATCCAAGGTAAAGCGGGATGGTTGAACACTTGGGGCTTTGCTATTAGAGGATTTATCTTTATTGCAGGATGGTCTCTATACCGTCACTTTGCTCGTAAATTTTCTATTGCCCAGGATAATGCCGATGATAACAAAAACTTCAAAAAGTCTTTCCGTATTTCTGCAGCGTTCTTAGTATTCTACATCTACACAGAATCTATGATGTCTTGGGATTGGATCATGAGTGTTGACCCTCACTGGTTCTCTACATTATTTGGATGGTATGTGTTTGCTAGTATGTTTGTAAGTGCCATTACCGTAATTGCTATGATTACACTTTATCTTAAAAACAAAGGTTTATTGCCATTTGTAAATGATAGCCACTTGCATGACTTAGCTAAATTCATGTTCGGTATTTCTATTTTCTGGACATACTTATGGTTCTCTCAGTTCATGTTGATTTGGTATTCTAACATTCCAGAAGAGGTAACTTACTTCGTAACTCGTTTAGAGGATTACAAATTACCGTTCTTAGGTATGGTTGCCATGAACTTCTTGTTCCCATTATTATTGTTAATGAACAGTGATTACAAACGTATTCCTTGGTTTGTTGTTATGGCTGGTGTAGTTATCCTTGCAGGTCACTACCTAGATATCTTCAACATGATCATGCCGGCAACTGTAGGAGACAGATGGTTTATTGGAATTCCAGAAATTGGTTCAATATTGTTATTTGGTGGATTGTTCATCTTTGTGGTATTTACCGCCTTGACAAAAGCACCTTTATTGGCCAAAGGAAATCCATACATCAAAGAGAGTGAACATTTCCATTATTAATATAACTAAATAAAGAAGAGAAACGACAATGACTGCTTTTTTAACAATTATAATAGTACTATTTATAGCTATTGCAATTTGGCAAATGGTGAAGATATTTGATTTGGCCCAAGTGGGTGCTTCAAATTCTCAAATTGCCGATGATAAGGACAACAAACTTAATGGCTATTTAATGATAGGTTTCTTAGTCTTCATTTATGTTATAACGATCGTGAGTATCGTTAAATGGGGAGACTTACCATTATTGTCCAATTCTGCCTCAGAACACGGACCACAAATCGATAACTTAATGACCATTTCATTGGTAATTATCTTTATCGTACAAACCATTACTCAGTTCTTATTACACTACTTTGCCTTTAAATACAAAGGTGAAAAAGGAAGAAAGGCTTTATTCTATGCAGATAACAACAAATTGGAAGCTATCTGGACTATTATTCCAGTAATTACTTTAGCAGGTTTGATTATCTACGGTTTGTTCACTTGGACAAGCATTATGAATGTAGATGAAGATGCCGATCCTTTAGTAGTTGAATTGTATGCACAACAGTTTAACTGGAAAGCACGTTACGCTGGTCAAGACAATGTATTGGGTATGGCTAACGTAAGATTGATTGATAACGACCGTGCCAACATCCTTGGTTTGGACGAAGCAGATCCAAATGCTCAAGACGATGTGATCACTACAGAATTGCACTTACCGGTTGGAAAACCTGTATTGTTTAAAATGCGTTCTCAGGATGTATTGCACTCTGCCTACATGCCACACTTTAGAGCACAAATGAACTGTGTTCCTGGTATGATTACTCAGTTTGCATTCACTCCAACGATCACGACTGCTGAAATGCGTCAAAACCCAGATATCGTTGATAAAGTGAAAAACATCAACGACATTAGAACAGAGAAAAGTAAAGAGTTAGTTGCTGGTGGCGATGAAGCTTTAGATCCTTATGAATTTGATTATTTGCTATTGTGTAACAAGATTTGTGGAAAATCTCACTACAATATGCAAATGAAGATCATTGTGGAAACACAAGAGGAATATGATGCTTGGATTAAGGAACAAGCAACTTTTAAGAATACTATAACAGCTAACTAAAAAAGATTAAAACGATATAAGATTATGTCAGCACACGCAGATACTCACGCTCACGACGATCACGGGCATCATCATAAAGAGACTTTCGTAACTAAGTACATCTTTAGTATGGACCATAAGATGATTGCCAAGCAGTACTTGATTACAGGTACTATCATGGGAATTATCGGAATTGTTATGTCGCTTATGTTCCGTATGCAAATTGCATGGCCGGAAGAACCTAATGTTCTTTTTGAAGCATTATTAGGAAAATGGGCACCTAACGGTGTTATGGATGCCGATATTTATTTGGCTTTGGTTACTATTCACGGAACCATCATGGTATTCTTTGTATTAACTGCTGGTTTGAGTGGTACGTTCAGTAACTTGTTAATTCCATTGCAAATTGGAGCAAGAGATATGGCCTCAGGATTCCTTAACATGGTATCTTACTGGTTGTTCTTCTTGTCAAGTGTTATCATGGTATTGTCTTTGTTTGTTGAAGCTGGTCCAGCTGCAGCAGGATGGACTATCTACCCGCCACTTTCTGCATTGCCAATGGCACAAGGAGGTTCTGGAGCAGGTATGACACTTTGGTTGGTAGCTATGGCTATTTTCATCGCTTCTTCTTTGTTAGGGTCTTTGAACTATGTTGTAACTGTTATCAACTTGCGTACAAAAGGAATGTCTATGACACGTCTACCGTTGACTATTTGGGCTTTCTTTGTAACTGCTATCATCGGTATTATTTCATTCCCGGTATTATTATCTGCAGCTTTGTTATTGATCATGGATAGAAGTTTTGGAACATCATTCTTCTTATCTGATATCTTTATCCAAGGTGAAGTATTGCATTACCAAGGAGGTTCTCCAGTATTGTTCGAGCACTTGTTCTGGTTCTTAGGTCACCCTGAGGTATACATCGTATTGTTACCTGCATTGGGGATTACTTCAGAAATTATCTCTACCAACTCACGTAAGCCTATCTTTGGTTACCGTGCCATGGTAGTGTCAATTTTGGCAATTGCATTCTTATCAACCATCGTATGGGGTCACCACATGTTCGTATCAGGTATGAACCCATTCTTAGGGTCGGTATTTACCTTTACAACATTATTGATTGCAATTCCATCGGCTGTAAAGGCATTCAACTATATCACGACACTTTGGAAGGGTAACTTACAAATGAACCCTGCTATGTTGTTTTCTATTGGTTTGGTATCTACGTTCATTACTGGAGGTCTTACCGGAATCATCTTAGGGGATAGTGCTTTGGATATTAACGTTCACGATACATATTTCGTAGTGGCTCACTTCCACTTGGTAATGGGAATCTCTGCATTGTATGGTATGTTTGCTGGTATCTACCACTGGTATCCAAAAATGTTTGGACGCATGATGAACAAAAACTTGGGTTATATCCATTTCTGGATTACTGCTATCTGTGCTTATGGAGTATTCTTCCCAATGCACTTTATCGGAATGGCAGGTTTACCAAGACGTTACTATACGAACTCTAACTTCCCATTGTTTGACGATTTAGCAAACGTAAACGTAGTAATTACTGTGTTTGCTTTAATTGGTGGAGCGTTCCAGTTGGTATTCTTGTACAACTTCTTTAGTAGCATGTTCTTTGGTAAGAAAGCTGAACAAAACCCATGGAAATCCAACACCCTTGAATGGACTACTCCAGTAGAGCACGTTCACGGAAACTGGCCAGGTGAAATTCCTCACGTACACCGTTGGGCATACGATTACAGTAAGCCAGGTCACGAGGCGGATTTCGTACCTCAAAACGTTCCATTAATGGACGGAGAAGAAGAATTACAACACTAAGAGAATTCATTTCTTATAAATCATATCAAGCCTTTCTGAGTTTTCAGAAAGGCTTTTTGTTTATCTTTGCTTTTATATGAATGACAATTTAAACCCCTCCAATGAACACTTTTCCCCAGAGGAAATGGATGTTGAAAAGGCCTTGCGCCCCCTGTCCTTTGATGACTTTACAGGGCAGGATCAAGTGTTGGAAAACCTCAAGATTTTTGTAAAGGCAGCCAACCTTAGAGGTGATGCTTTAGACCATACCTTGTTTCATGGCCCTCCGGGTCTTGGTAAAACGACCTTGGCCCATATTTTAGCCAATGAACTTGGGGTAAGTATCAAGGTGACTTCTGGTCCCGTTTTGGACAAGCCTGGCGATCTTGCCGGTTTGTTGACCAACTTAGATGAGAGGGATGTATTGTTTATTGATGAAATCCACCGTTTAAGTCCTATTGTGGAAGAGTATCTGTACTCGGCCATGGAGGATTATAAAATTGATATCATGATAGAATCTGGCCCTAATGCCAGAACCGTTCAAATTAACTTAAATCCATTTACACTTATAGGTGCCACTACAAGATCTGGATTGTTGACATCGCCTATGCGTGCCCGTTTTGGTATTAGCAGTAGACTTCAATATTATTCTACGGAATTGTTATCTACCATTGTTGAACGTAGTGCCAATATCTTAAATGTGCCAATTTCTATGGAAGCGGCTATAGAGATTGCAGGTAGGAGTAGAGGAACACCTCGTATTGCCAACGCATTGCTGCGTAGGGTACGTGATTTTGCGCAAATAAAGGGAAATGGTAGGATTGATATAGAAATTGCCAAATTTAGCTTAAAAGCGCTTAATGTGGATGCCCACGGACTCGATGAAATGGATAATAAGATCTTGACCACCATTATCGATAAGTTTAAAGGTGGTCCTGTTGGAATTACCACTTTGGCAACGGCAGTAAGTGAAAGTGGAGAAACCATTGAAGAGGTCTATGAACCGTTTTTGATTCAGCAAGGCTTTATCATTCGAACCCCAAGAGGGAGGGAAGTGACTGAATTGGCCTATAAACATCTTGGGAGAGTTAAAGGGGGTATTCAAGGGGGATTATTTTAAAAGATTTTACATTTCCTCAAATTGATTTTCATGACTAAGTACACATATCCCAATAAGGTTTCTTTTTTAAATTTTGTGCTGAAGTCATCTGAAATTGCCAAGAACCCAATTCCATTCCATAAGGAAATGTTTAAGGCTAGTGGAGAATCGTTTAGCATCAAAACGCCTTTCAATTCACCAATTATCTTGACCAAAGATGCAAAGATTGCGAAGCATATTCTGCAGAAGCAACACAAGCTGTATGAGAAATCAAAACTGCAAACCCAGTTTCTTTCGAAATATGTGGGGTATGGACTACTGACTTCTACGGGAAGTTATTGGCTAAAGCAACGACGGTTGATCCAACCGGCATTTCATAAGGATAAATTGAAACAGTTGGTGGCCATTATTGATAGAACCATCGATGAGCAGGTAAACAGTTTTCCAATAGATAGAATGGAAGCTCTATATCCGTTAATGAATACCTTGGCTTTTGAAGTGGTTGCCAAATCACTTTTTAATTTTTCTGCCGATCAAAATACCCTAAACCGACTTCAGTTTATCATTGCCGAACTTCAAAACTTCATTGTTAAGGAAATACGCCAACCCCACAAACGTTTGTGGTATCACTTAAAAGGGGATATGAAATATCACCAGAAGTTGGTTAAAGAGAGTAGGGAGATTATTGAAAATATAATTGTCCAACGAAGAGCGTCAAAGGAACAGCATGATGACTTGTTAGACATGCTGTTGAAGGCAGAATATGAAGATGGTTCACACATGAGTAACAACCAACTCATTGATGAAATTTTGATTTTGTTTGTGGCAGGCCATGAAACTACAGCCAATGCCTTGACCTTTACGTTGTTTTTATTGGCTACAAATCCTAAGGAGCTAGCAAGGGCAAAAGCCAATTCATTGCCTATCACGGATGCTACCCAAGCTTTTGATGTTCTGCCAAAACTTATATACATCAAACAATGTATTGAAGAGAGCATGCGTTTATACCCATCAGCTTGGATTACCGATAGGGTAGCTTTGGAAGATGATACTTTAGGAGAATTTCATATCAAAAAAGGAACCTTGCTAGGCGTTTCTATCTATGAAATGCACCGAAACCCAATGTATTGGGATACTCCAGAAGTGTTCAATCCAGATAGGTTTTCAGAGGAAAATAGAAAATCAACAGCTTTTGCATATATGCCTTTTGGCACTGGCCCTCGTTTGTGTATTGGGAACAATTTTGCCATGTTTGAAATGATACTGGCCATTAATGCCATTCTTCAAAAATTTGACATTTCCACAAACAAATCCAAGGTGAAAATCAATCCGCTCATCACTTTAAAACCGGTGGATGTTGAAATGGCGTTTTATCCTAATCTTTAAGAAGCTTAAGCACGAAGCCATACTATATTAAGGATTGTTGATTTTCAAGTAAATGATTGAAAATTACAAGTTGTTGGAGGATTTATGATAGTCGGTTCTGAACTTTATACGTAATTTTAGTAATTCATTTTTAATTTTTTAAATACTCTCTAAAGCCACTTGGTACTGATTGATAGCAATAAGTATAACTTTAAAACGTATCATTATGTTAACCAAATGCCTTTCACTAAAAGCTCCAGTTTATTTTTTTAAGAACCCTATCCTCTCTGTAACCAAGCTTATTTCTTTTTTGGTGCTACTTGGATTGCTGTTTTCGTGCAGTTCCAATGAACTAACAGATGAGGAAACTGAATCGGTTTTGTCTGCTTCATCTTCAAAAGCGGCCTCCAGTCCAGGGACTCCCCAAATGATGTATGAGGGAATTGTTGGTGGTGCAGGAAGTGCCATTGGACCTGGTGGAGATTTATTCGTAACTGAAACCCTTACGGGAGAAATCTCTCGATTTAATTTAAAAACTTGGGAGAAAACAACATTTGCCAGTGGCTTCCCAACGATGATACCTGCCGTTGGTATAGGAGGTGCCATGGACATTGCCTTTATTGGAGGAACAGGCTACGTGATAGTGTCTTTAGTTGGACCTTTTTTCGGGACTCCCGATGTGGTTGGAATTTATAGAATCGATGGCCCAAATAGCTTTACAGTGATTGCGGATCTCGGAGCATTTTCCGAAGCAAATCCACCAAACACAAGCTACTTTTTACCGATGGGCGTGCAATATGCCATAGAAACTTACAAAGGAGGTTTTTTGGTAACCGATGGGCATCACAATCGGGTATTGCATGTCACCACTTCAGGAGAGATTACAGAAATGCGAGCCTTTCCTAATATTGTTCCTACAGGCTTGGCAGTTTCTGGCAACAAAATTTATATGGCAGAGACTGGCCCAGTGCCTCATTATCCAGAAGATGGCAAGGTGGTTTATTTTACGGAAAATTCCACTTATGCACCGCCGGTAGCTTCAGGAGCTTCTATGTTGGTGGATGTAGAGTTTGGTCTTGGCCAAAGTCTGTTTGCGCTTTCCCAAGGGACATGGAATGGTCTTGGAGAAGGATCCGAAGCTTTTGAAAATACGGGAGCTTTGGTTAAGGCCAATCAAGATGGAACGTTTAGCGAAATAGCCACAGGTTTAGATAGACCAACATCTCTCGAAATTGTAAAAAATACAGCTTACGTTGTAACTCGGGATGGAGAAATTTGGTCTGTTGAGGATATTGCAAGTGGACCTTATGGTAACTAGAATGAGTTAATACAGATAGACTTTTAAATAATAAATGATATTGCCGACTTAGGTCGGCTTTATTGTTTAGTTTTTTCGCTGTACATTGGCCAAATGAAACCCCTACAATCCTATACAAAAAGTGTTAAAGACGAAGCAAAACGACTTGGTTTTTTGTCCTGTGGCATCAGTAGGGCTGGGTTTTTGGAAGACGAAGCTCCTCGATTGGAACAATGGCTTAACAGTAACATGCATGGTGAAATGCGTTATATGGAAAACCATTTCGATAAGCGCTTGGATCCTACAAAGCTGGTTGAAGGAAGTAAAAGTGTCATTTCCTTACTGTTGAATTATTTCCCCGAAAAAACACAGGAAGATACCTCCTTTAAGTTATCCAAATATGCTTACGGAACCGATTATCATTTTGTCATCAAGGATAAATTAAAACAATTACTTGAGTTTATAAATGAAGAGATTGGCGAAGTCAATGGACGTGCTTTTGTAGATTCTGCTCCTGTTCTCGATAAGGCTTGGGCCGCCAAATCTGGTTTGGGATGGATTGGAAAAAATAGCAATCTCCTCACCAAACAAGTAGGATCCTTCTATTTTGTTGCAGAACTGATTGTAGACCTTGAGTTGGAATATGACGCGCCAACAACCGATCATTGTGGAAGTTGTACCGCTTGTATCGATGCCTGTCCTACGGAAGCCATTGTCAATCCCTACGTGGTAGATGGCAGTAAATGCATTTCCTACTTCACTATTGAACTGAAAGACAATATTCCTACAGAATTCAAAGGGAAATTTGACCATTGGATGTTTGGCTGCGACGTGTGCCAAGACGTCTGTCCCTGGAACCGATTTTCAAAACCTCACAGTGAGCCGCTTTTCAATCCTCATCCAGATTTGCTCTCCATGACCAAAAAAGATTGGGAGGAAATCACCGAAGAAACCTTCAACAAAGTCTTTAAAAAGTCTGCAGTTAAGCGTACTAAGTTGACTGGATTAAAAAGAAATATTCAGTTTCTAAAAGATTAGAGTTTCATCTACAGGATTATTACATTTGTAATTCATATTAATCCAAATTTTATATGAGTAAACAAAGCAAACGCCGTGAGGCTTTGGTGTATCATGCCAAGCCAACTCCTGGAAAAATTCAAGTAGTTCCTACAAAAAAATACGCCAGTCAAAGAGATTTGTCCTTGGCCTATTCCCCTGGAGTAGCGGAACCATGTTTAGAGATCGCTAAAAAAACAGATAACGTTTATAAATATACCGCCAAAGGAAATTTGGTAGCTGTAATTTCCAACGGAACAGCCGTTTTGGGACTAGGTAATATTGGCCCAGAAGCTTCCAAACCCGTGATGGAAGGTAAAGGATTGTTGTTTAAAATATTTGCAGATATCGATGTGTTCGATATTGAGGTAAACACTGAAAATATTGACGAATTTATCCAAACGGTAAAAAACATAGCGCCTACTTTTGGAGGTATCAACCTTGAAGATATCAAAGCGCCAGAAGCTTTTGAAATAGAGCGTCGCCTAAAGGAAGAGTTGGATATTCCGGTGATGCACGATGACCAGCATGGAACGGCTATTATTTCTGCAGCAGCATTAATCAATGCTTTGGAACTGGCAGAGAAAAAAATAGAAGAAGTTAAAATTGTAATCAGTGGGGCTGGAGCAGCTGCTATTTCCTGTTCTAGATTGTATCAGGCTTGTGGAGCCAAACTTGAAAACATGGTGATGTTGGACAGTAAAGGTGTAATTAGAAAGGATCGTACAAATTTAACTCCTGAAAAGGCCGAATTCGCGACACATAGAGCCATTGATACCCTTGACGAAGCTATGGTAGATGCCGATGTATTTATTGGGCTTTCTACTGCCGATATTGTTTCGCCAGAGATGTTGAAATCAATGTCAAGCGATCCTATTGTGTTTGCGATGGCCAATCCAGATCCTGAAATTGCTTATGATTTGGCCATTGATACAAGAGACGATATTATCATGGCCACAGGACGTAGTGACCATCCTAACCAAGTAAACAATGTGCTTGGGTTTCCATTTATTTTTAGGGGAGCTTTGGATGTGCGTGCTACAAAAATAAACGAAGAAATGAAAATGGCTGCCGTAGTGGCTTTGGCAAAATTGGCCAAAGAACCGGTACCAGAACAAGTAAATATAGCCTATGGTGAAACTCGTTTGGCTTTTGGTAGGGAATATATTATTCCAAAGCCATTCGATCCAAGATTAATTGCAGAAGTACCGCCAGCTGTAGCAAAAGCTGCTATGGATAGTGGTGTTGCCAAAGAACCTATTATCGATTGGGATAAATATAAAGAATCACTAATGGAGCGTTTAGGTTCGGATAATAAAGTGGTTCGATTATTGTTGAATCGCGCCAAAATGAATCCGAAGCGTGTGGTATTTGCAGAGGCAGATCAATTGGATGTGTTGAAAGCAGCACAAATTGCCCACGAAGAAGGGATTGCCTTTCCAATACTTTTAGGGCGTAGGGAAGAGATTGAAAAGCTAAAGCTAGAGATCGATTTTGATGCTGACGTGCCAATCATCGATCCAAAGTCGGATGAGGAGTTAGGTCGCCTAAATAAATATGCCGAGGTCTATTGGCAACAGCGCAAACGCAGAGGGGTGACTTTGTATTCTGCACAAAAAGTAATGCGCGAACGCAATTATTTTGCGGCAATGATGGTAAACGAAGGCGATGCCGATGCCCTTATTTCTGGGTATTCACGTAGTTATCCTTCGGTTGTTAAGCCTATGCTGGAACTTATTGGTATGGCCAAAGGCGCTACCCGCGTTGCTACAACCAACTTAATGATGACACGCCGTGGCCCAATGTTTTTGAGTGATACCGCAATCAATATGGATCCGTCTTCAAAAGATTTGGCGAAGATTGCCCAAATGACGGCTAAAATTGTGAAAATGTTTGGAATGGAGCCAGTCATGGCCATGATTTCCTATGCCAACTTTGGTTCCTCCAAAAATGAACGTACCACTAAAGTAAGAGATGCCGTAGAGTATCTTCATAAATATTACCCAGATTTAATTGTTGACGGAGAATTGCAAACAGACTTTGCTCTGAACAGTGAAATGTTGCAGGATATATTTCCGTTTTCAAAATTGGCTGGTAAAAAGGTAAATACACTTATTTTTCCGAATCTTGAAGCGGCCAATATCACCTATAAACTTTTGAAGGAGCTTAACCAAGCAGATTCCATTGGGCCTATCATGATGGGGATGCGCAAACCAGTGCACATTTTGCAATTGGAGGCCAGTGTGGATGAGATTGTAAACATGACGGCCATAGCAGTTATCGATGCCCAGCAAAAAGAAAAAAGGGAGCAGGAACTCAAGGCGTCAGAAGAAAAGTAACCTCCTCTCATTGTAAATAATTTTATTACATTTGAGAGGTTTAAATGAGGCTATTTAATGATTACACATATTCAGGGGAAACTTGTTGAAAAGAATCCAACCGATGTCACCATAGATTGTAATGGAGTGGGCTACCTACTCCATATTTCTTTACATACCTATTCGAAAATTCCAGATCAAGAAAATTTGAAGTTATATACCCATTTACAGGTAAGGGAAGATGCCCATACCCTTTATGGGTTTTCTTCTATTTCTGAAAGAGAGATTTTTCGTTTGTTGATCTCTGTAAGCGGGATTGGGGCCAATACGGCAAGGACGATGTTATCTTCCTTAACCCCAAAACAAGTTAGGGAGGGAATCGCTACTGGAGATGTGGCCTTGATACAGTCTATAAAGGGAATTGGAGCCAAAACAGCACAACGAGTTATTTTGGACTTGAAAGATAAAATTTTGAAAGTCTATGATATTGATGAACTTTCGGCGCCTCAAAGCAATACCAACAAGGATGAAGCGTTATCAGCATTAGAAGTTCTAGGATTTAATAAGAAGCAGGCTGAAAAGGTGGTAGACAAGATCATTTCAGACCAACCAGATGCGAGTGTGGAAAGCCTTATCAAGGAAGCTTTAAAAAAATTATAATAGAGATTTGAGTACAAATAACCCGATTTATACTATTTCAACCCGATCATACCTGCTTTTTAGTATCGTAATGCTCTTTAGCCTTTTCGGTTTCGCGCAGGAACCAGAAGAACAAGATACAACCAAAACAGGTTTTTCCATGGGAAGGATGACACTTCCCAATCCCAATAGCATTGTTTCAAAATATACTTATGACCCTGTAACAGACCGTTACATTTACACTGAAAAAGTGGGGAAATTCAACATTAATTACCCCATTATATTAACGCCTGCAGAATATTATAAATTGGTCTTGCAGGAACAGCAAAAGGGATATTACAAACAGAAAATTGATGCGGCAGAAGGTAAAAAAGAGGGGAGTGAAGAAGAACAAAAAAATCTCTTGCCAGAATTTTATGTGAATTCCGGCTTTTTTGAATCGGTGTTTGGAGGAAATACTATTGAAGTAGTGCCTCAAGGATCGGTAGAAATGGATTTGGGGGTACTCTACACAAAGCAGGACAACCCAACGTTTTCTCCAAGGAACAGAAGCAACTTTACTTTTGATTTTGACCAAAGGATTAGTTTGAGTTTATTGGGAAAAGTAGGGACAAGACTTCAGGTAACCGCCAATTATGATACCGAATCTACCTTTGATTTCCAGAACTTGATAAAATTGGAATACACGCCTACCGAAGATGATATCATCAGAAAAATTGAGGTGGGTAATGTGAGCATGCCTTTAAATAGTTCCTTGATTACGGGAGCGCAGAGTTTATTTGGGGTAAAAACCGAATTACAATTTGGAAAAACTACCGTAACCGCTGTATTCTCTGAGCAAAAATCACAATCGCAGTCCGTAGTGGCACAAGGTGGAGGTACTTTGGAAGAATTTGAATTCTTTGCAAGGGACTATGATGAAAATCGCCACTTCTTCTTGTCTCAATATTTTAGGGAACACTACGATGAGGCCTTAAATAGATATCCATACATCAACAACAATATTCAAATTACCAGGATTGAAGTTTGGGTAACCAACAGAAGCAATCAAACGGATAATGTTAGAAATATTGTGGCCTTCCAAGATTTGGGAGAATCCGATATTATTGGGCTTGCTACCCCACCAGCTGGATTTGTGAATGTGCCTGGAGGAGCATATCCAGATAACGGAAACAACGATTTCGACCCTTTAAATATTGGAGGTGCGGGGTCACAGTTAACCGATGCGGTAAGGGATATCACCACGGTTGAACAAGGTATTTTAACACCTGCGAATGAAGGTTTCGATTTTGGTAAATTGGAAAATGCCAAGAAGCTTCAGCAGGGGTCTGACTATATTTTGAATACACAATTGGGGTACATTTCCTTAAACCAAAGATTGCTGAACGATGAAGTGTTAGCAGTCGCTTTCCAATATACGGTTGGAAACCAGGTCTACCAAGTTGGTGAATTTGCCAATGATGGCGTGGAAGCTACAGAAGTTAGTCAAGATTCAGGATCTGAAAATCAAATTGTTAGTAATAAGGGGCTTGTTTTAAAAATGCTTAAGAGTGCCGTTACCAATGTGGAGCAGCCTGTTTGGGACTTGATGATGAAAAACATCTACGATACTGGAGCATATCAATTGAGTCAGGAAGATTTTAAACTGAACATTTTTTACACGGAAGCTTCTCCTGTCAACTACATTTTACCGGTGGACGGAACTACTTTTCCGCCATTCCATAACAACACGACAGATCCAACAGACGATACAGCAATAAGTGAAACCCCTTTAATTAGGTTATTCCACTTAGACCGATTGAATTACAATAATGATCCACAACTTGATGGGGATGGGTTCTTCGATTTTGTGCCAGGGCTAACCGTATTGACACAAAATGGAAAAATCATCTTCACCAAAGTGGAGCCTTTTGGACGTTACCTGTTTGATGTCTTGGATGATGACAACAACCCTAACAACAACGATGCAGATTACGAACAGGATACGTATACTAACCCCAACCAGGAGAAATATGTATACGACATTCTCTATAAGCAAACCAAAACGGCGGCCTTGGACGAGTCTGAAAAGAACAAGTTCCAACTTAAAGGACGATTTAAATCTTCTGGAGGGGATGGTATTCCATTAGGGGCTTTTAATGTACCAAGAGGTTCGGTAGTGGTAACTGCCGGGGGACGTGTGTTGGTTGAAGGAATTGACTATACGGTGAACTACCAATTGGGGCGTGTTCAAATTTTGGATGAGGCTTTAAAGGCATCTAATACGCCTATCAATGTATCTGTTGAAAACAATGCCGTTTTTGGGCAACAGACAAGACGCTTTGCAGGGGTGAATGTGGAGCATCAATTCAATGAGAATTTTGTGTTGGGAGGAACTTTCTTGAATTTAAGTGAGCGTCCAATTACCCAAAAGGCCAACTATAATTCGGAGCCAATCAACAATACTATTTTAGGATTGAATGGGAACTATTCTACCGAAGTGCCATTTTTGACTAGGATGGTTAACAAGTTGCCAAACATTGATACGGATGTGCCATCCAATATGTCGGTAAGGGGAGAGTTTGCTTATTTATTGCCTGGAGCCCCAAAGGGAACCGATTTCAATAACGAAGCGACTTCCTATGTTGACGATTTTGAAGGAACACAAGGTGCCATCGATTTATTGTCGCCGTTGACATGGTACCTGTCGAGTAGACCTGTTGGACTAGGACGCAATTATCCCGGATTTGGTGGAGAAGACGACAATGGGCTACAAAATGGTTTTGACCGTGCCTTTTTGAACTGGTATACCATTGACCCTATTTTCTATAGTACGCAGAGACCTACCGGAATTAACGATGACGATATTTCTAACCTTTATACGAGAAGGGTATTTATAGATGAAGTATTCCCTCAAGTAGATTTGGTGCAAGGGCAAAGTACGGTAATCTACACCTTGGATTTGGCTTACTATCCTTCGGAGCGTGGACCATACAACTTTGAAGCTTCTGCTGCCGATGGTGAATTGGACAATCCAATTAATTCTTGGGCGGGGATTACTAGACAGATTACTTCAACCGATTTTGAGCAGGCGAACGTAGAATACATTGAATTCTGGGTTCAGGATCCATTCTTGGACAACCCATCAAACCCAGGAGGAACTTTAAGTATCAACCTTGGGAATATTTCTGAGGACATTCTTAAGGATGGTAAAAAGCAATTTGAGAATGGATTGCCAGAAGATGGGAATATTGACTTTCTTCAGAACAACTTGTCTGTTGACAAGCCTTACGTAGTGCCGCAGAACCAATCTTTGATTTACACATTTGCCACAACAGGTCAGGAGCGTACCAACCAAGATGTTGGGTATGACGGTTACGACGATATTGAAGAAGCCCAAATGTTGAGTGAGTTGGGTGTAGCTGGAAACTTTGGGGAAGACCCTGCGAAGGATAACTATACTTACTTCCTAAATACGGAAGGAGATATTTTTGAGCGCTATAAAAAGTATAATGGTACCGAAGGAAATTCACCTGAAACGTTTACTGATACAAATAGAGGTTCAACTACTCAGCCAGATGTAGAGGACATCAACAGAGATAATACCATGAACACGATCAATAGTTATTTTGAGTATAACATTGATATTAAGCCTTCCACTTTAAACGAGAACAACGAAAAAATCAACGATATCAAAACCCGAGAAGTAACCTTGCCTAACGGTGAAACCAGAGAAGTGGTTTGGTATCAATTTAGAATTCCTATCAACGCGTCTGATAGAGTTGCCGTAGGGGGAATTACCGATATTAGATCGGTGCGTTTTGCCCGTATGTATTTAAAGGAATTTACCCAACCAACGGTATTACGTTTCGCAACTTTGGATTTGGTACGTAGCGATTGGCGTCGTTTTACTGGAGATTTGGATAATGACCCTACCAATGAAAGCCCGAACTTAGAATTCAGTACAGGTGTTGTTGGACTTCAAGAGAATGAAGGGAATTATGTGTTGCCTCCTGGTGTGGAATTGGAAGAGTTGAACAACAACAATAATATCGTTCGTCAAAATGAGCAATCTCTAGTTGTAAAGACTTGTCAATTGGAAGCTACAGATTCCAAAGGGGTATTCAAAAACATTAATATAGACATGCGTCAGTATAAAAAACTGAGAATGTTTATGCATGCTGAAAATGGGGAGTCTGGTACCTTGAATGATAACGATTTGGTCGGATTTATTAGAATGGGTAACGATTTCACGGATAACTTCTATCAAATTGAAGTACCATTGCAGGTGTCTTCTGGAGGAATTTCTGCAACTGCAGTGTGGCCAGAGGAAAACGAAATCAACTTGCCATTGGAGCTATTGCAACAAATCAAGTCTAAAGGAATTTTTGACGGAACTTTAAGTAATGACGATCCAACATTCTATGATGTTATTGATGGTTCGGTGAGTGAAAACCCAGTATCTGAATTTTCAGAATATACATCTGGACAACAGCGTATCGCCATTAAAGGTAACCCTAATTTCGGAGACATTAGAGTGTTGATGGTAGGTTTAAAAAATATTACATCTGCCCAAACAGGAGGTTCAGGTTATGATGTGTGTGGAGAGGTTTGGTTTAATGAATTACGTCTATCCGATTTACATAATGAAGGTGGTTGGGCTGCCGTGGTAGGCGTGGATGGTAACGTGGCAGATTTTGCCAATGTGAGTGCTACAGGTAGACAAAGTACCTCTGGTTTTGGTTCGGTAGAGCAAAGACCAAATGAAAGAAGTAGGGAAGATGTTCAGCAGTACAATGTAGTGACCAATGTAAATCTTGGACAATTGTTACCTAAGAAATGGGGTATTCAAGTGCCGTTCAACTATGGGCAGGAAGAGGAATTGATTACACCAAAATACGATCAGTATTATAATGACCTTACTTTGGAATCACGATTGGATGCGGCCACTTCAGAAGAAGAGAAAAAACAGATAAGAGAACAATCTGAAGATTACACAAGACGTAAGAGCATTAATTTTATTGGTGTGAAAAAGCAAAGGGCAGCCGAGGCAAAACCGCATGTGTACGATCCAGAGAACTTGACTTTCAACTATTCTTATAATAAAGTTGAACACCGCGACTTTGAGATTGAGAATTCCTTAGATCAAAGAGTAAGGGCAGGGGTGAACTACAATTATAATTTTACACCTAAGAAGGTGGAGCCTTTCAAGAAGAATGATTCCTTGTTTACTGGAAGATATTGGAAGATTCTTAAGGATTTCAACTTAAATGTGATGCCTACAAGTTTCTCTGTAAATACAGATATCATTCGCCAGTTCAACAAACAAAAATTTAGGGAAGTTGAACTTACTGGAAACAATATTGGCATTGATGAGCTTTACCGAAGAAACTATACCTTCGATTTTCAGTATGCCTTAAATTATGCTGTGACCGATAATTTGAGTTTCAATTTTAATGCTTCCAATAACAATATTGTTAGGAATTACTTTATCGATGATCAAATCAACGGAAGGCAAGATCCAACTTTAAATGTTTGGGATGGCTTCTTTGAATTGGGAGATCCAAACATTCAGAACCAACAGTTCCAGTTGAACTATGAAATTCCGTTGAACAAAATTCCAACTTTAAGTTTCTTAAATGCGACATATTCCTATACTGGAGATTTCCAATGGCAAAAAGGATCGGATTTGAATACCAATTTTGAGTATACCGATGAAGATGGCGTGACCAGCTATTACGATTTGGGGAACTCTATCCAAAATGCCAATACCCATGCTATCAATTCTTCGCTTAATATGGAGAAGCTTTATAGCTACTTAGGTTTGGTGAAGAAAAAATCTAGGCGTACAACTAGACAGCCGCAAACTAGAGATAAGGATGGTAAGCGTGTGGTAAATGGTGCCGATGCCCGTAACCAGTCCAACAAGAAGCAAAGTAAAGTAGTAGGTGCTGCCGTGGATGTATTGACCATGGTGAAAAGAGTTCAGATAAATTATTCTGAAAATAATGGAACCTATTTGCCGGGATATACAAGAACACCTGGCTTTATAGGGACCACCAAGCCTACTTTTGGATATACTTTTGGAAGCCAAAGAGACATTAGGGATATGGCGGCTAGAAATGGTTGGTTAACCGTATTCCCTAATTTCAACCAACAGTATACCGAATTGACTAATCAAACTTTGGATTATTCTGCCAATGTAGAATTGATTCCAGATTTAAAGATTGATATCACTGGGGGGAGATTGTATTCTGAAAACATGACCGAGAACTTTAGGGTTGAAGATATGGATGCCGATGGAGAATTGGATTATAACTCCTTAATCCAAAATTCCTATGGAAACTTCAACATTACAACCTCACTTATTAAAACTGCCTTTAGTACCAGTGATGAAACTCAGTCGGATGCCTTTAACGACTTTAGAGCAAACCGTATGGTGATTGCCCACAGATTGGCGCAGGAGTTTTATGGTAACAATACGTACGAATTGGATGCAGAAGGCTATCCATTAGGTTTTGGTAAGAACAGTCAGGCAGTATTATTGCCAGCCTTTGTGTCTGCCTACACAGGATCCAATCCAGATAATGTAAAACTATCGGCATTTAGGGATTTTCCAATTCCAAACTGGCAGTTGAAGTATACCGGGTTTATGAAGATGAAGTGGTTCAAGAAGAACTTCAAACGTTTCTCAATTACCCATGGCTACCGTTCCAGTTATACAATTAACCAGTTCCGCACCAATCTAGATTATGTGGCTGCCGATCCAACTTTGGATTATGATAGTCAGGATCCAGATGTGTTCAATCAGTCTGGCAACTTTAAGAGCAGAACCTTATATAGTAACATCAATTTGGAAGAGCAGTTCAGTCCGCTTGTGCGTATTGATTTTGAAATGAAGAATTCGGTGAAGATTCTTGGAGAAATTAAGAAAGACAGAATCCTATCATTAAGTTTCGACAATAACTTGATGACCGAAATCCAAGGGAAGGAATATATTGTGGGACTAGGTTACCGCTTTAAGGATGTGCGTATCCGCTCCAAACTTGCAGGTCCGCAGCAAATCATTAAGAGTGATTTGAACATGTCCTTGGATGTGTCGGTAAGGGACAACAAGACTATTATAAGGTATTTGGATTTGGACAATAATCAAGTGACCTCTGGACAAACTTTGTGGGGGGTAAAGTATAAGGCCGATTATGCCTTCAGTAAATACTTAACAGGAATTTTCTATTTTGATTATTCGTTCTCAGACTACGCGATTTCAACAGCCTTCCCACAAACAACCATTAGGTCTGGGATCACGCTGAGGTATAATTTCGGAAATTAATCCAACGAAGCCGCTTTCTATTGAAAAAAATCAGAGAAAATTAGGTGATTCAGGTTTTAAAAAATTATTTTTGTGCCAATTAATTATTACACACAAAATGAATATACCGGCAGATTTAAAGTACACTAAAGACCACGAATGGGTCAAAGTAGAAGGCGATGTTGTAACTGTAGGAATTACAGATTTCGCGCAAGGCGAATTGGGAGATATTGTTTACGTAGAAGTTGAGACATTGGACGAAACTTTGGAGGCAGAAGAAGTTTTTGGAACTGTAGAAGCCGTTAAAACTGTATCTGATTTGTTTTTGCCAGTATCTGGTGAAATCATCGAATTTAACGAAGCCTTGGAAGACGCTCCTGAGTTGGTAAACAGCGATCCTTATGGAGAAGGATGGATGATCAAGGTAAAATGTTCAGACCTTTCGCAATTGGAAGGATTGATGACTGCTGACGATTATAAAGCGCTCATCGGTGCCTAAGCCCATTGCGTTAATACTACTGCTTGCTTATGTGGTAGCATTAACTTCTTTGAGCCTGGTAAACATTCACAAAATGCCAAGTCTGGGCTCATCCTTTGATGATAAGTTGTATCACCTTGGAGCGTATACCGTTTTTATGTTGTTGGGGTTTAATTTTTTTAGGCAAACCCAAGTGAAACATAAAATTTTGATTTCAGGGACAATAATTGTGCTTTATGGCATTATTATTGAGGTATTACAACAAACATTGTCAACTACAAGAACCTTAGATGCCTACGATATGTTGGCCAATTTTATAGGGGTTGTAGTGGGCACAATCATCATAAAGCTTATGGTGAACCTTAAGTTAAATTAAAATAATCGCTTGCTTTTTTAACTATTAATTGGTTATTTTAGCATTCTTAAATGTTTTAAGATATGGAACCGAAAAAAACTACCAAGGCCGACGTAGGCAGAAATAGCTCGATTTATTTCGCAGTGGGCTTGGCTTTAATGTTGTTGCTAACCAATTTGGCAATTAACTACAAAACGTACGACAAGGCTGCAATTGACATAGGTCAGTTGACCATGGACGAGGAATTGGAGGAAGAAATCCCAATTACCGATCAGCTTAAAACACCACCGCCACCACCGCCGCCACCACCAGCAGCTCCTGAAATTATTGAGGTTGTAGAGGATGAAGTGGAAGTTGAGGAAACCGTAATCGAATCTTCTGAGACTAGTCAGGAAGAAGAAATTGTAGAAGTTGAAGAGGTAGTTGTGGAAGAAGTAGAAGAGGATATCGAGGTTCCTTTTGCTGTTATTGAAAACGTACCAGTTTTCCCTGGATGTGAAAAAGAAAAGGGGAACAATGCTAAAAAAGCATGTATGTCTGAAAAAATCAGCCAATTTGTAAATAAGAAATTCAACACAGATTTGGCTAGTGAACTTGGTCTTTCAGGAAGACAGCGTATCAACGTAATTTTCAAGATAGACAAAAATGGAGAGATAACCAATATTATGGCGAGAGCACCACACCCAGGTTTGGAAAAAGAAGCAAAACGTGTTATTGGCATGCTTCCTAAAATGAAACCAGGTATGCAAAGAGGTAAAGCGGTAACAGTACCGTATTCGTTACCAATCTTGTTCCAAGTTCAGGATTAAGAAGAGAAATTTCATAATTTTAAAAATCCCGTCTAAGTTTTAGGCGGGATTTTTGTTTTTGGTATGTTTCTTGTGTTTTGGCATAATATTAACATCTTAAATTCAATATTATGAAAAATCTTAACAAAGAACGTTGTAATGCTGGGTAGAGCATTACAACCGTGACAAAATCACAAAAGCATGAGGTAAATTTACAAAAAAACTCTACCTTATATTTTCAGATTGGGTTAATTCTATGCCTTTTCGGAGTGTATGGTCTTTTTGAAATGGAATTTGAAACCAAGATTCCAGAGTATGAAAAGGCTATGGTTGATGAGGAGACTCCGATTGAATTCGTGATGCATGAATTTAAAATTTATCAAGAACCTGTGCCACAAAAAGACGGGAAACTAAAAGTAAAATCTAAATTGATTACAGAACCTCCAATAATAGTTGATGATTCAACTGTTAATCTTCCGGTTCAAAATGTTATAACTTCAGATCAGAATGTAAGTGATAAGATTGTTGATCCAGGAGCTATTGATGTAGTTAAGATTGATAAGGATATTCCTGTTCTTTTTGATTTTATTGAAGATGTTCCAGTATACCCTGGATGTGAAAAAGCTAAAGGAAATGATGCTCGAAAAAAATGTATGTCAAATAAAATTGTCAATTTGGTAAAAAGAAAGTTTTCACCAGATATCGCATGGGAATTAGGGGTTCACGGTATACAAAAGATTTATGTGGAATTTAAGATTGGTAAAACTGGAGAGGTTAAAGATGTCAGGGCTAGATCCCCTCATACAGAGTTGGAGCATGAGGCCAAAAGAGTGATTAATAAAATACCTGTAATGACTCCTGGAATGCAGCGAAACAAGCCTGTAGATGTTCTATATTCTTTACCCATTATATTTGAGGTTAGAAATTAAATTGTTGTTGTTTTGTTTGTTCAGCCGTTACTCTTTGTTGGGTAACGGTTTTTTAATGGGCTTTTTTTGAAAAAGTAGTATATTTCGGCCATCAAAGGCCGACCGAATTTTATGAAACACATCACTCTATGTTTTTTTATGTTTTTCTGTGTATATGGATTTTCCCAAAATACAGAAAGCTATCAAAAATCCCCTGTTTTTCCTGGATGTGAAACCGAATCCATAGACAATCTTAAAGTTTGTTTTAATAATAAAATCAACCAATATATCTTCGATAATTTTCAAGTTCCGGAAATAGTACAGGAAGAGAACTATCAAGGGGACATTAAAATTTTATTTGAAGTGGATGCTAAAGGGGTTTTCAAAGTATTGTATGTAGATGCTGTGTACGAAAGTTTAGAGGCAGAAGTGAAACGTGTATTTGGAGAACTTCCAAAAATTGCTCCTGGGACTTACAATGGCAATCCAACCTATTTTCAATATTCCATATCGGTAAAAATTCCTTTGGTCAATCCTCAGGAAATTTCTAATGAGGCTTATGCCTCGGCAGAAACGGTACATAGCATCACTGATTTAAATGAAACCGTTTCCAAAGAATATGATAGTATCAATAATGACATTGTACCGTACGAAAAGTTGGAATACAGCAGTCAGTTAAACATCCCTTTTACCCATACCTATTATGCGCGTTTTGATGGTCAAATGAATGTGTTGGGAACTAACAGCCATACCGCAGCTAAGCCTTTTGTGTATGCTGAGGTGGCGCCTTATTATGATTTTAAGGCTGAAAAGGAATCCTTGGTCAAAGGAAGTGATGGTTGGTGGGGTAGAAAACTTTGGGATGAGCATTTGGTTCAGGTGCAGGGAAAGGATTATTGGTTTGTCATCGATCCAATTTTTGATTTGCAAGTTGGAAAGGATACTGAGGCCGATTTCAGTTCAACCTATAACAATACACGTGGATTGATTGTGCAAGGAGGTTTAGGGAAGACTTTAAACTTTTCAACTTCAGTTTATGAAAGTCAAGGGAGGTTTGCACAATATTTTAATGATTATGCCGAAAGCTTAAAGGCTTTTGGGCCTGATCCCGCTATTGTTCCGGCTAGGGGTATTGGAAAAGCTTTTAAGGATAGAGGCTATGATTACCCTGTGGCCGAAGCATACTTGTCCTATGCGCCTGCAAAGTTTATTAATGTACAGTTTGGGCACGGAAAGAATTTTATAGGAGATGGGTATCGCTCCCTTTTCCAAAGTGATGTGGCGAGTCCGCATACCTTTTTTAAACTGAACACCAAATTTTGGAAAATAAAGTATACCAATACTTGGATGTGGTTAAAAGATGTGCGTCCTGAGATTATTGAGGATAAGTCTTTTTTGACGAAATACATGGCCAACCATTATTTGAGTTGGAATGTGTCCAAACGATTGAACCTTGGTTTTTTTGAATCGGTGTTGTGGACCGATACCAACGGACGTGGATTTGATATCAATTATCTAAACCCAATTATCTTTTTTAGGGCGCTTGAATTCGAATCTGGTCAAGGAGCGGGGAATGCTATTGTAGGGGCTTCGGCAAAATATAAATGGAACAATAAGGTGAATCTTTACAGCCAGTTTATTTTGGACGAATTCTCCTTGGGAGACGTTAAGGGTGGAAACAAAAGTTGGAAAAACAAGTTCGGATATCAAATAGGGATGAAATATTTCAACGCTTTCAAAGTAGATAATTTGTTACTGCAGTTGGAGTATAATAGAGTAAGGCCTTATACCTATTCGCACAACACCATTGTGTTGAACTACGGACATAACAACCAATCGATGGCCCACCTTTGGGGAGCCAATTTTAGTGAGCTTGTCATCATAGGTCGTTATAACTACAGACGTTGGTTTGCCGATGCGAAATTCATTATTGGAAAACGCGGGTTTGATTACAATACCGAGGAAGACAGTTTTAGCTACGGAGGCGATATATATCGTAATTACAATGAGCGTTCATTTGATACAGGTGTGGAAGTAGGGCAGGGGATTACAACCAATAGTTTCAATGCTGAATTGCAAACAGGATACATTATCAATCCAGTGAGTAATTTGAAGTTGTTCACCAATATTAGTTTTAGAAACTTCAATCCAGAAACCAATTCGGCAGCCTTGGCCAATAGGGATACCTTTTGGTTTAGCTTAGGTGTGAGAACAGATTTGTTCAATTGGTATTATGATTTCTAAAATAAAATTGCTGTCCTAAAACCTTCCGATTCCCCATTCTAAAGGCTTCAAAATAAACCAAAGAACGGCATTGTCCAATAAGAATTAATAAAGTATCTTTGCCCACGCAAAAATTACAGCGACAAATTTTACGGGTTTGAGTATTAAAAATTCTTCAGTTTCAATAAGTTCAGTATTTTCTGATTTTAAGGAAATCACTAAAATAAGACTTTCGGTTAGTGTTGTTTTTTCTTCCATAGCGGGGTACTTGTTGGGTGCCGAAAGTATAGAATTGACCACTTTGATACTTCTGGCCTTTGGCGGGTATTTTATGGTGGGAGCTTCCAATGCATTCAACCAGATTATTGAGCGTGATTTGGACGCCAAGATGGACCGTACCAAAAACAGACCGATTCCTGCGGGACGTATGTCGGTAAACACAGGGTTTGCAATTGCGGTGTTGTTTACCATTTTGGGGATTATCACCTTATACATTATCAATCCAAGAACGGCCATGTATGGGGCCATTTCCATTTTTTTATACACCAGTGTTTACACGCCATTAAAAACCAAAACACCATTGTCGGTTTTTGTTGGGGCAATTCCTGGGGCCATTCCTTTTATGTTGGGGTGGGTAGCCGCTAGAAATCACTTTGGAATTGAGCCAGGTACTTTATTTGCCTTGCAATTCTTTTGGCAGTTCCCACATTTTTGGGCTATTGGTTGGTTCTTGTTTGATGATTACAAAAAGGGAGGCTTTTTTATGTTGCCAACGGGAAAGCGCGATAAAGGAACTGCAGTGCAGATCATCATGTATTCCATCTGGACTATTTTGGTGTCTATCATTCCGGTGTTTGGATTTACAGGCGATTTAAAACTTTCCGTAGTAGCGGCAATTATTGTATTTCTGTTAGGCGGTCTAATGTTGTATTATGCCTTGGATCTATTTAAGAAAAGAACCGCCCAAGCAGCTAGACAGTTGATGTTGGCCAGTGTATCATACATTACTTTATTACAGATAGTATACGTTATAGACAAATTTTTGAGATAAATGGATTTAACCGAAGGAACCTTTCAAGAGAAAAACGCAAGAGCTAAAAAAATGATGCTATGGTTTGGCATCATTTCATTGTTTATGTCTTTTGCAGGATTAACCAGTGCCGTAATTGTGAGTAAAAGTCGCCCCGATTGGCTGAATGATTTTCAGTTGCCGAGTGCTTTTATTGTGAGCACGGTGGTTATCGTGTTAAGTAGTATATCTTTTATTTTAGCAAAGCGTGCCTTAAAACAGGACAATAGAAGTCTCGCGACTCTGTTTTTATGTTTGACATTTGTATTGGGTGTGGTGTTCATTTACAGTCAATTTTTAGGTTTTTCCCAAATTATTGGCTTGGGGTATAATTTTACAGGTCCTACCAGCAATGTTACCATGAGCTTTGTGTACATCATTGCCGCAGCTCATATTGCGCACGTAGTGGCTGGCTTACTTTCAATTTTGGTGGTAATTTATAACCATTTTAAACAGAAGTATTCTTCAAAGGAAATGCTAGGGGTAGAACTGTCTGCAACTTTCTGGCATTTTGTAGATATCTTATGGATATTCCTATTTTTATTTTTAAATTATATAGGATAGTATATATTTGACTTTTATCCCGTTTTAGGAATTCCCTTTCTTTATCAAGCATTTGTTTTGAAAATATGAAAGCGAAGTTTCGTTAGATGGATAAAATGATTATTTTTGTGCAAATTTTAACAAAATAAACGCTTAATATGAATACTACAGTAGTGAATACTGGTACAGAAGGCAAAACTTGGGGAGGTGGAAATGAGCCTCTTAAGGCAAGTTATGGTAAAATGATGATGTGGTTTTTCATCGTTTCGGATGCTTTAACTTTTTCTGGATTTTTGGCAGCTTATGGATTTTCAAGATTCAAATTCATCGGAACTTGGCCTATAGCGGATGAGGTTTTTACCCACGTTCCGTTTTTACACGGGCAAGAATTGCCTATGATTTACGTTGCTTTCATGACCTTTGTTTTGATTATGTCTTCCGTGACTATGGTATTGGCTGTAGATGCAGGTCACCACATGAAGAAGTCTAAAGTGACTTTCTATATGTTCTTGACCATTATTGGTGGTTTGATCTTCGTTGGATCTCAAGCTTGGGAATGGGCTACCTTTATTCAAGGAGACTATGGAGCTGTGCAAACTAAAGGAGGAAACATTCTTCAATTTGTAAATGCTGAAGGAGAGCGTGTAGCATTGCGTGACTTTGTGGTGGCTGAACACTCTGAGCGTACAACTCATGAAAATAAAAACGGACTTTGGTTTGTTGGAGAATCTTCTTTGCCTACCTATACTGTAGAAGAAGTAGTAAAAGGATTGGAGTCTCACAGTGATATTTTGGTAAGAACCCAAACACTTGATGAACACGGGCACAAGACAGTGTTGACCAGAGAGGAGTCTTTAAAAGCGCTTAAAACTAATGGTAAAATGGTGGTTGAAGGTGCTAACTTGCACGTAAATGAGTACGGATCACCGTTATTTGCTGATTTCTTCTTCTTTATTACAGGATTCCACGGTTTTCACGTATTCTCTGGAGTTGTACTTAACATCATTATTTTCTTCAATGTTATATTGGGAACTTATGAGAGAAGAGGAAGCTACGAAATGGTTGAGAAAGTTGGACTTTACTGGCACTTTGTAGATTTAGTTTGGGTATTTGTATTTACATTCTTCTACCTAGTTTAATTTAGATAAAATAGTTACAATGGCACACGCACATAAATTAGAGATTTTAAGAGGATTAGTTAAGTTTAAATCCAACACTCAAAAAATTTGGGGAGTATTGGTTTTACTTTCCATTATTACAGCTGTTGAAGTTGTTTTGGGTATCTATAAGCCAGAAATGTTTATGGGGAAAGTAATCGGGATGAAATTACTAAACTGGATTTTCATCATCTTGACACTTGTTAAGGCTTATTACATTACTTGGGACTTCATGCATATGAGAGATGAAACTTCAGGTTTGAGAAGAGCTGTGGTATGGACAGGAGTATTCTTGATTTGCTACTTAGCGTTCATTCTTTTAACCGAAGGTGATTATATTCAAGGTGTATATTCATCAGGTTATATCAAAAGTGATTTTTAAAAACGTTGCTTAACGTTAAATAGATACAAAAAAGGCGGTTATTCAACCGTCTTTTTTATTTTTGCACCCATGAAAAACAATCAAGTAAAGCGTAATCTGGTGCTGGGAATTCTCTTCTTGCTGCCAGTAATGTTTGTTCTGGTTTTATCGCTTTCAAACGATAATTACAATACTTTGGAAATCGTTCATGAGAATGTTCAGGATTTACCTCAAAGAAGCGGTTCCGACATCCAATTGAAGGATCATTTAACGGTTTTGGGATTCTTTGGAAAGCATCCAAAGGAACAATCTACGCCAGCCTTAAACCTGAAGGAATTGATCTATGACAAATTCAAAGGCTTTAAGAAGTTTCAAATTGTCATATTGGTAACGCCAGAGGCCAAAACTGAAGCAGAGGAATTGTTCAAGGAAATTGCCAGTTATGAAGATATGCGCTTTTGGCATTTTGTAACGCTTGATGAAGCAAGTATCCAAACTGTTTTCCAAAGTTTGAAATCGGATATGCAATTGAATGAAAACCTTTCTACGGAGCAAGTATTCATTGTAGATACCGATTTGAAACAACGTGGTAGGACTGACGATCGCGAAGATTGGGAAAAGAAAAAGAATTTAGCACCTTACCCATTATACTCATACAGTGCCATTGAAGTTGCTGAGTTGAAAAACAAGTTAAGTGCCGAAGATTTACGAATTTTGTTTACAGAATACCGCGAGCGCCGAAAGGGGAATTACGATTCTACCCAAAGACGTGCCAACGATTTAAAAGAATATAGCGATGAGCAATAAAACAAACTATTCATACGTAGGGATTGCCTTTATCATTTTGGTTTTTGGAATCATTTTTGTTCCAAAAATTGTCGATAGAATTACAAATGAAGATATCATTAGAAACGAAAGTAGAAGTGATCAGGCCAATACCAAAGACAAAGAAGTTGCAGCTTCTGAATTGGCTTTTTTGAACATTAATGGCGAGCCTAAAAAAGTGCCAGATTTCAGTTTTGTCGATCAAAATGGAAATCAAATAACCAATAAAGATTACGAAGGAAAGGTGTATGTAGTGGAATTTTTCTTTACAACATGCCCATCCATATGTCCAAAAATGAACAAAAACTTGGTTCAGATTCAAAATGAATTCAAGGAATTTGCGGATTTTGGCGTAGCATCTTTTACCATCAATCCAGAGCACGATACTACTGAAGTTTTGAAGGCGTATGCCGATAATTATGGCATCACAAATCCTAACTGGCATTTAATGACAGGCGATAAGGATGCTATTTACGATTTGGCGAATATAGGCTTCAACCTGTATACCGGGGAAAATGAAGAAGTGGCCGGTGGTTTTGAGCACTCTGGAAATTTTGCCTTAATCGACAAAAATGGATTTATCCGTTCAAGAGTGGTTGCTGGAAATCCTTTGATTTTTTACAACGGGATAATTTCTGAAGCAGAACAAAAAGATGATGAAGGCCAAGAGCAACAAATTACAATGCTTAAGGAAGACATTGCACAATTATTGCAGGACTAAATAAATATAGCTATCAATTTCGAAATAAATATGAGTAATCAACAAGTCTTGGAAGAGAAAAAATATAATAAGTGGATTGTTATTTTATCCGTAGCAATTCCGTTGGCTGTGGCGGCCCTTTTTGGTGTGAACCTACGAAAAATGGGCTTTGATGTTGAGCCTCTAACCTTTTTGCCTCCTATTTATGCAGCTATCAATGCCGTAACCGCTTTGGTTTTGGTATTGGCATTTTTGGCCATTAAAAATAAAAAGGTAAGCTTGCATGAAGGTTTAATGAAGTTTGCCATTATTCTTTCCGTACTGTTTTTGGTTATGTATGTAGCCTACCATATGACAAGTGATTCTACAAAATTTGGAGGGGAAGGAGCTATAGCTTATATCTACTATTTCATTTTGATAACCCATATTATTCTTTCAATAGTGATCATCCCTTTTGTGTTGATTACCTATGTTCGAGCTATTACCAATAATATTGAAAGACATAAGAAAATAGCAAAAATCACGTTTCCTATGTGGTTATATGTGGCTATTACAGGAGTCGTGGTATATATAATGATTTCACCTTATTACGCGTAGTTATGAAGTCTAGATGGACCATCCTCTGTGTCGCTTTTTTGTTGTCATTGAACTCTTTTGCGCAATGTGCCATGTGTCGCGCTGTTTTGGAGAGTGAAGAGGGGCAATCGGCTGCAGAAGGTGTGAATAATGGGATTGTGTACCTTATGGCCATTCCATATATTTTGATTGGAGGAATTGGAGTTATTATCTATTACAAGTTCTTTCGGCCAGAAAAATCAAAATAGTTCCATTTTACTGTAACATTTTTTAATCATTTCAGTCTTAATAGTATACCTAGTTAAGTAATTCTTAACAGTTTGTTAGTATAAAAGGTTTTAACTTTTATGTAACATTGTATAGGCTATAACTATCTATTTATGATTGAAATAAAGAATATTCACAAGTCTTACCATATGGGGAGCAATAGTCTCCATGTGTTGAAGGGAATTAACTTTAATGTAAAAGAAGGTGAGCTTGTTTCTATTATGGGCTCTTCTGGTTCTGGCAAGTCTACCTTATTAAATATTTTGGGCATGCTGGACGAAGCCGATTCCGGTGAATATGTTTTAGATGGTTTTCCTATTCAAAATCTCAACGAAAAAATAGCCGCGAAATACAGAAATGAATTCTTGGGCTTTATTTTTCAATCTTTCAACTTAATAAATTACAAAAGCGCTTTAGATAATGTGGCTTTGCCTTTGTACTATCAAGGTATCAAGCGCAAGGAGCGCATTGATAAGGCAAGGCATTATTTGGAAAAGGTAGGTTTAGGGCCTTGGTCCAACCATTTGCCAAGCGAACTTTCGGGAGGGCAAAAGCAAAGGGTAGCCATTGCTAGGGCCTTGGCAAGTGACCCAAAGGTGCTGTTGGCCGATGAGCCTACTGGGGCATTGGACACCGCCACTTCTTATGAAGTCATGGAATTGATCCAGGGAATTAACGACGAAGGCAAAACTATTTTGGTGGTGACCCACGAGCACGATATTGCCAATATGACCAAGCGCATTGTAAACCTCAAGGATGGAGTAATAATTGATGATAGTTTAGTAGAACAAGTAAGGGCTTCTCAATATGTTTGATATTGAACGATGGCAGGAAATCTTTGAAACGCTACGAAAAAATAAACTTCGAACGTTTTTAACCGGGCTTTCGGTAGCCTCTGGGATTTTTATTCTTGTCATTTTGTTAGGCTTCAGTAAAGGCATCGAAAATGGAGTGACTTCACAATTTCAGCGGGATGCCACCAACATGATAACCGTTTGGACCAATAGAACTACAAAAGAATACAAAGGCCTTAACCCTGGTCGATATGTCCAACTTAAGAACGGTGATTTTGATATGGTTTCTACCAAGTATAAAGATTACTTGGAGTATGAATCTTCGCTTCATGGAATGTGGGGGGTGACCATGACTTATGGAAACCAAACAGGAAGTTACCGCATAAGAGGCGTGATGCCCGATCACCAGTTTATTGAAAATGCAGATATTTTAAAAGGACGGTTTTTAAATCAGGCAGACCTTGATGAGGCCAAAAAGGTGGCCGTTATAGGGAACAAAATGAAACGGGACTTGTTTAAGGATGAAGATGCCATAGACAAGAACATCCTAATGTATGGCATGAATTTTAAGGTGATTGGTGTGTTTTCAGATCCTGGAGGTGACAGGGAAGAAGATCAAGCCTATATACCCATATCTACATCACAAAAGGTATTTAATATTGGAGACAATATTCGAAACATGTTGTTCACAGTAGAGATGTCCGATAATTTCTCCGATGCGGTTACCTTATCGCAAAATATTTCCACAGAAATTGAATCCCAAATCAAGCAAATGCATACAGTAGCTCCGGATGATACGGGGGCGGTTAGAGTTTATAACACCCTTGAGGAAGCTAAAAAAATATATAAGCTTATTGATACCATTAAGGCGGTGTTTTGGTTTGTGGGGATTGGAACGATTATCGCAGGAATTGTGGGGGTTGGAAACATAATGCTCATTATTGTAAAAGAGCGTACCAAAGAGATTGGTATTAGAAAAGCCTTAGGTGCCTTGCCATGGTCCATAATCGGCATGATCATTCAGGAAGCTGTTTTTGTAACTATGTTTTCAGGATTGTTTGGGTTGATATCCGGATTGGCATTATTGGAAGCCGTCGGCCCTCAAGTAGAAAGTGATTTTATAAAATACCCGCAAGTTGATTTCAACATTGCCATAACCACAGTATTTATTTTAGTGTTTGCAGGAGCATTGGCTGGATTTATTCCGGCATATAGAGCTGCAAAAATTAAGCCTATCGAGGCATTAAGGGACGAATAATATGTTTAATAAAGATCGTTGGGACGAAATATTACAGGCACTTGCTACCAATAAATTCAGAACCTTTTTAACGGCTTTCGGGGTTTTTTGGGGTATCTTTATATTGGTATTGTTGCTGGCTCTAACCAATGGACTAAAAAATGGGGTCACCGCCGATTTTGGCGACTTTGCCACTAATTCCATGTTTATGTGGACCCAAAGAACTTCCATGCCCTATAAAGGAATGCCCAAAGGACGCAACTTCAGTTATAAATTGGACGATGTAGAAGCTATCAAGGCTCAGGTGCCCAATCTAAAATATGTGTCTCCCAGAAATCAATTGGGAGGATTCATGGGTTCCAACAATGTTACAAGAGGAACCAAAACAGGAGCCTTTGAAATTTATGGTGATTACCCAGAATACATTAATCAACAGCCCATGGACATTCTACAAGGAAGGTTCATCAGCTATTCCGATATCAATACCAAACGTAAGGTGTGTGTCATTGGGACGGATGTTGTGAAAGGACTTTATGACAAAGGGGAGGAGGTTATGGGCTCTTATATCAAGATTAATGGAGTAAACTTTATGGTAGTGGGCACTTTTAAGATGAGCAACAGCCAAGGAGATCGCGAACAGGATGCCAATACCGTATACATTCCATTTACAACATTTGGAAATGCTTTCAATAGAGGGGATAATGTGGGTTGGATGGCTATTACAGCAGTTGATGATGTGACCATTACTTCTGTAAAACAACAAATTTTCGATTTAATGAAATCGAGGCATAAAGTAGCTCCGGAAGATGATCGAGCCATTGGTCACTGGGATTTGTCCGAGCAGTTTGAACGTGTCAATGGCCTATTTACAATTTTAACCATTGTTGGATATTTTGTGGGGGCTTTGGTACTCATGTCTGGAATTATTGGAATCAGTAACATCATGCTCATTGTGGTTAAGGAACGAACCAAGGAGATAGGTGTGCGCAGAGCTTTGGGGGCAAGTCCTTGGACGATTAAAGGACAAATCCTACAGGAAAGTTTATTGTTGACCATTCTGTCTGGAATGGTGGGGATTTCCTTTTCCGCTTTCATGATTTGGCTACTGAATTACCTATTGGACAGTAGCGGTCCTGTAGAGAATTTTGCGAATCCAAGTGTAAACATGACCGTGGTGTTTACAGCATTGATCATATTGGTGGTATCTGGCTTATTGGCAGGTTTGATACCTGCAAATAGTGCTACAAAAATGAAACCCGTTGATGCCTTGCGAATAGAATAAAAATGAAATACATCCTAACAAACCAAATTTAAATAGCATTACAGATGAGAAGGACAAAAACCGTAATTATTCTTGCCTTTATAGTTGTTGCGTTTTCTGCAGCATTATATTACTTATGGCAAAAAAATCAGGAAGATCCTATAAAGTATACTACTGAGGTGCCAACCGAACAAACCATTGTTGTGAAAACGGTGGCTACGGGGAGCATTGTGCCAAAGGAAGAAGTTCTAATAAAGCCGAATATTTCTGGAGTAATAGAAGAGATTTTTATTGAAGCAGGAGAATATGTAAAGTCGGGTGATTTGATAGCCCAAATTCGCGTCATTCCAAATGTATCCTCTTTAACAAGTGCCAAAAACAGCATTGCAACTAACCAAACCGCATTGCAAACGGCACAAATTAATTTAGAAACCCAACAGGCAAATTACGATAGACAGAAAGCTTTGTTTGATAAAGGGGTGATTTCTGCCAATGATTTTGAGAGTATCAAAAATACTTATTTGCAGACGAAACAAAGTGTAGAACAGGCAAAGATCAATTTAAACTCCGCTAAACAGAATTACGATATTATCAAAACAGGAACTACCAGTGGTTTGGGCAATATCGCGCAAACTCAGGTAAGAGCGACGGTTTCTGGGATGGTATTGGATGTGCCTGTGAAAGTAGGGAATCAAGTTATTGAAGCCAACAACTTTAATGAAGGGACCTCCATAGCTTCTTTGGCAGATGTCAAGAAAATGATATTTGAAGGAAAGGTTGATGAGAGCGAAGTTGGAAAAATTAAAGAAGGTTTGCCATTGGAAATTACCGTTGGGGCTATCGAAAATAAAGAGTTTGATGCGGTCTTGGATTATATAGCTCCTAAAGGTGTGGAGGAAAATGGCGCCATTCAATTTGAAATAAAAGGAACACTTACCAAAATGGACACCACTTTCATTAGAGCTGGTTTGAGTGCCAACGCAGCCATTATTTTGGATAAGGCAGAAAAGGTGTTGGCCATTAAGGAAGCCTTGGTGCAATATGATAAAGAAACAAAATTACCTTACGTAGAAATTGAAACAGGAGACCAAAAGTTCGAGCGTAAAGATGTGGAGTTGGGCATTAGTGATGGTATATATGTTGAAGTAAAAAATGGTGTGACAAAAGATGATAAAATTAAGGTGTGGAACCAGCTACAGGGAGCGCCTCAATATGCTCAAAATTAATTCATGAATTTTGTAACACTTTAACATTTCCTCAGACTTATATATCGATTATGAAAAAACAATTTTTCCTATTAATAGCACTTGTCTCCTTTGCATCCCAAGCCCAAGAAAAAAAGTGGACATTGATTGAATGTGTCGATTATGCCTTGGAGCATAATATTTCCATCCAGCAATCCGAACTAGATTTGGAAGTCGCAGAAATAAACAAAAAAGATGCCTTTGGTAATTTTCTTCCAAGTTTAAATGCTTCGGCATCACATTCATGGAATATTGGTCTTAACCAAAACATCACAACAGGTATTTTAGAAAACCTGACTACGCAGTTTACCTCCTTTGGAGTATCCTCTTCGTTTGATATTTACGCAGGTTTGCAGAATCAGCGACAAATGCATCGTTCTAAGTTGGCAATTTTGGCTGGTGAGTACCAATTGGATAAAATGAAGGATGATATTTCTTTGTTTGTGGCCAATGCTTTTTTACAAATTTTATTCAATAAGGAGCAACTTAAAGTACTTCAGGCCCAAAACGTAATTACCCAAGAAAATTTACAGCGTACCCAAGAAATGGTAAACGCCGGGACTTTACCGGAAGGCGACCTTTTGGAGATCAAGGCTACTGATGCCACTCAAAAGCAAGAAATCATAGCAGCAGAAAATACACTATTCATTTCCAAACTGAGTTTGGCGCAACTGCTACAGATAAAGGACTACCAGAATTTTGATATTGTTGATGAAAGTTATGATATCTTTGCAGAAGATATCCTATCGGAAAGTGCTTCTGACATTGTGGACAAGGCAAAAGAAGTAGTAAATGATGTGAAAATTGCCGAAACCAATACCGAAGTGGCCGAGTATGATTTGAAAATTTCTAGGGGGGCTTATCAGCCATCTTTGTCAGGATACTATGGGTATGATACCAGAGCGTCGTATAGTGATATCATTGTTGGTTCAGAATTGGATCCCAATAATCCTTCAAGAATAATAGGCGTTGTGGAAGGGACTGGCCAAAATGTATTGACACCAAACTATGTGTCGGTTATTGGAGGTCCAAGAGATCTGTTTGACCAATTCAGTATTAATGATGGTCATAATTTAGGGTTGAGGTTGAACATTCCAATTTTTAATGGCTTTGCCGTAAGAAATAATGTGCAGCGCCAAATGGTAAATCTTGAAAGGGCTAAATACCAACAGGAACAGGCGGAATTGGATTTGGAAGCTAACGTATACCAAGCTTACAATGATGCCAAAAATGCAAAGAAAGCTTATGAGGCAGCGCTTCAAACAGAGGAGGCAAGACAGTTGGCTTTTGAGTATTCTAAGGAACGTTACAATGTGGGATTGTCTAACGCTTTTGATTTTAACCAATCGCGTACCCAATATGAAAATTCGCAATCTGAAGTTATTAGAACAAAATACGATTACATATTTAAACTCAAAGTTCTGGAGTTCTATTTTGGAATTCCAATCACCCAAATTAATTAGATTTTATGAGTAAAAAAGGACTCATTGCTCTTCTCGCAATCATAGCTTTGGCCGTAGTTTTAATTTTAGGAAAAAAACTTGGCTGGTTTGGTAAGCAAGGGAATTTTAAAGTAGTAGAAACTCAAAAAATTGCCTTAATGGATATTGTGGAAACCGTTTCGGCAACAGGAAAAATCCAGCCGGAAATAGAAGTGAAATTATCCAGTGAGGTTTCCGGAGAAATTATTGAGTTGCCAATTGTAGAAGGTCAGCAAGTAAAAAAAGGCGACCTTTTGGTGCGTGTCAATCCAGATATTTATCAGTCTAATTTAAACCGATCGCAGGCAACTTTGCAAAATTCCAGAGCTGGTTTAAGTCAGGCAGAAGCGTCTTTAAAAGAGGCAAAGGCTAATTACGATAGAAACAAAGTGCTTTTCGAAAAAGGCATCATTTCCAAGTCTGATTGGGATAAGGCTATTTCAACATATGAAGTCGCCCAAGCCAGTAAGGAGTCAGCCTTTTTTAATGTGCAAAGTGCAGCCGCTACAGTGAATGAGTCGAGAGACAATTTAAATAGAACTACGATTTATGCACCTATGAGCGGTACCATTTCAAGATTGGATGTAGAATTGGGAGAGCGTGTTGTGGGAACCCAACAAATGGCCGGTACCGAAATTATGAGAGTGGCCAATTTAAGCAATATGGAAGTTGAGGTTGATGTGAATGAAAATGATATTGTTAAAGTGCAAATTGGGGATTCTGCCATAGTGGAAGTAGATGCTTATCTGAAGAAGGAGTTTAGAGGTCTTGTTACTGAAATAGCCAATTCGGCTGAAGGTGATTTAACCGCAGACCAAGTGACCAATTTTAAGGTGAAGGTGAGAATTTTGGAGGAATCCTATAAAGATCTAACAGAAGGAAAGCCTGAACATTATTCCCCTTTTAGACCAGGGATGACCGCCACGGTAGACATTATTACTACTACAAAAAATAAGGTTGTTGGGGTGCCAATTAGTGCTATTGTAATCAAAACTGATACAAGTTCTGCCAAAGGTCCAGATGCTCCAAAAATGGGAAGCAGTATTCTAGATGAAAAGTTTGAATGTGTATTTGTTAGAAACAACGATGAGGCCAAGTTGAAAGTTGTAAAAACCGGTATTCAGGATGACTCCAATATCGAAATAGTTTCTGGGCTTACAGAGGGAGAAGAAATCATTACCGGGCCATATAATATTGTTTCCAAAACATTAAAGCCTAGAGATAAAATTGAAATACAAACAGGAGAAGGTAAGCCTGTAGAAGAATAGTTTACCATAGAATTATGGCGTTGATTTTAAGTATAGAGACTACAACCACCAATTGTTCGGTGGCAATTTCCAAGAATGGGGAAACGTTGGTTTTAAAGGAAGATAATGGAGAAGGATATTCTCATGCCGAATCCCTGCATGTGTTTATTGATGAGGTAGTGAAATCTGCCAATATAAAACCTGCAGAATTGGATGCTATTGCAATCAGTAAAGGGCCTGGGTCTTATACTGGTTTGAGAATTGGGGTTTCTGCCGCTAAAGGCTTATGTTTTTCCCTGGATAAACCATTGATTTCAGTGTCTACTTTGGAAGCGTTGGCGAGGCAGGTAAACGCTGATGAAGGTATCATAATTCCAATGTTGGATGCCCGGAGATTAGAAGTGTATTCAGCTATTTTAGATAAAGATTACCAAGTTATTCGAGAAGTACAAGCCGAAATTTTGAATGCCGATTCCTATGCGCAATATTTGGAACAAGGACCAGTTTACTTTGTAGGAAATGGGGTTGCCAAAACAAAAGAATTGATTGCTCATCCAAATGCATTTTTTGCGGAAGGGAAGTTGCCTTCTGCAAAAGAAATGGGAGCATTGGCTTATGATAAGCTCAAAAAAAACGACATCGAAGATGTCGCTTATTTTGAGCCTTTTTATTTGAAGGACTTTATTGCTTTAAAGCCTAAATCTTAAGTTTAGCCTTCTTTGTGAATTTCCACACTGTGTGGGTAAGGAATTTCAATACCAGCAGCATCAAGCGCTTCTTTGGTACTTTCCATAATGTCGAAGTATACAGTCCAGTAATCGTCGGTTTTACACCAAGGTCTTACGGCAAAATTCACCGAGCTATCCGCTAATTCCAAAACGGTAACAGATGGCGCCGGGTCTTTTAAAACCTTGGGGTGCGAAGTCAATTGCTTCATCAAGACTTCTTTGGTGGATTTGATATCGGCATCATAGCTCACACCAAAAACTAAATCCACACGTCTTGTGCCTAAAGAAGTGTAATTGATAATGTTTCCATTGGACAAGGAACCATTTGGAATAATGATTTCCTTGTTGGAAAGCCCTGTTAGTTTGGTGGTGAAGATTTCAATTTCCTTCACAACTCCCATTTCACCTTGGGCTTCAATTAAATCGCCAATTTTGATTGGTTTGAAAATCATGATCAAAACCCCTCCTGCAAAATTTGCAAGCGATCCTTGTAGTGCCAAACCAACAGCCAAACCAGCAGCAGCTATAATGGCGGCAAAAGAAGTAGTTTCAACTCCAACGGTGCCTAAAACAACAATTATCAGAACTATTTTTAAGGCCCAATTCAAGAGGTTTAAAAGAAATTTCTTAAGGCTGATGTCATAATCTCCTTTGTCCAAAATTTTCTTTGTGGTGTTGAATAATACTTTAATGACCCACGATCCAATAATCCAAATCGCGATGGCTCCAAGTACTTTTGGACCAAAATTTACAATTAAGTCATACCCCTTGTCTACCCATTTTTGTAGTTCCATGTTCATGTGTTTTAAATTAGTAATCAAATGTATGGATAATCCTTTAAAACAGAAAGTTTTAATCTACGCGTAACGGAAATTTAAAATTTACAGGAATGACCAGTTTGTTTACTTCGAAATCATTTTCAGGGCTTTGTCCGTTTCTGTTACGGGAAGTTGACAAGTTTTGTTTTCGCAAACATAAATCATTGTTTTGTCTTCCAGATAGCGGTTTTTTAATAGAGGTGATTCTTTTGACGTAATACTGCCAGCTATGAGTTTGTTTGGAATGTAAATTTCGTTGATTTCGGATAGTTTTTCATGCGCCTTTTCACCCACAACCACAACTTCATAATAGGGATTTGTATAATTGAGCATTAAGTTAAGCCAATTTGAAAATCCAGAGCCATAAGCTTTCATTTCTTCTTGAACATTATTCAACATGGCGGTCGCTGTTTTATGGTAATAGTCGTTATCGAAATAATGTGATAATTTGAATAGATTTTTGGCCATCACCGAATTGGATGATGGAATCACATTGTCACGATATTCTATATTTCGGGTCACTAAACTGGAATCTTCGTTTGAGGTGAAAAAGAACATGCTGCCTTGGGTATCATAAAAATGATCAAGGGCATAATTGGTGAAATCCCTAGCCGAGTTGAGCCATTGATCTTCTAATGTGTTTTCGTATAAACTGATAAAGGCATCTATGGTAAGGGCGTAATCTTCCAAAAAGCCATTTATGGAACTATGGCCATTTTTGTAGTTGTGAAACAAGCCTCCATCTTCTTTTAATTGTTGCTGAAGAATGAAATTGGCATTAGCCTTTGCTATTTCAAGGCACTTTTGGTCTTTTAAAACTCTATAGGCATCTACATAACCCTTGAGCATGATGGCATTCCAAGACGTGAGTGTTTTGTCGTCCAATCGGGGACGTTCTCTCAAAGTCCTTGCTTTCAGTAAGGCTTGCTTCCAATGAAGTTTTTTTGAGTGAAGGTCTGCTTGGCTTAATTCATGTTTTGTGCAGAACTGTACCTCATCAAGTTTTCTTATCAATACATAATTGTCACCTTCCCAATGACCGTAATTGTTTACATTATAATACTCAGAAAATAAAGGAAAGTCCTCATTCAAAAGGTTTTTCAATTCTTCTTTGGTCCAAACATAGTAAGCACCTTCCTCCAAATGCCCTTGGGTATTATTGCTATCGGCATCCAAAGCAGACATAAAGGCTCCCTCAGGCGTGGTGAGTTCAGTTTCAATAAAGTTTAGAGTTTCAATTATAATGTCTTTGTAGAGGTCATTTTTGGTGAGTAGGTACGCATCGGCATAGAGACTTACCAATTGGCCATTGTCATAAAGCATTTTTTCAAAGTGGGGGACATGCCATTTGTCGTCCACCGAATATCTGGAAAAGCCGCCGCCAATTTGGTCAAAGATGCCACCATAGGCCATTTGCGTTAAAGTAAGGTTGACAAAATCTTGAAGTGATTTGTTATTGGTTTGATGGGCGTATCGCAACAAAAAATGATAGTTATTGGGCATCATGAATTTTGGAGCTCTTTTTAGGCCTCCATTTTCATGGTCGAAAGATTGGGACCATTCGGAAATAATACTGTCAATGTGTGTTAACTTGAAATTAGGAGTCTCTTTATTGATTGCCACTAAATTCATAGATTTGAGTCCTTTCTCCAACTGGTCTGCATAATTGTAGAGTTGCTCTGGCTGTTCCTGAAATAGTTTGGAAATTTGCGAAAGCGCACTCATCCATTGTTCCTTTTTAAAATAGGTACCTCCCCAAACAGGTCTGCCATCGGGAAGCGTAACCACATTCATGGGCCATCCGCCGCTACCCGTCATTAGCTGTACTGCATCCATATACACTTGATCCACATCGGGACGCTCTTCACGGTCTACCTTTATGCTGATATAGTTGGCATTCATCACTTCGGCAACTTTTTCGTCTTCAAAACTTTCGTGTTCCATGACATGGCACCAATGGCAGGCTGAATAGCCTACGCTTATGATCATTAGTTTGTTGTCATCTTTGGCTAGTTGAAGGGTTTTGTCATTCCAAGGTTTCCAATCAACAGGATTGTGGGCATGTTGTAGAAGGTAAGGACTTGTTTCGTGGATAAGATCGTTGGTGAATTGGTGTGTCATGGTTTTGGGAGATTGACCGTTGCAGCTGATTAATGAAATAAAAAGAATGATGATCAGGTACCTCATATTTCAAAAGTAATGAAATTGCCACAAAAAAAAGCGCTCCTAAAATGAGCGCCTTTTGTTCGGGATGTAAGCGTTAATCAACTTCAAAGGTAATTTTTACATTCACTCTGTATTCGGTGATTTCATCGCCTTCTACAACAGCACTGTGCGAATGCACAAATACAGATTTGATATTTTTAATGGTTTTGGCAGCATGTTTTACTGCTGATTTTGCTGCGGCTTCCCAACCTTTATCAGAGTTGGCTAAAACTTCTATAACTTTTAAAACGGCCATAATGAGTAACTTTAAATGGTTAAAAATAAACGATGTATAAAGTTACAAATTATATAGGCGAATTTTTGCGTTTTGGACATTGAAAATCAATTTAAATAAATGATTTTCAATGTGTTGCATATGCTATCCGTTAATTGCTTCAACTGTTTGAACTTTATCTTTAAGCATTTCCCTTAACATGTTTTCTATACCATTTTTTAAGGTGAATGTTGAAGACGGGCAGCCGCTGCAAGCCCCTTGAAGGATAACTTTAACCGTTTTCGTATCTGAATTATAAGATTCAAATTGGATATTACCCCCGTCACTAGCCACAGCGGGTTTTACATATTCTTCTAAAATATTGATGATTTCCTTGGACGTATCATCAAGTGCTTCAAAATTAGCATCTAATTGTTCCTGTGTTTTTTCTAACACTACATTGGCATTTGAAGCAACAATTTCTTTTCCATTTTCAATATAGGATCTAATGAATTCTCTTAGTTCCATGGTAATATCATTCCATTCGGCAATGTCGTATTTGCTGATGGATACATAATTTTCGTCAATGAACACATTTTTTACAAATGGGAAATGGAACAGTTCTGAAGCCAAAGGAGAAAGTTTGGCCTCATCAATTGACGAGAACTCAAAAGTTGCGGTTACTAATTTTTTGTTGGCTACAAATTTCATCACCGATGGGTTTGGGGTGCTTTCAGCATACACAGTTACTGGAACTTTTTTTGAAGGGGTCGCTTCTTCAATGACTATGCCGTCAGCGTTGAGATAGTCTTGAATTTGTGTGGCAACCTCTTCTTGAACATCGGCCCATTCTACAATGTTGTAGCGTTCCACTGCAATAAAATTACCAGAGATGTAAACCTTTTTTACAAAAGGTAAATAGAATAATTGTTGCGCCAATGGAGAAGGTTTGGCTTCATCAATATTATTAAATTCAAAGCTTTGATGTTGGGTTAAAAACGTATCGGCTTCAAATTTGATAATGGATGGGTTGCTAGTAGCTTGTATTTTGATTGTTATATTTTTCACGGGAATTATTTTTTGCAAAAATACTAAAAGCATTTGGTACGATAATGAAAATGTCTAGTATATAAGTGGTTATTTTTAAACCGCCCATAGTTTGACTTTATTTCAAATTAGTCCCGCCTTTTAATCAATTTTTCTTATTTTTCGCATTTATTAAAAAGCCCTTTTCATGAACCAAAGCCTCATTAATTCTTTTTTGTATTTTTCTGAAAATTAGTGGTTTTCGTTCATTGTGTATGTTAGATTGTTTTTTAATAAGTTTCCAATTGTTAATTAAGGAAAGTATTTTAAAGATTTCGTTAGTGGATATTTGCAACATTATGAAGAAAATTTACTTAGCTCTAACATTATTGGTGTCACCTAGTGTTTTTTCCGAAAATGTTTGTGAGGTAAATCAGCATTTTGACCTTGATGAGTCTGTATTTTTTTCCGAAAAAGACACAGAAACTACTTATAACTGGATTTTTGAAAAAGGGAACACTCTGGAAGGTGAAGATTTTACTTGTGCAAATCCTGGTTTGGCAACCTTTGCTTCTGTTATAAGTGTAAAGGATGTTTCTGCTGAACAATGTTATAAAATTCAGGAAGTTCCTCTAAATGTTACTAGTACTAATTTAATTGTAGACAAGACAACTTACACTGTTGAAGAATTGGTTACAGATGTTCTGATTGATAATCCTTGTGTAGAAGTATTCAATGTCTCTTATTCTACGGGGACTAATTTTAATAATCCTAATGGTATTGGCTATTTTTCAGGCGGACAAGGCTTCCCTTTTTCGGAAGGAATTCTTCTAATGTCAGGTGATGTGAGTTTGGCGGAAGGTCCAAATAATAAGCAAATAGCTAGTGGGGGGTATGATTGGCTTGGGGATGGTGATTTAGATGACGTTGCAGGAATCAGTTCTCATAATGCAAGCATTATTGAATTTGATTTTATTCCAATTGCAGATACCATTAGTTTTAACTTTTTAATGGCTTCAGAAGAATATGGGAGTAACCATGGATATGAATGTGATTATTCAGACGCATTTGCTTTTTTATTAACGGATTCTAGTGGAACAACTGAAAATTTAGCTGTAATACCAGGAACTTCTACACCAGTTTCAGTGACTAATGTTCGTCCAGCTAGTGAAAATTGCCCTGCCGTTTATGAAGAGTATTTTGGCGGTCTTACTGGTGTAAACGAGCCTCCAATTGCTTTTGATGGAAGAACAAAGGTATTTACTGCACAGTCTATGGTAAATTCAGGAGAAGTATATCATATTAAATTAGTAATTGCAGATGGAGCGGATACCTCATTGGATTCTGGGGTATTCTTACAGGCTGGAAGTTTTAACTTAGGAGGGGATTTAGGAGAAGACATTACAATTGAAGCTAGAAATACAGTTTGTGAGGGTGAGATTATTACTTTGGATACAAATGTTTCGTCTGTAATTCACACTTGGTATAGGAATGGAGAGGTTATTGAAGGAGAAACATCATCAAATTTAAATGTTACGGAAAATGCTGAATATTCGGTAGATATTAAATTCTCGACTAGTTGTGTAGTCACAGATTCTATTATTGTAGAATTTTACCCTTTCCCAGAGGTTCAGGGGGTCCAAAATCTAAGAGATTGTGCCGCTACTTCAATCGCTGATTTTGATTTAACGATAAATACTCCCTTGATTTTGGGAACCCAAAATACTGACGATTTTAATATAGAATACTATACTAAAGTTGAAGATGCATATAACGGTGAGGGGCTCATTGAAAATCCTGAAAAATATACAGCAGTAGATGGACAAACTATTTTTGTTAGGATTGAAGATGTGTATTCTGAAACTTGTTTTATTGTAAGTGAGTTTTCAATTTCAATAGGGAAACCGGTGGCAAATCAAGTTTTGGATATAGAGATTTGCGATGATAATGCTAATGATGGTTTTGAACTATTTAATTTGGAAGAGCAAACAGGTGGTATATTAGGAGAACAATCGAATGAATTATCGGTTACCTATTATGCAAGCAATTCTGACGCAGATGAAGGTGTTCGACAATTAACCAGTCCATATCTAAATGTGAGTAATCCCCAAATAATTTATGCTAAGATTGAAGATGAAAGCTATCAAGGATGTTTTGATGTGACTAGTTTTCAGTTGATAGTCACATCTATTCCAAATGATATAGAGCCAATATTTTATGAACTATGTGATGATAATTTGGAAGAGGATGGTGATCCTTCAAATGATAAGATTCAGTTTGATTTATCCTTTTTAGATTCTCAGATATTGAATGGGCAGAGTCCTGTAGATTTCGAGGTCACTTATTATGAAACAGAGGAAAAAGCAGAGAATGGTTTAGAATCCTTACCAAATTTATATGAAAATAGGGCAAATCCACAAGTGATTTATGCAAGGGTAAAGAGTAGAATAGCTGAAGCAAATTCAATTTGTTATGAAATTGGAGAGATTACTATCCAAGTAAATTCATTACCAAATTCAGGCCTTAAAGATCGTTATGTATTGTGTTCTCAAACTGATGATTCTGAATATATAGAACAGCCAATTCTAGATACAGGGCTTTCGGAATCAGAGTATCTTTTTGTTTGGTATTTTAATGACCAGGAGATTTTAGGAGCTACTAGTCCTTACTATGTGCCTAATGAAGAAGGGAAATTTAGTGTAACAGTGATTAATATTGCCGACTCAGATGAGACAATGTGTGAGTATACTTATACTGCGGAAGTTGTTGAAAGTGCTCCTCCTGTATTGAATGCGAAGGTAATCACTGAAGCTTTCGAAGAGAATTCTGTTGTTCAAGCGATAGCCTATGGAATAGGTAATTACGAGTATAGCTTGGATGATGGTTCCTGGCAGACAACAGGGGTATTTTATAATGTTTCTTGGGGTGAGCACACTGTAATAGCTAGAGATGTACTTGGCTGTGGAGAAGCTAGTGTAACAATAAATATACTGGATTATCCGTTGTTTTTTACACCTAACGGAGACGGATATAATGACACTTGGAACATTGTTGGATTTAGTGGTCAAACTACCACTAAAATTTATATATTTGACGGGTTTGGAAAATTGATCAAGCAAATTAGTCCTTCGGGAGACGGATGGGATGGTACCTACAATGGATCTCCTATGCCGACAAACGATTATTGGTTCTTAGTAGAGTACCTAGAGTCATCAACAGGACAAAACAAGAAGTTTAAAGCCCATTTTACCTTGAAAAGATAGAATTTATGAATTTAAAAAAGTATTGTTTAATAGCATTTTTAGCATTATTTACAAAATTAGGAACAGCTCAGGAAGGTCTTCCAATCTATTCAGACTACTTAACCGATAATTATTATTTGATTCATCCCTCTATGGCGGGAGTTGCAAATTGTGCAAAAGTAAGATTGACTGCCCGTATGCAGTGGTTTGGGCAGGACGATGCGCCAGCATTACAAACTATGAGTGTTAATAGTAGAATAGGTGAGTCACAATCTGCAATAGGAGCGATTGTATATAATGATAAGAACGGTTACCATTCCCAAACAGGTGCTTACGTGACTTATGCGCATCATTTAATGTTCTCAAGGAATGAAATCGACTTAAACATGTTATCTTTTGGTTTAAGTGTCGGGGCTATTCAATATAGATTAGATGAAACCGCATTTATCAATGAACCTTTTGATCCTATAATAGGGAACAGGAAACAGAGTGCTACTAATTTTAATGTAGATTTTGGGTTTTCATATCACTTTTTGGATTTGTATGCCCATGCAACTGTTAAAAACCTTTTGAATAATGATGGAATTAATTTTAATGAACAAGGGTTGAGCTATGAGAATTTAAGAACCTATTTGTTATCTGTTGGAAATGTATTCCATCGATATGGAAGTGAATGGAGTTTCGAGCCTTCAATTTTGTTTATGTATCGCGATGCTACAGAAGAATCTTCATTCGATTTAAATGCTAAGGCTTACAGAGAAATGGATTTTGGTAAAATTTGGGGAGGATTGTCATATAGAAGAAGCTTGGATGGTGCTGAATACTTAGACGGATCTGGAGTTAGCAATCAAAAATTGCAATATTTTACACCATTTGTGGGTGTAGACTATAATAATTTTGTATTCGCCTATACTTATTCTTATCAAGCAAATTCAGTAGTGTTTGATAATGGAGGGTACCATCAAATTACACTTGGTTACAATTTCAATTGTAGAAGAGAAAGATATGAGTGTAACTGTCCTGCGATCAATTAATAATTTCCATAATCACCATAAGAAAACGTCCCGAATTTGGGACGTTTTTTATTTTAGGGCAGCTTATACTCTACCATTGGTAGTTTTTCTTTTTGGCTTGTGTTTTAATGGCAGTGACCATGGCTTCCTCCAAATTTTGACCTTCTTCAGTTTTGTTTGCTTCAATGAATTGCAGTCGCTTTTTGTTGAGTTGCTGTATTTGTTCTTGTATAGCTTTACGCTCCTTTTCCTTTGCAGCGACATAAGCCTTGATTTCAGATGTAGATTTACCTTTTAATTCTTCTGGTAATTCGGAGGATTCTAAATCTTCAAGTTTTAATTCTTCATTTGAGACAGCGTCCACCAAATCCCAGTTGGAATTTGTGTATAGGTGAGTGCTTTTACTCACCGTTCGACTTACGCGACTTGCTTCCCCTAAAGCAGCTGCATTTGTGTCTTGAATCTTCTGTTCCTTTATTTTCTCCTTCCCAATATTACCATAAGCCACATAAGTTCCATTTAGTTTTTGATTGAGTTGAAGGATTTCACTATCAAATGGAGTGGCTACATAAACAGTTTGTCGGTTATGGTCAATAGCCATATAATTGCCATGGCCAACATCGGCACCCGATTTCCAATAGGTATTTATTCCTAGGTTATAATCACCACAAAAAATGGTGTTCACCGTAATGTGTTTTTCTATGGCTAATTCAGACGCTTTCTTGTAACTGATAGGGCCTTGGGTAAAAGGTTCGTTTCCTGCAATAAAAATGAGCTTTAAATCATCTTGATTATTGCCCCATTGCAGTTCGCTAAGGGACGTTTGGATAACTTGACCACAATATTCTTGACCTCCATTTGTGGTGAGAGAAAACAATTGTTTTGAGATGTCATCTAAATCGTCACTGAAGGGAAGAATTTGTCTTATATATCCATTATCAGCATCCAGGTTGTCATTACCATATTCATATAGGGCAATTTGAAGTTTTGGGCTGTTGCCATTGCATTTTGCATAGGAGAGTTCGTTGACAATTTTCCACAATTGTGCTTTGGCCTGGTCAATGAGTCCATCCATACTGTTACTTGTATCCAGTAACAAGGCCACTTTGATATATTGTTCTTGGTTGAGGGGGGCGGGGTTGTGAAAAGAGACGCTTAAATTATTTGAAATTGGTTTTGAATTGTTGGCATTACAGGAGCACATCACAGCAACACTTGTAGCCAATAGGAAAGGCTTGAGAAATGGTTTCATAATCTTGTTGTTTTTTGATTTGAACTTTAAATCTATGCCCAACTTTTTTCTTATTCAATCTAGAATTAGGGAATAGTATTGTTGGTTGAGTGAGAAGGAACCTTAGGTGAGCAAGCCAATCTAAATGATGTGTTTTGAATCTGCAATGTGAAGTTTTCAGTTTTAAAATGCCAATTAAAGTGAGTATGTTTATACATTGAATATTTTTAAATGGCCGCAATTTTTAAATACATTTTTATACTGCTATTTTGTTTGACTTCTTTGTTCACAATTGGTCAAAATCAATTACTACAGGATACACAAACTTTTACTGTTAAAGGAAAAGTGGAAGAAAAGGATACTTACAAGCCCATTCCAAAAGTGAATATAGAGGTAAATGGAGGAGGCTATACCAAAACCGACAGTAACGGGGAATTTAGAATCCAAGTTAAAATTGGTGATGAATTGGCAATTCGGCACAAAGATTTTGAAACGGTTTATTACACCATCGTGAGTCAAGATCGCATCTTGGTACAGGTGGAGCCTGTAAGCCCATCACTTGTCAGCAGTCGATATCAAAAAAAGGATTCCAAGGCTTTTAAGCAGTTAATTGATTCTGCCAACGTGTACGCCAAACAAGATGCCGAAAAGGCCATTCAGTTTGTGACAGAGGCGCTCAAGGAAAGTTATTCGGTAAACCAAAGTGCCGAAGCCTATGAAACCTTGGCAGATATTTACAAAGCTTGGAAGCAATATGATTTAGCTGTGAGCAATTATAGAATTAGTCTTCAAAATTACAAATCGAATGAGGTTCAGTTAAAATTGGGAGATGCCTATAGATTAAATAAGAACTATCAGGAAAGTTTGGATGTTTATGGAACTATTGATTTTGCTAGTTTACAGGCCTTTCGGAAGGTGGTGTACTTTGAAGGCTTGGGAGATACTTATTACAACACAAAATCATATTCCAAAGCGATATTGAATTATAAAAAGGGACTTCAGGTTGCTCAAGAGCATTTAATTACTCCAAAGGTTACGGACTTGAGTTCCAAAATTGCACAGGCTTATAATTCGCAAGGGGAAGTACAAAAGGCTAAAAAATTATTTGATAATTCATTAAATCTGGCTTCGAAGGAGAATAAGAAAAGAGCGGTGGAAGAGAAAATAACCGTGGCGGAATTTAATAGTGAAAACCAAAACTATTCCGATGAAATCAAGTTAAGGAAAGAGGCTCTGGACGATATATCAGATATTCAACTTCAAGATTCTATAATAGACAATGAAAGTGCGCTTACACCGCAAAAGCAGAATTATAAGATAGGAAATGCCTATTTTCTTCAGAAGGATTTTGACAGTGCCATTTCCTATTTGGAAAGAAGTATCAAAGAAGCGGATGACAAGGAAGATTTGGTGGTGAAAAAGGATGCCACTCGTAAATTGTCTGATGTATATGCCGATGCAGGAGATTTTGACAAAGCCAGGAAAACTTTTGAGGAGTACACCGCAGCGGTAGATGAACTTTACATTAAAAAGGAACAGGAAATTTCGCAGTTGGCACGTTTCAACAGGAGTATTATTGAAAAGCAAAATAGGATTAATAGTTTGGAAAGTGACCGACAATTATCTGAAAGTAAATACCAGCTTTCCAACGAGCGCAACAAGCGCCAACAATTGATCATTTATTCCTTGGTGTTTGGAGTTGTATTGCTTTTGGTGACGGCCTATTTCATGTTCAAATACATCAAGCAACAACGTTTGGCAAATAATTTACTGGCATTAAAATCTTTGAGGAGTCAAATGAATCCACATTTTATTTTTAATGCTTTGAACTCGGTAAACAGTTTTATAGCCTTGAATGATGAGCGTACCGCCAACAAATATTTAAGTGATTTTTCTTATTTGATGCGGGCTGTCCTGGAAAACAGTGAGGAAGACTTTATTCCACTGCAGAAGGAAATTGAATTACTAGAACTCTATACCAAATTGGAGCATTTTAGGTTCAAGGACAAGTTTGATTATAGCATTACCGTGGATGACCAAATTAATGTTGGGGATTATAAAATTCCGCCTATGTTGTTACAGCCTTATATAGAAAATGCAGTGTGGCACGGTTTGCGCTATAAAAATGAAAAAGGTCATTTATCTATTGCCATAGACAAGGTAAGCGAGGACGAAATAGGTATTACCATTGCAGATGATGGTATAGGAAGGGAGCGTTCCAAAGCACTGAAAACGGAAAGACAACAGCAGCAAAAGAGTAAAGGGATGGACAATATCAAAAAGCGAATTTCCATTCTAAACGACATGTACAAGGATAAAATTGATGTAAGGATTGAGGACTTTCAGCAGGAAGAAGATTCAGGGACTAAAGTGGTAGTTACCCTGAAAAAGGATTAGGACGATTAAAGTACATCTCATAAGATATAAAAACAACCAAATTCTAGCATTATGAAACTAAGAGCCATTATTGTTGAGGACGAAGAGACCAGCAGGGAGATTTTAAAGAATTATCTAAAAAAGTATTGTCCCAATGTGGAAGTTTTAGGTGAAGCAGCCAATGTTGAGGAAGCGCTGGTGTTGATAAGAAATCAAGCTTTGGATTTGGTGTTTTTGGATGTTGAAATGCCGTATGGTAATGCTTTCGATTTATTGGATAGGGTAGGAGATATTAGCTTTGAAACAGTATTTGTTACGGCTTACAATCATTATGCCATCGATGCCTTAAATGCCCATGCGTCTTATTATTTGATGAAACCGGTTTCTATAGACGAACTTATCAAAGCGGTAGACTATGTTACCGAAGTAAAAACGAAGGAAAATGCACTACAAGATCAGGTGTTGGTTCCTAAAACCAATGGGGTTAATGGGAAGATTACAATACCCCAACAGGATGGGTTTGAAGTTTTAAATACAGCCAATATTTTGTACTGCAAAGCCGATGACAATTACACTGAAATTTACCTTGATAACAACCGAAAAAAACTGGTAAGTAAAACGCTAAAATACTTTGAGGATGCCCTAATAGGTAGTAGTTTTGTAAGAGTCCATAAAAGCTATTTAGTGAATATAAATGAAGTCACTAAATATGTAAAAGGGAAGGGAGGAAGTGTTGTGTTGAGCAATGGTAAGGAAATCATGGTTTCGGCCTCCAAAAAATCAGATCTGCTATCTTATTTTAAATAATTCTACGTTTTTTAAACGTCATCAAATAAAAAAATATGCCAGTTATAAAACCCGTAAACGGAAGGTTTCCTCAGGTTCCTGAGGATTGTTTTGTGGCCGAAAATGCCACAATTGTTGGAGAGGTGAGCATGGGCTCGCAATGTAGTGTTTGGTTCAATGCGGTGATTCGCGGAGATGTTCATTTTATAAAAATGGGGGATAAGGTAAACATCCAGGATGGTGCTGTAATTCATGCCACTTATCAAAAGTCACCTACAACTATCGGGAACAATGTGTCCATTGGACATAACGCCATTGTTCATGGTTGTACTGTTCACGATAATGTGTTGATTGGTATGGGAAGCATTGTGATGGATGATTGTGTGATTGAAAGTAACAGTATCATTGCTGCTGGTGCTGTGGTGACCAAAAATACGGTAGTGGAATCGGGGAGTATTTATGCCGGTGTTCCCGCTAAAAAAGTTAAGGATATCAGCGAAGATTTAATTTCCGGAGAAATTGATAGAATTGCCAACAATTACGTGAAATACTCTAGCTGGTTCCAAGAGGCCTAAAGTGAAATGTGCTGGACTTTGTAGTTCTCTCCTAACAGCGATTCCATGACTTGAGGTGTTCCTGTTGTGTAGAAATCGTAGGACGTTTTTGTAGGTTCAGTATTTAATAAATGGTGCTGTTGCAGGATGGCCTTGGTTTGTCTTGCGACAGCTGCACCCGAATCGATGATTTTAACCGATTTAGGAAGGATTTGAAGCAGTAACGGCATCAAATAGGGGTAATGGGTGCAACCTAGCACCAAATAGTCTACATTGGCATCTATCATAGGTTGCAAATATCCTTTCAATAAGGCTTCCATTTCTTCAGAATCCATCTTTCCACTTTCAATCAATTCAACAATGCCATCTCCAACTTGTTCAATAACATTTATGCCATTGCTGTATAGATTGGTAGTGGTATGAAAAAGTTCGCTTGAAAGTGTTCCCTTGGTTGCCAAAATACCAACTGCTTTGGTATGGGTATTTAGCGAAGCAGGTTTGATGGCAGGTTCAATTCCTATAAATGGCACATCAAAGGTACTGCGAAGCAATTTGATGGCATTTGTCGTAGCCGTGTTGCAGGCCACCACAATGAGTTTACTTCCTTTGTTTAATAGGAATTCTGTGTTTTTAAAACTAAGGTCTATGATCTGTTGTTTGGTTTTGGTGCCATAGGGAGCGTTGCTGCTATCAGCCAAATAGATGGTGTTTTCATCGGGCAAGAGCAACTGGATCTCTTTCCAAATAGAAGTTCCGCCAACACCGGAATCGAATATACCAATAGGTTGTTTACTCATCGATACAAAAATAAAAAAGCCGCTTAGGTAAAGCGGCTTTTTTTAATTTTTTTGTGAATGGCTTAGAAACCTAATTCTTTCTTAACGTCTGGTAAAAGGTCTTTGCCATCAGCAACCAATACGCCTCCACCTTGAGTAGAATCTAACACGTAGTTGAAACCTTGAGCTTTTGCTACTTTTTGGATGGCAGCTTTTGCTTTATCGAAAATTGGCTTCAATAATTCAGCTTCTTTCTTTTGAAGGTCTTGTTGTGCTTGCGCTTGATATTGACGAATGCTTTGCTCCATAGTTTGTACTTCTTGAGCTCTTTTAGCGTTTTCTTCGTCTGTTTTGGTGTCTACTTCAGCTTGGTATTGCTTCATTTTGTTTTGAAGCTCTGTAGCCATGGTTTTAATTTCAGCCTCGTAAGTCTTAGTTAGTTTTTCAATTTCTGCTTGAGCAGTTTTCATTTCCGGCATTGCTTCAACTAAGTCAGTTGTGTTAATATGAGCAACTTTACTTTGTGCAACTGAGAAACTCGTAGCTCCAACAAAAAGTACGGCTGCAAATAAAAGGGTCTTAAATTGTTTCATTTTTAAAGTATTACGTGTTTAAATATTAATGTTATTGTGGTTAATTTCCTGTACTATCTTTTGCTTTTGTTTGTTCTTCCCGTTCTTTCTTGGCCTTTTCACGTTCAGCCAGAATGCGTTGACGGCGTTCTTCAAGCTCTTTTTGGCGAGCTTCTCTTTCGGTTAATTTTTGTTGTCTTTTTTCTTCAGCAATTTGTTCAGCGGTTTTTTCTCCCGTTTCACTTTGCTCACTTCCATTTTCATCTACATTGTCGCTGCCTTCTTTTTGGGCATCACTGTCCTTTTCGGTAGGTTTTCCAGTTTTTGCAGCTCTTATACTATCTCTTTCAGCTTTGGCTTTGGCTCTTTCTTCCAAGATTTTTTGTCTTCTAGCTTCGGCAGCAGCTTCTAGAGAGTCGCGTCTTTTTTGTTGCGCAGCTTTTCGGTCTTCAATTTCTTTTGCCTTTGCGGCCTGTTTGGCTTCCAAGGCTGCTTCACGCTCTTCCAACTCTTCATTGATTTCCGGTACCACCTCTTCATCTTCTGCAGCTCTACGCTCTGCTCTGTTTTGAGCTTGGGTACGTTTGGATGCTCTCGTGATGCTTCGGATGACCAATTCACTGATGTCATATCTTTCGGCAGAGTACAGCATTACCAAATCGGCTGACTTATCAAATACGAAATCGTACTTTTTATTGGCTGCAATTTCCTGAACCGCGGCAAATATCTGGTCTTGGATAGGCTGAATCAATTGGCGCTTTTGCGTAATCAAATCGCCTTCCGGTCCAAAACGTTTTTGTTGATAATCTAAGATTTCCTGTTCTTCAAATGAAATGTCTTCCAAACGTTCTTCGTAAAGTTCTTTGGTAAGAAGGACACGCTCATTGTCGAGTTGTTTCTTTTTTTGATCCACCACATTCAAACGTTGCTCGATTTCTGCTTTCCACTCCTGAGCCTTTTTTTCCAATTGATTTGAAGCTTCTTGATATTCGGGAACGTTTTCCAAGATGTATTCGGTATCTATGTAGGCAACTCGCACACCTCTCTGGGCGTTGGAGACCAAGCTACTTAGACCTATCATTATCATTAAAAAAAGAACTCTATACTTCATCTGTTGTTGTTTTGTGATTTATTGATCTTTTCTCTAAACCTTTAAAATGACAGATTTTGTGTTGATTCCGCCATTTGAATTTAGCTTTTCCAAATTAACGAAATATATTCTGAAAAATTTTAACAGTCATGCTAAATCCTTCTGACAGATATTAGAAAATATCATGCCAAAGTTAAAATTGTTGACCAATAATAAAGTGCGTTTCCCAACCATTGCTTCCAGTGGAACCAGGTACAGGATCAAATCCGTAACCGAAATCAATTCCTAACAATCCGAAAGCAGGCATAAAAATACGCAATCCTGCACCAGCAGAACGTTTAAGTTCAAACGGGTTGTAGCTTTGGAATTCGCTAAACGCTGCTCCACCTTCGGCAAACATAAGGGCATATATTTTTGCCTGTGCACCCAAAGTGATAGGGTAACGTAATTCCAAAGAAAACTTGTTATAGATAGAAGCACCATCATCTGTAATGGAACCATCTTCTTCAACTGGTCTGATAGATTGGTTTGGATATCCTCTTAATTGAATGATCTCTCTACCGTCCAAAGAGTAGTTTCCTAAACCATCTCCACCAAGGAAGAAACGCTCAAAAGGAATAATTCCTCTGTCTTGGTTGTAGGCTCCTAGGAAACCAAATTCCAACCCTGAACGTAATACCAATTTGTCAACGATACGCGTATACCAATCTCCTTTAAACTTTATTTTGTAGTACTCCAACCAATTGAAACGTTGTTGGTCAATTTCCGCTATACGGGCTGCGTCATCTGAATCTGTTGGATCCAAAGAATCGCGCTCATCTTTAAGTTCTGCATAGTCTACTTTGCTGAACAATGAATACGGAGGAGATAATTTTGCAGTAATGGCAAAACTAGAACCTCCCATTGGGTAGATTGGGTCGGTATAAGTGTTGTTTCGGCTCAAACCAATAGTGTAGGCAAAACCGTTTGAATATCCGTCTCCAAAGGTAAATAACCCCGTGTTGTAATTCTTTAAGTCGTAATGTTGGAAACTTAAAGCTTGAGACAAGTGGAAGTAATCATCCGGAACAGATAAACGTTTAGAAAGCCCAACAGAAACCCCTGTAATGTTAAAACGTTTGTTCTTGTCGGCATCTCTTGTTTCATAGTTGTACAAGAATTGCTTTGTGTGTGAGATAGAGGTAGAGAACTGTAATGGACGTTTTCCTCCTAACCATGGCTCGGAAAATGAGAAACTATAGGTTTGGTAAAATCTACTGGCTTGTAAGCGTAAGGCCAAACTTTGTCCATCTCCCATTGGAACCGGCTTATAGGCATCTTTGTTGAAGATGTTTCTCATGGAGAAGTTGTTGAACGATAATCCTAAGGTTCCAATGAAACCTCCACCACCATAACCTCCTTGAAGTTCAATTTGGCTGGATCCTTTTTCTACAACTTGATATTCTATATCCACCGTACCATCTACGGTATTGAAGTTTTTCATGTTTGGGGTAATCTGCTGTGCATCGAAGAAGCCCAACTGCCCAAGTTCACGAATGGTTCTGATCACATTTTCCTTACTGTACAATTGCCCCGGTTTGGTACGCAATTCACGGTAGATAACGCGGTCATTGGTTTTGTCATTTCCGGATACGGAAACTTCGTTGAAATAAGCTGGTTTTCCTTCGGAAATTCTTATTTCCATATCGATGATGTTCCCGTCGGCACTTACTTCAACAGGGTTGATTGTAGAGAACAAATACCCTGTGTTTTGATATTGGTTTGTAATGTCCAAACCGTCTGGTTTGGTATCGTCGGCAATACGCTTTCTCAATTCCACACCATTGTAAGTGTCTCCTTCTTTAATTCTAAGGATGCTGTGCAGTTGCTCGTCGGTGTACACACTGTTTCCAACAAAGGTGATTTTTCCGAATTTGTACTGTTCACCCTCTTCCAAATCGATTAATAAGGAAATGGTTTTGTCGTTATTGTAGATGATGGAATCCGAGATGATTCTGGCATCTCTATATCCATTTTCTTTGTATTTATCGATTACGCTTACAAGGTCTTCTTTATAGTCGGCATCAATAAATTTGGAACGTTTTAACACCCTAATAAAGTTCTTTTGTTTGGTGTTTTTCATTGCTTTTCTAAGCTTTTCGTCCGCAATTTTGTCATTGCCAGTAAACTCGATGCTCTTAACTTTTACTTTTTGCCCCTTGTCGATGTTAACCAACATATCGACACGGCTTTTTTGGATGGAATCCTGAACTTCCTTAGTGATTACGTTCACTTTGGTGTTCAAAAATCCGTCCTTTTTATATTTGGAAGTCAGGTAGTTTCTTGTGGTGGTGATAAGGTTTTCGGTAACCTTAACCCCTTTGGTCAACTTGTTTTCGTTGATGACTTCTTCTTTTTTTGATTTCTTGATACCGTTGATAGTAACTTCATTAAGTTCTGGTAAATCCACTAAGTGGATCTCCAAATAGGCCAAATTACCTTCGGTTTTTACTAAATAAATATCAATGCTGCTGAAAAGGTTGGAGTCCCAAAGCTTTTTAATGGCTTTAGAGATATTTTCACCAGGAATGGTAACTTCTTCACCTTTTCTTAAGCCAGAATAAGAGATTACGGTATTGGCACTAAAGTTAGTGTCTCCAGTTACGGAAATGTCTTCAATGATGTAGGATGTACCAGTGTTGAAATTGTTTTGAGCTGTGTTTACACTTGAACAGAAAAGAAATAGTGCAATAAAAATTGAATGTAGGTATGTTTTCAAAAGTAGTTTCTTAGCTAAGTTGTTCACTGGTTTTTCCAAATCGTCGTTCTCTGTTTTGATAATTGATCAAAGCCTCATATAAATCTTCCTTGCTGAAATCAGGCCACAATATATCGGTAAAATATAATTCGGCATAAGCAATTTGCCACAATAGGAAATTGCTTATTCTCTGCTCCCCACTAGTCCTAATAAGCAGGTCTACATCAGGCAAATTTTGCGTGTAAAGATGCTTATTTATAATTGATTCGTCAATAGTTTCGGGAGAAATTATATTATTTTTAACGTTATCCGCTATTTTTTTAACCACACTCACCAATTCTTCCCTAGAGCCATAGCTTAAAGCCAAAGTAAGGGTCATTCTTGAATTTTCTTTGGTTTTGTCAATAACTTCCAAAAGTTCCGCCTTGGCATTGGTTGGAAGGTCATTCAAATTTCCAATGGCATTAAGGCGTATGTTGTTGTTTTGTAGGGTGTTTATTTCCTTCTTGAGGGACTTAACCAAAAGCTTCATCAGGGTTTGTACTTCCAGTTTTGGTCGGTTCCAATTTTCGGTAGAAAATGCATACAGGGTTAGGTTTTCAATGCCAAGTTCGGCACTGGCCTCTACAACCTGTCGTACCGCTTTGGTGCCGTTTTCGTGCCCTACGGCTCTTAAAAATCCTTGTTGTTTTGCCCATCGGCCATTACCATCCATGATAATGGCGACATGTTTGGGAAGTTTGTTGGTGTTTATTTGGTCTTTTCTACTCATTTTAAAAATTACAATAACAAGGTTTTTGCCCAAACGTATAGGTAAGGGTGATTCCTGAAAACACATACCAATCGTTACTGTTTGTATTTCCAAATCCTAGATTGCTGTCATTGTCAAAGTCTGGAACACTACCATCCAATTCATCCGAAAAGGTATAACGAGCGCCAACTTCCAGGGCTAATACAAAGCTGCTAGTAATGTTGGTTTTTATACCAAGGGTGATAGGGATTCCAAATGCCCAACTGCTGGTGCCCTCTTCAACAAGGTCACCATTGGACAAGAAATAAAAATTATCGTGTTTTGCCACACTCATCCCTGTAAAAAGGTAAGGTGTTACTTGTGTGCCACTTTCGTGAAGGTTGAAGTCGAAAAAGGTGAATTCCATCCCACCAGCTATTTCTAAAAGTCCGTTGGAGAAAGCAAAACCTCTTTCCTTACGTCTTGGGTCATCCGATTTATTGTCGTCGGCTTCCAAATCAGTATAGATTAACGATAGTCTAAAGGAATGCCTAGGGCTGCGGTTCCACTTTACAATGCCCCCAAAAGCAGGTGAATTTGGAGAGATGTAATTGGTTGCGCCAACATCGCCAATAAAGTTGCTGCCTCCCGCAAATACCCCAACCTCATAAATTTGAGCACTTAGGGACTGTGAAAGAAACATGCTTAAAAAAAGGAGAATTAAATACCTCATAGGTTTTTCAAAGTTTGCAAATATAATAAATATGATTAGCCTATAACAATTTGAAACAAATTGTCTTACAGTTAAACAGTATTTACAGGGATTTATTGCCTAATTTCTTTTGTCTTCACCCCAAAGTAATTTTTTCCTTAGGGTGGTTATAAAGCTTTCGTGTACAAGCTCTACCATTTTAATAGTGAAGGGCGCTTTTTTGATGGTTACCACGGTGGAATTGTGCAAGGTGGTAATGCGGGAATCCAAGGAAATTAAATAATGATCTTCTCGTCCGTCTACCTTTAATTGGATCTTGGTGTCGTCTGAAATTACCAAGGGCCTTGCGTTAAGGTTGTGCGGTGCGATAGGAGTGATTACTAAATTGTGGGCTTCGGGCATAATTACCGGTCCGCCACAACTTAAGGAATATCCTGTGGATCCTGTAGGTGTGGAAATGATCAGCCCGTCAGACCAATAGGAAGTAAGGTATTCATCATCCAAATGTGTTTCCACGGTGATCATGGAAGTGGTGTTTTTTCTGCTTACCGCAACTTCGTTGAGGGCAAAACTGGTTTCAATTAAGTCCTTGTTTTCTGGCTCGGTAGTGACGCTTAACAAAATGCGTTCGGAAATCTTGTAGTTACCTATTAAAATGTTGTTTAGTGCATTTTCTATTTCATCGGTTTGGATGGTTGCCAAAAATCCTAGTCGACCGGTATTGATACCTACAATGGGTATATTGCAATCACGAACATGGGTAATTGCCCTTAGTATAGTACCATCCCCACCTATGCTGATCAATAAATCGTAGCTATTGTCAAGTGTGGTAAAAGTGTCGAAATTGTAAAGGTTGATATTGTGTTCATTTTGCAACATCTCAAAAAAAGAGTGCTCTACATAGACCTCGGCTTTTTTACTTTTTAAAAAATCGAGGAGGGTAGCAATGCAAAATGTGGTATTGCTATTATAAAACTGACCGTAAATGGCTATTTTCATGCCTTAAATGTTAAGGTATTTGTTTAGGTATTCAGAACGATACTTAAGGTTTTCGAGGTAGGAGTCTTGTTCGTGTCCTGAAATAATGTTGTAACTGTATCTTCTAAAAGTGTGCATGATGTCGTTAAGACCACCGTGCCCAACTTTTAGCGTTACCTGAACCAAGTCGTTGTCCATTTTGGATATGAAAGCCCCCAGAAGTTTACCATCGTTGGACTCTACAATCTGACTGATTTCACTAAAGGAATAATCGTGAATCCCTTTTTCTATAATCAAAATGTTACCAGCTTCAGAAAAAAATGGGGTTTCGTTGAAAAGGTTGATAATGTCATTGAGTTCGTAATAGCCTAAATAGGTATTGTTCTCATTTAATACAGGCATGATGTTGCTGTCATGTTTGGCAAAAGCCTCAAGGACGTCCAGCCAATTGGTACTGGTACGAACAAAAAAGCCTTCAATGGCATATCTCACTTCCGAAACCAATTTGGAACCTTCAAAACAATGTGCATCCGTTTCAGAAACACATCCTAAATACACGGTGTTATCTTCAATAGGAATATGCGAATAGGTAAGCTCTTTAAATAATAATTTAAGATCGCTGATCTTGTTCTTAAGACTTAAAGGTTTAATATCATTGATTATGTACTGTTCTAAAGACATGGCTCCAAAGTATACTACTGCAAATTAATTAAAAATAACTACAAAAAGCGTTAAGGACTTTGTATTTTTGTTGGTCAAATAAAAAGTAGATGACTAAGTTAAGTGTAAACATAAACAAGATTGCCACCTTAAGGAATTCCAGAGGGGGTGATGTGCCCAATGTAGTGCAATTTGCAAAAGATGTTCAAGAGTTTGGAGCCCAAGGGGTCACTATTCATCCGCGGCCAGATGAAAGGCATATTCGTTATCAGGATGTGTATGATTTAAAGCCTGTTGTTTATACTGAATACAATATTGAAGGAAATCCCATCAAAGAGTTTATGGATATGGTTTTGGAAGTAAAACCAACCCAGGTGACTTTGGTGCCAGATGCCGAAGATGCTATTACCTCAAATGCCGGGTGGGATACGATAAAGCATAAGGATTTTTTAGTGGATATTATTGCTGAATTCCAACGAAACGGCATTAGAACTTCCATCTTCGTAGATCCAGTGATGGCGCAAATTGAAGGCGCCAAAGCTACGGGGACTGATAGAATAGAGCTTTACACTGAAGCTTATGCGCACCAATATGGATTGGGAAATAAAGACGCAATCAAACCTTATAATGAATGTGCGGTTTTGGCCCATGAACTTGGTTTGGGCATCAATGCCGGTCATGATTTGTCGTTGGATAACATTAAGTTTTTTAAAGAGAACATTCCAGGGTTGTTGGAGGTGTCTATTGGTCACGCATTGATTTCGGAGAGTTTGTATTTGGGTATTGAAAATGTAATTCAAATGTATTTACAGCGCTTAAAATAATTCCGAGTAATAATCAAGAAACATTTAAGATGCAGTTACACTCAAATATTATAGGAAGCGGAAGTCCATTCATCATTTTACACGGTTTTTTAGGAATGGGGGACAACTGGAAAACCCTAGGAAAGAAATTTAGTGACGAAGGCTATGAGGTCCATTTGGTAGACCAACGCAACCACGGCCGTAGTCCCCATGCCGATGCGTTTGACTATGAGATACTCACTGAAGATTTAAAAGAATATATCACTTCCCACCATCTCTCGGAGGTTGTTTTGTTGGGACATTCCATGGGAGGGAAAACAGCCATGATGTTTGCCTCCAAATATCCCGAATTGGTATCTAAATTGATTGTTGCCGATATTTCTCCAAGGTTTTATCCAGTACACCACGACACTATTTTGGAAGGTTTGAGCCAATTGGATTTTTCGGTGATTTCGAATAGGGGAGAAGCCGATGAGGCTTTGTCTCGTTATATAACGGATTTTGGTATACGCCAGTTTTTGTTGAAGAATCTGTATTGGAAGGAAAAAGGGCAGTTGGCCTTAAGGTTGAATTTGGAGGCGTTGAAAGCTAATGTAGGTGAAGTAGGTGAAGCCCTGCCGGTACATGCTAAATTTGAAAAGGACACCTTGTTTTTGAGAGGTGACAGATCTGAATATATTTCACTTCAGGATGAAGCTTTGATCAAGGCGCATTTTCCTAAGGCCCAAATAGAAACCGTGTCCAATGCCGGCCATTGGCTGCATGCCGAAAATCCAAAAGAGTTTTTTGAATACGTTGTTAATTTCGTAGGATAATATTCGTATTTTTAATAAAAATACGATCTTATGAAACTAGTTCTCAGAATTTTATTGTCGGCGGTTGCCGTTGTGATTTTGGCAAAATTATTGCCGGGAGTTGAGGTTGTTGGCTTCACTTCTGCAATTATTGTTGCCATTGTATTGGCATTGCTCAATGCTATTGTAAAGCCCATCTTGGTAATTTTAACCCTTCCTATTACCATTTTTACGCTCGGTTTGTTTTTGTTGATAATCAATGCGTTGATTGTGCTCATGGCTAGTAGCTTTATCGATGGTTTTGGAGTGAGCAGTATTTGGACGGCCATTTTGTTCAGTATCCTTTTGTCTATCTTGGAATCTATATTGTACTCTGTTTTAAATGAGGATAAAAAATAGACTGAATTTCAAGCTCTTAAAACTTTGTTGAGTTGCAAAAAATATGTACTTTTGCAACCCAATTTTTATACGATTCAAGAATGAATATTACAAGAGAAAACATTGACGCATTAAATGCTGTTGTAAAAGTAGACATCTCTAAAGATGACTACAGCGATAAAGTGGAGAAAATCCTTTCAGATTACCGTAAGTCGGCTAACATTCCTGGTTTCAGAAAAGGACATGTGCCAATGACCATGGTAAAGAGACAATATGGTAAAGCTGTCTTGGTGGATGAGGTTAACAAATTGTTGCAAGACGCATTGAACAAATACCTTACGGAAGAGAAGCTAGATGTTTTAGGAAATCCATTACCTAAGCCGCAGGATGATTTGGATTGGGATGCTGACAATTTTTCTTTTGAATTCGAATTAGGTCTAGCACCTCAGTTTGACGTAGAATTGAAATCTAAAAAAGCAATTACTCAATACAATATTGTTGCCGACGAGAAAATGTTGGACAACCAAGTGGAATACATCCGTAAGCAATACGGTAAATTGGTGTCTAAGGAGGAAGCTTCTAAAGATGACGAAATTACTGGGGTATTCGCTAACGAAGAAAAAGAAATCAACAACACTGCTACCATCACTTTAGATAAAGTGAAAGGTAAAACCAACGAGAAGAAATTTGTTGGTGCTAAAGTTGGAGATGTCATTACATTAAACACTAAAGGATTGTTTAATGACGATCACGATTTAATGCACTTCTTGAAAGTATCTCACGATGATGCTCATGGATTGGATGTTGACGTAACTTTCACTGTTACTGAAATCAACACAAGAGAATTGGCTGATTTGGATCAAGAATTGTTCGATAAATTATTTGGAAAAGGAGTAGTAACTTCGGTAACTGAGTTGAAAGAAAAAATCAAAGTAGATTCTGAAAAGCAATTTGCTCAGCAAGGTGATCAAAAATTGTTGAACGATGTAACTGAGTATCTTGTAGAGAATACGAAGTTTGATTTGCCAGCTGCCTTCTTGCAAAAGTGGATCCAAACTGCTGGTGAAGAGCAATTGGATGCAGACCAAGCTAAAGAAGAGTATGAGAAGTCTGAAAAGAGCATGCGTTACCAATTGATCGAAGGTAAATTGATCCAAGATCACAATCTTCAGGTAACTTTTGAAGATTTGAAAGCTCATGCCAAGGAAATGATCAAAGTACAAATGGCACAGTTTGGGCAAATGGATCCTGCTGATGAAGAATTGGAAAACATTGCAGCTAGAATTTTGTCTAACCAAGATGAAGTGAAGCGTTTGTCAGAGCAATTGATGAGCCAAAAACTATTGGATCTTTACAAAACTGAAGGAAATCTTAAAGTAAAAGAGATTACTTATGACGATTTCGTAAAAGAGTTTTACTCTTAATTGTTACAGAATAAATGATTATATTTAGAGCGTAAAACTGATCGGTTTTACGCTTTTTTTTGACCTTCAAAAATCCAGGTCAATTTCCACCTGTACAGCCTCAGGTTTTATCAATTATTAACAACAATTAGACATATGAATTTCGGAACAGAATTTGAAAAGTTTGCAATAAAAGATCAGGGAGTTAGCAGTACTTACTACAATAAAATTATCAGCAGTATGTACCCAACCAACTTAACTCCAAACATTATAGAAGAACGCCAAATGAATGCCGTGGCTATGGATGTGTTCTCACGTTTAATGATGGATCGCATCATTTTTATGGGAACTGGTATTAATGATCAAGTGGCAAATATCATTCAGGCGCAGTTGTTGTTTTTGGAAAGTACCGATGCTTCCAAGGACATTCAAATATATATCAATTCTCCAGGAGGTAGCGTGTACGCCGGATTGGGAATTTACGATACCATGCAATTGATTAAGCCAGATGTTGCTACCATCTGTACAGGGATGGCAGCGTCAATGGCAGCAGTATTGTTGTGTGCTGGTGCAAAAGGAAAGCGTAGCGGATTGACCCACTCAAGAGTCATGATCCACCAGCCATTGGGAGGTGCGCAAGGGCAAGCTAGTGATATTGAAATCACCGCTCGCGAAATTTTGACCTTGAAAGAAGAACTTTATAAAATAATTAGTAAACATTCGGGACAGGACTACGACAAAGTGTATAACGACAGTGATAGAGATTACTGGATGAAAGCAGATAAAGCTTTGGAGTATGGAATGATTGATGAGGTTTTGGCCCGTAACGTATAAATATCGCATTGATATTTAAATTGAATTTTTGAATTTATGGCAAAGGAAGAATTAGAATGTTCGTTTTGTGGTAGGAAAAAGCCAGAAACCAATCTGCTGATTGCAGGATTGGATGCTCATATTTGCGATCGTTGTATCGAACAGGCTCATGGTATTGTTTTGGAAGAGTCCAAGCAAAGTGACAATTCCGAATTATCTACAGAGTTAATGCTAAGAAAGCCTCAGCAGATCAAAGGCTTTTTAGACGAGTATATCATTGGGCAGGAATACACCAAAAAGGTGATGTCTGTTGCGGTATACAATCACTATAAACGTTTATTACAACCTGCTAGCGAAGATGATATTGAAATCCAAAAGAGTAATATCATCATGGTTGGGCAAACTGGTACCGGAAAAACCTTGATGGCCAAAACCATCGCCAAAATGCTCAACGTGCCCTTGGCTATTGTGGACGCTACGGTGTTGACGGAGGCAGGATATGTTGGAGAAGATGTAGAAAGCATATTGACGCGTTTGTTGCAAGCTGCCGATTACAATTTGGAGAAAGCTGAAAAGGGCATCGTGTTTATTGATGAAATAGACAAGATTGCCAGAAAGAGTGATAACCCTTCAATTACCAGAGATGTTTCTGGTGAAGGGGTGCAACAGGCCTTGTTGAAACTGTTGGAAGGTACTGTGGTAAATGTTCCGCCAAAAGGAGGACGTAAACATCCAGACCAGAAGTTTATTGAAGTGAATACAGAGCACATTCTGTTTATTGCAGGTGGTGCTTTTGATGGTATTGAGCGCATTATTTCAAAACGTCTCAATATGGCGGCTATTGGTTATAAGGCAGCTCATGACGATGATCAGGTTGATGCCAACAATTTGCTTCAATACATCATCCCAAAAGACTTAAAGGATTTTGGATTGATACCTGAAATCATTGGGCGTTTACCGGTGCTTACCTATATGGATCCGTTGGATGCTGCAACTCTGCGCGCTATTTTAACAGAACCTAAAAATGCCATTATCAAGCAGTATAAGAAATTGTTTGAGATGGATGATATAGACTTCACAATCACTGATGAGGCTCTTGATTATATTGTTGAAAAGGCTATTGAGTACAAACTTGGAGCTAGAGGATTACGTTCTTTATGTGAAGAAATCCTAACGGATGCCATGTTTGAAATGCCTAGCAGCGATGATAACAAGCTAAACGTGACCAGAAGTTATGCAGAGGATAAGTTGAACAAGACGGCTCTTAAAAAGCTTAAGGCTGTATCTTAATCATCAGTATAAAATTGAAATAAAAAAGCCGCTCATAATGAGCGGCTTTTTTGCTATTTGGATCAATAATTAATATTCTGCAATACTATTTTTTGAAAAAGGTTCGCCCTTTTGTGAGTTCTAAAATTGCATTGGAATTATGACAATTTTAAGGGAGAATTGTCAACATTAACTATGTAAATATAGTAGCATTTGTATAAGATAAAAATGACGAGACAGATTATTGGACAAATGCAATTAAATAATCGTTATGCGGATTTTTGAATTGGCGTTAATCGGATTTTTAAGCAAGTTTTAATTTTTAAAAATTCAATTTCAATAATTCATCCATATACTCCCTATTGTTGGATAACCTTGGCACCTTATGCTGGCCTCCCAATTTGTTGTGCTGTTTTAACCAATCGTAAAATAAATGCTCTCTCGCGATATTGATTTTGGGCATGTTTAGGGTTATATTATTGAAGCGTTTGGCTTCATAGTCGGAGTTTAATGATTTAAGGGCACTGTCAAAAAGTTCACCAAATCGATTTAGATCTTTCGGGGGTGTTTTAAATTCTATCAACCATTCATGAGAGCCTTTTTCGTGGCCGTTCATGAAAATTGGAGCAGCGGTATATTCCACAATTTCAGAAGAGGTTTGTCGGCAAACATCCTTAAGGGCGTCTTCGGCATTTTCAATAATCAATTCTTCTCCAAAAACATTAATATGGTGTTTGGTGCGCCCAGAAACTTTCACGCGGTATGGATTAAGAGAGGTAAACCTAATGGTATCTCCAATTTTATAGCGCCACAAACCGGCGTTGGTAGTAATAACAACGGCGTAATTTTTGTCCTTTTCAACATCACTTAAAGGAATGACTTTTTCTTCAGGAGTCCCGTAAGTGTCCATAGGAATGAATTCATAGAAAATACCGTAATCCAACATAAGCAATAATTCGTTGGAATTGTTTTGGTCTTGAATGGCAAAAAAGCCTTCAGAGGCATTGTAGATTTCGTAATACCTAAAGTCCTTTTTAGGGAGGATGGCTTGGTACTGGTCTACATACGGCACAAAGCTCACGCCTCCGTGAAAATACACTTCCAAATTCGGCCATACATCGGTGATGCTTTTCTTTCCAGTGGTGTCCAATACATTATTTAAAAGTACCAGCATCCAAGAGGGGACGCCGGCCAAACTCGTTACATTTTCATTGATGGTTTCATCTACAATGGCCTGCATTTTATGCTCCCAGTCACTCATTAGCGACACCTTGCTGCTAGGAGTGCTACTAAACTCGGCCCAAAAAGGCATGTTGTCAATCAAAATTGCCGATAGGTCTCCAAACACGGTGCCGTTTTCCTTGTAAAGTTCCTTGCTGCCACCTAATCGAAGACTTTTTCCTGTGAATAGTTGCGAGTCTTCATTGTTGTTGAGGTACATGCACAGCAAGTCCTTGCTAGCTGCATAATGGCAATCTTCCAAGGATTCATAACTTACAGGAATGAACTTGCTTTTGGCATTTGTGGTGCCACTGGACTTAGCGAACCACTTTATTGGGCTTGGCCAAAATATATTGTGTTCACCCAAACGGGAACGCTCTATCACGTTTTGATAATCCTCATAACAAGAAATCGGAATTCGGTCAGCAAACGTTTGATAGCTTTTGATGGAGTCGAAATCATATTTTTTGCCAAATTCGGTGTCTTTGGCAATGGTAATAAGATCCAATAACAATTCATTTTGTACTTCGTTGGGGTATTTTAAAAACAGCTCAATTTGATGAAATCGTTTTTTTAAAAACCACGAGGCAATGGAATTTACTAAAGGAATTGGCATATTTGCAGTATCTTTAAAAAAAGTAACTAAAAATAACATTTTTTTTTATGACCTACCAAGGAGTTCTCACAAAAATGGAGACCGAGTATGGCCATCCCATACAATATTATTTGGTGTTTAAAAATGACTTTTTAAACCTAAACCAACTGCTAAATAGAACGATAAGCATTCAGTTTGTGAAATATGAATGTTTGAATTGTGGCTTGGATAAGCCAATTTATAGACAGGGGTTTTGTAAAAGTTGCTTTTTTGAAGTACCGCAGGCTGCAGATTGGATAATGAGACCAGAATTGAGTATGGCGCATCTAGGAAAAGAAGATCGCGATTTGGAATACGAAAAGAAAGTTCAGTTACAACCGCATATTGTGTATTTGGCCAATTCCAGTAGCGTGAAAGTAGGAGTGACCCGTAAAACGCAAGTGCCTACCAGATGGATTGATCAAGGGGCGCATGAAGCCATTGAAATTGTAGAAGTGCCTAACCGGTATTTGGCGGGAATCACTGAGGTGGCCCTGAAAGAACATGTGTCTGATAAAACCAATTGGCGTACCATGTTGAAAAATGAAGTGGTAGATGAAAATTTGGTGGAATGGCGCGAACGTCTGTTGCCTTTTGTGCCAGAGGAAGCTAGGGAATACATTATAGAGTCCAATACAGAAACAGATATGGAGTTTCCCGTAGTGCAATATCCACAAAAGCCTAAGAGCTTAAATTTATCAAAAACACCTTCTTATACCGGAAAGCTTTCTGGCATCAAGGGACAGTATCTCATCTTCGAAGATCAAACCGTTTTTAACGTGCGTGCCAATGAAGGCTTGGTAGTTGATATCTCAATAGGCTAGAGCAAGACAAGTAAGACATAGAAAAGAAGGCTACCCTAGGGTAGCCTTTCTCGTGTATATTAAATATCTTCTTGGTCTCTTAAGTTTTGGATATAAGAAGCTTTTTGAATTTCACGTCGTCTTCTTACGGACGGCTTCGTGAAAAATTGCCCCTCTCTTAAGTTTTGCATCACCTTGACATTTCTGTGCTTACGCTTGTATCGCTTCAATGCACGTTCAATACTTTCGCCTTCTTTAATTACAATTTTTATCATAGATATTTAAATTTGTTAACCCTCAATGTAATTTTTTAATTGAACTGTGCAAGTAAAACATGAAAACTTTACATAATTTATATTGAAACTAGTTTAAGGTGTTTAATTTTAGTAGTTTATATTAGTTGTCGGATTTCTCTTTTTTCTTACCAAACAAGCCTCCCAAAATGTCTTTTACGCCTTCGGTAATGGCTTCTTCTGTTTTGCTGCTATCACCTGTTGCATTATTGGAAGTATCAGGAGTTTCTTCTTTGGAATTGCTTCCCATCAATCCTCCCAATAAATCCTTCACTTGGTCAGATCCTGAATTGATGAGTTTGTTTTTTTGCATTTCCACCAATTGTTTTGTCAAATTGGAAGCGGCACTGGTCAAATCTGTTGAGATTTTAGGACTTGCATAAGTCCCTCCAATATTAGCCGAAATAGGAACGGTCATGTTTTTAACATCCTTGTCATCCATTTTGGCAAGTAGTTTATTCACATCGCTTCCCAAATATTTCGCAGGGACATTAAAGACTGTATTGTAGGCTAAAGACATGTCAAATCCATGAGATCCGGAAACTTCAATATCAATGTCTTCATATTTAATATGGAAAGGTTTTACGTTTACTTTTCCATCGGCAAACTCCAATTTGGTTTTAAGATCCTTTAAATCCAGTTTGTCAAAATCTATAAAGGACATTTCGTCTTTCAACTTGTTCAGTACAGGGCCTTCTTTTGGCTCTATTTTAGAGGTCAAAAGTTCCATAGCAGCATTTCCCGTTACGGAATTCAGGTCAGGAGCCAAGTCGCTGTTAAGCGCTCCAGAAAGATTGATGCTGGAATTCATCTGTCCTTGTAATGCTTTTGCAATTGGAGCCAATGCCTGAAACAATTGCAGGTCATTAAAGGATTGGGCAATGTCAAAATTAGAAGCGCCTAATTTGAAATCGAAGGTCGGTGTCTCCGTTTTGGTAGAAACCGTTCCGTCAATTGCCAACTTCCCTTGGAAAATATCACTGCTCATATCAGACAAAATCGCCTGTTGGTCTTTAATGGTCAAGGTTCCTTTAACGTTTTTAAGGTTCAGGTTGTCATAGACTACAGTATTGGCCTGGGCTGAAATTTTACAATCCAAAAAGTCTGGGATTTTTAGGGTTTCCGTAGTTTGTGGCTCTGTTTGGGTTTCCGTTTCAACAGAAGTGTCTTCTGTCATAAAATCATTCACTACAAATTTGTTAGAGCTCAAATTGAAATTCCCTTGAAGTGTCTTTTCGCTAAATACAAAGCCCATAAAATTATTAAGAGTTCCCGAGGCCTTAAAATCGGAGTTGCCGGTCTTGGCATCAAAGGTATTTAAGGAAACACTTTGAGGAGAAAATGACAGGTCTGCCTTTGCAATTTCTACAGGGTTCAGCATACTTTCCGAAGAAAATACAACGTCTGTAATATTTAAGTTTCCATTGGCCTTAATGCGTTCGTAGGCATTTGTTTCCAAAGCATTCATATCGAAAGCCGTTTGAATGTTGGCTTTTAGGATACCACTTAATTCCTCTTCCAATTGCAGAGGATAGGCCTTGGAGATATTTCCTAAATTCAAGGTGCCCTCTGCTTTGGCAATTACAGCCATGTTTTTGGTCAAGTTTTTAATAGTTGCCGACGATTTAAAGATGTCTTGGTCAATCTTAAAATTCAAAGCATCGATGGCAACATACGTGTCGTCCGGATTACCAGTGCTGTTTTTAACCGTGGTATTTATTTGGATGTTTTCAACCCTTTTTGGTAGGTCAGGATATTTAAAGGACGCATTGTTGGAAATCATGGTAATATCCAAGGTTGGGATCGTGGTTTCGGAAAGCTGACCTTTTACAATTCCTGATAATTTGAAATCTCCATTGGTTTCTACGCCATTTAAGTCTTTGGCATAGGCTTCTGGTACCAAAGCCAACAAATCCTTGAATGAAGATCCTGGGTTTTCAAACGTAATGTCCAATTCCTGTGCATTTTCCAACAGTTTTACATAACCGTCAAATTGCAATGGCAAAGCGTTGATGTAGCCTTTGTTGTCCTTAAAGGTGTACATGTTCTGTTTCAAATCCAATCCAATAACTGCATCAAGTTTCAAATGCATGTTAGAAAGGTATTGGGTGCTGTCCATTGCGAAGTTGATGAATAAGTCTGTATTGGTGTCCAATTGTGAGCGTTCCGCAGAGAACTGTCCTTTTCCAGAGTGGTTAAGGTTGGCAACACGTACTTCCATGTTTGAAGAGGCGTCCACATAGTTCAAGTTGGTATTGCTGATACTGTAATCTTGAATGTCGATTGTGAAATTTCCACTGTTTTCTGTGGAAGGGTCTTCGGAGGAAGGTGTGTCGCTTTCTTTGGCAATGTCGTAATTGCTGTTCCCTTCTTTATCGGTTAGAATATTCACCAAAGCGTCATCAATACTAAAACTGCTAATGGCAAGTGGCTCGGTTTCGAAATCCTTAAAAAGTTCCATGATGGACATGTTCAAGGCAATAGATTTTACTGAAGCTAAGGTTTCGCCTTCAAAAGGCGCCAAATTGGTAATGGATAAATTGTCAATTGTGACATGAGCCTTCGGAAAGTTGCTGATGAGACTCAGGTTAACATCCTCGAATTCAACCTTGGCATTCAGATTGTCATTTAAGGTTGTTTTGATCATGTCCTTGATTTGGGACTGAAACAGTAATGGGATGGCAACTAGCAATGCAATGATTACAACAATGATAATTCCAATAATTTTAAATACTTTTTTCATAGGTGTTGAGTAGGTTTGTGTAAAGATATACGTATCTGCTTATAGATTGGTTGGGGATTGAAATGTTTAATAAAACTTTAGGAATTTAGACAAGTTGGAGTTCTTCGTTTACCTCCAGTTGGAACCGTCTTTTCATGATATAAACGCCCAAATACAAAAATGGTGTGTCGCACAGTGCTACAATGACTTTGAATAAAACGCCTGACACCAATAGGCCTGTAAAATTGGTCCATTCAATGATATGAAAGGAGCACAAGAGGAATACAATGGTAAAGGTGTCTATGAACTGCGAGAACCAAGTTGAAAAATTGTTGCGTAGCCAAAGATGCTTGCCTTTGGTAAGCCGTTTCCAAAAATGGTATACTTGAATGTCAATAAATTGGGCAAATAAATAGGCGAGCATGCTAGCGCAAACGGCGATGGCTGAATTCCCAAACACATGGGCAAACGTATCATCTTTTACATGCGACCAAGACGTGGCGGGCACTGCATTGGCCACCAAAATAATCAGTAACGAAAATACGGAAGCAAAAATTCCTGTAAGTACCACTTGGTTCGCTCTTTTTTTGCCGTAAATCTCACTAATTAGGTCGGTAATCAAAAAGGTGATTGGGTAGGGAAGAATGCCCACCGATATTTCAAAAAGTTTGGTATTGAACACTTCAATATGGAGGGGATACCAATAAAAAAACTTCTGAAAAATGAGGTTGGAAACTACCAATGACGTGATAAATAAAGCTGCCAATATCAGATAAATGCGTTGTGCCGCGAGTTTGTCTTTTAAAGTCATATTTTATTTGTGGATAAATACGTTTTGTAAATATAAAGGATTAATATTTCTTTTAGTTACTTTGACCCTGATTATGGATAAAGCGCACACATTTTACATTGCATTGGGGAGCAATACCAGAGACCGTTTTCAACATCTTCAAAAGGCTATTAATGTCATTTTTGAACGTATTGGAAGGGTAGACCGCATTGCCAAAGTGTACAATACACCTGCTTTGGGATTTGAGGGAGACGATTTTTTGAATACCTGTATTTCGGTGGTGTCGAAGTTGGCTCCAGAGGAAGTCATGCAAGAATTATTGAGTATTGAAAAAGAGTTGGGACGCACGCGTTCTGAGCAATCGGGGTATGCATCCAGACCTATTGATTTGGATGTGATTTTAATTGATGATTTGGTGCTGGATTCAGAAAGTTTGATCATTCCGCATCCTCGCATGCAGTTACGCCAATTTGTATTGCAACCCTTGAATGATATTGCTTCGGAAGTAATCCATCCAGTTTTGCAACAAAGTGTTGGGGGTTTGACTCGTTTATGTGAAGATGATAGTGACGTGCGGTCTATTGACGCTACTTTGCAGAATCCGATGGAGGCTTATGGATTTTCGTCTAAAAACTATATTGCTATTGAAGGAAATATAGGGGCTGGTAAAACCAGTTTGGCGACGATGATCTCTGAAGATTTTAATGCGAAGCTTATTTTGGAGCGCTTTGCAGACAATCCGTTTTTGCCGAAGTTCTATCAAGAACCACAGCGCTATGCCTTTGCCTTGGAGATGTCGTTTTTGGCCGATCGCTATCAGCAGATCAGTGATGATTTGTCGCAGTTGGATTTGTTTAGGGATTTTATTGTGAGCGATTATGATGTATTTAAATCTTTGATATTTTCAAAAGTGACTTTAATGGAGGATGAATTTAAGCTGTATCGAAAGCTTTTTTACTTGATGTATAAGGACATTGCCAAGCCTGAGCTGTATGTTTATTTGTATCAAAAAATTGACAGACTTCAGCAAAATATTCGCAAACGTGGTCGAGATTACGAGCAGCAGATAGAGGATGCATACTTGGAGAAAATCAATGCGGGGTATTTGGAGTTTCTGCGGAATCAAAATGAACTCAACGTAAAGATTATTGATATCACTGATCGGGATTTTGTAGTTAATAGAGCCGATTATCTTTGGTTGTTAAAAGAAATAAACGATGGTATTTAGGATTGTTCAACAACCGGACCTAAAGTTGGTGGGGATGCGTTCCAAGGTTTCTTTTGAAACCATGGGGCTGGAAACCGCAAGGTTAGGTAGGGAGTTGATGCCAAGGCTAGCTGAGATTTCATCCCGAATTGGCGAGTATACTTGGTCGGTTCAGGTTTATGAGTCTTTTAATTTTGAAACCCTGAGTCCTCAAACCCAATTTGACAAATGGATAGGTGTTGAGGTGGAAAATTTTGATAACATGCCAGAAGGTTTGGAATCTTTAGTAATTAAAGGCGGCAAATACTTTGTGTTCGACTACAAAGGAAGTATAGCCAATTACCCACCCGTTTGGACATCGGTGTTTGAAAAATGGCTGCCCCAATTGGGATATGCCGTGGATGATCGGCCGCATTTTGAAAAATTGCCGGCATCTTATAATCCGAGGCAGGAGGTAAATGAAGAGGAAATTTGGATTCCTATTGGATAGTTTTCTTGCGCTTATTTCAGTGCTTTCAGCTTACTAAACACATCCCAAACCACCACACCGCAACTCACGGAAATATTCAAGGAGTGCTTGGTGCCGTATTGCGGAATTTCCAATACCATGTCGCTGGCAGAAACCACTTTTTGAGCAACGCCTTTTACTTCGTTACCGAATACCAAAGCATATCTAGTGTTGGCTTCAGGAGTAAAATCATTCAGCATCACAGCATTTTCAGCTTGTTCAATGGAAACCACTTTGACGTTTTCAGCTTGTAGTTTTTCCACGACTTCCATAGTGTCTTTGGCATATTCCCAAGTTACTGTATCGGTACTGCCCAAAGCTGTTTTGTGAATGTCCTTATGAGGTGGGGTAGCCGTAATGCCGCAGAGGTAAATTTTTTCAACCAAAAAGGCATCGCTGGTTCTAAATACCGAACCAATGTTGTTCAAACTTCTAATGTTGTCCAAGACGATGATGAGCGGTGTTTTTTCTGAGGTTTTAAATTCTTCAACACTCAGGCGGTCCAATTCGCTGTTTTTTAACTTTCGCATGTGCTTACTTTAGGGTCAAAAATCTGTAGGATGAGACTGTTTTTTGTAGGTTCCAAGCAGGGTTTGTTGCATGGAAATTATCAACAGGATGTAAATAACTTCTAAGGGTTCCATTTTAAAAACCATCAAAATATAAGTACATTAGCCATCCTTAATTCTACTTGTTTTCGGTACATTTTCAAGGATGAAAAGACAGGAGATATCTGGTGTTTTCATTGTAATTCAAAATGTATCGAGGATTATGAAGCAAAAATAATACTTATAAATCAATTTACACTTGGCAAAAAAAGCTAAAAAAGAAACCCCGTTAATGAAGCAGTACAACAGTATTAAGGCTAAATACCCTGATGCCCTGTTGTTGTTTAGAGTTGGAGATTTTTATGAGACCTTCGGGGAGGATGCCGTTAAGGCAGCTAAAATTTTGGACATTATTTTGACCAAACGCGGTGCTGGAAGTGAGAGTGAAACAGAGCTGGCTGGATTTCCGCACCATTCCATGAATACCTATTTGCCCAAGTTGGTAAAGGCGGGGGAACGTGTGGCCATCTGCGACCAATTGGAAGATCCCAAACAAACGAAGACCATTGTAAAACGTGGAGTTACCGAACTGGTAACGCCAGGGGTTGCGCTTAACGATGATATTTTGCATTCCAAAACTAATAACTTTTTGGCGGCGGTGTGTTTTGGTAGAAATGTAATGGGCGTGTCGTTTTTGGATGTGTCTACGGGAGAGTTTTTGATCTCGCAGGGAAATGCCGAATATGTAGATAAGTTGCTTCAAAATTTTAGTCCAAGTGAGGTATTGGTGTCCAAGCCAAAACGCAACGAATTCAAAAGTGTGTTTGGAGAAGATTTCCATACGTTCTATTTGGAGGATTGGGTGTTTAAGGATGATTATGCCAATGAAACCCTATTGAAACATTTCAATACAAAATCCTTAAAAGGGTTTGGAGTGGAAGATCTCTATGAAGGAATTGTGGCTTCAGGAGCTATTTTGCATTATTTGGGAGAAACCCAGCACCACAAATTACAACATATCACCTCCATTCAGCGTGTGACACAAAAGGAACATGTATGGATGGATCGATTTACCATTAAGAATCTGGAACTCTACCATTCCACGAACCAAAATGCAGTGACCTTGGTTGAGGTAATTGATAAAACCATTTCCCCTATGGGAGGGCGTTTGCTCAAACGCTGGTTGGCATTGCCGTTGGTGGATTTGGGGAAAATACAGGAACGACATGAGGTGGTGGAACACCTTAAAGACGAGTCGGTGTTACTAGGAAAAGTTCAGGGGCACATTAAGCATATTGGCGATTTGGAGCGTTTGATCTCCAAAGTGGCCACAGGTAAGATCAATCCCCGTGAGGTCATTCAACTTAAGAATGCCTTGGAAGCTATTGTGCCTATTAAAGCCATGCTTTCTGGAAGTAGTAATGCAGCGCTTGAAAAGTTGGGCAATGCCTTGCAGATGTGTGAAGAGTTGCGCCAACGTATTAAAGGGATTTTAAATGAAGAAGCGCCTGTAAATATTTTGAAGGGAAATTCCATTTCCTCGGATTATTCAGCGGAATTGAAAGAACTGCGAGAGTTGTCCACTTCAGGGAAGGATTATTTGGATAACATGTTGGAGCGTGAAAGCGAGCGTACAGGAATTACATCTTTGAAGATTGCTTCCAACAATGTGTTTGGTTATTATATAGAGGTAAGAAATACACATAAAGATAAAGTTCCTGCGGAATGGATAAGAAAGCAAACGCTGGTAAATGCCGAGCGTTATATTACCGAGGAACTCAAGGAATACGAAGCCAAAATTTTGGGAGCTGAAGAGCGTATTTTGGCTATAGAGCAGCAATTGTTTGCGGAATTGGTAAGTTGGATTGGTTTGTTTATTCAGCCTGTGCAAAAGAATGCCTCGTTGATTGCCCAATTGGATTGCTTGTGCGGATTCGCCCAATTGGCCTTGGAACGCAACTATACACGTCCCGAGGTGAACGATACCCATGTTTTGGATATTAAAAATGGAAGGCACCCAGTTATTGAGCAACAGTTGCCTCACGGCGAAGCTTATATTGCCAATGATGTGTTTTTAGATAGAGACCAACAACAGATCATCATGATTACGGGGCCTAACATGTCCGGTAAGTCGGCAATTTTGAGACAAACCGCCCTCATCGTGCTTTTGGCGCAAATAGGAAGTTTTGTGCCGGCCGAAGCGGCGAGTATTGGGCTTACGGATAAGATTTTTACGAGAGTAGGTGCCAGTGATAACATTTCTATGGGAGAATCGACCTTTATGGTAGAGATGAACGAAACCGCCTCTATTTTGAACAATGTGTCCGATCGTAGTTTGGTGCTTTTGGATGAGATTGGTCGTGGAACCAGTACCTATGACGGTATTTCCATTGCTTGGGCCATCAGTGAGTATTTGCACGAACATCCAAGTCGCGCCAAAACCTTATTCGCTACCCATTACCACGAGCTGAACGAAATGGCAGAAACCTTCGAACGCATTAAAAACTTCAACGTTTCTGTAAAGGAATTAAAAGACAATGTGCTTTTCTTGAGAAAGCTTGTAGAGGGAGGTAGTGCTCACAGTTTCGGAATCCATGTAGCTAAAATGGCGGGAATGCCACAGCAGGTGATCCACAGAGCCAACAAAATTCTAAAGCAATTGGAGAAATCGCATTCCAGTGAGGAGCTTACGGATAAGGTGAAAAACCTTAATGACGAGATGCAATTGAGCTTTTTTAATCTTGATGATCCGTTGTTGGAGCAGATCCGGGAGGAGATTGTAACTACCGATATTGATACCTTAACACCGGTGGAAGCCCTAATGAAGCTGAACGATATAAAACGTATGTTGCTGAAAAAGAAACAGGCGTAAAAAAAATAAATATTTTTATTGAAAAAGGCTTTGCATTTCTAAGAATTGTATTAAATTTGCCCTCGCAATTGAGATAGACGTTCTTTTAAATAAATTGCTTTATTGCGAAAGTAGCTCAGGGGTAGAGCATCACCTTGCCAAGGTGAGGGTCGCGGGTTCAAATCCCGTCTTTCGCTCTGAACTATAATGGTAATACGCTGAAGTGGTGGAATTGGTAGACACGTTGGACTTAAAATCCAATGAACATTAGTTCGTGCGGGTTCAAGTCCCGCCTTCAGTACTGCAAAAATCCGTAACAGGCTTGTTTATCAAGAAGTTGCGGATTTTTTGTTTTTATAATTGTACGGTTTCTGTATTGTGGATTATGTTTTATGTAGTTGCTTAATTCTTCTTTTTAGGGCAATATACTATGGAAAACATATGTTTTATCCCTTTCTTATTAACTTGATTTACTTAGTAAAAAATAAACCTTCATGTATATTATAAATAAATTATTACATTTGCATAAATATTTAATGAACATATTAAGTATATTTACGTTGCTACCAATCAGTTAATAAGGATGACAAAAGAAGAAATTTTAGAAATTGAAGGAGTGTGGACTGCGGAAGAAGTTGCTGGGATAAAAAGTTGGATAAAGGAAGAAGGAGAAGATGATATCCATGAGCAACATGCTCTAGCAGAAAAACAAGCTAAAACAATTTTGGAAATTGCACATGTAGATTTAAATGAGTTGAAAGTTCCGTTTACTTTCAATTTGTAGCTATATGGCATATAAAGTTCTAGAGTATTCTGCGGAAAATCTTAAACGCTGTTTTTCTGATCAGGCAGAGGCACATGATGAAATAATTTTTAGTAAGAGGCATTTAGCGTGCTTTGAAGATTATTTTGCACACATTCAAATAGCTACGATTATAGTCGAAGAAGACTATGTTAATCGAGACTTTTTGGAAGATTATTCTTCTTATTATGTGAGAAGTTTCAAAGAGTACAAGAGAGATTGTATTAGACTTCACTTTTTTAAAAATGAGATAACTTCTGATGATTTTTCCAATATTCTAAAGGGAGGAGAAGGTTCTGAAATTCTTACGGAGCAGTTGCAGCTCAATTATAGAGGCTTTATGGTTTTAAAGCCATTGCCTACTACCATAATAGGGAAAACATGTATATCTACTTATGATCATGATGGTAGAAGATATTTTCCTTCAATTCGCACTTATAAGGCTAATTTATATGGAATACCTTTAGAGGTTAAATCTCTAGCTTATCAAGAGCAAGATAGTATTGTTGCAGCATGTGCTTCAAGTTCAATATGGAGTGCATTTCAAAGGACAGCAGTCCTTTTTCAACATTCATTGCCATCCCCCGTAGAGATCACAAATTGGGCAACAAAATATTTTCCATTTGCAAACAGACATTTTCCTAATAAGGGGTTGACTGGTGAACAAATGGCAATTGCTATCAGGGAGGTCGGACTTGAGCCTTTCCTATACAATGTTAGGGATTATGATAGGTTAAAAGCCTCAACCTATGCTTATTTAAAAGGAGGTATTCCAGTTGTCTTAGGGTTTGATTTATGGGATTTGAGTGATGATGTACCTAGGCAAAGAGGTAAGCATGCGGTAACAATCACGGGTTATAGTGTTGGCGGTGATGTTACAAATAGTTATGATGTAGTGGAAGAACTTCAGCTAACATCTTCGCGGATAGATAAACTATATGTTCATGACGATCAGATAGGACCATTCGCAAGAATGGTTTTTGGAGGTTCGAAAATTATGACTAGAAGAGGAGAGTGTCTAGGATTAGATACTTCTTGGCTTGATGGAAATAATCACGAGGATAATATTAAAGCTACACCTGATATCCTAATCATACCGCTTTATCATAAAATTAGAATCCCTTTTGAAACAGTTTTAGCTTCTGTAAACCTTTTTAACTCACTTTTTATCTTAGTAGCAGAAAAGGTTCCAAATTTTAATTTGTTTGAATGGGACATTTATTTGTCAGATATTAGAGACTTCAAAAATGATATACTGAGTGATGATAAATTATGTCCAGATGAAAAAGAGTTTATTTTGACGGCGAAATATCCTAAATATTTATGGAGAGCTTCGGGTAAAATTGGAGATGAATGTAAGTTGGAGTTTATTATAGATGCAACTGATATTGAGCAAGGATCTTCATTTCTTTCAAGAATCTCTTATGACAAAATTGTTGAAAAACAATATAAAGTTCTTTTGCACGGTTTCGATTCAAATATAGTTTCGGATTTGACTGTTAAAGAGATGATTGAATCTTTTTAAAGCTAACTTATAGCTTCATCCCATACATCTGGTTGTCGAGTTCTTTCCAGTTTAAAATATGCTTGGAGAGCTCAGCCCAGAATTCTTTCGAATGGTTTTTAACCTTGGTATGGGTCAATTCATGTACGATAAGGTAATCGATAAGTGAGAAGGGGAGCTTAACGGCTTCAATATTTATAATGATGTTGTTGTTGGAGGTGCAGCTTCCCCAGCGCTTTTCGAGCTGTCTAAATTTAAGCTCATTAAAGGTTAGCCCCGTGGTTTTAGACCATTTACGTACCCTAGGCGCAATTTTCTCCTTGGCTTTCGCTTTAAAAAATTTGGCAAAGGCTTTTTTGAGTTCCGATTGTTCGTTAAGACGTTTTGGGAGCGTAACCTTGAACTTAGACTCTGTAAAGTCTATCTCTATGTTGTCGAGCTCATTGTTGATGAACAGCTCCACATAGTATTTCCTTCCCAAGTATTGTATTCTGGATCCGGTTACGATGTCATCGTCCATAATGGCGCTAACAAGCTCTAACTTGTCTAAAATCCATGTTGCTTTTTTTAGGATCAGCTTGTGTGCAAGATCTTCTGGGATCGACTTCCCTTTTAAAATCACTCCGTCCCCTTTTTCAACGCTTATATAATGGGATTTCAGTCCTTCCTTTGGTTGGAAGGTATATTCTATGGTTTTATTTCCGTATCGGACTTTAGGCATCCTTATTCTTCTTAATTACTTCCACAAGATCCTTTGCCTTTTCTTTAGCTTCGGAGCGTTCTATTTTGGCTGAAGTTAGATAGCGTCTAATCTTGTTTTCAATATCCTTTTGAACACGTCCTTTGGCTTGCCAGCCAACAATGTTCAATTCTCCTTCAATAAGCGCAAAAATAGTCTTTGTGGCGTCTTCTGCATCTCCATTGAACAAAACTTTCATAGAGTTGTATACAGCTCTTTCCCGTTCGGTTTTAAAGCCTTTCTCTTCGCCTTCCTTTTGTTGGCTGATTATCTCGTCTTGGATATCGGCATAAGCTTTAAGTAATTCCAATTGAGTGATGCGATCCTCGTTTTTTTGTTTGATAAGCTCATCCAGTCGTTGCGCCAAAGGTTTATAAAAGTCGGGATTTTTGTCCAGTCCAACTTTTATGGTGTGCTTTAGGTTGTTGCGCATTTTCAACTCCTTTGTAGCAGGGGAGGCGTTCAAGATCTCTTCCTTGAACTTTTCTTTGTCTATGATTGAGATCGGTTCTTCCAATAGGTTTTCAACTCCCTCGGCCTTTAAATGTTCGTCGATCATCCCTTGAAGCATTTTGCTTTCATCTTTGGAGATCTTTAACTCGTCATCATCTGGGAAAGCATTTCTCGCGCTTAGCTTTATCTCATTAAAGAGTTTAAAGTCTGCTTGGTACTTCATGGCCTTTACATTAGGAAGCACGATATTGATCGACTTGTTGAAAGCCTTTAGTAAAACTTTGAACTCATCTCGCTTGTCGACTGGTTCAATATACCGCACGGCTGCATCTATGTATTCAAAGCGCTTGTACTTACGGTCAATTTTAAGGGGCTTAAAGAACTCAACTAGCTTGGTGTGGTTCATTTCAAGCTTGGGAAGCTCTTCGTTAATATTCTTTAGGATATCGTCTGGTCTAAGGTCGCCAGAGAATATCTCTAAGGCTTGGATCAGGTAAGCTGTGATCCCGTTATAATCTAATATATAGCCCGCATTTTTTCCCTCTCTAGAACGGTTTACTCTGGCAATGGCCTGTAAAAGGTTATGCTCTTTAAGCGGTTTGTCCAAATATAGACATGAGGCTATCGGGGCATCCCAGCCCGTTAACAGCATGTCGGAGACTATGATAAAGGCGGTATTGTCGAATTTCCTTTTACCTGACTTTTCGGTTTTGGATTCATCTCCAAAAGGAAGCTTAAAGTTTTCCGTTATGGTTTTGACATCTTCAGGAGGAATTACCCAAATAGGTTTCTTGTTGTCTGGGTTGTTTTTGTTCCATTCCAAGGTTTCAAAATACTCCTTGGCAATAGGATCACTCTTAGGGGATCCAATACTCATGACAACTTTAGACTCAAAATCATGATAGCCCTGTTCCCTTAACGCTTCTAAGGCCTGTTTATACCTGATGGCATGTGGGCGACCACTACAAACGATCATAGCTTTGTGTCCGTCTAGATAAATTTTGTCTTTAAAATGGTCTAGGATATGTTTGCTGATATCTTGAATACGTTCTTTGGAGAGCTGGTATTTTTTAAGCGCTTCACTTTTAAGCCTGTCTTTCTTTTCTTCTGAGTACTCTCCAAATTTTTCTTCGAATTCCTTGTCTAGCTCTTCTTTTTTGATGTCTATTTTGGCAATGCCTTCATCGTAAAGTAACTCTACGGTAGCGCCATCGGCAACCGCTTCTTTTATGGTATAGACATCAATATATTTACCTCCGTAAAACTCCCCAAGGGTAGACTTGTCTTCTTTAGAAATCGGGGTTCCTGTGAAGGCTATAAACTTTGCGTTTGGCAATACGGTTCTCATAAAGGCAGCCAGAAAACCGTAGTGGCTTCTATGGGCTTCATCTACCAAAACATAAAGGTTCTCTTTAGTGGATAGTTCTTCAAGGTCTATTTCCTCTCTCTCTATTTCCACCCATATGTTTTTTTGAAGCTCCTTTGTGATTTTTACCAGCTTTTTGCCCTTTAAATGTTTTTCGATCATCAGGTTGCCTCGTTCTTCCAGCTCTGTTTGATCGGTTTGGGAGGTTGCTTCTTTATCAGTCTCCTGAAACTTTTGAATAGTGGTTGTTATGATTCCTCCATAGTCATTGCGTAGCAACTTGTCTAAATGCGCAACCGAAGAGGCTTGATGTACGTTTTTAAAGCCTACGTTACGAAAGGTCGTGGTAATTTGCCTATCCAGATCCTTTCTGTCTGTCATGATAAGTACGGTAGGGTTTTCAAAACCGAATTCAGGCGCCTGTAATTTACGGGTAACGTAAGCCATCGTCAATGACTTTCCAGATCCTTGTGTGTGCCATACGACACCACCTTCGCCAGACTGCAACTTAGCAATGGTTTTATTGGTAGCCCTTAATTGTTGGTAACGCGGCAGTTTTTTTATGGTTCTGCCTTCATCCAGTTCAAACAAAGTGAAATGTCGAATGATATCTAGCACACGTTCCTTTCTGAAAATGGAATATAAAAGGATAGCTTGCTCGGCAGGGGTTTGACCTAAAAAGCTAAGATTATCCTCCCTGCTGGGTTTAAATACAGAATAGAATTGTTGGGGTGCGTTTATAGCTCCATATTTACCGCCAACAGCCCAAATGCCACAGCATATCTGATTGAAATGGAATAGCTTTTCGGAGTTTTTTTGGTAGTAATCCAGATCTCCATAGGCTTTATCCCAAGCATTTTGAGCGAAAGGAGACTTGCACTCAATGACTCCAATGGGAAGCCCGTTGATATAGACCACTAGATCAGGTATGGAGTTCTGGTAGATCCCGTGGTACTTTATCTGGTTGACAACAAGGTAGTCGTTCTTGCTTTTGCCTTTAGATGTATAGTCAATAAAATGAACCGCCTTGTACTCTTCTTTTCCGTTTATGACTTGCTTAACGCTATAAGTACCGCCTCTAAGTAACTCCCAAGTTTTTTGGTTGATCTCCATTAAGGAGGAGCCGTTAACCGTTGTAAGCTCATTATAGGCTTTATTTAGGTTAGCCTCATTGATCCAAGGGTTGATCTTCTTTATGGCTGCTAAAAGCCTCTCCTTTAAAATAACTTCCGTTATGTCTACACGTTCATCTTGAACAGTAGCATCCCAATATTGGTAGCCCATTTTTTGAAAGAGCTTTATTGCGGGAAGTTCGCTATGGATGTATTCTGGAGAGTTGTTCATTGCGCTATTGTTTGAATATCACGGTACCATCAATAAAAAATTCAATTGCTTTGGAGGATTCATTAAAAAATTCAAGTTCCGAATATTTGGAGTATTCTTGGCTGGCTAATATTTTAACAATATCATCACTAATCCCTACAGATGTTTGTCCAAAAAAGAATCTACTAAAGTATTCTTCGGACAATAAATCCCACGGAGAAGGAATGTTTTTTATTATTGAGGAAAAAGGGCGGCCTAGCCTCCAGAATTGTTTTTCTCCTATTTCTACTAAGTTGAAATAGTGTTCTTTAAAAACAATTCTTTCTCCCTTTACGAGTCTTTCTGCATTTGAGAAGTCACCTATCATATAAAACCAAGCAGCATAATGAAACCTCATTGGGGAGGTGTCTAATTTCACTTCATCTGTTTCATTAATAGGGTCTACAAAATGTAATGTTGAATTTTCCGAATGCCTTTCATCTGACCATTCAGGGCAAAATCCTAAGGATTTTATAACATTAAAACCGCTACTATTTGTACTTATAATATTTGCACCACTTGAACATTGTTTTAACGCCTTGGATAACTTACTTTTTACTGTCTTCGAAGAGGTTGTTTCTTTTCCTTTTGATTCTGCTAGGCAAATTTGGTTAGACAAATTTTTGGCTTGGCAAACAAAATCAGGAGTTGATGATTTAGAGGGGATTGAGATCCCTTTATTGTCGCAAAAAAACTCGAAATCATTTATAAAAGGGTAGCCATTATCTTGTAGAAATAAATATACTAGCCCTTGGGAAATCTCTCCAATTCTACTGGTTCTAGAAAAGTCTCTTAAACTATTGATCCTATTGGAGTCAATTCTTGCGTTTGGGGTTGATGTATGCATTAAATTTTCAAGGCTCAATAGGGTTGCAATGTGGTCATACCAAGCACTTCGTTTCGTAAGATTTTGAGAGCATATTGTCATTGCAATTCCATGGGCCAATCTCCAGCTAGTGAACTGAAAATTGGAATGCTTCTGCTTAACAGGGCTTAAATTCTTGTGGGGTGTTGTGACAGATGTATTTGTATATTCTTCTGTTACTACTTCTCGATTATTTATGAATAACATGTTTTTTTTTGGTTGATTTTTTTATACTATTTAACTGTGATATTTGCGACTTTAACCCTAACCTTTCCCGTTAACAACTGCTGCATGAGCCCTTTTTTAAGGTCTTGGAAGGATGTTTTCTTTTCTTCTAAAACCTCTAGCTTATCGTCTACAGTACTTAAAATCTCGGCTATTTTTTGTTGCTCTTCTAGGGGGGGCAACTGGATTAGTAACTTTTCCATACCTCCTTTTGTGACATGTAGCATAGTAGAGCCATGGGATTCATTTTTCATTCTTCTAGTTACATCATCAAGTAAATAGTAATGAAAGGTCTTTAGCAGGTTGTTCGAGTGAGTAATTTTCCAAATATGATAGTGGTAAATTGCCTTTTCCCCTTGCCACCAAACTGGGCCAAAAGTAGCAGACCACATATAAAGAAGGTCTCCAGTGGAACAATATTGATGCTCGGGTAGCTTTAAGTTGGAATAGTAAAATTCTTTTCCTGATCCTGTAAGGTTTTGAAGTCTTATGACAGGAGTCCCTTTGTCTTCCCATTCACTTAATTTATAAGCTCTACCATTATAAAAAGTTGCAACTTCAGATTGTTTTACAACTTTCCAACTCTTAGGAATCTCACCTAGATGAGAATCTTTAAACTCGGTATGTCCAATACCTTTGGTTAGGAGGCGTTGCATTAAGCCTTTTTTGAGGTCTTGGGTTTCGTCTATTTGTTGCTGGATGATGTCTATTTTGGCATCTACCGTGCTTAGGATGTCTGCTATCTTTTGTTGTTCTGGAAGGGGAGGGTTGGGGATCTCGAAACCTCTAATTCGAGACAAGGCCAATTTGGGTTGGGCGTTATTTGTTTGTTCTCTTTCAATAGCATTCTGGACTATTGGTGATAATAGAACTTGTAGTAAATAGTCTTTGTTAATCTTAATATTGGTTAATTTGTCTGCATTTTCTGTTAGGTTTGCTCCATCTAATTCATTAGGTATCTTTCCCACAATCCCCAATGTGCCAGCTACTGAAATGAACAAGTCTTTTTTGCTTATAGTGTATCTTTTAATAGAAGGAAAAACATGGTCTGGGACGAATAATATATTTTGTAAATCTACTCCCCCCATATACATGTCAGCAACCCTTATGTAAGGATGCTTTGTGGTTTTTTCTTGAAGACTTTCCCCTTTAGGTAATCTTTTTCCACCTTTAACATCGGCAATATCTTCTATTTTAGTTAAATCCCATTCTGACGGGAAAATTTCAGCCTTTATCATAGCCCTAATTCATTTAGGAATTTCTCAAGTCTAGTATTAATGGTATCTTCTTGCTCCACCAAGTTCTTTAGCTTCGATCTTACCTTACTAAGGTCGATTTCTGGCTCTGGCTCACTGGTGTCGATATAACGGGAGATGTTCAGATTATAGTCGTTCTCGGCTATCTCTTTAAGGTCAACTACTCGCATGTATTTGTCAACCTCTGTAGCCTCATCATAAGCCTTTACAATTTTGCTAATATGTTTGGGCTTTATTTCATTTTGGTTTTTGCCCTCTTTGTAGTCGTTACTGGCGTCAATAATGATAACCTTACCCTTTTGGGCTTCGGTTTTATTTTTATTAATGATCCAAACCGAGGCAGGGATGCCCGTATTGTAAAACAGGGCACTTGGCAGGCCTACAATACCTTCAACCAAATCAGCTTCCAATAAGGCTTGTCTAATTTTACCTTCGCTACTACCTCTAAACAATGTGCCGTGAGGTAAGACCACGCCTGCTTTACCGTCTTGCTTTAAAACAGCTATCATGTGTTGTATAAATGCCAGATCGGCATAGCCTCTAGGAGGGATGCCGTACTGCAAGCGCGCATAGGGGTCACTAACTACTGAATTGTATTGTGGGGTAACTTTTTTCTCCTTACCGTTTTTGTCCAGTTTTGTTTCTATGTTGGTTTCAGCAGGAGTCCACCATTCCCCAATGGAAAATGGGGGATTGGCTATCACACGGTCGAACAAGTCCAGTTCATTCGCTTCATTACGGTGCTTTGGATCTACAAGGGTGTCTCCCTTTCTAATGTCGGCATCCATAAAGTTATGAAGGATCATGTTTAGCTTACCAATAGCCCAAGTGCTCAGGTTTTTCTCTTGTCCGTAAAGTGAAACGTTTATGTTGTTGCCAACTTTCCCGTTTGGTTGCTCGGCAATATATCTTGCAGACTCAATTAGCATCCCACCAGATCCACATGTTGGATCGTATACTTTTTGTTTGGGCTCAGGCTTAATAAGTTGCACGATTAACTGTACCACACCTCTAGGGGTATAGAACTCGCCTCCTTTTTTTCCTGCATCATCGGCAAATTGCTTTATGAGGTATTCATATGCATCCCCCAAAATATCTCCAGACTCCAGATGTTCATTGCGTAAGGAGTGCTGGTTGAAGTGTCTTAATAGGCGTTGCAAAAGCTCGTCGGAAAGTTTTTCCTTGTCTCCAAACTTTGTCGCGGTCATAACGCCCTCCAAAGAGGTGTTTTCACGTTCTATAGCAGCAAAGGCCTTGTCTAAAGCTATACCTATGTTTTCGGTGTGCTTTTTTAGGTTGTCCCATCTGGATTCTTCTGGAAGGAAGAAATAGGTTTCGTCTTCAGCTTCTTCTCTGGAATAGCCTTCGCATTCCATGATGTTTTCCACTTCTTCCTCAAAGACGTCATTAGAGCGCTTAAGAAAGAGTAATCCAAAGATGTAATTTTTAAAGTCGGAGGAGTCGATGCTTCCCCTTAATATGTTTGCAGACTCCCATAACCAAGATTCAAGGGTGTCTAGTTTAAGTTTGTTTTGTGTCATTTATTCTATGTGTACTCGATATCTAATCGGAGTTTTTTAAGTGTATTTGGGTTTGGTTGGTGTTGGTGGTTTCAAGTTTTAAAAATAAAGTTTCTAAACTAAAATGCCCTACGGAAATCCTTTTTTCTTTCAGAAGGGTTTTTTGATGCTTTTTGTTGTGTTTTTGGGTACAAATGTAACCACTGCAACGGTTCAGCAACGGTTCGGCAACGGTTCAACAACGGTTGGAGGGCATTTTTGCAACGGTTCGATGAAGTGTTGCAACGGTTCAGCAACGGTTCAACAACGATCATTGCAACGGTTGGGGGAGGGGTTTAAAGCTTCTTGGGGTAGTACAAAATTATTCAAACCTAGATTTTGGGGTGTACTTGTTTGAAGATAGTAGTTACAAATAATGATATCTATGTTTTATATCTGGCATTTTATTTTAAGTTGTCCTCTTCTTTATTTCATGTCCTGCTCTGAAACAACTCTAATTAAAGGACGTAACTTTTAAGTCTTTGTTGTACTGTTTTAGTAAGTTATTTGATAACACCAAAGTTTTTTATATATTCTTTCAATAATGGGTCTACAAATGCGTATATACCTCGATTTACTTTGTATATGATGTCGTTTTCTACAAGATTAGATAAGTTTGTACTGTATTCATTTTGAGGGTATCCTATTTTCTTGGAGATAAAGTCATTTTGGACATTCTCCGATTCACATTGTGCCATTGCTTCGAGAATAAGTTGATATTTACCTGATCCTGCTCCTTTTAATTTAGTTTCTAGACTATTCTTCCGTACTTCAGTCACCACTTTTTTCTTAGCTTTTTCAAAATCTTCTTCATCTAAATGATCATCATCTGAAACAGTTAGAATTTCGCTTCCTATTAAATGGGTTGGCTCAGGGAACCCTGATGAAAAAGCTGCACATTTATCTAGAACTTTGGCATCATATGTTGCGCCTACTTTCATGAATCCATCCTTTAGGATATCTTTAAGCTCTTCGTCATCAAATCTGTTTATAGGAATGTCCTTGAGAGTTCTTAAGATGGAAGCATGTTCCGTCCCCATCTTTTGTACGGCTCCTTTTATGCCTGCGCAGAAAAATATAACTTTTTTTAAGCCTTCACGAGACATTTTTTCAGTAGAAAGCTTTAGGAAGGTTGCAATGCCTATTGAGGGGTCTAAACGGTCTATTTCGTCTATGAAAATTATAAGTCCGTCCTTTCCTTTTTTTATAAGCTCCTTATAAACGGTTTCAATTTCCTTTACAAATTGGTTGACTAAATTTAGTATGGATTTTTCTTTTTCCTCTTTTTTTGAAAGCTTAACAAAGCCTGCAATATCAATTTCTAGGTTCCACCCTTTTACATGCTTTTTTAGAGAACTTTGAAGTTCATCTAGTATAGCTTCAATTAGGTTTTCAAGACTTTGTTCTGAAACGCAATCAACCCAAGCCGTATGGAAGTTAAATTTTGTTTCTTCAGAAGGAAAATTAAATTTATTTGCTAGAGCCTGATTACCTGCAGCGAGTAGGGAGCTTTGAAATAGTAAAGAACTCTTACCAATACCTCTCTCCCCAGTAATGATTGAGTGACTAGGATTTGAGTTTGAAGTTTGGAAAAAAGCGTCAATTATTTCATCGACTTTTGTTTTTCTTCCTTCGAACCGATTGGGGTCATCTACAGGTCTGTTTGGAAAAAATGGATCTACAAATCTTTTTTTCATTTTAGTTGTTTTAAATTAGATGAAAATAGTGCCATTTCTGTTAAAAGGGCTCTTTAATTGTGGGCTTATAGGGTTAACAATGTTTGTCTAGCTCTAGTAAATTAGTCTTTCTGAAGAATAAAAGTCAAATTCACACAATATAAATTATTCGCGTTGGAGACCGTAGAAAATTTATCCACAACTTGATACCCTTCATCGAGATATTTATTGATTAGGTTTAACTCTACTTCCTTATGACCATAACCTTGATCATAGTCTATATTGTTAATATTGATATTAACTGAAATAACTTTTTGTTGCATAATCTATTTTTCTTTTTGTTCAAGAATTCCTTTAATACGTTGAATGTATTTTTCTTGTTCCTTTGCAGCATTTCTACTTTTCATAACATCAATAGTCTTTGTTTTTAACTCGACCTGTGAATAATAGCTAACTAGGGTACTTAAGGCATTCAGCTTTGCAGTTTGTTTTAAGTTTTCTGATTGTCTTTTTTGCTGTGTTTCTGATTTCTCTTGAGCATTCGCTGAACGCTCCAATTCTAGTCTAGTTTCTTTGAGTTCTTGACGTTGTAGAGCAAGTTCCTTGCGCTGAAGCAAAATCGTGTAAATTATACCTGCAAAAGCTAAGCCTGAAAATAAACTGTTTATTGTGCCAAAACTATCCCCTAATAAGGCCTTGTCCTCTAATTTTGGTAGAAATAGTTGGACTGCATATATTGAAAGGATCCATACGGCTACAACAATAACTAAAAGTATGTACAATGCATTTAACTTATCGGTGCCCCGTGATTTGTTATTGTTCATCTTTAATTATGCTTGAGATTTTTTAAAACGTTTCTTCTGAGTATTTTCATATAATAAGACTTTATGCTCCGTTTTATTGTCTACTCTTCTTGGGGTGTTCTTTGAGAATGAAAAGTGGACTTGTCCAGAAAGTCTGGTCTAGTAAATTATGAGAAAATCCTGCTTTTTGAAGCATGTAATACATTGGTTGATTCTGTTGGTGGCAACTAAAATAAAAAAAAAGTACTAAAAATTAAGTTTCTTTTTAGATGTCTTCTGTGAGGTTTTTTTCTTTCAGAAGGGTAATTTGGTGCCTTTTCTTGTGTTTTTTGGGTGCAAATTTAACCACTGCAACGGTTCAGCAAGGGTTCAACAACGATCGTTGCAACGGTAAGTATACAATAGGAGAGGGAGTGTTTTTTTACTTCTATGTTTAGAAAGTACTTCTAGAATGTGAGGTGTTAAAAAGTAATCAAGAAACCAGTGTTGATTTGTTGACTTGGTAGTTAAAACATTGGTTATAGAGTGGTTTCCTGATTACTTTATGGTAACATTTAGTCAACAGTAACAGTTGTTGAATTGTAGGAGTTTTTCTGGTTGAATATAAGTTGACTTAATGTTGTTCGTTCAATTCGTTGAGAAATATATAGTTACAATTACATTGCAACAATTCAACTGGAAAGAACGGAATTAAGGAGCTAAGCACTAGCTAGCGCTGGTAAATAATCATTTTTGTTAAATGTGAAGTACCTTCCTTTGCGCTTCTCACTGCTGACCATTTGCTTATTGTCCAAAGGGTTTATGGATAAAAAATGGAAGTCATAGGATCCATTTGTGCTAGTTAATTCAAAGTGATCTTTTAATATGGTCGAGACCTTATGGGTGTTTACCCTTAGGTTATTGTTGGCTAGTTTGTCTTTCAATTCCCCTACAGAATATTTTAACTCATCTACATCATATTTAATGAAGTCGTCCATTATGAGCTCTGAAATTTCTTTATGGAGGTATGTTTTATTTCCATTGATTAAGCGATCGAGAGCCGCCGTATGAATTTGAGTTTTGCTAAACCACATACGAGTCCTTTTTTTTGTCAGTATTTTGCGAGTATTTAAAAAATGCATAAAATAGGGCAGTTCTTTATGGAGTTCTTTTAAAAGGTCTGGGTTTTCGTTTTCATCGGCCAAGGCAGGAACTCTACGGATCCAGTACCTAATTTCGTTTTTATCTATGTTTATAAAATTATCTTCATTGTTGGAGCATAGGATGAATTTTCCAAAGAAGTTAGCTTCGACTTTATCCACTCCTTTAGACTCGGTTTTGTAGGTGTTGGCTGTTGAAAGGTTTTTTATACGCTCACTATCCTCCCTTTTGTCTAATAGCACTTCGTCTACAGAAACTATTAACTTTGATGACCAATCGGAATTGAAGCGACTTCTGAAGTCTTCATTTTTGTTTATAGTCATATTTCCTTGGAAGATCAATTTAAGCCAATTCAAAAATGTTGTCTTTCCAGTTTTGCGCTCTTCACTTACCAGACATAATATAGGTAGGATCTGCGTGGGCTTTTTCCAAAGAATGGAGAGGTAGTCCAATCCTAAGTCATATTGGCTTCCAAAAATGTGTTTTAAGAAAGCTTCGGTTTTTTTGAATTCACCTAATTTAAATTCATGAATAACTTTTTCATACTTGTTGTAGAACCCTTCGATATTCTCTTGAAAATTTGTGTGAGATGGAATTAAACAGAACCCATCAAAGCGCTCTATGGTGTCAATTATTGCCTTTCCTTCATCTGTGATGATTTCACTTTTTTTCCAACGCAATAAAGCGTTGTATTTATCTCCGCTATGTAAAGGCACTTGGGCCTTCTTGTAATAGTCTGTGCCGATTCTTAAATACTTGCTCATGTGATTAATATAAGTTTTTAGTAATGTAGCCGTAATTTCTTTTGCTGCCTTTTCGGACTTCTAAGGTTATCCTTAGGCCTTCGGATTCAGGATCTAATAACTGTAAAGAACTCAAGGCGGTTGTTGCTTCTTTGATTAGGTTGGATTTGCGAACTTGTTTTTCTAATGTGGTCATAACTTAAAGTAATGTTTGTGTTAGTAAACCGAATTTTTTGTTGTCGTCTTTTTTAAACTTGAACAGTATAATTACACCTGTAAGATGAGGGTCTCTTTTTAAAAGTTCTTTGGACTCAGAATATGCCTCATTAAATAGAGTTAATACTCGATAATTGATTTCGATGATTTTCATATTATATTCTTACAGGAGTTAGACAGGCTAGTAATTCGTTCTTTTTGTAGTATCTCCTATTCACAATGCCATAGGAAGTGACCTTACCTTTCTTTGTCCAGTTCCAAAGGGTGCTGGAGTCAATTTTAAGGAGTTTACAGGCTTCAGCTCTAGTTAAAAGCTGATCTTCTTCTTTTTGAATAAGAAGATCCCGTTTAAGATCTTTTATTTGTTTTTTGATGCCTTCTTGGATGAGGCTTGAAAATTGTTCAGGGGTGATGTCCTGTACCATTATCGTGTTTGCCATAATAAAATCTTTTGATTAAAAATTAACTATGGCAAAACTCGATATATTAAAACTCAGAAGAGGAAGCAATATTGCGCTTTTTTTTGCGCAATATTGCGCAAATTCTATTTAATCAGTGCTTTACATGATTCGTAATGAGCTGTTCTTTTGTTTTTTCCAGATTGACGAGTGCATACTTTGTCTATAATTATTGAGGGTTTAAGTTCTGCTAAAAAATCCATGTAATCTTTTCTTCGCTCTGTTATTAAGTTGTCTTTCTCCATTGCAAAATAAATAAAGCTATAATTTGCTGTAGTGTACCTAGTGTCTTCTTTGTAGGTTTTATGAAGCTTTTTGAATAGAATGTAGGCAGCCTCACTTTTGAATATTGACATGGGGTAGCCACTGTTTGATTTCTTGTTGATTATAGAGGGGGCTTCATTTGGATCATTATCTAGTAGCTTGATATTTTTTAATTCGTCATAGGCTAGCTCAAGGTACTTTATTAGCAGGGGGATTTTTCTTCTTATGGAGTAAAAATCAAGCCAATCATATTCAAAGGATTCGATGAAATCTCTTTTACATTTGCAGTCGCTTGCAGAATGATCTTTAAGTTTTCTCATTTCATCATAAGTTAACTTGCATATGCCGCATGAATCGGTATGTAAATATGTTTTGAAACTATAGTCGGTAAATTCATTTGCTATAGTTTTTTGTTTAGTTTTTTTTATTCTAAAGAAATCGGATACGGGCTCAAGAACATATCCACAGGATGGGTCGAAATAGGACCAATACTCCTCTTCCATGTGTTTTATTGGGTACATTTCCACCGTCTGTAATAAGTCGGAAACTTGAATTGCTGTAATATAAATTTCTTTAATGAAAATTAAATTGTTTATAGGCGTCTTATGTAGGAATTTTGCGAACTTTTCAGTGTTTAAAAAGTATATTTCAGAATCCCTTGCTTCCTCAATAAATATGTTTATTAGTTGTATTTTTTGAGAATGCTGAAATTCCAACATTTTTTTTACGAGATTTAATTCGTAATGTATTTGGTATAAAGTTTTCAATTGATTAGAAGTATTTAGTTAATTCAAGTGCAAGGTCTTTATTGCTTTTTCCAATATATTGTAAGAACATTTTTTCGGTGCTATGTCCAGTTACGTATATCAGGTAAGAGGTAGGTATTTGACCATAAAAATTTGTGGCAAAGGAACGTCTACCTATGTGGGAGGATACTAGCTCGTATTTTTTGTAGTCCTTTTCAATTTTTCTGTATATCTTACTTTTGGGAAAGGTTTCTTGTTTTTTGCTACCCCTAACTATATTGTCGATTTTTGCGAGTTCACAGACATCTTTAATGTAGTCATTGTATTTTTGATCTGAGATAGGTCTTGGGAATTTTCCGTTCCTTTTTTCAAGGATATCAAGAACCTTTTTGTGTAACGGTACGGTCATTGTCTTGTTGGTTTTTTTTTGCGTGAATTCGATCAGAGGCTTTCCATTTTCAACTCTAATCATGTCTTTATTGAACCTCATGAAGTCAGAAACTCTTTGCCCAGTGTAGCAACTAATGACCAGCCAATCTCTCGCGTTTAAAATGCTTTCGGTTAACTCTTTTGGATCAATATCATCTGCTTTTTCAAGGTTTTCTATTTGTTCTATCTCTTCAAAGGTGAGGTAGATATTTTCAACCTTTTTGAATTTTGGTTTTAACTTTTCTAGTTGGTAACTTGTTTCTATACCATTATACTTAGCGTGGTTGCACACTGTCTTAATGGTTCTGACGGCTTTTGCTATCGTGTTTTTAGAATATGACTTTGATAGACAGTAATTTTCAAAATCTTTTTGGAACAATAGGTCTATATCTTTTATTAGTAACTTTCGACCTAATGTGTTCTCGTAGCGCTCTAGTAAGTTCTGGACGGTTTTGTACTTCTTTATTGTGCTACTCGTTATTTCATTTTTTTTAAATTCAATGAAGTCCTTATAATATGCTAATAGTTGATCGAGTTTTCTATTTGGTTCTAATGAGGGTTTGTAATAGTCGTCCATTACGTCTTGTAGCCATTCTTTTGAAATATTGTCAGGGTGAGTTCTATTAAAGGCTTCTAAGATGTGGTTTTCTATCTTGTTTAACTCCTGATTCACCTCAGTTTGTTTATTGGCTATGTCAATATCCTTTATCCGCTTTAGTGGATGTTTTTTAATCCAGTATTCCTTTGAAATTAAATACTTCGTTTTACCTCCTACGGTAAAGTCTTTTTTGTCGTGACGATAAAGCAATCTTAAGGATAAGTTGGCATCCCTTTTTCGGGATCTGTATAAAAAGTTAACTGAAGCCATTAGTGGTGGTTTAAAAAGTTGTACGGTAAATGTACGGTAATATCCAATTTAAATCCAAATAATTCAAACTAAAAAAAAGCTATGGTTACATTTGTAACCCTAGTAAAATTAAGGGTTTTGGGCTTTTTTTTGTTGTAATTTTTTGAAGCTTAAATAGGTGTGGATATGTGAAAAGTACTCCCGCCTTCAGTACTGCAAAAATCCGTAACATGCTTGTTTGTCAAGAAGTTGCGGATTTTTTGTTTTTATATGATTTTCTTCAAATTACTTGAGTAATCTGTTTATTTCCTTTTTGTTGGGAAATGTTTATTTCAATAGAGCTATTTTTCCTAACGTTTTTTAGGCGGCATGGTACCAAAAACAATGTCCCAAAGTGGCGAGCTTACCCCATAGGCTTTATCATCGAATTTGTGATGGTGTAAGTGATGGTGTTTCCATAGATACCGAAACCAATTTTTTGGAGGCCTTCGAGCATGGATGATGTAGTGGATATATAAGTATGCAGCGTATCCAAAAAAGAATCCGGGCCAAAATAAATAGGTGTATTCTCCCATAATTACATAAAATAGGGCAAAGAAGAGTGCTCCAAGAAGTATGGCAAGAGGAATGGGCATGGCCAGTAAGCCTTCGTCCTTAGGGTAGGCATGATGTACGCCATGAACCGTGTATTGCCAATTTGCTTCATTTTTATAATCTTCGCCGGAGTGGTATAAAAACCGATGGGCCAGGTATTCAATAAGGGTAAACAACAGGAGCCCTAAAATCAAGAGTAAAAGTTTGTTTGCAAAAAATAAGTCAATCTTAAAAAAGCTATAGATTAAAACGGCAAGGGATAATAGCAGGTAAACGCCCACTGCTAACATAGAGTTGGTTTTTACAACTTTGTAAGTCCTATTTTCATTCATGCTACGACATTTTATTTCTTAAAAATAAAACACAAGGGAAGTGGCAAACCTTTGGCTCATTCCCTTTATGTCTAAATGCAAGGCGCATTATTTTGGGGCTAGGTGCTATGGTTTAGCATACAATTTACAAAATTCTTGGATAAGGAGCTTGTTGAGACTTCTTTTGAATGTAAGTGTTCCTTTGAAGAGCCGTAAATTTTCAATTTTGAGAAATGGTCTCATTTATTGTTTCTTCAATAGAATGTTTGGAAAGGAATAGGAATGCAATTGGGTTAATTGGAGCTTGCTTGTTGAGGATGTAGTAAATTATAACCGTAATTTTTTTCTACCTTTCACAGAAACAATTTATTTTTGAGAATATTTCAAAAACCTAGAAACTTTAGGATTCAGTTTAAATTTATGAAATTACGTTGTTTCAAGCTTTCTTTACTATTTTTTGTGGTAGCTATGGCTTCTTCATTTGCGCAATATGCTCCCTATTTTCAAAATTTTTCATTAGCAGAATATAAGGCAGGTAACCAGAACTGGGATGTTTCGAGAGCCGAAGGAGGAAAGGTGTATGTGGCCAACAGTAACGGTCTTTTAGAGTTTGACGGCTTAACTTGGACTCTAAATGAATTGCCCAACAAAACAACGGTACGTTCTGTTTTGGCATACAAGGATGTGGTATATACGGGATCTTACGAAGAATTTGGGTATTGGAAGGCCAATGGAGATGGCAGGTTGCACTATACTTCCCTTTCGGATAATATTAAATCCCAGATATCCAACAATGAGGAAATTTGGCAGATCATTGCCTTTAAGGACCGCGTCATTTTTAAATCCTTTCTTAATTTATATGTCTTGCTTCCTGATGGTGCAATTGATAAAATTAATCCCAGCTCCACCGTTATTTCTTGTAGCGTAGTGGGTGATCAACTGTTTGTAGCCACGCTAAACGATGGTATTTTCGTTTTGGAAGATGACGTGTTGAAACCCTTTTTGAGAGATGACAGGTTATTGGACACCAAAGTGATTAAAATGGAGGCTTACCAAAATGGCGTTTTAATTGCAACTTCATTGAAAGGTTGTTTTCTGTATCGTAACAACCATCTGTTCAAAACCTCATTTCCCATTAACGAAACCCTTATTAAGCATCAATTGAATGACTTTAGCATGTTCAAAGATGGAGGAATGGTGTTTGGAACCATACAGGATGGAGTATATATGACTAATGACAAAGGGAATGTGCTTTTTCATATCAACAAGGAAAATGGCTTGGAGAACAATACCATTCTTAGGCAGCACGTGGATATGGAACAAATGTTATGGTTGGGGCTAGACAATGGATTGGCATCGGTAGATTTGAGTAGCCATAACTATTTTTTCAATGATGTTTCCGGAAGGTTAGGTAGCGTGTATGATGTTATCAATTATCAAAATGTCATTTATATAGGAAGTAATACAGGGTTATTTTATTTAGATTCTCAAAACAAGTTACAATTTATTGAAGGGTCTCAAGGACAGGTTTGGAATTTGGAAGAAGTTGACGGTGAGCTTTTTTGTGGCCACAACGATGGCACCTATATTGTGGAAAACAAACAACTATTTCCTGTTTCAACCTTTACGGGGGGCTATACGATAAAAAAGGTGCCTGAAGCGGAAGATACATATGTTCAGGGATCCTATACGGGATTGATAAGGTATCATAAGAAATCTGGCGAATGGCAGGTGAAGCACTTGGGCAGAACGACGATGCCTATTCGATTTTTGGTGTTCGAAGATGAGCATACAGCTTGGGCGGCGCATGCCTATAAAGGTTTATATAAAGTGAAATTTGACAATGGATATGACACCATTACAAGTATAGAAAATTACGATGGCAAGGGAATTTGGTCCAATTTTAATGTGAGGGTTTACAAAATAAAGAATGATATCTGTTTTAAGACAAATGAAGGATGGCAAAAGTACGAGCCCATATTAGATAGTATTGTACCCTATAAATTGTTAAATGAGAATTTTGGGAGGGAATCCTACGTCATTTCAGAAGATGATGTAGATAAGGTGGTCCTGAAAACAAAAAATGATGTGATAAGGTTTGTCTCTTTTGAAGATGACGAGGGAGACATGTTTTTGAGTAGCAGTTATTTTAAAAATAGGTTGATAGTTGGAAATGAAAATATATCAAAGATTACCGATTCAACATATGCACTCAATTTGAATGATGGGTTCATGTTGATTGATGATGCATTGGACATGAGTCGAGAGTTAACCCTGCCGCAGGTGGAGAGTATTGAAATAGATAAGGAACCCGTTGGTATGGATGTGTCGGGGCCGATTGAAATAGAATTTGACAAAAGTTTGGCTATAGCTGTATCTTCTCCAAAGTCTGAAAATCATTTTTTTGAATACAGTTTTCTCAATTTAGATTCCAGCAAATGGTACAGAATGGATAGTCGTAAACTGGAATTGTCCAATTTGTCCAACGGAAATTATCAATTGGGTATAAGGGCTAGCAATGCATTTCAGGAGCATTCCCCCATGCGTGTTTTGGAAGTGTATATCCTGCCTCCATGGTATAAGGATACAATGGGATTTGTATTGTATGCTTTATTGATTGCAGCTCTCTTGGTGATTATTTATTTATATCATAGGCATAAAATAGAAAAGGAGCAGCGACTATTACAATTGAAATTTGAAAAGGAGCAGGAAGAGCTGCTTAGAAAAAAGACTCTTGAAAATGAAAAGGAAATAGTACACCTAAAAAATGAGTCCTTGCAAAATGAGTTGAAATTGAAAAGCAAGCAATTGGCCAATACGGCTATGGCTTTGGTTAAAAAGAATGAAACCCTTCAGGAAATTAAAAAGGAACTTTCCAAAAGCCAGGAAAGTTTTGATAATTACTATGCCTATAAAAAGATTGTTAAAAAGGTGGACAATTCAATTGAGCATAAAGATGAGTGGAAAATTTTTGAATACAATTTCAATCAGGTGCATGAGGAATTTTTTAATGGATTGAAATCAAAGTTTCCAAAGCTAACTCATAAAGATTTGAAGCTTTCGGCATACATCAAAATGAATTTGACCAATAAGGAGATTGCTCCGCTTATGAATATTTCCGTAAGGGGTGTGGAAACCCATAGATACCGTTTGAAAAAGAAATTTGATTTAGAGAATGATACTTCGTTGACGGATTTTTTGCATAATTTCAAATAAAGCCCCTTCTAAATTATCTAAAACGCACTTTTTTTCTACGTCATTACTACTTCATTTAACGTTTTCGTAAACAACCTTGGAGACTAATTTGTACATTTAGAATACGTCAAACAAGAAATCTTCCCTATCTAAAACCAAATGGCGTATTTAAAATGTAAATGGTTTTTTATAAATCATCCCAATACATTTTACCTTGGAATCAACTAATAATTCTAATTCAAATGTATATGAAAGCAAAAATTATTCTACTAACTTTTTTGTTGTTTTCTTTTGAAGTTTTCTGTCAGGAAATCACAGTTAGTGGTGCAATTACTAGTGCTGAAGATGGCATGCCTCTCATAGGGGTTAACATCATTGTAAAGGGGACTACTAGAGGTGCTACTACAGATTTTGACGGGAGGTATACTATTAATGTATCTAAAGGAGAACAACTCGAATTTACCTCCTTGGGGCTTAAACCTGTCACCATAACCGTAGGCGATGATACTATCATCAACGTGGTTATGGAAGAAGATATTGAGTCTTTGGGTGAAATTGTTGTGGTGGGGTATGGTACCCAGAAAAAATCGGATTTGACCGGTTCCATTTCCACCGTAAAATCAGAGGAAATTGAAAAAACACCGGCCGCCAATGTTATGCAGTCTATGCAAGGAAAGGTCGCAGGTGTGCAAGTGGTTAGTGCCGGTTCTCCTGGTGACTCTCCAACTATTCGTCTACGTGGACTTGGGAGTTACGATACCAGCAATGCCAATCCTTTATATGTAGTGGACGGGATGTTCTATAACAATATCGATTTCCTGAACTCAAAGGATATTGAGACTCTAACGGTACTAAAAGATGCGTCTTCCTCTGCAATTTATGGTGTAAGGGCAGCCAATGGGGTGGTAATCATTACCACTAAATCTGGGGTGCGTGAGAGAAAACCTCAATTTGAATATGATGGCTATACGGGAGTACAATATGCCCAAAATGTTGTGAAGATGGCTAATGCCGAACAATTTGTGACTATGGCCTATGAATCCGGATCTCAGGCAGATGTGGATTACGTGTTAAATGCTATGGAGCGCTTTGGTAGAAGTAGGGTGAATCCTAATGTGCCAAATGTCAATACCGATTGGTACAAGGAAATTTTAAGACCAGCCACCATCTCCAGTCATAGTATTGGTGTGAGTGGGGGAAGCGAGAATACAACCTATTCTGTGGGGACCAACTATTTTGCCCAGGAAGGAATTTTGGATATGAAAAACGAATATGAGCGTTTTAATATTAGATCCAAAATAGACATCAATATTACGGATCGCTTCAGAACGGGAGTGAATTCTATTTTCAGTAACGCAACCAAATACAATGCGGAAAATGGGGCTTGGTTCAAAGCGTATTTTGCAGTGCCAATCATGCCAGTATATGATGAACAGAATACCGAAGCAACGCCTATCAGATATTCCAATGCGCAGTTATTGGGTTACCGTGGTACACAAAACCCATTTCCGGATATGAGCTATAACAACAACCAGTTGAAAATACGAAAGTTGTTGACCAATATTTATTTTGAATATGAGTTCGTGCCAGATAAATTGACCTTTAAAACCAGTTACAGTCATGACTTTTCTGCGCTGGATGAGCGTTATGTAGATTTACCATATACTCTTGGAAATAATGTTCAGACCATTTCTTCGATAAGACAAAACCAATTGACATATTCCAATCAAATTTGGGATAATATCCTAACCTATAATGATAGTTATGGGGATCACAATTTAACCCTTATGGCAGGAACGTCCTACAGAGATGAGGCCAGTCATAAGCTGAATGTGAGAGGGGAGAATATCACAGGTATTGGTTACGAATCTTCTTGGTACTTGAATTTTGCGGAAGATGGGTCGATTGTCTTGGCCGGTGACGGTGACGATGGAGATATTGGAAGACGCTTGTATGGCGTGTCCTATTTTGCAAGAGCCGCTTATAACTATAAAGAAAAGTATTTACTATACGGAACCATTAGAGCGGACGGTTCTTCCAAATTCACCAAAGACCCTTGGGGGTATTTCCCTTCAGTAGGTATTGGATGGGTGATTTCTTCAGAAGACTTCATGAACGAGAATGGTGTTTTCGATTATCTGAAATTAAGAGCGAGTTGGGGAGAATTGGGTAATGACAATGTTGCGGCAAGTTCAGGATCCAATACCATTACCAACATCTCTATTCCAATAGGTGATGTACAAACACCAGGGTTTACCTCAACCTCAACCTTTACCAACAATACATGGGAGGTTATTGAGGAAAAAAACTTCGGACTTAACTTAAAAACATTCAATAATCGCTTGTCTATCGATGCCGATTATTACATCAGGGATACCAAAAATGCCATCATGCCGGTATTTGTTCCAATTATTAACTCAAATGTATTGAGAAACTCAGGGGTAATCAGAAACCAAGGATTTGAAATTGGGTTGAATTGGGATCAAGCCGTGAATGATGACTTCAGTTATCATATTGGGGCCAACTTCACAACCTTGAAGAATGAAGCGAGAAGCTTGACAGATCCTTATATCGATTCTGGTTCTGCCGAATTCCGTCAAAGAACTATGGTGGGTGAGCCAATTCAGGCCTTTTTTGGATATGAAACTGCTGGAGTATACCAAAACCAAGCGCAAGTTGATGCAGATCCAATTGCCGTTGAAAATGGTTTAGAGCCGGGAGATTTAATTTACCGCGACCAAAATAACGATGGAGTTATCAATGATGATGACCGAGTGGTATTAGGATCCTTTTTACCGTCCTTTATGTATGGTGGAAACATAGGCGTGTCTTACAAAGGCTTTGATTTGTCAGTAGCAGTCTATGGGCAAACAGGTAACAAAATACTCAACAGAAAAAGAGGAGAAATCATCTTTACCCAAGATACCAATATGGATGCAGACCTTGCTATAAATAGATGGCATGGAGAAGGTACCAGTAATTCTTACCCCTCTTCAAAAGGGTTGCGTAAGGGTTGGAACCAAAAAATGAGCAATTTTTGGGTAGAGGACGGAGATTTCTTTAGAATACAAAATATTCAATTGTCATATACAATTTTGGGTGAAAAACTGGCAGGCAAAAACATGCCCGAAACAAGACTCACCTTTACTGCAGAAAGACCGTTTACATTCTTCAAGTACAACGGATTTGATCCAGAAGTTGCTAATGGAGTGGATAGACAAACCTATCCAATACCAGCAGTATATACAATTGGACTTAACATAAAAATTTAAAAATCGCATTATGAAAAATATAGAAAGATTAATAACAAAAGGTGCCTTGGCATTGTTGGTCTTGGTCGGTTTTCAGGGCTGTAACAGTAAGCTTGACGAGCAGGAAGGGCAGCTTAATACAGGGGATGTGGATTATACAAACACCAGTGATATGATCCTTCCTTTAATTGGTGCTTATCAGGCATTTTATACCAGAGGATGGGAAGAACCACTATTGTTATCTGTTAGAGGAGACGATGTTAATGCAGGAGGTTTGGGAGATCAACAGGATTTTGCAGAAACAGATTTGTTCAATTACAATAAGGACTATTGGATGTACAATTCTCTTTGGAATCTGCACTATTCAGACATTGCAAGTGTGAATAACGCTTCCGAATTGATCCAGAGCTATAAAGATTTCGCCGATGAAAGCTATTATGACGAAGCCGATCAATACATGGCGGAAACCAGAGTGCTAAGAGCCTATTTACACCTAAATTTAGCAAAGGTTTGGGGAGATATATTCATTATCAACACTTCTCAACCCGATGGGGAAATTGCGCAAGGGGTGGCAACAAAAGAAGAAGTGATGCAGTACATTTCAGACATGATGGACGAGGCTATTCCAAATTTGCCGGACATGAGGCCTAACCAAAGAAATGATGTGCAGGGAGGGGTTACCCAATATACGGCCTATGCTATCAAGGCGTTAGCAAATCTAGAAATGGAGAATTACCAAGAGGTGGCCAATGCTTGTGGAGCGATTATAAATTCCAATAAGTTTTCACTGTATCCTGATTTTTATCAACTGTTTAAGATACCTGGAGAGCTAAGTGATGAAAGCCTTTTGGAAATGCAATTCTCAGATTATGGTTCTGGAACAGGAGATACCTTTTACCATACCTATGCCCCTTTTGGACCTCAAGGCTGGACGCCGGCGAGAGCCAATGCCGAAGGCGGTTGGGGATTCTATGAGCCTAGTATGAAGTTTATCAAGTTTATGTTGGATAGAGGGGAAGAGGTTCGTTTGCAAACCAGTGTATTGTTTACAGATCGAGGTTTGGATGAATTGATGGACGACCCTAATTATGCAACACTTCCAAGTTGGATTTCCAATACAACACCAGATGGAGATGTTATTAACGATTATTCTAGAGCCTTATTTGCAAGTGGAAAACATTATTTGCCATCCGTACAGTTAACGGAAGGTAGAAATGCCTATGGGGCAGGGAAAAACATGATTTGCATTAGGTATGCAGAGGTGTTATTAATGTATGCCGAAGCACTTACCCGTGGGGCAAGTGGTAACGGTATGACTGCAGACCAGGCGGTGAATTTAGTAAGAGAAAGAGCAGGATTGTCTTCTCTGTCAGGAGTGACCTCTCAAGATGTAATGGACGAGAAATTTGCAGAATTGGCTATGGAATGGGGGATTCGTTACTATGATATGATCAGGCTAAACGAATACAATGAGTTAAGCTATGATGGAAGAACTTTTTCTGCAGATAAAGAATTGTTGCCTTATCCACAAGCTCAAGTAGATGCCTTACCATTAGGAAACGGAAACTAAAACGACTTTAAACGAATTTAAGATGAAAAAAATACTAAAATATACCCTAGGGCTTTTAGCCATACTTATGGTGTTTTCCTGTTATGATGGTATTGATCCAATTACCGAAGTAGATCCAGGACCGGATGCAGGAGCCCCTACCGTAGATATTATGAAACCTGCCGATGGATTTTCAATTTCAGATCCAGAACCTATATCGTCTTTGGAAATTGAATTTGTGGCGGAAGATGATATTGAGTTAATTCTAATTACAGTTTCTATAGACGGCAGCCAAATAGCTTCCTATGATAGTTTTACGGATTATCGAGTGGTAAGCAGAGAGTTGGTTTACGATAATGTTGAGGTGGGAGAGCATACTTTGGAAGTGACAGCTACCGATATTGTGGGAAATGTATTTACAAAGACCCATAATTTTTCCAAAGAACCTCCATACGTACCTATGTATGCTACGGAGATTTTCTATATGCCTTTTGATGGTGATTATACCGAGTTGGTATCTTCTACAGCGGCAACTGAAACAGGTGCCCCTGGATTTGCAGGAGAATCTTTTGCTGGATTGAATGCGCTTCAAGCAGCCACTTCAGCGGCACAAGACAATTACGTGTCATTTCCAATAGCAGATCTAGAGTTGTCTACAACTATGAGTGGAGCATTTTGGTATAAGGTGGATGCCACGGCTACAAGATCTGGAATCTTGACGATTGGTGCCAATGCCGATGATCGTTTTCAAGGATTTAGATTGTTTAGGGAAGGTAATGACGTAGAGCAACGTATTAAATTAAACGTTGGTACCGGTACAGGTGAAAGTTGGAATGATGGAGGAGTTATTGCCGTGGCCGATAACGAATGGGTTCATGTGGCCTTTACCATTTCTGATACCGAAACCAAGATTTACTTTAATGGGGTACTACAGTTAACAAGCACATTGGCCGCTCCAATAGATTGGACTGGTTGTACAGAGCTTAATATTGGGGCTGGAGGTCCAACGTTTAGTTATTGGGATCATTTAGGTGATACTAGTGCTATGGACGAATTGAGATTGTTCAGCTCAGCCTTATCCCAAAATGAAATTATAGAAATGATCGCCCAAAGTGATCAAGTGTTGTACATGCCATTTGATGGTAGTTTTAATGATGTGGTTAGTGATATCACAGCAACAGAGACAGGAACTCCCGGATTTGCTGGCGATTTTTATGAAGGAATCAATTCGTTTCAGGCTGCCACTACCACAATGGAAGATAGTTACCTTTCGGTACCTTTTGATGGATTGGGATTGGGAGATGCTTTTAGTGGTACCTTCTGGTATAAAGTAAATGCCACTGCAACTAGGTCTGGGATTTTAACCGTAGGGGCCAATGCTGATGACCGTTTACAAGGATTTAGACTCTTCAGGGAAGGTAACGATGTAGAACAGCGCATCAAGTTGAATGTTGGAATAGGATCTGGCGAAAGTTGGAATGATGGTGGTGTCATTACCGTTGCTAATGGGGAGTGGGTACACGTTGCCTTTACCGTGTCAGCTACCGAAAGCAAGATATATTTCAATGGCGAATTGCAATTAACTAGCACGTTCTCTTCTCCTGTAGATTGGACGGGTTGTACCGAGCTTAATATTGGAGCTGGTGGTCCTACATTTAGTTACTGGGATCACTGGGGAGATACCAGTGCAATGGATGAACTGAGAATTTTCGATAAAGAATTGAGTCAAGAAGAAATTCAAAGCATGCTCTAAATCAAAAATGAATTGCTCTGGTTATCCTGTAATCAGAGGTGTTATTTGAGTTAGTTTAGTTGGTTTTAGCGGCATTTTAATCAAATAAAATGCCGCTAAAATTCTTAATCAACGGGTAAAAAAATGAAATCACAAAATTATATCAAGATACTTTTGTTGTTGTCAGTAGTGATGCTGACATTCAATTGTAAAGAGACGAAAGAAACCAAAGAAGAAGCAAAAAAAGAGCCAACTGAAATTTCAGAAACCTTATCTGATGATACGCTTTTGGACACTGTTCAAAAACAAACCTTCGAATATTTTTGGGAAGGAGCAGAGCCCAATTCAGGAATGGCTAGGGAACGTCTGCATATGGACGATGTGTATCCAACCTCTCCAAAAAATACTGTGACTATTGGCGGGAGCGGATTTGGAGTGATGGCCATCTTGGTGGGGGTAGAACGAGGATTTATTACAAGGGAAGAAGCCTTAGAACGCTATCATAAAATTGTCGATTTTCTGGGAAAAGCAGACCGTTTTCATGGTGCTTGGCCACATTGGTTAAATGGAGAAACTGGAAAAGTGGTGCCGTTCAGTAAAAAGGATGATGGAGGTGATTTGGTGGAAACCGCTTTTTTGGTCCAGGGACTGCTCACGGTATATGAGTATTTCAAGGATGGTAATGAAAGTGAAAAAGACCTAGCGAAAAAAATAGACTATTTGTGGCGAGGAGTAGAATGGAATTGGTATACCAAAGGAGGTGAAGATGTTCTGTATTGGCATTGGTCTCCAAATTTTGGTTGGGATATGAATTTCCCTGTGGGAGGCTATAATGAATGTTTGATCATGTATGTTTTGGCTGCAGCCTCGCCAACACACCCTGTTTCCAAATCGGTTTATGATAAAGGATGGGCAAGAAGTGGAGCCATTACTTCTAAGGACTCGATGTACCATCGTGCCTTAGTGCTTGATTATTATGAACATGATGACCATGCCATAGGGCCTTTATTCTGGGCGCATTATTCCTATTTAGGGTTGGATCCAAGAGGACTTAAAGATCAATACGCTGATTATTGGGAATTGACACAAAACCATGCCATTATTCACCATGAATATGCCAAGGAAAACCCTAAGCATTTCAAAGGCTATGGTGATAGCTTATGGGGCTTGACCTCAAGTTATTCCATGAAAGGTTATGCAGGTCATAGGCCAGGAAACGACTTGGGGGTTATCTCGCCTACAGCAGCCTTGTCCTCCTTTCCGTATACCCCAAAGGCTAGTATGAAAATGCTGAAGTATATGTACAAAAATCAAGACTCCTTGATTGGGAAATATGGACCTTATGATGCTTTTAGTCTTCAGGAACCTTGGTTCTTACCACGGTATTTGGCCATCGATCAAGGGCCTATTCCTGTAATGATTGAAAATTATAGAACAGGACTGTTTTGGAAATTGTTTATGCAGAATAAAGATGTACAACATGGTTTGAAAAAACTGGAGTTTACTGTTGATAGAAATTGATGGAATGAAATTGAAATATTATTTGCAAATATTTTTGGTATCCCTTGTGATTTTTTCATGTGGAAACGATGATGGTCCAGGCTATCAAGAACCTTACGATCCCACAGATGATGATCCCGTTGTGATAGACCCGTTGCCTGAAATTGAGTTGTTGGACTTGGTGCAAGAACGCACCTTTAAATATTTTTGGGATTATGCCGAAAGTAATTCCGGGGCCGCCAGGGAACGTTACCATCTCAACGATCCTAGCAACGACCAAAATACCGTAACCAGTGGAGGCAGCGGATTTGGTTTGATGGCTATTTTGGTGGGTATTGAAAGAGGATACATTTCGAGAGCTGAAGGGGTAGAAAGATTGGCACAAATCCTAAACTTTTTTGAAACAGCCGACAGATTTCACGGTGCGTGGTCGCATTGGATAAATGGTACTAATGGCAATGTCTTGCCTTTTAGTAGCATGGATGATGGAGGTGATATTGTGGAAACTGCTTTTTTGGTTCAGGGATTAATCTGTGTCAAGGAGTATTTCAAAAATGGTTCTGAAGAAGAAATCAATTTGGCCAATCAGGCAGATGCTTTGTGGAAAGGCGTGGAGTGGGACTGGTACACTCAGGAACAGAATGCCTTATACTGGCATTGGAGTCCAAACCATAACTTCGCTATCAACTTGGAATTGGTAGGCTATAACGAAACTTTAATTGCCTTTATATTGGGAGCCGCTTCACCGGATCATCCTATTTCAGCGGAAGTTTACCATCAAGGTTGGGCCAATAATGGGGCTATTGTGTCTTCTGAGACTGATTATGGAATTCCTCTGGTTTTGGATCATGTGGGTTCGGGAACGGGACCCTTATTTTGGGCACATTATTCCTATTTGGGCTTGGATCCTAGAAATCTTTCCGATCAGTACGCCAATTATTGGACTTTAAATACCAACCACACCTTGATAAATTACGAGCATTGTGTGGACAATCCCGGTAATTATGCTGACTATGGTCCAGATTGTTGGGGATTAACGGCTAGTTATTCAAGAAATACCGACGGTTCTGTAGGTTATAACGCCCATGATCCAGAAAATGATACAGGTGTTATTTCACCTACGGCGGCGGTAAGTTCTATTCCCTATACTCCTGAGGAATCTTTGGCAGCCATGCAATATTTCTATGCCAACGATTTACTTGGTCCTGCAGGTTTTTATGATGCCTTTAGTCCGCAATTCAACAATTGGGTAACCGAGAGGTATTTGGCCATAGACCAAGGGCCTCAAATTATCATGATTGAAAATTATAGAACAGGTTTGCTTTGGGAGTTGTTTATGCAAAATGAAGATGTTCAAAATGGCCTCAATATTTTGGGCTTTAGTTATTAAAATATAATGAAGAATCGATTAAAAGTATATGTGTTTCTATGTTTGTTGCTATCTGCAGGAAGCATAATTGCACAGCAAGAATTTTATCAAAAACAATTGTTTATCCATGGAAATGATACGTTAAAATACCGGATCATGTACCCCAAAGATTTTTCGGAAAGTAAGCAATATCCATTACTGCTTTTTTTACATGGTGCTGGGGAACGGGGAAGTGACAACACTTCTCAACTGGTACACGGCAGTGCATTATTTGCCAATGAAAAAAATAGAGAAGATTTTCCAGCTATTGTCATTTTTCCGCAGTGCCCAAAAGAAAGTTATTGGGCCAATGCTGATGTGGATAGGAGTTCATACCCTATCAGTTTAAAATTCCCAAAAGATGCAGCGCCTACCCCTGCTATGGATATGGTGCTAAAACTTATGGATGCATTCACTGTAAAATCTTTTGTCAAAAAAGAACAGGTTTATGTAGGAGGTCTATCCATGGGCGGAATGGGGACATTTGAAATCCTCTCCAGGAGGCCTGATATGTTTGCCGGAGCCATTGCCATTTGTGGTGGTGGCAATACAGAGTTGGCTGAAAATTATGCCACCAAAGTGCCTATGTGGATTTTTCACGGGGCCAATGACGATGTGGTCAGGCCACAATTATCAATAGACATGGTGAGCGCCATTTTAAAATATGGCGGTAAACCTAATTTTAATTTATACGCCAAAGACAATCACAATAGCTGGGATTCCACATTTGCAGAACCGGGATTGTTGCCTTGGCTTTTTTCTCAATCTAAACTTTAACCATGAAGACATTATCAACCCAATTAAAAACAATTGCAGTAGGAGTATTTGTTGTGTCACTTTTAGGATGCAACCAACAAGAATCTAAAACTGAGGAAAGTTTCAGTTTTTCGCAGGAAAACCCTTTTCAATCCAAAGTGGATTCGGTTTTGGGGTTAATGACATTGGAAGAAAAACTAGGACAATTGAACTTGCCTTCTTCAGGGGATATTACCACGGGTCAGGCCCAAAGTTCCAATATCGCTCAAAAGATAGAACAAGGCCAAGTAGGAGGTTTGTTCAACATTAAGTCTGTTGAAAAAATAAGGGAAGTGCAACGTTTTGCGGTTGAAAAAAGCCGTTTGAAAATTCCATTGATTTTTGGAATGGATGTGATTCACGGTTATGAAACTACGTTTCCAATTCCATTGGGATTATCAGCCTCTTGGGATATGGATATGATCAAAAAAACGGCTCAAATGGCGGCTCAGGAAGCCACGGCCGATGGAATCAACTGGACCTTTTCACCTATGGTGGATATTTCGAGAGATCCACGATGGGGGCGTGTTTCCGAAGGAAATGGCGAAGATCCTTATTTGGCCAGTGAAATTGCAAAAGCCATGGTAGCAGGGTACCAAGGAGACGATTTAACAGCTGACAACACCATGATGGCTTGTGTGAAACACTTTGCCTTATATGGAGCGCCAGAAGCTGGTCGGGATTACAATACGGTAGACATGAGTCATATTCGCATGTACAACGAGTATTTTCCACCGTATAAAGCTGCTGTAGATGCTGGTGTAGGGTCGTTGATGGCCTCATTTAATGAAGTTGATGGCATTCCGGCCACTGGGAATAAGTGGTTGATGACTGATTTATTGCGACACGATTGGGGCTTTAATGGCTTTGTAGTAACCGATTATACTGGAATTCCTGAAATGATAGATCATGGTATGGGAGATTTACAACAAGTTTCGGCCTTAGCACTTAAGGCAGGTATCGATATGGATATGGTGGGTGAAGGCTTATCGGGAACGCTTAAGAAATCCTTGGATGAAGGAAAAGTGTCCATGGAAGATATTGACACTGCCGTAAAGCGCATCTTGACCGCCAAGTTCAAACTGGGCTTGTTCGAGGATCCCTATAAATATTGCGATTTGGAACGCCCTAAAAAAGACGTATTCACTAATGAAAATAGGGCTTTTGCCAGAAGGGTGTCTGCCGAATCAATGGTGTTGCTTAAAAATGACAATAATTTACTGCCTCTTAAAAAATCGGGGACAATTGCTCTTATTGGGCCTTTGGCCAATACTGCTGTTAATATGGCGGGTACTTGGAGTGTGGCAACCAAACAGGACAAATCCAATCCCGTTTTGGAGGGGCTTAAAACCGTTGTTGGTGACCAAGCAAATATTCTTTATGCCAAAGGAAGTAATGTAGATTATGATGTGGACTATGAAAAACGCATTACCATGTTTGGGAAGGAAATTCCACGAGATAATAAAAGTGACAAGGAATTATTAAATGAAGCTTTGGCGGTAGCGGCCAAAGCCGATGTTGTTGTAGCTGCCATTGGAGAGTCTGCCGAATTGAGTGGGGAAAGCAGTAGCGTGACGAACCTTCAAATTCCACAAGCGCAAAGAGATTTGCTACATGCCTTATTGCAAACAGGAAAGCCTGTGGTTATGGTGCTTTTTACCGGACGTCCTCTGGCTATAGTTGAAGAAAATGAAAAAGTGCCTGCTATCTTGAATGTTTGGTTCCCGGGGAGTGAAGCTGGATTGGCAATTTCCGATGTATTGTTTGGAGACGTGAACCCTTCAGGTAAGTTAACGGCGACTTTCCCAATGAATGTTGGTCAAGTGCCAATTTTCTATAACCATAAAAATACGGGACGGCCTTTAAGTAATAAAGAAGGGAAATTTGAAAAATTCCGCAGTAACTATTTAGATGTTCGCAATGAACCTTTATATCCATTCGGTTACGGTTTAAGTTATACCAAGTTTGAATACGGTAATTTCAATATTAGTACAACTAGTTTGTCCATGGATGGCACTTTGGATGTTTCGGTAGATGTTTCGAACGGTGGAGATTACGATGGAAAGGAAGTAGTGCAACTTTACATCCGTGATTTGGTTGGGTCTGTAACAAGACCGGTTAAGGAATTGAAAGGCTTCCAAAAGATTGAATTGAAAAAAGGAGAAACCAAAACCGTAAACTTTAAACTAACTGTAGAGGATTTGAAATTCTATAATTCGGAATTGGATTTTGTGGCCGAACCGGGAACTTTCCAAGTGTTTGTTGGAACGGATTCAACAACAGAGATGATGAAGGAATTTGAATTGACAAAATAAAAGCTTAAAGAATAAACGATCATTTTGAAATATGAATAAAATTAAGTTTTTATTGGGGTTTGCAATAGTAGCCGTATCAATTCCATTTAAATTGTTGGCACAGTCAAACGGGAAAACCGAGTGGTTTGATCCTAATGTACCAGCAACAACTTATTGCAACCCAATAAATATAGGATACAATTATACCACTGAAAATCATAATGGGATTCCACTGTCCCGTCGCTCAAGTGCCGATCCTGTAATTATTACTTATAAAGGAGATTATTATTTGTTTGCTACCAATCAGGCTGGATTTTTCTGGAGTAAAGATATGTCCGATTGGAATTTTGTTTATGGCAGTTTTCAAAGGAGTCCAGGAGATGATGACCAATGCGCACCTGCAGCCTGGGTGGTAAATGACACCTTGTTTTATGTGGGCTCCACTTGGAAGAGAGATCACCCAGTTTGGAAAACAGCCAATCCAAAATCAGGAAGATGGACGAGGCATGTCAATACAGCAATGCTCCCAACTTGGGACCCTGCCATTTTTCAGGATGACGATGGTAAAGTATATATGTATTACGGTTCAAGTGGAAAATTGCCGCTTGTAGGAGTTGAGGTAGATTATAATACTTGGTTGCCAAAAGGTAATCAAGCCGATTATGAGACATTATACCAAGCAACCGAAGTGGAGGATATTCAAAAACCATATGGAGAAATAAAAGCCGTTGTTGGCTTGGATCCTGCCACACATGGTTGGGAACGTTTTGGGCCAAATAACGACATGGAGCCTGCACCTTGGGGCAATTTTATTGAAGGCGCTTGGATGACTAAACATAATGGCAAATATTATATACAATATGGAGCTCCAGGCACTGAATTTAAGGGTTATGCTAATGGGGTTCATGTAGGAGATCATCCATTAGGGCCATTTATGTACCAAAAACACAATCCCATGTCCTACAAGCCGGGAGGCTTTGTAGTAGGTGCTGGTCACGGCAATACATTTGCGGATAATTATGGTAATTATTGGAATACAGGAACCTGTAAAATTTCTGTAAAAGATCGTTTTGAACGAAGAATTGACATGTTTCCAGCTGGCTTCGATCAGGATGATATCATGTATTCTATCACCGCCTATGGTGATTTTCCAATTTATCTTCCAACAGAAAATAGAGACCATACAAAAGGAGCCTCGGCAGGATGGATGTTACTGTCTTACAAAAAAACGGTAACAGTTTCCTCTGTTGAGGAATGTGCAGATGTTGAAACAAATAGAATGGATCATGGAGGTAAAAAAGTATATGAAAGAATCTGTTATGATGCTTCAAACTTAACCGATGAGAATATTCAAACGTATTGGTCTGCCACAACGGCTGATAAGGGAGAGTGGCTTCAAGTGGATCTAGGCAGAAAAATGGAAATAAATGCGTTGCAAATAAATTATGCCGATCATAAAGCAACCCAGCACAATAAAGCCATGGACATATATTACCAATATGAAATTTTTATGTCTGGCGATGCTGAAAATTGGACCTTGGTGGTTGATAAATCTAAAAACGATAAAGACGTACCGCATGATTATGTAGAATTGACAAAATCAATACAAGCGCGTTATATCAAGATGGTGAATATCCATAACGCTTCAGGGTTATTTGCAGTTTCAGACTTTAGAGTTTTTGGAAATGGATTGTCAGAAAAGCCAAAATCAGTTTCTGGTTTTAAGGTGAAAAGAAGTCAGAAAGATTCTCGAAATGCCATGATTTCTTGGGAAAAGCAAGCTAATGCCATGGGCTATAATATTTATTACGGCATAGCTCCTAATAAGCTATATAACAGCATCATGGTTTATGAAGATGATTTTTATGATTTCAGAGGTTTGGATAAAGATACAGAGTACTATTTCGCCATCGAATCTTTTAATGAAAGTGGCAAATCTGAACGCACTACAGTAATTAAAGTTTAATTAATCAAGATGAAAAATTTAAAGCAGGCGCTCTTCTCTCTAGCAGTTTTTTTTTATGGGATAGGATCTTGGGGGCAAAATTATGAAGCTCAAGTAGATTCCTTAATGAAGCTTATGACGCTTCAGGAAAAGATAGGGCAAACGGTAATGTACGGTGGAAGTTGGGACCAAACAGGCCCTATTGTTGGGACCGATAATGGGAAGTTGATTCGGGAAGGTAACATGGGCGGTATGCTAAATGCCTTTACGGTAAAGGGTACTCGTGATCTCCAAAAAGTTGCGGTGGAAGAATCCCGTTTGGGAATACCCTTATTGTTTGGTTATGATGTCATTCATGGGCATCGTACCATTTTTCCAATCAATTTAGGAATGGCGGCCAGCTGGGATTTAAACTTGATTGAAGAAAGCTGCCGTATTGCTGCTGAAGAAGCTTCGGCGGAAGGTTTGCATTGGACTTTTTCGCCTATGGTTGATGTGTCCAGAGAGCCTCGTTGGGGGCGCATTTCTGAAGGAGCAGGAGAAGATGTCTTTTTGGGAAGTGAAATAGCGAAAGCCTATGTCAAGGGATATCAAGGTGACGACTTATCTAAATCCAATACCATTTTGGCTTGTGCCAAGCATTATGTGGCCTATGGCGCTGCCCAAGCAGGCCGTGATTACCATACGGTGAATATGGGAGAAGGGGAGTTGCGTAATGTGTTTCTACCTCCATTTAAGGCAACTGTAGATGCGGGTGTTGAAACCTTCATGTCGGCATTCAACGAATTAAATGGGGTGCCAACTTCCGGGAATAAATTTACTTTAAGGGACATTCTTAGAGGAGAGTGGGACTTTAAAGGTTTTGTGGTTTCCGATTATACTTCCATCAACGAAATGGTTCCTCATGGATTTGCTAAAGATGACAAGGATGCGGCCAGAATTGGTATGAACGCAGGCGTAGATATGGACATGATGGGAGGTGTTTATAAGGATTATTTGAAGGATTTGGTGGAAGAAGGAAAGGTATCCGAAGCTTATATAGATGATGCGTGCCGACGTATTTTGTTGGCCAAATTTAAACTGGGGCTTTTTGAGGATCCTTATCGATATATTGATGAGCAACGAGAGGAAACTACTAAGTACAAACCAGAATTTTTAAACAAAGCTAGAGAAATTGCAGCGGCTTCATCGGTGTTGCTTCAGAATAAAAATAATGCCTTGCCACTTTCAACAAGCACAAAGAAGATTGCTTTTATTGGTCCGTTGGTAAAAGATGAATATGATATTCTTGGCAATTGGGCTGCTAAAGGTGATAGGCAGGGAAAAGCTGTAAGTGTGTTTGAAGGGATTTCGGAATATTTGAAACCGAATCAAATTTTATATGCCAAAGGCTGTGAGATTTTAAAAGCAGATACTTCTGGTTTTGAGGAGGCTATTTCGGTTTCCAAAAAGGCAGATGAAATTGTATTGGTGATGGGAGAAGGACACCACATGAGTGGGGAAGCCGCTTCAAGGACCAATTTGAAAATTCCTGGAATTCAGCCACAGCTCATTCGAAAAATCAGAGAAGCCAATCCCCATAAGAAAATCACTTTGGTGTTGATGAATGGAAGACCAATAAACCTCTCAGATGAAGTGGATTTTGTAGATGCCATTTTGGAAGTTTGGTTTCCCGGAACCATGGGAGGTGCTGGAACTGCCGATGTATTGTTTGGAAACTATAATCCTTCTGGGAAATTAACGGTGACTTTTCCTAGAAATGTTGGCCAAGTACCTATTTACTACAACATGAAAAATACGGGAAGACCAATTCCCGAAAGCAACCCGGGCGAAGATTATAAAAGTAATTACATCGATGCTCCTAATTCGCCTTTGTTCGTTTTTGGACATGGTTTGAGCTATACAACGTTTACGTATTCCAATTTCAAATTGAGTTCCAATAAATTGACCAATTCAGGGGCGATTACAGCTTCGGTAACGATTACAAACACAGGAAACAAAGATGGACATGAGGTGGTACAGTTATATGTGCATGACAAGGTAGGAAGTGTGACTAGGCCTGTAAGGGAGCTTAAAGGGTTTCAAAAAATCTTCTTGAAAAAGGGAGAAAGCCAAACAGTTTCGTTCACGATTTCAGCGGACGATTTAAAGTTCTACAACAGCGACATGGTTTATGGCGTGGAGCCTGGAACATTTGAAATAGCCATTGCCTCGAGCTCGGATTTTAAATTTGAAAACGAGTTTGAACTAATTGATTGAAAGTAGATCCATGCCCATCCCAATTAAAAATAAGATTGTTCTTTTTCTGGTTTTTCTCATAGGAATTAGTGTTGAAATTCTTGGGCAAACCAAAACGATAAATAGCGGTTGGCAATATTCTGAAGATAAGGTTGAGTGGCAATCGGTAAACATTCCGCACACCTGGAATTTGGAAGATGCCTTTGATGACCAGCCTGGCTACCGAAGAGGTTTGGGGTACTATAAAAAGCAAGTGTTTATTGCTTCCGAAGAAAAAGAAAAGATTCATTACTTAAAATTTAATGCAGTCAACCAAGAGGCAACGGTATATGTGAATGGGGAAATTGTCGGCAACCACAAAGGAGGTTATACTGCCTTTAGTTTCAATATTACAACACTTATAAATTTCGATGCTTACAACTTGATTGAAGTGGTGGTTGATAACTCCAATAATGAAAACATTCCCCCTTTGGATGCCGACTTTACGTTTTATGGTGGTATCTACAGAGATGTGGAGCTGATTACATTACCCAAGCAACATTTTAGTGTCACGGATTTTGCTTCGGATGGATTTTATGTGAATTATTGTGATGTTTCAAAGGAAAAGGGAGGGATTGAAGTAACCGCTATTTTGGAAAACTTGGCTACTGCCAAAGCTCAGGTTCAACTGAAATTGGAGCTTTTGGACTCAGAAGGCGCTAATGTGAAGTCGAGAATTGAATCTTTAAAGTTACATTCGGGGACTTCCAATGAATTCAAAATAAAACTGCCCGAAATCTATAATCCCAAATTATGGTCTCCAGAAAATCCTTATTTGTACAGTTTGAAATTAACGTTATTGGACGAACAAGAAAATGTCTTGGATTATAAGTGGACCAATGTTGGCTTTCGTTGGGTTTCGGTAGATTATGAAAAAGGATTCTTTTTAAACGGCAAGCCCATCAAACTTATAGGAGTTAATCGCCATCAGGATTATAAAGGCTATGGCAATGCGGTTCCTTTAGAACTTCAGAAAAAGGATATCGAACTCATTAAAAATATGGGGGCAAATGTCATTCGGTTTGCCCATTATCCTCATAGTCGAGAATTATATGATATGTGTGACAAACTGGGGATTTTGGTCTGGACGGAAATTCCAATAGTCAATAAAGTCACCGATTCCAAAGCTTTTTTTGAAACGTCTATTACCATGCAAAAGGAGCATATCAAACAGTATTACAATTTCCCTTCGGTAGTGATGTTTGGTTATATGAATGAGATCTTTTTGAGATTGGCTTTTGACGGAAAATCTTCCGAAGAAGAAAAGAACCATTTAAAAAAAGTGACGTTGGATCTGGCTCAGCAATTGGAAAACTTAACGAGAGATATGGCTCCCAATCACCTTACGGTTATGGCCTGTCATTTGAATGAAGTATATAATGAAACCGGTATCGCCGACTTGCCAATGATTCTGGGTTGGAATCTGTATTTTGGATGGTACGATGCCGAAATTGAAGGTTTAGGTACTTTTTTGGATGACCAACAAAATAGGTTTCAAAAGCGCTCCATGTTATTGTCTGAATACGGTCCAGGAGCTGATGTTCGGATTTACACACAGACCCCAAAAAAGTTTGATTTTTCAACAGATTATCAGTTGAAATTGCATCAATCCTATGTGCGGCAAATAAAGGAACGACCTTTTATGACTGGGATGACGGCATGGAATTTTGCCGATTTCGGTTCTGAGTTTCGAGGTGATGCCATTCCACATGTCAACCAAAAAGGATTGGTACAGTATGACAGAACACCAAAGGATATTTATTATTGGTATAAATCTGTGCTAGACGATGCCGAACCGTTTCTACATATTGCGGCAACCAATTTATCAGGTTTGACCTTAATTGGAGAAAATACCTATCCAGTAAAAATATATGGCAATCAATCAAATGCAACAGTATATCTCAATGACAAAAAACTTAAGGATATTGTCTTTATGGATGGTGTCGCTGAGTTGGAAATGCCTTTTGTAAATGGAACGAATTGCATAATGGTTGTTTCAGGAAATAGAGAAGAAGTGGAATGTATTGAAGTGGTGAAAGCAAGCTCGTTGAATTTTGAAGGTTTCGATCGTTTTGGAATCAATATGGGAGCCCATTTTTTCTTTACAGACGAAGCACAACAAATCACTTTTGTTCCTGATCAGGAATATGTAAATGGTGAATATGGTTATGTAGACGGCAAGGCCTATGGGATGACCAAAGACAAAAATCAAGGTATGCCGCATAACATCCGAAACACAACTTCCGAACCTTTGTTTCAAACTATGTTGGAGGGTTGTTCTTCTTATAAAGTGGATCTTCCAAATGGCAATTACAGGGTGAAATTATTCTTTGTGGAGCCCCAAATTAAACTTTCGGAAAACATTTATAATTTATCGCAATCAAGGGAGGAAACCCAAAAACAACAACGCGTTTTTGATGTGTACTTAAATGATCAATTGATAGAAAAGGGATTCAATATGGCTCAAGCCTATCCTGAAAAATATGGTATTACAATGACCTCGACTTTGGAAATCAACAATAATCAAGGTTTGACAGTTTCCTTGAAACCTGAGGAAGGGACGCCTGTTATTAGTGGTTTGTTAATCGAAAAATTAAACTAAATGAAGCATTTAATCACATTCTGTTTTTTATTGCTCGCTTTTCCGTTTTTGGCTCAAGTAAAAACCACTTATACCTATGCCATAAAAGGAAGCGACACCTTAAAAATGGATGTTTATACACCAAAAAATATCAAATTGGGAAATAAACTTCCAACCTTGTTATGGATGCATGGGGGAGGTTTTGCAGGTGGCGCGCGTGATTTTAAGGACGATGCTCAGCTTTGTGAATACGCGGCTCAAAACGGCTACATAGGAATTTCCATTTCCTATAGATTGTTAAGAAAAGATACCAAAACAGGGTTTGGCTGCGATTGTGCCAAAGAGGAGAAAATGAACGTATTCAAACAGGCGGCTATCGATTATCTCGATGCGGCTAAATATGTGGTGGGGCATGCTGAGAAATTGCATGTGAATACCAATTATATTATTTCGGGGGGCAGTAGTGCGGGCGCGGAAGCCACATTAAATGCGGTGTTTATGCGAGAGTATTTTGCAGACGAATTGGAAAATTATAAAGAAGTAACATTTGCAGGGATGTTTTCCTGCGCGGGCGCTGTGGTGAATGCTGAGTACATCACAAAATCAAATGCAGTTCCTAGTGTGTTTTATCATGGAACCGATGACGATTTGGTTCCTTTTTCATCTGCGCCACATCATTACTGCACTCCTGAAAAACCAGGCTATCTGTTATTGGATGGGTCTGAAGTGATTGTGAAAAAGTTAGAAACTTTAGAAACGCCTTTTTATTTCAATATAGTCAAAGGAGGAAGGCATGAAATATCTGCCATTCCATTTGAGGATCTGGATAAGGTCTTTGCCTTTTTTGAAAGTACAGTTTTGAATAACGAAGTCATTCAAACAACAATTATTAAAACCAAAACACCATGAGATTTTTAATATATATAGCATGTGTTCTTTTTATTTTACAATCTTGTAAGGAAAAGGAAGAGCAAAATAAATTGGTCCAAGAAGATCAAAGGCCTAATATTGTGTACATAATGGCTGATGATCATGCGGAGCAAGCCATAAGTGCTTATGGGCATCCCATAAGCCAATTGGCGCCAACGCCAAATATTGATCGCATTGCCGAAGAGGGAGTGTTGTTTAAAAATAACTTTTGTACCAATTCCATTTGTGGACCAAGTAGGGCAGTGGTATTGACAGGGAAATTCAGTCATGTCAATGGTTTTAGAATGAACGGGGAGCAGTTTGATGGTGGCCAACAAACATTTCCTAAGCTATTGCAAAGGGCTGGTTATAATACAGCAGTTATTGGAAAGTGGCATTTGCATGGCAATCCGGAGGGGTTTGACTATTGGAATATTTTAACCGATCAAGGCAATTACTACAACCCTGATTTTATTTCGGTGAATAAGGAGACTAAAAAGGTAGATACTACTCGTATTGAAGGTTATGCCACAGATATTATCACCGAAGAAGGTTTGGCTTATTTAAACAGAATGAAATCCGGCAATCAACCGTTTATGCTCATGTTGCAACATAAGGCACCCCACCGAAACTGGATGCCTGCCCTGCGACATGCCAATAAGTTTGATTCTGTTAAGTTTCCATTGCCCGACACCTATTTTACAGCTCATGAAGGCTCCTTGGGCTCCAAGCAGCAATTGCAAACCATTTATAAGGATATGTATGAAGGTCATGATCTAAAAATGACCAAGGAAAAGGGAAGTCCAGAATTGGCATGGAACCCTTGGACGACGGATTTTGATAGGATGACAGCAGAGCAACGTGCTGCATGGGATAAGGCTTATCAAGCAAAAAATGATGCTTTTCACGATGCCAATTTATCGGGAAGAGACTTAGCTGAATGGAAGGGACAACGCTACCTTCAGGAGTATTTGGCAACCATAGCATCGGTAGATGAAGGTGTGGGTCGTGTGTTGGATTATTTAAAGGAAACGGGATTGGATAAAAATACCATTGTGATTTATACTACAGATCAAGGGTTTTATCTAGGTGAAAAGGGCTGGTTTGATAAGCGTTACATGTATGAGGAATCCCTAGCAATGCCCCTATTGGTAAAATATCCAGACCATATTAAGGAAGGGAGTGAAATAACTGCCTTGACTCAAAACTTGGATTTTGCCGAGACATTTTTGGATTATGCAGGTGTAGACATTCCTAAAGATATGCAAGGCAAATCACTTCGCCCATTATTGGAAAATACCATGGATGATGCCGATTTTAGAGATGCCGTTTATTATCATTACTACGATTATCCAGCATTTCATATGGTGAAAAAGCATTACGGCATCCGAACCAATCGGTATAAGTTGATGCATTTTTATGATGATATCGATACATGGGAATTATATGATTTGGAAGAGGATCCTAAGGAAATTCACAATCAAATTGAGAACCCTGAATACGACGACATTGAAGCCCAATTAAGAAAGCGCCTAGCGGAATTGGAAGCACAATATCAAGTAACGGAAAAGGAGTTGGAGCAAGCGCCAAAAGAGAAGGTGGAGCGTGCCTATAAACAATTCGAGCGTTTAAGAGGTAACAAGGGAACTTCCTATGACCCTATAACAGATAAAGACACAAAACTATAAGTTATGAAACATATTGGAATACTGTCATTGGCCTTATTGCTATTGATATCCTGTAATTCAGAAAAGAAACAAGAAGTCGTTCAGGAAGCTGAGCCAATTGAAAAAAATGAGCAAAAAGGAGAGGGGCAAACCTATTGTAATCCGTTGGATATTGATTATACCTATATGGTTTACAATTCAAGTAGAAATATATCCTATCGTTCCGGGGCTGATCCTGCGGTGATTGAATTTCGTGGCGAATACTATATGTTCGTAACGCGATCATTTGGGTATTGGCATTCCAAGGATTTGGTGAAATGGGATTTCATCAAGCCACAGCAATGGTTTTTTGAGGGTTGTAATGCGCCAACCTCCTTTAATTATAAAGACTCCTTAGTCTATTTTGCAGGTGATCCAGCGGGTTACGGAAGTATTCTTTATACAGACAATCCTAAAAAAGGCACTTGGACTCCCACAGCTTCAATTTCCAATAACATTCAGGATTCGGAATTGTTCATTGATGATGATGGTAAAACCTATTTGTATTGGGGTTCTTCCAATGTATATCCGCTTCATGTGAAAATGTTGAACAAGGATGATCGTTTTTTGGAAACGGGAGTGAAAAAAGATTTGATCAATTTGGTTGAAGAAGAGCATGGTTGGGAACGATTTGGTGAAAACAATTTTCATCCAACCTTGAAAGAAGGGTATATGGAAGGTGCCTCCATGACTAAACACAACGGGAAATACTATTTGCAATATGCAGCTCCAGGAACGCAGTTTAATGTCTATGCGGATGGTGTGTATATTGGAGATACGCCGCTTGGCCCATTTACTTATATGAAGAATAACCCTATGAGTTTTAAACCCGGTGGTTTTACCAATGGAGCAGGGCATGGTATCACTGTTAAGCAAATTAATGGGCAGTACTGGCATTTTGCAACCATGGCACTAGCGTCCAATGCCCAATGGGAACGTCGTTTGTGTATGTTTCCAACTTATTTTGATGATGAAGGGTTGATGTATTCCAATACAGAATATGGAGACTACCCAAGGTTTGCACCTAATCATCCTACAAAAGCAGGGCAACATAATGGTTGGATGTTACTGTCGTATAAAGGAAATGTGACGGTATCCTCTTCTATGAAGCAAATCATGAAATTTACTTCAAATGATGATGAGATTACCGTGACAGAATTACCGCTGGAAAAGAATGCGAACCAAGCAATTCTTTCAAAAGTATTAACCGATGAAAACCCTAAAACATTTTGGGTAGCCGAAGCCAACAATGATCAGCAATGGATAGAAATAGAGATGTTGCATCCAGGAAAAATTTATGCACTTCAATTGAATTTTCACGACTATGAAACAGGTGTTTATACGCGTGTAAAGGGACTGAGACATCGCTTCAGTATTGAGGTATCGGAAGATGGTGAAACATGGCAAACTGTTGTAGATCGAAGTAAGAGCGATATAGATGCGCCCAACGCTTATATAGTATTGGATACTCCTGTTACGGCAAAGTATGTGCGTTACAAAAATGTGGAAGTGCCGGGAGCAAATTTCGCAATGTCGGAGTTTCGGGTATTTGGTTTGGGCTTGGGGGAGGCACCAAAAAAGGTAAATGGATTTACCGTAAAGCGTGAAAAGGATAGAAGAGATGCTGCATTTTCTTGGAATCCTGTAGAAGGTGTCCAAGGTTATAACATCCGTTGGGGAATTGCTCCGGATAAGCTGTATCAATCGTGGTTGGTCTATGATGTCAATGAACATTTCATGCGTTGTTTGGATCGTGATACCCCTTATTATTTCTGCATAGAAGCCTTTAATGAAAATGGGATTTCAGAAAAAACAGATGTTATATTTGTGGAATGATGAAGAAAATAGTTACCGCATTAGGATTGCTCATCCTGACTTTTGCACAGGCACAAGACTTAAAAGTGATGAGCTATAACATCAAGTTGGATTATCCAAAGGAAGGAAAGGATAGTTGGGCCAACCGAAAACCATTTTTTATCAATCAGCTTAAGTTTTATGAGCCGGATGTTTTGGGAGTTCAGGAAGCGATGCCTAATCAAATGAAAGATATGGAAAACCTACTGCCAGATTATGATTTTCTGGGAGTTGGTCGTGATGATGGAAATGATGCAGGTGAATATTCAGCTATTTTCTATAAAAAGGACGAATTAAAGGTGTTGGAGTCTTCTACCTTTTGGTTGTCCCAAACGCCAGACAAAGTTTCTATGGGATGGGATGCCGTTTGTAATCGGGTTTGCACTTATGCCCTATTTGAGAACAAAACCACCAAGCAAAAGTTTTGGATGTTCAATACCCATTTTGATCATGTCGGGGAAATGGCCAGAAAAAACAGTGCGATTTTGATTCTTGAAAAAATCAACGAACTCAATCAAAAGAACTATCCTGTAATCCTAACAGGGGATTTCAACATGGAAGCAGAACATGAGAGCATTCAATACATTACAAAAAGCTTGAATGATTCCAAATCTGTTGCCTCTGTCACTTTTGGACCTGAAGGGACCTTTAATGGATTCCATTTTGAGGAACCGGTGACCAAGCGCATCGATTTTGTATTTACAAGTAAAAATATCACAGTTGAAAAATATGCGGTGTTGAGTGATAATTGGAACCTGCAATATCCTTCAGATCACTTTCCTGTATTGGTTCAGATGTTGTTGCCTTAAGGATTTAAAAGCGCTACAATCCGCAAAGGAGCGCCACTACCACCTTTAATTTTCATTGGGAGGGCAATGATTTCAAATCCCTTTGAAGGGAGTAAATTCAAATTGGTGAGGTTTTCAAAAGCAGGAATGTTTTTGGAAAGCAACACGACATGGCTTTTAAAATATTGCGATTGCCCATAATCTATACTGGGCGTGTCAATACCTATGGCGTGAATGTTTCTGTTGGTTACCAGCCACTCTGCTGCTTCCGGGGAAAGTCCAGGGAAATGAAGTTTGGCAACAGCAGATTCACCGCGTTCTTCGGTGCCTAGATACTGCATTTTGTTGGGGTAATATCTAGAAAATCCTGTTTGTAACAGAACAATGCTGCTGTCAGGGATGGGCTTCCCTTCCTTGGTTTCCCAATCGGTCAGGTCTTCAATGCTGATTAAATAATCAGGATTTTGGAGTGCTTTGGAAGAAACATCAATTTTAATGGCTGTTCCTATAAGGTGTTCCAAAGGCAATTCTTCCACCGATTGTCCGTTTTTTGAGAAATGGATGGGAGCGTCAATATGGGTGCCACCATGTTCCGCAGTGGAAATGTTGAAGGCAGAATAGAAATATCCCTTGTCGGTAGGCCCCATAAACACCGTGTCTTTTTCAAATTCCTTAGCAGTCACCCAATACACTGTTTCCCTCGAATAGTCGTGTGATAAATCTACGATGGTTTTGTGAGTGAAATCACTTTTGGCGACAGTTTTCATAGACGAAATTTCATTTGACGGTTGTTTTTTACAGGTAAAAAATAGTATAGGGCAACACATTAATAAAAAAAGGGTTTTCATTTGAAATTCATTTTGGATGTTCTTATAAGTTGTGGTGCGAGGAGGGGAGTCTTAAAGGTAGTGATATTTTCAGTTGGTTGGATTTTAAGAAACGATGATATAAAGATTTTGTTTTTTATAAGAGTGTCAGGTAGTTATGGTAAATTTTTCTAAATTAGTTGTAAATCAAATTGATACACTATGAAGCCATTCAAAGCCCTCCTTTTCTTCTTATTTTGTCTTCCTTTATTTGTCTTTTCACAGCATTCCAATTCTTCAACTACTGACAATGCTAAAATCAAATCGATGATTACGAGCTATAAAGCAGATGCTAGGGGACCATATCGAGACATTCGTTGGTTTTGTGAAGATGGAACCATTAATATGCCCAAGGAACCTTGTGAGGGCGAAGGTGTGCAACATGCTAGGTATAAGGAAGAGGTTGTAGCTTTAGGGGAACAGAACCATGTGTATTTGGGGCAGATATTGGCGTCTTCCGATGTTGAGGCCTTTTGGGATAAGGCCAATTACCATTCCCGAATCAAGCAGTACATGTTGGAGAAATATTTAAAATCTGTAGATGATGGCTGGATTCATCGAAAAGCACAATTTTACAGAGGAGCTATTCAGGCAGAGGATGAGGAGGCTTGGGGAAAGGCGTTTTTTAATGAATTGCTTGCTAATGACAGTTATATTGAAATGCATTTTTACTTCTTGCGTCAGGCGATAAAAGATGTGCCGCATACCGGCGATGATAATGTGGCGCAACTTATGCGCAGTCAATCCAAAGCGGTTGCAGATGCCTATGAGCCATTTATGAATTTAAGAATTAAAATTCACGGCCAACCGGAAGTGTCGGATATCTCCAAGGTTGAAGCATTCAAAAAAAGCCAGGGAAGCAAGCTTACCCCGGGGCTTCAAAAGGATTTAGATGAATTGGTGACAACCATGGAGCGATTTTTTGAACCTATGAAAGTGGCCTCGTTGTCAGATTATTTAAAAGATGTGACCAATAAAGATATCGTTTCATATCTCAATGGATTTATTGAAGGCTATACCAATGCTCCTATCACTGAAACCATCGAAGCGTCGGCTGATGCCATGTGGTTCATTAGGGAGCATATGTTGGAAGAGTCCACGCCTCAAGGGCGTTTGGCCTTATTCGATTTGTCCCTAAAATTGGAATTGTTGATCACCAAACAAATTGCCGAATATACCGAGGAAGATTTAAAATCCTTAACAGACAAAATCTGTTATCTCAGTATGGCTTCGGCTGCTTCGGGGTATACAGAGTTGTGGGAATGGGACCAGTTGCAAGTGTCTCTTTCTGAAAAAAGTAATAACGAAGCGACTCTGGAAGTGTTGCAGGATCTTTTGATCGCGGCCAGACAACAATTGGAATGGGGAACAGGAAAGAACAGTGCCGTTTTTGGGCCGGTTGTGTCCCTTTATGAAGGATTCGAACCTTTGGCTCATGGATTTTTGGATGACCGGATTAGAGGTTCTGTGGCCTTGTATTTGGGAAATAGTATAGGAAAGTTGGGGAATTTTATTACTGAAGCTTCCTCTTTGAGCAACCACGTTTTGGATCTTAACAATCAAAGTCACATCCATGGTTTGAATACTGGATACGCGTTTGGAGAATTGGTAGTTGTGGAAGGTTCTGCTGAAAATATGGAAGTCAATCCCAATAATATTTATGTGTTTGGAAGGCCGCCTTCCGATTTAAAACCAGTGGCTGGAATTTTAAATGTTTCTGAAGGGAATCTTGTGTCGCATGTACAATTATTGGCCAGAAATTTGGGAATCCCCAATGCCGCAGTTTCCAGTGCGAATGTGGCCTCGTTTAAGAAACATGCCGGCGAAAAAGTATTTTATGCGGTATCTAATTCTGGAACTGTAATTATGAAATCGGAAAGTGACATGACCGATGAAGAGCACAGGCTGTTTAGCAAAGCAGAACAAAGTCATGAAATGATTACGGTTCCTGTGGAGAAAATCAAACTGGATCGTAATACTACGATGAGTTTAAGTGAGGTCAATGCCGCTTCATCTGGCATTTATTGTGGGCCGAAAGCTGCCAATTTGGGAGAGTTGAAACAAAATTTTCCAGACCATGTGGTGAATGGGTTTGTGATTCCTTTTGGAGTATTTTTAGAGCATATGAAACAGACGATTCCTGGAAGGGAACAGACTTACTGGGAATATTTGAACAGTATTTTTGCCAATGCACGACAAATGAGTGAGCAGGGAGAATCAGCTAAAGCCGTCGAAGATTATCAGTTAAAGGAATTGGCTCAATTAAGAAATTTGATTATTGAAATGCCTTTGACGAATTCTTTTTTAGATAATTTGGAAACTTCGTTTACCTCCATTTTAGAGGGTGAATTGGGTAGTGTGCCCGTGTTCTTGAGGAGTGACACCAATATGGAAGACCTTAAAAGTTTTACAGGGGCGGGCTTGAATTTGACCTTGTTCAATGTTCTTGAAAAAGAAAAAATCATAAAAGGAATCAAGACCGTTTGGGCGTCGCCTTATACAGAACGTAGCTTTAAATGGCGCCAAAAATATTTGACTAATCCAGAAAATGTGTACCCCTCCATAGTGGTGATTCCTGGGGTGGACAATGATTTTTCGGGGGTGATGATTACCAAAGGCGTTACTTCAGGAAAAACTGATGAGATTACTGTAGCTTTTAGTAGAGGCGTTGGAGGAGCCGTTGATGGGCAGGCTGCCGAAACTTGGGCCATCGCTTCCAATGGGGGCTATCGTTTAATTGCGCCTTCCCGTGAGCCTTTTTATAAATCACTGCCAAAAACAGGGGGGACTGAGGAGCATGTTACCACTTTTGAAACACCTATTGTAAGTCCTGAGACTAGAAGGCAGGTGAACATGTTCAGTAAAACGCTTGTGGATAAAATGGAAGCTCAAGGGATTCAAGGGCCTTATGATGTAGAGTTAGGCTTTAAGGATGGAAAACTGTGGTTGTTTCAGGTAAGGCCATTCGTAGAAAATAAGCGAGCCAAGAGCTCTACCTATTTGGAGTCTATTTCTCCTAAGGTGGACATGCAAAAAACACTTTCACTCAATACAAAACTGTAAGTTATGAAATTAAGATTTGGCATTGGTATTCTCATTATTGTTGGAGGGCTTTCGTTGTCTTCTTTTTATCCTATCGACGGGTATGACCGTACGGGAATTAAACGTTTGGTGTATTGGGAACAGGTTAAAAAAGGGGAGATAGAAAGTAATCGAATTCCAGCAGGTGCTTTTTATCCAATGGATTCCATAGAGTTGAATTTACTGGATAGAAAAGATGAATTTTTAGGCGTTCCTGCGGTGGATGAACCTCTCCAAAAGAAAGTGAATGCCCTTTTTAAAGGTTTGGATAAAAACTATTCCTTGACAGTTTTGGATATGACCAAAGGCCGTCCTGTGCGTTATGCACAACATAGGGAAGCAGAGGGGTATCAGCCAGGAAGTGTTGGGAAACTGGTGGTGTTGGCTTCATTTTTTGAAGGCCTTTGTCGTGTCTATCCAAACGATTTTGATAAGCGACTAGCCTTGATGAAAGCAAAAAATATAAAAGCAGGAGATTGGGCTTTGTATGACCATCATACAGTGCCTGTTTATAATTTGGAAACCAAAAAAATGGTAAAGCGGAAAGTGACTGAAAAGGATGTGTTTACCCTTTATGAGTGGTTGGATAATATGGTGTCAGTAAGTAATAATGGGGCGGCCAGTGTGGTGTGGCGTGAAGCTTTATTGATGCATGTGTTTGAAGATAAATATCCAGATTTGACGTTTGAAGAAGCTGAGACTTACTTTAAAGAAACGCCTAAAAAGGAACTGTCTGAATTGGCGATAAAAATTGTTAACCAACCTTTACGGGATATTGGGATTACTGAGGATGAATGGCGTTTGGGTAAATTTTTTACCAATGGGGCTGGAGGACATATTCCAGGAACGGGCGGTAGCATTGGGACACCGATTGGTTTGATGAAATATATGGTGGCCTTGGAAAAGGGGGCGTTTATAGATAAAGCTTCTAGTTTAGAGATGAAACGTTTGTTGTATTTAACTGATAGACGGATTAGATATGCGGCCTCCAAAAAATTGGACAGTGCCGCCGTGTATTTTAAATCAGGGAGTTTTTATAAATGCGACCGAAGTAAAAATCCTGGGTGCGGCGATTACGAAGGAAACGTGTATAATTATATGAACTCGGTGGCCATTGTGGAGCAGCCTGATGGTTCGAGGTATGCGGTCTGTTTAATGTCCAATGTGCTCAATAAAAATTCAGCATATGACCATTTAATGTTGGCTTCCAAAATAGATGCTTTAATGCGAGATTAAGGAAGTGCTTGCAGTTGCTCTTTAATTGTATGTGCTTGTTGCCTGACGGTTTTACTTTGGTCGTTCAATAAAATGTCTATTAAGGGGATGAATTTTTTCTGGTTTAATTTTTCTATCAAATACAATACGGCATGTTTGATTTTTATGTCGTGTCGTTGCAGTAGCACTTTATAGCATTCAGATTCACTGTAAACCGTAAGGTTCAGTTTGTCAATCATCTCTTCAGAAATTTTATCCGAAATAATGACAGATTCTGCTATTGGAATCAATTCTCTTTTCAGGTGCATGTCCAAGACATTATCCAAAAATTCGATGGCATTGGTGCGTTGCTCTTCTTCACCGTTAATGATGATATCCAAAATTGGTTCAATTTCGTGAGGAGGATATTTAATCCCTAAAAACTTAAAGATGCGATGCAATTGACGGTCCAATCGCTGTTCCAAGATTCTCATAAGTCCCCTTCTGGCATCGTCAATAGCGGTGTGGTCCTTGTGTTCGCTTTTTTCTTTAAAGTCTAGTATGATTTGCGAGTGAATGGACGAAAGGGTACTTTGGTACAAATGGCATTCGTCCAAAATTTTGTCTACCACAAACTGATCCTTGATTTTTAGTGAAGGATATTCCCATTTTAAATGTTGTAATGACTCGATAGCAGCAATGGTCACTGCATGTTCGGTGGTGTCGATTAGTTCTATAAGACCGTTTACAGCCTGCTGCGAAGAAAACGATTCAATGACGGAAGGGATGAAATGGGCATCATCGATAGGGAGATCTTCATCTAAAGTTTTTTGAACCAAAACCTCAATGATACTAGGGCCGTAGTTATGCAACACTTCCATGGCAGTCTCTCTAGTTTCCTTTCGAGACAATTGGTCTACAATGGCTTCTACATAATCCAAAGACTTGGAGCTTCCGGCGCTTGTAATAGCTACATTGGCAATTTCTGGGTCTTTGTTGTTGAATTCAGAAGTAAGGACATAATCGTATTTTTTTAGTTTGGAATGGCCTATGGCTTCTAAAATAGAAAGTATTTTATGTTTTTTGTAAACAGGATCAGCACTGTTTTTATATTCTTCAATAGCTTTCTCAAGCCAATTTTCAAATTCAAATTTTTGAAGTAATTGATGTTTGTTCTGAAGCTCTAAAGATAAACTTATGAGCATCGCATTTTTGATAGATTCGTCTTCGCTATTGATATATTTTTCAAATACGGTTTTTGGATGTTTTCTGTTTTTATGGATAATATACCTTAGGGCATTGGTAGTCAATTCTTGGTCTGGATCATAAATCAAGGGTTCGATAGTTGCTGAAAGATCTTCCTTTTTTAGAAAGTATAGGTTCTCTATGGCTAAGGCTTTTACTTTTGGTGAGTTATGATTGAGAAGTCCTTTGATTGCATCAAAAAAACGCTCATCTGGTTGTTCCAAAGTTCGGTTTAACATATGCAAAATTTGTGATTCCGTGCCTTGTTCAAACACCCGTTTCACACTATTGATAATGGAAGTGACGGGGAGTTCTGGTTTTGGTTCGTCTTCCTTATCGCTTTTAGGATGCGAAGTATCCAATAGTTTTCTGAACGCTAAAATATAGGCTTTTTTCACTTTGAAAATGAAATAGATCCAAGCGCAAATAAAGGCTATGGTGAGTAGACTTACGTAAATGCGGTGCAATTGAAGTCCGTTGATAATGAAGATGAGCAAGAATCCGGCAATACCCGTAGCAATACTGTCGATGACCACATCGATAAAGGTTTTTGTTTTTTTCTTGATATCAATGGGGATGGGGATTACCAAAAGTTCGGTAGCGGCTTTGTTGACTGATTGTTTTAAACTTCCATCAGCAATTTTAATGAGAACGATGACCCAAAGTTCTGGAAGAAACACTAGAAGAATGGAGCCGAAAAGAATGCCTACAGGTAGCCAAAGCAGTGATTTTCCAACCCCAAAAGTTCCTACAATATGTTTGGTAAAGAACAATTGAATAACCAATGAAATAACACTGAGGGTAGACAGCCAAAAACCAAAAAATGCAGTAAGCTCTTCGGGGTTTTCAATGAGTTCCGAAGCGTAGTGGTTGTATTGATAATCTACCAATTTGGCCACAATCACACTTATTCCAATGACAATTGCCAATAAGGATAAAAGGTGTGATTGCTTGATAAGTTTTAAGGGTGACTGTCCGTTTTGGGTGGTTTTGTGTGTGACAAATCGGCTATGGTGTTTAATAATTTCTGAACGCCATAAGTATCGGGTGGTTGGAATACAGCAAAACAATAAGGCTGCGGCAACAAACAGTAGGTCTTCCGAGGGCATGAATAGGGAAAGGAGCGAGGTGATGTATCCTCCTGCAATCCCCCCGGCAATAGCCCCTGCGCCAATAAATCCAAAAACACGTTTGGCTTCCCTTGCATTGTAAAGCATGTTGGCGAAGAGCCAAAATTGTGAGGTAGTCAACAGACCATAAATGGCGATAAATACATACGGGATGTAAAGCAAATACCGTAATCCGAGATGTAAATTTAGGGCCACACCAAATAGAATCAGTATGAGAACTGAACCTAGAAATGTGCGGTTGATGATTTTTATAAGGGACCATTTTTCGAGAGCCTTGTCATAAAAATAGGAGCCGGCAATGGCGAAAATGGCCGTGAGAATGTAGCCAATAGGAAGTGCTTTGGCAGTAAGTTGTGATAAAAAGATGGAATTAATGGTTGGTTTTACAATGAGAAGGGTGGTAACAATCAAAAAAATATTGAGCTGCAACAACAGTGTTTTTTGCAGTTCGTCTTCATTGATATCAAATACCCTTAGTAGGTAGGCTTTGAGTCCTTTGGTGTTGGGCATAGTTACATCTTTATGGCAGTTTCAACGGGAACGACTAAGTTCCTGATAATCTGTTCTCCAAATTGGTTTTCTACCAAAGCTACTAAAATATATTTTCTTTCTTCACCCCAAACCAAAATAGAATCTGCATGCCAATTTTGCCAAGTCCCAGATTTTCTAAATAGCCTTGCATCAGGGTCAATTCTGTCCAAAGTATTTACAAATTTGTGATGCAATTCGGGGTTTTCCATAATGTCCAACATTTTTTTGGAGCGTTCCCTTGTTACCAATTTACCATTGACCAACATGTAATAGAAACGACATACTTGGGTTACGGAAGCTGCATGGCTGAGGTTTTTTAGAGGGTCCCTATTGGTAGGACCAGAGGCAGCATAACGTTTGCCTACCCAAAGGCCTCCACCTTTGTCTTCTTGATACAATTGGTATTTGGGGCCTCGCACCACGCTTTCAATTTTTTCAAACCCTAATTTGTCTATAAGTCTTGTAGTTGCTTGGTTGTTAGATTTGCTGATCATTAACCGCATGTCTTTCAAAATCTCGTCGGTTTCTTCCAATTCTCCTTTTTCAAGGGCATCCTGAGTTGCCAATAGCACGGCAATTTTTGGTAGACTGGCTGCGTACATCATGACATCTCCGTTGAGAAAAGCAAAACGGGGTTTTTCAGGATTGTTGAGGTCTACCACGCCAACCGACATTTTTTTGCTTTCAATAAGGCGTTTCCACTGTGGATTGGCATAGAGTTCTTTTTGAAGATGGTCTATAAGCTTTTGGTTGTAGAAAGTAAGCAATGGCTTAAACTTCTCTTCAGGAATGTTGATGGGTAATTTTGAATAGTCTGATGGGGTGGATGGACTCGAGGGAGATATTACTGAAGCCGCAGCCTTTTGTTGCTTGGTATTGTTTGCAGACTCAGAGCGTTTACATGCAATGGTTAAAATTATGGAGAGAACCAATGAGGAAAATATGGCATAGTTGCGAGTGTTTTGGAGTTTGCCCATTGGTCATTTAATTATTGATTGATATAAAGTTATTTCTGTTGGTGCTTAAAATGAGAACCTTTAACTAGAATTTGTGATTGTTTAGGGTTTGAAAATCAAGATTTAAGATAGTGAAAATTACTTGGATTTTGAAGAGTGTTTTGGGTGAAGTTTTGCTGGTCCTAGATTTTGAATTTTAGCTCAGAAATAATTTTTATAGTGAATATAATAAGTCCAGTTTACTGTTGAAGAACTTTGGAATAAAGGAGCTTTAAAAAAGCGAATAGAAACCTATTCGCTTTTTTCTCTTTCCATATTGATGAGGTGCGCCAAGGAGGCTACAATCCGGTTGTGTTTTTTTACAAATGGGTTGGTTTGGTCCCAAACATAGCCTGCCAAAACCGCACATATTTGTCGTTTCACATCTTGGTTTTCTGGACGGTGGAAGAATAACGTTTGCAGATTTCCAGTGTACCATTCCTTCACATAGGTGGCAAATACGTTCACACCATATTTGATGTAATCGGCATAGTCTACTTCCCAGTTAACGGATTCACCTTTTAATTCTTTAGCAATCAATTTCGCCGATTGAAGCGCAGATTCCGTGGCAAAGGTGACACCCGATGAAAATACAGGATCTAGAAATTCGGCACTGTTACCGGTTAATACAAATCCTTTTCCGTAGAATTTTTTAACAGCTTTGGAGTAATTTCTAATGCATACAGGTTCAAATTCAAAATCTAAACCTTCAAATCGGTCCTGGTAATATTTGGATAGTTTGAGCATGGCTTTCATCCTTTCTGTGTTGGAACCTTCATAAGCATCGATCAATTCATTTTTGCCTACAAAACCAATACTGGTAATGCCATTTGAGAAGGGAATGACCCAAAACCAAGTGTCTTTGTCTAGAACGTCAAAGGTTATCAATGTGCCTTCTCTTCCTTCGGGACGTTTGAGGTCTTTTACGTGGGTGAAAATTGAAGAGTGTTCGGGAATGGAGGAGGGCTTATCCAAATCCAAAAGTCTTGGTAATACCCTTCCGTAACCACTGGAATCCACAATGAATTTCGCATTTACAGAATATTCGTTTCCTGTTTCATCTTTTATTATGGTTGTTGAAGTGCCATCTTCTTTAATGTGCACATCAACCACTTCATGTTGAAATTGTATGTCTACACCCCAGCTTTGGATTTCTTGAGCCAATGTATTGTCAAAATCGGCTCGAGGGACTTGCCAAGTCCAGTTCCAACCTTCGGTGTGTTTTTGGCTAAAGTCGAAATTACAAACAATATCATCCCTTAAAAATCGAGCGCCAGCTTTTACCTCAAAATTTTGGGCTTTCAAGCAGTCTAATAGTCCTACTTCTTCAAAGTGGTCCATGCATCTAGGCAAAAGGCTTTCCCCAATCACAAATCGTGGAAATTTACTTTTTTCAATCACCTTGATTTTAAGGCCCTGTTTGTGCAAATAGGCGGCTGACACACAGCCTGAAGGGCCTGCTCCTATGATTAAAACATCAACAGTGGTATCGCTCATGTGCTTAGTGGAATAAATTCATTTATTATTTTAAATTTGCTAACCAAAATAACTACTTTCGTTTCAGTTATTAAAATTTAATCATAAAAATAACCTTATACATATAGATGCTGACATTTGACGGGAAACTAGGAATTGAAGATTTTTATAAAATTATTTTTGAGAACACTCCAATCCAAATCCACCCAACGGTGGTGGAACGTGTTACGAAGAGCTTTAAATTTTTAAAGACGTTTTCTGAAAACAAGGTCATTTATGGGGTGAATACGGGTTTTGGGCCCATGGCTCAATACAAAATCAAGGATTCTGAGCGCATCCAGTTACAATACAATTTAATACGAAGTCACTCTTCTGGGACGGGGCAACCTATAGCGCCTATGTACGTGAAAGCTGCCATGGTGGCGAGATTGAATACACTTTCTTTGGGGTATTCTGGCGTACATGTATCGGTTATTGAGTTAATGACCGAATTGATCAATAGAAATATCATTCCTTTAATTTATGAGCATGGAGGGGTAGGAGCTAGTGGCGATTTAGTACAGCTTGCCCATTTGGCCTTGGTGCTAATCGGTGAAGGAGAAGTGTTTTATAAGGGAGAAAGAAGAGCCACCAAAGAAGTATTCGATTTGGAAGGACTTCAGCCTATTTCTGTTGAGCTTAGAGAAGGGTTGGCCTTAATGAACGGAACTTCTGTGATGACGGGGGTTGGTATAGTAAATGTGCTTTATACTAAAAGGTTGTTGGGATGGATTACATCATCTTCTGCGGCCATAAATGAAATTGTGCAGGCTTATGATGATCACTTGTCGGAAGAATTAAATGCTTCGAAACTGCATGTGGGGCAGCGTGAAATTGCTAAAAGGATGCGTGAGCATTTAAAGGATAGCCAATTGACACGAAAACGAGAGCATCATTTGTATACCAATAATGATGATGTCTCCGTATTTAAGGAAAAGGTACAAGAGTACTATTCTTTAAGGTGTGTGCCCCAAATTCTGGGTCCTGTGTTGGACACCTTGAAAGGTGTAGAGAAGATTTTGATAGAGGAAGTCAATTCTGCTAATGACAATCCAATTGTAGATGTAGAAAAGCAGCACGTGTATCACGGCGGAAATTTCCATGGGGATTATGTGTCTTTGGAAATGGATAAACTCAAAACGGTTGTTGCCAAAACAAGTATGTTGGCCGAACGTCAATTGAACTATTTGCTCAATGCAAGGTTGAACGATATTCTTCCTCCATTTGTAAATCTTGGGACTTTAGGACTTAATTTTGGAATGCAGGGCGTGCAGTTTACGGCAACTTCCACAACTGCAGAAAACCAAATGCTGTCCAACCCTATGTATGTGCACAGTATTCCTAACAATAACGATAATCAGGATATTGTAAGCATGGGGACCAATGCGGCCTTGATAACCAAGAAAGTCATCGAGAATGCTTTTGAGGTAATAGGTATAGAAATGATTACCATTGTTCAGGCGATTGAATGCTTGGAATTGCAAAACAAGGTTTCTTCCAAAACAAAACAGATGTATGAAGATATAAGAGCTCTTGTACCTGCATTTAAGGAAGATGTTGCTATGTATCCTTTTGTGAACAAGGTGAAGGAGTTTATCATGGCGCACTAAGTGGTCTGATTTTTAACATGCCGAGGGAAATTTGGTTGCAAGGGCTAATTGTTGTTAAGTAAATTATTAATATAAAGCTGTTAATCATGAAAATTAAATCTTTCCTATGGCTGTTTTTATGCAGCATTTGTTCAATGGTGGCGCAGGATCTTGCGTTGGCCAATCAAGATGGTAAATTTGGGTACATCACCAAGACGGGAGACTGGCAAATCAAACCTCAATTTAAAATAGCCAAGAATTTTTCGGGAGATTTGGCAGAAGCCATGACCGATGATAAAAAATGGGGCTTCATTAATCGAAAAGGTGAATGGGCCATTCAGCCCATGTTTGAAAAAACAAAGGCCTTCGATTCTGGAGTGGCAATTGTATTAAAAGATAATCAGTGGATCTATATCAATACTGATGGGGAGCAGATTCTTAAAGACGTTACTACAGATAAACTTTATGATTTTGAAGAAGGTTATGCCATTGTAAGACAGGGCGACAAAGTAGGTTTTATTAATGCCAAAGGCGAAGTTGTAGTTCCTGTAAAATTTTCAAAGGTTTTTGGCTTTGTTAATGGCTACGCCAAAGTTCAGGAGAATGAAAAATGGGGTTTGGTAGATGGATCTGGGAACTATTTTGTGCCTACAGAGTATGATGGTGTGAGTAATGTATATCACGACAAGGTTATTGTTTCTAAGGGAGGTGTGTATGGCATCATTTCGAATGGTGCTTTTAAAGAAGTAGAAGGAGCCCAAAAAGTATGGGACTTTATGTATAATCCAGAAGTTACCTATGCAGAGAAGGATGGTAAAATGGGATTTGTAAATGCCGAAGGGAAATGGGAAATCGCGCCAGCTTATGAAAAGGCCCGTGCCTTTGTAAATGGCATAGCACCTGTAATGAAAGACAAGAATTGGGGTTATATCAACAGAGCTGGTGAAGAGGTTATTCCTTTTCAATATAAAGATGCCGAGATATTTAGCAAGGATGGTTTAGCGCCTGTAAAACTTTCTAAATTATGGGGTTTTATCAATACAAAAGGTGATTTGGTGATAGACGATAAATACGATATAACAGCAAGTGGCTTTTCGGTGTTCAAAAGAAATAATGAAAAAGGGTTTATTGATGGCTTGGCTAGGGTAAAGGAAAAGAAGTCCTGGTACTACATCAATACCAATGGAGAAATATTGAAAGATATGGAGTTTGAGAATTTGGAATTATTCCAATAAACCCTATAATTGCAATAAATATCCGCTTAAAAACTAATTAAATGAAGTGTGCCATAATCACAGGTGGTTCCAGAGGAATAGGAAGAGCCATTTGTATTCAATTAGCAAAAGATACCAACTACCATATTTTAATTAATTACAATAGTAATGAAGCTGCGGCTCAGGAAACCAAGCAGGCAGTGGAAGCTGAAGGGAATACTGCAGAAATCCTCAAGTTTAACGTAGCTAATGCTGAAGAGGTGGCTTCTGTTTTGGGAGGTTGGCAGGAAGCTAATAAAGAAGCAGTTGTTGAGGTAATTGTTAACAATGCAGGTATTACAAAGGACGGTCTGTTTATGTGGATGCCTCAAAACGACTGGCAGGACGTAATCAATACTTCCTTGAATGGCTTTTATAACGTGACCAATTTCTTTATCCAAAAGTTACTTCGTAATCGTTATGGTCGTATTGTAAATGTTGCTTCGGTATCAGGGGTTAAAGGAACGGCTGGTCAAACTAATTACTCTGCTGCAAAAGGAGCATTGATTGGAGCCACTAAAGCTTTGGCGCAGGAAGTGGCCAAGCGAAAAATTACCGTAAATGCGGTGGCGCCGGGATTTATAAAATCGGATATGACCGCAGAACTTGATGAAAAGGAATTGAAAAATATGATTCCTCTTAATAGATTTGGGGAGCCGGAAGAAGTAGCGCATGCCGTAGCGTTTTTGGCTTCAGTTAAGGCATCGTATATCACTGGGGAAGTTATAAATATTAATGGAGGAATTTACTCCTAATTTTGGTTTTGGATGAGAAGAGTTGTAATTACGGGAATGGGAATTTACTCCTGTATCGGGGAAAATTTAGAGCAGGTCAAGGAGTCTCTTTATAAGGGGAAATCAGGTATTGTTGTAGATGAAGACCGTATTGCCTTTGGCTACAGATCTCCGTTAACAGGAATGGTCTCTCAACCAAACTTAAAAGGCTTGCTTTCGCGCCGTCAGCGTATTAGTTTGGGGGAAGAAGGGGAATATGCTTATATATCTACTTTAGAAGCCTTGAAGAATGCTAAAATCGAACAGGACTTTTTAGATCAAAATGAAGTCGGGATTTTGTACGGAAATGATAGTACCGCTAAATCGGTTATTGAGTCTGTAGATAAAATTAGGGAAAAGAAAGATACTACTTTGGTCGGGTCTGGTGCAATTTTCCAAGGGATGAATTCTTCGGTAACCATGAACTTGTCTACCATCTTTAAATTGAAGGGCGTGAATTTTACCGTGAGTGCCGCTTGTGCCAGTGGTTCGCATTCCATCGGGATGGCTTATCATCTGATAAAAAGTGGTATGCAGGACTGCATTATTTGTGGAGGCGCACAGGAGATCAACAAAATGGCCATGGCAAGTTTTGATGGTTTGGGTGTGTTTTCAGTACATACTGACGAGCCTCAAAAGGCATCGCGGCCATTTGATAAAGATAGGGACGGACTTGTGCCTAGTGGAGGTGCTGCGACTTTGGTTTTGGAAACTTATGAATCTGCCATGAAGCGAGGTGCTACCATTTATGGGGAAGTCTTGGGGTATGGATTTTCTTCCAATGGAGACCATATTTCTACTCCTAATGTAGACGGACCTGCTCGAGCCATGAAAATGGCTATTGAACAGGCAGCGATTAAGGTTGAGGATATTCAATATGTTAATGCCCATGCTACCTCAACTCCGGTTGGAGATGCTAATGAAGCAAAGGCTATCTTGTCTGTTTTTGGTGAAAATGGGCCTTATGTAAGTTCTACAAAATCTATGACAGGACATGAGTGTTGGATGGCTGGGGCAAGTGAGGTAATCTATTCTATTTTGATGATGCAGAATGACTTTATAGCGCCCAATATAAACCTTGGTGAACCTGATGAAGCGGCGTCAAAATTAAATTTGGTGGCGGAAACAATAGATAAAAAATTTGATGTATTTTTGTCCAATTCTTTTGGATTTGGAGGGACAAATTCAGCATTAATAATTAAAAAATAAGCGAGAGATAATGGATAAAGAAGTTATCATTGATAAGATAAACGACTTTCTTATTGACGAGTTTGAAGTGGAGGAGGATGACATTTCCGCAGAAGCTAACTTAAAAGAAACCTTAGAGCTGGATAGTTTGGATTTTGTGGACTTGGTTGTTGCTATAGAATCTAACTTCGGAGTAAAACTTGTCGGCGAAGACTTCATTGGTGTAGTGACACTGCAAGATTTTTATAATCTTATTGAACGAAAATTAAGCTAAGCATTTTACGTTAAAATTTTATGGCTACCGAATGGGAGGGTAAATCCAGAGGCACCGTTTTTGGATATAGAATTTTTGTGTTCTTTATGCAGAAATTCGGGGTGCGCTCTGCCTATTTTATTCTTTATTTTGTAGCTGCCTATTACTGTCTGTTTGCATTGGACAGTTCAAAATCCATCTACTATTATTTTAGAAAAAGAAGAGGGTACTCATTTTGGAAGAGTATCCTTTGTATTTATAGAAATTACTATGTATTTGGAAAGACCATCATTGATAAGGTGGCTATTTCTTCAGGTCTCAAAGACTATTTTACTTACCAATTTGATGGGGTTGAGCTTTTGGAAGAAGCACTTAAAAAGAAACAAGGTGGAATTTTAATCAGTGCCCATGTGGGTAATTTTGAAATCGCCGAACACTTTTTTGGAGAACTGGAAGATTGTGCCTCCATCAATTTGTTGACCACAGATGTAGAACACACTGCCATCAAGGAATATTTGGAAAGCGTTACGGTAAAATCCAATATTAAGCTCATCTTGATTCAGGAGGATCTTTCCCATATTTTCGAAATTAATGCGGCCTTGGCTCGAAACGAATTGGTTTGCATTACTGGCGATAGGTATGTGAAGGGGTCTAAATTCATGGAGCATGAGTTGTTGGGGGAAACCGCACAATTTCCTGCTGGACCCTTTGTGCTGGCGTCAAGATTGCGTGTGCCGGTTTTGTTTGTGTATGTTATGAAAGAAACCAATAAACATTACCATTTGTATACACGGAAAGCACAATCCAAGCATAGGGATGCTGTTGGTTTGTTGGATGAATATACCAAAAGCGTAACCTGGATTCTTGAAAAGTATCCCTTACAATGGTTCAATTACTTCGATTTTTGGAAAACCGAAAATGAATCCTAAACTTGATTTTTTTTTTGATTAATTATTCCGTAATTACAGGAAAAATTAATTTTTGAAAAAAGTCCTCGTAATACACTATTCCCAATCGGGTCAACTTACAGAAATTGTCAATAATGTTAGTGCTCCTTTAATTTCGGAAGGACATCATGTGGACTTTTTGGAAATTGAAATGGAGACACCGTTTCCGTTTCCGTGGCCAAAAAATAAGTTTCTGGATGCCTTTCCTGAGTCTTTTTTACAAATTCCACAAAAAATAAAGCCAATTCCACTGTCTATAAAAAACACGGATTATGACTTAGTGATTTTTGGGTATAGTGTTTGGTATTTGACGCCTTCCATTCCTGCCAATTCATTTTTGGAAAGTGAGGAAGGAAAACAGTTGTTGGCCAATACCAAGGTAGTGACGGTTATAGGCTGTAGGAATATGTGGGTGATGGCCCAAGAGAAAGTTAAAGAGAAATTAAAAGCCATTAATGCAGAGTTGGTGGGGAATATTGTTTTGGTAGATAGACATATTAATCACGTAAGTGTCATCACTATCGTAAAATGGATGTTTACGGGAGAAAAGAAGCGCTATCTTGGAATTTTTCCAAAACCTGGCGTGTCCCAGAAGGATATAGAAGAGTCTGAAAGATTTGGAACTGTTATTTCCAATGCTTTGAAAGTAGACGAATATTCGAGTCTTCAGGATGGTCTACTTGCAAAAGGGGCAGTCATGATCAAACCATTTTTGGTGGTGGCAGACCAACGTGCCAATGTGTTGTTTTCTAAGTGGGCAAACCTTATTCAAAACAAATCAAATAAGGATTCATCCAAGCGCCCTTTTTGGATTAAAATTTTTAAATATTACCTATTATTTGCCATTTGGATTATTGCCCCTGTTGTTTTTATTCTATTTTTGTTAAGCTATCTTCCTCTATATGGGAAGATAAAGAGAGACAAGGTGTATTTTTCATCTGTTTCATAATATAAGAAGGCCCTAGTTAATATATGAAAGAAGTTTACATAACTAAAACATCAAATTTTTTGCCTAACCGCCCTATCAGCAATGATGAAATGGAGGCAAAATTAGGAGAAATTAATGGGGTGCCATCCAAGGGACGCCGACTAGTTTTGAGAAACAACCAAATAAAGACAAGGTATTACGCGTTGGACGATGAGGGAAATGTGACGCACAATAATGCAGAGTTGGCCAAAGAGGCTATCTTAAATTTATGTGATGAAAATTTTCCGGCTGAAGAAATTGAACTTTTGTCTTGCGGTACCTCCAGTCCAGATCAAATTTTGCCATCCCATGCTTCTATGGTACATGGAGCTCTTAAGGGAGGAAATGCTGAAATCAATTCGCCTTCTGGAGCTTGTTGTTCTGGAATGAATGCCCTTAAGTATGGTTTTTTGTCTGTGAAGTCAGGGCAGACCGATAATGCGGTTTGTTCAGGGTCTGAACGAACGTCTTCATGGTTTAGGGCTACCATTTATACTAGCGAAATTGAACATTTAAAGGAGCTCGAAGAAAAGCCCATTATTGCTTTCAATAAGGATTTTTTGAGATGGATGCTGTCTGACGGCGCTGGAGCTTTTTTGTTGGAGAATGAGCCGAAGGGAAATTGCCCTTTGCGTATAGAGTGGATGGAAGGATATTCGTATGCTTTTGAATTGGAAGCTTGCATGTATGCTGGTGGTGATAAAATGACGGACGGGTCCTTAAAGGGATGGAGTGAATATCATTCTGAGGAGTGGAGTCAGCAATCCATTTTTGCTGCGAAGCAAGATGTGAAATTATTGGATCAACACATTCTTAAGAAGGGAGTAGACAGCTTGAAATTGGCCTTGGATAAACATAGTTTAGCACCAGAGGATATCGATTATTTCCTTCCGCATATTTCTTCTTATTATTTTAAAGATTCCTTATACGAACAAATGAAAGCCAATGGCGTACACATTCCTATGGAAAACTGGTTCACCAATTTGGCGACTGTGGGAAATGTGGGGTCGGCTTCTATTTATATTATGTTGGATGAATTGGTGAATTCTGGAAAATTGAAAAAAGGCGACAAGATTTTATTGTCGGTTCCAGAGAGTGCCCGTTTTTCATATGCATATGCATTTTTAACAGTGTGCTAATATGGTTGAAAACGAGTTTCCAATTACCGATGTACTGCCATTGATTCCACAACGATATCCCTTTGTGATGGTAGATGCGCTTAAAGAATTTTCTAAAACAGAAGTTGTATCGTCTTTTACTATTTTGGAAGATAATATCATGACGGTTCAAGGAGGGTTTACAGAACCTGGCTTGGTGGAAAACATGGCGCAAACGGTGGCCTTGCATACGGGCTATGATTATTATCGCAGGGGAGAAGAAGCGCCAACGGGATATATTGGTTCCATTAAAAAAACGAGCATAAAAAAGTTGCCAGTGGTAGGTGATACCGTTACTACAAAAGCCATGATTTTACATGAAATTATGGGAGTGACCATGGTGAATGTAAAAGTATATAATGCCGAAGGAGAGGAAATTGCCTCAGGTGAAATGAAAACGGTTATTGCTGGCTAATGGAGGTTTTTAAGGCTTTGGATATTTCTCAATTTTTGCCGCACAGGCCGCCATTCCTGATGGTAGATTATGTGCTTTCCATCAGCGATGAGCATGTGTCTACGTCTTTTGAAATCAAGCTAGATAATATTTTTGTCGAAAACGGAGTTTTTAATGAGGTAGGAATGGTAGAACATGCCGCTCAAACCTGTTCGGCCATTGTAGGGAAAAGTTATTATACCAACCAAGAAGAAGCGAAGCCAGAAAATAAACTGATTGGCTTTATTAGTGCTATTAAAAAGGTGCTAATTTATGAGTGCCCAAAAGTTGAAGAAACCATTGTTTCGGAGGCTGTTCTAAAATCTAGATTTGATTCCGATAATTATAGCATTTGCACTTTTGAATGTAGTGTTTGCCAAGGAGAGAATACACTGCTAACTTGTGAAATGAATTTGTTTATTCAAGAAACAGAGTAGAGGTCATGAAAAAGGAAGAGGTACCCCAGGATGAAAGTAACATTCAGTCTACAAACCAAAAGGAACTGTGCTATGCCGTTGGAGAAGATGGTAAATATACGACGGCCTTGAGTTCTGGTTGGGATCCTAAAACCATAGCCTTGAATAATGCCATTGAGGAAATTCAAAATCGGATTTCGAATGCCAAAGAACGTGTTCTTAACAATCAAACAAGTCCTATAGAGTTTTATATGGAATCCCATAAAATGGACCTGTCTATTTTGGCAAGTTATGTTGGTCTTTGGCAATGGCGGGTGAAACGTCACTTTAAACCTAAGGTGTTTCAAGGGCTTTCCAATAAAATGTTACAGCGGTATGCCGAGGTGTTTGATGTATCCTTGGAAACATTGAAAGATATTACATTATATAAAACCCCAGAGATAAAAAATAATACCCCAGATGAAAATTGAATTTAAGCACCAACAATCGGCACATTGTGAAAATGGTGTGATCTCTAATTTGATGAGGCATCACGGGTTCGATATCAGTGAACCTCTTGCCTTTGGTATTGGTTCGGGGTTGTTTTTTTGTTATGTGCCTTTTATAAAGGTGAATCATGCACCGGCCTTTACTTACCGTGCCTTACCTGGGATTATTTTCAAACGCTTTGCCAAGCGCGTTGGTATTAAAATTAAGCGTGAAAAATTTAAGGATCCAAAGTTGGCAAAGGTAAGATTAGATGAAAACCTGAACAATAACAATCCAGTAGGCTTACAGGTAGGGGTGTATAATCTCGTGTATTTTCCAGATGATTACCGCTTTCATTTCAATGCCCATAATTTGGTGGTTTATGGAAAGGAAGATCAAACGTATCTGATTAGTGATCCTGTTATGGAAACCGTTACTACCTTAACCGATAAGGAACTTGAAAAAGTTCGGTTTGCCAAAGGAGCTTTTGCACCCAAAGGTCAAATCTATTATCCTGTAGATTTTCCTGAAAAACTGAAGATTCAAAGTGCCATTGTGAAAGGCATCAAGCATACTTGTAAAGATATGTTGGCGCCTATGCCGCTCATTGGTGTAAAAGGTATTCGCTATACGGCAAGGCTCATCAAAAAATGGCCAAAAACTAAGGGTGTCAAACTTGCCAATCACTATTTAGGCCAAATAGTTAGAATGCAGGAAGAGATTGGTACCGGAGGCGGAGGCTTTAGGTATATCTATGGGGCATTTTTACAGGAAGCAAGTGGCATTTTGAACAATCCAGAATTGGAAGTGCTTTCCAAAGAAATTACTGAAATAGGCGATTTATGGCGGGATTTTGCATTGGAAGCTTCCAGAATTTATAAAAATCGAAGTGCCCAGGTGGACGCTTATGTAAAAGTAGCTACACAGTTGGAGCATATTGCAGATAGAGAAGAAACATTCTTTAAAAAATTAAAAAAAACTATTTAAGGCAAATGATTTCTATCCAGCACATATCCAAAAAGTACAAAGGAGCCGATAATTATTCGGTTCTTGACTTGGATTTGCACATTGCTGAAAGAGAAATTTTTGGTCTTCTGGGGCCCAATGGAGCTGGAAAAACTACGTTGATTTCCATGTTATGTGCCTTGATAAAACCTACTTCGGGGACGTTCTCAATTGATGGTTTAACCTATAAAGAAAACAAAAGAAAATTAAAGCAATTGATAGGTATTGTTCCTCAGGAATATGCTTTGTATCCTTCCTTGACCGCCTTTGAAAATCTTCAATATTTTGGAAGTATGTATGGGTTAAAAGGAAAGGAGTTGCATGATAAAATCACCAATTTTTTAGAGCATTTGGGCTTGGGGAAATTCGCTAACAAACGAATCGAGACTTTTTCGGGCGGTATGAAGCGTCGCGTAAACTTGATTGCAAGCATTCTTCACGAACCAAAAGTATTGTTTTTGGATGAGCCAACAGTTGGTGTGGATGTGCAATCCAAAAATGTCATTATTCAGTTTCTTCAAGAGCTTAATGCCAAAGGCACCACAATTATTTACACGTCGCATCACCTTAATGAAGCTGAAAACTTCTGTACTAAAGTGGCCATTATAGACCATGGAAAAATTATAGTAGAAGGAGAGCCTGCACATTTAATTCATACTAACGAAGGCGCTCATAGCCTTGAGGATGTGTTTTTAAGTTTAACGGGAAAAGCACTTCGGGACCATGCATAAATTATGGGCAAGCACATATAAAGAGTTTTTGTTGCTCATCAGAGATATGGGAGGGGTGGCCATTTTGTTTGTCATGCCCCTGGTGCTTATCATTACTATCACCTTGATTCAAGATAGCACCTTTCAAACCGTAAAGGATATTAAGATTCCAATTTTGATTGTGGATAAGGATCATGGTGACGTAGCAAAAACCATGTTGGAAGGTTTGGAAGATTCCAATTCTTTTGAGGTTATTGAAAAGCAAACCGAAGAGGAAGCCAAAAACTTGGTGTCCAAAGGCGAGTATCAATTGGCTGTAATCATCCCCGAGAAATTGACAGAGGATTTGCATCAAAAAATCAGCAATAATGTGGATGGAATCATGGCGAAAGTGATGGGAGAAGAAGCCGATTCCTTGCCAAAGCCTGATGTGGAAAATAAAGAAGTGAAGCTATATTTCGATCCTGCCACCCAACAGTCTTTTAAAAGTTCGGTAAAAAATGGGATTGATAAAATGATATCAAAAATAGAGACACAATCTATTTACAAAGCATTTCAAGAGCAGATTTCGGACAACCCTGAGGAAGCCATTTTTGAAACCGAAAATTTTATCACGTTTACGGAGATTCTACCAAAGATTGAAGGCCGGGATGTGTTGCCTAATTCGGTACAGCATAATGTGCCAGCTTGGACGTTGTTCGCCATCTTTTTTATCATTGTTCCTCTGTCCATTAATATGGTCAAGGAAAAAAGCCAGGGAACTTTTGTTCGATTACGAACCAACCCTGTTTCCTACGCTACTGTATTGGGAGGAAAAACTATCTTGTATTTGCTAGTGTGCCTCATTCAGTTTGTGTTGATGTTGTTGGTCGGGGTATATGTGTTCCCTGCCATGGGGCTTCCGGCTTTGGATGTGTCTGGACGTTTACCTTTGTTGTTTGTAGTGGCTCTTTTTTCGGGCTTGGCTGCAATTGGCTTAGGTTTGCTGTTGGGAACCTTGGCAAAAACCCAAGAACAATCGGCTCCTTTTGGGGCGACTTTTGTTGTGATATTGGCCGCAGTGGGAGGTGTTTGGGTGCCAGTGTTTATCATGCCTAAGTTCATGCAAGTGCTATCCAATATTTCTCCAATGAATTGGGGTTTGAATGCCTTTTACGACGTGTTTTTGCGTCAGGCCAGCTTGATGGATATTGTTCCAGAAATAACATTACTTTTTATATTTTTTATATTAACTACCATAATTGCCATTGTTTATAATGAAAAGAAAAATGCTGTCTAAACAGAAAGAAATTGTGCACGTGAGTGAGGTGAGAGTGCGTTTTGTGGAAACTGATCCCTTGGGCATTGTGTGGCACGGCAATTACATTCAGTATTTTGAAGATGGAAGGGAAGCTTTCGGAAGAGAGCACGGAATTTCATATTTGGACCAAAAAGAGCATGGGTATGCTACACCTATCGTAAAATCTAGTACAGACCATAAGCTACCGTTGAAGTACGGCGATGTGGCCACTGTTAAAACCATTTATGTGGATACACCTGCAGCTAAAATGGTGTTTCGTTATGAAATATATAACCAGAATCAGCAATTGGTGTGCACAGGTGAGACCATTCAGGTGTTTGTAGATAAGATAGGAGAAGGAGACTTGTCTTTAAATATTCCTCCATTTTTTATGGAATGGAAACAAAAAGTGGGGCTACTGGATGAATAAGGTCTATGTGTCACATAACAATATTGTTTCGGCTTTAGGCTTTGACAGTACATCTGTAGTTGAAAAGGTGAAGTCTGAAGTTACAGGACTTGGTCTGGTTGAAAATAAAGCTTTACACGCTGAACCGTTTTTTTCATCTTTGGTGAATACTGAACAATTGCAATCAGCATTTCGAGAATTAAAACCTAAGGAAAAATACACTCGGTTAGAACAGATGATGATGGTTTCTTTAGACAAGATTATCAAGTCTTCCAAGATTGCTTTGGATGAACGTGTTGGATTAATGATTTCAACCACCAAAGGCAATATTGATGTATTGGATGCCAATAGTCCATTTCCGAAGGAAAGAGCTTATTTAAGTGAGTTGGGAAAGGTTGTAAAAGAGTTCTTTGGATTTAAAAACGATGCCATTGTTGTTTCCAATGCCTGTGTGTCTGGAATTTTATCGGTTGCTCTTGCCAAAAGATATATTGAACAAAATGTATATGACCATGTATTTGTAGTAAGTGGGGATGTAGTCAGTGAGTTTATCTTGTCTGGATTCAATTCCTTTCAAGCTATGAGCAATGAACTGTGTAAACCCTACGACAAGTATAGAAAAGGTATTAATATAGGTGAAGTGGCGGCGAGTATTTTGGTGACAAAGGATGATAGTGGGTTGCCAGATGAGGCCATGGTGATTTTAGGGGAAGGCTCTTGTAATGACGCCAATCATATTTCAGGACCTTCAAGAACGGGAGAAGGACTTTATAGAAGTATGCAAACCGCATTTAGGGAGGCGAAAATTCAACCAGAAGAGATAGATTATATCTCGGCCCATGGAACGGCAACTTTGTTCAATGATGAAATGGAAGCCATTGCTTTTAACAGGATGGGATTGCAGGAGGCGCCATTGAATAGTTTGAAGGGGTATTTTGGGCACACTTTGGGAGCTTCGGGATTGTTAGAAACCATTATTGGGATGCATTCGGCACACAACAATACCTTGTATAAATCCTTAGGTTTTGAAACAATGGGTGTCACCCAACCAATAAATGTTATAAATTACACAAGACAACATAACATACAGACCTTTTTAAAAACAGCCTCTGGTTTTGGAGGTTGTAATACGGCTGTAATTTTTCAAAAACTAGCTCAATAAACCGTAAACTATGGCAAACAATTCAATTAAAGCAATCGACGCCCTCGAGGAAGCTCATAAAATTGCCTTTGCACCCTTTGTATTTCAAGCTGTTGTATCCCTTCGTAAATTGGGGGTTTTTGATAAAATTTTTCAACATAGAAAAAAAGGAGGGATTTCTCTGGAAGCTATTGCGGAAGAATTGTCTTTGAGTGCTTATGGGGTTGGGGTCTTGTTGGAAATTGCCGAAAGCTCAGATATTGTGGAGAGAAACGAATTGGGGAATTATGAAGTGACTACGACCGGATATTTTCTTACTTACAATGAAACGGTAAATGTCAATATTAATTTTACGCAAGATGTTTGTTATAAAGGGCTATTTCATTTAGATGAAGCCATTAAAACTGGAAAGCCCGAAGGTTTGAAGGAGTTGGGGAGTTGGAGTACCATTTACGAAGGCTTGTCTAAATTAACGCCTCAACAACAAAAGGCTTGGTTTGAATTTGATCATCATTATTCCGATGATATTTTTTCTGAAGCTTTGGAGATGTTGTTTTCCAAAGAACGCAAGCATATATTTGATATAGGTGCCAATACAGGAAAGTTTTCCATTCGTTGCAGTAAATTCAACAACGATGTAAAGGTGACCATGATTGATCTTCCAGGGCAATTGGCGAAAGCGATGGCCAATGCAGAAGAGGCTGGTGTTCAGGATCGCGTGTCCGCCTATGAAATAGATTGGCTTTCCAAAGATCCTAAAATTCCAACTGGAGCAGATACTATATGGTTGTGTCAATTTTTGGATTGTTTTTCAAAATCAGAAATAGAAAACATTTTATCCGTCTGCGCCAAGTCCATGGACAAGAATGCCGAACTTATCATTGTAGAAACCTTTACCGATCGTCAACGTTTCGATAACGCTAAGTTTATTTTAGAGGCTACTTCGCTGTATTTTACGGTATTGGCCAACGGTAATAGTAAAATGTACCAAGCCAAAGAATTGTTGGAAGTTATAGACAATGCTGGTCTTGTAGTCAAAGAAGACAAACCTTTAGGGGAATACCATACCATGTTGGTTTGCCAAAAGAAATAAAATCATGAATGCCCCATTTAATATAAGTTCATATGCCTCCATAAGAGGAAGAAAAGTAACCTTGAACGGTCAACATCTTTATGAAGGCTCCCATACTGAATTTTCAGAATTCATCAAAGCGGCGTATAAAGCATTAGGGGTGAAATACCCCAAGTTTTTTAAGATGGATAATTTGAGCAAATTGGCTTTTTTAACAGCTGAGGTACTTCTTAAAAATGAAAACTTAAATCTTGAGGCAGATAACAATATTGCTATAGTCTTGTCCAATAGAGCCTCTAGCTTGGATACTGATAGAGCGCATCAAGCCTCCATTCAAGATAAAGATAATTATTACCCTAGTCCAGCGGTGTTTGTGTACACTCTGCCTAATATTTGCATAGGCGAGATTAGTATTAAATATAAACTGTATTCTGAAAATAGTTTTTTTATATTTGACAGAATCAATACCGATCATTTGTTTACTTCCGCATCTAATCTCTTGGAAACAGGAAAGGCTGACCAAGTGCTTTGCGGATGGGTAGATTTTGATTCCGATAGCTATGAGGCATTTTTGTATTTGGTTTCTGAAAAAGAAGGAAAACCCCATACAAATCAACAAATTTTAAAATTATACAATACATAATATGGAAGCTTTAAAACAAGAATTGAAAGAGAACATTATAGAGCAATTAAATTTGGAAGATATGGTTGTTGCAGATATTGCAGATGACGATATGCTTTTTGGCGATGGTTTGGGGTTGGACTCAATCGACGCCTTGGAATTGATTGTGATGCTCGATAAAAACTACGGAATTAAGCTTACCGATCCAAAAGAGGGACGTGCCATTTTTGAATCTATCAATACCATGGCAGCCTACATTTCAGAAAACAGAACCAAGTAATCATACTTAATGGGGAAAGGGGTAGCCATAACTGGAATGGGTATTGTATCTGCCATTGGAAACAATGTGGATGAAAATTACCAATCTTTGATTGCGGGAAAGAAAGGAATTTCAAGGATTTCCAAGATCGATACCATTCATAAGGGTGACATCATGGTTGGCGAAATTGCCACGACAAACCAAGAGTTCATTTCGCAAATGGGCCTGTCTCCAGAAAACAATTATTCCCGTACGGCTCTTCTTGGAGCCGTAGCTGCCAAACAGGCCGTGAACAGTGCGGGCATAACGGATATCACCAAATACAAAACAGGTTTGATTTCTGCCACTAGTGTTGGTGGAATGGATATGACCGAAAAATATTATTACGAATATCCAACAAATACAGCTGTTCAAAAGTATATTGATGGTCATCATGCAGGGGATTCTACCCAAAAAATCGCAGAACAGTTGGGCATCTTGAAGGGGGTGGTAACTACTATTAGTACAGCATGTTCTTCAGCGGCCAATGCCATTATGTTTGGTGCCAGATTGATTAAATCAGGACAGTTGGATCGAGTGGTTGTTGGAGGGGCAGATTGTTTGTCGATGTTTACCATCAACGGATTTAAAACTTTGATGATTCTGTCCGATACTTATAACACGCCTTTTGATGAACACCGTAAAGGCTTGAATTTGGGAGAGGCTGCTGCGTATTTGGTGTTGGAATCGGATGCTGTGGTTAAAGCTGAAAATAAACCTGTATTAGCTTACGTAAAAGGTTATGGGAATGCCAATGACGCTTTTCACCAAACCGCCTCATCAGAGAATGGGGACGGTGCAACCTTGGCCATGGAAAAGGCACTTGAGGTAGCAGGCTTGGAGCCTAAGGATATAGATTACATCAATGCCCATGGTACAGCAACAGGAAACAACGATTTGTCTGAAGGCCGTGCCATTATAAGAGTCTTTGGGGATGCCGTTCCGGAATTTAGTTCAACCAAGGCTTATACAGGCCATACTTTGGCTGCTGCTGGAGCTATAGAAGCTGTGTATTCTATTTTGGCACTTCAGCATAATACGATTTTTCCCAACCTAAACTTTAAAATGCCCATGGAAGCTTTTGATATTCGTCCAGAGGTAAGTTTAAAATCTAAGGAATTACATACGGTAATGTCCAATTCGTTTGGTTTTGGAGGAAATTGTTCCACCGTGATATTTTCAAAAGAAGCCTAATGAAAAATGTATATATCAACAGTGTAGGATCTATTTCAGCACAAAAAACTTATGATAACAATGAGTTTTTAAGTGAGGTGGTCTCTTATCAAGAACAAATACTGCCCGTAGTAGATCCTAACTACAAGGATTATATCCCACCTGCGGCTGCCCGTAGGATGGCAAAGGGCATCAAGATGGGAGTAGTGGCTTCCAAAATAGCCCTTCAGGACGCAGGTTTGGAGGAAGTAGATGCCATTATTACAGGAACAGGGATGGGCTGTTTGAGAGATTCGGAGAAATTTCTCAGCGCGATTCTGGATAATAAAGAACAGTACCTTACGCCAACGTCTTTTATACAATCCACTCACAATACGGTAGGAGGTCAAATTGCTCTGGAGTTGCAATGCAAAGGCTATAATTTTACATATGTGCACTCTAGTGTGTCTTTTGAATCGGCTATGATGGATGCCAAATTGCAGTTGGAATTGGATGAAGCCAAAAATATTTTAATTGGCGGTGTGGATGAAATAGGAGAGTATACTGCAGGGCTTCATAAAATAATTGGTCATATAAAACCGGAAGCAGAGGATGTTTTGCAAGTATTGCAATCCAAGACCAAAGGTGCTATTTATGGTGAAGGTGCCAATTTTTTTGTACTATCCAATGAAAGGAATGAGAATTCATACGGAAAGATAAAGTCGGTTTCCATTTTCAATACCTTATCAAAATCTGAATTGAACAATGAGGCAGAAGCGTTTTTGTCTGCCAATGGTGTGTCGGCTGAAGATATTGATGTTGTTGTGCTCGGGAATAATGGCGATGTAGAATTTGATGGCTATTATGAAACTTTGGCAAATGGATTGTTTCAAAATACACCGCAAGTGTGTTACAAACATTTGTGCGGCGAATTCAACACAGCTTCATCTTTTGGGTTTTGGGTAACCGCGAAGATGTTAAAAAACCAAGCTTTGCCCGAAGTTTTACGATTCAATGATTTTCCTGTGAAGGAGATTAAACAGGTGTTGTTGTACAATCAATATCGGGGAGAGAATCATAGTTTTACCTTGGTGGAGCAATGCTAAACTTCAAAACCGTAAATATAACGGCAGCTGTTGTTTTTATTGGCTTGTTGATTGTTTCGGCTATTTATGGAATTTCCATTTGGTGGTTTTTGATATTCGGTTTGCTGTGGTTAATCGTAACGGGCATGGGGTCGGCATTCATAGGTTGGAACTATCACATTACCTCGATTAATTTCTGTTCAAAACCATCCAAAAATCAAATTGCCATTACTTTTGATGATGGACCAAATCCGGAATTTACGCCAAGAGTGTTAGATCTTTTAGAAGCTCATAAGGCAAAGGCTACATTTTTTTGTATTGGCAAACACATTGCTTCATATCCAGAGATTTTCCAACGTATTTTGGATGAAGGTCATACTGTGGGGAACCACACATTCTCACATACCAATGGCTTCGGATTTTTACCTACTGCTAAGGTGGTTTCAGAGTTGTTGCAAACTAATGCAGTTGCCAAAAAACATTCAGGATTGGTCTTGAATCTATACCGTCCTGCATTTGGCGTTACTAATCCAAATATTGCCAAGGCCTTAAAAATTTTGGGAATGCAATCCATTGGATGGAACAAGCGCTCTTTGGATACCACTTCAATTAGTGAAGCACAAATTTTAAGGCGCATTACCAAAAGACTAAAAGCGGGGGATGTCATTCTTTTGCACGATACCAGCGAAAAATCAGTAAGGGTTTTGGAACAGTTATTGTTATTTTTACGCCAAAAGAACTTAGAATCTGTCTCTGTAGATTCGCTGTGTAACATAAAAGCTTATGCGTAACCTATTATATATTTTGTTTTTTGTGGTTGGAACTGTACAGGCCCAAACCAAAATGACTTCGGCCGAAGCGAATGCTTTGAAAGAAAAAGTAAAGGCCCTGGCTTTGACGACCAATTCCATAGTGAGCGATTTTACACAATATAAACATATGGACTTCTTGTCGGAGGATATTGTGACCAAGGGAAATATGGCCTTTAAATCACCTGACTTGTTGAAATGGGCCTATGAAGAACCTTTTAAATATCAGGTTATCTTTAAAAATGAAACACTTTATATTGATGATGAAGGCAAAAAAAGTAATGTGGATCTGGGGTCCAATAAAATGTTTAAGGAATTAAATGCCCTTATCGTTAAAAGTGTCAAAGGAGATATGTTTGATGACCAAGCTTTTGATATTTCCTATTTCAAGGTTGATCATCATGATGAAGTGTATTTTGCACCAAAGGATACTCGGTTTTCAAAATTCATCAAAACATTTCAAATCACTTTTAATGAACAAGGCGATGTTGTTCAGGTAAAAATGGTTGAACCTTCTGGCGATTATACAAAAATTGTATTCAGTAATAAAGTCTTAAATGCCCCATTGGATGACAAGATGTTTGCTCATTAGTTTAGGGTTGCTTTTCTTGGTGTCCTGCGGCTCTTATCCAAAAAGGAATGGATTTCAAAGGGAGGCCTTGCAGCCTTCAATTGAAAATCTATATTTCTCCAACGAAACCAAGGATTATGTTTACAAGGCCAATATAGAGGTGTATGGCAAAACTTTTGGAGGTTTATTCATTGTTAAAAAACTTGGTGACAATAAGCACAGAGTAGCCTTTACTACCGAAATGGGCAATAAATTGTTTGATTTCTCTTTTGAAAATGAGGAGTTCTCTGTGAACTATATTTTGGAGGAATTGGATAGAAAAATGTTCATCAATATTTTAAGGGATGATTTTTGGGTGTTGCTTAAAAGTCCAATGGAAGTGGAGGATGTTTATGGACAGAATAATTTCCATATTTTTGAGACCATGTTGGATAGGCATTCCCATTTTTATTTTTTTGAAAATGAGCAGTTGAAAAAAGTTGTCAGGGCAAAAGGAGGAAAAGGAAAAGTTGATTTTTTATTTGAGGATACAGAGGGACCAACAGCAAGACAGATTCAAATTATACATCACAATATAAAATTGAAAATTAACCTCAAATCAATTAAATAACCAAGCAAGATTATGAATCACCTAATATTGATGTCCCTGTTTGTTTGGGTGACTTTCAATTTTAAATAATTTTTATGCTATTAAAAGATTTTTATACCGTCAATGAAATAGTAGTAGCAGAACAATCGGCTACTGCAAAAATTACCATAAACAAGAATCATGAAGTGTTCAAAGGGCACTTTCCAGGAAACCCAGTGACGCCGGGTGTGTGCATGATGCAGATTATAAAAGAATTAACAGAGCAGATAGTCAACAAAAAGTTGTTTATGGAATCTTGCAGCAATGTCAAGTTTATGGCCATCATCAATCCTGAAGTCACACCAGATTTGCATTTGGATCTTTCTTTTGCAGAGGAGGATAATGTTGTAAAAGTTAAAAATATAACCAAATTTAATGATACTGTGGCTCTTAAATTGTCTTCGGTATTTAAAGTTTTGTAAGCATGAAAATACTCTTCCTTTTCGTTAGTGCATTTATCTTATTTCAAGCTTTGGATTTGAAAGAAGTACGCGTAGCCTACAAGGAAGCAGCCCATGACTCTGCCAAAGTAGATGGGTTTTATAATTCAATGTTGAAGGTTACTAAAGATGATGATGTTTCATTGGTAGCATATAAAGGCGCAGCCATTGCTTTAAAAGCTAGACAGGCTCAAACCATAAAAGAGAAGAAGGAAGGTTTTATGGAAGGTGTGTCCTTTATTGAATTTGCTATAGAAAAGGCACCTAGTGCTATTGAGCCACGTTTTGTGAGATTGGGAATTCAGGAGAATACCCCTAAATTGTTAAAATACAAGGAGGATATCGAGGAGGATAAAACAATGATTTTAAATCAATTTGAAACCATCGATTCTCCCAACCTGAAAGGCCATATCAAGGACTATATTTTGCAGTCCAAAGTCTTTACAACTGAAGAAAAAACAGTAATTTCGAAGCTCTAATAGAATAAGCCTTCATTTAAGTGAATACAGACCTGATTCCACAAAAAATCAAAGACCTAAAGGTTTGTGTGTTGATACCTACATACAATAACCATCGCACCCTACAGAGAGTCATCGATGGAGTCTTGCAGTATACAGATGAGGTTTTGATTGTAAATGATGGCTCTACTGATTCTACGAGAACTATACTGCAGTCCTATACCGATATCCAATGTTTACATTTTACGGAAAACAAAGGGAAAGGTGTTGCTTTAAGGGAAGGGTTTAAAAAAGCTGCCGAATTGGGGTATGACTATACCATTACGATCGACTCGGACGGACAGCATTTTCCGAGTGACATCCCTGTGTTTTTGGAAGCTTTGGAGGAGCATCCTACAGGTGAATTGTTGTTAATAGGCGCTCGTAATATGAGTCAAGAAGGGGTGCCGTCCAAGAGCAGTTTCGGGAATAAATTTTCCAACTTTTGGTTTTGGTTTGAGACGGGAATCAAATTGGACGATACGCAATCGGGTTTTCGACTTTATCCTTTGAAACATTTAAAGGCGCTCAATTTTTATACTACCAAATTTGAATTTGAGATAGAAGTGATTGTTAAGGCGGCTTGGAGAGATGTTGAAGTGAAAAATGTCCCTATTCAGGTGCTTTACGATGAAAGTGAACGCGTTTCTCACTTTAGACCATTTAAGGATTTTACCCGAATTAGTATCTTAAATACTTGGTTGGTATTCTTGACTATTTTCTACATCAAACCAAGGGAGGTTTATCGTAAACTTAAAAAAAAAGGGATTAAGCGTTTTTTTGTTGAAGACTTTTTAGGGAGTTATGATTCACCAAGTAAAAAAGCCTTGTCCATAGCTCTTGGAGTGTTTATTGGGCTGTCACCATTTTGGGGATTTCACACTGTATTGGTTATTTTTCTTGCCATATTTTTGAAGTTGAACAAGGCCATTGCTTTTGCGTTTTCTAATGTAAGTTTACCTCCTTTTATCCCTTTTATTTTATATGCTAGCTCAAAAATTGGTCAATATCTATTAGGAGTGGAATTTTCGTATTCTATGGATGAGGTAACCTCTAATTTTGGTGTTATCAAACATGTGGAAGCTTATTTGGTAGGGAGTTTTGCTTTGGCCGCTCTGATGTCCAGTGTTTTTGGAATATTGGGATTTCTTTTCTTTTCTATTGTTGACAAAAAGAAAGTGATTTTAAAGAATGGCTAAAGTGTTCTGCGGGCTATACCAAATTATTGCCAAAAGAAAAACCATAAGTTTTTTGGGAATCCTTTTGTTGGTTTCTTCTCTATTTTGGTTGGCAAGCCACATAACCTTTGAGGAAGACATTACAAAACTTATTCCTGTTGAGGAAAAGGACTCCGATATTCAAAAGGTACTCCAAACTGTCAATTTTGCGGATAAAATCATTGTCCATATTTCAAAGGAATCTTCTGGCTCTGTAGAAGTGCTTACAGAATATGGTGCTCAGTTTTTGGATAGCATTCGCACCAATTTTTCACCTTACATAAAGGATGTTCAGGGTCGTGTTGAGGACGAACAAGCTTTACAAACCTTGGATTTTGTCTATCAAAATTTACCATTGTTTTTGGACGATGAGGATTATGCCGTCATTCAGCAGAAATTGGAGAAGGACAGTATTGAGAAGATCACTAAAAATAACTATAAAACCCTGGTGTCTCCAACAGGGATTGTTGCGAAGCAAACCATTTTGAAGGATCCTTTAGGGTTGTCTTTTATGGGACTGAATAAGCTAAGACAATTGAGTTTTGGTGATGATTTTACCCTGTACAACGGATTTTTACTCAGCAAAGACCAAAACCATCTGTTATTATTTATCACGCCAAATTTCAGTTCCAGTGAAACAGCTCAAAACACCTTGTTTGCTGACAAATTGTACAGTCTCCAAGAGACGTTGAATTTGGAGTATAGGGAGACAACTGTGCGGAGCGAATATTTTGGTGGAGCTTTAATTGCTGTTGAAAACGCCAAACAAATTAAGAAGGATATTCAGTTTACGGTTGGGATTGCCATGACTGTTCTGCTCATTATTCTGATTGTTTTTTATAAGCGCCTTTGGTTACCTATCGTACTTTTTGTGCCAACTTTGTTTGGAGGTATGGTTGCCATTGCAGTTTTGTTCCTTATTAGGGAAAAAATATCAGCAGTTTCCTTAGGAATTGGCTCGGTGCTTCTAGGGGTGACCTTGGATTATTCGTTACATGTATTAACACATATTAGGAGCAATAGTAACGTGAAAGCCTTGTACGAGGATATCACGAAACCTATTTTGATGAGTAGCTTGACCACGGCCTTAGCCTTTTTGTGCTTGTTGTTTGTGAAATCGCAGGCCCTTCAGGATTTAGGCGTTTTTGCGGCCATTAGTGTTTTGGGGGCTTCGGTATTTGCATTAATTTTTATTCCGCAAGTTTATAAGGAATCACAAAAACATACAACAAAATCTACTTGGATTGATACTTTGGCATCGTTTCCTTTGCATCGTAAAAAGTGGGCTTTTGTTCTTTTGGCCATTGGCTTTGTGATTAGCGTTTTTACTTATTCTAAAGTAGAATTCAATCAGGATATCAGTAAGCTCAATTATGAGCCACCGGCATTAATGGCCGCTCAAAAGCGTTTGGATACGCTTACCAATATTGCATCGAAATCTATGTACTTGGCGGCTTATGGAAATTCTCCTCAAGATGCTATTGCTGCCAACGATTTGGTGTTTGAAAAGCTGAGCACTTTAAAAGAAAAGAATGCCATTATTAATTTTAGTTCTCTAGGCGCTTTGGTGCAATCTCAGGAACAACAACAATCAAAAATCAATAAATGGCGTGTGTTTTGGAATGATTCCAGGATTCATGAAGTGGAAAATAACATTATTGAAAGCAGCAGGCCATTAGGGTTTAAGGATGCGACATTTGGAAAGTTCTATGCGTTTTTGAATTCAGATTTTCAGCCTTTGTCCCTAGAGGGATATCATGCAATTGAAGCTATTCCTGTTGACGATTATATAAGTTCCAAAAATGGTTTTACTACCGTAACCTCTCTTGTTAAGTTAAATGAGGAGCAGGTAAAGGAGGTCCTTGGAGTTTTTGGAAACCAACCTAATGTATTGGTTATTGATCGGCAACAGATGAATGAACGGTTTTTGGGACATCTTAAAAACGATTTCAACAATCTGTTGGGTTACTGTTTTTTGGTAGTAGTACTATTGTTGTTACTATTTTATAGAAGTGTGTCGCTTACATTGGTTACCATGTTACCAATTATATTGACATGGTTTTTAACCATTGGTTTAATGGGGCTTTTTGGAGTTCAGTTCAACATTTTCAATATTATCATTTCTTCCTTCATTTTTGGATTGGGGATTGATTATAGCATTTTTGTCACCAATGGATTACTGCACCAATATAGAACTGGGGAGCCTATGCTAGTGACCTATAAAACTTCCATTATTCTATCGGTAATAACAACAATTTTGGGAGTAGGCGTGATGATTTTTGCCAAGCACCCTGCATTATATACTATTTCAGTAGTTTCTATTATCGGTATTTTATCGGCCATGATTGTGTCGTTTACCATTCAGCCGGCATTGTTCTGGTTATTTATTGGAAGTAAAACAAAGCGACCAATTAATTTGCGTTTATTGTTGCATTCGGTGGTTTCTTTTGGGTATTATGGTTTAGGAGGTTTGTTGTTGTCTTCGTACAGTGTTGCCATTATGCCATTGATCCCTATGAGTAAAAAAGTGAAGATGAAATGGTTCCATAAAGTGGTGTCTAAGTTCATGAAATCGGTGTTGTACACCAATCCCTTTGTAAAGAAAACCATTATTAATCCAAGTAAAGAAACTTTTGAAAAACAGGCGGTAATTATTGCCAACCATACCTCTTTCTTAGATATTTTAGCAATTGGGATGCTCCATCCAAAAATCATTTTTTTGGTAAATGATTGGGTATATAATTCTCCAATTTTTGGAAAAGCGGTACAATTGGCGGGGTTTTATCCAGTGTCTAGCGGTATCGAAAATGGGGTTTCCCACCTAAAGCAAAAAGTAGATCAGGGCTATTCGTTAATGGCTTTTCCTGAGGGCACAAGATCAAGAACCAATAAGATTAAGCGTTTTCATAAAGGTGCCTTTTATTTGGCAGAGCAATTTCAGTTGGATGTTGTCCCTGTGATCATTCATGGAAATTCAGAAGTATTGCCCAAAGGTAGTTTTGTTATTAAGGATGGAGAAATCACCCTAAAGGTTTCACCTAGAATTCCTTATGGAACAAATAACTTTGGGAAGACAACGAGAGAGCAAACTAAAAATATCAGTGCCTATTTTAAGGCAGAATATGAGGTTCTTAGACAACAATTGGAAGGTAAGGAGTATTTTCATAGCATCGTTTTGGAGGATTTTAGGTATAAAGGAGATGTCTTGTATACCAAAGTGAAAAGTGATTTGAAGGTGAATGCTGAAATCTATAGAACCATTTTAAATCAAGTAGATAAACGTGCTACAATCTTGCATTTATCAAAAGATTGTGGACAATTGGATTTTCTTTTATCTTTAGATAGTCCAGACCGAAAAATCTTTAGCTGTATTACCGATAAAAATGTGCGCGGCATATTAAAAAGTAGTTATATTAGTAACAACAACAGTAAGATAGCCTATGTAGAGTCGGTGGAGGAATTACTGAAAACACCAGCCGATACCTTAATAATAAATGTGGAAGGATATTTAGAAGTTGATTTAAGGGAATTATTGGAAAATAATTTAGTATCTCAACTCGTACTTTTGAATATGGAGACTATAGGGTTTTACAGTCTAGAAAATTATACAGTACAATATGAACAACAACATTTAGTCATTCTAAACAAAACCATTACAGCTTGAAATTAAAAGAGTCATATGATATTGTCATTATAGGTAGTGGATTGGGAGGATTGGTGTCTGCCATTATTTTGGCAAAGGAAGGCTATAAAGTATGTGTGCTGGAGAAAAACAATCAATATGGAGGTAATCTTCAAACCTTCGTAAGAAACAAAACGATTTTTGATACAGGGGTCCATTATATTGGAGGCTTAAGCGAGGGACAGAACCTTTACCAATATTTCAAATATATTGGCATTATGGACGAACTCCAACTGAAAAAGATGGATGAGGACGGTTTCGATGTCATTTTGTTCGAAGGAGACGATAAGGAATATAGGCATGCTCAGGGATATGGGAATTACGAAAAGGTACTTTTGGAACAGTTTCCAGAGGAAGGCATTGCCATAAAGAAATACTGTAGTAAATTAAGGGAAGTTTGTGCCAAGTTTCCATTGTATGCATTGCAACGAGGGAAGGCGTATTATGATGATGCCGAGATTTTTAATTTGGGCGCCAAAGATTATATAGATTCCTTAACTAACAATGAAACCTTAAGGGCTGTGTTGTCTGGCAATAACTATCTGTATGCCGGCGATGCTACAAGAACACCTTTTTACGTGCATGCTTTATCTGTGAACTCATTTATTGAAAGTTCTTATCGTTGTGTGAATGGAGGAAGCCAAATAACAAAACTTTTGGTGAGAAGACTGTTGGAGCATGGCGGGGAGGTGTATAAGCACCATGAAGTGGAAAAGTTTACCTATGAAGAAGGTAAGATAGCATCGGTAATCTGTACCAATGGAGCAGAGGTGAAAGGCGGTTTGTTCATTTCGAATATAGAACCCAAATTGACCCTTAAAATGGTGGGAGAAGATAAGTTTAGAAAGGCTTACACCAATAGGGTCGAAAATATTGAAAGTACCATTGCAGCCTTCACGGTTTATTTGGTATTAAAGCCCAATACTTTTAAATATCACAATAAAAATTATTACTTTTTTAAGGATGTCAATAACATTTGGGACACTCAAAACTATACAGAAGAAAGTTGGCCTGAAAGTTATATGATGTCCATGGGGGTGCATAAAAATAATGAGGAATATGGTGATAGTATTGCCATTATGACCTATATGAGATATGAAGAAATGCAACCTTGGGAGAATACCTTTAATACTGTTGCCCATAAAAATGAGAGAGGGCAAAGTTATGAGGAATTCAAAGCCGAAAAGGCCGAAAAGGTGATTGATGAACTTGAAAAGAAATTTCCCAATATACGCGAGTGCATAGAAGAAGTGTATACGTCAACGCCACTGTCTTATCGTGATTATATAGCTTCCAATAGAGGATCGATGTATGGATACGTAAAAGATGTAAACAAGCCCATGCAGTCTTTTATTTCCCCAAAAACTAAGGTTGAAAATTTGATGTTTACAGGCCAGAGTTTGAATATGCATGGGATTTTAGGGGTCACTATTGGAGCGGTAATAACCTGTTCGGAGATTTTGGGAAGGGACTATTTACTGGATAAAATTTTGGAAGCAAACAAAAAAGCGCAAACAGTGTAATATGCAAACAATTAAAACATCCCCGGTAGCACGAGTAAAGAATATTACGAAAGAAGATTTCGTCAAATATTATTACAAACCTCAGATACCCGTTTTAATTGAAAATTTAACTCACGATTGGCCTGCTTTTGAAAAATGGAATCTGGATTATATCCAACAAAGGGCGGGTGAGCAAGTTGTAGATTTATACAATAACGAACCTACAAAAGGAAAGCAGTATTCAGCAGAACCTGTTATGAAAATGAAACTCCATGACTATATGGAGATTTTAAAAACCAAGCCTACAGATTTAAGGATTTTCTTTTATAATATTTTAGACAAAATGCCAGATTTGGCCAATGATTTTGAATATCCGGATATTGGTTTGAAGTTTTTTAAGCGGCTGCCCGTAATGTTTTTTGGGAGTACAGGATCTAAGGTGTTGCCGCATTTTGATATGGACTTGGCCGATTTGATGCATTTCCATTTTCATGGAAAAAAAAGTGTGATGTTATTCTCTCCAGAGCAGACCAAATACCTTTATAAAATACCTTATGCCGTCCACAATTTGGAATGTATTGATCTGGACAATCCAGATTTTGAGACGTATCCTGCATTAAAAAATCTTAACGGTTTACAAGTCGAGATGAAACACGGTGATGCCCTTTACATGCCCAGCGGCTATTGGCATTACATAAAGTATTTGGATGGTGGATTCTCCATGACCTTAAGGGCCTTTTCAAGGCGTCCAAAGACCTTTGCAAAAATGTTGAGCAATGTGTTTGTCATGCGGCATTTTGAAAATGGAATGCGTAAACTTAAAGGGCAACAATGGATAGATTACAAAAATGAGTTGGCCATAGCAAAAACTCATAAATTATTAAAAAGGGAAGCTTAGTTGTATGATGTATAAAAAGGGGCTCTTAGCTCTGAATGGTTTGATGCTGATTGTCATGACCTCTTGTGGCGTTTCAAAGTCATTGCATGACATTCCAAATGTTAGTAGTTTCAATTCTCAAATTCCAGATAGGCAAGAAATAGCTGATACGTTGTTTGTAGCAGGAACCAATAGGTTGATGAAAAATCAACAAGGGTTATGGGAGCTTTCGGTGGAAGGAAACCCGTATCAGTTGGGTATGGTTTCTGGAAGTTTGACTCATGAATTATTTGAAAAACAGGAAGAAGCACTTTTGGGCAAGGTGGAAGAAATGGTACCTTCTAAATTCAAACAATACATGCTCCGAAAAATATTGGCCTGGTACAATAGAAAAATGTACTTGCATGTACCTGAAGAATACAAGGCTGAAATCTTGGGGCTTTCAAAATATGCAGGGGACACTTATGATTATGTCGCCGATGATTATTTGCGGATTTTATATTTACACGGTGCCCATGATATAGGCCATGCGTTTCAAGATTTGGCTTTGGTGGGCTGTTCTTCTTTTGCCGTGTGGGGAAAAAATACAGACGATGGAAACCTAATAATAGGACGCAATTTTGACTTTTATGCAGGCGATGAGTTTTCTGAAAATAAGTTGGTAGCCTTTGTGAAACCAACAAATGGATACAAATTCATGTCGGTTACTTGGGCTGGGATGATTGGGGTTGTGTCAGGGATGAACGAAAAAGGTTTGACAGTAACTATAAATGCAGGAAAATCAAAGGTGCCTATGGTGGCCAAAACGCCAATATCCATTGTGACTCGTGAAATTTTACAGTATGCTTCTACCATTGAGGAGGCTATTGCTATTGCCAAAAAAAGAGAGGTGTTTGTGTCCGAATCTATTTTTGTGGGGAGTGCGGCAGACAACAAGGCGGTAACTATTGAAGTGTCTCCAGAAAATTTTGGAGTTTATGAAGTGGCAAATTCGGAAGAATTGATCTGTTCCAATCATTTTCAAAGTGAAGCTTACACCAATGATGAAGATAATTTAAAACATATTGCAGAAAGTCATTCCATGTACAGGTATCAAAGAATGGAAGAACTTTTAAATGAGGCTCCTAAAGTGTCTCCCGAGGTGGCTGTGGATATTTTAAGGAACAAGGAAGGGCTAGATGATGAATTAATTGGTTATGGCAATGAAAAATCCCTAAATCAATTGTTGGCACACCACGGTATTGTATTTCAGCCTTCGAAGAGGCTGGTTTGGGTTTCTGCACCTCCGTATCAGTTGGGAGCATTTGTAGCTTATGATTTGGATGAGGTATTTGCAACGGAAAATGAAAAGACAACTTCCCTACAAAATAAAACGCTTATGATTGAAGCTGATGACTTTCTATATACTGAGGCCTATGCTAATTATGAGAAATACCGAGTGTTGAGTAGAAGCTTGGCAGATGCTATTCAAAATGATGGACATCTGGAACCAGAGTTGCTTTTGGAGTTTCAAAAAGCAAACCCTAATTATTGGGAGACCTATTACCTGTTAGGGCAATATTATTACGGAAAAAAATACTATACTGCAGCGCAAAATGCGTTTGAGAAGGCCTTGTCCAAAGAAATTTCAACAGTGCCCTATAAGCAGGATATTCAACATTATATAAAAAAAATAAAACGACAATTACAGTAATGATTCCAGAAATTGAAAAAGCGTCGTTGGCAGACATTAAGTTGTTCCAAGAGGAAAAATTAAGTGAGCTTTTAACTTATCTACAGGCGAACTCTAAGTATTACCAAAAGGTGTTTAAAGAGCAGGATGTTGATGTGTCTACCATCAAAACTCTTGAAGACTTGGTAAAACTTCCCTTAACCAGCAAAGAGGATTTACAGAAGTACAATGATGATTTTTTATGTGTTCCAAAGCGCAAGGTGATTGATTATGTGACGACCTCAGGTACTTTGGGAGATCCGGTAACTTTTGCACTTACAGATAACGATTTGGAGCGTTTGGCTTATAATGAGGCTATTTCATTCGCCTGTGCAGGGGTCGCTGAAACCGATGTTCTCCAACTTATGACTACCATCGACAGACGTTTTATGGCAGGGTTGGCTTATTTTTTGGGTGTACGTAAACTAGGTGCTGGAATTATTAGGGTTGGTGCCGGTATTCCAGAATTACAATGGGATTCCATTTTAAAATTCAAGCCAACCTATCTTATAGCTGTGCCTTCGTTCTTGTTGAAATTGATAGAATATGCCAACCAGCATAGTATAGATTTAAAAGAATCAGGTGTGAAAGGCGCCATTTGTATCGGGGAGTCCTTAAGAAATCAGGATTTCACCTTGAATACACTTGCTGAAAAAATTACTTCGAACTGGGACATCAAATTGTTTTCTACTTACGCTTCTACTGAGATGAACACAGCTTTCACAGAATGTGAACATCAGCAAGGTGGGCATCACCATCCAGAATTGATTATAGTTGAAATATTGGACGAAGACCATTTGCCTGTAGTAGATGGTGAAGTGGGTGAACTCACTATTACCACTCTTGGTGTGGAAGGGATGCCACTTTTACGTTTTAAAACGGGGGATATGGTCAAGGCGCATACCTCACCATGTAAATGTGGTCGAAATACTATGCGTTTGGGGCCTGTTGTAGGAAGGAAAAAACAAATGATCAAATATAAGGGGACGACTCTATATCCGCCGGCAATGGATAATATTTTAAACGATTTTCAAGAGGTGCAGAGTTATATTGTAGAAATTTCCAATAATTCGATAGGGACGGATGAAATTTGTATTAAGATTGCGGCCAATAATCCTTCAGAAGAATTGCAGCAAGCCATTAAGGATCATTTCAGAGCAAAATTGCGGGTGGCTCCGAAAGTTGAATTCCACGATGCCCAAGATATCAGTGCTTTACAGTTTCCTAAAATGAGTCGTAAACCCATTAAGGTAATCGATAACAGAAAATAGGGAATCCTTATTCGTTTTAGAATCTGAAAATGTAAAAGGCTAATTTTTCGTTTTTCAAAAATGAGGTGGCTTTTTATTGTGAAAATGTCATGGAATTCCCGTTTCAAGGGAAGTCGTGTTGTAACTTTTTAGTATCTTTCATCCTTGAAATTAACTAACAAATTTAAAAACACTTTATGAATACTTCTTTTGAGTTTTTAGACTATTTTATCTTTGTCGCCTATGCCATACTTATTCTTTCGGTAGGTCTATGGATGTCAAGAGATAAAAAAGGTCATGAAAAAAATGCCGAAGATTATTTCTTGGCAGGTAAGTCTTTGCCTTGGTGGGCTATTGGAGCCTCCCTGATTGCGGCAAATATTTCAGCGGAACAGTTTATTGGAATGTCTGGTTCTGGGTTTGCCTCAGGACTGGCAATTGCTTCCTATGAATGGATGGCCGCGCTTACATTACTTATTGTAGGTAAGTTTTTTCTTCCAATCTTTATTGAAAAAGGGCTGTATACCATCCCTGAATTCGTTGAAAAGCGTTACTCTACCAACTTAAAGACCATTTTGGCTGTATTTTGGATAGCCTTGTATGTGTTTGTAAACTTGGCGTCTGTACTTTATTTGGGTGCTTTGGCACTTGAGACCATCATGGGAATTCCTATGATGTATGGTGTGATGGGATTGGCTTTGTTCGCGGCAGCTTATTCGTTGTACGGCGGTCTTTCGGCAGTAGCTTGGACAGATGTTATTCAAGTAGTATTTTTAGTTTTAGGTGGTTTGGCCACAACCTATTTGGCATTGAATACCGTGTCTGGAGGTGAAGGAGTAGTAGCTGGAATCAAAACGGTTTACGAAACTGTTCCGGAGCGTTTTGCTATGATTTTGGATGAGTCGCACCCTGAATTCAAAAACCTTCCTGGAATTGGTGTTTTAGTAGGAGGTATGTGGGTTGCTAACCTGTATTATTGGGGATTCAACCAATACATCATTCAAAGAACCTTGGCGGCAAAATCTTTAAGAGAAGCACAAAAAGGGATTTTATTGGCTGCATTTTTAAAGTTGATCATTCCATTAATCGTGGTAATTCCTGGTATTGCAGCTTATTTAATGGTTAATAATCCTGAAATTTTAGGAAGTTTGGGTGAAGCAGGACTTCAAAACTTGCCTTCAACAGAGCAAGCAGATAAGGCATATCCTTGGTTGCTACAGTTTTTACCGGCGGGACTTAAAGGTGTGGCATTTGCGGCTTTGGCAGCGGCCATTGTATCTTCTTTAGCGTCTATGTTGAACTCTACGTCGACCATTTTCACAATGGATATTTACAAGCAGTACATCAATAAAGAAGCAAGTTCTAAACAAACCGTAACTATGGGAAGAATCTCTGCTGCGGTAGCTTTGGTTGTGGCTTGTATTATGGCGCCTTTATTAGGAGGTATTGATCAGGCGTTCCAATTTATCCAGGAGTATACGGGAGTTGTGAGTCCAGGTATTTTGGCGGTATTCATTTTAGGGCTTTTCTGGAAGAAAACAACCAACAAGGCTGCTATTGTGGGAGCTTTAGCGTCTATCCCAATTGCAATGTACTTTAAGGTGGCGCCTAAAGGATGGTCTACTAGCCCAATTTTCGTAGATATACCATTTATGGATCAAATGGGGTATACGGCTATTTTAACGATGATTGTAATTATTGCTGTGAGTTTGATGCAGAATAAAGGTGAAGATGATCCTAAAGGTATTCCATTAACAGGAAAACTGTTCAAAACAGGCCCTGTGTTTAATATTGGAGCCTTTGCTGTAATGATTATCTTGGTAGTGCTTTATGCATTGTTCTGGAAATAACAAAAACTGGTTTTATAAGCATATTAAAAGCGGGATTAACGAAAGTTGATCCCGCTTTTTGTATGTGTAAAAAGGAAGGGAATCAAGCCTATCCTCAAAGTCATTGTGCAAAAAAAAGCCTCGCATATTGCGAGGCTTTCTTATAGAGAAGTAATGTGTTTATTCCTTTACAGAAACTTTGATTTTAGGATCAACCTTAGTCAAAGAATCTTGAAGCGCTTTAACTGCAGTTTCTACTTCTTCTTGAGAACCAGTGAAGGTTTTAGTTCCTGTTACCGATTTTCCAGCTACCATATACTCATACTCAACAGTTACAGACTCTACGTCAACTGGAGTACCTTCTACAGCTTCGTCAATAGCATCCTCAACTGCTTCTTCAGTTGCATCTACAGCTTCTTCAACAGCATCTCCTGTTGCTTCAGCAGCTTCTTCAACAGCGTCAACAGCATCTTCCATAGTGTTTTCTACAGTTTCAGTTACTTCTTCAGTTTTCTCTTTGGTTTCTTTACAAGCAGTGAATGAAATTCCAACAGCTAGTAGAATTAATAATAATTTTTTCATGGTTAATAGTTTTTTAGTGTTAAAAATTAAAGCGAAATTAACTACTAAAACGTTAACTAGCAATAGTGATATTAAGATTATTTAACATTTTTAGTAAAAATATTTTAACGTCGCCACTCTATTTACGAATATAATTTAGGATTTGGATGACAGCATCCTTATTTTTTTTTACAAAATCTGTGTTCAATGCCCCTAGTTTTTCTCTTTGAAATTCATTTTCAATGAGTTGGGTTAAAGTGCTGTCAAGTTGAGAATGTGAAGAAATTGATTGAACCCCGCCATGCGCAATCATGTTATGGGCCTCAGGGAACTTTTGGTAGTTTTTACCGATGATTACGGGCACTCCAAAAACGGCAGGTTCCAATATATTATGCAGTCCTGTTTTTCCCATGGCACCACCTACATAGGCAATGTCTGCATAGGCATATATTTTACTCAACAAGCCTATGGTGTCTATAATGAACACTGAATATTCTGAAAGATCCTTGCCTTCTTTTTCTGAAAAGAGAACCGTTTTTGCTGTAATCTGTGATTTTAAGTCGGCAATCAAGTTGGGTTTGATGTTATGAGGCGCGATGATGTATTTTACTTTTTCAGAAGCATGTGCATTGATGTGCGGAATAAGAAGCGCTTCATCTTCTGGCCACGAACTGCCAATGACCACACAGAGCGCATCTTGCTTAAAGTCATCTATAAAAGGTAAATTATTGTCTTGGTTGAGTTGGTCTGAAACGCGATCGAATCTTGTGTCGCCTGTAACACTTGTTTGAGTGATTCCTATGGAATTAAGAAGAGTTTTAGAGCTTTCATTTTGAACAAAAATGTGGTCAAAGCTACTTAGAGCCTTTCTCATATACCCTCCGTAAAATTTAAAGTACGACTGTTGAGGTCTGAAGTTGGCTGAAATTAAATAGGCTTTGAGATGGCGTTTTTGCAATTCATTTAACACGTTGGGCCAAATGTCATATTTTACAAATACAGTGATTTCTGGGTGCACCAAATCCACAAATTTTTTGGCCTTGCGTTTAGAGTCTAAAGGCAGGTAAACCACGGTATCCGCGATTTCGGAGTTCTTTCGGATTTCATAGCCGGAAGGTGAAAAGAAGCTTAAAACTACCTTGTGATTTGGGTACAGTACCCGTAACTTTTTAAAAACCGGAAGCCCTTGTTCATATTCTCCCAAAGAAGCACAGTGAAACCAAAGAGTTTTATCTTCAGGCAGGATGGATTTTTCTAAAACTTCAAAAGTGTGGGCTCTTCCCTCAACTCCCAATTTTATTTTTGAATTGAAAAGAGCTATGATTTTTAATACAATTCCCGTGAGGAAAATCCCTAAATTATATAATAAATTCACCTGTTAATTGTTTCCGCTAAAATACGTTACTTTACTATAAATTCATTGGCTGTCGTCGTTGAATTTCGTAAATTCGCTCCTTTGTGGCGCATGTGTCAATGGGCCTTTCTACATTTAACGATTATTACATTTCAGATGAAAAAAATACAGATGGTAGACCTTAAAGGTCAATATGCCAAAATAAAAGATGTCGTGGATACTTCCATTCAGGAAGTTTTGGATAATACAGCCTATATAAACGGACCTAAGGTTCATGAGTTTCAAGCCAATTTAGAACAATACCTTAACGTAAAACATGTCATTCCTTGTGCTAATGGAACCGATGCCCTGCAGATTGCCATGATGGGATTGGGTTTAAAGCCTGGGGATGAGGTCATCACTGCCGATTTTACGTTTGCTGCAACAGTAGAGGTGATTGCACTTTTACAACTGACGCCTGTTTTGGTGGATGTAGATCTTGAAAATTTCAATATTGATATTGAGGCCATCAAAAAGGCGATTACTCCCAAGACCAAAGCCATTGTACCCGTGCATTTATTTGGACAATGTGCCAATATGGAAGCTATCATGGAAATTGCGAAAGAGCATAATTTGTTTGTGATAGAAGATAATGCCCAAGCTATTGGAGCTAATTATACCTATAGCGATGGAACAAAAGTTAAGGCCGGAACTATTGGTAATGTTGGGGCCACTTCGTTTTTCCCATCCAAGAACTTAGGATGTTATGGAGATGGAGGAGCCATCTTTACAAACGATGATGATTTGGCCCATACTATTAGAGGAATTGTAAACCATGGAATGTATGAGCGTTACCATCATGATGTGGTTGGAGTTAATTCTAGGTTGGATTCTATTCAAGCGGCCGTTTTAAATGCCAAATTGCCAAATTTGGATGCTTATAATAAGGCAAGGCAAACAGCGGCGATTGCGTATAACAAAGCTTTTGAAGGACAAACTAATATCATTATACCAAAAACGGTGAGCGATTGTTGTGAAGGTATCTGTGATGGTTGCGATTGCCATGTGTTCCATCAATATACCTTGAGAGTATTGAATACAGATAGAGATGCTTTAGCAAAACACTTAAATGATAACGGAATTCCTTGTGGCGTATATTACCCAATTCCGTTGCATTCACAAAAGGCATATAAGGATGAAAGATATAAAGAGGAGGATTTTCCAGTAACCAATCAATTGGTGAAAGAGGTGATTTCTTTGCCAATGCACACCGAATTGGATGCGGAACAAATTGACTTTATTACAACAACAGTTATTAATTTTATAAACAAATAATTTAATGAAAGTACTGGTAACAGGAGGACTCGGGTTTATTGGCTCGCACACAGTCGTAGAATTGCAAAATAAAGGTTTTGAGGTTGTTATTATCGATAATCTTTCTAACTCCTCTATTGAGGTTTTGGATGGTATCGAGGCTATTTCAGGAGTAAGACCTTTGTTTGAGGAATTGGACTTAAAGGAAAAGTCAAGAGTAGAAGAATTCTTCAAAGCGCATAAGGACATTGTTGGTGTGATTCATTTTGCCGCTAGTAAGGCTGTTGGAGAAAGTGTCAATGAACCATTGATGTATTACGAAAACAACTTGAATACGTTAATTTATGTTCTCAAATCGGTACTTCAATTGGATTCTGCCAATTTCATCTTTAGTTCTTCTTGTACGGTATATGGGCAAGCTGATGAGCTTCCAATTTTGGAAAGTGCCCCTGTAAAACCAGCTGAGTCACCTTATGGAAATACCAAACAAATAGGGGAGGAAATTATTGTTGATACTTGTAAGGTAAGACCAAACCTAAATGCCATTTCCTTGCGTTATTTCAATCCAATTGGGGCGCATGCCAGTGCAAAAATTGGAGAGTTGCCATTAGGCGTACCTCAAAATTTAGTACCTTTTATCACGCAAACGGCAGCAGGACTTAGAGAGCAATTGGCTGTTTTTGGAGAGGATTACCCAACGCCAGACGGTACTTGTATTAGAGACTATATCCATGTGGTAGATTTGGCCAAGGCGCACGTGGTAGCTCTACAGCGCCTTTTGGAGAAGAAGAATCCTGAAAATTATGAAGTATTCAATATAGGAACAGGTAAGGGAAGTTCTGTTTTGGAAGTGATCCAATCTTTTGAAAAGGTGACTGGTCTTAAATTGAATTATAAAATTGCCGAGAGAAGAGCGGGGGACGTCATCCAAGCCTTTGCAGATACTTCTAAATCCAATGAAGTATTGGGTTGGAAAGCAGAATTGAGCCTTGACGATGCCATGGAGTCTGCCTGGAAGTGGGAAAAGCACATCAGGAACATTTAAAAACCAATATAATGAGACATTTTATTTCCTTGTGCATCCTGTTACTTTCACTTTCGGTAACCGGGCAAGACCTCTATTTACATTGTGGTAAGCTGGTAGATACAAAAGCTGAAAAAGTTTTGACCAACAAAACGGTGGTTGTTTCAGGAAATAAAATTGTCTCAATAAAAAATGGTTTTGTAATCCCAGAATCGAAAAAGGATTCGGTGATAGACTTAAAGGACAAAACGGTCATGCCGGGCCTTATAGATATGCATGTGCATATTGAGCATGAAACCAATCCAAAAGCTTATTTGGAGCGTTATACCCTTAACGAAGCAGATGTAGCCTTCAACTCTACACAATATGCCAAGGTTACTTTAATGTCGGGTTTTACCACGGTTAGGGATTTGGGTGGCTCGGGAGTAAATGTGTCTTTACGAAATGCCATCAATTCAGGAAAGGTTATTGGTCCACGCATTTTTACTGCGGAAAAAGCCTTGGCAACCACAGGCGGTCATGCCGATCCTACCAATGGAAATAATAGAGAACTTGTTGGAAATCCTGGTCCTAAGGAAGGTGTGGTGAATGGGGTTGAGGATGCCAAAAAAGCGGTGAGACAGCGTTATAAAAATGGTGCTGATTTAATAAAGATAACTGCGACAGGTGGCGTATTGAGTGTTGCCAAAAGTGGACAAAATCCACAATTTACGTTAGAAGAAATAAAGGCCATTTGCGAAACAGCAAAGGATTATGGTTTTCATGTAGCAGCTCATGCCCATGGCGATGAGGGTATGCAACGTGCTATTTTGGGAGGTGTTAAAAGCATAGAACACGGTACCTTAATGAGTGATGAAACTATGGAGCTCATGAAAAAGTATGATGTATATCTAGTTCCCACAATCACGGCAGGAAAAACAGTTTCGGACAAGGCTAAAATTCCAGGGTACTATCCCGAAGTAATTGTTGGAAAGGCTTTGGATATTGGACCGAAAATTCAAACTAATTTTGGAAAAGCCTACAAAAAAGGTGTTGGAATTGCCTTTGGAACTGATGCCGGAGTGTTTATCCATGGCGAGAATGGTAAGGAGTTTGCTTACATGGTAGAAGCAGGAATGCCCGCCATAGAAACTTTAAAATGTGCCACCGTAACCAACGCCATGTTATTAAACATGCAAGACGAATTGGGTCAAATTAAAGAAGGCTATTTGGCAGACATAATTGCTACAAACGATGACCCGACAGAAAACATTGCTACTATGGAAAATGTAGTCTTTGTAATGAAATCGGGTGAAATCTATAAGTCAACAGCCCCTTAAAAAGGTAAAACTTTATCGGGATATACTTGATTAACAAAATTTTAGGATTTTTTTAGGACGGCTAGGAAGCATTAATGAATAACTTTAGTTAGGCTATTCAATCAAAAAATGCATTCTTATCGTAAAATATTACCTTGTACCTTATCTGTATATTGTTGGTTCCTAACTTTTTGGGTTTGTCTCTTGGGGGCTGTTAGTATGAGCGCTTCTACTTTAAATGGCTCAAATATCGGGGTAGCTTCTGTAAATACATCCTATGATTCGGTATTTGGGTTTAAAGAAAAGTCATTGGTTTATGCCAATTTAAATCAGCCATTACCTGCTGTTAATTTCCTTGAAAAATATATTAGAAATTCAGCCGATTTTGAGGCAATGGAATTTAAGGAATACGATTCCATTCGAGACAGCTATCTATTTTCAGAATTGGAAGAAGACTTTACCCCAAAAATGACAGTACTGTCGTTTATTTATCTTTACATTGCTCTGATAGGATTTTTTATTGCAATACTTTTAAATTTTTCAAAAAAGAATGATCGATGGGCCAAAATATTGATCAGTGGTTTTTTGGGTGTGCATTCACTTTTCATTTTAGAATTTGTGCTTTACAATACTAATTATCAATATAAATATATTCATACTTACCTTATGTCATCTTCGGTAGCTTTATTGTATGGACCATTACTATATTTTTATTTTAAAAGGATTACACAAAACTACCAGTTTAAAGGAATTGATTTTTTACATCTTCTTCCAGTAATCGTACTGATGTTTATTTTGGTGCCTATATATAGTTTGCCTGCTCTGGAAAAACTAAAAATTATTTTGGGAACCAGTACACTATATGCGAAGACGGATTTTTTGTACCTTATATTTATACCAAAGCTACTTTCCCTGGTTATTTATGGTGCTTTAATAAGACGATTGTATTTTAGTTCAAAACAAAAAGAAACAATCGCCAATCAAGAATTAGCCAATCAATGGAAGGATAACCTTTATAAAATTCATGTGGTGTACGTGCTGTCTTATTTTATTTATGGGATCAGTATTAGTGGTGTAATTGCGCAAGGGCTCAATATTATATATCATTCACAGGTTATTTCTATGTCGTTAATGGTAATTTACATAGCATCCATGGTTTATATTCAGCCCAAGGTATTTGCTAGCTCCAGGTTCAAAAGAAAGGATGTTTCAGCTAAGGATAAATATCAAAAATCAGGTTTGACCTCCTCTTTTTCAAATGAGCTTAAAGAAGCACTTGTAAGGTTGTTGCTTGATGAGAAAATCTACAGGGACAGTTCTCTAAATCTTGAAAAATTATCCGAGAAATTGGATACTTCCCGTCATAATACTTCTCAAATAATTAACGAGCATTTTAATGAGAACTTCTTTGAATTAGTTAACGATTACAGAATTCAAGAAGCCAAAGAATTGTTGATGATTTCGAATCCAGAATTCAAAATGAATATCAGTGAGATTTTCTATGAGGTTGGCTTCAACAATAAGGTTACCTTCAACAATGCCTTTAAAAAGCGTACAGGGCAAACACCATCTCAATTTAGAAAGGAAAATTCATGATGTCTTCTGTTCTATTAAGTTGCTAGTTTATTGGTTTTTAGGGTTGTTAAAAAAGGTAATGCTTTATCGGGATTGCCAAAAATACAACAAATCTTCTCTTACTTTATGTAGATAAAAGTTTGGCAGACAAGCTACTTTTATTGGAATCCACTAAACTTGTTTTCGAAATCAGTAGTTAAGAAATTTGAATTAGCCTTCTCATTGCGATGCATTTTTTTCTTGCGTTGTTGTCTGCCATTCTTATTAGAAAAGGAAAGTAAAAGCGCTACACCGTAGCCTTAATTTAAAAACGAACTTATGAGAAAGATTTACAATTCAGGTTTGCTCCTTGTAATGTTTTTAATCTCCTCTATAAGCTTTGCCCAGCAAAAGCTCATTTCGGGTAATATTATTGATGAGTATGGCATTCCTTTGCCGGGTGTAAACATTATAGTTAAAGGAACTACAGTTGGAACCCAGTCCGATTTTGATGGTAATTTCACCATCGAGGCTCAAGACGGCGATGTTCTGGTGTTCTCTTTTGTGGGGTTAAGGACGGTGGAGTTGCCTGTAACCGCATCTTCAATTGACATCAGTCTTACCATGCAGGAGGATGCCAGTCAATTGGATGAGGTAGTCGTGACGGCTTTAGGAATCAAGCGGAATTCCAAAGCTTTGGGGTATTCGGTAAAATCTATCGAATCGGAAGAGATAACAGAAAACTCCGAGCCAGATTTGGTAAGGTCCTTGAATGGTAAGGTGCCTGGGGTTAATGTAAATGTGTCTACAGGGGTAGCTGGGGCAGCCAACAAAATCAACATTCGGGGGATTACTTCCTTTCAAGGAGGTAACCAACCTTTGTTTGTAGTTGATGGAACGCCTTATAGTAACAATGAGGTAACCACTTCAAGTCAAACTACCGGTACAGGTGGTAGTTATGAATCGGGGATTTCTTCTTTAGACCCTAATGATATTGCCAGTGTAGAAGTGCTGAAAGGAGCAGTTGCAGCTGCGTTGTATGGATCGAGAGCTGTTAATGGGGTAATTGTGATTACTACCAAATCCGGAAAATCGGGAGGACTTTCGAATAAGAAATTTGAAGTATCCATAAACTCTGGCTTGTATTTGGAATCCATTGCTAGGTTGCCCGAATACCAAAACACTTATGGAAATGGTACCAATTTCAATTATAACAACGCCAATGGGTCTTGGGGGGCAAGATTTGATTCTCGAGAAACCATCCCAACTTGGCCGAATTTGTTGAATGCCTTTCCGGATATGTTTGGACCAACCGTGCCTTATGTGGCACAACCCAATAATGTGAAGGATTTATTCCGTACAGGTGTGGTGGCCGATAATTCCATTAATGTGAATTCGGCCAATGAGAACTACAACTTCAGTTTGACGCTTTCCAATTTGGATCAGGAGGGGTACATTCCTTACAATACTTATAGAAGAACCAATATTTCCACTGGGGGTAATGTAAGTTTGGAAAATGGTTTAAAAATAGGAGCCAATTTAAGTTATGCGGACAGTGAGCAGGTTGGTGGATTTTTTGGAGAAAATCAATTTGCAGGAGCTGCTTCTTCTTTCGCGAGAGCTTTGGTACTTGGTAGAACCTGGGATTTCACGCTTCCCTATGAAGACCCAATTACAGGGGCTTCGGTGACACCTAATGATGGTTACGACCACCCTTTGTGGTCTTGGGAGCATAACCAAATCATTACCAATGTAAATAGAACGGTTTCCAATGTGAGTCTGCAATATAATTTCAACAGCCATTTGAGTGCGCGTTACCAATTGGGAATCAACAAATATGTTTTAAACCGTGTTGAAATCACAGATAAGGGATCTAGAGCAGCTGCAGGATTGGGACAGGTAAGGACAGAAGATTTTTCGAGCGAAGAAATAGAGTCCACACTAGTGTTTACCTATAATCATGATTTAGCCAAAGATTTGAATCTTAATGTGCTGTTGGGGAATAACGTGAACCAGTTTTCAACCTTGGATATTGGTTATACGGGAACAGGATTGATTGCCGATGATATCTTCACCATTAATAATACCTCAAATGTGGTTTCCGATTTTAATGTATCAACCCGTAAGCGCATTGTTGGGGTGTTTACAGATATTGGACTGAATTTTAGAGATTATGCCTTTTTAAATATTACGGCAAGAAACGACTGGTCTTCAACTTTGCCAAAGGATAACAATCGGTTTTTATATCCTTCGGTGTCTGCATCTTTAATCTTTACAGATGCCCTTGGTATTGGAGGGGATGTTTTGGGATATGGTAAAATAAGAGGAGGATGGGCCAATGTGGGGAGAGATGCAAGTCCTTACCAAATTAATAAGGTGTTTAGTTTGGGGGCGGTTTATGCAGGCCAACCCACCGTTTTTGTGCCAACCATTTTAGGAAATCCTGATCTGGAACCTGAAAATACCGAAGAGTTTGAAATTGGAACCGATTTGGAGTTTTTCAATAAGCGCATTATTCTTGATTTCACCTGGTACCAAAAAACAACTACCGATTTGATTTCGCAGGTAAATGTGCCAACCTCTTCTGGTTATAGCGCTCTTTTAACCAATATTGGTAAAATGGAAAATAAAGGAGTGGAAATAGGTCTTACCATAACCCCTGTGAGGAGCGACAATTTCTCTTGGACAACTTTTACCTCATTTACCAGAAACAGAAATGAGGTCAAGGAATTAATCGAGGGACTTGATAGGTTTCCTATTGATGTTGATCAGATTGGTTTTGTTGAGGAAGGGAAGCCTTATGGGGTGTTCTACGGTACTGCTTTTGCAAGAGATGATGATGGAAACTATTTGATTGAAGAAGGTGGCGGAGGGATTATTCAGGCTTTGGAAAATAAAGTAATTGGTGACCCTACACCAGATTTCAAAATTGGGTTTACAAACACGTTTCGATTTAAGAATTTAACCCTCCGGGCTCAGATAGATTGGAAAGAAGGTGGGGATATTTCTTCTACCACTTTAGCGTCCTTGCTGGGTAGAGGGGTAACCAAGGATACTGAAGATAGAGAGCATACTTACATTATTCCGGGATACTATGGCGATCCGGATACAGGTCAGCCCATTTTGGACAGCAACGGAAATAAGATTCCTAATGTGACTCAGGTAAGTATGAACAATCTGTACTTTTCACCAACCACCAATAGTAATACGTTTGGGATTAATTCGGTGGATGAAGCGTCTATTTATGATGGAACGGTTTATAGATTGAGGGAAGTGTCTCTTTCCTATGAACTTCCCAAAAAATGGTTGGAAAACAGTTTTATTGGTTCTCTGAACTTTTCTGTGATTGGAAGTAACCTGTGGTATTTTGCACCAAATGTGCCCAAATATACCCATTTCGATCCTGATGTTACTTCTTACGGTTCTACAAATCTTCAGGGGATAGAAACACAGTCTGCTCCTAGTTCCAAACGCTTCGGGTTTAAGATAAATGTCACTTTTTAATTATTACGGTCATGAGAAATCTATTCAAAATAAAATACCTTAAAATTTCAGCTATTGGGCTTCTTTTCATCTGTATGTTTAATTGTAGTGACTACTTAGATATCAATACAGATCCTAATAATCCTACCACAGCGCCTTTGGATCAGCTACTCACTAACGTTGAAGGGAGCTTTAATCAGATAACAGAGTTTGAGTTGTTTATGGCTGAAGAACTATCCTGTTACGTACACCAAATAGTGTACAGGGAAGAACAGGATCAATATGGAACCAAACAGGATAATGCAGATGTACAGAATTCATGGGATGTGGCTTATTCGGTATTTACGGAGTCCAATATTATTATTGAACAGGGAACCGCAGACAATGAAATGGTCATGGTTGGGATGGCTCAAATTATTAAGGCTTATACAGCTGTGATTATTGTGGATGTTTGGGGAGATGCTCCCTTTACAGAAGCGGCACTTTTGGAAAGTGGGGTGGTTAGTCCAGTATTCGACGATCAAGAGTTTATTTATCAATCGGCCTTGGATATGATTGATGAAGGTTTGGCCAATATCAACAGTGGTGTTGGGCAAAACCCAGGAAGCCAGGATTTGTTTTATGGAGGGAATGTAACCCAATGGAATCGATTTGTAAATACGTTGAAGTTGAAATTATATAACGAAATCCGTTTGTCTTCCATGTTTAATGCTGGAGATTTGAGTGCTTTGGTTGCCGAAGATAATTTTATGCAGAGCCTAACGGATGATTTTCAATATCCTTACACATCCACGCAATCACCTGCCGATGAACGAAACCCATTATATAGAGATTCATACCTGACGGGGCAAACGTCACAGTATGCCAGTCCATGGTTTTATGAGATTTTAAAAGGATGGAATCCTAATATCCATACAGGAGTTCCAGATCCTAGATTACCCTATTATTTCTTCAATCAATTGGTGCCAGACCAACTACCACCAGATGTTGGAGATCCTACGACGGGTAATCCATTTGCAGATTATTGGGACAGAAATACAGGCTTCCATTCCATTAGGTTTGGTAGTGTAAGTGCTAATAGGGATTTCACCTCAAGAAATTCCTCGACTTATCCTGGGATTTATGTCTGTGGAGGAAAATATGATGACGGGCAGGGAGGAAGTGCCAATGCTAGTGCGGGAACAGGGGCTGCTCCCCATAGAATTTTGACCTATCATGAATCGCTGTTTATTCAGGCAGAACTGATGCAGGTTGGATTGATTCCTGGGAATGCCAGAAGTAAATTGGAAGAAGCCATTATGGCAGCGTTCAGTAAGGTGGACAATGTAGTGGCCAATTCTGAAACTACTCAGGATGTGCCTGTTCTTTCGGGGTCTGGAGCTGCTTCGGAGTTTGTAGAAGGAATTTTGCAGGAGTATGATGGAGCTTCCGCTGAAAAACAGATGGAGATTATCATGACCCAAAAATGGGTGTCGACCTTTGGAGATCCTTTCGATCAATATAACGACTACCGAAGAACGGGCTATCCTGTATTGGCAGATCCTAACGGACTTTCACCAGAATATCAATTGGACAATGAAGATGATTGGCCTTTGGTTGATAGTGAAACCACGTTGACAAGATCCTATCAAATTTCACTCTTTTGGCCACAAGCAGAGTTGAATGTCAATCAAAATGCGCCTAGCCAAAAGGATGCGACCACCTATGCTATTTTCTGGGATAACTAATCAAAATTTTACACTATGAAAACAAAATATAACATAATAATTCTCTTGATTTCTATCTTGATGGGAGTGACGGCCTGTGATAATGACGGTGGAGATTCGGTGATTGAAACATCATATGGGGCTTTGCCTGATTTCAGTATTGTTGAGGGTAGTGCCGATTTTATTGATTTGACAAGTTTTGATGATTTGGTTCTGCAGTTTACAGTTGATGTGGGGTTGGGAAATCCGGAGTCTTTCGATTTGAAGGCATTCTATCTCACCACGGATGGAGACCTATATGGACCCGCAACATTGGATGCGAATGTTACCACATTTCCAAAGGAATACATGATTACTGGAGCCGATATTATTAATGCCTTTCCAGAACTCAATAGTGCAGACGATGTGCAAGTAGGCGATGTGTTTAAACTGTTTACAGGGTTTACCTTTTCTGATGGAAGTAGCTTTGATATCTTAAATGAAAATGCTGAAGCCAATTACTATGCCCCCGATTTTGATGCCTTTCCAATGTTTACGGCCAAATTGGATTATGTGGTGTCCTGCGCCTCCGATTTAGCTGGAACGCATTCGTTTGTGTCTTCCAATTTGCAGGCGGCCTATGGTTATGGTTGCCCAAGTGGACAGGTTACAGGAACTGTAGTTTGGACCGCTCAGGGAGGAGGAACTTATTTAACCTCCGATCTTGGTTTTGGCCAATACGAATCTTCATGTTGGGGAGATACCCCCGCAACCAGTGGAGGGGCTACCTTTAGTGAAGTGTGTGGTGAAATAATTTCAGGTGGAACAGATCAATATGGGCTCACCTATATATGGGTGATTACGGGAGTAAATGGTTCCGAATTGTCTATGTCGTGGTCCAATGATTATGGCGATTCTGGAGACGTAGTGATTACGAGAGAAGGTGGTGCCGATTGGCCGGCACTATTCACGGAATGATAAGATTATGTGATGAATAATATCTTAAGAAATCTTCATTTTAATTAAAGTGAAGGTTTCTCATAAAGGTTTATGTGGACAAATAGTTATCATATTTTAAGAATTTTTTCTATCAAAATTACTTTGATACTCTGCTTGTTTTCTTGGCAGTTTTATTCGCAAAATACCGTTGGCGTAATTACAAATACAGCAGAAGCCTATAATGGATATACCTTGTTTACCAATCATACCACAACGTATTTGATCAATAATTGTGGTGAGGTGGTCAATCAATGGAGTAGTGAGTATATTGATGGGAAGTCGGTGTATTTGTTGGAGGATGGCAGTATATTAAGATGTGGTTTTATAGAAAATACTAACTTTTCTTTGCCGGGAATTGGAGGCATTATTCAAAAAATAGATTGGGACGGTACTGTACTTTGGGAGTATTCATATTCCTCTGAAGATTATTCTCAGCATCACGATGTGTATCCGCTTCCAAATGGAAATGTTCTTATTTTGGCAGTTACCAAGAAAACAGATTCAGAGGCTTTTCAGGCAGGGAGAGACCCTTTGCTTTTGGATGAGGACTCCTTGTATAATGAACAAATTATTGAAGTGGCTCCTGTAGGCTTTGATTCGGGGGAGATTGTTTGGGAGTGGAATGTCTGGGACCATTTAATTCAGGATTTTGATAGTTCCAAGGATAATTTTGGCGTAGTGTCTGAGCATCCCGAACTTTTGGATATTAATTATCTGGGGGTGTCGGTACGGGCATCCAATTGGATGCATGCCAATTCAATTCAGTATAATGAGACTTTGGATCAAATCATTTTAAGCTCTAGACAATTAAATGAAATTTATATCATAGATCATTCCACAACCACTCTTGAAGCGGCAGGACATACAGGTGGGCTTTATGGTAAAGGTGGCGACTTTTTGTACCGATGGGGGAATCCAATAGCTTATGGTCATGGAGATGAGGATGATCAGCAGCTTTTTGGGCAACATACGCCGCATTGGATTCCTGAAGGCTTGGTAGATGAAGGGAAGATTTTATTTTACAACAATGGTAATGGTAGGCCAGAATTGTTTTCCAGCGTCGATATTATTGAGCCACCTTTGGATGAATTCAATGATTATATTTATGAAGTGGGGCAAGCCTATGGTCCCGAAGCGGCGGAGTGGCAATATACCGATACACCCATGACCGATTTGTTTTCAAGGATCATGTCCAGTGCTCAACGGTTGCCAAACGGTAATACTTTAATTTGCGATTCGGATTCTGGATATTTTTTTGAAATCGATGCTGAAGAAAATAAGGTTTGGGAGTACATCAATCCTCAAAAAACTTCAGGGAGTATTTTAAGTCAAGGGGATGACCCCGAAAGTAATTTGACATTTAGGGCTACCAAATATTCCCCCGACTATGTTGCCTTTGAAGGAAAGGACCTCACGCCTGGGCTGCCTATAGAGCTGAATCCTAATTTGGAAAATTGTAGTATTCTAAATGTTGAAGAAGCAGATCAAAGTGAAGTCATGCTGTATCCCAATCCTGTGAGGGCATCTCTCTATGTAGAAACAAGAGATAAACTAGAGGAAATTACCGTGTATGATTATACCGGAAAACTAATTTTTAAAGGGCATGAGAAGGTATTGGATTTTAGCGGGTATGGTAGCGGGATGTATACAATCTCAGTAAAGATAAATGGTCACATTTTGCATCAAAAAGTGATTAAGATTTAGGTGAAAATAGTAGGTTTTTGCTTCAATTTGTACGAATTCGAGATAGTGTATCAAATGCTGCGTATCTTTAAGAAATATTCAGTGATATCCTACAATGTTTGAGGATGTAATATTAATGGGTTGATTTTTAATGGTTTGTTGGTTGTGATTTGGAATTGGTTAATAGGTTGCCTTACTTTGTACCCAATGATAAATGATATATAATGAAATTGATAAGTATAAAAAGGGAAACTATTTCCGAAGAACGATTCACCCCAAAGATGGGATTGTTAAGTACAAAAGTGACATACATTAAAAAGCAATTTTTAAGTATTCCTTTTAAAACCCTCCATAAATATAGGGAGACCTATTATGGAGAAATCAAAGACTGTGAAGATTGTGTTTTAGCACGATAAAAAAAAAGCCTCAATATTGAGGCTTTTTTTTTATGCTGTTTTTACATTTTTCTTATGGAAAAAATTGGCCACAAGTAGCATGATCATTCCTGTGGTTACCGAGACATCTGCAATGTTAAAGATTCCCGTTTTTAACATCCCTCCAAAATCAAGATGCAAAAAGTCGGTTACCGAGCCGTAAACAATGCGGTCGTAAACATTTGCTATTCCTCCTCCAGCAATGCAGCACAGCGCCACAAGGCTAAAGCGGTCCAGTGTTTTTGTTTTAAAGATATAATAGATCAAATATCCTAATACCAAAACAGGTAATAGCAATAAGAATATGAGCTTAAAGGTTGGGTTTAAATCGCTTCCCATGCCCAAAAATGCGCCTGTGTTTTCAACATTCATCATTACAAAAACATCACCAATCAAAGAGATTTGTTCTCTAGGATCGACACTTTGCCTGATGATAACTTTTGAAATTTGGTCCACGGCAATATTGGCCGCAATGAGCAGAACAATTCCTAAACTTCTTGAAATTTTCATGAGCGTTTAGTTATTGGTTTCTAAGGTTGCCGAAACAGTTTCAGAATCTTTATTAATTTTCTTTACCAAACCTTGCAATACTTTTCCAGGGCCAACTTCGGTGAAATGTGTAGCACCATCGGCAACCATTTGCTGAACAGATTGTGTCCATCTTACTGGAGCAGTCAATTGCGAAATCAAGTTGGCCTTAATTTCAGCAGGATCGGTTACGGCACTAGCTGTTACATTTTGGTAAATAGGACATTTTGGTTGGCTGAAGGTTGTATTTTCAATAGCGGCAGCCAATTCTTCTCTAGCAGGCTCCATCAAAGGGGAGTGGAATGCGCCTCCTACAGGTAAAACCAATGCTCTACGCGCTCCTTTTTCTTTCAATACTTCACAGGCCTTGTTGATAGCTTCCACTTCACCGGAAATTACCAATTGTCCTGGGCAGTTATAGTTGGCAGCAACTACCACACCATCAATTGAAGCGCATACATCTTCCACAACTTGATCTTCAAGTCCTAATACAGCCGCCATGGTGCTCGGTTGTAATTCGCAAGCTTTTTGCATAGCCATAGCACGTTGGGATACCAAACGCAATCCGTCTTCAAACGTTAGGGTGCCGTTGGCTACCAATGCTGAAAATTCACCTAGGGAGTGTCCGGCAACCATGTCTGGTTGAAATTTGTCACCTAAAGTTTTGGCTAGGATTACGGAATGTAAAAATATGGCAGGTTGTGTTACTTTAGTTTCTTTTAAGGCTTCAGCGCTTCCTTCAAACATGATATCGGTAATTGAAAAACCTAGAATTTGATTGGCTTTTTCAAAAAGTTCTTGGGCTAAAGTTGAGTTTTCGTAAAGGTCTAGACCCATTCCTGTAAATTGGGCACCTTGACCTGGGAATATATATGCATTCATGTTATTAATTTTAGTCATGCAAAAATAGGAATAATATCTTTAAAAGATAGTAGCCTTTATCAGCACTATAAAAGGTTTTGAAACTTAATATTTTACTTGGATTTGCGTTTTGTAATCTTGTTATAAATTTTTTGTAGCAGCTTCTGCACAACGTTCGCCATCCATGGCTGCGGAAATAATTCCACCGGCATAACCGCCACCTTCACCACATGGGTAAAGATTGGATATTTGAGGGTGTGCAAGTTGTTCGTTTCTAGGGATATTCACAGGTGAAGAAGTTCTAGATTCCACACCAATAACGTTGGCTTCAGAAGTGTAATAACCTTTCATTTTTTCTCCGAAGGCTTTAAATCCTTTTCTCAACGAACCACCAATAAGTTTTGGTAATAACGAATGCAATGGCGCCGATTTTAATCCCGGTTGGTAAGAGGTCGGGTTGAGATCGGTTGATAAATTGCCTTCAACAAAATCGGTGAGGCGTTGCGCGGGAGCGGTTTGGGTTCTGCCTCCAGCAGTAAAGGCCAATCGTTCTAAATCTTTTTGATATTCCAAGGCTTTAAATACACCGTGTTTTTCATATTTGTGCAAATCGGTGTCTGCATTTATTTCAACAACAATCCCTGAATTTGCAAATTCATTGTTGCGTTTTGATGGCGACATTCCGTTCACCACCACTTCTCCATTAGCGGTTGCCGCAGGCACAATAAATCCACCTGGGCACATACAAAATGAATAGACACCGCGATTGTTCACTTGTTGCACAAGACTATATGCTGCAGCGGGTAAAAGTTCATCACGTTGCCCAGAACAGTGATATTGTATGGAATCGATTATATGCTGAGGATGTTCCACACGAACGCCCATAGCAAATGATTTTGCTTTTAACCCAATGTTTTTGTCGTTCAATAAATAGAAGATGTCTCTTGCGGAGTGTCCCGTAGCAAGAATTACGCGATTCACAGGAATCTCTTCTCCTTGTTGTGTGTGGATGGCCGTGATGGTACCATCATTAATTGTGAAATCGGAAACACGGGTTTCAAAATGGACTTCTCCTCCGTATTTCAATATGGTTTCACGAATGTTGGTAACCACTTTTGGCAATTTATTGGTTCCAATATGGGGGTGGGCATCCACAAGAATTTGGTCTGTGGCACCATGATACACCAAATTTTCAAAAATTCTGCGAACATCACCGCGTTTCAAACTTCTAGTGTAAAGTTTTCCATCACTATAAGTTCCTGCACCACCTTCTCCAAAACAATAGTTGGAGTCTTCATTCACAAAATGCTCTTGGTTGATGGCTCTAAGGTCGCGGCGTCTGTCTTTAACATTTTTACCTCTTTCAAGAACTACAGGTTTAAATCCTAATTCAATACAGCGCAAAGCGGCATACATTCCTGCGGGTCCAAACCCAATAATATGTATGGGTTTGGCATTGGAAACATCTTTGTAATCAAAATGGTATTCTGAAGTTTCAGGAACAGGTTCCTTAATGTATACGGCTATTTTGTAATTAAGAATGATCAGGCGTTTGCGGGCATCAATAGATTTGCGCAACACTTTAATTCCTGAAATGTCATCTGCAGGAATATCCAAAAATTGAGCTGCTTTAAGAAGCAGAATATCGCTTTGCCTTTCCTCTTCCAGAGTTACACGCAGCTGAATGTCTTTTACCATGTGGCAAAATTACTGAAAAAGTAGCTTTTATTGGGATTTATTAAGCTAGAGAATTACGCGCGTTCGTAAGTTAAAAATGAAAATGAGTAATCGTGTTTATCGTCTTTTTGGTGGAATTTATTAGCCACTTCTTTCCATTGCAAAGGATCTATTTCAGGAAAATAGGTGTCGCCTTCAAAACTTTCATGGACTCTGGTCAATTCAATTTTATCGGCAATGGCCATAGCTTGTTTGTAAATTTCGCCTCCACCAATAATGTAAGGCTGGGGATCACTTTGAGAGGCATCAATAGCATCTTCCAATGAGTGCGCCAAAACTACACCGCTAGGGACTTTATAGTCCTGTTGGGTGGTAATGACAATATGGGTTCTGTTTGGCAACGGCTTTGGGAAGCTTTCAAAAGTCTTTCTTCCCATGATAATGTGGTGTCCGTTTGTTAGGTTTTTAAATCGTTTTAAGTCGTCACTTAAATGCCAGATCAAGTCATTGTCCTTCCCGATAACATTGTTTTCTGCAGCCGCTACAATAATGGTCAATTCACTGTTTTTAGTTGGTTTTGCAGCTGTAACTGTAGGCTCTGGAAGTGTCTTTTTTAGCTCTTCAATTTTTGCTTTCTGTTTGGCAACTAACTTATTTAATTGGTTTTGTTCCCAATCTTTTCCCATAAATCTGTGGGTTACAAATACATTAAAGGTATGGTAGAGCAAAAAGAACAACCAAATAACGATAGGGTAGACAAACCAATCTACACCAAAAGGTTTGACATCTTTGCCAATGCCCATGGCAAGGTTGGCAAGGATTAGAAACACAGCGCCAATTAAGAAAACTACAAAATGGGAGTATAAACGTTTTTTTTGTTTGATACGCTTTTGGGCGTATTCAAGCATTTCCAATTGTTCTTTATCTATTTGCGGCGTTGGTTTCTTCTTTCCGAACATAGGTTGAATATTAGTTAATGTAAATTTACTCTTTTTAGTGTAAATGGAATAATATTAATTTTTATTCAAGAAGAGAAGGTTTTATGTGTTGAAAATGAAACTGATATGCCTGTTTTTGATGTGGGTCGGATTTCAAAACACCAAAAAAGACAAGTTTTTATTTTATTCTTTAAATTATAATGAAGCCATTTTTAAGAAAATGATAAATATTGAGTATCTGCTTTGATTTCAGTTTGTTGCTGAAGTTTTCTTTCATAGATTTGAGTGTAATTAATTCATTTTACCATGGCAATTTCAAAACAATACCTAAAGAGTAAACCAATTTGTAAAGTTACTTTTTCCTTGCCTGCAGAGGAAGCGAGCAAAGTAGCTTTGGTAGGAACCTTTAATGACTGGGATACCGGAGCTGTAGAGCTTAAAAAGTTGAAAAATGGTACCTTTAAAGGAACCTTGGATCTAGAGAAAGATCATTCGTATGAATTTAGATATGTAGTAGATGGAACCTATGTGAATGACGAACAAGCCGATGGTTACAAATGGAGTGATTATGCTTCGGCAGACAATTGTATTTTGAACCTATAACCTTTTTTAATTCCATATTAAAAGCGCTTTAAGAATCCTTAAAGCGCTTTTTTGTTGAATATGTTTTAGGTTTTATACGGCAACTACTCCTTTAATGTGAGGATGTGGATCGTACCCAACCAATGTAAAGTCTTCAAAAGTGAAATCAAAAATATCCTTGATTTCTGGGTTTAACACCATGGTAGGCAAAGGTCTTGGTTCTCTAGATAATTGCAGTTCCAATTGCTCGTAGTGGTTGCTATAAATATGAGCATCTCCAAACGTATGGATGAAATCACCCGCTTCATAACCGCAAACCTGAGCCATCATCATAGTCAATAGGGCATACGATGCAATGTTGAACGGAACCCCCAAAAAGATATCGGCACTACGTTGGTAGAGCTGGCAGGAAAGTTTGCCATTGGCTACATAAAATTGAAAGAAAGCATGACAAGGAGGCAATGCTGCTTTTCCATTGGCAACATTGTCACTGAAACTTTTCGAAGTATCAGGAAGCACCGAAGGATTCCATGCGGAAACCAACATACGTCTACTATCTGGATTGTTTTTTAAGGTATGGATGACTTCCTTAATTTGATCGATCTCATCGCTGTTCCAGTTGCGCCACTGATGTCCGTAAACGGGTCCTAAATCACCATTTTCATCAGCCCATTCATTCCAAATTCTAACGCCGTTTTCAGTAAGGTACTCGATGTTGGTGTCCCCTTTTAAAAACCAAAGCAATTCGTAAATAATAGATTTTAAGTGTAATTTTTTGGTGGTCACCATCGGGAAGCCTTCGCTTAAATCAAATCGCATTTGGTATCCAAATACACTTTTGGTTCCTGTACCTGTGCGGTCCGATTTTTCATTACCATGCTCCAAAACATGCTTAATAAGGTCGTGGTATTGTTTCATATTCCTAGTTCTGTATCTCTGGGATTTCTTTGTTTTTAGTTGAAAAACATGCCGTAAACTTACATGTCTAAATATGGGGCTAAATTAGAAAAAAGGCAAACAAGAAATTGGTGTGACTTAGAAATGATATTAAAAGTTATCAACTAACCAAGAGCACAATAGATTGCACCTTTCAAAATGGATTAGCCTATAATCATTCCTGCAATTGTTGCAGAAATCAAGGAGGCAATCGTTCCTCCAATTAGTGCTTTTATCCCAAATTCCGATAAGGTTTTTCGTTGGCCAGGCGCCAAGGAGCCAATTCCTCCAATTTGAATTCCAATGGAGGCAAAGTTAGCAAAGCCACAAAGCATGTAAGTGGCCATGATTACAGACTTTTCATATTTCAGGTGAAGGACATTTCCAATATCTTTTAATTCGGCCAATTGGATGTAGCCAACAAATTCACTAGCCACTAATTTGACACCTAAAAGCTGTCCCATCAGGGCAACATCTTCTTGGGCAACACCAATAAGCCACATAACGGGAGCCAAAATATAACCTAGGATAAATTCAAGAGAAAGGCTGTTGTAAATGGTGTGATTGGCCACGAGGGTATTCAAAGTCGTGATGTCTCCAAACCATTGCAAAATACCATTAAGCATGGCTATGAAGGCTAAAAATACCAATAGCATAGCACCAACGTTTACGGCTAATTTCAATCCTTCAGAAGTACCGTTGGCAATGGCATCCAAAATATTGGAGCCAATGTCGTCATGGGTCACTTTTATTTCGGCATCAATGTCTTCAGTTTGGGGATATAAAATTTTGGAAATCACGATAGCTCCGGGAGCTGCCATCACAGATGCTGCCAATAAATGTTTGGCATAAAACAATTCCATTACGGGGTCTCCGCCTCCCAAAAATCGTATGTATGCGGCCAAAACGCCCCCTGCCACGGTAGCCATTCCGCCCACCATCACCAATAACATTTCGGAGCGGTTCATTTTTTCCAAATAGGCCTTGATCATCAAAGGTGATTCTGTTTGTCCCAAGAAAATATTTCCGGCCACACTTAAACTCTCGGCACCGGAAACCTTCAATAATTTGGAGAGTAGCCAAGCCAAGCCTTTTACTACTTTTTGAATAATTCCTAAATAAAACAACACCGAGGTCAATGCCGAAAAGAAAATGATGGTCGGTAAAATGGATACCGCAAAGGTTATTAGGGAATCTTCGATTTTATCTGTAATAAAGGATTTGAACAGGAATTCTGTCCCGGCCATGGTGAAATCTAAAATGGAGACAAAGATACCGCCAACCCATTCAAACATACTTTGTATAAAAGGGACTTTTAAAACACCAAAAGCTAAGAGTAATTGGGCAGCCAATCCAATCCCAACCGTTTTCCAGTTAATGGCCTTTCTATTGCTGCTAAAGAGAAAGGCAATCACTAAAAGGGAAACCATGCCCAAGACGCCTCTTCCAAAACTGCCAAATGAAAACCCGTTGCTTTTGATGAGCGTGTTGGATTCAACAAGTG
>NZ_LBIP01000002.1 GCF_001280435.1 Mangrovimonas xylaniphaga
AGGCATCTGTAATAGCAACATCTACAGAACAGTCTCCAGAGGTATCTGCACTGGTTGTTGTAACAACGTTGCTTGTAGCGTTTACCGTTGGATTTTCATTATCGGTCACTGTTACAGTCATGACATCAGTAGCTGTATTGGCTGGGGTGGCATTGTCAGATACGGTATATGTAATTGTGGTTGTCCCTATAGGGAATGTATATGTTCCGACCTGTCCAGAACCGGTATCGTTTACAGCACCGGTCATTACCCATGCAATTGAGCTTACGGAACAATTATCGTTGAAAGAGGCATCTGTAATAGCAACATCTACAGAAC
>NZ_LBIP01000020.1 GCF_001280435.1 Mangrovimonas xylaniphaga
GTTCTGTAGATGTTGCTATTACAGATGCCTCTTTCAACGATAATTGTTCCGTAAGCTCAATTGCATGGGTAATGACCGGTGCTGTAAACGATACCGGTTCTGGACAGGTCGGAACATATACATTCCCTATAGGGACAACCACAATTACATATACCGTATCTGACAATGCTACCCCAGCCAATACAGCTACTGATGTCATGACTGTAACAGTGACCGATAATGAAAATCCAACGGTAAACGCTACAAGCAACGTTGTTACAACAACCA
>NZ_LBIP01000021.1 GCF_001280435.1 Mangrovimonas xylaniphaga
TATATTTTGAAAGTAATTACGGGGCGTTTTGCGTGGTTGACCAAATCTTCACTGATCGAACCATTAAAGAAATGGGCAATTCCTTGTCTGCCGTGTGTGCTGATTCCAATTAAATCGGCATTGATTTCCTTGGAGAAATTAAGAATGCCATTTTCTACTGAGGAGTCGTTATAGATGTTCAAGGTGTAATTATCGAATTCATAATCTTTGATGAAATCCAGGATTCGCTGTCTAGTAGACGGAAGAAATTAAGTGAATGCAATGCTAAAACAAGAAAGCCCTTCCGAACACTAATCAACCTCTATAAAATGAATAACGGAAAGGCTTTTTGAAGATACTGCTATTAACTGACACTAAGATAGTTATAAAAAAATGTCTTATCGGGTTTTATGTGAATAGTTATGCATATGATTTTCAATATGTTGTAAAACAGGTTTTTAACAATTTGTGAATAATCTTCTTGTAATGCTTGGAGTTGACATTGCTTAAACATTTTTTATATTCTAGGTCTTCTGAACATAGTGATCAAAAACAATCCAATCATAACAAACAAACTGATACGCGCAATATAGTCGCCTGCCTTTGTGTAAAAGGTTTGTGTATTGTTGGTGGTGATGGTTCCGGTGAGTGCGCCTTGGGTATTATAGGGTAGGGTAGCCTCGATATCTCCTTTGGCATTTATTATGGCCGAAATCCCTGTATTGGCACTGCGTACCACAGGACGACGGGTTTCGATGGCGCGAAGGCGGGCATAGCTTAAATGCTGTTTGTGACCTTGGGTTTCTCCCCACCAGGCATCATTAGTAATGATGGCCAGGAGGTTGGCGCCATTTCGGACATAGCCTGTGACAAACTCACCATATACCGATTCGTAGCAAATGATAGGGGCAGTCTTGGTGTTACCATCGGAGGTGGTAAATACCGAGCGCTCCTTTTGTGTGGTTTTCATGGCTACGGTTCCTCCCAAATCGATCATGACATCGCCAATCAAGGGTTTTAGGATTTCCTGATAAGGGAAATTTTCAATTCCCACTACCAATTTGGACTTGTTGTAAAATTGTACACTGTCTGATGCATTGAGCATGATGGCTGAGTTGTAGTCGTCATACCAAAGATCGTCCCTTAATTGGTTGGTTTCAGAGCGCACTTTGGCAGGATTCCCGAAGACATCTATAAAAGATATACCCGTCAAGAAATTAACCTGGGGATGCTGTTTTACATAGCCATCCAATACCGATTTGAAACGTGCATTTGGGAACTGCTTTAAACGTACATTATCGGCAAATACCGTTTCGGGGGCCAATATCAAAGTAGTCTTGTCTGTAATGTTCTTATCCGTCAACTTTAAAAGTAACTGGGCGATACTGTCGTTGGCTGTATGGTATTTTTCACTATAAGGGTCGATATTGGGCTGCAAGGCCATCACTTCCACAGCGGTTCCTTCATATGAAAAGGTAAAGTAGCGAACGAGAGATATTCCAATTGGTAAAAGGATGAGTGTAGCCAGTCCTATTGCAGGTTTTTTTAGGGCTTTTCTACCTTTTTCTTGGTAGGCCAAATAGGCTTTAAAGGTAATCAGGTTGCCAAGCCATACCCAAAGGGTGCCTCCGAAGGTTCCCGTATATTCATACCATTGGATCCAAGAAGGGTGTTGGGAAAAGGCATTACCAAGGTTCAGCCACGGCCAAGAGAATTCCCAGCCCAAATGTAATTTTTCGAAACAGATCCATAAGGTTATCAAAAATAGAAGCGCCTTATTCTGCGAACTGCGTTTGGCGATGGTGTGGTAGAGTAGGATGACCATGGTCATCAATAAAGAATTGACCAAAATGGCAAAACTGGCTCCAAAAACATCGGCAAAACGCAACCAATTGGTTGTGATAAAATTCCAAATAACAAAACTAAGATAGGCATAGCCCATCAACTTTAATCGCTTGCCTTTTGAAGAGGAATTTCTTAGAGAATGCTCCAATACCAATAATGGCACAAAGGCCACAAATAATAACAAAGGCATGCCATAGGTGGGCCATGAGAGGGCCAAGAGTAGTCCGGAGCTTATGGCAAGAATTGGTTTTTGCACTATCTAAAGATACTAAAATCGAGTTTTAGGGAAAATACATTGGAATATAAGGCGGCACTTTGGTCGCCTATATCGGTAAAGGCATAGTCTATTTGTATGCCTCGGTATTTAAAGCCTACTCCAAAATTGGGTTGGAATGTCGTGGTTTGGGAATCGTCAAACTGAGTTTCGTTTTGGAAATTCCCAAGACCTCCCCTTAGAAACACCAAATCGGTGTAGCCAAATTCAAATCCAAAAGCAGGATTGATACTGGCAAAGGAGGAGGAGATGATATCGTTGTTTTCTGCAAAACGCACATTCAAATCTAAAGCCGTTACCAAAGAATAGTCGTAGTGAAAGACGAACTTTTTGGAAACGCCCACCTGTAATTTAGGGATGGTGATTTCGGTTGTTTCCGGAAGACTTTGGTTTTGACCTTCCACAGCCTCACTAATATCGTTGAACTTGTCCTTATCGATAGCCCAAGCGTTATAAGTAGTAGTTATGTCGCGAGCCATTATCCCAAACTTCCAATCTTTGTCTGTTTGGAACTGTAGTCCTGCATCGAGGCCAAATCCCCAAGAGGAGGCAAAATCGCCAATGATACGACGGATGACTTTTGCATTGATACCGTAACTGAAGCCTTTAAGTTTCAGGTTACGGGCATAGGAAAAGGTGACTCCGTAGTCGGCCGTAGAAAAGCGTTTGATACGGTCGTAATTGATATTTCCTTGATCGTCTATTAATTGAGTAGTATCCAAAATGTCGTCAACCCCAAAACGAATCAGGGAAATTCCAACAGCACTTTCGGTGTCGAGGGGCATGGCAAAGGCCATATAGTTGTAATTGGCAATATTGGCAAAATAACTGGAGTGCATCAGGGCCAATTGGTTGTCTTCCAAAGCGGTCAATCCTGCGGGGTTCCAATATCCAGAGTTTACATCGGAAGTGAAGGACACCACCGTATTACTCATACCCAGCGCTGCGGCATCAACCCCGATATTCATAAATTCATTGGAGTATTTTCTAGCGGTTTGCCCAAGGGCTCCAAAGGAAACCAACATCAAAAAAAGCCCGATATAGTTTTTCAATAGCAAAAAATTTTTACAAAGATGCACAATATTTTTAACCTATTAAACAACAAATGTCCACACTTATTGTGTGGGAGTTATATAGAGTAGATAAGTTTAGGAGGTTCTTTTTTTGTTCCTTAAAATTTCGGCAGCTGTAGCACGGTCTGTAGGATTATGTTTTCAAGGAAATGTTATATTGTAAGGCATTGATATGTGAAGGTTTGTGTGTTTGTTTCTTATGAATATTGCTTATTAGGCTACAAAATCCATAAAAGCGGAAATTATTTCCTTAGAAACATTTCAAAATAGTTGCTATTTTTACACAAAACTAAGCCAAGAATATGAAGCGGCATATACCCAATTTATTTACTTTATTGAATTTATTTAGCGGCTGTGTAGGCGTGCTTTTTGTGGTACACGGTAATTTTGTAGCTGGGGCCTTTTGTGTGTTCTTGGGGATTTTCTTCGACTTTTTTGATGGCTTTTTAGCTCGAAAACTAGGCGTAAGCAGTGAATTGGGACTGCAGTTGGATTCTTTGGCCGATATGGTTACCAGTGGTTTGGTTCCAGGTTTGGTGATGTACAAATTACTGTCTATATCCTTGGCTTCGGAGCAGCCTGCAGAATGGAATGCCGTGACCGATTTTAATGGGGTAGCCTTTGCGCCATTGGCTCTGGTAGGCCTGTTGGTAACCTTGGGGTCTGCCTATCGCTTGGCGAAATTCAATATTGATACCGAACAACAAACTGCCTTTAAAGGCTTACCAACTCCGGCGAATGCGTTATTGATTCTATCTCTACCCTTAATGCTGGAATTTCAAAGCACTGCATGGCTAAGCCAATTGATTCTGAATCCTTGGTTTTTGATTCTGTTTTCTGTATTTAGTTGCTATATGCTCAATTCGTCCATTCGATTGTTTGCTTTGAAAACGAAGGACTGGAGCTTCGCTGCTAATAAAGTACGCTATAGCTTTCTGCTGATTAGTTTAGTACTGTTACTGTTGTTGCAGTTTGTAGCAATCCCCATAGTGATTGCCTTATATATTCTATTGTCGGTGTTTAGCAAAAACGCTTAATTATTTTAAAGATTTACATGTATGGCCTCAGGTTTTTTTGCCTTATTGGATGATATTTCTGCGTTAATGGATGACGTTGTGGTAATGAGTAAGATTACCACAAAAAAGACTGCTGGAATTTTGGGGGACGATTTGGCGGTGAATGCCGAAAAGGCCTCTGGGTTCGTGTCGTCCAGAGAACTTCCTGTGTTATGGGCCATAACGAAAGGTTCCTTTTTAAACAAGCTCATTATTTTGCCCATTGCCTTTTTGCTCAGTGCTTTTGTGCCTGTGGCGATTACCGTTATTTTGATTTTGGGAGGATTATATTTGGCTTATGAAGGTGCCGAAAAGGTCTACGAGTTTTTTGTACCGCATGCCCATCATAAAGAAGAAGGCTCTGATGCAGCCAAATCTCCAAAAGAAGTTTTGGCTCAAGAACAGAAAAAGGTGAAATCGGCTATTCTTACGGATTTTATCCTTTCTGTTGAAATTGTCATCATTGCTTTGGGGAATGTGATGGAATCGGAGTTGTTGGTGCAAATTGCCGTGGTATCCGTAGTGGCTATTTTGGCCACGGTTGGCGTGTATGGAATTGTTGCCCTTATTGTGCGTATGGACGATTTTGGTTTGAAATTGATATCACTTAGCAATGGCGAAACCAATGCTACGTATCATTTGGGACGTGGTTTGGTACGAGCGTTACCCCTAGTTGTTAAAGGACTTTCGGTAATTGGTACCTTGGCCTTGTTGATTGTGGCAGGAGGGATCTTTGCCCATAATGTTCCTTGGTTTCACGACCATCATATATTGGCGTCTTGGCCGGGAATGCTGCGCGAGTTTGTAATGGGGATGGTCATTGGTGCCCTTGTACTTGCAGTGGTGTTGGTAATTAAGAAGTTGTTTAAGAAAAAGTAACCTAATACGTTTTTTGGTCATTGGGATGAATGAAGCATGCAAGATACTGATTACGTTTCACCTCCTTCTGAAATCGAAGATTCGACGCAGTCAATGACAACATAGTAAGTCCTTAAAAGTGCAATTTCTTTTTACGCAATTCGAAGTTTTGTCCTAGATATACTTTACGAACCATTTCATCGGAAGCCAATTCTTCCGGTTCTCCTGCTTTTAGGATGCTTCCTTCAAACATTAAATAGGTACGGTCTGTAATGGCCAAAGTTTCCTGTACGTTGTGATCGGTAATAAGAATTCCGATGTTTTTTCTGGTCAATTGAGCCACGATACGCTGAATGTCCTCTACCGCTACAGGGTCTACTCCGGCAAAAGGCTCATCCAATAATATGAAATTAGGATTGGTAGCCAGGGCGCGAGCAATTTCCGTACGGCGGCGTTCTCCACCCGAAAGTAGGTCCCCACGGTTTTTACGGATATGCCCCAAGCTGAATTCATCAATCAGCGATTCCATTTTGTGCAACTGTTCCTTTTTGCTCATTTTGGTCAATTGCAGCACGCTTAAAATATTGTCTTCAATACTTAACTTTCGGAATACCGAAGCTTCCTGCGCCAAATAGCCAATCCCGTTTTGTGCCCTTTTGTACATAGGGTAGTGGGTAATTTCGGTGTTGTCCAAATAAATGGTCCCGCCATTTGGTTTGATCAGCCCAACAATCATGTAGAAGGAAGTGGTTTTACCAGCACCGTTAGGTCCCAATAATCCAACAATTTCCCCTTGGTTCACTTCCAAGGAAACATCTTTTACAACCTTACGTCCGCTATAGGACTTCATTAAATGTTCGGCTTTTAATTTCACAGGCTTATTTTTTCGTCGTTGCTTCTAAGAAGGCAAACTTACAATTTTTAATTTTATTATATAACGCATCACCAAGTGCCAACATATGTTGGCGGACTATGAATTTTAGAGATGAAAAATCCTTATTCTTGGTTTTCCAAAGCTTCCCAAAATTCGTAGGCGCGACGCAAATGTGGAATGACAATGGTACCCCCAACCAAAGTGGCAATGCCCAAGGCTTCGCTTACTTCCTCTTTGCTCAAACCTTCGTTATAGGCAGTTTGCAAATGGTATTTGATACAGTCGTCGCAGCGCAAAACAGCAGAAGCCACTAAGCCCAATAGTTCTTTGGTTTTTACATCCAAAGCACCTTCCGCATAGGCATTGGTATCCAAATTGAAAATCCGTTTGATGATCTTGTTGTTGTCGGCCAAGATCCTATCGTTCATACGACTGCGGTAGTCGTTAAATTCGTTTACTAAATCAGCCATGATGTGTGGTTTGTTTTTTCTGGTTTCTAATAACAATTGCCGAAATATAGATGCTCACTTGGTACAGGAGCAAAATTGGGATGGCCACAATAATTTGACTCGCAATGTCTGGAGGCGTGATGATGGCTGAAAGGATCAATACCAACACCAAGGCAAACTTGCGGTATTTCTTTAAGAACTGTGGCGTTACCAGACCTACCTTTGTTAAAAAGTAGATGATGATGGGTAACTCAAATACAAAACCAGAGGCAATGGAAGAGGATCTTACCAATGCCACATAGGAGCTAACATCTATTTCGTTGGAAATCTCGGCGCTGACGTTGTAGGTCCCAAGGAAGTTGATGGACAAGGGCGTTACCACATAGTATCCAAACAGTACTCCCAAAAAGAACAGCAAGGAAGTAATGACAATAAAGCCACGGGAATGTTTGCGTTCGTTAGGGTGCAACCCCGGGCTTATAAAATGCCACAACTGGTATACTATATAAGGAAAGGCAATGACCAAACCTGCATAAATGGAGGTCCAGATATGCGCAGAAAACTGTCCGCCCATGGTGCGGTTTTGTATCCTAAAAGGAAGCTCCTCCGCACAAAAGGTGGTGTCTATTCCTATAAATTGGGAGATTTGACAAAGGTATTTGTAGGTAGGGAAACTCATTTTTTTTGGACCAAAGATGATGGTGTCAAAAATGAAATCACTCATTAAAAAAGCCACAACTCCTCCCAATAGAATGGCCAAGGTAATCCTTATTAAATGCCATCTTAGATCTTCAAGGTGATCCAGGAACGACATTTCGTTTACGTTCTTTTTCGCCATTAGATAATTCCTTCTTTAATCAAGTCATGTAAATGTACCACCCCAGCATATTTGCCTTCTTCTTCCACCAATAATTGTGAAATGCCATTGGCTTCCATAAGTTCCATAGCATCTACAGCCATGGCATCAGAATCGATACGCTTTGGGTTTTGACTCATGATGTCTTTGGCAGTAAGGTGCATGAAGGACTCATTTTTGGTAAGCATACGTCTTAAATCCCCATCCGTGATGATTCCAAGAATGCTGTTGTTTTCCACTACTGCAGTGACTCCCAACATTTTCTCAGAGATTTCAATAATCACCTGTTTTACATTGGTCTCAGGGGTTACTTGTGGTTTTTGGTTTAAGGACGCAAGGTCGCTAACCCTTAAATATAGACGTTTTCCCAAAGCACCACCTGGGTGGTATTTGGCAAAGTCCTTGCTGGTAAATTCACGTAATTCCAATAAACAAATAGCCAAGGCATCGCCAATTACCAATTGGGCTGTGGTACTGGTTGTTGGGGCCAAATTGTTAGGACAGGCTTCATGTTCTACATAGGCATTTAAAATGTAATCGGCCTGTTGCCCCAAAAAGGAGTTTTCGTTGCCCGTAATGGCAATCATTTTGTTTTTGGCATTTTTTATCAGTGGCACCAAGACCTTAATTTCTGGAGTATTCCCGCTTTTTGAAATACAAATTACAATATCGTCTTCCAAAATCAACCCCAAATCACCATGGATGGCATCGGCAGCATGCATAAATACCGAAGGGGTTCCGGTGGAGTTTAAGGTGGCAACAATTTTATTGGCAATAATGGCACTTTTTCCTATTCCAGTGATGATGACACGACCCTTGGAATTGTATATTAAAGACACAGCATCTGCAAAGTCGTCATTCAGCAGCTGGCCTAAGTTATCTATAGCATCCCTCTCTAAATCAATGGTTCTTTTCGCGGTTTTAAGGATGTCGTTTTTTATGTTCAAAATTTATTAATTTTATGGTTTGAAGCGGTTAAAGAAATTCATATCTTTAATCTATGCAAATGTATATAAAATACTAATAGGGATTAATGAGTATCAAAGAAATTGACTTGCATTCAGCGCTGAAGCAGTACTTTGGATTTTCTAAATTCAAAGGATTGCAAGAGCCTGTAATTCAAAGTATTGTTGAAGGGCATAATACGTTTGTAATCATGCCCACCGGAGGAGGGAAGTCGCTTTGCTATCAACTTCCAGCCCTTATCAAGGATGGAACAGCTATTATAGTGTCGCCATTAATTGCGTTAATGAAGAACCAAGTTGACGCTATCAGGGGGATTTCGGACAATGAAGGCATTGCCCATGTACTGAATTCTTCACTAAACAAAACCGAAGTTCGCCGTGTTAAATCAGATATCACTAACGGCATTACCAAATTATTGTATGTAGCACCAGAGTCGTTGACCAAGGAAGAAACCGTGGAGTTTTTACGCTCGGTGCCTATTTCCTTTATGGCGGTAGATGAGGCCCACTGTATCAGTGAATGGGGTCACGATTTTAGACCAGAATATCGCAATTTAAGACACATTATTAAACGTATAGGGGAGAACATTCCTATCATAGGGTTGACTGCTACGGCCACGCCTAAGGTACAGGAGGACATCCTGAAAAGTTTGGACATTACGGATGCCAATCTGTTTAAGGCTTCCTTTAACCGTCCAAACCTGTATTACGAAGTACGCCCTAAGACTAAACAAGTGGATGCGGACATCATTCGATTTATCAAACAGAACGAAGGTAAATCGGGGATTGTGTATTGTTTGAGCAGAAAGCGAGTAGAGGAATTAGCGCAGGTACTTCAAGTAAATGGGATTAAGGCAGTGCCGTATCACGCAGGGCTGGATCCTAAAACAAGGGTTAAGCACCAAGACATGTTCTTGATGGAAGATGTGGATGTGGTAGTGGCTACTATTGCCTTTGGCATGGGGATTGACAAACCAGATGTACGTTTTGTGATTCATCATGACATGCCAAAAAGTATTGAAAGTTATTATCAGGAAACCGGTAGGGCAGGACGTGATGGTGGCGAAGGCCATTGTTTGGCGTTTTATGCCTATAAAGATATTGAAAAGCTAGAGAAATTTATGGCTGGGAAACCAGTAGCCGAACAGGAAATTGGGCATGCCTTATTGCAAGAGGTCGTTGCCTTTGCTGAAAGTTCGGTGTCGCGCCGTAAATTCATTCTTCATTATTTCGGGGAAGAATTTGATAATGCCACTGGTGAAGGAGGCGACATGGATGACAATGTACGCCACCCTAAGAAACAGCACGAGGCCCAAGAGGACGTGGTGACTGTTTTGGAAACTGTTAAAAAGACCAATGAAAAATATAAGGCCAAGGATTTGGTACATGTGTTGCTTGGGCGTTCCAACGCTTTAATTGCGTCACATAAAACCGATGACCAGCCATTTTTTGGTATTGGAAGCCATCACGACAAACGTTATTGGATGGCCTTGATACGCCAATTGTTGGTAGCCGGTTATTTAAGAAAGGACATCGAAACCTATGGCGTGATGCGTTTGTCCAAAGCAGGGAAGGCTTATTTAAAGGAGCCTATCTCTTTTATGATGACGGAAGACCATGTGTTTGATGAAACTACCGATGAAAGTATTGTAACTGCTGCCAAATCTGGAGGAGCGGTGGCCGATGAAAAACTTATGGGAATGCTCAAGGACTTGCGTAAGCGCAATGCCAAAAAATTGGGCGTGCCACCTTTTGTGATTTTCCAAGACCCTTCTTTGGAGGATATGGCCCTTAAGTATCCTATGACTATTGAAGAACTTAGCTATGTTCATGGCGTTGGAGAAGGAAAGGCCAAGAAATATGGAAAGGACTTTATCGAATTGATTGCCCGTTATGTGGAAGAAAACGATATCATCCGTCCTGACGATATGGTGGTGAAGAGTACCGGAACCAATTCGGCTTTAAAACTTTTTATCATTCAAAATGTGGATAGAAAGTTGCCGTTGGATGACATTGCTGCTTCCAAAGGAATGAGCATGGGCGAGTTTATCAAGGAGATGGAAGCCATTGTATATTCGGGGACCAAACTGAATATCGATTATTGGATTGACGAAATCTTGGATGAAGACCAACAAGAGGAAATCCATGAGTATTTTATGGATTCTGAAACCGATAAAATATCCGATGCCATCGAGGAGTTTGATGGAGATTACGACGATGAGGAACTACGTTTGTATCGTATCAAGTTTATTAGTGAGGTAGCTAATTAAATAGCATGCCTTTAAATTATAGTAAAAGGGAGCCATTGGCTCCCTTTTTGTTTTTTCATTTTGTTTCACTTCATTCTGAAATCGCAAATTCGACGTAGTCAATGACGATATAGTTTTAAGCTTCTTTTGAAGGTTTATAGATATCAAAAGGGATGCGGTGTTTTTTGGCTTCCAACAACAAACTTTTGATGTTAGATTTTTTGAATTTAGCCATATCTTCCTTTTCAATGGCAAAATCGATGCGTGTGATGCTTCGATTGGAAACGTCTGAATGCTCAGATTCCAATTCTTCCATGTCAGAAGTCATGACCATTTTAAAATCTTTCCCATTAATGGTCAATCGTGCCCCTTTGATGGTTTTGATATGAAAACTTCCAACGATAATGGTCTGTAAAAAATGGTAGCCTCCCAATTCGGTAATGCCCGCATAGCACACGTTCTCTGCGCCAACTGCAAAAGGCTCGTCTTTGATATCGTTGATAATGTTTTGGGTATAACCGTCAGCGTGCAATTTTTCCATGTTTTTGGAGTCTCCAAAGGCCGCTTTTAGTTTGGTAAATGAAAATTTCATAGGTATCTGTTAGATCATTGCAAATCTAGGTTTTCAAAAAGGCCTTTCCAAAAAGTATTAGTGCTAAATGCCGTCTGTTTTTCTAAAGCGTTTTTCACCTTTAAGACAATGCATCTTCTTTAGGGAAGCTTTCTGCTTCAACCATAGTTTAGTATCTTTGCACATCGAAACAAAATACAAAGACAATGCAAGACGGTTTATACGCAAAATTTAATACAAGCAAAGGCGACATATTGGTTGCTTTAGAATTTGAAAAAGTACCGGGAACGGTTGGAAACTTTGTGGCCTTGGCAGAAGGAAATTTGGAAAATTCGGCAAAGCCACAGGGAACACCTTATTATAATGGGTTGAAATTTCACAGAGTAATTCCAGACTTTATGATTCAAGGAGGATGTCCTCAAGGAACAGGAACTGGAAGTCCAGGGTATAAATTTGACGATGAATTCCACCCAGACTTGAAGCACGATGGTCCTGGTGTATTGTCTATGGCCAATGCCGGTCCTGGAACCAATGGTAGCCAGTTTTTTATCACGCATGTAGAGACTCCTTGGTTGGACAATATGCATACCGTATTTGGAAAAGTGGTAGAAGGTCAGGATGTGGTTGATGCTATTTCCCAAGGAGATGTTATGGATGCGGTTGAAATTATCCGTATAGGTGAAGCTGCTGAAAACTTTAATGCTATTGAAGCTTTTAGAACTTTTGAAGGGTCTCGTGAAAAGCGTATTGCTGCCGAGCGTGAAGCTAAGAGAGCAGAGTTGGATAAGTTGGCTGCTGGTTTTGAAGAAACTGCTAGCGGTTTGCGTTACCAAATCATCCAGAAGGGAGCTGGTAAAAAAGCGGAAAAAGGAAAGACTGTTGCCGTACACTATAAAGGTCAATTGGCTGATGGTACCGTGTTCGATTCTTCCTATAAGCGCAACCAACCTTTGGAATTTACCGTTGGTGTTGGTCAGGTGATTGCTGGATGGGATGAAGGTATCGGTCTGTTGCAAGTAGGAGACAAAGCACGATTTGTAATCCCTAGCGATTTGGGGTATGGAAGTCGTGGTGCTGGAGGTGTGATTCCTGGTGACGCTACTTTGGTATTCGACGTAGAATTGATGGATGTAAAGTAATCCAGTCTTATATATAAAAAGGGAAAGCACCTCATTGAGGTGCTTTTTTTATTGAAATATTATGGGGGTTTCCATTCGTGGAATGGCCATGATTTTAAAGGGTTGGGTCATGACGGTGGTGGCCATGCCTTCCGGCGCTTTGGTGGTCACGGTAATAGTGCGTTGGGTTTTGGAAGTTTCCAAATTGAGGTCGATATGGTACCCTCCTGTGGTCTTCACATTTTCAAATACCGCAATAACTTGATGGGTTTTAAAATCAACATCCTTATGAGTAAATTGCTGTGATACAGTATTTACACTATCCATTTGTTCCTTTAGAGCATGCCATTCTGCTTCGGTATTAATAATGATCTGTTGCTTGGGAATGCCTTCGTCTCCATTTCCATAGAGGCTGCCTTCCCCAATTGTAAAAGATTCCATGTTCTGGGTTGTTTTATTTGGTTTTGAACCACAGTTCACTAAGGTAAACACGATGGTGCATATAAGGAAGCATGTATTTTTCATGATATTATAATCTATTGGTTGTTTCTCCTGCTAAAATTTCGAACGGCAATTGGTTTTGACTTGGTGGTATCAAGCAAGTGGTAAAGGCGCAATAGGCGCAAGGCGGATTGTATAGCCTATTGAAATCAATAGTAACAGGACCATTGGTACTTGGTATTTCCAAGACATAGTAGCGTCCGCCACCATAAGTGGTATTGCCGGAAGTGGCATCGCCTAACATGATAAAACCATCGGCTTCGGTGTCGAGTTTGTATTCTTTATCTTCAAATTCAAAACTTACAAAACCGGCAAAATCTGTGGCATGCATATAGCCTAATTTGGATGCTACATCTTTAGTTTGGGTTTGGTCGTAATAGGTAAATTGCCCTTCTAGGATAAAATTTGGATTTAAAGGGAAGGTTTCAAAACCTTTAAAAGCGTCTATGGCCGGATTCTTTGCATCCCAAACCCGAATATAGCGGTTACCCCCTCGGGTAATAATTTGCCATTTTATATGCTCTTGATGTAGCATTTGTGAGCTTCCGTAGCTATCAAAAACCATGGGGAGTCTAGCTGATATGGTATCGGCCTCTACCGTAATAATTTTGGTTTCAGCTGGAGTGAATATGAGACTATCACCTAGTTGTGTATAATTGCCAAAGATGGTTTGCAGGGCTTCCTTTTTGGTGGAAGGTTGGTTGGAGGTATTCAGGCCAAAAACAGTACTACTATCTATAAGTTTTAACAAGCCAGATAACTGTAGATAGTTGTCCTTTCTTACCTCATTTTTAGACTTCCAAAATTCAGCAATCTCTTCTTTATAGGTTTGGTCAATTTTCTTTTCTGAGGACGTATGTCCGCAAGACATTAAAGCTGCACATAAAAGGAAGAGAAGGATTCGCATGAATTGAGATTTTAGATTTGAAAGTTATGAAATTTAAAGATACTCACTTTTGGGAAATTGGAAGAAGCTCACAATTCAGCTTTTAAAAGTTACAGTTCGGTAAGCTTATTTTTAAAAGCTTCCTTAAGTGCAGGATATTTGTTTCAACATTAAAACTTAGCATCATGAAACATTTTTTTTACATCATTTTGTTGCTTTTGGGAAGTCTCACCCAGGCACAATCCAATTTTGAAAAGGGCATGCAAAAGGCCTTTAGTTTATGGGAGGCCAATCAATGGACTGAGGCCGAAAACCTGTTTGAACGCATAGCCAATGCCGAACCAGACCAATGGTTACCCCACTATTATATTGCCCAAATAAACAGCTTAAAAAGTTGGGAGGAAAAGGATGCTGTTGTGTTAAAGGCGCAATTGGACAAGGCACAAGAGCACTTAAATACAGCCAAGAGTATCAGTAAGGACAATCCAGAGATTTTAGTGCTTCAGGCCCATTTGTTGACCAATTGGGTGGTGTTTGACGGGATGACTTATGGTATGAAATACTCAGCAAAGATTAGTGAACTGTATGCCAAAGCCAAACAATTGGCACCCGATAATCCTAGGGCGGTTTATGGGAAGGCAGAGTGGGAGATAGGCAGTGCCAAATATTTTGGGCAGGATACCTCACCATTTTGTAAGGACCTAAACCATGCCTTGGAACTTTTTGCTACCTTTAAACCTGAGACGCCTTTTCATCCCAATTGGGGGCAGCAAAGGTTGGAACAATTGCTGGCAGAATCCTGTCAAGAAAAACACTAGCATAACATCATGAGCAAGTCAATGAAATCTTTCTTTATCGCCTTTGGTATTGGCTGTGCGATATTTGTATTTGGCAATTTACTTTACGGTGGATTTACCAATAAAAGCATCACCGATTATGTCATTGACTTTGTGTTTTACCAATTGTACGCCTTTGTATTGGGCTACTCCAATATGTATTTTTTTCAATATTTGGAGCGCTTTCAATGGAAGCATTACCTCAAGCGAATTGTAGTAGGTGTATTGGGGGCTACTATCATCACCTTAATTGGTTTGTTTGTGTTAAGAGCCTTGACGGCCATGGTATTCAATGGACATTCCTTTGGAAGCTTTTGGGAACAGGAAACACTTGAAGCCTATAAATTTGGACTGTGGATCACCTTGACCGTTATCGCTATTTTTCATGTGATCTTTTTCTACAATCGGTACCAAAAGAATAAGATCAAGGAGCAGCAAGTTATTGCAGGAACGGCCAGTGCAAAATTCGATGCGCTAAAAAACCAGTTGGATCCCCATTTTTTGTTCAACAGTTTGAATGTGCTTACCAGTTTGATTGAGGAAAATCCAGAGAGTGCCCAACAGTTTACCACCTCGCTTTCCAAAGTGTATCGCTATGTGTTGGAGCAAAAGAACAAAGATTTGGTAACTGTTGATGAGGAGTTGGACTTCGCCAGAACCTATATGACTTTGTTGAAGATGCGTTTTGAAGACAGCATTGTGTTTGATATTCCGGAAAGGGCTTCCAATCCCGAATACAAAGTAGTGCCGCTGTCCTTGCAATTGCTCTTGGAAAATGCTGTGAAGCACAATATGGTTACCAGTTCAAAACCACTATACATCACTATTTATGAGCGTGAAGGAGCGCTTATAGTGGAGAATAATTTACAGCCCAAACAAATAGTTAAGCGAGGTAGCGGTGTAGGGCTTGAAAACATAAAACAACGCTACGAATTGCTTACCAGTAAAACCGTTAGTATTCACCAACAGCAGGGAAAGTTCTCAGTGGCTATTCCCATGCTGTCCAAAAAAATATCCGTTATGAGACCATCATTACAACCCGCTTCGCAATTTGACGACAGCTATTTGCGAGCCAGAAAACATGTAGACAACCTAAAGGGATTTTATTACAGTTTGATCTCTTACCTACTCGTAATTCCTTTTTTAATCTTTATCAACTACAAAACCTTTTGGGGCTTCCATTGGTTTTGGTTCCCACTTTTGGGATGGGGCATGGGCCTTATTTTTCAAGCATACAATGTCTTTGTCAACGATGGTATTTTGGGCCAAAATTGGGAAAGTAGGAAGATTAAGGAGTTTATGAAAGAAGAAGAAAATCAACAAAAATGGAGCTGATCATGGAACCGTATCAAAACAACGATAAGTTTCCGCCGCGCTTGGAGGATACTTATATCTACAAGGAAGAAGCTTATTTAAGAGCAAAGAAAAAAGTTGAAAAACTGGTTGGATTTTATTGGCATTTGGCGTCCTATGTAATCGTCAATTTATTCATCATCATTACCATTGCTATTTCAAGTCACGGAAATATCTGGAATTTTGGCACCTTTGCTACGGCCATTTTCTGGGGAATAGGCTTAGGCTTCCATGCCTTTGGAGTATTTGGCCCCGACCTCTTGTTTGGCAAGCATTGGGAAGAACGAAAAATAAGGGAGTTTATGGAAAAAGATCAGCAAAAATGGCAATGAACACACTGATAATTGAGGACGAAAAACCCTCGGCAAGACGCCTGCAGCGTATGTTGGACAATATAGGGGTGAAGGTAGATACCTTGTTACATTCCGTGGAAGAATCTATTACTTGGTTTCAATCCAATCCACATCCGGATTTGATTTTTTTGGATATCCAGTTGAGTGATGGATTGTCCTTTGAAATCTTTGAAGCTGTATCCATTACCTCACCCATTATATTCACAACGGCCTACGATGAATATGCCCTTAGGGCTTTTAAGTTGAACAGTATTGATTACCTTCTGAAACCTATTGACGAAGCAGAGCTAAAAAAAGCTGTGGAAAAATACCAACAGCGTTTGCCCCAACAAGGCTTGATGAGTTTGGATTTTGAAGCCATCAAAAAGCTGTTGGTGAATCCTATAGAACGTGATTATAAAAAGCGTTTTTCAGTGAAAGTTGGCCAACATTTAAAATTGATAAGCACGGAGAGCATTGAATGTTTTTATAGTGAAAACAAAGGGACCTATGCCCATACGGCGGAAGGACGCAATTATTTATTGGATACCACCTTGGAGCAACTGGAACAGGAGTTGGACCCCGACCTGTTTTTCAGGATCAACCGAAAGTTTTTTGTCAACATCAATGCCATACAGGACATGATTAGTTATACCAATTCCAGATTGCAGATCAAGTTGGGGAGCTTTAGGGAACATGAGGTTATTGTGGCCCGAGAACGTGTTAGGGATTTTAAGGATTGGTTGGAATAGTTGTTCTAATTAATCCTCTTCGACTCGGTTATCATCAAAAGCCGATGGGAGCATTTTAGGAATGAATTTTATAAAAATAGGCAAGAGCAACATACCGCCGGGTAATAAAAAAATGGCCAAACTTGGGATGGTTTTGATGATGTCCAAAAGTTGATCGGTCACCTTTTTCTGTTCTTCATCAGTAAGTGGTCGGGTGGTTGATTTGGTAAGTAGGACCATTAATTCCTTGCTCTGTTTCAATTCCTTCAACAAGCGTTTGCTGTTGCGTTTTATAAGCTTGCTGACCATTCTGCTGGAATTGTCGTAAAAGCTCTGCACAATGTTTTTGGAATTCAATAGGGCTATTTTATCCTTGTTGGTTTTGTAAAACAAATCGATATCTTTCACAGATTGTTGAATGACCGTATCGGGCAATTGCAGATCCTTTCCGAAACGTTTTAAAAACTTCTGTTCTTCCGTATCAATAACCTTATCACTCCAAAAGGCCATACAAACCACATCGGTAATGTAAAATTTTGAGAGTGGGCTTTCCATACAGTTAATGACATCTTCATAACTCAACGCTTCTTTGTTTTGGTAGCGTAAAGAAGCCTTGAGTAACTTAATCAAACTTCTATCATATTGCGATTTTTCAGCTTTATAATCAAACACCGTTACCACGATGGTTTCTATACAAGCTTCCATTTGCTTGATATACGCTTCTGTAATGTTGTGGGTACTAAGGAATTTTTGGTAAGCCAAAACATCTACAAACAACAAGGCGTTCGTAATAAAATAATTGAAGTTTTTGGTGATGATATTATCATCGATATGCACGCGTTTGTCGATGATGCTCTCCAGTAGTTCAGATGAGGTTTTTTCACCCAATAAATCTTCAAAAAAGGAACTTTTGTAAGCAGCAATGGTATTGTAAAATCCAACTACACTATCAATAAAGTTTTGAGGTTCTTTTTGAAGGTGGTGCACATAATAAAAGGCCAATAAAAGGTTGACTTTTCCAAGCTCTTCGTGGGAGAAATCCCTATTGTAAATGCCATTGAGTACTACTTCTACATTGCTACCATAAATAAACCCACAATGTTTTAAGGACTCATAAAATTGATAGTCACCATGGTTAAGGAAGGTGTCGTTTTTGGAAACTTCCTTAAGACATTTTTTAATCCAACCATTGGCAGACGGGTTCATAGGCTTTTCTGAAAAATTTAAGGTGTAAAGATACTTTTTAATCTTAAATCCGAAGTGACTTCCAAATCAAATTAGCTTATGCTGTCTTACTTTTCTGAAATGAATGGAATTATTCCATCATACCATCCAGGGTTTCAATAGTACCATCTGGTCTGTGCTGTAATTCTACCATTTTAATGCTCCTTAAATGGGTGACACCATCCGATAATTTACTGTCGTGATGGAACAAATACCATTTGTCTTCAAACTTGCAGATGCTATGGTGAGTCGTCCAACCAACCACAGGTGTTAAGATGACTCCGGCATAGGTAAATGGACCATAGGGATTGTCGCCAATAGCATAGCACAGCATGTGAGTATCTCCAGTAGAATAAGAAAAATAATAGTTTCCGTTGTGATAGTGCATCCAAGCGGCTTCGAAAAATCGACGATTGTGGTCACCTGCTTTTAGTGGCTCACCAAGTTTATCCAAGATGAGCAAATCCTTTGGCATTTCGGCAAATTCCAATAGGTCACCGGTTAGTTTGGCCACTTTAGGGCAGAGAGCAGGTTCGTGATCTTGTGGGATATGGGCAAAAGGACTTTCTGGTTCATCGGCATTGAAATGATCTGTTCTCCAACGCTGCAATTGTCCACCCCAAAGACCTCCAAAATACATGTAGTGTTCCCCATCTTTATCTTTAAATACGGCAGGATCTATGGAAAAGCTGCCTTTGATGGCATCTGGCTGTGGGGTGAAAGGTCCCGTTGGTGAGTTGCTTACGGCCACACCAATTCTAAAAATCCCTTCACGGTCTTTGGCCGGAAAATAAAGGTAATAGGTGCCGTCCTTTTCGGCGGCATCTGGTGCCCACATTTGTTTTTCTGCCCATTGCACATCTTTTACGTGCAAAGCCACCCCATGATCTACAGCTTCGCTATCAGGAGCGTCCATTGAAAATACATGGTAATCTTCCATATCAAAGTGACTTCCTAAATCGTCAAAGGCTTCACCTGCATCAATGTCGTGTGAAGGATAGATGTATAGTTTTCCGTTGAATACATGAGCCGAAGGATCGGCTGTGTAAATATGTTTTACGAGATGTCTGGCTATTTTATTCATGAGCTGTGGTGTTTGTGGTATTAGCCTGTTTAATAAGGTCGGTTACAATAGGCTTTGCCTTGTTATTTCTATCAAATAACAGAGGGTAATCGGTTCTTCCAGGAATTGGGAAGTCATTTTTCCAAGAATTCCCATCGTTAACGCCCCAAGTGGTTACCCTTGTAATGCTTTTGCTGTGTTTCTTCCATATATTGAACACTTTTTGGAAACGTTCCTGTTGGGCCATGGACATAGAATCTGGCAATCCTGTTTTAAAAGGATCCATTTTCTCCATATAGGCAGCACGTTCCGAAATATCTGCCGTCATTTGTCTGTTGGGCCATTTTAACACCGAAAGATCAAATTCGGTAATCATCACGGTGCCCAATTTTGAAAAGGCTTCAATACTTTCTTCATATACTTTTAAGTCGGGGTTGTCCATAGACACGTGGCTTTGCATACCTATTCCAGTCACTTTAATCCCTTTTTCCTGAATGGATTTTACCAAATTGACAGTGCCTTGGCGTTTTTCAGGATTGGAAAGGTTGTAGTCGTTGTAGTAAAGCTCCGTATCAGGATCTACTTTCTGCGCAATGCCAAACATAATTTCCACCCAATCTGGCCCGATGATGGTGTAGAATTTACTCTCTCGCATTGTACCATCTTCATTGAGGGCTTCATTTACCACATCCCAACCTTTTACTTTGCCTTTGTAACGGGTCATGAGGGTGGTAATATGATCTGTCATACGTGCAATCAATTCTTCTCTAGTGACATCATTCCCTTGGTCGTCTACAAACAGCCATGGAGGTGTTTGCGAATGCCATGCCAGGGTATGCCCTGTAATGAACATGTTGTTCTGCATTCCAAAATTGACGAAGGCATCGGCATCCTCCCAAAAGTAGGTGTTTTTTTCAGGGTGGATCAGTCCCGATTTCATACAGTTTTCTGCAACAATGGCATTGAAATGGGTTTTGATTACACTATCGGTGGCCGCATTCCGTTCATGGATTTGATTCACATTAAGTGCTGTGCCAATATAAAAATCACTTTTTAAAGCTTCCTTCAAAGAAGTGATTTCTTGAGGCTTTTCAATCTTGGTATCTTTAGATTCTTTTGCCTTGCAGCCTACAATCAGAAGAGAAAGAAGAAGATATTTAAGTTTCATAATCCTTGTAATTTGAAATTGATTATCTACGTGCTTTTAGGTCGTTTTCAATTTGGGTCTCCATTTGCTTATTGATGACATAGAAAAACAAGATGGCAGCGCCTATCAAAAATGGAATGGCAGGATAGATACTTACCAACATTTTCGCTCCTTGTGCCACACTTTCGGGTTGTATGATTTCCTGACCTGCAGGTACCATATCCTTGTTAATATAGCCATATCTTCCCAAAATCCAGGTTACCAAGGCACCACCAATACTTAAACCGGCTTTAAGGCCCACCATCATGGCAGAAAAAATGATGGCAGTGGCACGTCTATTGGTACGCCATTCCGAGTAATCGGCTACATCGGCTATCATGGCCCAAAGGATAGGAATGGTGATGCCATAGAAAAAGCCATGGAGGATTTGCGACCAAAACATCAAGCCGACACTTTTGGGATGAAAAAAGTAAAAGGCAATGATAAATAGGGTTGAGATGAATAGAGCGATGCCAAATACATCCCGTTTACCATATTTGTCAGCCAGTTTTTTGGAGATGGTAATTCCTATTATCATAAAGATAATGCCCCCAGCATTGAACAATCCAAAGCCTGCGGATACAGGATCGGAACCAAAGAAATTGATCCCCATGTTGGACATCATATCCAAAATAGGACTGATGTATTCGGTCAAGGTTGTCTGATCGACATAATTGTTGAAATAATACACATACGAGCCACCTTTCATGGCCAAAGTGATAAAAATCAAAATGGTTAAGGATAGCATGATGACCCAAGGTCTGTTTTGAAACAAATCGGATAGGTCTTCCTTTAAACTTGCCTGTTGCTCAGGTTTAGGGACAATACGTTCCTTGGTTGAGGCAAAAGTGATGAGTAGCATTACTGTTCCAATAATGGCCAACCAGGTCATTACAGTTTCTATCCCGGCAGCCTTATCGCCTTCCCCCACATACATGATAATGGGGAGCATGAGCACCTGTACAAAGAACTGCGCAAACATAACAGCTACAAAACGATAGGCTGACATACTGTTGCGTTCCTTCATATCTCCGGTAATCACACCGCTCAAGGCCGAATATGGCAAGTTGTTGGCGGCATATAATAAAAGGAGTAGGGTATAGGTTACTACGGCCCAAATAACTTTACCTTTATAAGAGAAGTCGGGAGTTGTAAAGGCCAAAAGCGCCACAACACCCAAGGGAACCGCGGTATAAAGGATCCAAGGTCTGAATTTTCCCCAGCGGGATTGAGTTCTGTCGGCCACGGCCCCAATGATAGGGTTGAAAACAAAGGCGGCCACAAGGCCAACAGTGAGCATGATTACCGAGGCATGGTTGTTGTCCAAGCCGTAAATATCGGTGTAGAAAAAGGCTAGGTAAGTAATTAAGGTTTGAAATACAAGATTGGCGGCCAAATCTCCCAAGGCGAAGCCAACCTTTTCCATTACGGAGAGCTTTTGAGAATCTGAAGTCATTCTACAAGTAGTTTAATTATGGGTTAGAAGTTAGTTTTTGTGGATTATTACTTCAGCGAATCCATCTGTTGCTGCCTTTTCAATTTTCGGCTTGCAGAAATAATCTCTTTGCAATCTACAAAAAAAATAGGGTAATTTTCATGAAAAACGCAACCGATTGTGAAAGAATTTATGGATAATGGAATTTGCTAGTAAAACAGGTGGTTTCGAGCAGTTTTTGGGAGTTTTATGGGCATAAAAAAAAGATGCCCATTCAGGACATCTTTTTTATGTTGTTAAAAGTGGAAATTCACTTCTATTGGTGAACATTATTTTCTTACTCAATAATACCGCCACAGCTTACACGACCACCAGCGTTACCTGTAGGTTGTGTGGTGAAATCGTCTGTACCTTGATGTACAATTACGGCTTTTCCTAAAATGTCTTTGGAAGGATCGCCACAACCAATACACCATTCATCGGTACTAAAAGAAATGGTACCATGGCCTTTGGCATCGGCTGTAAAGTTGCCAATATCCCCTTTATGGTAACCTTCGGAGCTGCCCCATTTGCCATGAGGTTGTGCCGTTGGGTTCCAGTGACCACCACTTGAAGTCCCATCCTCTGCAGAGCAGTCTGCTTTTTCATGTAAGTGGATGGCATGTTCCCCCTCGCTCAATCCGTCGAATACGGCTACCATGGATACAATCCCATCAACTTCCTTAAAAAGGACATTTCCAGAAACATTGCTTTTACTTTTTGGCTCCAATCTCACCTTAATTTTTTTTGTTTCGGCAGCGTGATTATCCATCTCTGTTTTCTCCGGTGTGGTTACCGTTTCGGTACTTTCTTGCTCAGTACCTTCCATTGTTTTTTTATGATCGTTTTTACATCCCATAAAAAGGCTAACTGCCAATATAGGAACTATTAAGATTGATGCTTTCATTGTTAATTTGGTTTGAATTTTACCGAAAGTTAAGGATTATATGAAGAATACTAAAATTTATTTGAAGCCTAGGAACCACAGTTTTGATTGTAAATAAATAAGGTTTTCGATGTTAATTTCATGGTCATTGTACGTAAAAGCTGAATAAAAATCGTAATTTTATCCTTGGAAAAAACATAACCTAAACTACTTATTACAATGAAAAAAATTATCGTTCCCGTTGACTTCTCTGAATATTCTGAATATGCATTGGAAGCAGCGGCAGCCATAGCCAGAGAGCATGATAGTGAAATATTGGTAATGCACATGCTTGAAATTTCTGAGGCGGTTTTAAATACAGGAGACCTTGAGCAGGGAGAAAAGGCCGTATTTTTCTTAAAGATAGCCGAAAAGAAATTTGAAACTTTCTTGGACAAACCTTATTTGGAAGGTTTAACAGTGACCCCTGTAGTAAAGCACTTTAAAGTATTTAGTGAATTGGCAGAAGTGGCCGCAAGCCATAGTGTAGACTTAATCGTTATGGGATCTAAGGGAGCTAGTGGTTTCTCTGAAATCTTTGTAGGATCCAATACCGAGAAGGTGGTAAGACATTCTGATGTACCTGTATTGGTTGTGAAGGAAAAATTGGCCAATGTAGAATTTAACAATGCCGTGTTTGCTTGCGATTTCTCTAGCAAAACTTATGGCGTGTATAAAAAGGCCATGTCCCTTTTCAAAGCTATGAAAGTGACTCCTCATATTCTTTATGTGAACTTGCCTTCAGACAGTTTTAGAAATTCTGATGAAATCGAAGAGAAGATCACCAACTTCTTGAACAAGACCGATGGTAATTTAGATCAAAAAGACAACGTAGCTGTTGTTAATGATTATACCGTTGAAGGAGGGGTATTTAATTATGCCAACAAAATCAACGCCGATTTAATTGCTGTGGCTACACATGGTAGAACTGGCTTTTTACATTTCTTTGAAGGAAGTATCTCTGAAGATATTGCCAACCATGCATCATTGCCTGTGTTGACTTTCAAGATCTAAGTTTAGATAAAAGAAAACGAAAAGGGTTGGAATGTTCCAACCCTTTTTTTTGTTTAGTGACACTCTATATGGCTACTGGCCATAGGAGTAGACGGTGCTGGAGAAAGGTAAGGGATGCCCAAGCCTAAGCCCCTAAGGATAAACATTAGACCGATAATAACCACGAATACCGGAATGGCTTTTTGAATGCGTTGTTTTACTTCTGAACTGAGGAACTTTCCTAGATAAATGGCAGAGGTCATTAAAGGAACCGTACCTAAACCAAAAAGCGCCATATACAAACTCCCCTCTAACATGTTTTGGTTGGCAATGGCCCCAAAGATGGCCATGTATACTAATCCGCAGGGTAAAAATCCATTTAGAAAGCCGATGGTTAAAAAGGTGTCGGCAGTTCTTTTTTGTAGCGCATTGCCTAGATTTTGTTTAATTTTTGAAATGACCTTAAAAATGGGAGCCGTAAGTCGGGAGGTACTGAATTTCCCTTGGGGAAGTAAGATCGCCAAGATCATCAAAATCCCGATGGCAATTGAGAGCTGTTGTTGGATCCCGAAGAGATAGAGGCTTTTTCCAATGAGTCCAAAAACAAAGCCCATAATACTATAGGCCAAAATTCGGCCCAAGTGGTAAATAGCAATTTGCCCCACTTTTTTTGTGGTATTAGAGCGGTCTACAGGCAGCATAAAGGCAATGGGCCCGCACATGCCTACACAGTGTAAACTTCCCAATAATCCCAATATAAAGGCCGTCCAGAGCATTTTAGTAAACTATTTGCTGTTTGTACAAATAAGGTGTGTTGTTATAAGTCCAGTCTATTCTTATGTCCCAACGTCCTTCCAAAAGGCGGTCATTAGGAATCAAGACCGTATGGTCCGTAAGCTCAATGGCTGTTTTATAATCCAAATGCTTGTTGGAAGGGCGGTACAATTCTATATTTCCCGCGATTTTTTGGGTTTCCAAACTTTCAGGAAAACTGATGAGCATTCCACTATCTGTTTTTTGCCAACGCAAGTTTTCTTCCAAATTTTTGGCATTGTTGAGTTTGTCAATATCATGTTGGAATTCCAATTCCTGTTGGTAGTAATCTTCGGTTACTAAATGGTGGTCATTTCTATTTTTACTCATTATCACCACAAAGTAGAGTATAAAGCTCATAAAAGCTATAAAGGCAATTACAATACCTGTTCCCCAATTAAATTTCATAGCTTATAGTTTTTAGATTATTTATAACTTCTAGGACCTAAAAAATTAACCGTTGTTGTTTCAATCAATTCATCGTTGCTGTAAACATCAATGGTCAATTTGTTTTTGTCTCCTTTTAAATCTCCTTGTTTAATTTCAATAAACAATGTTCCTTCTGAAAGGTCCTGTCCGGGCACATCAAACTTATCCTTGGCCGACACCAAATTAATGGTGCCTTCATAATTTCTTAGTTTGAAACTTATGTTTTCAATGTCCTTAGATGTTTTGTTTACCAATTTATAGGTGAAGACATTGCTGATAATATTATCATCCTTATGTTCATATAATTGTCCTGGTAATCTTAAAATGGTCGCTTCTACATCGCTTCGCAATGCCAAAAGACCGATTAAGAATCCAATCAATATGGTAAGAACCGCAATATAGCCTTTCATACGAAGGGTAAGTTTGAACTTTTCCTTCTTCTCAATTTCATCTTCACTGGCATATCTAATCAATCCTTTTGGAAGGTTGATACTTTCCATGATATGGTCGCATTCATCAATACATGCAGTACAGTTTACGCATTCCAACTGTGTCCCGTTTCTAATGTCTATTCCGGTAGGACATACATGCACGCATTGCAAACAATCGATACAATCGCCATGTCCAAGGGCTTGACGGTCTTCATTCTTTCTGAATTTTTTTCTTCCGTTTTCGCCTTCACCACGTTTATCGTCGTAAGCCACCACAATGGATTTGGTATCCAAAAGTACGCCTTGTAACCTTCCATAAGGACAGGCAATGATACATACTTGTTCCCTGAACCAAGCAAATATAAAATAGAATACTCCCGTAAAAATGAGCAACGGAAACAAGGTGCCCAAATGCTCGAAAGGACCGTCCATAATATTGGAAAGAAGCTTGTCGCCACCAATAAGATAGGCTAAAAATACATTGGCAATAAGGAAGGAAATCAATAAAAAGATGCTCCATTTTAAAGCACGCTTTCTAATTTTTTCGGCATTCCAAGGTTGTCTGTCCAAGCGCATTTGTTTGCCGCGATCACCATCAATCCAATATTCAATACGGCGGAAGACCATTTCCATAAAAATGGTCTGTGGACAGATCCACCCGCAAAAGATACGTCCGAAACCTACCGTGAACAAGGTGATGAACAAAATGCCAATCACCATAGCAATCACGAACAAATAGAAATCCTGTGGCCAAAATGGGAACGAGAAAATGTTGAAGCGCCTTTCCAGCACATTGAACAGTAAAAACTGGTTGCCATTAATTTTAATAAAGGGTGCCAAGAATAGAAACGCCAACAAAGCATAGCTTACCAATTTACGTTTGTCGTAATAAGGTCCACTTGGTTTTTTAGGGTATACCCATGCGCGTTTCCCTTCCTTAGTGACAGTGCCAATAGAATCTCTAAATGTTTCTTGTTCCGGAGTATCCATAATTTAGGTTATTGCACTGAGGCAGTGGCAGTAGAATCTACTACTGTTTCTGCTTCAGGTTCGTTTGGGGTAGCAGGAGCTTCTGGGGCTTCTGTAGGAGCGGTTTGTCCTTCCGGAGCCCATAAATCACCTTGTGGTTCTTTAGGTTCGGCAGGCGTGGTACCTTGGAATTGCAACACATAGCTGGCTACTTGTGCAATTTGCGAAGGTTTTAAACTTTGCTTCCAGGCAATCATCCCTTTTCCGTTACGACCACCTTCCGAAATGGTATGGAATACATTCTTGATTCCCCCACCCAAAATCCAATAATTATCGGTTAGGTTAGGACCTATTCCTCCACCACCATCGGCTTTGTGACAAGCCACACAGTTGGCGTCGAAAATGGCTTTTCCAGCACCTAGGTCTTTTGCATCGGTCAGAACTTCAACAGTATTGGCATCCACCAAATCCTTGGCTGTTTTTTTGTATTCTTCAATGGCAGCCTTAGCTTCGGCGTATTCTGTTTTTAGTTCGTCATACTGTCCATCGGCATTGAATACTTCATATTTAAATAAGTATACGAAGGCAAAAATAATGGTTGCATAAAACCCATATAGCCACCATGGTGGAAGGTCGTTGTCAAGTTCTTGAATGCCATCGTAGTTGTGGTCCAAAATGATTTCGTGCTCCAATTCAATAGGTTTGGAACCCAAAAGTTTAAGGTAGGTACGCTTGATCCAAGCAACAAATTTTGGGTCTTTGGCTTGGGCTTCATCATAACGCTTTTTACCTTCTTCGTCCAAACTTTGGTAAAGGATATTGTCCATAGAACTTACAATCCCTTCAATACCTATGAGCAACAAAAGCACAAATATGACAAATAGCAATAGGGCTGGCTGTTCTAAAATGGCAGGCTTGCCATGGGAGTCTATATTATATTCTATGAGTCCTACTATAAAAAAGAAGATGACAGGTACTCGTATCCAGGATGGAATTAATTTTCTCATAATTAATCGATATTTTGGTTGTCTAATGGAAGGTTACTCATTCTAGAGATGTACTCTTTTTTGGCGGTAAATACCCACCAAAAAAGAAGTACAAAAAAGATGAAAAATATCAGTAGTGAAATGATGGGGTAGATTTCTATCCCTTCAATACTGTCCATATGATGTTTTATAAATTTTAACATAAGGCCTTAGTTTGAACTAGATGAAACATCCTGTTTTACTTTAATGTCTGTACCTAAACGCTGTAGGTAGGCAATAAGGGCCACAATTTCACGATTGCGCATTTCAACGAAATCAGCACCTCCAGATTTTTTATCGGCTTCATAGGTTTCAGCGAAGTCTGGATCGGAATACAAGTTCTTCTCAATTTGAGTTCCTTGCTCCAACATTTGTTGTTGGGCATTGGCAATATCCTCATCGGTATAAGGCACTCCCAATTTCACCATAGTACGCATTTTGGCTTCTGTTTGTGACTTGTCCAGTTCATCTTTAATCAACCAAGGGTATCTTGGCATGATAGATCCTGATGAAGTACTTTGTGGATCGTACATGTGGTTTAAGTGCCAGTTGTCGGAATACTTTTGACCCAAACGGTGTAAGTCTGGCCCCGTACGTTTACTTCCCCATAAGAATGGGTGGTCGTAGACAAATTCCCCTGCTTTGGAGTATTCACCATAACGTTCTACCTCACTTCTAAACGGACGTACCATTTGAGAGTGGCAACTCACACAACCTTCACGGATGTAAATATCGCGACCTTCCAATTCCAAAGGCGTATAAGGTTGGATACTGCTAATAGTTGGAATATTGGATTTTACCATAATGGTTGGTACAATCTGCACAATACCCCCTATAAGGATGGCGATTGTGGCGTAGATGGTCAATTTAACCGGCTTACGCTCTAACCAAGTATGGTAGCCTTCACCGGCAACACGGTGCTTAGCGACTGGTTGAAGTGCTGGTGCTTCTGCCAATTCATCGGTAACGGATGCATTAGAAGTTCTGATGGTTGCAATAATATTGTATACCAAAATCAAGATACCGATTACATACATGGTTCCTCCAATGGCACGCATTAAGTACATTGGCATGATTTCGGTTACAGTTTCCAAGAAGTTACCATATACCAAGGTTCCGTCTGGGTTGAATTGTTTCCACATACTGGCTTGGGTAAATCCAGCCACATACATTGGAAGTGCATACATGATGATCCCTAAAGTACCTATCCAAAAGTGTAAGTTGGCCAATCCAACAGAATATAATTTGGTTTTGTACAAACGCGGTATCAACCAGTAAATCATTCCGTAGGCCATAAATCCGTTCCAAGCTAAGGCTCCTACGTGTACGTGGGCAATGATCCAGTCTGTAAAGTGGGCCACAGCATTCACACTTTTTAAAGAAAGGGTAGGCCCTTCAAAAGTAGCCATACCATAACCAGTAATAGCCACTACCATAAATTTCAATACCGGGTCAATACGTACTTTATCCCAAGCACCTCTCAAAGTAAGAAGTCCGTTGATCATCCCTCCCCAAGACGGCATGATAAGCATCACGGAAAAGGCAACCCCAAGGTTTTGCGCCCATTCAGGAAGCGCCGTATACAATAAGTGGTGAGGTCCGGCCCAGATATAAATGAAAATCAGGGACCAGAAGTGGATGATGGATAAGCGGTAGGAGTAAATTGGTCTATCGGCAGCTTTGGGAACAAAATAATACATCAATCCCAAAAACGGCGTGGTCAAGAAGAATGCTACCGCATTGTGGCCATACCACCACTGCACCAAAGCATCCTGTACTCCTGCGTAAACCGAGTAACTTTTCAGTCCGCTTACAGGTAGTTCCAAACTGTTAAAGATATGCAGAACCGCAACCGTTACAAAAGTGGCCAAGTAGAACCAAATGGCTACATACATATGACGTTGTCTACGTTTTAAAATGGTTCCGATAAGGTTCCATCCAAAAACCACCCAAACTACGGCAATGGCAATGTCGATAGGCCATTCCAATTCGGCGTATTCTTTGGAAGTCGTGAAACCTAAAGGCAGAGAGAGCGCAGCGGAAACAATAATTAACTGCCAGCCCCAAAAGTTGATGTTGCTCAGTGTATCATTGAACATTCTAGCCTTAAGAAGTCGTTGGGAGGAGTAGTAGACCCCAGCGAAAATGGCGTTTCCAACAAAGGCAAAAATAACGGCATTGGTATGCAACGGACGCAAACGCCCGAAGCTCAGCCAAGGAATGCCCTCGGTTAGGTTTGGGAAAATAAACATGAACGCCAGCAGGAGTCCTACGAGCATTCCAACAACACCCCAAAGCATGGTTGCTGTGAGGAATTTCTTGACGATTTTATTGTCGTAATAAAATTGTTCTACTTCCATAATTTAATTGGTCTTTTTGTGTTTAACTGAAGGTTTTTGTACATCTTTTACAAGCTCGTCTTCAAAGAGCATGCGTATGGAGGGTGTATAGCTATCGTCGTACTGTCCTTTTCTTACGGCCATAACAAAGGCGAAGAAAAACACCACGGCAACCACAATGCTGATACTTAGTAATAGGTATAAAACACTCATAATGTGTTGAATTGATACTTAAATTTAGGGTTTAATTTGCTTAGTTTCATAGTCCAGTAATTTTTAATTTAGTTTTTTGCCCAACATATTGGTAGCAATGGTGGTGAATACCACGATGCTAATAGAACTCAAGGGCATTAAGATGGCTGCGATAACTGGTGATAATTGACCGGTTACGGCGAAAAAGAGTCCTATAAGATTGTATACCAGCGATAGCATAAAGCTCCACTTGATGATTTGAATGGCTTTTTTTGAGGTTTGAATATACTGGTGCAAATAGTTGAACTTTGAAGCATCCAAAATGGCATCGCAAGCAGGGGAAAATACATTCACATTTTCTGAAATGGCAATCCCTACATTACTTTGGGCCAAGGCTCCAGCATCATTCAAACCATCTCCAACCATTAGTATTTTGGCACCTTCGCTTTGGTGGTGTTTGATGTACTCCAGTTTGTCGTCTGGTTTTTGGTTAAAGATCAATTTTGTTTTGGCGGGCAATAACTTTTTAAGATTATCACTTTCACCATCGTTATCTCCAGAAAGAATTACTAAATCGTTTTCTTTTTTTAACAGATTAAAAAGTTGCGTTAGCCCTTTTCGATAATTGTTATAAAAAGTGTATTTTCCTTTGTAGACATTGTTGGTGCTAATGTGTACACTCGTTTCCAGAACAGACGAGGTTTCAATTTTTCCGACAAAATTTGCCGAACCTATTTTAATAAGGTCGCTATGAAATCTACCTTCAATACCTTGTCCTGGGTGCTCTTCAAAATGGCCCAAAGGTAAAATATCATGTTCCTTTAGTAATTGGTACAGATTACGACTTAAGGGGTGGTTGGAATTACGAACGGTACTTTTTAAAAGTTCTTCCTCTTGATTCGTCAAGGGCATACCATCATACACCGCTTGAGTCTGTTTGTTGGAGGTAATGGTGCCAGTTTTGTCAAAAATAATCAGGTTGATGTCAGCCAATTGCTCAATCACCGATGCATTTTTGAGATAGAATTTATGTTTGCCAAAAATTCGTAAAATATTGCCTAAGGTAAATGGTGCGGCCAAAGCAATGGCACAAGGACAGGCAATGATGAGTACTGCCGTAAAAACATTCATGGCTTTGCTAGGGTTGACGACTAACCAAATCACGGTAGCAATAAGGGCAATGCTTAATACGGCAATGGTAAAGTGTTTACTTATGGTATTGGTCAATGTGGTAAAGCGGTGCTCTTTATCCTGTTGAAACACCTCATTGCTCCACAATTGTGTTAGGTAACTTTGTTCTACTGGTTTTACGGCTTCCATTTCTATAACACCAGAAGTCTGCTTACCTCCGGCAAAAAGCTTATCACCCGAAACCTTTTTTACTTTTTTGGATTCTCCCGTCACAAAACTGTAGTCGATGGCGGCATCACCTTTCAATAAAATCCCATCTACAGGGATCAACTCTTCATTTCTAATGAGTAAACGGTCTCCTTTTTTGATGTCGTAAACCTGAATATTGCTTTCTTGGCCATTTTCCAATTTGGTAACGGCAATAGGGAAGTACGATTTGTAGTCGCGCTCAAAAGAAAGGAAAGAGTAGGTTTTTTGTTGAAAGAACTTCCCAACCAATAAAAAGAACACCAAGCCGGTAAGGCTGTCGAAAAAGCCGCTGCCCAAATCGAAGATAATTTCAATGGTACTTCTTATAAATAGGACGGCAATTCCTAGGGCAATTGGCACATCAATGTTCAATAATTTTGAGCGCAGCCCTTTGTAGGCAGACACAAAATAGTCTTGTGCTGCATAGAATACCACGGGAAGGGAAAAGGCAAACATCAACCACCTAAAGACTACTTTGTACTGTTCCAGCCAAAATTCCCCAACTTCAAAATATTCAGGGAAGGACAGGAACATGACGTTTCCAAAGGCAAAACCAGCAATTCCCAATTTGTAAATTAAGGAGCGGTCAATCTGCTTTTTATTGTTTTTAAAATCGTCCAGACTTATATAGGGTTCATAACCAATACTGCTTAATAGCAATACCAATTCCTTTAGGGAGCAGGCGTCACTATTATAGGTTACGGTCACGGTCTTTTTTCCAAAATTAACCTGAGAGCTGCTTATATGACGGTTGAGCTTGTTGAGGTTTTCAAGAATCCAGATACAGGAACTACAATGCACATGAGGAATATACAGAGTTGTAATCTGTACATTACCATCATTAAAATCGGTAAGCTCATCAATAATGGATGCTTCTGAAAGGAAATCGTATTTGTGCTGTTGGATTTTTGGAGTCGCTCCCGGAGAAGATTGGAAATCGTAGTAACAAGTCAGTCCATTATCCGAAAAAATCTCATAAACGGTCTTACACCCATTGCAACAGAATACTTTTTCGTCCAAAGTAATCGTGTTGGAATTGCAATAATCACCACAATGATAGCAGGTTAGACCCTCCATGAATTTTTGTTTAATCTGTTAAACAAAGGTTAAAAGATAAGAAAAAATATAATATGATAATTATCAGCTTTGATCCTGAAGCACCGATGATTGGAGTTAACTAATTGTTTGTCAATGTGTTGTGTGGTATTTTTTTGAAAGGGAGCCTTGAGTCGGCTCTTTGCAAAGCGTTTTGGGATGGACTGCGATAACATTCGGATGGCGTTCCAAAAAATTGTAATTTTATAGGGCTATGAAAACAAAGGGCTATTTTTTTAAGGGATTTGTCTTTAGAAATTATGAGGCACCGGAGCAATCTATTTTTGATAAGCTCCTGGATATCTTTATGGAATTGATTACCCATACTTCGGGCGATTTTGATGAAGCTATTGATTGGTTACGGGAATTGGATAAGGAATACAATCTCACGACAGAAGATTATTCCATAGACGATTTTATTGAAGACCTTAAAAAGAAAGGCTATATCCGCGAAGAATTGCGTCCTGATGGAGAAGGAGGCTTGGGGATTACCTCCAAAACAGAACGTGCGATTAGAAGAGCGGCCTTGGACCAAATTTTTGGAAAGATCAAACGCAGTGGCCAAGGAAACCATAGAAGTAAAAGCCCAGGGATTGGCGATGAGCATACTGGCGACTATAGAGAGTACCAATTTGGGGATGCTTTAGACCGTGTGTCCATGACCGAAAGTTTAAAGAATGCCCAAATCAATCATGGCCTTGGAAATTTCAGGTTGTCTGAGGACGATTTGGTAGTGGAGGAAACCCTTCACAAGTCCCAAATGAGTACGGTTTTGATGATTGATATTAGCCATAGCATGATTTTATATGGAGAGGACCGCATTACTCCAGCCAAAAAAGTGGCCATGGCCTTAGCAGAATTGATCACGACCCGTTACCCAAAGGATACCTTGGATATTTTGGTGTTTGGTAACGATGCGTGGCAAATCCAAATTAAGGACTTGCCCTATCTACAGGTTGGCCCATACCATACCAATACCGTGGCTGGATTACAATTGGCCATGGATTTACTAAGGCGTAAGCGCAATACCAATAAGCAAATCTTTATGATCACCGATGGAAAACCTAGTTGTTTGCGTTTGCCCAATGGCGAATATTATAAAAACAGTTACGGCTTGGACGATTTTATAGTCAATAAGTGCTATGCCATGGCACAACAGGCAAGACGGCTTCATATTCCAATCACTACTTTTATGATTGCCCAAGATGCTTATTTAATGCAATTTGTTCGTGAGTTTACCTACGCCAACCAAGGAAAGGCCTTTTATACAGGACTGAAAGGTTTGGGCGAAATGATTTTTGAAGATTACGAAACCAATAGAAAAAAACGCATCAAAGGGTAACAGGGACTTTTCGATAAACCAAAACTAGATATCAAACCTATGAATATATCAGCCATTACCACTTTAGGAGCTTTAAAAAAGGCAGGGTATAAATACCAGTCGATTAAAGATGAGTTGCGGAATAATCTAATAGAAAAGCTTAAAGAGGACGAGGAAACTTTTGAAGGCGTCCACGGATATGAGCATACCGTAATTCCTGAATTGGAGCGTGCCATTTTATCCCGACATAACATTAATTTATTAGGATTGCGAGGACAGGCTAAAACAAGATTGGCGCGGCTGATGGTAAATTTGTTGGATGAATATATTCCGGTAGTGGAAGGTTCCGAAATCAATGACGATCCCCAAAGACCTTTGTCTAGATATGCTACAGAATTAATCAAAGAGAAAGGTGATGATACACCTATTGTTTGGTTGCATCGCAGTGAACGCTTTGCCGAAAAATTGGCAACGCCAGACGTTACGGTTGCCGATATTATTGGTGATGTAGATCCTATAAAAGCGGCCAATCTTAAATTGAGTTATGCCGATGATCGTGTAATTCATTACGGGATGATTCCTAGGGCCAATCGGTGTATTTTTGTAATCAATGAATTGCCCGATCTACAGGCCAGAATACAGGTGGCGTTGTTCAATATTTTGCAGGAAGGCGATATTCAGATTCGCGGATTTAAATTGCGTTTGCCTTTGGATATCCAATTTGTGTTCACGGCAAATCCAGAGGATTACACCAATAGAGGTAGCATTGTAACCCCACTTAAAGACCGTATTGGTTCCCAGATTTTAACCCATTACCCACAAGATTTGGAAACCGCAAAACTCATTACCCAACAGGAAGCCAAATTGGATGCCAGACAAGCTGAAAAAATTATAGTGCCTGAATTGGCAAAGGATTTGTTGGAGCAAGTGGCTTTTGAAGCACGGGAAAGTGAGTTTATAGATGCCAAAAGTGGCGTGAGTGCCAGATTGGGAATTACGGCCTATGAAAATTTATTGAGTACAGCCGAACGTCGCGCCTTGCAATGTGAAGATGAAAGCACCACCGTACGTATGGGAGATTTTATGGGAATCATCCCGTCGATCACGGGGAAAGTAGAATTGGTGTATGAAGGAGAGCAGGAAGGAGCTTCTGTTGTGGCTTATAATTTAATAGGGGATGCCGTAAAATCGTTGTTTGTGGAACTGTTCCCTAAGATTGAAAAACTGAAAAAGGAAGGCGATGCCACACCTTATGATGATATTGTTTCTTGGTTTTTTAATCAAAAGGAAGGTTTTGAATTATTGGACGATGTGCCCGATAGGGATTACCAACAGTTATTAGATAGCATCCAGCCATTGGGCGCTTTGTTGGAAGAATATGCTCCAGATATCCCAGAATCCGATACGTATTTTGTGAAGGAGTTTGTACTATGGGCTTTGGTTGAATTTAAACAATTGAGTAAATACCGTTTCACCGAAGGCATACAATTTAAAGATCCTTATGGTAGTTTTTTCGGAGGGATTTAATAGCCGCCACGACTTTTAATATTATCTCCACATAGCTGCACGATTTCTGAAATACGTTTGGCCCTAGTGGCTTCACGTTTGGCTTGGTTCAACCAATATAAATAGCTTTTTCTATAGGAAGGTGCAAAGCTTTGGTAATTCTTAAAAGCCTTGGGATGTTGGTTGAAAGCTTCTTGAAGATCTTCGGGGATGATACCATTCTCAACATCGTCCAAACTTGTCCAACTGCCATTGTCCTTGGCAATTGCTATAGTTTTTAGGCCACTTTCATGCATTAGGTCGGCTTCCAAAAGCTCTTCGATGTAGCGTTTGTTCACGGCACTCCATACACTTTTAGGATTTCTTGGGGTGAAGTATTGTCGTCGTTTGCCATCTCCCAAACTTTTTACCGTGGAATCAATCCAACCAAAACAAATGGCCACTTTCACAGCTTCTTCCCAACGCATACTATCATTGTCATGTCCTACCTTATAAAAAATAAGGTAAACACCTTTGTGTTGGGAGTGGTTGCTCAAGAGCCATTCCCGCCATGCTTCATGGGTTTTAAAATAGAGTTCCGGAATATGGGACATGTGCAAAGGACTTAATTGGCTATAAACTTTTCTAGCAGTACCCTTACTTCGTCGGTATCCTTGATGTAGTATTTGGCTTTGGTGGTTTTGGAAGCTACCTTCACAGTATATGCCGATTTTGGCAATTCCTCAAACATATATTCATCGGTCCAGTCATCTCCAATGGCAAAAACAAAGTCGTAGGTGTCTTCTGGAATCAATCGTAAGCAAGCACGCCCTTTATTTACATTACTGCTTTTTATTTCGATGACTTTGTTTCCAGAAAGTACGCTGAGGTTGTCGTTGGAAATCAATCCTGTAAGGACGGTGTTCAATTCCATAGTACGAATTTGTGCCAATTCAGGATCGGCTTTTCGATAGTGCCATGCCAAAGAGTATTGTTTGGTTTCAATAAAGGTTCCCGGGGTACGGTCTACAAAGGTTTCCAAGATTGGCCTTACGTTTTCCATCCAATCGTTTTTAAGATGCTCCAGGGCTTCCCAGTTTTTATCGGGACGTTTGAGCCAAACCCCGTGGTCTGTAATAAGATTGTAATTTTTATTTCCAAACCATTTGTTGAAGGTATTTTGGTCCCGTCCACTTATGATTACCAAGTCTGTATTTTCTTGTTCACTTAATTTATCCAAAAGCGCATATAATTGGTCATCTGGACTGGCATCTTTCGGATTGTCCTTAAAGCCAACCAAGGTGCCATCATAATCCAAGAACAGGAGTCTCTTTTTTGCTTTTTTATAATCGGCGAACATCTCTTTTTGTAAGTTGTCATCAAGGCGCTGTGCCACGGCAACGGATTCGGTTACCTTGGTTGCATTAAGAGACTTCATAAATTCATCCGCCCACTTTTCTACGGTGTAGCGTTTGAGTCTTTTTTGAAGAATTTTGGTGCGTTTGTGCTGTTCTTCCAAAGGCATTTCCAAAGCCTGTTTTAAGGTGTTGGCGATGTCCTCGAAGTTATTGGGGTTGATGAGCAAGGCTTCGTTCATTTCTTTGGAAGCTCCTGCCATTTCACTTAAAATCAACACGCCATCTTCATTCACTCTTGTGGCAATGTATTCTTTGGCTACCAAATTCATCCCGTCACGGAGTGGGGTAATAATGGCCACATCGGAAGACGTGTATAGGTCGATTAAATTTTCAAAAGGCATGGCTCTGTAAAAGTACCAAATTGGCGTCCAGCTTACCGTAGAAAACTCACCATTGATACGCCCTACCAACTCATCGGTTTCCCGTTTTAAACGTTGGTATTGTGGGACATTGGATCGGGAGGGAACGGCCAACATGATTAACCGTACTTTTTCCTTGAATTCGGGGTATTTGTTTAGGAAATATTCAAAGGCACGTAATCTGTTTGGAATTCCTTTGGTATAGTCCAATCGGTCTATGGACAGAATCATTTTTGCGTCAGGGGATTGTTCGATATGGTCATCCAACCGGCGTTGCAATTCCGATTTTTCGTCGGGTCCCATTTGGTTGTGCCTAAGGGCTGCATCGTGAAATTTGGCATAGTCAATTCCCATTGGGAAGGAGTCTACCTTCACCGTACGATCGCCATAGGTGATTTTATTGAATTTCACATCTAAACGTAAAATACGTTTTACCGAACTCAAAAAGTGGCGTTCATAGTCATACGTGTGAAAGCCTAGTAAATCGGCTCCCAACATGCCTTTTAAAAGTTCTTCACGCCAAGGGAAGGTTCTGAAAATTTCATAGGAAGGATAGGGGATGTGCAAAAAGAACCCAATGGTAGTATTGGGTTTTTTGTCCCTGATCAGTTCAGGCAGCAGTAACAATTGATAATCGTGTACCCAAACCGTATCGCCATCTTCAAGGTTCTCCACTACCACATCGGCAAATTTCTGGTTCACTTCGATGTAGGAGTCCCATTGGTCTTTTTCAAATTCGGTGTATTCCATAAAGTAGTGGAAAAGAGGCCAAAGGGTTTTGTTGCTGAATCCATAATAGAAATTCTCAACATCTTCTTCGTTTAGCGGAACGGCCACACATTTTTCTTTCTTAATGGCTTTATCGACTTCTTTTGAGAGGTCCTCGTCCAATTCCTCTTCGGTCAATCCAGACCATCCTATCCATATGCCATTGCCATCTGCATGAACCGATTTCATTCCTGTAGCAAGTCCTCCTACGCTCGGGACAATGTTCAGGGAATTCTGTTCTATTTTAACCTGCAGTGGTAGTCTATTGGATACGATGATGGTTTTACTCATGAATTTTGATTTATAAAATTGTTTATACTGTGAATTTTGTTAATTTAATGAAAAATTGAACGTTTTCCATATCAAAAAAGAAAAAAGAATTAATGAACAACTTAGACTACGGTATCATAGGGAATTGCAGAAGCGCTGCATTGGTCTCTAAAACAGGAGCTATAGAATGGTGTTGCCTTCCGGAATTCGATTCCTCTTCGGTATTCGCGAAATTATTGGATGAAAGTATTGGGGGAAGTTTCGAGATTTTGGTGGATGAATCCTATACAATTACCCAAAAATATATTGAGAATACTACAATTTTGGTAACCGCCTTTAGTAGTGGCAATGATGTATTTGAAGTGCATGATTTTATGCCACGTTATTACAAGGCTCATGGAGGCTATCAGTCGCCACCGGAGATCATTAGATACATTCAATATATTTCGGGGAAACCAACGTTTAGAGTGCTGTACAACCCCAAATTGGAATATGCCAAAGGTGTCACCGAAATGTACATTAAGGAACATTTTATTGTGAGTTTAACTTATGGAGATAAGTTTGACACCTTGTTTTTATATTCCAATTTTGATAAGGAAAAGATCGTCAACGGAGAGCCAATAGAGCTTACAGAAGATGGCTATTTTTTGGTGGGATATAATGAAAAGGTATTTGAAACTACGGTAGAGAGTATGTATTTGGAACATCAGCGCACCAAAGTATATTGGTTGAATTGGATGGACCGGACTCCAAAATACAAACGTTACCAAAAGGAAATTGCTAGAAGCGCCTTAACCTTGAAATTGTTGACCTACGACAAAACGGGAGCTGTGTTGGCGGCTGCTACTACGTCCTTACCAGAAACTATAGGAGAAGTCCGTAATTGGGATTATAGGTTTTGTTGGATTAGGGATGCTTCCATGGTGATAAAAGTGGTATCCAAATTAGGGCATAAAAATATTGCTAAGCGGTATTTGAAGTTCATTATGGATTTGATTCCAGATAAGGATGAGAAGCTCCAGATTATGTACGGCATCAACAAGGAGAAAATGCTCACCGAAGTTACTCTGGGGCATTTAAGCGGATATAAAAATTCCACTCCGGTACGTGTGGGTAATGCCGCTTATAAGCAGAAGCAGAATGATATTTACGGGATCTTGATGGATGTGATTCACCAACAGTTTGTCAATTTTTCTATGGATATAGAGCATACCGAGGAGATTTGGACTATTACCAAAGGAATTGTTTGGGTGGTGAACCGTCACTGGAAAGAAGCCGATAAGGGGATTTGGGAATTTAGGGCAGAAGACAGGCATTTTACTTTTTCCAAAGTGCTGTGTTGGGTGGCCGTAGACAAGGCCATCAAGGTGGCTGAACTCTTGAACAAACAGAACAAAGTCACCAAATGGAAAAAGATAGCCTCCGAAATTAAACAGGACATCATGGATAAGGCTTGGAGTGAAGAAGCCAAGGCTTTTACACAGTCTTATGGTTCTCACGATCTAGATGCGTCCGTGTTGTTGATGGAGCCTTATGGTTTTATTGACGCAAGGGACCCGAAATACATCAGTACTGTAAATGCTATTGAGCGCGATTTGAGTAATGATGGGTTGCTGTATCGCTATAAAAACATGGACGATTTTGGCTTGCCATCGTCCTCTTTTACCATTTGTACGTTTTGGTTCATCAATAGTTTGTACAAAATAGGAGAGGTGCAAAAAGCAAAACAATGGTTTGATAGATTATTGTCCTACAGTAACCATTTAGGATTGTTCAGTGAGGATATCGATTTTAAAACCAAACGTTTGTTGGGTAATTTCCCTCAGGCCTACTCGCATTTAGCCTTGATAGAAACCGCCATCAACTTGTCTAATGTTACCGATGATGAGCGCGTATTGGATAAGATGCGTTAAGCCTTAGTTGGATTTTTTATAATTGAATTTCACAGTTTCCACTTCTCCAGATTTGTTGTGGATATCAACATAGACATTCATTTCGGTGTCGCTAATTTTTTCAAAGGTCATCCCTTCAAAAACAACTTTTGTAGGGGTGATTTCTTTTAAGGAGAAATCTACCGTTTCGTCCTTTTCTTCCCAGCCGGTTAAATCATTTTTAAAATGTTTTAGTTGAAGAATCAAGGTGTTATTGACTTCACGGATGATTTCAATTTCATAAAAGGAGACTTTACCTTCGTTGATAAGCTTGAAAGTGGCCATCATGGAGCCTCCCGAGGGTTCGCTCCAGTTTTCTTCAGTTTGTCCACCAAGGGCTTCGCCTTTCCAGTTGCCAGAAATCCATGCAATATTATCTAGTTTGGGTTCGAGAAGTGTGGCAGCATTTTCTGCTACAACCGCCAGCTTTGTACCGTCTGGACTAACCGCCATTCTGGTAATGTTGTGAAGGTTTAACTCTTTTAAACTTGCAATTTGAACCCATTCTTTTCCTTGTTTAGGATTTAGGAGATAGATGTCCTCGTTTTTGGCCATTAGGATACTACCATCTTCTAACCAAACAAGATCTTCACTTTCGGGAAGAGTTTGGACAATAAGAGAGGATTTGTTTGTTTTTGGATTAAACGAACGGATTTCCCATTGTGGAGTTTCTTTGGAAATGTAACTTATTAAATTGGAGTTGGGAATGTTGAGTAGGGAACGTCCAATATTCCTTTGGATAGTATCTGCTTTGTGATGTTTTAGGTTGTATTCCACCAACGAAAGCATGTCTGGCTCTAAAACAGCTAAAACCAAGGTGTTTTTGTCTTTCCATACATGATAGCCAATCAGTAAATTATCTATAAGAACTTCCGAGGAGTCATCATTCAAGTTGTAACTATACAGTTTTTGGCTGTTATCCAATCCCAAATTGATGGCCGATACGGCCTTTTGACCAGGGATTTTAATGGGGGAGTATTTACTGCCTTCGGTGTTACAAAGCCAAGTTGTCTCACCTGTTTTCAAATTGTATTGGGCTATATCGGTTTGACCATTTCTAGTGGACGAAAAGACTAGGGTGTAGTTATCTAGAAACGACGGTTGGTTGTCATAACCTTCTTTGTTGGAAATATTTTGGATATTGGAAAGTTCCAATTTACCCGAGGATTGGTCAAGATCAAACAGAAATACATCGGTATTGGGTTGTGCATAAATTGTGGTTGTAATACACAATAAAAGGGATAATATAGAATAGCGCTTCATGACTTTGTATTTAGGCTAAAGATATAAAGTTTATGAATTAAGTAGGTGAAAACTTGCAAGTGTAAATTATATTACTACATTTGTAGTATTAAAACTATAATTGTGGATATAAAACAATTGAACAAATCGGAATTGCAAATCATGAAATATCTATGGAGCCTCAAAAAGGGCTTCATGAAAGATATCGTAGAGCAATTTCCAGAACCTCGCCCTGCCTATACAACCATTTCAACCCTGTTGAAACGTATGTGCGATAAGGATTATATAGGTTTCAATAGGTTGGGACGTGATAAGGAGTATTATCCCATACTTCAAAAGAACGACTATTTTTCCGGGCAGATGAAAGGCATGATCAAGCACTTTTTTAATAATTCTTCTTCGCAGTTTGCTTCGTTCTTTACAAAAAATACTGATTTGAGTATTCAGGAATTAGAAGAGTTGCAAGAGATGCTTCAAGAGAAAATCAATCAAAAAAAACAATAGGATGTTGTATTATGTACTCTATTCAATAGTAGGTTTAGGAGCTTCATTTTGCATTTTTTCATTGCTATTGAAGTATCATAAAAGCTTTGTGTTTAACCGCTTTTTCCTTTTGAGCTCCTTGTCACTTTGCTTGTTGGCGCCTTTACTTGAAATTGAGATGTTTGATAGTGTGCCTAATTTAGCTGAGGTTACTTTGGAACCTTCAAATTATAGTTTGCAGACCAACGAAATTCTTTCTGTTCAGACAGTTGAACACATTACGCTAAAACCAAATACGGCTATTAAAGGACTCTTGGTTGTATATATACTCATTACGGGATGTTTTGTTTTTAGGTTTCTAAAAAATTTAAGGCATATTCTGAAGCTTACAAAACAGCATTCTGGCCTTATAGAGGATTTAAAGTTGGTGCCCACTGCAGGGCAGGATGAAGCTTTTAGTTTTTTTAATTATTTGTTTGTTGATGCTAAAAGTTTAGAAGATGACATTTACAAGAGTAGTGTTGTAAAGCATGAAATGGCCCATTGGAAGCAGCTACACACTTTGGATGTACTCTTTACCGAAATAGTGCTCTGCTTTTTTTGGTTCAACCCATTTGTATGGTTGTACAAAAAGGCTATTATCCAAAACCACGAATACTTGGCAGATAGGAGTGTAGTTGAATCGGGGATTGATACTCTTAACTATTCTCAGGCAATTATTCATTTTAACAGCGCATTGAAAGGGCATCCCTTCGCGAGCGGCTTTAATTTTAATCAAACCAAAAATAGACTTCATATGTTACATCAATCAAAATCATCAATCGCAAATCGAACAGTTAAAATTGCCTTAGCCATAGTGCTATCCACAGGATTATTTGTGTTCAGTTCATTTACAGAAAGAAAGGACCAATTAGTAGTTGTTGTAGACGCAGGTCATGGCGGACATGATCCTGGGACTTTAATGGAAAAGGACGTAGTGCTCAAAATTTCACAATTGCTGGCTTCTAAAAGCAGTAGTAAAGTGAAAATTATTGAAACTAGGAATTCAGATGAATTTTTAACGCTAGGGGAAAGAGCCCAATTTATCAATGAACAACAACCAGATTTGGTTATAAGTTTACATTGTAATTCTGCTAGTGATCCTTCCAAGAATGGGGTCGGAGTCATTTTTGACCGAAATAGTAAATATGCAGAGGCGTCTCATAAATATGGGAAGACCTTATTGGAACATCAGTTGGGAGCGTTGTTCGATAAAGGTGATATACAGACAGGGAGTATTCTTATTCTAAAAAATATCAATCATCCAGGTGTACTTTTTGAGCTGGGCTTTTTAAGCAATGAAGGAGATAAGGCTATGTTGTTGGATTCAGATAATCAAGAACACATTGCAGCATCCTTATATGAAGGGTTGCTTGAAATTAGGGACGAAAAATAGGTTCTGAACAACAGAGAATAAAAAAGCCAATTCAAATTAATGAATTGGCTTTTCTGCTTCTGTAAACTTAAAATTTTGAATTAGTCAGATTATATTTAGAAGCAGTATTTATTTTCGGCAGTTACCTTTTCGGCGATGCTATTGCGTAACGTAACAATGTCTGGGTAGTTTGCGTATTTGGTGAAACGTTTCAGTCCCATTAACATCATGCGTTGCTCATCTCCTTGTGCAAAGGATATAATACCTTCACGGCCATTTTGCTCTATCGTTGTTACGGCGTGGTACAAATACAGTTTGGCCATGGCAATTTGTGAAGCTTGGGCTTCTTCGCCAAAGCGTTTGGCATTTTTCTCAGCTCTTAAAATAGCCGATTCCGCCATATAGATTTCAATCAAAATATCAGATGCCGCCAACAGCAATTGTTGATGTGCTTCCAAATCTGGCCCAAATTTTTGAACCGCAGCTCCAGCAACCATCAAGAATACCTTTTTCAGTTTGGCAATCATGGCCTTTTCTTCTGAAAGCAATTCTGAATAATCTGGTGTGTCAAACGAAGGAATACCCATAAGTTCCTCTTGTACCTTCATAGCAGGTCCTAATAAGTCCACATGGCCTTTCATGGCTTTTTTAATCAGCATACCCACCGATAACATTCGGTTGATTTCGTTGGTTCCTTCATAAATGCGGGCAATACGGGCATCTCTCCAAGCAGCTTCCATTGGCGTGTCTTTAGAGAATCCCATACCTCCAAAAATTTGGATCCCTTCATCGGCACAGTTTTGCACATCTTCCGATACGGAAACCTTTAAAATAGAACATTCTATGGCATATTCCTCGACACCTTTAAGCTCGGCTTCTTGGTGTGAATTTCCGGCTTCCATTCTTAAGGCAATACGATCCTCAATATTTTTAGCAGCTCTGTAACAGGCCGATTCGCCTACATAGGCATTTGTGGCCATTTCAGCTATTTTCAATTTAATAGCGCCAAAATTAGCAATAGGCGTTTTGAACTGTTTACGCTCGGTGGCATATTTTACTGCAGTGGTGGTAATGCGTCGCTGTGAATCCAAACAAGCGGCAGCCAATTTAATACGACCAATGTTTAAGGCATTCATGGCGATTTTAAAACCTTCCCCACGTCCAGCAAGCATATTTTCTACAGGCACTACCGTATCACTAAAAAACACTTGACGTGTAGAAGAAGCGTGGATGCCCAATTTGTGCTCTTCTTCCCCTAGGGAAATTCCATTATTAGGGTCGTTTTCAACAATAAATCCGGTAATGTATTTGTCGTCCTCTATACGTGCAAATACAATGAACATATTACAGAACCCCGCATTGGAGATCCACATTTTTTGTCCGTTGATCTTATAACTTTTCCCGTCTTCTGAAAGTTGGGCCGTCGTTTTTCCTGAATTGGCATCACTACCGGCCCCAGGTTCCGTAAGGGCATAAGCTCCAAACCATTCCCCAGTGGCCAACCTTGGAACATATTTTTGTTTTTGTTCTTCGGTTCCATAAAGCGTGATAGGCATGGTACCTATCCCAGTATGAGCTCCAAAGGCCGTACTGAAGGAACCTGTTCCACTGGAAATATAATCGCAGGTTAGCATGGTAGAGACAAAGCCCATACCAAGTCCACCATATTCTTCGGGAACGGCAACCCCTAAAAAGCCAAGTTCTCCAGCTTTTTTCATAACCTCTTCGGTTAGGGCGTAATCCTTGGCCTCAAAACGAGGTTTGTTGGGAATGATTTCACGGTCGTTGAATTCCATAACCGCTTCCTTCATCATTAGTTGTTCCTCTGAAAAATCTTCAGGAGTAAACACGTCGTCACAGTTGGTTTCCTTAACCAAAAACTGACCACCTCTTAAAATATCTTTGTTTTGAGTTTGTGTGTCCATAGTTTTATATGTTTTGAAAAGAGAAAAAAGAATATAGAATCAAGAATTATTGATTGTTGAGTCCGTTTTGAAATCCCATGGTCATTTTTTGAAATTCTGCTATTTTTTCTTCTAGGTTTATTAAAGTTTGTTGATTTATATAGTTTCTATGATGTGCTATTAAGAGTTGAGTGCCTAACTCAAAGGAGGAGCCCAATGAAATGTCTATGAAATTGTTGAAGGATTTATCTGTTCTGGCCGAACCTTCTGCTATATTGCTAGACATCGATACAGAACAGCGACTCATTTGTGAGGATAAATCATAACGCTCATGATTTGGAAATGTTAAAAGTAAATCAGAAATGTCTTGAGCGATTTCCAATCCTAATTGCCAAATTTTAAGGTTTTTATAGTTATGCCTTTTTCTTGATTCCATTATCACATTTTTTGTCTTCTTTGGTCTTTTCTCTTTAATCTTATTTCTAATTAAGAAAGAAACTCAAAAATTCCACAGGCACCTTGCCCTGTTCCCACACACATGGTTACAGCACCGTATTTGCCTTTCATATCACGTTTGCGCATTTCGTCAAACAATTGCACGGAAAGTTTGGCTCCTGTACATCCCAGTGGGTGTCCTAGTGCAATGGCTCCACCATTGACATTAACGATGTTTGGGTTCAATTCCAATTCGCGGATTACGGCTATGGATTGAGAAGCAAAGGCTTCGTTAAGCTCTATAAGGCTGAGGTCTTTTTGTTTCAGACCGGCTTGTTTCAACGCTTTTGGAATGGCTTTTACTGGGCCAATTCCCATAATACGTGGTTCGACACCGGCAGCGGCGTAATTGACCAAACGGGCAATAGGCTCCAAGTTGAGTTCCTTTACCAAATCTTCACTCATTACCATTACAAAAGCAGCGCCATCGCTCATTTGTGAAGAGTTCCCTGCTGTTACGCTACCATCGGCAGCAAATACAGGTCTTAACCTAGATAAAGCGTCTAGATTGGTGTCCTTTCTTGGTCCTTCATCTTTGGTAACAGTATAGGTTTTTGAGGCCTTTTTGCCATTTTCATCGATATAAACCTGTTCTACATTAATGGGGACAATTTGATCCTGAAAGCGGTCTTCTGCCTGCGCTTTTAAGGCTTTCATATGGGAGTTAAAGGCAAATTCATCCTGATCTGTTCTGGAGACTTTAAACTGCTTTGCAACGGCTTCAGCGGTTAACCCCATACCCCAATAATAATCTTCATGTCCAGCTTTGGCAGCAGCATAATCCGGTACCGGTTTGTAACCTCCCATAGGGATGTAGCTCATACTTTCGGCTCCACCGGCAATAATACAGTCGGCCATGCCAGCTTGTATTTTTGCCGTGGCAATACCAATGGTTTCTATACCAGAGGCACAATAGCGGTTGACAGTCACACCCGGTACGTCTTCAATTTTCAATCCCATGAGGGAAATCAAGCGACCCATATTAAGACCTTGTTCGGCCTCAGGCATAGCGTTTCCAACAATTACATCGTCAATACGGGTTTTGTCAAATTCAGGGAGTTGGTCCATCATGTACTGTATGGTTTCCGCAGCCAATTCATCGGGCCTTTTAAAACGGAAAACTCCTTTAGGGGCTTTCCCTACAGCGGTTCTATATCCTTTTACTATATATGCGGTTTTCATGTTTTTAGTATTGAGTATTGAGATTTTAATATTAAGATTCAGAGCTTTTGCTGAAATGAATAATTCATTTTTTGAATTTCAATACATAACTCAATAAGGGGTTGTACGTTATTCTTGTTGAGTAAATTTAATTCTGATATTAAAAGTAATTGTGTCTGCAATTCATATGTTGAACCGTTCGCAATACTTAAGAAGTGTTTAAATTCATTATTGGAATTTCTTCCTGCACCTTCAGCAATATTTGAAGGAATAGAAATAGCACTTCGCTTTATTTGAGATGTCAATCCAAATTTTTCGTCAGTAGGCATATCCAAGCAAAGCATGTAAGAGGCCTTGGACAATTCCATTGCTTTCTGCCAAATTTTTAATTCTTGAATGTTATGCATGTCTAACTACTTAATTCTAATATCTCAATACTGAGCAATTAATTGCGCAATGGTTTTCCTGTTTTCAGCATATGCTGAATGCGTTCTAACGTTTTACGTTCGGTACAAAGACTTAAGAAGGCTTCACGTTCTAGATCCAATAAATATTGTTCGCTAACCAATGACGCTTCTGATAAATCGCCTCCTGCCATCACATAGGCTAGTTTGGTGGCAATCTTTTTGTCGTGTTCCGAAATGTAATGACCAGCCTGCATGGAGTCAATTCCTACCAAGAACATACCCAAAGCTTGTTTTCCTAGCACCTTCACATCATTGCGTTTGATAGGTTGCGTGTAACCTTGATCTGCCATAAGTCGGGCGTAGGCTTTAGCAGTAGCAATTTGTCGGTCTTTATTTACCACGACTACATCTTTACCTTTTTGTAGCACGCCAAAATCAAAGGCTTCATAGGCAGAAGTAGATACTTTTGCCATACCAATAGCCATGAAATATTCTTGTAGCACATTCAATTCCACATCATTTTTTCTGAAGGTATCCGAAGCTCTCAAAGTCATTTCCTTGGAACCACCACCACCAGGGATGACACCTACACCAAATTCTACAAGTCCCATATAAGTTTCAGCAGCAGCTACCACTTTATCGGCATGAAGTGACAGCTCACAGCCTCCACCTAAAGTCATGCCGTGAGGGGCTGAAATGGTTGGAATGGAAGAATAGCGCATGCGCATCATGGTATCCTGAAAATACTTGATGGCCATGTTTAATTCGTCGTATTCCTGTTCTACCGCCATCATAAAAATCATACCAATGTTGGCGCCTACAGAGAAATTGGCTCCTTGGTTACCAATTACCAAACCATCAAAATCCTTTTCTGCTAGATCAATAGCCTTGTTGATTCCTGCCAACACATCACCACCAATGGTGTTCATTTTACTTTGGAATTCACAGTTCAAAATACCGTCACCCAAATCTTCAATCACCACGCCCGAGTTTTTAAAGACTTCATTGGATTTCCGGATGTTATCCAAAATGATAAAGGCATCCTGACCAGGAACCTTGAGTTGTGATTTGGTTGGAATATCGTAACAATAGGTGGCACCATCTTTCACTGTGTAGAAGGAAGTGCTTCCTGAGGAAAGCATGTCGCTAACCCAAGGTGCTGGTTCCAAACCTTCTTGTTGCATCAATTCAATTCCCTTGGCAAGGCCTATGGCATCCCAAATTTGAAACGGACCATGTTCCCAGCCAAAGCCGGCTTTCATGGCGTCATCTATTTTATAGAGTTCATTGGTGATTTCGGGGATTCTATGGGATACGTAGGCAAACATGGCCGCAAAGTTCTTTCTGTAGAATTCACCTGCCTTATCTTTACCAGATACCAGAATAGGGAAGCGGTCTATAACTTTATCAACCGTTTTGGTAAGTTCTAAAGTGGCAAATTTTGCCGATTTTTTAGAACGGTATTCCAAAGTGTCCAAATCCAAGGAAAGGATTTCACTCGAGCCATCATCGGCTTTTACTTTTTTGTAGAACCCTTGGCCTGTTTTGCTGCCCAACCATTTGTTTTCCATCATGGTACTGATAAAGCCCGGAAGTTTGAATAGCTCATGGGCTTCGTCATTTGGACAATTCTCGTAAAGACCATTGGCTACGTGTACTAAGGTATCCAGGCCAACCACATCTACCGTACGGAAAGTGGCCGATTTAGGTCTTCCTATCACAGGTCCGGTAAGTTTATCAACTTCTTCAATCGTCAAACCAAGTTCCTTAACTTGGTGGAACAAACTCATGATGCCAAAAATCCCGATTCGGTTACCTATAAAGGCAGGTGTATCTTTAGCAATCACCGAAGTTTTTCCTAGGTATTGTTCTCCATAACCATTTAGGAATTCCAAGACTTCAGGCGAAGTTTTTGGTCCAGGAATGATTTCGAACAATTTTAGGTAGCGTGCAGGATTGAAGAAATGCGTTCCGCAAAAGTTTTTTTGGAAGTCTTCACTTCGGCCTTCACTCATAAAATGAATAGGAATCCCAGAGGTATTGGACGTGATTAAGGTTCCAGGAGTTCTGTGTTTTTCAAGGTTTTCAAAAACCGATTTTTTAATGTCCAAACGTTCTACAACCACTTCAATAATCCAATCGACATTGGCCACTTTAGCAATGTCGTCTTCAAGATTTCCCGTTTGGATGCGGTTTGCAAAACTTTGGTGATATATAGGGGATGGCTTCGATTTTAGGGCAGCCCTTAAGGCATCGTTTACCAAACGGTTGCGAACGACAGCATCGTTTAGCGTCAAACCTTTGGCTTTTTCGGTGTCGTTAAGTTCTCTGGGCACGATGTCCAAAAGCAGGACTTCAACGCCAATATTGGCGAAGTGGCAAGCAATGCCGCTTCCCATAATTCCAGAGCCGATAACGGCCACTTTTTTTATGATACGTTTGCTCATTTTAAATTATGATCTTTCGTTTTGGTTAAATATTTTTTTATTGGAAATTAAGTCGTTGATCGTTTCGGCCACCTCATAGAAATGGGCCATTTTTTCTGGAGAGACATGTTTTTTTACGGCGTCGTTAAATGTGAGTACGCGATCTTTGGACAGTTCTCTTTTTTCTTTCCCGAAGGGGGTAAGGTGAATCAACACCCCACGACCATCGTCGGGGTTAGGTTTTCGTTCTATGAGTCCACGAGTTTCCATGGTTTTTAAAATGCGTGACAAACTAGTGGCCTCCATACCCATTTTTGGGCCCAATGAGGTAGATGGTGTTCCTTTTTCTGGGTCTATACTTAATAGGGTAAAACCAGTGGCCATAGTTGTCTCAAATTTTGCAGCTTCATCATTATACATTTTGTTTACTGCCAACCAAGTGGTTCTCAGGACATAGTCTATGGTTTTGTCTTTCATGAATAGTGTTTCGTTCTCTCAAATATAATAATTATTTATTATGCATGCATAATAAATGAAAAAATTAACATAAAAAAACACCTTGTGGTAAGGTGTCTTTAATTGTAAGAAATTAATTATAGATTTTATCGTATAAGTCTTGGTAAATGTCCTTGATAACGTCCCGTTTCATTTTAAGGGTAGGGGTGAGTTGGCCACCATCGATAGACCATACATCTGGAGTGAGTTCAAAACGTTTAATTTGTTCCCATTTCCCAAATTGCTCGTTGCTTTGGTCAACCACTTTTTGAATGCGATCAATAACCTCTTGGTTGCTGCATATTTCAGCATTGGTGGTTCCAATGGATTTATGTTTACGTCTGGCCCATTCTTTCACAAAATCAAAGTTCAATTGAATTAAGGCAGCTGGCATTTTTTCGCCTTCTCCAATCACCATTACTTGTTCTACAAAACGGGATTGTTTCAATTCGTTTTCCAAAAGGGTTGGAATTACATATTTCCCTCCTGAGGTCTTGAACATTTCTTTTTTACGTCCAGTAATTTTCAGGAAGCCTTCTGCATCAATTTCACCTTTATCTCCCGTATGGAAATAGTCACCGGTCATTACAGAGGCCGTTTTTTCGGGATCTTTATAGTAGCCCATCATAACATTTGGACCTTTGACAAGAATCTCTCCGTCTTCAGCAATTTTTACCTCTACATTTTCAATTGGTTTACCCACGGTTCCAATTTTAAACATATGGCCTTCATATTTTCCAACGGCAATAACAGGAGAAGTTTCAGTAAGGCCATACCCTTCCATAACCTGTAGGCCTGCTGCACAAAATATACGTGCCAATCTTGGTTGCAAAGGTGCACTACCAGATACCATGGTGTCAAGTTCACCTCCCAAGGCTTCTTTCCACTTACTGAAAATAAGTTTTCGGGCAATGCCTAACTTAAATTCGTACCAAGCACCATTTTTTTCGTAAGGCTCCCATTGTTCTCCCAGTTCAATAGCCCAATAAAAGAGCTTTTGCTTGATACCAGACAATTCTTGACCCTTGGCATAGATTTTATCATACACTTTTTCCAGAAGTCTTGGCACTACACTCATTAAATGAGGTTTTACTTCTTTCATATTGTCGCTCATCTTTTCAATACTTTCCGCATAATAAATGCTGGCTCCCATATATTGGTAGATATATATCAAGACACGCTCAAAAATGTGGCAAATAGGTAAAAAGCTCAGTACTTTAGTCCCTTTACCCGATATAGGCAAACGGGGAATGGAGTCTAGGGCATTGCTTACAATATTATGGTGGGAAAGCATGACGCCTTTAGGTCTTCCAGTAGTACCGGAAGTATAGATTATGGTTGCCAAGTCATTAGGTTGGACCGCCTTTTTTCGTTCCTCAACTTCAGCTTGGTTGCTATCGTCCTCACCTAATTTCAATAACTCGGAATAGTGTTTACAGCCCTTAATTCGGTTAAAGGAGTAGACCTTTTTTACCTTGGTGTTATGCTTAATAGTATTGACCTTGTCCAAAACCTCTTCATCGGACACAAAGCAATAGATGGCTTCACTATGGTTCAATACATATTCATAATCTTCAGGGGAAATGGTAGGATATATGGGGATGTTTTGCGCTCCCACTTGTAGCACACCAATATCCATAATGTTCCATTCGGTTCTATTGTTGGAGGAAATAACCGCAATCTTGTCATTTTTTTGCACTCCCAAGCGAAGTAGGGCTCTACTTATTGCATTGGCCTTATCTAAATAATCCTTAGTAGACGTGGCCTCCCATGTACCGTCATATTTGGTAATGAGGGCATCCTCAAGATTGTATTGTTCCAATTGGTAATATGGAAAATCAAAAAGTCGTGTTATTTCTGTCATTTAATGTTTAAGAAAATTGAAGTGTCGCAAAATAAAAAATAAATGCAGATTTTCAAATTGAACCTTTTGCGCTGCTTTATTTTTGAATTTTACAATAATTAAGCTATTTATTTTCAAACTTAATAAAAATCTTGACATCCTGTTAAGTTGCTAGAGGATTGTTGCTCTTTAAAAGGTAAATATCTACTAGTTATTTATTTACAATAGGTTAAGGGCTATGATTTTTCCTGAAATAACAATTAACCACGGTTAGTTTTCTAAATTTAATGGATTGTTTGTTGATGATAGAAAATTGTTCTAATTTTAGGTATGAGTCAGAAGTTCAGTATATTACCTTCGAAATCCTCTAGGTGGAGAACACTTTCGGTGGTGTTAATTGCGGTAGTTTTGGGCATGGGTTTGTTCATGGCCAAAGAGGCTGAATTGGTATCCTACCTTTCTGATGACCCTCAAGCCTGTGTGAATTGTCATGTCATGACACCTGTGTACAATAGTTGGATGCACAGTTCCCATCGCGAATGGGCTTCCTGTAATGATTGTCATGTTCCTCATAACAATTTGGCCAATGCCTACTTTTTTAAGGCGAAAGACGGTCTTTACCATGCTTCGGTATTTACTGCTCGTGCCGAACCTGAAGTTATTAAAATGCGAGAAGAATCTGAAGAAGTGGTGCAGGACAATTGTTTGCGCTGTCACATTCAGCAAGTTACCCAGGTAAAATATAACGGTTGGCTAGAAATGCACAATGGAAACAGAACCGACCGGAAATGTTGGAGCTGCCATCGCGAGGTCCCACACGGCAGAGTACATGGAAACTCAACGATACGATATAATATTGCCCCCTTACCAACAGACAGGGAAACTAACATTATTCCTACTTGGCTTGCTGATGAAATTAACGAATCAAAAGTAAAATGATATGAAAAACAAGGTGCTTTTTGTGATAACAATAATCGTGGTGTTTTTATTGGGGCTATTGGCATCCAGTATTATCAATAGAAAAAGTGAGGCTAGGTACAAGTATGTTCCGCAAGTGGTCATTGGGCAGAATGAGCCTAGAAATGCCGTTTGGGGAAAGAACTATCCACAGGAGTACCAATCGTTTCTTCAAACATCAGACACCTCATTTGCATCTTATCAAGGAGGCTCCAAAATGAGGGATATGTTGGAGGAAGATCCAAGATTGGTGGTGCTTTGGGCCGGATACGGGTTTTCAAAGGATTACAATCAAGGGCGCGGACATTTTTATTCCGTAGAGGACATTTATAATACGTTAAGGACTGGAGGGCCGAAGGGGGCTGGTGATGGTCCTATGCCTGCAACTTGTTGGACCTGTAAAAGTCCAGATGTCCCGAGGTTGATGAATGAAAAAGGTATTGCAGAGTTTTATTCTGGAAAGTGGGCCGATAAAGGTGCTGAAATTGTCAATCCTATTGGTTGCGCCGATTGCCATGAACCCAATACCATGAAACTGCAAATTTCCAGACCTGCCTTGGTGGAGGCTTTTGATGCCATGGGGCAGGATATCACCAAGGCTACTCATCAAGAAATGCGCTCTTTGGTATGTGCCCAATGCCATGTAGAGTATTACTTTAATAAAAATCTTCCGGGTAAGGAAGGTGTACCCTATTTGGTGTTTCCTTGGAAAAATGGCTTTGCTGTTGAGGACATGGAACGGTATTATGACGATATAGAGTTTAGCGATTGGACGCATCAAATTAGCAAGGCCCCCATGTTAAAAGCACAGCATCCAGGGTATGAGGTTTTTTCTACAGGAGTACATTACGATAGAGGGGTTTCCTGTGCAGATTGCCACATGCCTTATAAAAGTGAAGGAGGTCAGAAATTTACAGACCATCATATTCAATCGCCTTTAAACAATACGGCCAATGCTTGTCAAGTATGCCACAGGGAAGAATCGGATAAGTTGATTCGCAATGTCTATGAGCGCCAAGAAAAATCGGCACAAAGCAGATTGCAGTTGGAAGATTTGTTGGTTAAAGCTCATGTGGAAGCAGGTAAGTGCTGGGAATTGGGAGCCACGGAAGACCAAATGAAAGCCATTTTATCAGACATTCGCCATGCCCAATGGCGTTGGGATTATGCAGCAGCCTCGCATGGAGCACCTTTCCATTCGCCTGTAGAAACTGCAAGGGTGATTTCGGGAGGTTTGGTGAAAGCGCAAGATGCCAGGGTTAAATTGGCAAGACTATTGGCAGAATTAGGACATAATTCACCAGTGGAAATGCCGGATATTTCTTCTAAGGAAAAAGCTCAAGAGTACATTGGTTTGGACATGGAAAAACTGCATGCGGAAAAAGAAACATTTAAGAAAAATTTGTTACCACAATGGCTTAAGGAAGCTAAGGAACGTGAGGCCAAAATGGATGTGGTCCAAGCTGTGACACAAAATTAATTGAATCAATAAAATTCCAAATGGCCCATGCCTTGACAGTGAGACATGGGCCTTATTCTTGTTATGAACAAACTCTACCGCTTTTTTTCGTCTTCAATTGTATCGGTTATATTGTTATTGGTGTTTGCTGTTGCAATGGCTGCAGCCACCTTTGTCGAAAATGATTTTGGTACACCAACTGCATGGCACTTGATTTATGATGCCTATTGGTTTGAGTTAGTAATGTTGGGTTTGAGCATTTGCTTTGTATTTAACATTTTTAAGTACAAGCTTTGGAATCGAAAGAAATGGGCTATTTTGTTATTTCATTTGGCTTTTATTGTCATTATTTGTGGAGCCGCGATTACCCGTTATACTTCTGAATCTGGCATTATGCGTATTAGGGAAGGTGCTAGTTCTTCTACAATCATTTCTACAAATAATTTTGTGAGGGTACAGTTCAGTGAAGGAATAACTTCCAAAGTGGTTGAAAAGCAAGTGCAGTTTGCCCCCTTGGAAAAAAATATCAAGGTTTTTGAAACCGATTTTGAAGGCCAGCCGTTTAGTTTGGAAATAGATGAGTTTTTGATAGATGCCCAACCCAAGATTGTGTCTTCCGATACAGGAAAGCCTCTTTTGGAACTTGTTGTAGCCAATGAACAATCGGGACGCAATACTATTATTCTACATAAGGGGGAAATAGAAACGGTAGGTCCAAACCAAGAAACAATTGGGTTTGAGAGTCCTAAACCAACGACCATTCAGTTTTCTTTAGAAGGTGAGGGTTTGAAAATAAAGAGTCAGGAAGAATTGAGCACTTTTGTAATGGCTAGCCAACAGGCAGGAGTATTGCCAAAAGACAGTTTACAGGAAGTAAGTTTTAGAACGTTGCACCGAGCTCAAGGATTTTCTTTTGTACCGCTTACATTCCATTCAAACGGAGAATTTGTTTTGGAGAGTTCTGCTTCAGGAAAGAATAATGACAAGAATAAAGATGACGCAGTACTTGTAACAGTAAAAAGTGGAGATGAGGTAAAATCTACGTCCCTATTATTTAGGGAGGGATTTTTGCCAACCAATCATCCGTTGCAAATTGGAGATGTATCCCTTTCATTGTCTTATGGATCCAGAGCGATGGAAATACCTTTCGCTTTGCGATTGGAGGATTTTCAATTGGAGCGCTATCCAGGCTCCACAAGTCCATCGGCCTATGCCAGCGAACTGACCATTTTGGATGGAGAAGCTGTCATTCCGTATCGCATTTTTATGAATAATGTGCTGGACCATAAAGGATATCGGTTTTTTCAAGCTAGTTATGATACAGATGAGCAAGGTACCGTTTTGTCGGTTAATAAAGACCGAACAGGAACTATGGTAAGCTATTTGGGATACTTGTTAATGGGATTGGGAATGTGTTTTACCCTGTTTGGAAAGTATTCACGTTTTAGAGTGATTGGTCAAAAATTGAAAAAATTAAAGCAAGCGGTAGTCTTAGTGCTGTTATTGTTAGCATGTAGTTTCGGAATTGCTCAAGAAAACAAAAACAGTAATCTAGAGGATCTTTTGGAACGGCAACAGCTGGATAAGGAACAGGCCGAATTGTTTGGGCGATTATTGGTGCAGGATCTGGACGGAAGAATCAAACCAATTAATACCTTGGCTTCCGAGTTTTTGAGGAAATTGTCAAGAAAGCCTTATTTCAAAAATGGAGACTTTGTATTAACGGCCGATCAAGCCTTTATGGCCATGCATGTGTATCCAAACGATTGGCAGGACATTCCTGTAATTAAAATTGATAGGGAAAAGGGAGGTGGGTTATTTCATTTTTTAGAGCCTAATGCCGAAAATTTGGTAACATTCAAGTCTTTGGTAGATGTCAATGGAAATTATTTACTTTCTGAAGCTGTTGAAGTGGCTAATCAAAAAAAGCCAGCCGAACGTAATGAACAGGATAAGGAAGTGTTGAAAGTAGATGAGCGTTTCAATGTGTTGTTCAATGTGCTTTCAGGAAGTTATTTGAAAATTTTCCCCAATAAGAACGACCCCAATAATACATGGTTTCCTCCCAATCATAATTTTATTGATTTTCCGGAAGAAGATGCTGTGTTTGCTAAAAACATTCTGCCCATTTACTTTAATGATGTGGTTACGGGTGATGAAAATGAGGCGGTGGAAAAATGGTCATATATAGATACATATCAAAATGTATTGGCTAAGGAGATCATTCCTTCGGAAAAACGTATCAATGCAGAAATATGGTATAATAAACTGAATTTGAATTTTTGGCTGTTTCAGGTGTTTTTTACTTTGGGAGCCTACCTTTTGGTTATGGCCATAGTACGGATTTTTGTTCAAAATAAGTTGAGCAACCTGATGTGGGATATTGGAGTAGTCCTGACTTTGGTTGCCTTCTTGATATTTGTGGGGAATATCATCTTAAGATGGTACGTGGCACAGCACGCACCTTGGAGTAACGGTTACGAAATGATGGTGTTTGTAGCATGTGTACTTTTATTGTGTGGCTTGTTGACGTTTCGAAAATCGGATTTTGCATTGCCCTTGGCAACTTTGTTTTCAGGAGCCTTATTATTTGTAAGCTATCTAGATTGGCTCAATCCTGAAATTACAAACCTTATGCCCGTGTTAAAATCGTATTGGCTTAAGGTGCATGTGGCTACTATTGTGAGTAGTTATGCTCCTTTGGCCCTTTCGGCAGTATTAGGCTGTATGGCCTTATTGCTAATGATTTTTAAAAACTCGAAAACCGCTGAAGTTGTAAATGTGCGTATTTTGGAACTTACCTACATCAATGAAATGGCCATGACCATTGGTTTGTTTGTTTTGGCAGTGGGGACTTTTTTAGGTGGGATTTGGGCCAATGAAAGTTGGGGGCGGTATTGGGCTTGGGACGCCAAGGAAACTTGGGCACTCATCAGTATCATTGTATACGCAGTGGTGTTGCATCTTAGATTTATTCCAAAACTCAATAACAGTTATATTCTAAATGTAGCTAGTATGTTTGCATTTTGGTCAATTATAATGACTTCTTTTGGAGTGAATTATTACCTGTCGGGATTACATAGTTACGCCGCAGGTGATCCGCTGCCCATTCCAAAGTTTGTGTTTTGGGTGGCTGCTTCCATGTTTATTGTTGCTGGTTTAGCGTATTTTAAAACTAGAAAAAAGAGTAGCATGTTAACATAGGATTCCATTGATAAAGTAGGTTAGTGCTGTGGGGGGACATAAATGTAAAGAAAATGAAGGGCCCATTAAAAGTTTCAATAACTGGTCTCATCCAAGGTCACTTTCCCTCTAAATGTTCTATAGACAAATAAGGTATATCCCAACACCAAAGGAGTTCCAATGGCTACAATGGTGAGCATAATTTGCATGGATTTGGTAGAGGATGCCGCATTGTAAATATCAATATGGTATTTGTCGTCTATGGAGGACATCAACAAATTAGGATATAATTCAATGGCCACCAAAACCAAAGACAGTGCAATGGTCAACGACGAAAAAAAGAAGGCTAGTTTATATCGCTTTTTTGAGGCTAACCTAGGTAGGTTGGCAATGCTTAAAAACACCATTAAAGGCACCACGAACAAACTGGGATTACTTTTGAAATCATCAGAAAGATGAGGTATGTAAATAAGGGTGTATAAAGTGGTAATACCAAAACAGACCATAAAAAATATCATCCCTTTTTTTAGGAGTTTTGTGAGCTGCTCAAACATCTTGCCTTCTGTTTTTAATAATAGATAAATGGCTCCATGTGCCATAAACAATGATAAGGTTGTAAGTCCGGTCATGATGGCATAGGGATTCAGGAATTCCAAAAGGCCATCTCCTTGATAAAGATAATCTTCTCCTATTTGAATGCCTTGAAGTACATTGCCTAAAACCACTCCCAATAAAAAAGCCAACATAATACTGGAAATGCTATAACAAGTATCCCAAAGGGTTTTCCACCATTTCATATGTTCTTTTCCTCTAAATTCAATGGCAATAGCCCTAAAAATGATAAACACTAAAAAGAGCATAAATGGAATGTAGAGCGACGAGAAAAAGGTCGCGTACATTAATGGGAAGCCAGCAAAAAGGGCACCGCCGCCAATGACCAACCAAACTTCGTTGCCGTCCCAAACAGGTCCAACGGCATTGAGAGCCACTCTTCGGTCCAATTCTTTTTTGAAGAAGAGATGCCAAGCCCCCGCGCCAAAATCGAAACCGTCCAAAATAGCATACCCAGAAAACAAGCCTCCTACAACCAAGAACCACCAAGTGGGATAATCTATGCCTAAAAATGTGTCCATATTGTTAGTGATTTAACCGGTTATTGCTTGTGAAATTTCTTTGGTCAGCGGACGGTCATCGGTTTCTGATTCGTCATACGGACCATGTTTGATCTTTTTGTTCAGTAGGTAAAGGAACAGGATAAACAATAGGGTGTATACCAATAAAAAGAGAATCAAGGAAAAGAGAATTTGATTATCCGTAACCGATTGGGAAAAGGCATCGGAAGTACGAAGCAATCCATATACTACCCAAGGTTGCCGGCCCATTTCGGCAGCAAACCACCCCACTTGATTGGCTATTTGAGGTAGGAATACTGCAAACACAAATACCCAAAGCAACCAGCGTCGTCTAAAAAGCTTGCCCTTCCACCATAAAAAGCAGGCATAAAGCGTCAAGGCAATAAGGGTCATGCCAATGGCCACCATAATATGATAGAACTGGAACACAGCATTCACTTGCGTAGGTCGTTCATCTTCGGGAAAGGCATTCAATCCTTTTACGGGAGTCTTGAAATCGTAGTCCAATAAAAAAGAAAGACCTCCGGGAACTTTTAGACCGCTTACTTTTTGAGCTTCTTTGTCTACCCATCCAAAAATGTACATATCGGCAGGGGCCGAGGCTTCAAAATGTCCCTCCAAAGCGGCCAATTTTGCAGGTTGGTTGTGTGCAACCCCTTCTGCCGAATTATGCCCTGTAAACAATTGTCCCAATGAAAATACAGTGGCTACCACTAAGGCAATTCTAAAGGCTTTTCGGGAAATGTCTACATAACGCCTTCTTATTAAGTAATAGGCATGTACGCTTAATACCAAAAAGGCCCCGGCCAAAAAGGCTCCCAACCATACATGGGTTAAGCGATCCACACTGGAGGGATTGAATACCATAGCCCAGAAATCGGTGATTTCGGCGCGGGCATGCAAACCTTCGCCAACAATGTGATATCCTGCAGGGGTTTGCTGCCAACTATTGGCTACTACAATCCAAACTGCCGAAAACATTGAGCCAAAAAATACGCCTATGGTAGCAACCAAATGCACCCATGGTTTTACGCGGTTCCAACCAAATAGGAGGACTCCCAAGAAGCCACTTTCCAAGGCAAAGGCAAAAATCCCTTCGGCAGCCAAGGCACTACCAAACACATCTCCAACATATCTGGAATAGACGGCCCAATTGGTGCCAAATTCAAATTCCATTACTATGCCGGTAACAACTCCAATTCCAAAGGTAAGGGCAAAAATCTTGGTCCAAAATTTTGCCAAAATATGATATTCCGGACGTTTGGTCTTCACATAAAGACTTTCAAAAATCACTAATAAAAGACCTAAACCAATACTGAGGGGAGGATAGATATAATGGAACGCAATGGTAAATGCAAATTGGATTCTAGCGAGTATTTCGGTATCCATATGTGTGATCCGTTTTTATGATGGTTAATCAAAAGGAGTCTAGATACAAGAGAAGTTCTCTTGTTTTACAATGAGTTATAAAGTTAAGAAATTTTGAGATAGGAAGGCGAAGGTATTTCGTTATGTCCTGTTCCTTTTCTGTTAAAGGAAAGTGGCTATTGTTTATTGGATGAGTCAGAAATATTCACAGTTGGAATGTTTACTATTTCAATAGTACTGGATGACAAAAGGACTTTGCCTTTGGTTTGTAGTATTCTGTTGTTGATTTCATTGTTTAGGAGATGCATTGTAGAACGTCGTTTTTTGTAATCCACAATATAGCGAAGGTTGAATTGAATCCAATTGTCGGTTAGGGTAATGGCCAGAGTGGGGTCTACTTGTGCATCCTCAATATAATATTTGCCAACCACCTGTTTCCAGTTGGATTTGGAGGCTGAGACATATTCGGAAAGTAGGTCTTGGGCCACGGAAATTACTAGTTGTTTGGCCAATTCAATATCCGATCCATATTTAATGGGCAGGTTGAATTCATCCCAAACAAAAGGAAAATCTCTAGAATAGTTATACACGGGGCCTTTAAAAACAAAGGCATTACTCAATTTAACAATCCGTCCACTATAGTTGTCGCTCGAAACCCATTCACCAATTTCCATCATGGTGGTGTAAATGCTGTCAATGTCAATGACATCGCCTTTGATACTGTGTATTTCTATACGATCTCCCGGTTTGTAAACGCGTACAAAAAAGATGTAAAAAGAGCCAGCAATACTCAAAATAAGCTCTTGCAGGGTAATGGTAATCCCTGCTGTAAGGAGCCCAACGGCCAAACCGAAATCTTTAATGTTGCCCGTAAAGTAGGAAATGGCGAGAATGCCAATAAGAATGTAGCCGATAATTTCGATGCCTTTTTGCGATTTGTACTTTACAGAATTATCGGGAAGGTTTTTCTTTAAAAAGATGCGTGCCCAATGCATTAATAGAAAGATGGCCGTAATCCAAAGGAAAAATTTCAGGAAACTAGATAAGCTAGGGTGTTCCGCTATCCAATGTTTGATGTTTTCTATAGCAACCATAGACGAAATGGAGGGCAAGGCTCCTAGTTGATTAACAATACTATGAAATTAAGTCAAGAAAAGCAGAAAAGCAAAGTTTGAGGCTTATAGTAGTAGGTTATGAGGAAGTGATAGGAATGAGGCTAAATTAGCTTTATAAGGATGTATGACTGGCTACTGTATTTATTTTTTTTACGGTTATATCAAATTGTAGCCAAAGCCAAAGTTCAAATATTCCAAAAATACAAATGAGCACAGTTTCTGTTAGTTTTGAAAAATTACTTATCGGCATTCTTCTCCAAATAAAGCTTATAAAAATTGAATAGAATGCAATATTGATAATTAAGATGATTGGGGTAAGTATATTTTGATTAACGTTTAAAAACATTAGAATGACGTAGCCTATGTGAACTAGGGTGAAAAGGATTAATAAAAGTCGTATTCTTCTAAGTTCCTTCTTTAATTTAAAGATGTGTTCTATGGCGTCATTATTCATTTAGTGAGAATAGGAGTGCTTTAAGTTCTTTAAAATTAATAAAAGTTTTGGATGAAATTGGAGAAACTAAATACATATCAAAACTTTATATAATAGGCTCAATACAAACAGCATTGTTATTGATTGGTAAAGTTTCTCAAATCCCTATTGGCTCCATAGATCACTAAAATATCATGTTCACCTAAAACAGTATCTGGAGAAGCAACCCCTTGAACCCTATCTTCGTTTCGTGTTTTTCCAACCACACTTTTAACCTCTGTTTTTTTGATGGTTGTTAAAGCCAAAATATTGTATTTAGAGCGCAGCCCAATTTCTTTGATGGTTTTTCCAACATACTTATTAGGGACTTCAATTTCAATGATGCTAAAATCCTGGCTCAATTCAAAGGAGTCTACCACATTGGTCAAACATAATTTTTTGGCCCAACGTTCGGCGGTTTCTTCTTCTGGGTGAACAATTTCATCCACACCAATGGCAATGAGTACTTTTTCATGTAAAGGGTCAATGGCGCGACTAATTAAACGCTTCACTTGATAGTTCTTGAATAAAGCGGTAGCCATGACATTGGCGCCTTGGTCCTCACCAATGGCAATAATCACCACATCGGTATCTTTAAGCGGAAGCCCCGATACGGTGGACTCGTCTGTAGCATCCATGCAAATGGTATGGGAAATTCGTTCTTTGAACAAGTCTACTTTGGTCATTCGGCTGTCAATGCCAATGACCTCATTGCCTTGAGAAGTTAATTTTTCGGCCAATGACGCCCCAAAATTTCCTAAGCCTACAACAATATATTTCATGACTACACTATTTAGTTAATTGTAATTTCTTCGCTTGGGTAGCGATAGTTTTTATGTTTGATTTTTTTGAAAACGGCCACAATAATGGAGAGCATACTAACCCTACCAATAAACATAATGGCAACAACAATAAGTTTGCTAGGAGTACTCAAACTTCCGGTAATGCCCAAACTTAAACCAACAGTACTGTAGGCCGAAAAGCTTTCAAAAGCAATATTCAACAGACCTTTTTCTGGGTCGAAGACCGTAATGAGCATGATGCCTGTACCAATCACAATTAAGGATAGGGCAATGGTAGCAAAGGCTCTTTTTACGGAAATATCTGCAATTTCCCTTCTATAGACTTCAATACGCTGTTTTCCTTTGGCTAAACTCAAAATATTAAGTGTGGCAATAGCAAAAGTGCTGGTTTTAATACCACCACCCGTAGAGGCGGGGGAAGCTCCAATCCACATCAGTAAAAAGGTGATCATCACTGTTGGAAAGGCCAAGGCCTTCATGTCTACGGCATTAAATCCTGCAGTTCTTGGAGTAGTTGCGCCAAATAGGGCATTCACCAGTTTTCCGTATAGGGAATGTTCTGCCAAAGTATGGTGGTATTCCAAAATGAAAAACAACACAAAGGCAACCAGGGTAAGAGACATGGTTGTAACCAAGGTAATTCTACTGTTGATGTTTAGAACCCAAGGCTTGTAGGTTTTGACTTTGGAATTGAAACTGAACAGGTTGATGATTTTATGCTTGATTAAATTAACAATGTTCACCACAATAGGGAATCCCAATCCTCCCAACACAAACGTAGCGATAAGCACTAATTGTAGACTGTAATTAAATCTAAAACCGGTATCGTAAATACTGTTGCTCAAAGTTGAAAAACCCGCATTGCAAAAAGCGGAAATAGCATGGAATATTGAGAAAAAGGCGCGATCTGAAAATCGATCGAACAAGGATTTGTCCAAAGAGAAAAAGATAAGTATAGCCGCAGCCAATTCCACAATTGTGGTAATGACGATAATATTTTTCAAGGTACTGAATACATCCCCAATTTTTTGGGAATTGGTCATCTCACTAAGCGTTAACTGATTTTCATAAGTACTACCACCTTTAAAAAAGTAATTGAAATAACTGGCAAATGTTAGGATTCCCAACCCGCCAACTTGTATTAAAAATAGAATGATGGACTGTCCAAAATGTGTAAAGTAGGTCCCTGTATCTACCACAATCAATCCCGTAACACAAACCGCACTTGTGGAAGTAAACAGGGCATCTATGTATGAGATGCCGTTATAAGTGGCTTTGGGTAACATGAGAAGCAGGGCACCCAAGAGAATGATGGTTAAAAAGCTTAGGATGAATAATTGTGCTGGGTTGAAAAAGGTTCTGGAGAGGTTTAGCTTTTGTTCCGAAAATTCCCTGATAAAGGATAAAATTACCGCCAAAACTACCCAAAGGGGGTTTTCTAAAATTAAATCTGTTTTAAACGCTTCCCCAACAAAGAGGTACATGTAAAAAATGTAAAGACTGAAAGCGACAGAAATCACATCGAAAATGGCAACTTTACGCTTGAACAAGAGTGGGTTTTCAAAGTACCTTGCTGAGGTTGAAACCACGCCTAAGGCAATGACAATAAAGTAAAAAGCATCTATAATTTGTTGTGTAAGAGTAGCTTTTTGGAAACCGAAGTCAAAAAGAAAGGCAAACATTCCTAAAACGCTTGCCCAAAATGCAGTTGCGTAAAGGTTTTTCAAGTTGTGGTTCATGCAACAAAAATAGGTTATTCCTTACTTTATTCATAAGAATGAAACTAGTTTCAATCCACAAAATAATGATACCCTTATGAAGGAGAACTAATGAAGAAATATCTTAGGTTTTGAGAGCTATTTTTTTCTGCCAACAAACCGTATCACAGAACCGATACCGTTGTGGTAAAGCCCTTCATGTAGCGTTACTTCTGTTTCTTCCAATTCTAAAATTTCATAGTTAGGGAAATCCGATTTCAATTCTTCTTTAGAAAACAATAATGCCAAATCCCCAGGGCCACCAATTTTTGGGTTTCTGTTACGATATTCCAAGTGGTTTTTACTAAAGGCTTCCATAATAATATACCCTCCTTTTTTCAACTTTTTGTCAAGTAGTTGGTGGTACTCCGATCTTATATTTGTTGGAAAATGGGCATACACCAAAGCAATGGCATCAAAGTGTTCATTTGGGAAGTCTAATTCAGGTAAAAGTCCAACTTGGTAGTCTATGGAAACATGATTTTCTTCGGCCAGTTTTAGGGCTTTCTGTTTGCCTTCAATACTAATATCAAAGGTATGGGCCTTCCAACCAAGTGTTGCTGCATAAACCGAATTTCGGCCTTCTCCTTCAGCTCCAAAAAGGATGTTTCCCGGTTCTAGTTTTTGTAGTTGAAGCTTTAGAAATTCATTTGGGTTGGTGCCATAGGCGTAGACAGGATCTCTGTATCGGTCATTCCAAAGTTGTAACCAAGTATCGGTCATTTTTTATATTGTTAAGTTTGATATTGGCAATATACTTTAGCTAGTGCCTATGTGCAACTAAAAATCAATTTAACCTGTTCCTTTCAAGCCTGTAGAAAGGGCATTAATCAAGATTAATAGCTGTACAAGGTAGTAATCGGACTGTTTTGCATCGGTTTCGCGAATAGTTCGCCATTTTTTGAGGTAATCTACTTGAAGTTCGCTCAAAGATTTTAAGGCCAACTTTCTTAATTTCATATCTTCCATTTTAGAGATTCGTCTTGTGGCTACAGGCTCTCCCAAAATGTCGTCTATTTCCTGAAGACAAGAATGGTAGTCGTTGATAATAAGTTCTATCAGCTCTTCTTTGGTTTGCGCATCTTCAATGAGCTCCGCAAATTTTTTCATAATGTCTATATCCGAATCCATTAGGTTGGATTCAATCTGGATGAGAAGGTATTTCCAAAATGGCCAGTCTTCGGCAAGTTTTTTCAATCGCTCATAATCTTTTGGGTGTTCTTGTTGAAATTCATCCAAAGCAGCTCCTAATCCAAACCAACCACTAAGATTGAATCTGGATTGGCTCCAACTAAATACCCAAGGAATGGAGCGTAAGTCATTCAAGGTGCGTTGCCCTGTCCTACGAGCAGGTCTTGAGCCAATTTTGCTTAGTTCCAAGACATCAATAGGTGTGGCATGGGAATATAGGTCCATGAACTTAGGATGATCGAGTAGTTTTCTGTAATTTATTCTGCTCATGTCGGCCAAAGTGTCCATGATATTGTAAAGTTCGGTGTCTTTGGCTTTAGGAGCAGTTTTCATGGTTTGCCTGGCGGTTCCCGCCATAAACATTTCCAGATTATAGGTTGCCGTAAGGCGGTTGGCGAACTGATTGGCAATGGTTTCTCCCTGCACCGTCATTTTAATGTGATCGCTCAAGGATCCTGGAGGCATACTGTCTAAAAATCGGTGGACTTTTCCGCCACCACGACTAATGGTTCCACCGCGACCATGAAAGAAGCAGACTTTTACACCTAAGGCTTCAGCCGTTTTTGTGAGATTTTCTTCGGCTTTGTAAATGTTCCAACGGCTGGTCAGGATTCCTCCATCTTTGTTGCTGTCACTATAGCCCAACATGACTTCTTGTGTAAAACTATCTGAATTATCACGTTGCTGTTTCACAACAGGGTGGTTTAGGTAGGCCGTTAAAATGTCGGGTCCAGCATTTAAATCGTCAATGGTTTCCAAAAGTGGCGCCACCATAAGTCCAGCATCTTTCAACCCAACTTCTCTCAGAAATACATAAACCAAAAGTAAATCGCTTAAGGACCGCGTCATGCTCACAATGATGGAACCAATACCTTCCGTGCCATATAAGTCTACATACAGTTTTACTTCCCGAAGGTAGCCTAGAACATTATCTGCTTCAAGACCACAAGAAGTGCCACTAACCAAAAAAGGACGGTTGCTGGTAAGCTCATTATTTAGAAAGTCCAAACGTTTGTCTTCATCCCATTCACCATAGTTGGAATTTTCATATCCTGAACTTGCCAACATCTGACTGATAGCCTTTTCATGATAGGTACTGTTTTGTCTGATATCCAACTTCGCCAAATGAAAACCGAAACATTGAATAAGACGTTCAATAGGAAATAACCATTGCTTGGCCATTTGTTTGGCTCCTAAATCTATTAATACCTGTCTCAGTTTTTGAAGTTCCGATAACAAATCATTTGAAGATTTAAAATATCCTGCTTCTCCCAAGGCGTGGTTGTCTATAGTGGTGTGGTTCAAGCGAACCAATAATAAGTTGACATATTGACGGAAAGGCTCAGACGGGTTTCTATCCACCGCTTTTTGGCCTTCTTCACCAAATAATTTGGCCATGGTTTCTATATCCTTTAAAAAGCCCTTTGGAATGGACGTGATATAACTGGAAATACTCAGTTCTGCCGCGAGATCAAAAAGCTGTTCTTGGATGACCTTAAGGATGGCTTGACGATGTAATCTTAAGGTGGAGGCCGTGAATTGTGGGGTTACAAAAGGATGGCCGTCACGATCGCCACCAACCCAACTACCAAACTTAATTACTGGGAAATGTTCTGGCCATTCCAGTAGCTCTGGAGCATACCCCATGGTGGTCCACGCATGCTGCAGGCGTTGGTCTGTTAACCGAACTGCTTCGGGGAAGACATTTACAAAATAGTGCATTAGGTTGCCTCTTTCATCTTCAAGGCGTGGTTTTTGTAAATAGATTTCACCCGTAAACCACCAGCGCTCCATTAAACTGATCATTTCCTGTTTTAATTGGGCTTGTTCCGAAGTTGACCAATTAGGATTTTCTCTTTTAACCAAGAGCAGGTAAAGCTCACGGTGGATGTCCAATACCGTTAGGCGTTTGGCCTCAGTAGGGTGGGCCGTTAAAACGGGCATGACGAGTATTTCTCGTAACTTTTTGGCAATTTTCTCCTCATTCAATCCTTCGGTTTTCCATTGATGCAGTGTTTCTCCCCAAGAACCGCGTGTTGTTTCAATACCGAATTTTGTTTCAGACTCTCTTCTGTATTGAGTGGCGGCATTTTCTTCAGCTAAGTTTAATAGTTCAAAACAGATGCCAATAGCTTGGGTCATCTTTTCATTTGAACTATATTTTTTTGCAGCTGCATCTAAATTATCGAAAGGTAAAATGTCTACTAAATCTGTTTCGCCAATGGATGCCAACATCTCTTTGAAGACTGACAATAGATACTGGAAATCAAGTTTTATCTTCTCAAATCCCTTTTGTTGGAGTGATACTTTTGTCATTTTGTACTTATTTGTATTGGTGTTATGTTTGGTTTTGTTCTTAAATATAGCTGTTAATAATGGTTTACAGGAATAATATGAGCCTAATGAAGGACGAGAAACCAATTTGTAGTTCAGCGATTAAAGATAATGAATTATGTGTGATACTTATTTGATTTTCAGGTTAATAAATTGTGTTTGTTTGATAATTTCATCTGAAATGATATTTAGTACTTAATCTGAATTTTATACCCACTTAGAAGTTGATTGTATCTAAACCCTATTCTTCTTTAAAAATAAAACCCTAACAATAAAAATATTTTCACGGAATATCAATTTGATTCATATTGATTATTAGACTGTTTTCAAATAGATATAAGTAATTAATATCTTCCATTGTATGATATAAATCATTTATTGAGCTACTGGTAATGAGTACTTTTATACTCACAAAGAAGTGTTAAATTTTCTTAAAGATTAATATTATGGAAATAATGGAAGCAACAAAAACTAGAGTCTACCGGTTCGGAAATAAATCGGCAGATGGCAATAGTACAATGAAAAACCTTTTAGGAGGTAAGGGGGCCAATTTAGCAGAAATGAGTGCTATTGGTATTCCAGTGCCGCCAGGTTTTACAATCACCACAGAAGTTTGTACGGAGTATAATTTACTGGGTAAGGATACTGTTGTTGATATGATTAAGGAGGAGGTAGAAGCTTCTATTGCTAATATTGAATCTTTAATGGGAAGTGGCTTCGGAGACAAGGAAAACCCATTATTGGTGTCTGTACGTTCTGGTGCCAGAGTATCCATGCCAGGGATGATGGATACCGTGTTGAATTTAGGTTTGAATGACGAAGTGGTATTGGGATTGGCCAAAAAAACCAATAACGAACAGTTTGCATGGGATTCCTACCGTCGTTTTATACAAATGTATGGAGGCGTGGTTTTAGGCATGAAACCGGTATCTAAGGAAGATATCGATCCGTTTGAGGAAATCATGGAAAACCTTAAGGAAAAACGCGGTATTCAATTGGATACAGAGTTTACCGTTCAGGATTTAAAGGATTTGGTATACGACTTTAAAGATGCCGTAAGAAAACAAACAGGGCACAGTTTCCCAACCAATCCATGGGAACAACTTTGGGGAGCCATTATAGCGGTGTTTAATAGTTGGAATGGAGATAGAGCCGTTTACTACAGAAACATGCACGGATATCCAGCCGACTGGGGAACTGCCGTAAATGTTCAGGCTATGGTGTATGGAAACATGGGGAACAACTCTGGAACAGGTGTGTGCTTTACCCGTGATGCTGGTACCGGTGAAAATGTCTTCAATGGTGAATATCTTATCAATGCCCAAGGAGAAGATGTAGTGGCAGGTGTTAGAACACCACAGCAAATTACCTTATTAGGATCTAAACGTTGGGCAGAATTAGCTCAAATTACAGAAGAAGAACGAGCAGAAAAATATCCGTCTTTGGAAGAAGTGATGCCAAGTATTTTTGCAGAACTCGATGGTTACCAAGAAGTATTGGAACAGCATTATAGAGACATGCAGGATATGGAATTCACCATCCAGGAAGGCAAGTTATGGATTTTACAGACCAGAAACGGAAAACGTACTGGAGCTGGAATGGTGAAAATTGCTATGGACTTATTGAAAGAGGGCTTAATCAATGAAAAAGAAGCGTTACTTCATATAGAGCCAAACAAATTGGATGAATTACTGCACCCAGTATTCGATCCTAAAGCTTTAAAAAGTGCTCATGTAATTGCACAAGGGTTGCCAGCATCTCCTGGAGCGGCTACTGGAAAAATAGTGTTCTTTGCCGATGAAGCAGCCAAGTTCAAAAACAGTATTTTGGTGCGTATTGAAACCTCTCCGGAAGATTTGGAAGGAATGCACATTGCCAAAGGTATTTTAACGGCTCGCGGAGGGATGACTTCACATGCGGCAGTGGTAGCCCGTGGTATGGGTAAATGTTGTATTTCAGGAGCAGGCGCTTTAAAAATCAATTACAAAACAAGAACCTTAACTGTTGATGGTCATGAATACCATGAAGGGGATTGGATCTCTCTAAACGGTTCAACAGGTAATATCATTGAAGGTAAAGTAGAAACTGTAGAACCTGAATTGAGTGGGGAATTTGCAGAATTGATGAGCCTTACCGACAAATATGCCAAAATGAAAGTGCGTACCAATGCTGATACACCAAAAGATGCTAAAATAGCGAGAGGTTTCGGAGCAGAAGGTATCGGACTTACCAGAACCGAGCATATGTTCTTTGAAGTGGACAGAATCAAAGCCATGCGTGAAATGATTTTGGCCGATACCGTAAAAGGTAGAAAGCAAGCGCTACAAGAACTGTTACCAATGCAACGTGAGGATTTTGAAGGAATTTTTGAAGCAATGGAAGGTCTTCCTGTAACCATCCGTTTATTGGATCCGCCATTACACGAGTTTGTACCTCACCAATTGGCGACCCAAAAAGAATTGGCTGAAGAAATGCACATTTCGTTAACCGCAGTTAAGAACAAAGTAGCTGAATTGGAAGAGTTCAACCCAATGCTTGGACATAGAGGATGTAGATTAGGAAACACTTATCCAGAGATTACCGAAATGCAAACCCGTGCCATAATTGAAGCAGCGTTGAACTTGAAAGAACGTGGCATTATTTGTCAACCTGAAATTATGGTGCCTTTAATTGGAACAGTTGAAGAGTTTGTCGCACAGGAAAACATCATCAGAAATACGGCTAACGCCATTTTTGAAGAACGTAATGATAAAGTAGACTATTTAATCGGTACCATGATAGAAGTGCCTAGAGCAGCCTTGATGGCCGATAAAATTGCCGAGCATGCCGATTTCTTCTCCTTTGGAACCAACGACTTGACTCAGATGACCTTTGGGTATTCTCGTGACGATGCTGGTAAGTTCTTGCCAATCTACATTGAAAAAGGAATTTTGAAAGTAGATCCTTTTGAAGTCTTGGATCAAGAAGGAGTAGGACAGCTAGTTCAACTAGGAACTGAAAGAGGTCGTAGCGTAAAACCACAATTAAAAGTGGGTATCTGTGGTGAGCACGGTGGAGAACCAAGCTCTGTAGAGTTCTGCTACAACACTGGAATGAACTACGTAAGTTGTTCGCCATTTAGAGTGCCAATAGCAAGATTGGTTGCGGCTCAAGCTGCCATTAAATCAGCATAAATGTTTAAGTAGATTTGTTTAATAAATTTAATATTGGTTTTTAATTAAATGGAAAGCGGTCAAGGATGTATTCTTGACCGCTTTATTTATGAAAAATTGTAATTCTTATTGATGTTTTTCCACCCACTCTCTAGCATTAACAAAAGCTTCTACCCATGGCGAAACTTCATCCTGTCTGTTGCTAGGGTAGTGCGCCCAGTTCCATTGGAATGTAGAACGCTCAATGTGCGGCATCGTTACTAAGTGACGCCCTGTTGTATCACACATCATCGCTGTGTTGTAATCTGAACCATTTGGATTGTGTGGGTATTCCGAATAAGCGTATTTACCAACAATATTGTATTGATCTTCAGATTCTGGTAAGTTAAATTTACCTTCACCGTGAGAAATCCAAACCCCTAAAGTACTTCCAGCTAAGCTAGAAAGCATTACCGAGTTATTTTCCTGAATTTTCACTGAAGTAAACGAGCTTTCGTGTTTATGAGAATTGTTGTGAACCATTTTCCCGTGAACATCGTGCTCAGGGTTAATCAATTCTAATTCCATCCATAACTGACAACCGTTACAAATACCAACAGATAACGTATCTTCACGTTTGAAGAAATTTTTAATCACTTCATTCGCTTTTTCGTTGTATTTGATGGCTCCGGCCCAACCTTTAGCAGAACCTAAAACGTCAGAGTTAGAGAATCCACCAACAGCACCTAAGAACTGAATGTCTTCAAGGGTTTCACGACCAGAAATTAAATCGGTCATGTGAACGTCTTTCACATCAAATCCGGCTAAGTACATCGCGTTTGCCATTTCACGCTCGGAGTTACTTCCTTTTTCACGTAAAATCGCTGCTTTCGGTCTTGGCTTACTCGCATCTATTACAGGAAGTTTCCCTGTAAAGTGACTTGGGAACGTGTACTGTAATGGTTGATTTTTATAGTTGTCGTAACGGTCTTGTGCAAAACCGTTAGCTGTTTGCTTTTGGTCTAACAAGAATGATGTTTTGTACCACATATCACGTAAACGAGATACCGTCATGGTAAATACATCCGTTCCGTTAATGATGCTTAATACATCAGACTCTGTTACTTTACCAATGTTGAAGAAATCAATATTAGCAGCAAATAAAACAGTTTCGATAGAAGTATCTTTCGACTGAATTACTAAACCAGCATTTTCAGCAAATAATACTTTAAATGAATCGTTTTCAGCTAAAGCGGTAATATCTAATTCAGCTCCTAAATTGTTATCAGCAAAACATAATTCTAATAAGGTAGTGATTAATCCACCAGAAGCCACATCATGTCCAGCAACAATTTGTCCGTCAAGAATGAGTTGTTGAATCGTGTTGAATACGGTTTTAACGTATGCGGCAGATTGAACATTTGGTGTATCGTTACCAATTTTGTTAACCACCTGAGCAAATGAACTTCCACCTAATTTAAAGTTGTCTTGAGACAGATTGATGTAATAAACGTTTCCTGCTCCTTTTTGGAATACAGGTTCAACCACTTTATTAATGTCTGTACAGTTTGCAGCTGCCGAAATGATTACAGTACCTGGAGCAATAACCTCTTCGTTAGGGTATTTTTGCTTCATCGATAACGAATCTTTTCCGGTTGGCACGTTGATGCCTAAATCAATTGCAAATTCTGAAACGGCTTCAACAGCTTCGTATAAACGCGCATCTTCACCTTCATTTTTACAAGGCCACATCCAGTTTGCCGATAAAGACACATTTTGTAATCCGTCTTTTAAAGGCGCCCAGATAATGTTAGTTAAAGCTTCAGTAATTGAGTTTCTACTTCCAGCCACCGGATTGATTAATCCAGAAATAGGTGAGTGCCCGATAGATGTTGCAATACCTTCTTTTCCTTTGTAATCTAAGGCCATCACTCCAACGTTGTTTAATGGAATTTGTAATGGTCCAACACATTGTTGTTTGGCTACTCTTCCACCAACACAACGGTCTACTTTATTGGTTAACCAGTCTTTAGAAGCTACAGCTTCTAATTGTAATAACTGGTCTAAATAATCGTAGAAGTTTTCTTTGTTGTAAGCAACATCGGCATAATTGCGAGCTACTTTTTTGTCATGCATGTATGTTTTTGGTGAGCTACCAAACATATCATCCATGGCTAAATCCATTGGTTTGTGTCCGTTGGTTTTAGATTCAAAGGTGAAACGGTGATTACCGGTTACGTCTCCAACGGTATACATTGGTGAACGCTCACGATCGGCAATTTTTTGTAATGTTTCAATATGTTTTTCGGCAATAACTAATCCCATACGTTCCTGAGATTCGTTACCGATAATTTCTTTATCTGATAATGTAGGGTCTCCTACAGGTAATTTATCTAAATCGATGTGTCCACCAGTTTCTTCAACTAATTCCGAAAGACAGTTTAAGTGTCCACCAGCACCGTGATCGTGAATAGAAACAATGTAGTTTTCATCGCTTTCAACCATACCACGAACCGCGTTAGCAGCACGTTTTTGCATTTCTGGATTAGAACGTTGTACGGCGTTTAATTCGATACCTGATTCAAATTCTCCAGTATCAGCACTTGATACCGCAGCACCCCCCATACCAATACGATAGTTTTCACCACCAAGGATAACCACTTTATCACCAGTTTTAGGGGTGTCTTTTAAAGCTTGTTCAGCTTTACCATACCCGATACCTCCAGCTTGCATAATCACTTTATCGAAACCTAGTTTTCTGGCATCTTCTTCGTGCTCAAACGTTAACACCGAACCACAGATTAATGGCTGACCAAACTTGTTACCAAAATCTGAAGCACCGTTAGAGGCTTTAATTAAGATATCCATTGGTGTTTGGTATAACCACTTACGCTCATCCATAGCCTGTTCCCAAGGACGGTTTTCTTCCAGACGCGAATAAGACGTCATATAAACCGCAGTACCTGCTAAAGGTAAAGATCCTTTTCCTCCAGCTAAACGGTCACGAATTTCTCCTCCTGAACCTGTAGCAGCACCATTAAATGGCTCTACGGTTGTAGGGAAGTTGTGGGTTTCTGCTTTTAATGAAATAACAGATTCGAATTCTTTAGTTTCGTAAAAATCTGGTTTATCAGCTGTTTTAGGAGCGAATTGCTCAACAACAGGTCCCTTTACAAAAGCAACATTGTCTTTATATGCAGAAACGATATCGTTAGGATTGGTTTCAGATGTTTTACGAATCATTTTAAATAATGACGTCGGTTTTTCTTCACCATCAATTACAAATGTTCCGTTGAAAATTTTGTGACGACAGTGCTCACTGTTTACTTGTGAGAAACCGAATACTTCAGAATCGGTTAACGGGCGACCAATTTTTTCAGAAACACCTTCTAAGTAAGCCACTTCTTCATCACTTAAAGAAAGCCCTTCCTGAATGTTATAAGCTGCAATATCTTCAATATCAAGAATAGGTTCTGGCTTGATATCTATTGTGAATGATTCTTGGTGTAATCCGTTGAATTTTTCAGAAATCATAGGATCATACCCTTTGAAATCTTCAGAAACAGCTTCAAATTCCTCAATTCGAATGATGTCTGAAATCCCCATGTTTTGAGTGATTTCCACTGCATTGGTACTCCAAGGCGTAATCATAGCTGCTCTTGGCCCAACAAAAAAAGCATCCAACGATGCTTGCTCTATTTTAGGCTGGTTGCCAAATAACCATGTTAATTTAGAAATGGTTTCTGTTGATAATTCTTTTGTTGTTTGAACAGCAAAAACCTTACTGTTTACGTTTCCAAAGAAATGAATCATTGTTGATGTATTAGGTTGTAATTTAAAAATGCAAAAATACACTTTTTTAGTCATTTAAGTGGCATTTTTCAGGAAAGCTTATTCCTATTTTCAAAGGGTGAATAAGTAGTGCTTAAAAGTACTTTTCCAAGATATGGCTAACAGAACTATAGTAGCTCTTTCCGAACAAATTGAGGTGAACCAATAAGTAATAGAGTTGGTAAATAGAAATTCTGTCTTGGGTATGGGAAGTTTCGGGATATTGTTTGTCGTAAGCCTTGTAGAATTCGGGGCCAAAGCCACCAAATAATTTGCTCATTGCAATGTCTACTTCATGGTGTCCATAGTAGGAAGCAGGGTCTATAAGATAGGGAGTGCCTTCTAGAGAAATTAGGTAATTCCCGCTCCATAAATCGCCATGTAAAAGTGAGGGAACTACATTTTGGAAGAAGGGAGCAAGTTTTGCTATCATTTGTTCTTTTGAAGGACATTCTGACTCTAAAAGTAATTGGTTTTGAATAGCGAGTTGTAATTGTGGAAACAGTCGTTCATTTACGTAGAATTCGATCCAAGTGTCAGTTGGTTTGTTACTTTGATGCAAACTTCCTATATAATTGTCGCTATCAAATCCAAAAGAGTTACTGGATATCTTATGTAAGTTTCCTAATTGTTCTCCCAGCGTTTTAAAATCTTTGGAATAAGGAGTTTTTGCAGGTATATATTCCATGAGTAGAAGAGAAGTGTCTTCAAGTTTATTACAATGTATTACGTCTGGAGTGGAAATGGTATTGGTTTCTGCAATGTGCTTCAGTCCCAAGGCTTCCTTTTGAAACATATCGAGAGCTTTGGGACTCTTGTTGGCTTTTAGGAAATAGGAATTGTCCCTGGTTCTTAATAAATAAGCCTGAGAAATATCACCTCCTGAAATGGATTGAAAGTCTAAAATGGATTCATTTAATTGTTCTGATAGGTAGGTGATGATATTGGTTTCCATGCAATAAAAAAGGTCATCTGTTGATAGATGACCTTAAAATTACAAATTCTTATGAAAGCTATTGTTTGATAAGCTTTTTGGTGACTGACTGATTTTGGTACTGTAATTTAACCAGATAGATGCCGCTGTTTAGCTTGGAAATATCCAATTTATTTTCAGTGTTGGAAACCTGTTTTTCCAAAGCTAGTTTTCCTAAAACATTATAAATCTGAACTTCCAAATCAAAAGAAGTATCTATATAAAGTGTATTGCCATTTACTGGGTTGGGGTAGAAGGTAGGTTCCAAGTTAGTTTGGTACTCACTAACTGATAATTCTTCCTGCCAAATAGCACTTACATATTCTGGGTGGTCAATAAATGGGTTCCTATTGTCTTGATGCTCAAAAATGGCATTGTTTCTATCTATTTCCTTGGTGCTTACAGGGTCGTTGATATGCCAACTGTAAAGCAGGTCTAAAGCCCATTGTTCAAATACTTTATCGCTTGTGCCGTCAAGCATGCTGTTACCATTTGTGTCATTGGTTTCCCAGGAAGCCACATCTTCCTGGTAACGAACAGCAATATAAAATAGACCACGTGCAATATCCCCTTTATAATCGTCTACAGGTTCAAAAACTTCTCCTACAGGTCCCGAAAGGTCAGTGCTGCCTCTTTGACTACCGTTTAGAGACGTGTAGCTTGCCGAAGAAACTTCACCAAAAGCCAAATTACCGCGTTCAGCATTTACCTTTTTATCAGTTGGTAGAATATGAAACGCATCGGCAAATATGGGATGGTTTTGGTTGTTGCCAAACCAACTTCGAGGAAAGGTATGTTCACGGTTGTATTTATCACATTCTACTGTACCGCCTGTGCCATTGTCTTGGTCGGTGCCAAATTCAAAATTACAATCGCTATAAATATCCCAAACCTTGCCGTCTGTTCTCACATCTGAGGTTTGGTACAAAGTCCAAAGTTGACTGTAGGTTACGGAAGTATCATGAAAGGCTTGGCCGTTACTATCGTCAATATCATCAATAATGGTTTTAAGTGCTGTTTTAAGAGTATACCCCTCGAGCCCTTCGGCTGCATCATAATATCCTTCAGGAATCTGAGCAAACAAACGGAAAGTCATGAAAAATAAAAGCAGTAGGTAGTTATGTTTCATAAACGCACGTTTCTGTTATTATTTGTTTTTCTCTAATTGAGCCATATAAAAACCATCAAATCCAGATTCGTAGGCCAAAATCTTTTTGTCTTTTACCAATTTGAAATCTTTACCGTTTTCCGACTTCAAAAAAGCAGCCACTTGGTTTTGGTTTTCCGATGGTAGTACAGAACAGGTGGCATATACCAATTTTCCTCCTGGTTTTACCATTTTGGAATATTGTTGCAATACTTCCTGTTGGGTCACTTTGATGTTTTTAATGAATTCAGGTTCCAATTTCCACTTGGAATCTGGATTTCTTCTCATTACTCCTAGACCAGAACACGGCGCATCAATTAATACTCTATCAGCTTTTCCGTAAAGCTTTTTGATAGGCTTGGTAGAATCCAAAACTTTTAAATCCAAATTGTGCACACCGTTGCGTTTTGCTCTAACCTTGAGCTTTTTCAATTTACTTTCGTAAATGTCCATGGCAACTATTTGGCCTTTGTTTTCCATAAGGGAAGCAATGTGCAACGTTTTTCCACCAGCTCCTGCACAGGTATCAACAACTTTCATGCCAGGGGCAACATCTAGATATGGCGCAACCAATTGAGAAGAAGCATCCTGAACTTCAAACCATCCATCTTTAAAAGCCTCGGTTTTAAAAACATTGGCACGTTCCTTAAGCCTTAAGGCAGAAGGGTAGTCTGATAAAAACTCAGTCTCTATATTTTCAGACTGAAGGCGAAGTTGAAGGTCTTTCTTGTTCGTTTTTAAAGTGTTCACTCTTAAAATTACATCGGCCTGTTCGTTTTGTTTTGAAATTTCTTTGGTCCAAACTACTTCGCCTAATTCCTGAACACCAAGTTCGTCCATCCAATCAGGAATGGAGTCGCGGAACTTTCTAATTTTGGAAAGTTCATCAAAACGTCCTTTGATTTTTCGCTGTGGGGTGTTTTCAAAATATTTCCAATCTGGCAATCTAATACCTTTCAAGGTAGCCCAAACAGCAAACAGACGCCAAATATCATCTCTGTCAAATGGTTCTTTTACATTGGCGATTTCGGCATACAGGCGCTTCCAACGTACAATATCGTAAGTGGTTTCGGCCACAAAGGCACGGTCACGGCTTCCCCAACGCTTGTCGCGTTTTAAAAGCTGCTGGATTACTTTATCGGCATAAAGTCCCTCATTGAATATCTGTAATAAACCATCTACGGTTGCAAAACATAGGTTTCTGTGTAAGCGCATATTGTAATGTTCAAGGCCCTGTTGGCTAATTGGTTTTAATGCAATAGTTTAACAGTTGCCGGATTTAAAAAATAAAAACATGCAAAGGTAGTTTAAAAGCTACGAATTGTCATAAGAATTTTAAGTAAAACACATTCCTGGTGCTGTGTAATGTTCTAAATAAAAAAAGAAGCCATTTAGGCTTCCTTTTTATCATGGTTTCCCATGTTGTTCACGACGACGTTTTTTGAATTCCTCAAACATTTGATGTTTGAAATCATCTTCAGATTGTTTGAGCAGCAAAATTTTCTTGGCAGATAAAATTTCCTGTAAATCATTGAGAAATTTTGTCTTCAACTGGTGGCGTTGGTCTTCAATAGTTGCAATTTCATTTAGTAGGGCTTTGGCCTGGGATTCCGTTAAACTTTCCAAATTGGCATTTCTACGTTTAGTGAATGCTTCATGCCTAAGCTGGTTGTTGCTCTCTTCAAAAGTGTTGTAAACTGGCCAAAATTCTTGAGCCTCTTTTTTGGTGAGGTTCAAACGTTCTGTTAGGAAGGCAATTTTTAAGGTCTTGATTTTCTCTCTGTCTGGTTCTTGGGCTTGGATGCCAAAGCTCAGGCAAAAGAGAAGTACTGTTAAAGTGAATTGTCTCATGGTTCTGATATGTATTCCAAATCGTCCAGTGACGAATGTTCTATAAGATAATTTTCTATGGTTGCATCTGGGATGTTGGTTTCGTTAAACCCATCAAAAAGCAGATAGTCCTCAGTGGTCAAAGCTGCTAGGTCTTGATCTGTAAATTCTTCTTCAGATAAATAGCTTTCAATGGAAACTGTTTCTAGGTCATTAAAATCCAGACTGTCTTTGGAATTCAAGAATAAACCCAAAAGTAAGATGATGGTGGCCGCAATTCCGGCTGCATAAAAAGTGGTTTGCCGTGTCCAAAATGGTGTAATTTTAGGGTTAGCGAACTCTTGGGTCTGGACTTTTCTTAAAATTTTGGCATCAAAAGACTCAAAATAATTAGAGGGTACTTCAAATCCGGGAGTAGTTATTTTGCTAGACAAATTTGCTTGATCCCAAATAGCGTCTTCGACCTTATCAAAATAGCCTTCAGGAACTTGGTGTCCCGCAGATTTATTAAGATGTAATTTGTTGTCTTTCATTGTTAATTTGACTAAATTATACCAAAAAGGTTTAATTTGAGCTTAGGTATTTTTCTATTTTCTTCACAGCAATATGATAGGATGCTTTCAGGGCACCTTCACTAGTTTCTAAAATGTCTGCCATTTCCCTATAAGTAATGTCATCAAAATATTTCATGTTGAAGATGAGCTGTTGCTTTTGTGGTAGCAAGGCTATGGCTTTTTGCAATTTCAACTGGATTTCGTCACCTTCAAAATACACATCGGCTTTTAGATTGTTTATGGCCTGTTGCTGAATTTCTTCACTGGAAGCTTTTAAAAACTTTGCTTTTCGGTTGAGAAAGGTAATAGATTCATTGGTGGCAATACGGTACATCCATGAAAACAATTGGCTTTCTCCTTTAAAGTTATGAATGTTTTTGTAAACTTTAATAAAGGTGTTTTGCAAGACATCGTCGGCATCATCATGGGAAATGACAATTTTCCTGATGTGCCAGTACAAACGTTCCTTGTATTGAGACAGTAATTCCTTAAATGCCTGTTCCTTGGTGCGTTCTGATTTTAATTGAACTATGAGGTCTTGTTCGCTTATCACCTGTTGTTTATTGCTTAGACATCACAAATTAGGAAAAGTTTAATGGAATTTTGGTAAAATGCGGTATTTGTGTAATTGGTTGAATTTTAATTATTTACGTCACAAATGAATCGATGAAATGCAATAAAACACGATAAAACGCATTTTTTTCTTGCATTGTATGTAAAAATGTTCTAAGTTTACATCAGCCTAACCTATAAACCTGTTACCAATGTCCCCAAATTTGGTAATAAAAATGAAAAGGATGCGACAACTGTTGCATCCTTTTCTGGCTTTTTAAGGTTATTGTTTGTTAATCAAAGCTCTGCATTTCCACAAGCTTTTTATAAGCGCCTTGTTTGGCAAGCAATTCTTCGTGAGAACCTTGCTCTACAATTTGTCCTTTTTGCATCACAATAATTTCATCGGCATTTTGAATGGTAGATAACCTATGAGCTATGACAATGGAAGTACGGTGCATCATCATTTTTTCCAAAGCGTCCTGTACCAAACGTTCGCTTTCAGTATCCAATGCTGAAGTGGCTTCGTCCAAAATCATAATTGGAGGATTTTTTAGAACGGCCCTAGCGATGCTAAGACGTTGTTTTTGTCCTCCTGAAAGTTTGTTCCCAGAATCTCCAATATTGGTTTCAATACCGTTTGGAAGTGTGCTTACAAATTCCCAAGCATTGGCAATTTTTAAGGCCTCGATAATCTCTTCATCAGTGGCGTCTTCTTTACCAATAAGCATGTTGTTTTTAATAGAATCATTGAAAAGGATAGAGTCTTGGGTAACCAATCCAATCAAGCCTCTTAATGAATGCTTGCTAAGGTCGCGAATATCATCACAATCTATGGTAATACTACCTTTGTTGACATCATAAAATCTGGTCACCAAATTGGCAATGGTACTTTTTCCACTTCCAGACTGTCCTACCAATGCCACAGTTTTTCCTTTAGGCACAGTAATTGAAAAGTCTTTCAAAACCCAGTCATCTTCATATTTAAAGGAGATATTGTTAATGTCGATTGCCGTAGTGAATTCATTTTTAACTTTGGCATTTGGCTTATCCTGTAAAGGCGATTCTGTATTCAAGATTTCCAACACACGATCGGCGGCGGCATTTCCGGCCTTTACTTTGTAGCTTGCTTTACTAATGTCTTTCGCTGGTGTCAAAATTTGATAGGCCAAAGCCATATAGGTGATAAAAGCACCTCCGGAGAGAGTGTTTTCTATAAGAACCATACTACCTCCATACCATAACAATGCTGCTATCGTAACGATTCCTAGAAATTCACTCGTAGGAGAGGCCAAGTTTTGGCGATTCAGTAAGGTGTTTGAAAAATGATAAAAGCGATTTGTAGAGTCTTGAAATTTGTCATTAAAGCGTTTCTCGGCATTAAATCCTTTGATGACTTTAAGTCCACTTAGAGTTTCCTCAAGGGTTGACAGGAATACACCCTGTTCGGTTTGTACTTTATTGGATTTGCGTTTTAAACTTTTTCCAATTCTAGAAATAATCAAGCCTGCTACTGGAATGAACAAAAACACAAAAACAGTGAGTTTTGTGGAAATAGTAAACATGGTGATAATTGCAAACACAATGGTTAAAGGTTCCTTTATAATAAGTTCCAATACGGCCAATAGTGAGTTTTTTACTTCATTTACATCTCCTGAAATACGTGCAATGATATCCCCCTTTTTCTTTTCAGAATAGAAAGAAATAGGCAAGGTGATTACTTTGTCGTAAATGGCATTCCTTAAGTCCTTCAGGACCCCATTTCTAAGAAATGTTATAGAGAACAAGGCTAGATAATTAAACAGGTTTTTAAGTAAGAACAAGCTAATGATCAAAATAATCATATACAATAAAGTGCGCTCTGGCCCTTCATTGGCATTGGTTGTTGTTACAAAGTAATTCAGGTAATCCTCACCGTAAGATTTTAAATGCTTGATACCTTGATACACAGGTTTTACGGTGAGTTTTTTAGTTTCTCCAAATAATACATTGATCATGGGCATTAAAGACACCATGGCCAGTGTACTGAACAGTGCGTAAAGCACATTGAAGAAAATATTGAGGTACCCATACTTCTTGTAGGGAAGTATGAATTGCGACAGTTTTTTTAGGTATTCCATTAATTGAGTTTCATGGCCTTTAAAATGGCATCGATTTTCGATTCCAATTTTTGTTCCACAGCTTTGAATTCTGACACATTGTCTAACGTCGTGTTTACGCTAATGTAAAATTTGATTTTAGGCTCTGTACCACTAGGTCTTAGGGCTATTCTGCTACCGTCTTCGGTAGTGTAGATCAATACATTGGATTTTGGAATTTCTATAGGGCTTTCAGTTCCTTGTATTAAATCTTTTGAAGTGGATAATTGGTAATCGTCCACAGTCACTACTTTTGAACCATTCACTTCTTTCAATGGATTTTCACGAGCATCAACCATCATTTGTTTGATTTCTTCAGCACCGGAAATCCCTTTTTTAGTTAAAGAGATCAAGCGTTCTTTAAAGAACCCATATTTCACGTAGGCTTCAATTAAACCTTGGTAGAATGAACCGCCTTGAGCTTTGGTATACGCGGCAATTTCACAAGCTAGTAGGGTAGAGGTCACTGCATCTTTATCTCGAACAAAATCCCCAACCATAAATCCGAAACTTTCTTCTCCACCACCAATAAATTTCAGTTCAGGGAAATCGACGATCATTTTGGCGATCCATTTAAAACCTGTAAGTCCTACTTTATACGAAACTCCAAAAGCATCGGCCAGGTTTTGCATCATAGGGGTTGATACAATCGTGGAACCTATAAATTCCTTTCCTTTGATAAGGTCTTTGTCATGCCATTGTTTCAATAGAAACTCGGTCATCATGATCATGGTCTGGTTTCCATTCAATAATACCATATTGCCTTCCAAATCCCTCACGGCAACTCCTAAACGGTCACTATCGGGGTCGGTTCCTATTACGATATCCGCATTAACTTTCTCAGCCAATTCCAAGGCCATTTTTAAGGCTTCAGGTTCTTCCGGGTTAGGGGAGGCTACCGTAGGGAAGTCTCCGTTTGGTTCGCTTTGAGCTTCCACAATGTGAACATTTTTAAAGCCAGCACGTTTTAAAGTCTCCGGGATTGTGGTAATGGACGTTCCATGTAATGGCGTAAATACAATCGATAAATTGTCTTTGGCTTCCTGACTGGTAAAACTAGCATTGGCAACCGCTGCATCTACAAAGGCATTGTCAATATCTTTTCCGATATAATGAATTAAATCTTCGTTGGCATTGAATTTAACCTCAGAGTAATCCAATGCATTGATTTCTTCGATAGTTTCATGGTCTTGAGGAGGAACTAATTGACCTCCATCTTCCCAATATACTTTGTAGCCGTTATATTCAGGAGGGTTGTGTGATGCTGTTAAAACAATTCCACATTGGCATCCTAGGTGTTTCACAGCAAAGGAAAGCTCTGGAGTAGGACGTAAATCTTCAAACAGATATACTTCAATATTATTGGCAGAGAACACATCTGCAACCACTTTTGCCAAAGTTTTACTGTTATGTCTACAGTCGTAGGCAATAACCACTTTAATAGGCTGATTAGGGAAGCATTTGTACAGGTAGTTGCTCAATCCTTGCGTATTTTTTCCAAGGGTATACTTGTTAATACGGTTGGTACCAACGCCCATAATACCACGCATACCTCCGGTGCCAAATTCAAGATCCTTATAAAAGGATTCCTTAAGTTCGTTGGGGTTGCTGTCCATTAAAGATTTGATATGTTCCTGGGTATCGGCATCAAAGGTTGAAGTTAACCACATTTGGATGCGTTCCTGTAATTGAGGTTCTAAAGTGTTCATAAGCTAATATTATATCACAAAAATAAGCATTTCATACATTTTATGAGATGCTTTTGAGTTGATGAAATGGTTTTAAGAAAGTTAAATTGCTTTCTTTCTATAGGTTGAGTTCGCTTTTAATTAAATAGCGTTTTTTATCTTCTTTAGTTTGAAGGATGGTTTCGCCCAAGAAACCTGCTACAAAAAATTGGGCTCCCATAATCATGGTGGTTAGGGAGATGTAAAATTGAGGACGTTCGGTAATCAATCTGCCTTGTGGGTGGATAAAGAGCTTGTCGATACCCAAATAAAGTGCAAAGATAAATCCAATAGTAACCATGATAACCCCTAGAGCGCCAAAAAGGTGCATTGGGCGTCGCGCAAATCGGGAAATGAACCAAATGGTTATTAAGTCTAAAAAGCCGTGAATAAAACGGTCCATGCCAAATTTGGTGGTGCCATATTTTCTTGCTTGGTGCTGCACCACCTTTTCGCCAATTTTCAAAAAGCCGGCATTTTTTGCCAAAACAGGAATGTAACGGTGCATTTCACCCTTTACATCAATGTTTTTTACCACATTTATGTTGTAGGCTTTCAAACCACAGTTGAAATCATTTAAGCTGACACCCGAGGTTTTTCTTGCCGCCCAGTTAAAGAGTTTGGAAGGCATGTTTTTGGTAAGGACGGAATCGTAGCGTTTCTTTTTCCATCCAGATACCATATCGTAGTCGTCCTGAACAATCATTTGGTAGAGTTCGGGGATTTCCTCAGGATTGTCTTGCAGGTCAGCATCCATGGTGATGATCACGTTTCCTTCAGCCTTAGAAAAACCGGCGTGTAGTGCCTGGGATTTGCCAAAATTCTTCAAAAAACGAATTCCTTTTACATTAGGATCTTTTTTTGAGAGACCAACAATGGTTTGCCAGGACTGGTCTGTACTACCATCGTCGATAAAAAGGATTTCATATGAAAAATGATTGGATTGCATAACGCGTGCAATCCAATCATGAAGTTCTGTTAAAGACTCTTGTTCGTTAAGTAGTGGTATAACTACTGATATATCCATGGAGTGTTATTCAAAATTCTACGTCCAAAAGTAAAGAAATTATTTAAGCTGCGTTAGGATCATTGCGTTTCATGGCCAATGCTACGATAAGCCCGATGATTGAATAGAATACCAATTGAAACGCTACCGATTTTAATTGGTTGCTCATTGCAAATTGATTTTCGCCTTCCATTTGCAGCATTGCTTTATCAATTTCAGATTGTGGAGCTCCAAAATTTTCCATCATTTGGCGAGAGCTTTCCATAACATTTTCCTTTAGGATTTCAGAAGCTTCCGGATCAATAACATTAAAGAGTACAATACTAACAAGCGTACTAATTACAAAGCCTACAGCTATGGTAATGAAATAGGAGGAGAACGCTTCCTTAAAAGAGATAAACCCTTTTAACAAGCCTTTGGATCTTGCAGTGGATACAATTCCAAAAACCAAAATAACTAAAAATAAAATGATACCTAGCCACCATTTAGTCAAAAGTTCAAGGTTAATAGCATAAGAAAGCACGGTTACCAATACAAGCGTAGCGCCAAGGTAAAGTCCGTAATTTAGGGCAGAGGCCTTAATAGATTTTTCCATTATAATGATGATTTTTTTAGTTTACACTAGGGTTAGTAATCAAATATACTAAATCGTTACATAAATTTACTGCAATAAAAATTAAAAAAACATTGTACATAAGTAAAAAATGCTTAAATTTGCAGCTCGAAAAAATGAAACGATAAAATAGCTTTAGCGATGAAAAAAGGTATACATCCAGAAAATTATAGACTTGTAGCATTTAAAGATATGTCTAACGAGGACGTATTTTTAACAAAGTCAACGGCAGTTACTAACGAAACTTTAGAAGTGGATGGGGTTGAGTATCCATTGATTAAGTTAGAGATTTCAAGAACGTCTCACCCATTTTATACAGGTAAATCCAAATTGGTTGATACCGCTGGACGTATTGATAAATTCAAAAACAAATACGCAAAATTCAAAAAGTAATTTAAAGCGTCTTTATATACATTTAAAGCCTTTGGGAATGTCCCAAAGGCTTTTTTGTTTTGACTAAATATGGTACTTTTGAGGTGGCTATTGGGCGGATTCTCTATGACATCTTTGCGCTTTCGCCTTATTAATCTTTAACTCATTCCAAATGAACTATATTCTTTTTGATGGTCCTTTTCGCAACAATTTGTTGCCATTTACCTATACGCGTCCGGTGGCCGATATTCGGGTTGGTATTTTAACCATTCGTGAAAAATGGGAAACATTTTTGGGGTACACCACCACAACTTTGACAGAAGAATATCTTTCTGATAAATTTCCAATGGTAGAAATGGAGGAGAATGTCATGATCAATGCGTCCTATCTGCCAAATGCGGAATTAGTTGAGATGGTGAAAAGCTTGAAAGAAAACCAAGCCATTTTTAAGGGTGAAGATGTGTTGGCATTTTTTACCACAGATACTCAAGAAGAAGTAGATTTTGAAACGTATGAAGCCATTGAGTTTGAAGATGACGTCTTGAAAATAGAACATACTTGGGATATTTTTGCTAAAAACGGGGACGCTATTGCCGAAGATTTTGAATTGTTGACCAAAGGAAAGGAATCTCAGCCAATTCCATCTTCAAACAATACTATTCACGCCAATAGAATTTTTATTGAAGAAGGCGCTAAATTAGAATTTGTAACCCTAAATGCTACCAACGGGCCAATTTATATTGGAAAGGATGCGGAGATTATGGAAGGTTCTATCATTCGTGGGCCGTTTGCCTTATGTGAAGGGGCTACGGTAAAAATGGGTGCTAAAATTTATGGACCTACCACGGTTGGGCCTTATAGTAAGGTTGGAGGGGAAATCAATAATTCGGTGCTATTTGCCTATTCCAACAAGGGGCATGATGGCTTTTTAGGGAATTCGGTGTTAGGAGAATGGTGTAATCTTGGAGCCGATACCAATAATTCCAATTTAAAAAATAACTATGCCGAAGTCCGTCTTTGGAACTATGAAACTGAAGGTTTTGCTAGAACAGGCTTACAGTTTTGTGGATTGATGATGGGGGATCATAGCAAGTCTGGTATCAATACCATGTTTAACACTGGAACGGTTGTTGGGGTGAGTGCAAATGTTTTTGGTAGTGGATACCCAAGAAATTTCATTCCTAGTTTTGCATGGGGAGGGAGTTCAGGATTTACAACATTTGTAACCAAAAAAGCATTTGAGGTGGCTAATGTTGTGATGTCAAGACGTAATATTGAATTTACGGAACAAGACGCTGCTATTTTGGAGCATATATTTGAGATGACTCAGAAATACAGAAAATCGTTTTAATTCTTTTTCACTGTTCTTAAATCCAATTGGTTTACGGGATTAATACCCAATCCCGAAACGTTTTTTTGTGTAAACCTAATAACTTCGTCATAATACAAAGGGACAATGGGGGCTTGTTGCATCACCAAACTGTCCATTTGGGTGTAAAGTGCTTTTCGTTTTTCAATATCATTGATTGCAAAGGAAGCATTATAAAGGCTATCAAAAGCGGTGCTTTTAAAGTGTGTGTAGTTGGAACCGTTTGGAGATAAGGTTTTGCTGTAGAATAAACTCAAATAATTTTCAGCATCCAGATAGTCGGCTACCCATGAAGCTCTAAACAAGCCTAATTTTCCGTTGTTTCTTGCATCTCTTAAAGTGGCGGAAGGTAATACATCCACATTGACCAAAATGCCAATCTTGCCTAATTCCCTTTGAATATATTCGCAAAAATTTAAATAGTTGCTGGTGGTGGATATGGTGATTTCCGGATTTTGGATGTTGGTCTCTTTTCTGAACTGCTCTACTAATTGTTTGGCTTTTTCGGGTTGATAGGAAAAACCGATATCTGCTTTGTAACCGGGAAGTCCTTTGGGAATCATGCCGCCATGGGCCGGTACGCCCACATCATTTCGCAGATAAATCATCATTTTAGTTCTGTCGAAACCATAATTAACCGCTTTTCTTAAGGTCTCAGATTGTATTTCTGGAATGTCTGCATCTAGATAAAAGCCTAAATATTCTGTGTTTAAATAAGGGCCTCGAAGCATATTGACATCTTTTGCATAATTGGGTCTTAATTCCCCTTTTGCTGTTAGTATTTCGTCTTTGTAAGAAGCGTCAAGACTGTTCAGGAAATCAAGTTTTCCTTGGGCGAATTGTAAAAATTCACTTTGTTTGTCTGGAAGAAAAGTTATGGAAACAGCTTCCAAATAGGGTAATTGCTGTCCATTTTCATCATATTCAAAATAAGCGTTGTTACGCCTTAAAACCAGTTTGATATTTTCCTCCCATCGTTTAAATGAAAATGGTCCTGTGCCAATTGGGTGAGACCTGAACTCGTTACCATAATGATCTACGACTTCATGAGGGACTACTGAACAGTATTTCATGGTCATAAGACCTAAAAAGGCAGGAAATCTGGTATTGAGTTGGATTTCGAAAATAGTGTCACTAATCGCTTTAAAGTCGTTGACTTTGTTCAAAACCCAACTTCCTGGTGAAGCAATAGATTTATCTCTAAGTCTATTGAAGCTATACACAAAATCTTCGGCCGTAACGATTCTGGTTGAGTCTTTTCCAAAGAGAGGGCTTTTATGAAAGTAGATGTCGTTTCTTACATTGAAAGTGTAGGTCAAGCCATCTTCTGAAATAATCCAATTTTTGGCAATACATGGAAGGATGTTCAAACTGTCATCTGTTTGCACAAGACCATTAAAAAGTTGATTGGCTAACCAGGTTTCTCCAACATTTCGGGAAAATGCAGGGTCTAAGGAACCTATAATATTACTTTCGTTATAGCGGAAAACAGAGTTGTTGTTGCTCTCTTTTTTCTGGCAATTAAATAATAAGGTAAAAAGGAATAAGTAAAAAATAGAAGGGAATTTCATTTGGTAATGAATGATAATGCTGATTTGGTATTGTGTGAAATCTTAAAAAATAAAAATATGAAAAAAAATTACAAAGGGTTTTAGTTTGGACTGTATATTGAATATACTTTTTTAATTTTCATCTAAAATTTTCAAAGATTAAATAAATAGTCCCTTTTATGTGAGTTAAGTTCATGTTTGTAAAGGGGCTTTGTTGGTTCGGAATTTAATGAGTTTTTTGAAATAGGAGTTTCAATGTCAGTAGATTAAAAAAGAGAGCGCTTAATTAGATAAAGCGCTCTTTTTTTGTATTTTTGCACTCCTTTTCAAGAGTTTAGGAAGATGAATAAAAAAGTCGCTTTTTACACATTAGGATGCAAACTTAATTTCTCGGAAACGTCTACTATTGCTAGAAGTTTTTCCGATGAAGGATTTGATCGCGTTGATTTTTCTGAGAAAGCAGATATCTACGTTATCAATACCTGTTCGGTGACGGAAAATGCCGACAAGCGATTTAAAAGCATTGTAAAGCAAGCTCAAAAAGTCAATCCAGAAGCTTTTGTGGCGGCTGTTGGGTGTTACGCACAATTGAAACCTCAAGAACTTGCTGACGTGGAAGGCGTAGATTTGGTCTTGGGTGCCACCGAAAAGTTTAAAATCACCGACTATTTAAACGATCTTACCAAAAACGATTTTGGAGAAGTACATTCCTGTGAAATAGAAGAAGCCGATTTTTATGTAGGAAGTTATTCCATTGGGGATAGAACCAGAGCATTTTTGAAAGTGCAGGATGGATGCGATTATAAATGTACCTATTGTACCATTCCGTTGGCTCGAGGTATTTCCAGAAGTGATACCATGGAAAATGTACTAAAAAATGCACGGGAAATTTCTGAAAAGGACATCAAGGAGATTGTCTTGACAGGTGTGAATATTGGGGATTATGGCAAAGGGGAGTTTGGAAATAAACGTCACGAACATACATTTCTGGACTTGGTAACCCAATTGGACCAGGTGGAGGGGATTGAGCGTTTGCGTATTTCTTCTATAGAGCCCAATCTTCTTAAAAATGAAACCATTGAGTTGGTCTCAAAATCCAGAGCCTTTGTACCTCATTTCCATGTGCCTTTGCAAAGTGGAAGCAACGACATTTTGAAAAAGATGAAGCGTCGCTATATGCGCGAGTTGTATGTGGACAGAGTTAATAAGATAAAAGAAGTGATGCCACACGCCTGTATTGGTGTTGATGTGATAGTTGGTTTTCCAGGGGAAACTGACGAACACTTTTTGGAGACCTACAATTTCTTGAATGAATTGGATGTTTCCTATCTGCATGTTTTTACCTATTCTGAGCGTGACAATACGGAAGCGGCTTTGATGGATGGTGTAGTTTCTAGAAATGTTAGGGGAAAACGTAGTAAAATGTTAAGAGGCCTATCTGTTAAAAAGAGAAGAGCTTTTTATGAGAGTCAGATTGGGGCTACTAGAACTGTATTGTTTGAAGGAGAAAATAAGGAAGGCTATATTCATGGCTTCACCGATAATTATGTTAAGGTGAAAGCGCCTTGGAACCCTGAATTGGTCAATACACTGCATAAAGTGAACCTTACGGAGATTGGAGAAGACGGTATTGTAAGGTTTGAGTTTGTTAAGGCTTTAGTTGTTTAAGGAGAATCTTCATTTTATCTGTTTTTCTCACAGTTTATCCAATTTTTTAATCTTGGGAATTTTTTCAGCGGTATTTTTAAAAATTTTAAAATTGCTTGTAATTTGATGAAACAATTTGGTGCCGTAATTTCCCTAATTTGTATACTACAGTTGTCTGTGGCTTGTTCTGAAGACAGTTCTTCCAAAAATGCTTTAGTAGGAAAGTGGAAATTGACCTCTTGGTCAGCAGAAGTGCCTATGGACTTAAATAATGATGGTCTAGCAAACGTTAATCTTTTAAAGGAAACTACCTGTTCAAATAAGGAAACTTTAAGTTTCGATGTACATGGCATAGTCTCATCCGAAGATACATTCAATCCAATGGTAATGTTTTCAGAAGTGAATGGAGGAGGGGCCAACGCTTATGTGGTTCAAGTAGAATGTGCCGAAGGGATTATTGGTTTTGCTATGGATTATGCATATGATAGGGCCAATGGAACTGTTCAAATGGGAGAAAATACAGTTGCCACATTGAATGGAGGAGAGCTGACTATAATTTATGGAAATGCGATAGAAATATACAATACAGAGCTTACTGAAGTAGTAGCAACAAAAGATTTAACTAAAGTGTATACCAAACAGTAATAAAGAAAAGCACAAACAAAAAACCGAAGCCTTGTAATAAGACTTCGGTTTTTTTGTTATATCCTGATACCTACCGGTAGCATTTTTTTGTATTGTCTGTGTCTTCTTATGAATTTCGCAATTTCTGGACTAGTTGGAACTACGCTAATGTTTCGATCTTGGATATCCGCAAAAACCAATTTTAAAAAGTCCTCGGCAAACTCATCAGATTCTACCGTTTCCGGAATGATAAGCTTGGTCAAGAAAATTTTACGGTCTTGAAGCGAATACTCAATCTTAGCAAGTTCGTTGTCGATTTTTAGTTCATATTGACGTAAAAAATCGTTGTCAATTAATTCAGCTGCATCAATCATAGTTAATTATTTATTTTAAAGGGTCAGTGGGGAAACAAAAAACATTTCTGTAGTTTTGCAGTGCAAATTTACAAAATTTATTGCATATATTAAAGCCCTGTTAAGGTTAAGTGTTTAGGAGATAAAACTTTAGGTTTTTTGAGGGTTTTTTTGGTGTGTAACTAGGTTTTATTGTTGAACTCTTGAGATTGGAATTACAAGGAATGAACGAGGAGATTATACACGTATACATGATGCCAGGCATGGCAGCAAATTCAACAATTTTTGAAAATATTAAATTACCAAAGGAGCAGTTTCAAATCCATTGGTTGGAATGGATGTTGCCAGAGGATAATGAAAGTTTGTCGCATTATGCGCAGCGTATGGTGGCCAAAATAAAACATACCAATGTGGTGTTATTGGGAGTGTCCTTTGGAGGGATTTTGGTGCAGGAGATGAGTAAATTTATTCCCGTAAGGAAAATAATTGTAGTTTCTAGCGTTAAGAGTAAACATGAGCTGCCAAAAAGGATGAAGTTGGCAAAGTTTACAAATGCCTATAAATTTTTGCCAACGCAATTGGTGAGTCATGTGGAAGCCTTAAGTAAATATACAGTTGGCAAAACCATGGCCAAAAGGGTAGAGTTGTACAAAAAGTATCTTTCGGTTACGGATAAGCGTTATTGGGATTGGGCCATTAAGCAAGTGATTTCATGGGAGCAAAAGGAAGCACATCCTAATGCTATTTACATTCATGGAGATAAGGATGGGATTTTTCCACATTCATGCAATGGTAACTGTATTGTTGTAAAAGGAGGAACCCATATAATGATCGTTAACAGGTACCGTTGGTTCAATGAGCATTTGCCCAAACTAATTTTGGGCTAACAAATAAAGAGTGAAGGAAATTTTTTAAATTTATATAAAAACAGGATTATGAGGACTTTGAGAAATATTTTAGCAGGTTTTGGTTTAATTTGTGTGTCGGGGCTATTTATTTTCGCAACACAAACATCAACTTCAGATAAACTTTTAACAGAACCTTCGAGGTATACCAAAGATTACAACGTATATGCTTTGAGTGTGCCTGAAAATCTAAATTTTGCTGGGGAATTGGTGCCTTTGGAAAATCCAGATATTTATGAACGTATGGACAGGGAGTTGTTGGTAAATACCTATTGGCAGTCTAATGGCTTGTTATTGTTTAAACGTGCCCATAAATATTTTCCAATTATAGAGCCTATTCTAAAGAAGAATGGTGTTCCGGACGATTTTAAATATTTGGCAGTTATTGAAAGTGGATTGACCAATGCTGTATCGCCAGCTGGCGCAAGAGGGGTCTGGCAAATTATGCAAGCTACAGGTCGTGAAAATGGACTGGAGGTTAATGACAATGTGGATGAAAGATATCATTTGGAAATGGCTACCGAAGTTGCATGCAAATACCTTTTGAATGCTAAGGAGCAGTTTGGCTCTTGGACTTTGGCTGCTGCTTCATATAACGCAGGTGTTAACGGTGTTGCCAAAAGGTTGGAAGAACAGGGGGTTAATGACTATTACGATTTATTGTTAGGAGAGGAAACAGGACGTTATTTGTTTAGAATCGTGGCGCTTAAGGAGATTTTAAACCACCCAAGCCAGTATGGTTTCAACTTCAAGGAAAGTGATTTGTATACCGAAGTGCCCACGTATAAGGTAAAAGTGGACACAGCCGTAACCGACTTTTCAAAATTCGCTAAGGATTTTGGAATCAATTACAAAATTTTAAAAATTCACAATCCTTGGCTTAGGGAACCATTTTTAAACAATAAGTCAAGAAAGGAATATTTTATAGAAATCCCTAAGGAAGGCTATTACAAGACGTCAAAACCTGAATGATAGAAATTGTAAAGGACAATTTTTGGACAATAATCTTAGTTCTAAACTACCTGTTGGCTGCCTCTGCGGCAGCCACAATTTTGTCCAAAAATATCAATCCAACCAAAACCATCTCATATATTTTGACCTTGGTTTTTTTTCCTTTTTTAGGATTGATTGTTTATTACTTTTTTGGTCAGGAGTACCGCAAGAACAAAATCTTCAACAGAAAGCATATTCTCAATCAAAATATCATTAAATCCTTAGAACGGGATTTTGAATTGGATTTTGGGCAGAGGATTAAATTAGATCATTTTTTGGGTGATAAAATCAAATTGGTGAATCTCTTGAAAAAGAGTGAAAACTCGCCACTGACCTTAAAAAATGATGTTGAACTTCTTATTAATGGAGATGTGACGTTTGATTATTTGTTGAAGGATTTAAAAGCTGCCGAAGACCATATTCACTTGGAGTACTACATTTTTAATGATGATGATATTGGTTCTGAAATCATTGATATTCTTTGTGAAAAGGCCAATAAAGGATTGTCCGTTAGGTTTAGTTTTGATTCCGTTGGAAGTAAATTATCTCGCGTCACCCGAAAGAAGTTGAGAGAAAGCGGAGTTGAGTTTTATCCTTTTATGCCAGTACTTTTTAAGAAATTTACCAGTAAAATGAACTATAGAGACCATCGGAAAATTGCCATTATCGATGGAAAGGTTGGGTATCTAGGAGGAATTAATGTAGCAGATAATTACTTGAACAACCGAAAAGAAAACAAACATTTTTGGAGGGATACTCATATTAAATTAACGGGAGAATCTGTAAAGCCTCTTCAGGTGCATTTTTTGACCAATTGGGAATTTGTTTCAGGCCAAACCTTTAAGGTTTCCAAGAACTTGTTTCCAGAAGCTGTGGCTACCAATGGAGAAGTTGCCGTACAAATTGCGGCCAGTGGTCCAGATACCGATTGGGCCAATATCATGGAGGCAATTTTTACAGCCATCAATACGGCTGATGAGTATGTCTATATTACTACACCTTATTTTATTCCCAATGAACAAATTATAACCGCTTTGCAGGTAGCGGCCAAAAGCGGGGTAGATGTAAGGCTGTTGATTCCTAAAATATCCGATTCATGGACGGCTAAATACGCTAGTAATTCCTATTTGGAAACTTTGATGGAGGCCGATGTAAAAGTGTATCGCTATACCAAAGGGATCATTCACGCTAAAACTATTACTGTGGACGGTGTGTTTTCTTCCATAGGAACTTCTAATATGGACTACAGAAGTTTCAATATTAATTTTGAAATTAATGCACTTATTTATAATAAAGAGTTGAGCAGGCAGTTGGAGAATCAATTTATGGAAGATTTAAAGGATGCCGAGCGGGTTGATTTTGAGAGATGGAAGACTCGGCCGTTTCATCAAAGGGCGAAGGAGGCTTATTGTAGGCTATGGTCACCTTTGTTATAATAGTTTTTTTATTGTCTGTCTGTAAGGAGACTTTTTTTGAATTCTTCAAATAGGAAAATTAGCTCCTTAATATGGTTTTCTGCCATGACATAGGCTTCTTTGGACTGATCTAGATCAAAAGAAAACAAAGAGAATTTTTTATCCAAAGCCATTAATTGTTTTGTGCTGGACACAAAAAAGCAAGCGGGAGCACCGAAGGAATGCTTGTAGGTTTTGATGATGGAGTTGGATAGGTTTTCTGTTTCATCAATGTAGGCGAGTGTTACATTTTTGTTGTAGTTGCCTGTAACGTCTTTTACTTTTTTGCGAGGTCCCCAATACAATACGATTATTTCTACTTGGTTGCGATAGGCATGCGCGATGGTGTTAATGGCTTCAATTTCTTTTTCATTGGGGAAATCCCAAGTGGTTTTGGTAATTAGCAAAAACGGATTCTCTATTTCGTCAGTTTCCAAAACCCCTCCCGAAAGTTTGGGAAGGCTTAAATTTGGTATGTAAGTATTCAATAAATGGTTTTGTAGAAGGGAATCGAAAAGAGTTTCGGCCAATTCATAATCTTTGTTTTCAAAGGCCAAATCGCTCTGTTTTATATAGGGTTTCAAATGTTGGGAAAGGGCATCGTTGAAGTAGACTTTATCATCCTGGGCGTAGGTTAATAAAGAAGAGGCAAGCAATAATATTGTAAACATTCTAACCATATGCAACAATATTTAATTATTGAGCTGTTACCTAAAGTTACAAAACCATACAATAAAACCAAAAGTTATTCGTTTAAACATATTGTTAATTAGCTATTTAGAAACTATTAAGAACAAAAAAAGCACTGTAATTACAGTGCTTTTTTACATTTATAAGGTTTGGCTTAAAGGCTTAACGTCTTCTGCCGTGTCGCATAGAACCGTAATGTTGGTTTGGCATTTGTGCTTTTTTCATGCTGTCCTTCATCATTTTTATTTGCTCGGTCAACATACCGCGTTTGTCCAATTTTTGAGCTTCACCTAAAAGTATTTTGGCTTCCTGTGCTCTGCGTTTGCTAAACGCAATACCAGCCAAATTTAGTTTCGCCATTGCCATATCATGGTCCATGGCTAATCCAAGGCTCACCGCTTTTTTGAAATATTTCTCGGCTTCGTTCATATTGGTTTGGGAAACCATGATGCCGTGAAGGTAATTGTAGTAGCCTTCTTGCTTTTTTACCAAGGCGCTAGATGGGTTCTTTATTTTATTGAGCCAATTTTTAGCACCCTCAAAGTCTTGCTTTCTTAATTTAAGGAAGGCCAAAAGTATGAATTCGTTCTTAAAGTAAAAGAACACAAATACTAGAGAAAGAAGGATCAACATGATGCCGTTTCCTATGTAACCTTCGGTAAATTGATAGATGGCATAGCCAAATATTGAAGCAGCTATGAGTAGTTTGATATTTTTATTGTACATTACCTAATTAAATTTAAGTTTGCAAAGTTAATAAAAACTATTGAAAATATTTTTCACTTTTGGTTTGCCAAAGTAAAAAGTCTTTGTATATTTGCACGCAGTTTTTAGAACGGCTATAAAACTTAGTTACAGTAATAAGCAAAGAAGATTTTAAAGATATAAGACAATGAGTAAAAGAACGTTTCAACCGTCAAAAAGAAAGAGAAGAAACAAACACGGTTTCAGAGAAAGAATGGCTTCTGCTAATGGCAGAAAGGTACTTGCTCGTAGAAGAGCTAAAGGAAGAAAAAAATTGTCTGTATCTTCTGAGCCAAGACATAAGAAATAATGATTGACAATTGTTAATATATTAAGGTGTTGCTTAGGTGCAACGCCTTTTTTTATATCATTTTGATAACTATTTTTGTAAATAAATATATTCTCTCATAAAAATGCCAAAAAATAAAAACATTAATTCTGTACTTATCATAGGGTCGGGACCAATCGTGATTGGTCAAGCATGTGAATTTGATTACTCTGGGACGCAGGCGCTTAGATCTCTAAGAGAAGATGGAATAGAAACGATTTTGATCAATTCGAACCCGGCAACCATTATGACGGATCCTACAATGGCGGATCACGTGTACCTATTGCCGTTAACTACAAAATCAATCATAAAGATTTTGGAAGAGCACCCTCAAATCGATGCCGTTTTGCCAACCATGGGAGGGCAAACCGCTTTGAACTTATGTATTGAGGCCGATGAAAAAGGAATTTGGGAAGAATACAATGTGGAATTGATTGGTGTGGATATCGACGCCATCAATATCACAGAAGATAGAGAGCAGTTTAGAGACTTAATGGCTAAAATTGGTGTGCCAATGGCGCCTCAAGCTACTGCAACTTCATTTTTAAAAGGAAAAGAAATAGCGCAAGAATTTGGCTTTCCATTATGTATTCGCTCGTCGTTTACATTAGGTGGAGCAGGAGCAGCTATTGTATATGATGAAGCAGATTTTGATGAGTTGTTAAGCCGCGGACTTGAAATTTCACCTATTCATGAGGTGATGATTGATAAAGCTCTATTAGGTTGGAAAGAGTACGAGTTGGAGTTGTTGCGAGATAAAAATGACAATGTTGTTATTATCTGTACCATTGAAAATATGGATCCTATGGGAATCCATACAGGAGATTCCATCACAGTTGCACCAGCCATGACATTATCAGATACGGCATTCCAACGTATGAGGGATATGGCCATCCACATGATGAGAAGTATTGGAGACTTCGCAGGAGGATGTAATGTGCAGTTTGCAGTAAGTCCAGATGAGAAAGAGGACATTATTGCAATTGAAATTAACCCTCGTGTATCTCGCTCTTCGGCTTTGGCTAGTAAGGCAACTGGATATCCTATTGCTAAAGTAGCTTCTAAGTTGGCAATTGGTTATACCTTGGATGAATTGAGCAACCAAATTACAAAATCAACTTCGGCATTGTTTGAGCCAACATTGGATTATGTGGTTGTTAAGATACCTCGTTGGAACTTCGACAAATTTGAAGGAAGCGACCGTACCTTGGGGTTACAGATGAAAGCTGTAGGAGAGGTAATGGCCATTGGACGTTCATTCCAAGAAGCACTTCATAAAGCGACCCAATCATTGGAAATCAAGAGAAATGGACTGGGAGCAGATGGAAAGGGTTATAAAAACTATGACCAAATTATCGACAAGCTTACACATGCTAGTTGGGACCGTGTATTTGTAATTTACGATGCTATTCAATTAGGAATACCATTGAGCAGAATACATGAGATTACCAAGATCGACATGTGGTTCTTAAAGCAGTATGAAGAATTATATCACCTAGAAAAAGAAATCTCAAACTACACGATTGATACTATTGAAAGAGATTTGCTTCTTGAAGCCAAGCAAAAAGGATATGGAGACCGTCAAATAGCCCATATGTTGAAGTGTTTGGAAAGTGAAGTTCATGCTCGTAGAGAAGAATTGAATATCAAGCGTGTTTACAAGTTAGTAGATACTTGTGCGGCAGAGTTTAAAGCGCAAACACCTTACTACTACTCAACTTTTGAGAATAGTGTAGAAACTACTGACGGAAATGTATATTCAGAAAATGAAAGTGTTGTTTCAGATAAGAAGAAGGTAATTGTTTTAGGATCTGGACCAAACAGAATTGGACAAGGAATTGAGTTTGATTACTGTTGTGTGCATGGTGTTTTGGCAAGTGCCGAGTGTGGGTATGAAACCATCATGATCAACTGTAACCCTGAAACGGTTTCAACAGATTTCGATATTGCAGACAAATTATATTTTGAACCAGTATTCTGGGAGCATATCTATGATATCATTCAACATGAAAAACCAGAAGGTGTAATTGTACAGTTAGGAGGTCAGACGGCCTTGAAGTTGGCAGAGAAATTAGACCGTTACGGTATCAAAATTATTGGGACAAGCTTTAAATCTTTGGATTTGGCTGAAGACAGAGGTAGTTTCTCAACCTTGTTAAAAGAAAATAACATTCCTTATCCACAATTTGATGTGGCCACAACAGCTGACGAAGCACTTGCTATTTCAGATGTGTTGGATTTCCCAATCTTGGTAAGACCTTCTTACGTACTTGGAGGACAAGGGATGAAGATTGTAATCAACAGAAATGAGTTGGAAGAGCATGTGGTAGATTTATTACGTACCATGCCAGACAACAAACTGTTGTTGGATCATTATCTAGATGGTGCAATCGAAGCTGAAGCAGATGCCATTTGTGACGGTGAAAATGTATACATCATTGGTATCATGGAGCATATTGAGCCTTGTGGAATTCACTCAGGAGACAGTAATGCTACCTTGCCGCCGTTTAACCTTGGTGAATTTGTAATGCAACAAATTAAGGATCATACCAAGAAGATTGCTTTGGCCTTGAATACAGTTGGATTGATCAACATTCAATTTGCGATTAAGGATGATACGGTATACATCATTGAAGCGAACCCAAGAGCATCGCGTACGGTACCATTTATTGCAAAGGCTTATGGTGAACCATATGTAAACTTTGCAACCAAAGTAATGTTGGGTGAGAAAAAGGTAACTGATTTTGATTTCAATCCACAATTGGAAGGATATGCCATCAAACAACCGGTATTCTCTTTCAACAAATTCCCTAAGGTGAATAAAAAATTGGGACCAGAAATGAAGAGTACAGGAGAAAGCATCTTGTTTATCGATAGCTTGAAGGATGATGAATTCTACAATCTATATTCAAGAAGAAAAATGTACTTGAGTAAATAATTCACCATTTTTTCGATGAAAGGTAAGTAGGTGTATTCAAAAAATTAGTAATTTAGTATGAACATAGGATGAGATTATGAGAATAAAATTACTAGGTTTTAAAATATTATGTCTCACACTACTAACGTTTTATCGTGTTGAAGCACATAATGCAAGCAATTTTGAAGTAGCTGTGTCAGATGAGTTTACATCTGAAAGTATGCTAGTTTTAAATGCGCTGCAGGATGACAATTTGGAGTTCACGATTTCCCCGAATCCTGCATCTACAAAATTGAATATTCGCTTGCCAAAGGGCTTGCAAAACGCCCAAGTGAGTATTTTTGATGTGTTGGGAAAAAAAGTGTACAGTCAAGAATTGAATTCGTTGACCGCTTCAATTGATGTTTCAAAATGGAATAGTGGTGTGTACCTTGTAAAGGTTTCAACAGACAATTTCAAACAGACCAGAAGGTTTGTAAAACAATAAAGGACTATTTTAGTCCAAGTAAAAAGCCACCTAAAAGGTGGCTTTTTTGTTATGATATTTTGGAAACGGAGACCTAATTAAAAATCAAAACTTCTATTCATCATCCGAAATGGCTCTCTTAATAATAGCTTCAGGAAGTGCTTTTTTTGCTTTGGCTCCCAATTTTTTCAATTTTTCAACGCTGGTAATTAAATTGCCTCGTCCATCCACCAATTTATTCATGGCCGAAGAATAGTCTTTCTTGGCATCGTCTAATTTTTTCCCAACTCCGGTAAGGTCTTTTACCAAACCTTCAAACTTATCATAAAGTGCTCCAGCCTGCCTTGCAATTTCAATAGCGTTTTGTTGTTGTTTCTCATTGTTCCACATGGTGTCAATGGTTCGTAATGTGGCCAACAGGGTAGAAGGTGTTACAATGACAATATTTTTTTCAAAGGCTTTGTTATAAAGGGAATTATCGTCGTTGATGGCCACGGCAAAAGCGGGTTCAATAGGAATAAACAGAAGTACAAAGTCTGGTGATTCCATGTCGTACAAGTCATGATAGTTCTTCTCAGAAAGCTGATCTACGTGGCGTCTGATAGAATTTACGTGGGCTTTTAAGAATTGCGGACGGTGTTCCTCATCGGCATTTACAAAACGCTCATAATCTGTTAAAGATACCTTGCTGTCAATAATCATGCGTTTATTGTCCGGTAAATGCAATACCACATCCGGAAGTACTCTGGTGCCATCTTCTCTTGTGAAATTTTGCTGAACAAAATACTCTCGATCCTTTTCCAAACCAGACTTTTCTAGAACGCGTTCCAAAACCAATTCCCCCCAATTTCCTTGCATTTTACTGTCCCCTTTCAGGGCTTTTGTAAGGTTGGTAGCCTCTTTTGTCATTTGTTGATTAAGATCTTTTAATCCTAACAACTGCTCTTTAAGGGCAGAGTGCATACTGATACTTTCCTTTTGGGTGTCCTCAACTTTCTTTTCAAAAAGATGTATTTTTTCTTGTAGTGGATTCAAGATATTCTTGATGTTTTCCTTATTCTGAATGGTGAACTTTTCGGATTTTTCATCCAATATTTTAGTGGCCAACAGTTCAAAATCTTTGCGGAGTTGTTGTTGGCGTTCTTCAAGTTCTTCTTCTCGCTTAAGGTTGAGTCCCTGAAGATTTTCGTATTCCGAATTTCTTCTAGCCAATTCCGTATTCAGGAATTCCTTTTCACGACGAATGTCTTCACGCTCTTCTTCTATTTTAGAAACGGTGGTTTTTAGTTCATTCAGTTGTACACTAAATTGCTCCGATTGTTTTTGGAGCTCAGTTTCTGATAATAATTTGATATCCTGTAATTGCTGAACAAGGTTGGCATTGCGCTCTTCTAGGGTGCTTTTTTCTCCTTTACTTTTCAATTTGGTAAAGGTCATGCCAACATAAGTGCCAATTCCAGCCGATCCCGCAATGGCTAGAATGAGAGTTAGATTGTCGTTCATTTAAAATTGAAGTTTGTCCAAAGATAAATTTTTACTTGGAAGATTGTATTTCCTCCTTAAAGAAATCTTGATCTCAAACTTACAATACAGATGTGGTTATTCTTATATCGGCCTCGCTCCAAGCTTGGTTGAATTCATTTAAAATGGTTTGAGCTTCTTCAATTTTTCCTTGGGCTAATAGGCTTTGGTGCAGTCCCATTAATGACCAGCCATTTTGACGTAGAATTTCGAGGTCTTTTTTGTAAACCTTTTCAGCTTCTTTATATTTTTTAGCTTTCATTAAAACGGCACCTAGATTTTGGCGTGGCGGGATATGCCATTCGGAAGGTTCGTTGTAAACCAAATTATCTTCCATTTCCACAGCCTTTTCTAAATGAGAGATGGCTTTATCCATGTCCCCTTTTTCAGCTTCCAATTCGCCTGCAACTACCTCGTAGGCTAGTTTTGCTATGGTAGTCCCAGAGTCAAATCCGGTAGCGAGATTGGTTTCCATTTCTGGATCTTTGATCAATAAGGAAATAGCGTCCAATTCTTCTTGGGCTTCTTCAATGTTATGTTTTTTAATGAAGGCAATGCCCCGGGAATAATGCCATATAAGGGATAAGTGTTTGATGTTGTCATTTGGTTTTGGAGTCGTTAAGATATCATTCCATTTGCCAAATCTAGTGTAGGCCAATAGTGGTGTGGAAGCAAAATTCTGTAGAAATTGAAGGTCTTTCATTTCGCCAACCGGGACTTTTTCTGCTGTTTTTTTTGCGGCATCAATGGCAATTTCACTTGCACCCAATAAACTTGAAGCCGACCATAAAAAGTGAATGTTATGGGGGTAATATCCTAAGGGGTACATTCCTTGGGCGTAGCATTGGGAAATATAGTCTTCATCTGCTAAAATTGCTTTTTGGTTTGTGGTTACAGCATCTTTATAACGTCCAACCCTAATGTAAATATGAGATGGCATGTGTACAATATGTCCAGCAGAAGGCATTAGGGACCCTAGTTTTTCTGCGCTGGGAACAGCTAAATCAGGATTTGGCAATTCAACCATATGGATGTAATAATGATGGGCTCCAGGGTTGTCAGGGTCTAGTTGGATGGCTTTTTCCAAAGCGGCCTTTGCTTCAGGAATATTGGCCGAAGGTTTTCCGGATTTATCCCAATAATTCCAAGGAGTTGTATTCATTACCGATGCGGCATACAGTGTTTGTATATCCGCATCATTTGGGTAGGTTTTGGACACTTTGGACATGGCATCCATATAGGCGATATTTAAATCCTCAACCTCTGTAGAGAGATCCGTAGTGTAACGGTGATTTAAAGCGTTGATTAAATCTTGTTCTTTTTGGGTGCTGTTTCCAGAAAGTTCAACGGCTTTTGCAATAGCCTCATTGGCTTTGGTTTTTCTGTCATCATCTGGAGCGGGGTCATTGATGTTGGGGCCTAAAACATATGCCTGTCCCCAATAAGCCATTGCTAAATTGGGATCTAGACGGGAGGCTTCCAAGAACGAACGATGGGCTTCAGCATGATTAAAACCATAGGTAAGACGCAATCCTTGATTGAAGAACTTTTGGGCCAAGTCGTTTTTGGTACTTACGGTATAGGTATGGTCCCCTAAATTTTCAAAAAGCGGAGAAATAGGTTTACTGAAATCGACATCTTCCAGCATAAAATTGGCAGGGGTACAACTTATGGCGTTAAGGCCAACTCGGTCAGGGTAGTTGTATGTTTCTTCGGTGTTGTTGAAATAGAAAAAGGTAATAATAAGGGCTAGGGAAGAAAACACCAACAAAATTAATTTAGTTTTCATGACTATTGAGGATAAAAATTAGATGCAAAGAATTTACCCAAACAAGTAGATGAAAATTAATAAGGCAGATTTAAAACGTTGGTTTATAGTTTTCTAAATGTAATGAAATTATAAGAATAATGAAAGATTTTTATTTCTTCACCCTAAAACTTCCGCTTTCAAGATCGAAGGTGATTAAATCTTTTGGGAACAGTTCGTTAAAGATTCCTTTCGAAATTAAGTTTTTTGGAGCGTCCAATGTAACCTCAGAATTGGTCATGACAATCATGGAGTCACAAAGCTGAATGGCAAGGTCGATTTCATGAGAAGAAAACAGAATGGTCTTTTGGGTTTCTTTTACCAATCTCTGCAATAATTTCAGGATATAGGCTTTGTGGTACATGTCCAAATGGGTAGTGGGCTCATCCAGAATGATTAAATCGGTGTCTTGGGAAAGGGCTCTGGCAATCATGGCTTTTTGAAATTGGCCATCGCTCAGTTCAAAACACTTTTTATCTTTAAGGTCTGCTATATTAATTTGAGAGAGACTTTTATTGATGATGGCAATATCAGTTTCATTCAAGTTCCCAATCCAATCGGTATAGGGATGTCTACCCAATGCTACCAGTTCAAAAACTGAAAGGTTCTTGGAAGCAATTTTCTCGGTGAGTACCAAACTTAGGGTTTTGGCCAAATCTACAGGCGTATAATGAGATAGATTTTTTCCATTAAGCAGAATTTGCCCAGATAAGGGTTTCTGAACCTTGGTGAGTGTTCTTAATAAAGTGGATTTCCCAATTCCATTGGCGCCCACCAGACCAATAAGTTGGCCTTTCTTCAATTCCAAATTGATTCCTGATCTCACAACATGCTGGGTCTTTTTGGAACTATATCCAATGGAGAGGTTGTCTGTAGAAAGAATGATATGTTGCGTATCTAAGGCCACTTATTGTATTAAATTAGAACATCATTTTTCGTTTTCTCACCAAGAGCCAAATTACCACAGGCGCCCCAATTAAAGAAGTGATGGCATTAATTGGAAGGGAAAAATCACTATGCGGCAATTGTGCAATACTATCGCAGATAAGCATGATAATAGCTCCCAGCAAAAATACGGCAGGCAATAATATTTTATGGTTCGAAGTATTGAAAACTTGACGTACCATATGTGGAATTGCCAGTCCTATAAAAGCGATAGGGCCTGCGAAAGCTGTAATGGTACCCGCCAAAAGACTTGTGGCAAAAATAATGACCAATCTACTTTGTTTGATGTTTAGTCCTAAGCTTTTGGCATAGTTTTCTCCCAATAACAGCGTGTTTAAAGCTTTTATAGAGGTAACACTTAATAGCAGACCCAAAGCATAAATACAGAAAAATACTAGGAGTTCATTCCAAGAAAGATTTCCTAAACTACCAAAACCCCAAAAGACATACTGTTGTAATTTCTCTGCAGAACTAAAATAGGAAAGCACGCTTACAACTGCTGCGGTAATGCTTCCAAACATCAATCCTATAATTAAAATGGCCATGGTATCCCGTACTTTTACGGACATGGCCAATACCGCTAAAAGCACCAATAAACTTCCTAAACTTGCAGCAATAACAACACTCCATTTAGAAATTAAAAACGTCGAGAGAAAGCCCCCGAAAGTCCCAGCTCCCAATATAACAAGGGCAACTCCCAAGCTTGCTCCAGAACTTATTCCCAGTACGAATGGACCTGCCAAAGGGTTTCTAAACAGGGTTTGCATCAACAAGCCTGAGATACCCAAACCAGATCCCACCAATATAGCTGTGATGGCTTTGGGTAATCTAAAATTGAGAATAATGTATTGCCAAGATTGATTTTCGATGTTTCCAAAAAGGCTATTGAAAATCTCCTTTAAGGGAATTGAAACCGATCCCAAAGTAATGTTTACCACAAAACATATGGCTAATAATAGAACCAAAATTGTAAACGGAAGTTTATATGAACTAGAAGTGTTATTCAAGAGGTTTAAAAAAATGAGGTTGATAGTCTTCTAGCAACTCTGGGTGGCAAATTTTTACGAGATCTTTTAAAACAAGGTCGGGTCTTGCTGTACCCAATTCGTAATAAGTAACACCTCCAGTTGGTCCTGTTGTGTTCACGAATGAGTATACTTTTTTATTGATATAAGCATCAAATTCGGTGTAATGTGGATTGGCTCCCTTTAAGGCTTCCATGGAGTTGTAATAGGAAGGGCTCAACCAAATATCGGCTGATTTTCCTTTTGAAAATACCGATTCAAAACTTAGGGCCAGGCTTCCACTAGTTTGAGTGTCTTTCCATAAATAATCAACATTGGCATCATTCAGCAATTGGGCTTCTGGACTCGTTCCGCTAGGTAAATACCAAACATCCTTATACATGGCACCGCTTAAAACGCTAGGTTGTTCCTTAACGTTGGCTGCAAGTTCTTTTGCCTTCAAGTAGTCTGATTCTATTTGATTGAAGATAGAGTCGGCTGCTTTTGATTTGTTGTAGAGCACTCCGAAAAATTTGATCCATTCGGCTTTGGCCAAAGGAGAACTTTCAACCCAATCGCCATTGTAAATAACAGGAATACCCGCTTTTTTAATGGTTTCAAATGTTTTGTTGTTACCGTCAATACCAAAACCAATCACCACATCTGGCTGTAGTTCCAATAAAATTTCGGTGTTCAGGTTTTCGTTTTTTCCAAGTTCCCTAATGTTGCCTTCATCAATAAGTTTTCGAGTTTTAGGGGAAGAAATATATTCCGTACCGGGAAACCCAATAAGAGAAGTTTCCTCTTCCAATAATTCCAAAGCAGGAATATGCGTAGTAGAAGTTACTACCATACGCTCTATAGGAATCGGGATAATGGCATCGAACAAATTAGCATCAAAGGTGATACTTGGCAGGAGATTTCTATGCACTAAGGCATATCTGTATTGCTTACTGGCATTAGGCCAAGGATCTGTAATAGTGAGTACCTTGAAGTTTTCGTTGTGAACAATTGAAAACCCTTTGGCATATTTGAATTGCGAGCGACTTCCATCCATTTTTTGGGTTGGAATGGTTTGTTTGTCTTGTTTACAGCCAAACAAGCCCAAACAAAATAGTAATAGAAACAGAGGTCTCACAAGCTTCAATTTTTTCACATGTCAAAAATAGGATTATTTGTGCTTTATAGTAAAACATTCGGGGAATTGTTTACTTTTGCAGAGAATTTTGGTTCCGTTAAACTTAATTGTACGGATTAAAAGGGAATCTGGTGTAAGTCCAGAGCTGTTCCCGCAACTGTAAGCATAGTGTCCAACTTTTATTGGGCATCTCTTTTGAAAAAGAGTTACTGTTCACTTCATAACCACTGGTGAAAACTGGGAAGGTAAAACAGTAAAATGCGAGTCAGGAGACCTGCCAATTTCATAACTAGATATAAAACTTTTCGGGAAAAAAAGTTTTAACACTATGAAACAGGTTTTTACATACATCGCGGTTCTCTTGGCAGTTTACACTGGCCAAACACAAACGTCATTGGACTCTTTGCAACAATTGGATGAAATAGTAGTAAAGACCGATACTTATTTGAAAACATTTTCCAATACACAATCGGTGTCTACCCTTAAGGACAGTGTTTTAATGCGAAGTGCTTCGTCTTTATCCGATGCTTTAAATTTCAATAGTTCCATTTACTTCAAGGAAAATGGGCTGGGAATGGTGTCTTCCGCGGCATTTAGGGGAACTACGGCGCAGCAAACGGCAGTAGTTTGGAATGGCATCAATATCAATTCTCAGTTTAACGGGCAGACGGATTTTAATACCATCAACATTAGAAATTTTGATGAAATTGATGTGCGAAGTGGGGGAGGAAGTGTGCTTTACGGGAGTGGTGCCATAGGTGGTTCTATTCACTTGAACAATGTGCTGCATTTCAATGAAGGATTTAGCAATAGATTGTTTGCTCGTTATGGAAGCTTTGAAACATTGGATTTGGCTTATCATTCTGGATATTCCAATGACCGAATGAGTGTAAATGCCTCATTGAGTAGAACAAGTTCTGAAAATAATTATGACTTTGTGGATAGTGAAAAGTCTAACTTGAATGGAGAGTTTTACAACACTAGTTTTTCTGCAACCATAGGCTATAAATTGAGTTACAAAAGCTTTTTGAAGTTTTATAGCTATGTGTTTGATGGTGATAGACATTTTTCTTTGCAGAGTCCTTCAGAAACTCCAACGAAATACAAAGATTTCAATACCCGAAATATGTTGGAATGGGATGTGTTCTTTGGAGGTTTTAGGTCTAATGTAAAGCTGGCCTATATCACAGAGCGGTTTAAGTATTTTGGAAATATAGCTTCGGATTCCTATACTTTTGGTGAAGCGAAATCCCTTATCGGAAAGTACCAGTTGGGATATAGAATTGCCAAGGAAACGTATCTACAAGGCGTGTTGGATGTCACTCATACCAATGGAGAAGGCTCCAGCATTTATGAAAATGAGCGCACCATTACAGGCGGAAGTTTATTGTGGAAGCAGGCTATTAAAAAGTTCTTTTATGAAGCTACTTTAAGGAAGGAAATCACTCAAAATTACGACAGTCCCCTGTTATTTAGTTTGGGACTTCAATACGAGTTCAACAAGGTATACACACTTAATCTGAACGCTTCCAAAAATTATAGAATCCCTACTTATAACGATTTGTATTGGGCAGGAAGTGCCAATCCTAATTTGAATCCTGAAACTTCTTATCAATTCGAAATTGGGAACAATATCTCCTTTAAAAATGGTTCGTTTTCAGTCATTGGATTTTATAATGATATAAGCGATATGATCAGATGGTTGCCTAATGGTTCCAATTGGAAGCCTATCAATACAGACCATGTAGAGGCTTATGGATTGGAGACTAGATTGGAATACCAAAGGGTTATTAGGGATCATGAATTTTCATTCAATGCTAATTATTCCTATATAAAATCGGAAGATCAGGAAACCAAAAAACAGTTGACTTATGTACCATACCATAAAGCATTTGGAGGAGTAGGCTATCAATATAAGGCACTAAGTGCTTACTTGCAATCTGTATTTACCGGTGAGGTGTTTATACTTTCTGACAACAATCCTAGGTATGTTGTGGATAGTTATTGGTTACATAATACAGGGTTGGAATACGGATTTGGAAACTCCCAATCCTGGGTTGTTGGAATACAAGTTAAAAACATAATGAACAAAAATTACCAAAGTGTGGCCAATCGCTGCATGCCTGGTATCAACTATAACTTATACATAAACTTTAATTTTTAAATCATGAAAAATATATTTCAGTTTTTAGCTCTGTCTTTATCTGTAGGGCTATTTTTTACCTCATGTAGCAGCGATAATGATGATTCCGTTACGCTGCCTGTTGAAGAAGGACAATATGAAAATGGGATCTTGGTATTGGCTGAAGGAGGAAGTCTTTCTGGATCGGTTTCCTTTGTGGCGAACGATTACAGTTATTCAGAAAATAGCATTTTTTACTCTGTTAATAATCTGGAATTAGGCGTTTATGTACAATCAATGGGTTTCCACGACGGTAAAGGGTATATTGTAACGGATAACAACACTATTAATGTTGTAGATAGATTTACGTTTGAAAAAGACGTGACCATAACTTCAGGATTGTCATTGCCTCGTTTTATTGCTTTTGCTAATGGTAAGGGGTATGTAACCAATTGGGGAGACGGATTCATTGGTGATGATGATTTTGTAGCCGTTATTGATTTGGCCACAAATTCTGTAGAAACCACGATTCCTGTAGGTGAAGGTCCAGAGCAAATTATTGCTGTTGGAGATAAATTGTTTGTGACTCATAAAGGGGGATATTCCATAAATAACATTGTGTCGGTGATAGATACTGCTGATAATTCTGTGGAAACTATTGAAGTTTATGATACTCCAGATGAAATCCTAATGAGTGATTCAGGAGATTTAATTGTCCTTTCGGAAGGTGCTACAATTTATGATGAGAGTTGGACAGTAGTAGGGTATACTCAAGGTGCAATCACAAGAATAGATCCTGCAAACAATTCAGTAGTTTCTGAGATTCCTTTTGAAGAAGGCAGCAGTCCAAACTTGATGAGCTATGCCAATGGGACTATTTACTTCCAAATGGGAGGGCAAATTTTTGAAATGTCGGAAAATGATACTGCGTTACCTACAACCGCAATTGTAGATATAACCGCAATGTCACCCTACGGATTTAATGTGAAAGACGGAATGGCCTATATAACGGATGCTAAAGACTATGCTTCTTTGAGTGATTTGTTAATTTATGACTTGGCCACAGGGAACTTAACCAATACCATCGAAGTTGGTCTTGCGGCTTCTAAGGTTTACTTCAACTAAAAAAGATAATATTGTATAAAAAAATGGCCGCTATTTAGCGGCCATTTTTTTATTTAAAAGGAGAGTGATCGTCATCCAAATACATAAAGTCTTCAAAAGGATTCTTGTCTACGTCAGAATCGATTGGTTTTAAGAAAGGCTTTTCAATCGAAGGCGCAAATCTTCCTGAACTTCCTTGGATGTCAGCCAAAGCAGCCGCCAAAAGCGGTTCGTTTACGTCTCCTAAAACACCTAGGTTTAAAGCGCTTTCAATGACTTCAATATCAGGAACCAATCCGCTGGAAGGCACTGCTTCATCAAGTGAATTGATAGATTGTGCAACCAAAGGCTGTAGAGCATAAGTATGTGTAGGATTTCTATTTTGAGCCGTAAAGTTTGGTGAATCGTACACTGTAATAGAGGCTTGACTTTTTCCAACAGTTTCGTCTCCCACCACAACAACATCGATATAAGGATTTAAACTATTAATGACCAACTCACTTGCCGAAGCTGTACGAGCAGAAGTGATAATGTACACTTTACTCAAGTTAAGATGGTTAATTGCAATACCATTAAAACTATCTTTAAATTCGTAAGTTGAATTTTGAGATTGAAGATCGCTGTTGTAAATAAGTTTTGAGAAGTTTTCGCCCGTAAACTGTCCTGTCACCATGCTTCCCAAAAGCGAAGCTGTATTTACAGAACCACCTGGATTGTAACGGAAATCCATAATTAGGTGTTGCACATTGCTAGCTTGAAATTCGGCAAAAGCATTGTTTAGGTGGCTATCGTAATTATTGTTAAATCGATTGTACATTAAGTAGCCCACATTTTCTCCATTCACTTCCAAAATACTGGAAATATAAACAGGGTTTTCATTATAAACTACTTTGGTTAAGCTTGTGGTCTGTCCATTAGATTCTACAAAGTCATCCTCATTTTCGGGAGTGCCATTATCATTATAGTCTACAAAGCCCAAAGTGTAACTTTGTTGATTTAAAAGTTGACCGTAATTATCTATATTCAAAACCGTTCCATCAACCGAATTAAATATTTGCCCTCTCTGTACACCCGCAGCTGAAGCTTCACTGTCATTTAAAACCATTTTAATGATTCCAATGACATTTGAAGAGTTTTCTGGGAATTCATAAAGGGTATACTTAAGCCCGTTGCTATAGGAAGTGCCATCAAAACTTTGTTCCAAAGCAATATAATCATCCACAATAACACTAAATCTATCAACGGTTTCACGTTGGTAAATCAAGCTTTCAAACAATTCTTCGGGCGTCAAAAAACCGTTGAGATAATTACTGTATTCTTCATTGGAAGCAAAGCGGTTGTCTGCAAGATCAGGGATTTCACTTTTATAGAGATACCAAAAGTTCATGCCTTTCCAAACGAAATCTTTGACATTAGTTGTAGAAGAACTAATGGTGTCATCCATATCGTCAAAACAGCTTGTGGCTGTAAAAAGGACCAATGCCAAAAGGCTCAATTTTAAAAACTTCATAGGTTATTTTTTTGATGTCGCTTATTAAATAAGCTTCAAAGTAGGTTAATAAGCTCTAAATTTACTTACATTATGGTGAATTAAAAAAATAATTTATAACGTGTTTTAATTTCTGAACGTCAATAAACACAAGAGATTACGGTATTCAATAAAAAATATGTTTTTACGCCGTAACAAAAAATAAGGTATATCGTCGTAAGGATAGAAAGCGATAATAGAACGTTTTCGACTGACCAAACCAAACAATGACACAGAGTGATTTTGTACATATTGTAATGCCTTTAAAGGATAAGGTTTTTAGACTGGCAAAGCGCTTGTTGGTATCTCGGGAAGAAGCCGAAGATGCCACTCAAGAGATTTTTGTGAAGTTGTGGAACAACAAACAGAAAATGGCGGAGTATAAAAATATTGAGGCATTTTCTATGACCATGACCAAAAACTTTTGCTTGGATCGTTTAAAGTCCAAACAGGCACAAAACCTAAAAATTGTTCATAGCAATTATCAAGATCATAATGTGGCGTTGCAAAGGGAAGTTGAAGTAAGGGATAGCATGAGTTGGGTATCCAAAATCATGGAAGAATTGCCAGAACAACAACAAATTATCATACAGCTTAGAGATATTGAGGGGTATGAATTTAGTGAGATTGCCAAAGTAGTAGACATGAACGAAACCGCCATTAGAGTGGCATTGTCTAGGGCAAGGAAAACAATAAGAGAAAAATTAACACATACGCACAGTTATGGTATTAAATAGTATAGAGCGGTTGCTGGAAAAGTACGATAATGGTGAGACCAGCTTGAGAGAAGAAGCGCAGTTAAAGGCCTATTTTGCTCAAGAGGATGTGCCACCACATTTAGAGTCGTACAAGGTAATGTTCCAGTATTTTGACGCTACAAAACAAGAGCAGTTTACCAAGGACGTTCCATTAAAACCTAAGAAATATCAATTGTATAGATGGATTTCAGTCGCGGCAGTAGCAGTTCTTATGGTGTCGGTGTATTTACTTACCGATACAAAACAAGGGTTGGAGAGTCTTAGCCATGATGAGCTAATGGCCTACAACCAAACAGTGGAAGCTCTCAACCTAGTGTCTACAAAGTTTAACAAAGGAGCAAGTAGTTTAAACGCTTTGAGCCTTGTCTCCCAAAATTTGGAAAAAGGTGTGGAGTCTATGAACTACGTAGGAGAGTTTTCAGAAACAACAAACAAGATTTTTAACCTAAGTAATTAGAAAAAGAAACAAGATTATGAAAAAATTAGCGCGTTTTAGCACATACGTAAACCAAACACATACTATGGGCAAGAGTTTAATTATAATGGTAGCCTTGGTATTATTGCCAGTGCTGTCATTCGGTCAGAGTATTTTCGATAAATACGAAGATCAAGATGGGGTTACTTCTGTCATTATCAACCAAAAAATGTTCAGCATGTTGGCTAGTGTCAATGTAGATTTGGACGATCCAGAAGCTCAACAATTTATGGATATGGCCAAAAGAATTACAGGTCTAAAAGTATTTACTACAGATAATATGGAGGTTTCCAAAGATATGAATGCAACAGTAAATAGTTATCTTAAAAGTTCCAGTTTGCAAGAACTAATGAGAATTAAAGATGGGGACCAAACTGTAAAATTCTACGTGAAGGAAGGAAAGGATGAAAACCACGTTAAGGAGTTGCTGATGTTTATTAACGGACTTACAGAATACACTAAAGACGCGGATATCACTATAAATGGTGAGAAGCGTGAAGTGGAAACAGTGTTGTTGTCTTTGACGGGAGATATTGACTTACGTCAAATCTCCAAAATGACTAATAGCATGAACGTCCCTGGAGGCGAGCATTTAGAAAAAGCAGGTAAGAAAAATTAAGATTATGATACCATCAATCAAAAATAGCATCTGGTTGGTAGCCTTGGTTATAGCTTTATTAAGCTGTAGCCAAGGACCAACGTTGCAAACCTATTATGTAGATAACGAACTTAAACCAGGTTTTACCTCTATAGATGTTCCAACTAGTTTTTTGAATATAGAAGAAACGTCGTTAACCGAAGAGCAGAAAGAAGCCTATGAGTCGGTTGATAAATTGAATATGTTGGCTTTTGTAGTATCCGATTCCAATAGAACGGAATATGAAACTGAGGTAGCAAAGGTAAAGACCATCTTAAAGGATCCTAAATACCAAGAACTTATTAGAGGAGGAAATTCTACAGACGGACATTTTGTAGTAAAGTATCTTGGAGAGGAAACCAATATCGATGAATTGGTGCTTTTTGGAGATTCCAACGACAAAGGATTTGCTATTATCAGGGTTTTGGGCGATAACATGAACATTAACAAAATCATGAAATTGTCATCGGTGTTGGAAAATGCAGATTTGGGAGAAGCCGAAATCGGGAAGTTTGCCGAAATGTTCAAGTAGAAGAATAATAAATAACACATAAAAAAAATCACCTTGATTCCAAGGTGATTTTTTATTTATAGATGTAATACTATTTTATTTTGATTGTTTATCAGAAAGAATCATCACACAGAAATAGGCGATGAATGCTCCAAAACTGATAAACAATAATAGTTTGATCATGAAATTGTCCAAAATGTCAAAAAGCCCCGAGATAAAAAATCCAGCAGCAATCACAGCTGTAAAAATTACGGATAGGACATTTCTGCTCATAATCTGTTAAGTCAAATTAAATACCAGTATAATTAGATGGTGTGATTACTTTTAATTCGTCCTTGATTTCTTCAGACACCTCTAAGGTATCAATAAAATTTGAAATAGAGGATTGAGTAATCTTTTCATTGGTTCTGGTAAGTCCCTTTAACGCTTCGTAAGGATTAGGATAACCTTCTCTTCTCAAAATAGTTTGAATAGCTTCAGCAACTACCGCCCAGTTGTTTTCTAGGTCTTGAGCAAATTTAGCATCGTTTAACAATAGTTTGTTCAATCCTTTCAGCGTAGCCTTAAATCCAATGATGGTATGTCCAAAAGGAACTCCCACATTACGTAAAACCGTACTGTCGGTCAAGTCTCTTTGTAGACGAGAGATTGGTAATTTAGCAGCCAAGTGCTCAAAAATAGCATTAGCAATTCCTAAGTTTCCTTCAGAGTTTTCAAAATCAATTGGGTTAACTTTATGTGGCATTGCGCTACTTCCAACTTCTCCTTTTTTGATTTTTTGCTTGAAATAGTCCATAGATACATAAGTCCAGACGTCTCTGTCCAAATCAATCAAGATGTTGTTGATTCTTTTCAAGGTATCAAAAAGGGCCGCCATGTGATCGTAATGCTCAATTTGTGTAGTAGGGAAGGAGTGGTACAATCCTAATTTTTTCTGTACAAACTGTCCTCCAAATTCTTTCCAATCAATTTTTGGGTAAGCTACTTTGTGAGCATTGTAGTTTCCTGTAGCCCCACCAAATTTAGCAGCACTTGGGATGTCGTTCAACAAAGCCAATTGTTCTTCAAGACGTACTACAAATACATTAATTTCCTTACCTAAGCGTGTAGGAGAAGCTGGTTGACCGTGTGTTCTTGCCAACATTGGGATTTCTGCCCATTCCTCTACAAGTTCTTTTAATTTGTTTACAACACTAAAATATTCAGGAACGTAAACATCGTTCATGGCTTCCTTAATGCTTAAAGGAATAGCTGTGTTGTTGATATCTTGAGAAGTCAATCCAAAGTGGATAAACTCCTTGTATTTGGCAATGTCAAGAGCGTCAAACTGTTCTTTGATAAAATATTCAACAGCCTTAACGTCGTGATTGGTAATACTTTCAATGTCTTTAATTTTAAGAGCATCTTCCGATGAGAAATTTAGGTAAATAGCTCTTAACTTATCAAATAGCGTGGCGTCAAAATCGGCAAGTTGGGGTAGCGGGATTTCGCAAAGTGCGATAAAATATTCAATTTCTACCTGAACGCGATATTTAATAAGCGCTTCTTCAGAAAAATATGGAGCAAGCGCCTCTGCTTTACTTCGGTATCTCCCATCAATTGGAGAGATGGCATTTAATGGTGATAAAGACATGATGTATGTTTTTTTAGAAGTTGCAAAGATAATCTTTTTAGGTGTAAGACCGAAGTGCAGATTATGAAGTTTTTGGAAGAATTGGGGCGACTTTTCTTTACAAAATCTAAGATTTTATTTTTTTGAGAATATGCCGTGCTCGGGCCTTATATCCTGCACTTTGCAATTGAAAATCACGCTCCAAGATCATGGCAAGTTCCGGATGGATCCAATCGTAATCCTTGCCTAACATAAAAAGGGTATGCATGGCATAGGCCTTTGGCGCAATTTTTTGATCATTGATCATGTAGTCAAAACAGACTTCAATAATGCGTTCCCTATGGGTTGGGGACAATTCGGTTTGGATACGGTTTGGAGTTTTGTCGTAATAGGCTTTAATCAGGTATTCACATACTTTGGCTACAGGCCTTACAGCCGAATCCAGATGCACTTTGCCCATATCTTCCGTGAACCTATCTAGGAATGGAATCAAAGCCTCCAAATCTTCTCCACCTACAAACTCCAATACCCAAGCGGCCCTACACGAAACCTTGTCATCCACCATAAACAAAATATCCAATAATTTAGGAATAAGTGTAGGGGTAGAGATTACCAAATTGGCATAGTACAAGCGCTTTTCGCGGGAATGGTTGACAAAATTTAATTCGTCGTAGAGTTGAGCTGAAGTCACTATTTATTGCTATTTTTAAATCCTAAAAATAACTAAAATGAAAATATTCAAGAAAATCTTGTTGGTACTTTTAGTCCTTGTTGTTGTGGCTCAGTTTTTTGGTCCTGAAAAGAATCAGGGAGACCTTGCTTCTTTGGAGCCTTTTTTAACTGAAACCAATCCTCCTGAAGATGTAAAAGTCATTTTAAAGGAAAGTTGTTATGACTGTCATAGCGATGTAACTAGGTATCCTTGGTATAACAATATTACACCAGTGAACTTTTGGATGGGAGAGCATGTAGAAGACGGTAAGAAACATTTGAATTTCTCTGCTTGGAATGACTATTCTGTGAAGAAAAAGGACCATAAATTGGATGAATTGATAGAAGAAGTTGAAGAAGGCAAAATGCCTTTGCCATCATATACATGGACTCATGGTGAAGCCAACCTTACCGAGGCCCAAATAATAGCTCTTAATAATTGGGCCAAGCAATTGCGCACCCAATACCAAGCTCAAATTACCAGCAACGATTAATGAAACAACTGCTTATTATCGGCTTCGTGTGGCCTGAACCTAAAAGTTCGGCAGCGGGAAGCCGAATGATGCAATTAATTTTTAGTTTTCTACATCAGAATTACCAAATCACCTTTGCCACGGCAACGGCTAAAACCGATAATGCTTTTGATTTAGAAAGCGTTGATGTTACAGTAAAAGCCATAGAGCTGAACAGCTCAAGTTTTGACACTTTTGTCAAGGAATTGCATCCTGATATTGTTTTGTTCGATCGGTTTTTGGCTGAAGAGCAATTCGGTTGGCGGGTAGCAGAGCACTGCCCAAACGCTCTACGTATTTTGGATACTGAAGATTTGCATTGTCTACGCCGCGGAAGGCATCAAGCTTTAAAAGAAGGAAAGGAATTTGATAATAGTTATCTGTACAATGATACAGCCAAAAGGGAAATAGCCAGTATCTATCGCTGTGATATTAGTTTGATCATTTCTGAAGCGGAAATGAACTTGCTTACCAATACCTTCAAAATAGTCCCTTCACTATTGTATTATTTACCGTTTCTTCTCGATGAAATCCAAGAAGGTACCTTAAGAAGTTTACCTACGTTTCGGGAACGACAACATTTTGTGAGTATTGGTAATTTTTTACATGAGCCTAATTACAATATGGTGTTGCATTTAAAAACTGCTATTTGGCCATTGATAAGAAAGCAATTACCTAAAGCAGAATTACATGTCTATGGCGCCTATCCCTCCCAAAAAGTGTTTCAGTTACATAATGAAAAAGAAGGCTTTTTGATAAAAGGTGTAGCTCCCGAAGTCGATGAGGTTATGCAAAGTGCTAAAGTGTGTTTGGTACCTCTACAATTTGGCGCGGGACTTAAGGGGAAATTAATAGATGCTATGTTGAACGGTACACCTTGTATGATGAGTCCAATTGCAGCCGAGGGCATGTTTGCCCAATTGCCTCCCAATGGTTTTATTACAGGAACACCTCAAGAATTTGCAGACCAAGCAGTGTGTTTGTACAAGGATAAGGTGTCCTGGGAGCAGAGCCAAGAACAAGGTTTTCAATGTCTGGAAAAGCGATTTATGCAATCCCAATTTGAAATGCCTTTTATGAATCGGGTAGAGGAACTATTAAAAACTTTACCTCTTCACAGACAACAAAATTTTATTGGCTCCATGTTATTACACCACAGTATGCAAAGTACCAAGTTTATGAGCAAATGGATAGAGGCTAAAAATGCATAGATTTTTTACAACATTGAGACTTTTCCATATTTTTTAATGGTTTTTGCTTAAATCTTATTTTAGGGAGGGGATAATTGCTGAATTTTTAATGTAAATTTACAGTAAATTTTTACAAAGCATTTGTGATCCCAAAAATACATATATTCCTATTCCTAGTTTTTCTACCTATTTTTTGTGCTGCCCAAGGTAATGTACCTCCTTCCATTGAAGCTGAGGGAGATCAGGATTACTGCCCCTTGTCGCAAATTAGCATTGTCACCAGTTTTGATATTGTCGATCCCGACGATACTAGTGTAGAGGCACTCTACATTCAAATATCTACGGGCTATCAGCAGGGTGTTGATAATTTGGTCTTAACAGGAAGCCACCCTAACATTTCTACAAGTTGGGATGCCAATCAAGGAAAGCTGACTTTGACAGGAGTGGGCACTACAGAGCCAACTTATACCGATTTGATTGCGGCTGTTAATGATGTGATGTACCAAAGCAACACGGACAATGTTTCTGGGGAAAAGTATTTTTCATTTACGGTTGGAGATGCCAACTTTTTACCCTCTACCGGGCATTATTATGAGTATGTTCCAAATTTGGGAATCACGTGGATAGCGGCAAAAGCTGCTGCGGAAAGTAGTACATATTACGGTCTTCAAGGGTATTTGGCCACTATAACGTCTGCCGAAGAAGCGCAATTATCAGGAGAGCAAGCTGCAGGGGCAGGTTGGATAGGTGGAAGTGACGTAGAGTCTGAAGGGACTTGGAAATGGATGACAGGACCAGAAGAAGGCATGGTATTTTGGAATGGCGGCGTGAACGGATCTACACCCAATTATGCTTTTTGGAACACAGGAGAGCCCAATAATTTAAACAATGAAGACTATGCCCATGTCACGGCTCCGGGAGTTGGTGTTCCAGGATCTTGGAACGATTTGCCAAATGCAGGGGATACTTCGGGAGATTATCAGCCAAAGGGTTATATAATTGAATATGGAGGCATGCCGGGCGATCCGGAAGTGGATATTTCAGCGAGCACCAAAATTACCATTCCCGAAATTGTAAATGTTGTTGGTGCTACGGTTTGTGGTTCGGGTTCCGTGGAATTGGAAGCCGTTTCTTCGGGAGGGACAGTATTATGGTTTGATGATCCAAATGGGACTTCTATTGCTTCTGGATTGACATTTACCACGCCAGAAATTTCAGTAACAACCACTTATTATGTATTGGCTTCCATTAATGGATGTCCTAATGGAATTAAAGAGCCTGTTGTTGCTACGGTAGTTGAAATTCCTACCATAACAGATTATAGTGAAGCTATTATTTGTGGTGGATCGGGCAGTGGCGTACTTAGCGCAACCCCTTCTCAAGGAACTGTTTTTTGGTATGATGCCATGGTTGGTGGTAATGTAGTGGGGACAGGAAATTATTTTACAACACCAGAACTTAGTGATACCGCGACGTTTTATGCCGAAGCTCAATATAACGATTGTATAAGTGAAAATAGAGTTCCCGTGACCTTGACGGTTCAAGATACACCATCACCTATAGCAGATGCGGAACAAGTTTTCTGTACTTTAGAGAATACTACTATTGCAGATTTACAAGTTGAAGGAACTGCCGTTGTTTGGTATGGCACTGAAACAGGTGGGACGCCTTTAGCTACTTCACAAAACTTAGAGAATGGCACTAGCTATTATGCTTCCCAAACTATTGATGGTTGCGAAAGTTCTATTCGTACCATGGTAACGGTGGTCCTATTTGAAACGCCTCAGGTACCAAATGATATAGCGGTTTTGGAAGTTTGTGATTCCAATTTGGATGGCGATGATACCAATGGTATTTCAAGTTTCGATTTAACCCAAAATGAATCTGTTATTTTGGATGGAGCCCCAGCTTCAGAGTATAGTTTCTCATATTTTTTGGATGTGGCATTTTCTCAGGAAATCTTAACTCCTGACAATTTTGAAAATACAGTTGCTAATACTCAATCTATTTATGTTCGAATTACCAATTTTCAGGAGGATGGGTGTTATTCGGAAGGGAGTTTTGACATTCAAGTAAATGCTTTGCCAGATGTTGTTTCAAGTTTGGTTTTTAAAAATTGCGATGAAGATGGGTTGGTGGATGGATATACTAATTTCAATTTGAATGAAATTAATGAAGTTTTGGTTGACGGAAGTTCAGAAGCGTTTGAGATTTCCTATCACCTGACTTTAGACGATGCCAATGATGGCATTGAGGCAGTAGATCCCGTGCCATTCAATAATTCTGTTTCGGAAGAAGTGTTTGCGAGGGTTGTTTCCGTAAATGGGTGTTTTCGGGTTTCAACCATTACATTAGAGGTGTCCACAACTTCGTTTCAGGACGGTTATATGGAAACTTTAGAGTATTGTGATGACGATGGTGATGGTTTTTATGAATTCGATTTAAGCCAGATGTCACAGGTGTTTTTGGACCAATTTCCAACAGGGCAAAATTTAAGTGTTCATTACTATCAAAATCTAGCAGATGCCCAACTCGAGCAAAATGAAATTGATGCCTCTGTACCTTATACCAACGAAACTCCTGATGCGCAATTATTGTATGTTAGGGTTGAAAGCGATGACAATGGTGATTGTTTTGGGATTGGACCTCACTTGATGTTGGAAGTCTATACTTTGCCTCAATTTGATACCGACGATGAAGTCATATATTGTTTGGAAGGAGATCCTGTTACCTTGATGGTGACAAACCCTAACGGTAGTTACACCTATGAATGGACAGATAGCAGTGGTACAGTTATTTCTAATACACCTTCAGTTCCTGTTGCTTCGGGAGGATTGTACTCGGTAGTTGCGACTTCGGAATATGGTTGTCAATCGGAACCGAGTGTGGTAACAGTCATAGAATCTTCGGTTGCAGAATTGGATGAGGAAGATATAACGATTCAGGATTTTTCAAATAATAATACCGTTTCTATAAATCCCAACGGTTTGGGTATAGGAGATTATGAATACGCCTTGGATGATGAGTTTTCAAGTTTCCAGGACGACCCTTATTTTGATGAGATTGCTGCAGGAGAACATATCTTGTATGTTCGTGATAAGAATGGTTGTGGCATCGCCCAATTAGAGATTTTTGTAGTAGGTTATGTGAAGTTTTTCAGTCCGAATGGAGATACTTATAACGACGTCTGGAATATCAAAGGATTTAATGAAGCCTATTCTGAAAAATCCACCGTGAACATTTTTGACCGATACGGAAAGCTTATGGCCGTAATCAAGCCTTCAGGTTCAGGATGGGACGGCACCTTTAACGGTGTGGCTTTACCTGCTACCGATTATTGGTTTGAAGCTCAATTGATACGTTTAAATGGGCAAACTAGAACCTTAAGAGGGCATTTTAGTCTCTTAAGATAGGTCTAGTTGTAATAGCCGGATGCTTTGAGATAATCCTTGATATCGTTGGATAGTTCCAATGCCCGATTTTGCACTTCCACCACATAGGTCTTGATGCGTTTTTTTCTGAAAAGACTAGTGCGGAGTAAATTTCTCCCCTTTACAGATTTTAATTGAGCCTCCAAAACTGCTTTTTGAATGGAGTCATTGTGGAGAAATGGCAAGTCTTCATCTAGGTATCGGCTTTCAAATTCATCATTGTAATACCAAAATTCAGCTTCTTCCAAAGTATATTTTTCATCCCAAACAACATGGGTGAGATATCTGGTTTTAACCGTGGTGTAATAGGTGTTAATATTGTTGTAAAGCTCTTTATTGTCAATAAGTTTGGAAATGTTTGTGGAGTTGTATTTTTGGTAGGTTCTGTCTATAATAGGCTTGGTGAGGTAAATAGGCATCACTAATTTGATAATGGTATCCATTTCTAGATGTTCATGCGAAATCTGCTTTAAAAGTGTTCTTTTTCTATTGCTCATATCATCCAGAAATTGGATGTGGTCCTCTAGGTTTTCCAAATCCAATGCAATGTCAACTGTCAAGTCGTTTAGGTAATCCAAGGTATGTTGTTTTTCAATTCGGTCTTGATTCCAATTGTTTACTTGGAGCGCAATAAGAATCCCTAAAACGACAAGAAGAATTTCTCCCAAGGCATATTTTAAATACTGTCCCAATTTATTTTTATCCAGAAGCGTTCTTCTGATGTTTTTAAAGAATTTCAGCATAGTTGGTTAATGAAATGATAGACATTAGCAACTAATTTAATCAAAATTGAATAAAGCGTTTAAATGGCTTGTTCTCTTAGTTGGAAAAAACAAAGGGAAAGCTAAATATGGTCAGAAAGTAATTTTTTTAACAATGAAATTTGCCCAAGATGATAATAGCTGTGTTCTATGATGGCTTCAATGTTGCGTTCCCAGGTTCCGTAGGCCTCTTTTACAAAAACTTTATCTAGATCCTTAGAGGAGAGTTTTTCAACCTCAAGAGCAAAGGTTGCTGCATCTTCAATGATTATTTTCAGTCGTTGTTCCCAATCTTTTTGAGAAGTTATAGGAGGGAAATCAAAACTGAATTTGTCCTTTATCAAAAGGTCTCCTCCTTGTAAAACATTTAGAGTGCCAGCAATGTAGTAGTGGATGTGTTGGGAAAGTGCACCTATAGTATTGAGTTGCCCAACAGGTGTGATGGCCATTTGCCAATTGACATCGGAGAGCAGTGATTTTAAATTGGTGTTCGCAATCCAATCCCCAGAAAGGATCACCTCCCTAAACCGATTGGCAATTTGTTTTGAGCGTTCCATAAAAGTAAAGGTTACCATCAGGGTTTTTAAGTCTAATTCGAAAAAACAGGACATTTAAAAATACAAAATTGAAGGTAACCTTTACTTATTTTTTAATAAAATAGAGAAGTCAATTCTTCTGCAGATATTTCATAGGACGGATGGAAATCTTCAGACTCCATATAGTTAAGAACGGATTGGTATAATTGACGTGCTTCTGGTTTGTCTGCAATTTTGTTCAATTGGGACATGCAAACCAATAACTTTCCTTTACCAACCTTAAATTCGAAAATGAGGCCTAATTTGTGATTGCGTTCCAAATTGTCAATTACTTGAACAATCGGACGATAATCATAGGATGTATTATCTAATATCAGAGAATTACTGTTTTTGATAATTGAAAACCATTGCCAATTAGTATGAAAATCGGTAGGGAAAGCATTAAATATTGGATGTTTTGGATCCATAAGTAATCCTAGTGTTCCAGGAGAAACGGGTTTATTGTTGGATTCGCTAATGCTCTTGAACATGCCATAGTTCCAAAATTCGGGAGGAAAGTGTCCCGGGAAACTGTTCTTTTCAACAGATGATGTTTTTGGGAAATATAAAACCTTACCGCCGTTTTTTAGGTTGTTTAAAGCAGATGTATTCAAGTCTTCAACAATGGAATTATAAGTTGGAATTTCAATATCCTCTTTGGAAGGATACACCCAAATAGGATAGGAGTTGCTGTATTCCGTATTGGGAATGGACACCAAAACGTTCAATCTTTCAGGTTTTTCAATGTTTGACAAGTCAAAACTTAATTTTCCTAACTTGGATAACCCGTCATTGGAAATGGATGTTGCACTAACATTGCCTTGGTTCATGACAAAGCCATTTTCTTTTTCAACTTTCCATTGCACGCCTTCAGTAATCGCCTTGTTGGAATAGTTAACAACATCTAATTGAGCCGTGAAATGTTCACTGTTCCTCCATGTGTATTTAGGGAATTCCAGTAGTAAAACCACATCGTTGCAGGACTGTTTCCACGTTTCAGGAGTCACTACATTTTTACTGTCCATAAAAGCATCCAAAATACCAACCAAAGCTGTTCCTTGACCAGGGAAATCCTGAAGGTCTAAAAGTTGAAAGCCTGCCATATCTTTTGTGCGAAGTGCAGCTTCCATTTCTGCCTTGTAGCAAATAGCCGACCAAGCACCTGAAGCCTTTTGAAAGGCACTATCCAAATCTAGCATACCAGCTTTTTCAAGTCTGTTTTTAAACTCGATAAGGTTCCAAGCCTTTAAAACACCCGTGTATTTTTCAATTTCTTGATAATCCGGATAGATTTGGTATTGTCCAATTTCATGACTGATAATTGGAAGCTCCAAACGAGATACCGAATAATCAAAATTGAAATTTGTTGATGGTGTTTGTGTGTTCAAAATCCCGCCATCCTTTGCATCGGCAAAGGCGTGTGTTAATCTTGTGTGAGCTTTGTTGGCATCGCCATCAAAAGGAGTTCTAGCCCCTACAAAAAACTCGGCATAGTCACGAGGAGGGACATAGCCTATATTATTGTTAGAACCCATGGTGTACAGTGGGCGACCGTCGTAATCTTTTAAAGACATCATTAGTTTTTCAATATTGTCATGCCCGCTCCAAATTTCATTTCCGGGGGAAAACATGACGAAGGATGGGTGATTGGCATAGGATTTCAACATCGCTTCTCCTTCGGCTTTCAATTGGGCAGCAATAGTATCAGACTCCAAACCTCCCCAAAATGGAAGTTCGGCCTGAAGATATATACCTTCTAGGTCTGCCGCAGTAAAGGCTGCTTCTGGTGGACAGTAGGTGTGGAAACGGTAATGGTTGATGCCGTAAGATTTAGCAATCTTATAGATTTTTCGCCAAGATTCCACATCCATGGGTGTGTGTCCTGTAATTGGAAATACGGCAGCATCGTGCTTTCCTCTTAAAAAGGTTGGGCGTCCATTGATGGCAAAATGTCTTCCGTCAACTTTAAAATCGCGCATACCAAAAGTTACAGATTGGGCATCTTTGGTATTTTCGTTGGAAATAATGGCTGTTACTTTGTAAAGTGATTGCTCATATTCATCCCATAAAGCAATGTCGTTTTCAAAGGCATAGCTCACAGTATTTTTGGACTTGTTGGCAAGAATGAATTGCTGAGGTTGTAATTGTGTAGTTACTCCATTGATGCTGCTCTCCACTAAAAGTTCTAGGGAAACTTGATCTGAGCCATTTTCTACTTCAATGGCGACATCAATTGCTTTCTTTTCAATATTTGGAAATACCTGTAAGGTGGAAATATAGGTTTGGGCAGAGGCTTCCAAGTACATTTTTCCAATAACTCCATTCCAATTGGTTTGGGTGTCGTCTGTATAGATGTGTACGTTGCCGTAGGGTGTTAATTTTAAATCGTTATTGATTTGAAGCGTGATATAATGCTCCCCGGGACTTAAATAGGAAGACACATCAAACTGTTGAGGGGCTTGCAATAATTGTGAAGACCCAACATGCTTATTGTCAATCCAAACATTTGAAGGCTTTGTGCGTTCCAAAAACAAAGCGATATGTTGCTCCTTGAAATTTTCAGGAATGATCACCTTTTTTCTATACCAAGCCGCACCTTCATAAGTAAAAGGACGGTTGAGGTGCATTGTGGTGGTATCTGTCTTAACAAAGCCTTTTTTATTGGAATCTGTAGTTCCTGGTAAGGTAACCTTGTCTTTTAAATCTGTTGAGAACCACTTTTCGGAAATACCAACATTGGCCGTGTCCAAGGCAAATTGCCATGAACCTTCTAGATTTAATGTATGTCTGTATTGTGTTGGAGTGGATGTGTTTTGGCAGTTAAAGCAAATCACACAGAGTAGGATAAGATATGTGTATTTCATAAGATATGAAGCCTAAAATGGCTGGTGGTTGTGGTTAATTGAATGTAGGTTAAGTGATTTTATTAAGCTTTTTTCCATTTAATGTTACAGCCAATACTTGGTTTTTGCTTGTCTGAAATAGGAGAATTGCTCAACAATGCATTTATGGCTTCCCTAAGGTCTTTTCCTGTTACAGGAATACCGTTTTCAGGTCTTGAATCGTCCAATTGGCCTCGGTACACAAGCTTTAAATTATCATCAAACAAATAAAAGTCTGGGGTACAGGCGGCATCATAATCCTTGGCTACTTTTTGTGTTTGATCATATAGATAAGGAAAAATATACCCTTCATTAATGGCAGTTTCTTTCATTAGGTCGGGGTGGTCCTCTGGATAATTGTCAACATCATTGCTCGAAATCGCAGCCCAATTAATTCCTTTAGGGGTAAAGTCCTTGGCAATTTTAGACAATTCAGCATTGACGTGCTTTACAAAAGGGCAGTGGTTGCAGATAAACATAATGACGGTACCCTTGACGCCTTTTATGTCATCGAGTGAAAGATTGGTGTCACTTATAGTATCATAAAGTGTAAACTGAGGAGCTGTGGTGCCCAAAGGGAGCATGTTTGAAGGTGTTCTGGCCATAACAATTGAATTAAACTCAAAATTACTCAAAAATTAGCCAAACTGAAAGGATAGCGGGCTTGCATTTGTATAACATGTTCATAAACAATACGACAGGATATTTAAAATATGTTTGTATTTTTGCCGGATGAACAAAGCCATAACTTTTGAGGATTTTGCAAGAGTGGACCTTCGTGTTGGGACCATAATTGAAGTGAATGATTTCCCAAAAGCACATCGTCCGGCATATCAACTTACTATCGATTTTGGAGCCTTGGGAATCAAGAAATCTTCGGCCCAAATCACCTCCTTATATACAAAATCAGAATTATTGAACAGACAGATTGTTGCCGTTGTTAATTTCCCTAAAAAGCAAATAGCCAATTTTATGAGCGAATGTTTGTTATTGGGAGCAGTGAACGGGAAGGATGTAGTATTGTTGAATCCCGAAGACCGTGTGACAAATGGTTCCTCTGTAGCTTAAGCATATGCAAGAATTAGATACTGTCCAAATCCAGTTTAATAATGATGATTTATGGGTGCTCAATATAGCTTTGGCCGTAGTCATGTTTGGTGTGGCTTTGGGAATTTCCATAGACGATTTTAAAAATGTCATAAAGCAACCTAAGTCTATTTTTGTAGGGTTGCTTTCTCAATTTATCATTTTACCCTTCTTAACTTTTTTGGTAATTTTAATATTGAACCCACAACCAAGTATTGCTTTGGGAATGATGATGGTGGCGGCTTGTCCAGGGGGAAATATTTCAAATTTTATGACTCATTTGTCTAACGGGAACTCTGCACTGTCAGTAAGTTTAACAGCTTTAGGAACTTTAATGGCCATCATCATGACCCCATTAAATTTTCAGTTGTATGGGAATTTATATCCACCCACAGCGGAAATTTTAAAGACGGTTGAAGTAGCACCTTTTGAATTGTTGAAATTGGTAGTGCTACTCTTGGGAATTCCGTTGATATTGGGGATGGCAGTACGCTATAAAAACGTAAAATTGGCTGAAAAACTTTCGAAATTCTTAAAGCCACTTTCCATCATTGTGTTCATAGCAATTGTGGTAATTGCCTTTTCAAACAACTTGGACGTTTTCAATAATTACATTTCGCATGTGGTTTATATTGGTTCTGGGCATAACTTGTTGGCTATCTTTACGGGATTTGTTATTGCAAAATTCTTTGGGTTGTCTACAAAAGATCAGAAAACCATTGCTATTGAAACTGGTATCCAAAATTCTGGATTGGGGCTACTCTTGATATTTACATTCTTCAATGGGCTTGGGGGTATGGCCATCATGGCGGCTTTTTGGGGTATTTGGCACATCATTTCAGGTTTAGCCTTGTCGTTATACTGGTCTAAAGTGTCTTCTAAAATTAGCGTGGTTTGAACAAGATTTGGCTGTTTTTAGTAAGAAGCTATATAAAACTGGGGCTCTTTTTTTACTATAGAAGGATCTCTGTTGCAATGCAGGAATCCATTCCCAAGGATGAAGCCGTCATCTTTTTGGGGAACCATCAAAATGCTTTAATGGATGCCTTAATTATTGCGGTTAAAAATGGACGCTTTGTGTATTTTTTAACCCGGGCCAGCGTTTTCAGCAATCCTTTGGTGGCAAAAATTTTAAGAAGCCTGTGGATGTTGCCCGTTTATAGGGTTCGAGATGGATGGAATACCATTTCAAAAAATGACGAAATATTTAAAACCTGTTCCAAATTACTGCATTCTGATAATGCGGTGACCATTTTTCCTGAAGGTAACCACAATTTAAAACGAATGGTTCGTCCATTGAGCAAAGGGTTTACGAGAATTGTTTTTGAGACTTTGGAACGCTATCCAGACACAAAATTGTCTTTGATTCCTGTTGGTATCAATTACGAAAATGCAGAAGGCTATGCCAATGGGGTTTTTTTAAATTTTGGGAAAACTATCGAAGTGACTTCCAAAGACACCATGAAAAGCCCTAATATGGCGCAGCAAATTAAAACAAGGGTTCATGAAGAATTGTGTGCGCTGACCACGCATATCGATTCAGAACATTATGAAAATACCTTGCAACGGTTGGAAGAAGACAAGGTTGATTTTCTTAATCCTATAGCTGCTAATCAATACATCTCAAGTAATTTTGATGCCAAGAACTTGCAAACGGGAAGACAAGATGGATTGCCGAAGGGCTTTTTTATGGGCCTTTTAAAATGTGTCCTGTTACCAACATATTTGGTTTGGAAACATGCGTTGCTTCCTAAAATCAAGGAACGGGAATTTGTAGCCACTTTTCGTTTTGCAGTGGCCATTACCTTAATTCCATTGTATTTGATTTTGACCACATTGTTGGTTGGAGGACTTTGGGGAGCACCAATCGCAGGTGTATACTTCACGGGCATATTGCTTATTGCCCTTCTAGCAGTCAAGTTATAGGAGTTTTTTCGGAACTAAATCAGATGATTTGACTTTGGCACAAAAAAAACGCTACGTTTCGGTAGCGCTTTTTAAGAGTTTTATAAAAATCGAGTGATTATATATCTTCAAAGTTAACGTCGGTGAAACTTCCTGTAGAAGCCGATGTTTCGTAGCTTGTTCCTCCTTCTTCTACATCATCGTTAGAATAGTAATCGTCTTTTTTAAAGTTTTTTTGGTGACGCTCGCTAATTACTTCATCTCCTTTTTCATCAATAACAAAATCAATCATTTCTCCTAAGATTTCGTTGAACTCAGCAAAATCTTCTTTGTATAAGTAAATTTTATGTTTTTTGTAGTGAAAAGATCCATCCTCATTGGTGAATTTTTTACTCTCTGTAATCGTTAGGTAGTAATCTCCCGCTTTGGTTGCTCTTACATCAAAAAAATATGTCCGTCTTCCTGCTCGTAATACTTTCGAAAAAATTTCCTCTTTTTCCATCATTCCTTGGTCACTCATAAGATTTTATATTAAAAAATTAGTTCCTATTAATGTCTCAAAAATCTAAAAAAAATGCTAAGAAACCAACAATTTGTCATATTTCTTTTTCCGTGAGCTGCTTTAAATAAAGGTCTTTATAGTAACCTTCTGAATTTAAGAGAGTTTCATGGTTGCCCCTTTGAATGATCTCGCCGTTGTCCAAAACTATAATGTGATCGGCGTTCTTTGCAGAGGATATTCTATGACTTACAATAATGGTAGTTTTGTCCTTGGAAACACGCTTAAGATTTTTGAGGATTTTCTCTTCAGTTTCGGTGTCAACAGCTGAAAGACAGTCGTCAAACAACAAAATTTCTGGCGATTTTATGATTGCCCTTGCAATGGAAATACGTTGTTTTTGCCCTCCTGATAAAGTGATGCCTCGTTCTCCCAAAATGGTATCATAGCCTTTAGAGAAGCCAACAATGTTTTTGTGTACGTCAGAATTTTTAGCCGCCGCAATAACTTCTTCGTCCGTGGCGTCTTCTTTTCCGAACTTGATATTGTTCTGGATTGTGTCCGAAAACAAAAAAGCATCTTGAGGAACATAACCAATACTATCACGCAAATCGGTAAGGTTGACGAGGTCGATAGGCGTTTTATCAATAAGAATCGTACCTGAATCAATATCATAAAGTCTTCCGATAAGGTCCAAAATGGTGGATTTACCAGAACCAGTTTTCCCAAGAATGGCAAGGGATTCCCCTTTTTTCAAAGTAAAACTAACATTCTTTAAAGCTTGAATGTTGGTGTCTGGATAAGTAAAGGAAACTTCCTGGAATTCAATATTACCTTGAATATCGGCATGTTTGTCGGTATTGTTCTTAATGGTAGGCTCTAGCTTTAAAAACTCATTGATGCGCTTTTGTGAAGCTTCGGCCCTTTGTACTACAGAAGTTACCCAACCTACGGTGGCTACAGGCCAAGTAAGCAAGTTCACATAAATGATGAACTTGGCAATAACTCCCAAACTTTCAATCTCTCCGTTGATATATTGTTTTCCACCTATATAGATAACGATGATGTTACTAAGGCCGATAAGCAAAATCATCAAAGGGAAAAATAAGGCCTGGACTTTAGTTAAATCGATATTTTTTTGCCTGTTTTCTGCTGAAAGTTTATCGAAGCCTTCATAAATCTGCTCCTCAATTCCATACGACTTGATAACACTAACCCCACTGAAGGATTCCTGAGCATAGGTATTCAGTTTAGATAACCAAACTTGCACAATGGTGCTGCGTTTGTGGATGGCTTTGCTAAGAATATAAATGAAATAGGAAAGCACAGGAAGAGGAATGATGGTATATAAAGTCAACATTGGTGCCGACTTAAACATCAAAAAGAGAGCTATTATAAACAGAGTAATGGTGTTGATACTGTACATGATTGCTGGTCCTGCATATTCACGTACCTTTCCAACATCTTCACTTATACGGTTCATTAAATCTCCCGTACGGTTGCTTTTATAAAAGTCTAAAGAGAGGCGTTGGTATTGGCGGTACACCTCATTTTTTAAATCATATTCAATATATCTCGACACATTGATGATGGTTTGTCTCATTAAAAAGGTGAAAACACCTCCAACAATGGCCGCTCCAACAATGTAAATAATGTTGATTAAAAGTTCTTTTTTTACCACGGACATATCTGAAACAAGTCCCTTTCTATATTCATCGATGATATCTACAGAAGAGCCCACCAATTCAGGGGTGAACAATAAGAAAATACGGGCGATGATGGTGATAACAATTCCAGCGAGTAGTTTATAGCGGTATTTGTAAAAGTATTTATTGAGATGTTGTAATTCTTTCATTGAAAAAACAGAACTGTTAAGCTTTTTTTAAGATAGTTTTATTTTACGATTATTTTTTGCTAATAATTCAATAATGGATTAATTTTGCACGCGTTTTTAGAGGTGCTAAGAACGTATTTTAATTAATTCAATTTACATGATTTCAGACGTTATAAGTTCTGATGAACTTTCGAAAGTCGATCCGGTTTTTGGTCAATTATCTTTTGACAACCATGAGCAAGTGGTATTTTGCAACGACAAAGATACTGGTTTAAAAGCAATAATTGGTATTCACAACACAGTTTTAGGACCTGCTTTGGGAGGGACTAGAATGTGGAATTACAGCAACGAATGGGAAGCCTTAAACGATGTATTGCGTTTGTCTAGAGGGATGACCTATAAATCTGCAATCACTGGGTTGAACCTTGGTGGAGGTAAAGCAGTAATCATTGGTGATGCCAAGACCCAAAAAACTCCTGAGCTTATGAAAAAGTTTGGTGAGTTTGTACATTCCTTAAGCGGTAAGTACATCACTGCAGAGGATGTTGGTATGGCAACTTCAGACATGGACCTTGTAAGAGAAGTAACGCCTTATGTAACTGGTATTTCAGAAGACAAAGGTGGTGCAGGAAACCCTTCGCCAATTACTGCTTACGGTGTGTTTATGGGGATGAAGGCTGCGGCCAAATTTAAATTTGGTTCGGATGTATTGGAAGACAAAACCGTGTTTGTACAGGGAATTGGAAATGTAGGGGAAGCTTTGGTTGAGCATTTGGTGAATGAAGGCGCTAAAGTAACCATTACAGACATTAGTCCTGAGCGTTTGGAAATGGTGAGTTCAAAATATGGAGCAACCATTTACACAGGAGAAGATATCTACAGCGAAGCCATGGATATTTATGCACCTTGTGCCTTAGGAGCAACAATTAATGATGACACCATCAACCGTATTCAAGCAAAAATTATTGCAGGTGCGGCTAACAACCAATTGGCAGAAGAGCGTGTTCACGGTAAGTTGTTACAAGAGCGTGGCATTGTATATGCTCCGGATTTCTTGATCAATGCTGGTGGAATTATCAATGTATATGCTGAATTGGAAAACTACGGAAGACCAGAAATCATCCGTAAAACAGAAAACATTTACAATACAACATTGGAGATTCTTGAAAAAGCAAAAGCTGCCCAAATCACAACTCATGAGGCAGCTTTAAAAATTGCACAAGAACGTATTGAAACGCGTAAAAAGGAAAACGCAAAATAATTGCGAGCCAATTCCTTTTTTAGTTTCAGCAATGAATAAATAATAGTATTTTTGCGAGGCGAAAGAATCAACACTTTCGCCTCTTTTAATTTTTTATAAAAGGTTCTTATATATGCTTAACAGAAGACATATCCGTATCAAGGTGATGCAAACCATTTATGCTTTTAATGGTACCGAAAGTGATGACATAAAGAAGGATGAACGATTTTTGCTTCAAAGCTTGGATAGTATGTACGACTTGTACTTGGTAATCCTAGCACTGCTGATAGAAACTCACAAAAGAGCCGAAGACCATCTTAACAAAACCCAAAAGAAACTTCTTGCAACCGACGAAGAAAGGAACCCAAATTCCAAATTTGTCAATAACCGCCTATTGCATGCGTTAAGAGACAATCAAGAATTGTCCGACGAAATCGAGGCCAGAAAGTTGAACTATTGGTATTTGGATTTTGAATATGTAGAAATCATCTTCAAGGCCATTTTGGAAAGTGACCTTTATAAGGAATACATGGCTTCTCCAGTTGATAGCTTTAAGGAGGATAAAGAGTTGGTGGTGAACATCTTTTCAGATATTATTGCCCCTAACGAAAAGTTATACGACTATTTTGAGGACAAGAAGCTTACGTGGGTAGACGATTTACCAATTGTAAATACCAGCATCCTTAAGTTGCTTAGAAAAGTGAAAAAAGATAGTCCTGATACCTATTTCACTCCAGATTTATACAAAGATTTGGACGATAGGGATTTTGCAGTAGACTTATTGAAGAAAACTCTGCTTAATGTGTCCAAATACAATAAGGACATTGCCAAGAAAACCAAAAACTGGGATACAGAGCGTATTGCTAGTTTGGATGCCGTCTTGTTGCAAATGGCCATTTGCGAGTTTCAAAAGTTCCCATCCATTCCTGTAAAGGTGACCATCAATGAGTATTTGGAAATTGCCAAAGAATATTCTACACCTAAAAGTAGTATCTTCATCAATGGTATTTTAGATAAGATTGTCAAGGAGTACACGGCTGAGGACAAATTAAATAAAATTGGGAGAGGATTGATGTAATTAGAAATAATTACTACATTTACCGCTCAAAAAGGAACAATTAATACTAATAATTAAATTTTATCCCAATGAAAAAAGTGATATTAAGTTTAAGCGCTCTTTGTTTAGTAGCTTTTACTTCATGTAAAGAAGATGCAGCAAGTAAAGTAAATAGTGAAAATGTAGCAGCTGCTGCAGAAAGAGATGCTGTAGCTGGAGACCTACCTGTAATTTCTTTCGAGGAAGCAGAGCACGATTTTGGTACCATTAAAAATGGAACTCCTGTTGAAACTAAATTCAAATATACTAATACTGGTAAAGCTCCATTGGTTGTAAGTAACATCAAAAGTACTTGTGGATGTACAGTACCTCAAGACTGGAGTAAAGAGCCTTTAGCACCAGGAGAATCTGCTGAGTTTACAGTGAAGTTCAACGGTAAAGGGAAAAACCAAATTTCTAAGACTATTACCTTAACTACCAACACAGAAAAAGGTAAGGAAATGGTTAAAATTAAAGCGTTTATCGAAGCTGACCCAGCTGCCGAAGCAGCTAAGCCAGCAGCAGCACACTAATATATGGAAGGTTTACAGAATTTTTTACCTTTTATAGCCATGTTTGCGGTGGTGTATTTCTTTATGATTGCGCCGCAAATGAAAAGAGCTAAACAAGAAAAGAAGTTTGCTAACGAACTAAAAAGGGGAGACAAGGTAATTACCAAAAGCGGTTTGCACGGTAAGATTGTTGAACTGAATGATAAAGACAATAGTTGCGTTATCGAAACTCTAGCTGGTAAAATAAAATTTGAACGTTCTGCCATTTCCATGGAAATGAGTAAAAAAGTTCAAGAAAAGGCGTAATTAAAAAAGTCTTAAAACGTAAGAAAAAGAGCCACTTCATTGAAGTGGCTCTTTTTTTATAACCTTATATGGAAATCAGCAATTTTTGTATTTGTCGTTCAGTCCAATACCTTGTAGAATCATTGGGGTAATTTTATCCAATCGGGTTTGTTTGGTGGCTTCTCTTTTGGCACTTGCTATATACTCGCAATACTCCCGTTGTTTGCCAGGCGTTAACGCATTGAAGTGTTGATCTAGTTCCGAACTATTGTCAAGAAGGCTTTTAAGTTCCTCAGGGATTTCAACCGTTTTTCCCTTTCTCTCCGGTTTGAGTTCTTTTCCCAATTTTTGGTTTTCTATGGCTTCTTTTACATAAGAAAGCACTGCATTTTTATCAATGTCATTAATGCTTTCAAAACGCATTTGCCTAAGCGCTTTGGTTGTTTCTTGGGCATTGACCAACAATCGTTTCTCGTCTTTTAAAAATACACCGTTGAAAAACCATATGCCGAAATGGTTTTTAAAAGCCCCCAATCCAATAACATTTTTACCGCCGATGGAATACACAGGGGCATTCCATTTTAGGGATTCTTCCACTTCAGTGGAAGTGATGATCTCCCTTAAAAGGCCCAAAGCTTCGGGGAAATTGGAGTTTTCAATATAAGCTTCAACAGAAGTAGCTTTTGCCATAATACATAAGAATTGAGAAAATAAAAACGGGAACTTTTTGGGTTCCCGTTTACTAAATTAGGCAATTTTATTCAATCTTATTTTTTCAATGCAGTAAGTTCTGCAATTTTGCAAATCACTTCTGTAGCTTTGATCATACTTTCTACAGGGACATATTCGTAACGTCCATGGAAGTTATGTCCTCCGGCAAAGATGTTTGGACAAGGTAAGCCCATATAGCTTAATTGCGACCCGTCTGTACCACCTCGGATAGGTTTGATAAGAGGTTTTATGTTCAATTGCTTCATGGCTTCCTCGGCTATGTCAACAATGTGCATAACCGGCTCTACTTTCTCCTTCATGTTGAAGTATTGATCTTTGATTTCAATTTCAATGACTTCTCTTCCGTATTCAGAATTGATTTCGTTGGCCAATTTTTGCATCACTTCTTTACGAGCTTCAAAATGCCCTTTGTCGTGGTCACGAATGATGTATTTCAAAACGGTTTCCTCAACTTTCCCTTCCATGCCATGCAAGTGGAAAAAACCTTGGTAACCTTCCGTATGTTCTGGGGTTTCAAGTCTCGGTAGGGAATTGATGAAGTCGGTAGCAATATACATGGAGTTAACCAATTTACCCTTTGCGTAACCCGGGTGCACAATCTTTCCTTTTACCTTCACAGTGGCTCCTGCGGCGTTGAAGTTTTCGTATTCCAACTCACCAATTTGGCTCCCGTCCATGGTGTAAGCCCATTCAGCTCCAAATTTTTCAACGTCAAATTTATGAGCGCCTCTACCAATTTCTTCATCTGGCGTAAAGCCCACACGTATAGGACCGTGTTTTATTTCTGGATGTTGGATAAGGTATTCCATAGCCGAAACAATTTCGGTAATACCCGCCTTGTCATCAGCGCCCAAAAGGGTGTTTCCATCCGTAGTAATCAAGGTTTGACCTTTGTATTGCAATAGGTCTTCAAAATAGGAAGGAGACAGGATAATGTCCTTTTCAGCATTTAAAACAATGTCCTTGCCGTCGTAGTTTTCTATAATTTGTGGTTTTACATTGGCACCAGTAAAGTCAGGAGACGTATCAAAATGCGATACAAATCCAATGGTAGGCACTTCATGGTCTACGTTGCTTGGCAAGGTTGCCATAATGTATGCGTTCTCATCAATAGTCACATCGGTCATCCCAATATCCTTAAGTTCTTGGGCTAGCGCATTGGCCAAATCCCATTGTTTTTCGGTACTTGGAGTGGTTTCGGAAGCGGGATCCGATTCTGTGTCAACCGTTACATAACTTATAAATCTGTCTATAAGGTGTTGTTTGTTTATCATGAGAGGGTATTTTAATGAAAATCAATGTTAATAAAGTCTTCAAAAATACTACTAATTTCTAAAATGAATAGTAAGGTTATTTGTCATTTGCGTAGTATTTTTGCAGTCCAAGCTTGTAATTATGTATAAACTTATCGTTAGACCGTTATTTTTTCTTTTTGACCCGGAAAAAATTCACCATTTCACATTTTCCTTAATTCGAATTCTTCATAAAGTTCCTTTGGTACCAAGCATATTTAGAGGCTTGTATCTTGTTGAAGATAAACGATTGGAACGAGAACTCTTTGGTTTGAAATTTAAAAATCCTGTTGGTTTGGCGGCCGGTTTTGATAAGGATGCTAAATTATACAAGGAGTTGGGAGACCTTGGATTTGGATTTATTGAAATAGGCACCTTAACGCCAAAAGCGCAACCTGGAAACCCTAAGAAACGTTTGTTCCGTTTGAAAGCAGATTCTGCCATCATCAATAGAATGGGCTTTAACAATGGAGGTGTTGAGGAAGCTGTAGAACGCTTGAAAAAGAATAAAGGAGTTTTGATAGGAGGGAACATTGGAAAGAATAAGGTGACTCCTAATGAAACTGCGGTGGAGGATTATAAAATCTGTTTCAATGCGCTGTTTGATTATGTGGATTACTTTGTGGTAAATGTAAGTTCTCCAAACACACCAAACTTAAGAGCGTTACAGGATAAGGAGCCTTTGACGCATCTTTTAAAAACCTTGAAAGACCTCAATGCTGAAAAGTCGAGTCCAAAACCAATTCTACTTAAAATTGCTCCAGATTTAACCGATGAGCAATTACTAGACATTATCGATATTGTGAAGGACACCAAAATTGAAGGTGTGATTGCCACAAATACGACCATTTCACGAGAAGGGTTAAAATCTGAAAGCAAAGAAGAAACTGGAGGCTTAAGTGGAAAACCATTGACCAAAAGATCTACAGAAGTGATTCGTTTTCTTTCTGAAAAAAGCAATAAGGCATTCCCGATCATTGGTGTTGGAGGTATTCATTCTGCAGAGGATGCTCTTGAAAAACTGGATGCAGGTGCTAGTTTGGTACAGTTGTATACAGGCTTCATTTATGAAGGTCCAAAACTGATTTCCAAAATCAACAAGGCGATTTTAAATCGCGCTTAATGAATGTTGATATCCTGATATCGTTTGTAGTGGCAACCTCTGCCTTGGCAATTTCGCCAGGACCGGATAATATTTATGTGCTGCTGCAAAGCATTGCCCATGGCAAAAAATATGGTTTGGCTACTGTAGCTGGATTGATTTCGGGATGTATAGTACATACTACTTTGGTGGCTTTTGGAGTGTCTACCTTGATTAAGGAAAACGACTATATCTATTTAGCCATCAAATTGTTTGGAGCGGCGTATTTATTGTATTTGGCCTATAAGGTGTATAAAAGTAGTTCTGCATTGGAATTGAACTCCCGTGGCATTCCTAAAAAGAGTGTGTCACAATTGTATAAACAAGGGGTGATTATGAATGTTCTCAACCCTAAAGTGTCTTTGTTTTTTTTAGCCCTTTTTCCTGGATTTTTATTTAGTGATAGTTTGTCAACCGTTTGGCAATTTTATGTGTTGGGATTTATTTTTATGGGCGTTTCCTTGGTGATTTTTGCCGGTATAGCCATTCTTTCAGGAGCTATTTCAAATTATCTTATTCATCATAAAAATACAGGTTTGGTGTTGAAATGGCTTCAGATTTTTGTCTTTGTGGGAATCGCCATTTTCATTTTAATCTAGTTTTAAAGAAAACGTTTTAGTAGACCATTATCTTTTCTATCTTTGACTTTTATGAGCGACTACGTTAAAATTATAGAATGCCCTAGAGATGCCATGCAGGGCATTAAGGATTTTATTCCCACTGAAAAGAAAGTTCAATATATCCAGTCGTTGCTTAGAGTAGGCTTTGATACTATCGATTTTGGAAGTTTTGTCTCCCCCAAAGCCATTCCACAAATGGCAGATACCGCCGAAGTGTTATCGCGTTTAGATTTAAGCAATACCAACAGTAAACTATTGGCCATTATTGCCAATACTCGCGGTGCAATGGATGCTTGCCAACATCCGGAAATCCAATATTTGGGCTATCCGTTTTCCATTTCAGAAAATTTCCAAATGCGTAATACGCATAAAACCATTGCGGAGTCTGTAGTGACACTACAGGAAATTCTGGAAATTGCCAATAAAGCAGGTAAGGAGGTTGTGGTTTATATTAGTATGGGCTTTGGAAATCCTTATGGAGATCCTTGGAATGTGGATATTGTAGGCGAATGGACGGATCGTTTATCGCAAATGGGAGTAAATATTTTATCGTTGAGTGACACTGTTGGAAGCTCCAATCCAGAAAGTATTGAGTATCTGTTTTCCCATTTAATTCCACAATATCCCAACATAGAATTCGGGGCCCATTTACATACCACGCCTACCACTTGGTTCGAAAAGGTTGATGCAGCTTTTAAATCGGGGTGCAGACGTTTTGATGGGGCCATTCAAGGCTTTGGTGGCTGCCCAATGGCAAAAGACGAGCTTACAGGAAATATGCCTACGGAAAAATTATTGTCTTATTTTACGGCTAAAAAGCAATCCAACCTCAATGCCATGAGTTTTGAAAGTGCCCATAACGAGGCCACGAAAATTTTCAAATACTATCACTAGGTTTTTCATTAAATACCTGCCCGTCATTTTCTTATGCAGTTATAATTCTTATTTAAACTCAATTTTAATTGCTTAAAATTGTAACCATTGTTACCTCCAAATTGAAATAAAGCGCATTACTTTACGTTGTTAATCCTGTTTAACAGACACAATTAAGTTACTATGCGTAAGTTAACATTGCTAGTGTTATTTATTTTGGGAGTAAATAGCATGTTTTCGCAAGAATGGCAGACCAACTTTGAGGCTGCCAAATCCCAAGCAGCAAAAGAACACAAATCCATTGTTTTGATTTTCTCCGGTTCCGATTGGTGCGCTCCTTGTATCAAGTTGGAAAAACAAATTTTGGAAACGGAGCAGTTCAAATCCTTTGCTTCGGAAAAGGCGATTCTTGTAAGGGCCGATTTCCCTAGAAAGAAACAGAACCAATTGAACGAAGTCCTTCAGGAACAGAATAAACGATTGGCTGAAACTTACAATAAAAAAGGTTTTTTCCCTTTTGTAGTGGTCATGTCTCCAGACGGGAAAGTACTGGGAGAAACAGGCTACGAAAAGACGACTCCAGAAGCCTATGTTGAAAAACTGAAAGGCTTTATAAAATAGGTTTTCCAATGAAACGACTTTTCATCATCGGCTTTTTCTTCACCTTTGTCTTTTCTTCGGCACAATCTACCTTTAAACGTACTTTGAAGTTAATGGGAAGTCGCTTTGACATTTCTGTGGTAGCCAAAACCCAAGAACAGGCAGATGGCTATATTGATGCGGCGGTTGAAGAAATCTCTAGAATTGAAAAGTTGATATCCTCTTGGGATTCCAATTCCCAAACCTCAAAAATCAATGCCAATGCGGGTATACAGCCAGTAGAAGTTGATAGGGAATTGTTCGATTTAATTAAACGCGCTATTGAAATATCAAAACTCACACAAGGTGCTTTTGACATTTCCTATGCCTCGATGGACAATATTTGGAAGTTTGATGGCAGTATGAAAACCATGCCAAGTGAGGAGGAAATTACCCAATCTGTATCAAAAGTTGGTTATCAGCATATCAAATTGAATGAAAGCAATAACTCCATTTTTCTTGATACCAAAGGAATGAAAATTGGCTTTGGCGCGATAGGAAAAGGATATGCTGCCGACAAGGCGAAACAACTCTTGAGGGATCTTGGGGTGGAAGCTGGGATTATTAATGCATCGGGAGATATGAATACATGGGGAAGGCAACCCAACGGCGAACTTTGGAATATTGCCATTACAAACCCGTTGAACAAGGATAAGGTGTTTGCCATGTTGCCAATGGACAATCAGGCTATTGTTACTTCTGGGAATTATGAAAAGTTTGTAAAATTCAATGGGGTACGCTATGCTCACATTATCGACCCTAGAACCGGCTATCCCAGCACGGGAATTATTAGTGTGAGTGTGATGGCTCCCAAAGCAGAATTGGCCGATGCCTTAGCAACTTCCGTATTTGTGATGGGGAAGGAAGTCGGTTTGGATTTTATCAACCAGTTGAACGGTGTGGAATGCATCATTATAGATGAACAAGGAAATATATTTTACTCCAATTTAATAAAACCAAAACAATGATAAAGTACATGTTTTTAATGGGGTTTTTGATGCTCTCATTAAGCTCTTGCACGGCGGTAAAGGAATATGAAAAGGTCAATATCAATGACCCTGAAATGGCTTTGTCGGCAAGAAAAGCAGAACGTTTTGAAACCAATTTTCAGTTGTACAGAGAAGGTTCTTCCGGTGCTAACGGAGGGAAAACAGGTGGAGGCTGTGGATGTAATTAGATATGAAAAAAATAAGTCTCATACTCTTGCTCCTTTTTGTGGCTGTTGGATATTCTCAAACTCAGTCAGCAGATACATTGCAAACTGAACCCTCATCAGCTTATAAGAAAAGGGTGTTGGAAACCACCGAAGTTGATTTTTTGATGAGTTATTATGCTCAGGATGGGAAACATGCGGCTGTTTCCGGAGGAATTGGGGATGAAAAATTAACGGATATTACACCAACGTTTGTGGTGGCCATTCCGTTGAACAGTGACGATGTATTGACCGTGGACGCCGGAATTTCTGCGTACACTTCGGCATCTTCTAGTAACATCAATCCGTTCGATTCTAATAAACCTGCCAGTCCGTTTTCGGATTCTTCAGGAGCTTCAAGATCTGATACATGGGTGAACGGAAATTTTAGTTATGCACATTCTTCCGACGATAGAAATAAAATAGTAGGCGCTAATTTAAGTGTGGCTTCGGAGTTCGACTATTTCTCTATTGGTTTTGGAGGAAATTATACGCGTTTGTTCAATGAAAAAAACACCGAAGTAGGCGTGAAGGCCAATGTGTTTTTGGATACTTGGAATCCTCAATATCCTATTGAATTGCGAGGAGGGTTTTCTCATCCTGGTATTGTTGGGCCAGGAACGTATGATCCTATTAAATATGAAAAGTTCAATGACCTTGGTAGGAATTCTTATAGTTTGTCTTTAAGTTTTTCGCAAATCCTCACTAAAAATCTGCAAGCTTCCGTTTTTATGGATATTGTGCTGCAACAGGGACTGCTTTCTACACCGCACCAACGTGTTTATTTTGCAGATCAGCCTGATTTCTTCATTGATGATTTTCAGTTGGCCGATGATGTTGAACGCTTGCCTGATAGTAGATTCAAAATTCCTATTGGCGGAAGATTGAATTATTTCTTTAATGAGAAATTGACCTTGAGAACCTATTACCGTTTTTATTCGGATGATTGGGGAATTACTTCACATACAGCCAGTGTTGAACTACCTTACAAGATTGGCGATAAATTCACGTTGTATCCAATTTACAGGTATTATACCCAAACCGCGGCAGATTATTTCGCGCCTTATGAAGAACATTTGTCAACCGAAGAGTTTTATACTTCAGACTATGACCTTTCAAAATTCAACAGTAACCAGTTTGGCGTTGGGTTCAACTATACCGATATTTTCACCTCTTTCCACATTTGGAAAGCAGGACTAAAAAGTATCGATTTTAGGTATGGATACTACAAGCGAAGTGATGGACTTTCGGCCAATATTTTCTCTACTGGATTTAAGTTTTTGATTGATTAGAAATAAGTATCTTTAGGTTTTATCAAAGCTCAAATTGATACTACAAAAGACTTTTAACAATAGCCTTATTGCCCTGTTTTTGGTATTAGGAAATACTGTTCTGGCCAAGGAATGGTCTTGTATTAAAGATTATGAAAAGTCAATGGGAACAGATTCTTTAGCTCCTTCCGATTGGTTGACAGCCGATAGGCGCCACAACACCATAACTTGGCAACGAGCGAATGCATTCAACTTGAAACATAATCTATCAAAAGAGTATAAAACCATTCGTGAACGGACAGACTTTTATAAATGGTTATATGAGGCTTTAGATGCAAAGGGACATGAAGTGGTCTGGCCGAAAATGGCACATTTTATTTCTAATAAATTACGATTGACTAGGGCGTTTCCTTATAAAATATTCATGAAAAAGAATATCAAGAAATATGCCTACTTGGGTAGCGAAGCTGCCTTTGACGGTGCATTTGAAACTTTAGGGAAACTCTATTTTTCAGAAGATATATGTAAAGGAAAGGAGGCACTTGTTTGGGATGAACAAATTCTATATCAAGAACAATATGTGTGGTTGGTGGAAATCTATGAAAATGTAGATTCGTCTACTTTAAAAACCATAGAGAATATGGCCAAAGGAAAGGGGTTTTATGCTATGGTTGTACCTAGGCAAATCCGATTTAAAGGAGATATTTTGTTGGAAGAAAAACGCTACGAATATGCCTTACATACACTAAGAGAATATTGCAAAGTGTATTATCCATAATTTAACTTCATTTAAAAGTTTAATGTCATTAAAAATCGTATATTTGCACGCAATTATAACCGTAATTGCATCATGATAGCACATCAAAATAAAATTGTGGGAGAAGGATTAACTTACGACGACGTTCTTCTAGTCCCAGCCTTTTCTGAAGTCTTACCTAGAGAAGTTAGCATTCAAACAAAATTTACCAAAAACATTACTCTTAATGTACCTATTGTATCCGCTGCTATGGATACGGTAACCGAAAGTAAAATGGCTATTGCCATGGCACGCGAAGGGGGTATTGGTGTTTTGCACAAAAACATGACTATCGCGCAACAAGCTGCTAAAGTAAAACGTGTAAAGCGTGCAGAAAACGGGATGATTATCGATCCTGTAACGCTTCCGTTGACGGCTAAAGTTGCAGATGCAAAGCAATATATGAAGGAACACAGCATTGGAGGAATTCCAATCGTGGATGAAAGCGGTACCTTAAAGGGGATTGTGACCAATAGAGACTTGCGTTTTGAACACAAAAACAGCCGTCCTATTTCTGAGGTAATGACCAGTGAAAACTTGGTGACTGCAGGAGTGGGAACCTCTTTGAAAGATGCTGAAATCATTTTACAACAACATAAAATTGAAAAGCTACTTATTGTAGATGACAATTATAAATTGGCTGGGTTGATTACCTTTAGAGACATCACCAAGCTAACCCAAAAACCAAATGCCAACAAAGACGAATACGGTCGTTTGCGTGTGGCAGCTGCTATTGGTGTAACTGGCGATGCAGTTGAAAGAGCAGAAGCTTTGGTAAATGCCGGTGTTGATGCGGTAATTATTGATACTGCCCATGGTCATACCAAAGGTGTGGTAGCGGTATTGAAAGAAGTAAAGAAAAAGTTCCCTCAGTTGGAAGTAGTTGTTGGAAATATTGCAACTGGAGAAGCTGCGAAATATTTGGTAGAAGCAGGTGCAGATGCCGTGAAGGTAGGAATTGGACCAGGTTCTATCTGTACTACACGTGTAGTTGCAGGAGTTGGTTTCCCTCAGTTTTCGGCTGTTTTGGAAGTTGCTGCAGCCATTAAAGGTTCGGGAGTTCCTGTAATTGCTGATGGAGGTATCCGTTATACAGGAGATATTCCTAAGGCGATTGCTGCAGGTGCAGATAGTGTAATGCTAGGATCTTTATTGGCAGGAACTAAAGAATCTCCAGGTGAAACCATTATTTACGAAGGAAGAAAGTTCAAGTCTTACAGAGGAATGGGATCTGTTGAAGCTATGAAAGAAGGTAGTAAAGATCGCTATTTCCAAGATGTGGAAGATGATATCAAAAAATTGGTGCCAGAAGGTATCGTAGGACGTGTACCTTACAAAGGTGAATTGGTAGAGAGCATCCACCAGTTTATTGGAGGTTTACGCGCAGGAATGGGGTACTGTGGAGCTAAGGACATTGAGACCTTAAAGGAAAAAGGACAGTTCGTGAAAATCACAGCTTCAGGAATCAATGAGAGCCACCCTCATGATGTAACAATTACAAAAGAAGCTCCAAACTATTCTAGATAGTAAGAGCAACCCAATAAACAAAAAGCGCGATGGATTCCATCGCGCTTTTTGTTTTATATTGCATAGTTCACAGAACTATTTTTTTGGTTTGATAATCATTCGGAAGGATTGGTCTTTGTTGATGTAATATCCAATCCAATCGTAAAGGGCACGCATTCTGTTTCTAAAGTTTACCAAAGACATGATGTGCACGAAAATCCATATACACCAAGCCAAAAATCCTTTAAAGAAAAACTTTTGGTCAGGGCCATCGGTAACGGCTTTGTTGCGTCCAATAATGGCCATTGAGCCCAGATCTTTATAAGTGAAAGGTTTCCATTCGCTAGTTGAACATAAATTTTTGCCTAGGTTTTTTGCTTGTTGAATGGCTGTTTGGGCCAATTGCGGATGTCCTTTTGGATAGTTGGGATCTCCTAAAACCAAAGCAGAATCGCCGATCGCATAGATATTGTCATAACCATCCACCAAATTAAAAGCATTGGTTTTTAAACGTCTTCCAGAACCATAATTTTCTGAGGTAAATCCTTCAAAGGTTTTAGCTGAAATCCCTGCGGCCCATATTAGGTTTCGACTATGTATTTCAGTGCCGTCCGATAAGGAAACGATGTCATCCTTAAAGTCCTTTACTAAAGTATTCAGTTTGATAGTTACGCCAAGTTCTTCTAGCTTTTTATAGGTGTATTTTTGGGTCTTTTCAGACATCACGGCCAATACGGCATCTTGTCCGTCAATTAGATAAATTTCACCTAAATCGTCCATACTCAATTCTGGATAATCCTTTGTAAGGATGTGTGCGCGCATTTCAGCAAAAATTCCGGAAAGTTCCACTCCAGTAGGGCCTGCACCTGCGATGACAAAGGATAGCAATTTTTTTCGGTCTTCTCTTTTTTCAAGACGTGTGGCGCGTTCCAATCGGGTGAAGATCACATTTCGCAAGGCTAAGGCGTCGCTAATGGTTTTCATTGGCAAACTGTATTCTTCAATGTTTTTATTGCCAAAGAAATTGGTTTCGGCTCCAGTGGCCATCACTAAAATATCGTAGTAAAGCTCACCGTTGCTAACAATTATTTTGTTTTCCTGCGGGACAACTTTTTCCAAGGAACCCAATCTAAACTTAACGTTTGGTTTTGAGCGCAATATTTTCCTGAAAGGATAACTAATAGCTGAAGGTTCCATAAACCCAGCAGCAACTTGATAGAGTAACGGTGGAAAGAAATTGTAATTGTTGGTGTCTACCAAAATTACATTATAGTTGGAGTTGCCAAGTTGGTTGATAAGTTCTAAACCAGCAAAGCCACCTCCAACAATGATGACGGTTTTTTTATTGGACATGATGTAATGGATGATCTGAATGTACCTACAAAGATATTGGCTACGGCCAAACTACAGAAGATTTGATAACATAAAAATAACATTGAAAAGCTCTTTTTTCAAAATGCAAATATTTTATGGTTTAAGGTGCGTATAGTAAGCTGTTTTGCTGAAAAAGTTGCGATTTATGGATCCTTTAGAATGTGTTTCAATCCTAATAGCAAATTGTGTTCCAAGGTGTCAATATGGCCATCGACCATGAAAAGTTCTTTGATTTCTGTTATTAAGGTTTCCAGCTCTTCTGGATTGTAATTAAGGGAAGAAAGTGAGGATCTAATTTTCTGAATACTTTGATAGTCGTTGTCCTTGTCAAATTCACGATGGATCTGCTGAAGGTCTAAATCCTTTATTTTTGATTTTATGTATGCTTTTTCAGCTTTGGATTCGTTGAAATCGGCATGGGAACAAAAAATCATGATGTATGCCTTTAATTCGTCTTTGGTCCAATTGGTAACAAAATCATTCATGAAGTTTCAATTTTGTGGTTCGGGAGTGAATACGTATGTCTTTTAAAATTACGGAATTAAATTGTATAAATGAATTTTGGGAATTAAAAAAGCCCCATACTTAATGCATAGGGCTTTTAAAGGTTTAGTTTGTGCTAATGTTTATTCGGCACAATCAAATTTTATGTTGGAAACATCACCTTTTTTGGAATCTCCATTCACTTTAAAGTCGGTGAAAATATTGGCAAAATTAGCATTGTTCTGCTCGCAATCGGCATAGAATTTAATGGCGAATGTAGTTTCTGAACAGGCCTCTAAATCGCCCACCCACGTTAGAACCGTTGGGGATCCTTGGCCATTTCCAGGATTAACCGAATATTCTTTGCCATCCATTGGTTCAAAACTTGTAATGTGAGGACAAGTAAATTGAACAACTGCATTTTCCATAGCCTCAACGTTGGAATAGGTAAATATGTAACTGTTCTCGTTTGTAGCTTCATAGCTAAAACTTTCCTCGCAAGGACAGATGCCTATTAAAGAATAAGTTATTGGGTTATTAAGTGCTGTATCATTTTCTAAAACATTCTGGTGGATTTTAAATGATATTACATCACAAGCTTCCCATTCCAAAGGCAAATCGTAGATCCAAGTAACCATTTCACCACTAGATACATTATTGTCTTCAACTAAAACCAAATCTTCACTATCTGTAATAGCTATTTTTGCTTTGGAATTATTATTACCAGTGGTCTCATATAATACATTTACTATAAACTGTGTTTCTGTATTATAGGCTTCATAGCTAATTATTTGTGAATTTTGACTATTTCCGGAGGCATCGGAATCAGAATCTGCCATTACAAAGTAATTGCCGCTACCGGCAACAATACAAGTAGTTTCGCAGTCTACGTAGGCTTCACGCATGGCAGAAGTGCTCATGGTGGTGTTCTTAACAGGACTTAGCTTTTCTAGGCTTAAGGATTGTGTGTTTTCAGGGATTTGGTTGTCCTGTAATTCTTCAGATTGGCAGGAAAACATTAGGATAGAAACCAACATACAGTACCCTAAGAACTGGTTGATTTTGGGCATGTTTTTCATGATTTATTTAGTTAAGGTTACTAGTAAACACTATTGTTTGCTAGGATTTTACAGACAAATGAATTGAATTTTGAAATTCTGAAGATTTAAATTTGGTGAAATACTGAAAAAGTAGAGGAATAACAAGTTGACTCAAAAATCATCGACGAAATGCATTTCTTACAATAGTAGGAAAAAAGTAAAATACTGGTTTATGGAATAAACCAGTTAGTTATTCCAATGATTTAGGTTTTCTTTTAAGGTGTTTGATTTGGAAAGGTAATGAGCTGCCCAAAATGAAATCCAAATGGTATAAATCAAAAACACGGAAATTCCAGTCTCTAAATTTTGGGTGGCTAATAGTAAACTTAAAATTAATCCCAGACCAAAATTGAGGAGCACCGCATTTTTAATACGCATGTTGAAAATACCGGTCAAAAAATTCCATCTTGTAAGTTCATTGGTAATAACCGGTTGTTGTGGATTGGAAAAATCTATGGAGACTTGTTGGGAAGGTTCCATTTTTACAATCAATTGATTATCCTGACGGAGGTAATCGTAGTCGAATTTCCTTAAGAAATCCTCGGTATGTTGCAGTTTCATATAGTTTGTCGTTAATCGGTATTTGGCTGCTAGAATGGCTAACAGCCTCATGTTGGTTAACTTGAACTGTAAATTTACTACTAAAAGCTAGGAAGCTTTCAAATTCAATGTTAAGAGAATGTAAAGTTTTGCTTTAAAATGAAATTCCTCATACCTATTCAACCTTTGATGTTGAGTCTTCTGATGTATAATTCAACAACAAGTCTATAGTACCAGCCGTAACTGAGTGGTAATTGCCACGTGTCTCCTTGTAGATGGATAAAGCTTCCTCAACTTTGTCAGCTTTTTTATAGGCTTTAAACAAGGTTTCTACATACCATCTACGACCTACCTGGGTTAAAAAGGAGGCAATATTTTTATCGACATCATTACCTATGTAATCGTGAATGATGGACTGTTCAAACCAAACCATGGCAATATGGGAGTTGCCAGAATTGGTAAAGTCAAAGGCGTTGTCTAAAAGTGCCATTTGTTCTGGCGTGATGGTTTCTGGGAAATTGCGAATAAAATGTACCCATTCCTGCGTGGTCCAATGGTTGGTCAAGGCAGTATCTACTTCATTCAATTTTAGAAATTGTTCCAAGAAGCGTTCTGCAATATCAAATTTATCTGAAGTAATTACAACGGCATTTGAAGGAATTCCAGGCTTATAAATCCATTCTTCGGTATTAAACTTGATGTTGTTTGGTTCTAGGAGCTGTGTGTTAAGGTAGTTTACAAAATCTTCTGTTGTAAGGGTTGTAAAGGCATTGGTTGTAAAATAACTCTTTAAAAACACATCAAACTTATCGCGCCCAGCAGTTTCTTCCAAAGTTCTTAAAAATAGGTAGCCTTTATCGTAGGCAATACTGTTCATGCCATCGTCTGGATTCTCGTTTTTTAAGTTCAATTTTAATTGTGTGCTTTCTGGAGTGTCTTTTAAATCTTCAATTTCATCCTCTAAATCCTGACGTCCAATCAAAGCTAACATATCAGCTCGTTCCTTTCCATAAAGGGCTTCCATAATCCTGATTTCAAAATATACTGTAAAGCCTTCATTCAGCCAGAAGTCATTCCAAGTGGAGTTGGTTACCAAATTCCCAGACCAAGAATGCGCCAATTCATGGGCGATTACAGAAGTTAAACTTTTGTCACCTGCAATTAGGGTAGGCGTAGCAAAGGTAAGGCGTGGGTTTTCCATACCTCCAAAAGGGAAACTAGGCGGTAATACAATGACGTCGAATTGTTCCCAGGCATAAGTACCATAAAGAGCTTCGGCAGCTTTGAGCATGTTGTCCATTTCGGAAAATTCATTTTGAACCTTGTCAATCATGGAGGTTTCGGCATATACACCTGTACGGTTGCTAATGGCTCTGTATTCTAAATTTCCAACGGAAAGTGCTATCAAGTAAGGAGAGATTGGTTGTTTCATTTGAAAATGATAGAATCCCACTGGATTTTTTTCTTTAGGATTTTCGGCACTCATCACCGCCATGAGCTCAGTAGGAACTTTTACCGTAGCGTTGTAAGTGATGCGTATTTGCGGACTATCTTGAATTGGAATCCAAGTACGGGTTAAAATAGCCTGACCTTGTGTGAACAGGAACGGGTGGGTTTTGTCGGCTGTCTGTTGTGGATCCAACCATTGCAGTGCTTCGGTCTGTTCTGTGGTTTCATAGAACACTTTGATAGTTTTCGTATCGTTCTTAATATCGATATAAAGAGCTTGCCCCAGAAATTCATCAAAATCGCCCAAACGGAATGAAGTTTCTTTACCATCAGCTTTCACACTTTTAATATCCAAAAACTTACTGTCCAAAACAATTTCAGACGCATTGTTATTGGTAATGTCATATGTAGCTGATCCTTTTATAGTTTGAGAATCAAAATCAACTTCAATGTCTAAATCTAAATGGTTGATGTAAGCCTTGTTGGGGATGGCAAAGGAATGTGGCTCTTCTACAAAAGTTTTAATTTCGACAGGTTCTTTTTCGCTAGCACAGTTAAAGCATGACAAAGCTATGGCAAATAGAAGAATAAGGGGATATTTCATGTTTTGGTAATTATTGATTTTGGTACACTTGGCCTCGGTGGGGTTTAAGTGCATCTCGTATAGGTTTCATCTGGGACTCGTCTACCACCAAAAAAGCGATGGAATGCATATCAGATAAGGTTTCAACACCCGTAATCTCGATATTCAGATTTTGCATGCGAATATACTCTTTTAAATGGATTTCATGGTGTTGGGCAGTCTTTAGGGCGGCTGGCCCACGGAAGTCCCAGATTAATTTTAATTTACGCATTGGCAACAGAAGTTCCTTTTTCTGCAAAGTTCTTAAAATCTACCATGTATTGCAACGATTGTTTCTTAAAAGCACTGGGCATAAATTTGGTCATTAATTTCATGGTAAAACTTAAGGGCACAAATTCGTTATCTGAGGTCCAAATGGTATGGCCTTCTTCGGTTTGATTAAAATAGTTTTCCTGTATGTTGTGCAAGCCGTGGGTGGTGTAGGTAGCATGCAATTCGTAAGGTAAATTGGCATGCGTAATGGTTTCAATAAGTTCCATCACCCGATTGCCCAATTTGTAAATCAACTTCATTTTGGAACCAAGTTCTCCTGGGGTGCCCGAAATATGTTCGGCAGCAATAAGGCCTTTTTGCCAATGCTTCATATTCTCGGTGTTGTTGAATTTATGCAGAAATTCATTCAACGGTAAGGCCACGGTAATTTTTGTGGAGTACTTCATTGTTAGCAATTTATTTAAGAATTAAATATACTATGATATTTTGAAAATCGATTTGTTTTTCTGGTTTTCACTTGAAAATGGAGAAATTTTAACAAGGGTAGGGAATGCATTTTTATACGAATAGCAGAATATGGTCGTTTCATAAAAGCAGCTTGCTAAATATGCTAAATATGTTATTTTTGCTGCAATTGACCAATTGATTTTAACTATGAAATTAAAACTAAAGTTTTTAGTCCTTTCTTTATTTGTATCGGGGTTTGTGAGTGCACAAACCACAAGTGATGATGTATTGTTTACTGTTGATGGAGATCCTGTAAAGGCTTCGGAATTCATTAGGGTGTACAACAAAAATCTTGATTTGGTAAAGGACGAATCGCAAAAGGACGTAGATGAATATTTAAAACTTTTTGTAAACTATCAATTGAAAATCAAGGAAGCCAAGCGTTTGGGGCTTGATGACAATGCTCAGTATAAAAGGGAATTTGGTAATTACAAAAAACAGTTGACCAAAAATTTCCTTACGGATAATAAGGTAACCGATGCTTTGGTAAAGGAGGCATATGAGCGTATGTCTTACGACATTAAGGCTTCGCATATTTTATTTCGTGTAGAGGAAGCCGAGCGTGATACTTTGAAGGTTTACAACGATTTGTTGGCATTGCGTGAAAGAGCCTTGAAAGAAGGTTTTGGAACTGTTTTTAACGAATTGAACACAAAATATAAGGCGCCTGGTTCAAGGGAAATCAATTATAAGGGACATGAAACCTACGCTGAAGAGTTGGGGTATTTTTCGGCTTTCAAAATGGTTTATAATTTTGAAACGGTTGTTTACAATACCAAAGTTGGCGATATTTCTATGCCGTTCAGAACGCGTTTTGGTTACCACATTGTGATGGTTGAGGACAAGCGTCCTTCACGTGGAGAGGTAACTGTAGAGCACATTATGGTGTCTAAAGTTCAAAAGGATGATTCATTAGATCCGGAAGTACGTATCAATGAGCTTTACAAAAAAATCATGCAAGGTGAGTCTTTTGAGGCTGTGGCAAAACAGTTTTCCGACGATAAAAGTTCAGCCGCTAAAGGAGGGTTGCTGCCGTCGTTTAAAGGAGGACAATTAAGCTCTTCAGAATTTGAAGAAGTGGCATTTGGATTGACTGAAAACGGACAGATTTCAGAGCCTTTCAAAACCGAGTTTGGATGGCATATTGTGAAACTGATCGACAAAAAAGGAAATCCAGAATTTGATACCATTAAGTTGGAATTGGAGCAGCGCGTGAAGCGTGATTCACGTTCGGCTATAATCAATACGGCGCTCACCAATAATTTAAAGCAACGCTATAATGTTAAGGACAACCAAGAGGCTTTGGCATATTTTGAAGGATTGATCAACCCTGATTATTTCCAAAACAATTGGGCTTTGCCGGCAGATTTCACTAAGGATAAAACCTTTATCACCATTGGGAAACAAGACTACACTTTTGGAGAGTTTGGGGATTATTTAGTATCTTCTCAAAGAAAATACTTTGGAAAGCAATTGACCCATGGCGAAGTTGTTGCAGCTGAGTACGCGGCCTTTTTGGAAGCCAAACTTATTGACTTCCGTGAGCGTAACTTGGAGTTTGAGGATGAAGAGTTTGCCTTTATTTTAGGAGAATATAGAGATGGTTTGCTGTTGTTTGACCTTATGGAAAAGGAAGTTTGGAATACAGCTTCTAAAGATACCGTTGGGTTGAAAAACTATTACGAATCGCATAAAGCAGATTACGTTTGGGCGGTTAGGGCAGATGCGGTGGTTGCTTCGGCGGCTAAGAAAAGAGACATTTCCAAAGTAGAGGATTTATTGGAAGAGCATAAGTCGGTTGAAGAAATCAGTGCTAAATTGAATACTGAGAGCGAGCAAAAGGTTATTTTTACAAAAGGAATCATGGATACTACCCATCAAGCACTTCCGGAGGATTTTGAATTCAAAAAAGGCGTGTCTTCGATTTATAAATTCAACGATTCCTATCATGTCGCTCTTGTAGAGGAAGTGTATCCCAAAGGTCCTAAAACTTTTGAAGAGGCAAGAGGAAGTGTGGTGAGTGATTATCAGAATTACATTGAAGAAAACTGGTTGAACACTTTGCATGAGCGTTACAATGTTGAAATAGATCAAGAAGTATTGGCTAAAGTGAAATCTCAAATTCTGAATTAATTGAATAAATACAGTATCATCATACTGCTGTTGCTGCTTGCAGTCTTCTCTTGCGATATGTTTAAAAAGGCAGACGACAGGATTCCTATTGCCCGGGTCAATGAATCTTACCTTTACAAAGAGGATTTAGAAGGCTTGGTGGCAGAAGGCACACCTCCCGAGGACAGTACGCTTTTGGTAAATGGGTTTATCAACCGATGGGCAACGCAGTTGCTGTTGGTAGATGGGGCACAAACCAACCTTCCTGAGAAAATGCAACAGGATTTTAACAAGTTGGTATCTCAGTACAAAAAAGATCTTTTTACCAAAGCCTATTTGGATGCCTTGGTGAAAAGAAATATTGACACTACAGTAACTGCAGAAGAGGCACAAAACGTTTACGATCTCAACAAGGAAACCTTTAAGCTTAATGAAGAGTTGTTGAAGTTGCGTTACATTAAAATTGCGCAAAACGCTATCAATAAGGACGATATTGAGAAACGCTTTAAACGTTACACCGATGAAGATAAGCGTTATTTGGACTCTATTTCTATTCAATTTAAGTCCTACACGCTAAACGATTCAGTTTGGGTGAAAGTTTCCCAAGTCATCAACAAGGTTCCGGTGTTATCCGCTGAGAATAAAAAAGAACTGTTAAAAAAATCTAATTTTTTACAGCTCAAAGATTCATTAGACCTATATTTGATGCAAATAAATGATGTCCTTTTGCAAAATGATTATGCACCCTTGGAATACGTCAAGCCAACCATTAATCAAATTGTAATGAACAAAAGGAAATTGGAACTCATTAAACAGCTGGAAAAAGATATTACCAAAGATGCTATTAAAAACAAACAATTTGAAATCTTCAATTAATATGAAATTTATGCTTGCCACTTTGGTGCTTATGTCATACGGGGCGGGCAATGCACAGGAAATCATAGAAGAACCTGAAGTAGAAAAAAAGGAGCAAACCATAGACCCTAGCGCACGGAAAAAAGTGGATGGTGTGGTTGCTGTAGTTGGAGATTTCGTAGTTTTAGATTCAGATATCGATAAGGAGTTTGTTCAGTTGCAGGCTAGAGGAGTATCCACGGCAGACATTACCAGATGCCAGTTGTTTGGGAAATTGTTGGAGGATAAGCTGTACACACATCACGCTATTCAGGATAGTATCACCGTGAATGAATTGGAAATTCGTTCCAACATCGAGCAACAGATTAGTGCGTTTTTGGAGCAGACCAACGGGTCAATGGATGAACTGTTAAAATTCTACAATAAGGACAGCGAGCAGAGTTTAAGGGAAGAAATGTTCATCATCAACAAAAATGGAAAGTTGGCATTTGAGATGCAAAACAAGATTGTTGCTGATATTGAGGTAACTCCAGAAGAAGTTCGAGAGTACTTTAACGGTATTCCTAAAGATGAACGACCAATATTTGGTACGGAGCTAAAGGTAGCTCAGATTGTAGTGATTCCAGAAGTTTCTGAAGAAGAAAAGCAAAAGGTAATTAACAGGCTTAAGGAATTTAAAGCCGACGTTATTGAAAACGGTGCGAGTTTTACAACCAAAGCTGTGTTTTATTCAGACGATGTTGCCTCTAGAAAAAATGGAGGGAAATACGAATTGAATAAAAAGCACCCGCAAATGGTAAAGGAGTTTAGAGAAGTTGCCTTTTCATTACAAGAAGGTGAAATTTCAGAACCTTTCGAAACTGAATTTGGTTATCATATCATCTATCTTGAAAAAATTAGAGGACAGATTTATGAGGTAAGACATATTTTACTGCGTCCAGAGATAACTGAAGAATCGATTAAGAAAGCTAAGGATGAAATAGAGCTTGTAAGAAAACGCATTGTAGATGGTGAAGTGTCCTTTGCAGATGCCGCAAGAGAATTCAGTGATGAGAAGGAAACCAAACAAGACGGAGGACAATTGATCAACCCAAGAACACAGGATCATAATTTTGAGTTGACAAAAATGGACCCAGAACTATATTCTCAAATTCAAAATTTGAAAGATGGAGAAGTCAGTTTGGTTCTTCAGGATGAAGATCGCGTAAACCGTATTAAATTTAAAATCTTGACGGTAACAGATAGAATAGATGAACATGAAGCAGATTTTGCCAGAGATTATTTGAAAATTAAAAACCTAGCAGAACAACAAAAGCAATATGAAGCCATAGATAAATGGACTGAAGAGAAAATTCAGGAAACTTATATCAAAATTAATGGTGAATATAGAGATTGTGAGTTTAACAGTAATTGGTTAAAAAAAGAAAAATAATATGTCTGACGTAGCAGCTGTAGAACAGTTTGTAAAAAAATACAAAGCCTTAAAGAGTGAAGTTGCAAAAGTAATTGTTGGTCAAGATGAAGTGGTAAATCAAATTTTAATTTCCATTTTCTCTGGAGGTCATTCCCTGTTGGTGGGAGTGCCTGGATTGGCAAAAACCTTGATGGTAAATACTATTGCTCAAGCCTTAGGTTTAGATTTCAAACGTATACAGTTTACACCAGATTTAATGCCTAGTGATATTTTAGGAAGTGAGATTTTGGATGAAAATCGCCATTTCAAATTTATCAAGGGGCCAATTTTTGCCAATATTATCTTGGCAGACGAAATCAACAGAACACCACCTAAAACCCAAGCAGCCCTTTTAGAGGCGATGCAAGAGCGTGCGGTGACGGTTGCTGGACACCACTACAAATTGAGCCTGCCTTATTTTGTATTGGCAACACAAAACCCAATTGAACAGGAAGGAACTTATCCTTTGCCAGAAGCCCAATTGGACCGTTTTATGTTTGCCATTAACTTAAAGTATCCTTCTTTTAATGAAGAAGTGGAGGTTGTAAAAGCAACCACCTCAGACAATAAACCTCAAGTAAATGCCTTGTTTACGGCCGAGGAAATCATCAAATTCCAAAGTGTTATTCGTCGAATTCCTGTAGCGGACAATGTGATTGAATATGCCGTGGGAATGGTGGCAAAAACTAGACCAAACGAATCAACTGCTTCAGAATTGGTAAAAGAGTTTGTAGATTGGGGAGCAGGTCCAAGAGCGTCCCAAAATCTTATTTTGGCGGCCAAGACACATGCTGCCATCCAAGGAAAATTCTCTCCAGATATTGAAAATGTACAAGCCGTTGCAAATGGGATACTAAGACACCGTATCATCAAAAACTACAAAGCGGAAGCCGAAGGGATCACAGACGAACGAATTATTGAGAGTTTGTTTTAGAAATGAACCTGATGGTTTAATCTATTATGTCTTTTTTACAAGTTTAAAAATCAAAAATCATACGAATTAATTATCGTATTATATCGATTTCGTATGGTTGGATATTGTATTCAATATTTTATTTTTAAAACTTTGTATTAATTCTTTACTTTTGCGAGGCTAAAGAAAAAAATATGTTATAAACGGCTTTGATTTAACAAGAAAATCTACTTTCGGCAGATGAAATTTAAATCGCAAAAAAGGCCAATTAAATCATAATACTAATAATATGAATATATACAACGATTACATCAAGGAGATCGAACAACGAAAAGCTCAGGGGCTTCATCCAAAGCCTATTGATGGAGCTGATTTGTTAAGCGAGATTATTGAACAAATTAAGGATTTGAATAACGAAAATCGCGAAGATTCTCTGAATTTCTTTATTTACAATACGCTTCCTGGAACTACAAGTGCTGCAGGGGTAAAAGCTAAGTTTTTAAAAGAAATTATTCTTGGTGAGTCTGTTGTTGAAGAAATTTCACCAGCGTTTGCGTTTGAGCAATTGTCTCACATGAAAGGAGGCCCTTCCATTGAAGTGCTTTTGGATTTGGCTTTAGGAGAGGATGCCGCTATTGCTGCAGAAGCTGCCAAAGTGCTAAAAACTCAGGTGTTTTTATACGATGCTGATACAGCTCGTTTGGAAGCGGCTTTTAAAGCTGGAAACGTCATAGCTAAAGAATTGATTGAAAGCTATGCTAAAGCTGAATTTTTTACACAACTTCCTGAGGTGGATGAAGAGATTAAAGTGGTAACCTTTATTGCAGGTGTTGGAGATATTTCTACAGATTTATTGTCTCCAGGTGCCGATGCACATTCACGTTCAGACCGTGAGTTGCATGGACAGTCTATCTTTGAGCACAACAAAGACATGCAAAAGTCATTGACTGAATTAAAAGCACAGCACCCAGATAAGCGCGTCATGTTGATTGCTGAAAAAGGAACAATGGGAGTTGGATCGTCAAGAATGTCAGGTGTTAATAACGTGGCCTTATGGACCGGTATCGAATCTAGCCCATATGTACCATTTATCAATATTGCACCGGTAATTGCAGGAACCAACGGAATTTCTCCTATTTTCTTAACTACTGTTGGAGTAACAGGAGGGATTGGAATCGACCTTAAAAACTGGGTAAAGCAAAAGGATGCTGAAGGAAATACGGTTGTAGACGCAAACGGAGATCCGGTTTTAGAGCAAGCCTATTCTGTTGAAACAGGAACAGTGCTTACCATCAACACTAAAGAGAAAAAATTATACAATGGAGATCAGGAATTAATTGATATTTCTGCGTCTCTAACGCCACAAAAAGTGGAGTTTATCAAAGCTGGTGGATCCTATGCTGTGGTTTTTGGTAAAAAATTACAAACATTTGCTGCTAAAGTTTTAGGAATTGAGATTCCTCAAGTATATGCCACTTCCAAAGAAATTTCTGTTGAAGGACAAGGATTAACGGCAGTTGAGAAAATTTTCAATAAAAATGCCGTTGGAACTACACCAGGCAAAACATTACACGCTGGTTCTGATGTTCGTGTTGAAGTAAACATTGTAGGGTCTCAGGATACTACTGGATTAATGACGTCTCAGGAATTGGAAGCTATGGCGGCAACGACCATTTCTCCAATTGTTGATGGAGCTTACCAATCTGGATGTCACACAGCTTCTGTATGGGATGATAAGTCTAAAGCGAATATTCCTAAGTTGATGAAGTTTATGAATGACTTCGGATTAATTACAGGGCGTGATCCTAAAGGTGAATACCATGCAATGACCGATGTAATTCACAAGGTATTAAACGATATTACAGTAAGTGATTGGGACATTATTATTGGAGGAGATTCACACACACGTATGTCTAAAGGAGTTGCTTTTGGTGCTGATTCTGGTACTGTAGCATTGGCTTTGGCAACAGGTGAGGCGACTATGCCAATTCCACAATCTGTAAAAGTAACCTTCAAAGGAAACATGAGAAGTTTCATGGATTTCCGTGATGTGGTACACGCTACACAACAACAAATGTTGAAGCAGTTTGGTGGTGAAAACGTATTCCAAGGACGTGTAATTGAAGTTCACATTGGAACATTGACTTCTGATCAGGCCTTTACATTTACCGATTGGACTGCAGAGATGAAAGCTAAGGCGTCAATCTGTATTTCAGAAGATGAAACCTTGATCGAATCTTTAGAAATTGCTAGAGACCGTATCCAAATCATGATCGATAAAGGTATGGATAACGAGCCGCAGGTACTTCAAGGTTTGGTTGACAAAGCAAATGCAAGAATTGTAGAAGTTAAAACTGGAATTAAGCCAGCTCTTAGACCAGATGCCAACGCGAAGTACTATGCAGAGGTAGAGATTGACTTAGATGAAATTGCAGAGCCAATGATTGCCGATCCAGATGTAAACAATGAAGATGTTTCTAAGCGTTATACACACGATACCATCAGACCGTTATCTTTCTATGGAGGAACTAAGAAAGTTGATTTAGGATTTGTTGGATCTTGTATGGTTCACAAAGGAGATATGAAGATTTTAGCTCAAATGTTGAAGAACATTGAAGCACAACAAGGTAAAGTAGAGTTTAAAGCTCCGTTAGTAGTGGCGCCTCCAACTTACAATATTGTTGATGAGTTGAAAGCTGAAGGAGATTGGGAAGTATTACAAAAGTATTCTGGCTTTGAGTTTGATGACAATGCGCCTAAAGGATTGGCACGTACCAAGTATGAAAACATGCTGTACTTAGAGCGCCCAGGTTGTAACCTATGTATGGGGAACCAAGAAAAGGCAGAGCCAGGTGATACGGTAATGGCAACTTCTACACGTCTATTCCAAGGAAGAGTTGTAAAGGATTCTGGAGAGAAAAAGGGAGAATCTTTATTGTCTTCTACTCCAGTGGTTGTTTTGTCGACTATTTTAGGTAGAACTCCTACTATGGAAGAGTACGAAGCGGCTGTTGAAGGAATTGTGTTGACTAGATTTGCACCATCTCAAAAGCAATTGGTATTATAATCACCGCAGATTTTAGATATATGAAAAGTCCGAGCTTAAAACTCGGACTTTTTTTATGCCTTCATTTTTAGCATTTTGTTTCGCAAACCACTGAAGTTTAGGTTTTTCATTCGGAGACTTATTTTGTATATTGTAGACACTAAAAATGTATTCAATAAACAACAAGAAATTTTATGGCATTTGATATAGAAATGATAAAGGATGTTTACTCGAAAATGGCTGAGCGCGTTGATAAGGCACGCAAAGTTGTGGGTAAACCATTGACGCTTTCCGAAAAGATTTTATACTCCCATTTATGGGATGGAACTCCAGAAAAAGCTTTTGTTAGAGGAAAGGATTATGTGGATTTTGCACCAGATAGAATCGCCTGTCAGGATGCAACCGCTCAAATGGCCTTATTGCAGTTTATGCAAGCAGGAAAACCAAAAGTTGCCGTGCCTACAACCGTACACTGCGACCACTTGATTCAAGCAAAGCAGGGAGCCAAGCAAGATTTAAAGCAAGCCAATGAAACCAGCAAGGAAGTATTTGACTTTTTGGCTTCTGTATCCAATAAATATGGTATCGGGTTTTGGGAACCGGGAGCTGGGATTATTCATCAGGTGGTATTGGAAAATTACGCCTTTCCCGGAGGAATGATGATTGGTACCGATTCACATACCGTTAACGCAGGAGGCTTGGGAATGGTCGCCATTGGAGTAGGAGGAGCCGATGCAGTAGACGTGATGGCAGGGATGGCTTGGGAGCTTAAATTTCCAAAATTGATCGGAGTTAAGTTAACAGGGAAATTATCGGGCTGGACGGCGCCAAAGGATGTGATTCTTAAAGTTGCTGAAATCTTAACGGTAAAAGGTGGTACCGGAGCCATTGTGGAATATTTTGGTCCTGGAGCAACCGCTATGTCATGTACAGGAAAGGGGACCATTTGTAATATGGGTGCCGAAATTGGAGCAACCACTTCTACATTTGGGTATGATGAATCTATGGAACGATATTTGCGTGCTACAGAAAGAGCTGATGTTGCTGATGCCGCCAATGAAATCAAAGGATACTTGACGGCTGATGCTGAAGTTTATGCAAACCCAGAACAGTACTTTGATCAAGTAATTGAAATCAATCTTTCAGAATTATCACCACTTTTAAATGGACCGTTTACGCCGGACTTGTCTACTACTGCGGGTAAGGAAATGACCGAAAAGGCAAAAGCTAACGAGTGGCCATTGGCTGTAGAATGGGGATTGATAGGGTCTTGTACCAATTCTTCCTATGAGGATTTGTCTAGAGCATCTTCTATTGCTCAACAAGCTTTGGATAAAGGTCTGGTAACAAAAGCAGAATTTGGAATCAACCCTGGGTCTGAGCAGGTGCGTTATACAGCCGAAAGGGATGGCATCCTTTCCATTTTTGAAAAATTGGACGCTAAAATATTTACAAATGCTTGTGGACCATGTATTGGGCAATGGGCGAGATATAGCGATCCTAAAAATGCCCCGAAAAATAGTATCATTCACTCGTTCAACAGAAACTTTGCAAAGCGTGCGGATGGGAATCCAAATACACATGCATTTGTAGCATCTCCAGAAATGGTGGCTGCGATTGCCATTGCGGGCCGTTTGGACTTCAATCCCATGACGGATAAGTTGATTAACGAAAATGGAGAAGAGGTGATGTTTGATGAGCCAGCAGGATGGGAATTGCCTCCAAAAGGTTTTGAGGTAAAAGAGAATGGTTATGTAGAGCCGGTTGCAGATGGTAGCGGCGTAGAGGTTACAGTAAGTCCAACTTCGGAGCGTTTACAATTATTGGAGCCGTTCACACCTATAGGAGACACAATCACAGGTGCTAAATTGTTGATCAAGGCCTTTGGTAAATGTACTACAGATCATATTTCTATGGCTGGTCCTTGGTTGCGTTTTAGAGGGCACCTAGATAATATTTCCAATAACTGTTTAATAGGTGCGGTAAACGCCTATAATCAACAAACCAACTTTGTGAAAAATCAATTGACAGGAGAATATGGAGGCGTACCAGATGTACAGCGCCAATACAAAGCTGCCGGAATCAAAACAATAGTTGTCGGCGACCATAACTATGGAGAAGGCTCTTCTCGTGAGCATGCCGCTATGGAGCCTAGGCATTTAGGAGTGGCAGCTGTATTAGTGAAGTCTTTCGCCCGTATCCATGAAACAAACCTTAAAAAACAGGGGATGTTGGCCCTAACATTTGCAAATGAAAACGATTATGATTTGGTGCAGGAAGATGATACGTTCAACTTTTTGGATTTAAATGAATTTGCTCCAAATAAGCCGTTGAGCATAGAATTGGTACATGCCGATGGCTCAAAGGATGTCATTATTGCCAACCATAGTTATAATGAAGCGCAAATTACTTGGTACAAGGAAGGTTCGGCACTTAATCTCATTAAAAAACAAAATGCGGCTTAATTAGTATTGATGTATAAATATCAAAAAGCTCCTAATTCATTTGGGAGCTTTTTTGATTGTTGTGTAATACAAAATATCTCATATTTACATTATGAAATTAAACAAATCTCAAAAGCAAAATATTGTTTTTTTAATACTGTTGGTATTGTTGCTTGTGCCACAAACTAGATTTCCCATTCAATTGCTGTTGAACAAAGGTTTGGCCTTGTTTGGACCTTCGGTACAGGACGTTGAAGATAGGGAGGTGTTGAGCACTTATAATTGGAAGTTAGAGGATAATACCGGTGAAATATTAAATTTTGAAACCTGTAAAGGCAAAGTTGTTTTGGTAAATTTTTGGGCCACTTGGTGTCCTCCCTGTATTGCAGAAATGGATAGTTTGGAAGCGCTTTATGAAACCTACAAAGATGAAGTTGTATTTATATTTGTAAGTACCGAGGACGATGCTGTGGTTACTGAGTTTTTAAAGAAGAAAGACTATAGTTTTAAAGCGTATAAACCGCTTCAGGCGCCTCCAAATAATTTTGAAGTATCTACTATACCAAGAACATTTTTAATTGATAAGAATGGCGCTATCGTGATTGATAAAACAGGTGCTGCCAATTGGAATAGCGATACCGTTAAAGAGCAGATAGAAAGTTTGTTAGGAAATGAATAGGTAGTTTTGTCTTTCTGACCAATAGAAACAAAAAAGTTAAGCATTTCTGCTTAACTTTTTTGTTGTGACCAGGCTGGGGTTCGAACCCAGGACCCTAACATTAAAAGTGTTATGCTCTACCAGCTGAGCTACCTAGTCTTAATATTTTTGAGGTTTTTAACGTCTCTTTCGTGAGCCGTTACATTCTGTGCGCACGAGAAGATTCGAACTTCCACATCCTAATGGATACTAGCCCCTCAAGCTAGCGCGTCTACCGGTTCCGCCACGTGCGCATACGGTCAACTTAATAAAAAAAGTTAAGCGTTTTGACTTAACTTTTACTTTGTGACCAGGCTGGGGTTCGAACCCAGGACCCTAACATTAAAAGTGTTATGCTCTACCAGCTGAGCTACCTAGTCGTTTTGTAATGCGGGTGCAAATATATGATGATTTATTGGTTTTCCAAACCGTTTTCAAAATAATTTTTCGTTTTTTTGCCCTGTATAGACATATGGTTTTAGAAATCAATATATAACATGATAAAAAAAATATTCTTAATAGGATACATGGGCTCAGGTAAAACCTCGATTGGTGCTAAATTGGCCGAAATTTTAAACTGCAAATTCTTGGATTTGGATGCATTTATTGAAGAAAGGGAGGAAATGTCTGTAAAAATGTTGTTCAAATTGAAAGGGGAAATATATTTTAGAAAGGCCGAAACCAAGTATCTTCAAGAAATTATCGATCAAAATGAACCGATCATAGTTTCCTTGGGAGGGGGAACGCCTTGTTACGGCAATAATATGGAAAGGGTATTATCGGCTACTGATATAAAGAGCGTGTATTTAAAGGCAACCATTCCTACTTTAGCAGAACGATTGTTTACAGAAAAGGAACAGCGCCCATTGATTGCTCATTTGAATTCTAAGGAACTTCTTATTGAGTTTATAGGGAAACATCTTTTTGAGCGTTCCCCATTTTATAGTCAAAGTGAGGTAACGATACTTACCGATGGAAAGTCGATAGATGAAATTGTTGAAGAAGTTTTGAAGGCAGAAGATTGAAGCATCTTGCTTATTGCAAGAATGCTTCATAAGTATTTCCCTCCAAAATCACTTCTACATGCTCTTTAATAGAAGTGGATAGGGAAATGCCTTTGAAATCGGCTTTTACAGGATATTTTTTATGGTTTCTGTTTACTAACACCACAGTTTTGAACTGCTTTAACGGAACATTCAAAAAGTGTTTTACACCATAGATAAGAGTGCTACCTGAATTCAAGACGTCATCCACCAATACAATGGATTTGTTGGTGTATTCTTCTTCTTTTAAAGAAGTTTTAACCGCTTCCAAAGGATGTTTTTTGTCAATAATCACTTTGCACAATACCGTTGTAATATCTGAAATTTCATCCAAGGTGGCCTTAAGTTTTTGAGCTAAGAGGTAACCATTGCTATCAATTCCTGCTAAAATGACCTCTTTTTCCGAAACATTGCTTTCATAAATTTGATAGGCAATACGACGGATTTTATGTTGGATTTCTTGATGGGTTAATATGGTGTTTTTCGTGGCAGTCATGGTTTCTGTTGTTTTGTCAAAGATAAAGGAGAAAATTCAAAAAAGGGAAAATCAATCATCATTTTCATCGTGGTAGTCTTCCAAATCCCGACGGTCTTTTTTGGTTGGACGTCCAGTGCCTTTTTTTCTATAGTAATCCTGAGAGTACTTCAAAAGTTCCTTGGCTTCAAATTCTTCCTTAGGAGTTAAATCGGTTCTATAAATGTCTACCAGTTTTGCTCCAACACGGTTGGGAGGTATATCGTTCACTCTTAATTTATAGTTGATCTGGTCCTTTCGTAAATCTATAGTATCCGATATAAAAACTTCCCTGCTCGGTTTGGCTACTTGCTCATTGATTTTTATGTGTCCCTTTTTGCAGGCTTCCGTTGCAATACTTCTTGTTTTATAGTATCTCACACACCAAAGATATTTGTCAATCCGCATATTAAAATAATAAAAACTACGTTAATCTTTTTGTACAAAAGTATTATAATATTGTATCTTGCGCACTTAAAATTACGCAATATTGTTGTGTTCTGGCTTACAGAATGCACATAGAAAAAGAAAATAACTTAACTACGCGATAGGTCTTCAAAACCAACTTATAAGGTGGCGACGGCTTAAGGTTAAAAAATAAGGCATATGAAATTAAAGAATTACCACGTATTGTTACTTGGATTGATTTTGGGCTTTGTGTCCTGTAATAAGGATGATGACGGAAGTACTACCGTTGCTGAAAGAGACAGAGTAGAGCAGCAGGTGACAGATCGAGATTCTCTAATGGGGTATTTTGAAACGCACTATTACAATGCTTCTACATTTACCTCTCCTGGAAATTATACGTTGTCTGATTTGGTGATTTCTGAATTGCCAACAGATGATGATGGGAACTATTTGGAATTGCCAGACCCTGAAAACAATACCTTGTTGATTGACGCTGTGGAAACTCATACAACTACCTATCAGGAAACGGAATATGAATACTACATTTTGAGGTTGAACCAAGGAGGAGGGGATATGCCTCATTTTTCGGACAGTGTTTTGGTAAACTATTCTGGAAATACAATGGATGAGGAAGTGTTTGATAGTACCATAAATGCCGATACTGATTTTGACTTGCTTGGTGTAATTCCGGGATGGAGAGAAGTGTTGCCACAATTCAATGCCTCTACGTCATTTGTTGAAAATGGAGATGGAACGGTTACTTACGAAAACTACGGTTTTGGGGCAATGTTTTTACCTTCTGGATTGGGGTATTTTTCTTCGGCACAAACAGACATTCCTTCTTATTCCAATTTGATTTTTAAGTTTGAATTGTATCAAACCGAAGTAAATGATCACGATAGCGATGGCGTACCTTCTTATTTGGAAGATTTGGATGGAGATAAGGATCTATACAATGATGACACCGATGAAGATGAGGTACCTAACTTTTTAGATGTAGATGATGATGGCGACGATGTCTTGACAAAGCATGAAGATTTGGATAACGATGGAGATCCAACTAACGACTTAAACGCAGATGGCGTGCCATTGTATTTGGATGAGAACTCCACAGAATCTAATCAAGATTAAGTTTGATTGGATACAACGATTATAAAAAAGAGCCGCTAGTTAGCGGCTCTTTTTATTTTCTATACTGTTTTGCTTTTTGTTAATTAAAGATTATTTAGAGCAATTATTTTACTGAATACCCCTTCGGAGCTTTCAATCATTACAACATAAGATTGATTTTCTACTCCAGAAAAAATAAGGCTGGTTTCGTTGCTGTTTAATCTTGTTTTATTAAGAATTCTTTGTCCCAATACATTGTAAACAGAAACATTCTTTAAGTTGGTTCCTTGGGATGCTTTTACTTTTAATTCTTTAGAGAACTTAGAGTAAGTAATTTTAGCTAGATCTATTTGATTGTTTTCGATATTTAGGGCTAATTGGTGGATAATTCCTAGTGTAAAAGTTTAATTTGATTTTCAAATCTTTTAATGCGCATCATTTAATTATAAAGAAAAAGCAGCCTTTTGTTGGGCTGCTTTTTTTAAGTTATGGTGTTTTTAATCTAATTTTATAACTACTTTTTTATTGAAAGTACCTTTGTCAGTTACTACTTTAACGATGTAGTTGCCATCTGATAACTTTTTGATTGGAAGTTTAAAATCACTTGCCATATTAGTAGTATTAGTAGCATTCCAAGATTTAACAGTTTGTCCAATAATGTTTGTAAGATAAACTTGTTTTACCTTAATATGATTTGGAGTGTGGATATAAATCTCTTCACTGTTGTTAAGATAGTTTACAATGATATTTTGTAGATTCTTGTCAATTATAGATAGAGAATTATCTTCTTCAAATGTAAGGTAGAATCTATTTTTATAGGTTCCTGCATTTAATTTAATAGAATAGTTGACTTCATTTATTTGAGTATAAGAATCCAATTCTGAGTCATAAATATATACGCCTATGTCTTCTTTAAAGTTTTTTAATTTTATAAGTGAGATCTCGATATTTCCTTCAGTAACGGTTTCAATAATTAAAGGGTATTGTTTAGATGACTCAAACTCTCCTACACCTTGAATGACAAAAGGCTGCTCATTAATTGACCATGAAATATCCGAGGGATAGGAGTCTAAATTTCTAGCATCGTATCCATAATCAAAACTGTCAGTAACTTCAGTATCTGAAACAAATCCAAGCAATAAAGTTCTGAAAGTGTTTTCAGGGGTTTTTGCACTGATAAATATCTTTTTGATAGGTGAAGATGAATTAAGACTTTTTTTCTCCTGCACATTCGAATTTCTTAAGAAAATTGATTGGTTAGGGTTTGATTCTCTTTTGAAAGATCTTTGATCATTTTCAAATTTAACATAACCACCCGTACCGTTTTCAACTGAAGTTGTTACAAACCCTTGCGCAACGGGAATGAATTGTCCTGGTTTTAGGTCGGAGCTACCCAAACCACTAATCCAAAAGCCATCTGTAGTGAATGATTTAGATGAAACAGGAGGTACTCCTTCATCCAATAAATTATACAAGGCGAATCCTCCTTCATATTGCTTGAGTTTATGAGAAGAGTTTGAGTTATAGTGAATCCAGAATTGTAACGTACCATCTATAGCATTTGAACTATTAGGATTGGCATTTGGGCCAGGGATATTGTCTTTTATAAATTCCAAAGCATCTATTGCAGAAGGGTACGGGTTGCTTAAGAATATTTCATCGCCGGCAGTCAAAGCATTTTCAATAAGGCCGTTATGTGGAATTCCCTTAAAAACATAGTTTTGGTAGCCTCCATTTGCTCCGCTTCCCTTCATAGTGTAGCCTATTCCTGTTTCGATATTGCCAGTATTCCCTACCCGAGACCAAACAGAATATGTATTGGCTGTTCCATTGAATTTATTGATCCAGTAACTACTCATCGTTATTGGAGATGTTGGGGAAGCATTTTTCCCAGTCGTCCAAACAATAGCTTTAGGATTTGCCGAATCGGTTCCGTCCATGAGTACTGAGCCTACTGAATAAACTGAATTAGAAACTGTGTTTATAGGGCTTACTGGTGATCCCCAATAGTTGTAATTGTATAGATTTGTAGTTCCCTGCTGGTCTCTTTCAATAAATCCAAAACTGGCTACCTCCAGAACACTGCCTTCATCTTGTACTAATTGAGATTCACCTACAAGGTCTATGCTCCCGTTTAATTTTAAATAATGGGTAATTCTCAAACCTTGTCCATCATTAGTCTCGTCTTGGGGAGTACTAGGATCGGCTATAGTGAGTTCTCCTGAGTTGTTCAATAAACCTAATAGGGTAATGTCTTTATTGCCTGAAGAAATATTGTGGTCGGTTACTACAATGTTCCAATCAATGGAAGAACCATTTACACCGTTCCCATTAGGATAATCCCAAACACTGTCTCCATATAACCATGGGGTGGTACTGGATGTATCTGTCCACATTCCATCTGACTTTGATTTATAAGGAATAGGAGCAGATTCTTCTTGCCATGTGGTAATATTTCTAAGTTTTCCATTGAAAGATGTTGATGTATTTCCGGTTAAGAATCCATTGGTGACATCTGTAGCTTGGTCCATATGGTAGTAAGCTGTTAAGTCACTCCAAGCTAGGCCAGGAATTTCTTGAGGTACAATTAAGCCTCTTACAGCTCCTGCATTATTCTCGATTTCCTGATTCATCATTAATTTAAGTTGGTCTTGAGTAAGGGCTACATCCCAAATACGTAGCTCATCCATCCATCCTTTAAAATAGTTGACAGGTTTAAATGGAGGAGTAGTAGTTTGATCCATGGCGCCCACGATGAACTCTCTTGAGTTGGATATAGGAGCAGTACCATTGGAGCTGTTTACTTCAATACCATCTATGTATAGTTTGTAGGTTGAGCCACTATAGGTTACCGCAATGTGGTACCAGCGTTGTGTACTTATTTGGTAAGGAGAAATCAAGCTGTTGCCATTCCATCTAAATGATATAGTGTTGTTAACCAATCTAAGGTCGTAACCCGTAGAAAGGTTGCCTGCATCCCTTTTTGAGAGAATTGTTTGAGTGTTACTGGAAACACTACCAGGTTTCACCCAAACACTTAAACTGAATGGGCCAGTTAGGTCATAATGATTATTAAAAGTGATGTTATCATTTACTCCATCAAAATCCAAGGTGCTACATTCGGATAGGGTAATTTGAACATCATCCATTTTAGCAGGGCAACTTCCGCTGCTAATGGTCCATCTTAAAACATAAGTACCAATCATATCACCAGAAAAGGATGTGTTTGGCTGATTGACATCTGTAAATGTTGTTGATGCTCCAATAGGTGATGAAATCAATGACCAAGAACCACTACCTACGGTTGGAGTATTAGCATTTAATATGGTTGTATCCAGACCACAATTCAAAGTTTGATCAGCTCCAGCATTGGCATTGGTCAAGTTTTGAGGTTGTGTGATAGTAATTGTTTCGGTAATTTGACATCCTTCAACATCTTCAATAATTACCTCATAGTTTCCGGCTGTTAAGTTGTTGGCCACAGAAGAATTTTGTACTGGGGAAGTGTTCCATGTATATTCATAAGGAGCAGTACCTCCCGATACAGATACAGATGCTGTTCCATCATTAAATCCATAACAAGAAACATTATTCCCACTAATGGTGGAGGTTAATTCAGTTGGTTCATTTACGGTAGCTGAAGCAGTGGTTGTACAACCATTGGCATCAGTAATCGTTACAGAATAGGTTCCGGCTGAAAGTCCAGATGCTGTAGCTGTTGTTTGAACAGGAGAAGTATTCCAAGAATAGGTGTATCCTGGGGTTCCATTTTCCACCGTTACCGTAACATAACCATTGGAGGCATTGTAACAGGATGCATCAAAAGCTTCTGCTGTAGCCATTAATTGGGATGGTTGTGTAATGGTAACCGATTTAATTTCTTGACAACCGTTATTATCTGTAACCGTTAGAGTATAAGATCCTGCACTTAAGTTTGATGCAGTTTGGGTTGTTTGACCATTGGACCATGCATAGGAATAAGGAGCAGTTCCTCCTGAAGGAGTTGCTGTTGCAGTACCTCCGTTACTTCCAAAGCAAAGAGCAGGAGTTTTGGTCATACTAACTTGCAATGCGTTTGGTTGCGAGAGAGTCACTGAATTTGAAACAGAACAGCCATTAGCATCTGTAACAATGACCGAATAATTTGTGTTTGCAGCTAGTCCATTAGCAGTTTGTGATGTTTGTCCGTTAGACCATTGATAGGTGAAAGGACTTATACCTCCACTAGTAATTGAAACGGTTGCAGAACCATTTGTGGACCCAAAACAAGTTGGATTTGTAGAGGTAATATTCGTTAGGATTTCTTCTGGGGCTTCTAAGGTAACATCTGTTTCAAATGTACATCCATTACTATCTGTGATGTTTACCGTGTAAGTTCCTTCAGGTAAGCTGGTTGCAGTGGCGGTTGTTTGACCATTGGACCATACATAGAAGTAAGGTGCTGTTCCGCCGGATGGAGTCGCTGTGGCCGTTCCATTATTGCCATTTAAACAAGATATGTCCTCTCCGTTGTAATTACTGGAAACATTGGCTGTTGCGGTTAATAGGGTGGGTTCTGTAATAACAGCATTGGCAGTTGTAATAGTAGCTGCAGCATCAGTTACCGTTACGGAATAGGTTCCAGCTGGAACATTGGAAATAGTATCACTTGTAACACCGTTGGACCATAAATAGGTATAAGGAGCTTCACCTCCAGTGGCGTTCACGGTAGCTGCACCTGTTGAATTGCCGTTACAATCTACAGGAGTAGTTTGGGCTACGGCAGCCAATGGAGCAATTACAGTGATTGCATCACTTGCACAATTACATTTTGGTTTTGACGGCAAACAGTCTGAATCTTCGTGCTGTTTCCAAGAATAAAGTAATCCTGTTAAAGTGATTTGATTTCCACAGATATAGTCATCATCCAAGAGAAGTTGTCCTTGGCTACTTGTGGGGACAGGTTGCCCTTGATACAAGCAGTCTTCAATATACTGAGAAGTAGTTAGACCTGTTAGGGCATCTTTTACCTCATATCCAACAATTACATATAAGTTATATTTCGGTTTGGCGGAACTTGGCGTAGTAAACCATACGTAGACAGATATGGCTGTTCCACCAGTACATTCTTCAATTGGATTACCATCTTCATCACCAATATAAAAATCACCAATAACAAAATCATTTGAATTACATTGTGAACAGTCCACATTGTAGGTATAACAAATTCCCAAATTATGAGATTGTTTTATGGTTGTGCGTTGGCCAGAAGCATCTGTTACGGATAGGGTTATTACTTTGTCACCTGCAGTAGCATATTTCACAGTTTGTGCACCACTATAAACTCCTGGAGATGTTTGAGAATCCGTTCCAAAATTCCATGTAAGGATAAAAGGAGCAATACCTCCTGAAATATTTGGAACAATTGTTAAGGTTTCTAAATCATCGATATCCACACATTCAGAGGAGGTTGTCATAGATGCGCTTAAAGGATCACCAATATATACAGTTGCGGAAGAATTACATCCGCTTTCATCAGTAATGGTTACTGTATAAGTTCCTGAGGACAAGCCAGAAATAGATGAGGTAGTTTCGCCATTACTCCAAAGATAGGTGTAAGGAGCATCCCCGCCAAAAGGTTTTGCAGAAGCAGTACCGTTTGAATTTCCTGTGCCTGTTGTATTTGTCCAAGAAGCTGATACCGTAAGTTCTGTTGGAGCTGCATTTGTGATACTAGTTGGAGAAGAAGTACATCCGCTACTATCTGTAACCGTTACTGTATAGGTCCCTGCAGGCAAACCCGAAATGGTCTGTGTAGTTGCCCCTGTATTCCACAAATAGGAATAAGGAGCTGTTCCTCCTGAGGGTGTTGCAGTAGCACTTCCTCCTGTACCTGAATCATTTATTAGGCAGCCTTCGGTTCCTGTTACATTTACTCTAACGAGTGCTGGGTCAGTTACATTAAATTCTATTAATTCCTGACAGCCATTGCTGTCGGTTATTGTTACTGTATGATATCCCGCAGATAAATTAGATACTGAATCTGTTGTTGCTGATCCTGCAGAAATACTCCATTGATAGGAGTATGGGGGCATTCCTCCGGATACAGATACACTAGCAGCCCCATCCGACTCCCCATTACAGGTAGGAGAGGTGTAGGAACCTGAACCAACTAAAGGGGACGACTCAGAAATAAAAACAGTTCTTGTTTTGCTACAACCGCTAGAGTCGGTAACTAATACTTCATAAGTTCCCGCAGATAGGTTAAAGGCTGTGGGGCCAGTTTGAGTAGGTGTTGTATTCCATGTGCAAGTATATGGGGGAACGCCTCCTGAGGGATTAACCGTAATAGCTCCATCATTTAAACCATAACAAGATACATCTGTTTTAGTAATAGGTGTGTTTATTTGAGCTGGTTGAGTAAGACGGATGTTTTCAATCGTTTGACATCCTTTACTATCGGTTATTGTAATAGAATAGTTTCCATAGGCTAAATTCTCAATATCTTGAGCCGAGCTAGAAAATCCGGAAGGATGTGACCACTGATAAGTGTAGGGAGGAGTCCCTCCAATGGGCGTGACACTTATACTACCATCTGATCCAAATTTACAGGATACATTAGTTTGTTCATCGATACGAACAGAAAGTAATTGGGGTTGGGTAATTTCTACGTTTGTAGAAATGCTACATTCATTAGAGTCAGTAATAGTCACCGAATGTATACCTGCCTCCAAATTATTGGCAGTTGCCCCGTTTTCTCCATTGTCCCAAGTATAGGAATAAGGGGGATTACCTCCAGATACGTATACTGAAGCTACACCGTCTGATTGACCATTGCAACTTACTTGAGATGTTTGAGTTGCTGTGGCTGAAAGTTCTTCAGGTTCTTCGATAGTTACAGAACAAGAAGTTGAACAGCCATTAGCGTCGGTAACATTAACGGTATAAGTGCCTGCGGCAAGGGCATTAGGATTTTTTCCGTTCCAATCTACAGTAATAGGAGCAACTCCTCCAGAGATATTCAAATTAGCAATTCCATCATTATCTCCAGAGCAACTTACGTGTTGAGTGACCGTTACATTACAGCTTATTTCTTGAATGGTAATTTTTTGTTTGGCTATATATACAATTCCGCTTCCATAATCAAAATTCCAATCTATGGAATAGGTGCCATTGGAATCATAGGTTGTAGGTGATGAGGTTGTTCCCGTAATCGCGCCTCCACAGTTATCTGTTGCTACAGGAGCTGTAACCGAGTAATCACATCCCCAAGTTATATCTTCCATCCCTGAGATTGTTGGGGACTCAATATCCGTAACAACAACGTCAAATTCACAAAGATCTATAAGACCATTACTATCTGCTTCAACTATTACTGTAGTAGTTCCTATAGGGAAATTATAAGGAAACGCAGTAATTATTTCTCCCGAGTCAGATATGGTATAGGTAATGTTTTGAGAACAATTGTCTTCTGCATAAGCCACAAAGCTTAGGGAAGCAGTACAAAGCCCAGGATCTGTATCAAAATTTCCTCCTAAAGAAGAACAATCCAATACCGGGGGGATATTGTCAACTACAGTTATGGAGCTAGTACATTCTTCTAAAATAACTGAAGTGTCAGTACTTAAAACAAGTGATAAAGTGACGTCTATAATACCAATATGATCACAAGTTATTTGAGCTGGGGATATAATTAATTCTTTGTCAGGATCATTGTCGTATACACCGGAAGTCTCTATGTCTTCTGGGTTAATTGTAGCTTCTCCATTTTCATCCAATTCAAGCACAAATCCGGTAATACAGGAAATTGTATCCAGGGGTGCGTAAAATAATGAACTGCCACTAGTGGGTACAGTTATATTGGTACCTGTTTCTTCAAAAACTATAGAAACATTGTCTAAGCTGATGTAATTGAAAAGTTGATTGGTTTTGGCTTCTAAAAGGTTGGTTGTTAATGTAAAAAGGACCAACTGGACAAGGCAGAGGTAGTTTTTTATCATATAAATAATTTGTTTGAAATTAGGGGATAGCAAAGTATTCTCTTAAAAGAGAGTAGATAATTAGAGCGGATTCCTATATTATCTTTCATTGTGTGAGTATGCTCAAAAATACATTTATATAGACCAAATATATAAAATATTCGATGAATTGCTATTTTTTTTCTTTATATGTAAGTAATTTTTGAAATAAAAGTAACATTAAAAAAGCAATCAAAATAAAATGGTTGCTTTCAATGTATATAGTGAAATAAATGTATATAGTGAAATATTGGTTATTGCTTAATGATGGCCTTCTTATTAAAGACTCCTCGATCTGTGACTATTTTTATGATATAGTTGCCATCCGAGATATTTTTGATGGGAATTTTAAAATCGTTCGAAATGGAGATGTTTGTGGGGTTCCATGATTTTACTGTTTGTCCAATAATATTAGTAAGGTAAACTTGTTTGACATTTAGGTTTTCTGGTGTCTTAATGTGTATTTCTTTACTATTATATAAATAGTTCATTGTAACACTTTGATGTTTATAATCTTCAATGGCTAAAGCGTTCTCGTCTTGGAAAGCAATAAAAAATCTATTAGTGTATTCCCCTTTATTTAAGACAGTTTGAAAACTAATATCATTGATTGGTGAAAATGTACCCATAAGGGAGTCATATATATATACATTAATATCTTCATTGAAGTTTTTCAATTCCAAAAGTGAAATTTCGATAGTCCCTGAAGTAGCAATGTCAACAATTAATGGATATTGTTTGGTGAAATTAAATTCACCAACACCTTGAATAATAAAAGGTTGCTCATTGATTGACCATGAAATGTCAGATGGGTATGAGTCTAGATTTCTAGCATCGTATCCATAATCGAAGCCGTCAGTAACAATAGCATTGGAAACAAACCCTAGTAACAATGTTCTAATAGTTCCTTCAGGTGTTTTAGCACTAAGAATGATTTTTTTTATTGGATCAGAAGATGAGTTTTGATTTTGCTTCTCTTGGTTATTGACTTGTCTTAGGAAAATAGATTCGCTAGGATTGGATTCTCTTTTAAAGAATCTTTGGTCATTTTCAAATTTGACAACTCCCCCCATACCTTCTTCAACAGCGGTTGTTACAAATCCTAGTCCAACAGGAATAAACTGTCCAGGTTTTAAATCGGAACTTCCCAATCCACTGATCCAATAACCATCTGTAGAGACATTCTGGGACGATACAGGAGGCACTCCTTCATTTAATAAATTATACAAAGCAAAACCACCTTCATATTCTTGTAAGTTATGAGAATTGTTTGTGTTGTAGTGGATCCAGAATTGTAATGTTCCGTCTATTGAGTTTGAGCTACCGGGGTTTGCATTCGGTCCTGGGATATTATCCTTAATAAATTCCAAGGCATCTATTGAGGAAGGATATGGATTGCCTAAGAAGATTTCATCGTTTATGGCTAAAGGGTTTTCAATTAATCCATTATGAGGAGTTCCTTTAAAGACATAGTTTTGGTATTCATTGCTAGTTCCGCTACCTTTCATAGTAAATCCACTTCCCGTTTCTATACTTCCTGTATTACCTACTCGAGACCAGGTGGAATAGGTATTTGCTGCTCCATTGAATTTATGAATCCATCGACTACTCATGGTTATTGGGGATGTTGGAGAGGCATCCTTGCCACTTGTCCATGTGATGGTCTTGGGATTTGCAGAGTCTGTTCCATCCATAAGTATTGCTCCTACTGAATAGTCAGCATTGAAACCAGAATTTATAGGGCTTACTGGTGAGCTCCAGTAATTGTAATTATATAAATTGTAAGTCCCCTGTTGGTCTCTTTCGATGAACCCACTACTTGTAGGATCCAAAACACTTTCATTCAATTGGTCGGTATTGTACCTTTTTTGAACCAATTGGGATTCGCCAACAAGATCAATTTGTCCATTTAATTTTAGGTAATGTGTAATCCATAAGCCATGGCCTGAGTTGGTTTCGTCTTGGATTCCTGTATTCGTTATTGTAATTTCTCCGGTATTTACCAATAGTCCTAATAAAGTTAAATCTTGAGTGTCACTGATAACATTATGAGAACTTTTCACTATATTCCAGTCAATTTTTTCACCATTAATTCCGGAACTATTGGGGTAATCCCAAACGGTATAATGTAGCCATGGAGAGGCCGTGTTAGCGGTATTATTCCAATTTCCTGCCTTGGATGTCAAATAGGGTAAAGGAGCTGTTTGTTGTTGACTAGAAGTAATGTTTCTCAATCTCCCACTTACACCTTTGTATGCAGATAGATCTCCACAAACTAGGTTCATTCTATAGTAGCCCATTAGGTTATCCCATAATAAAGGATCGTCATCAATTCCGTCGTTATCATAATCAGGACCAGAAATTTTGTTGGTGATTACAACTCCTCCAATATCAGATCCCAAAGCTTGAATTTCCTGATTCATCATCTGGTGGATGTGTTCAGAATTTAAGGATTTGTTCCAAATTCGTAATTCATCAACCCAACCGTGGAAATAGTTTGTTGGAGTCTTAGGATTTGCTCTATCCATGGCACCTAAAAGCGCCTCTATATTGCTGCTGGTATTATCAGGAGCAGCACCACTTGAAGTTCCTAGTTTTATACCGTCAACGTAAAGACTATACAATGAACCATCAAAAGTAACAGCCAAGTGGTACCATCTATTGGTACTGATTTTATTTCCATTTGAGGTTACAGATCCACTTCCTGAAGCATTACTCCAACTGAATATTATTTCTCCATTTAGTATACTTAAATCATAGCCACTTGTTTTGCTTTCGGCATCTTTTCTTGAAAAAACAGTTCTGGTGCCATCAATTGAATTTGGCTTTGCCCAAATTTCTATACTAAACTCAGAGTTTAAATTGTAATTGTTTTTAAAAGTAACGTAGTCGTTATAACCATCGAAGTCTATAGTTGGACAATCTTTAATTACAACATTAACTTCATCAAAACATCCATTGTCTAATGTCCATCTTAATGTGTATGTTCCTGGGTCAGCTGTAAAAATAGCATCAGGGTCTGAATCACTTGAGAATACTGCAGATGTTCCACAGGATTCAAAGCTAGAGTTAATAACACTCCAAGTTCCTCCCATACCAGTACCTAAATAATCTGTATCCCCATTGATAGTGTTAGGAACAACATATAGGTTTTCAGTCCAAGCTCCTTTGGCATGATTTTGAACAGCTGTTTTACTATTGTCATAAGCGTTGAGCTGAAGTGTATTTTCCCCACATTCACTATCTAGAGGAGAGTAATCTTTTCCTGCATAAGCTAAACTAGTTTCTATATCAATAAATTCGGTACCATCATCGTTATTGGTCCTACATCCATTTACCAGAGATGTAACACCATATGTTCTAATTCCTGGAGTAATTGGGGTTACAGTTGCTGTGGAACCAACAGCGATTACATTATTGTCTTCGTCTGTCCATTCCAACTCCTCTTCCACATAGGCATATGCAAACCCTACTTTATCTACGGCCCAACCACTGGATAGGTCTGTACCTTTTCCTTTTCCTCCACAGCTTACATTGTTGGGATTTTGAAAATAACTGTTGTCAATTGTTCCACATGAGTCCCCTCCAAAGAACTTAAACATTACTCTAAGACCTGAAAGCCCTGCATAAGGTCCTAAATCTATTGAGGCAGGAACCATTCGTGGAGATGTTTGGCCTATACAGCCGGCATTACCTGTTCCTTCAGCCAAAACTACTCCAGATGTTGTAGGTTCACCATCTTGTGAGTCGAAATCATAATTTTCTATCGTAGATAATTGAACGGTGTAAGTGTTTCCCGAGTCAAAAGATAGCCAAATTTCCCCATAGCCATTTCCACAAAAGTAGAAGCTAGTGTCAAAGGTTAAAATAGCTTCGCTAGATGTCATTCCAATAGTGGTAAATACAGGTGTTTCTAGAGTTGTATTATTGCCAGCTCCATTTGCCATGGCGAATTTTGTATTATCAGTGGTATCATAATTAATTCCACTAAATATTTGGTTATTGTTAGAGTTGGTTTCTTTCCATGTTGGTTGCGTGGTGGTATTTCCACTTGCCGGGAAGAAGCCATCTTGACCATCTACCCTCCAGCCATCAGGTTGTGCGTAATTAAATTCTCCTCCTTCACCAAATTGACCATTTGGTTGATCAAAAAAGCTAATAGCATTTACAGTTACAGAGTCTCCTAAACATATCAAGGTATTTGTATAGTCGACAATCGTTGGTGGTTCATCGGGTGGTAAAAATCTAACATATACTTCAGCTGTTGTTTTGTAATTGCCACTGTCAGGGTCGATAATATATGCTCTTACAAAAGTATCGTTGGATATATTGGCTAGGATGTAGGTTAAAGTGCCTCCAGAATTTCCTAAAGTATTCCATGTTTCCCCATAATTATAGGATGCTTCCCAATGTACTACATCAGTAGCCTGTAAATTGTATGGAGCAATACCTTGTAAATTGAAGCTTACTTTTACTGCTTCTTGTGATTCTCCAGGACAGGCCGTAACCTCTACTAATGGCCCAGGAGGTTGTGGATTGTCCGGAATAGGATCAATAATTTCGCCTGTGATATAAGTGAACAAATTCTTAGGAGGTTCAACAGTGATTGTAGGTGTGCAGGTGCTTACGTTGCCGTTTATATCAGTAATTGTTAAAGTAGTTGTTGTGGTGTACAATAGGCCGTCTTCAGCTTCTTTAAACACATTGGGGGATACTGTCATGGAGGCAATACCACAAGCGTCATAAGATCCGTTGTCTACATCTTCAGGTTCAATGAAGGCGTCTCTAGTAATGGCGTCCAATACTACTACAAAATCATTGCATTGCATTGTTGGGGGAGTTTTATCTACAACCGTCACTATTGCGGTACAGCTATCACTGTTTCCTGCATTATCATAAGCTGTAAAAATAACTGTATTAGCCCCTACATTACTACAGTTAAAAGAACTTGGGTTAACCGTCATGTTTGCTACTCCACAATTGTCTGTAGATCCATTGTTAATATTGTCAGCAAAAATATTGACGGTTCCATTCGGACTTAAAATAGCGGTGTAATTCTGGCAAGAGGCAATTGGAGCTTCATTATCCGAAGGAATAACTTCAAAAGAACAGGTGCTTATATTGTTTGAACTGTCAGTTGCAGTAAGTGTTACAGTTACAGCCCCATTTAACAAAGATCCGGAAAGTGGGCTTTGAGTTACAACTACATTGTTATCACAGTTGTCAGAAGTGGAAGCAAGAGAGGTGTAATCTTGAAGTGTAAATTGGCAGTTGTTTTCAAAACTTACGTTTTGATCTGGAGGGCAGCTAATATTGGGGTTTTCGTTGTCTTCAATTGTGATGGTTTGGGAGCATTGCGTTGAATTTCCAGCATAATCGGTGACAATCCAAGTTATTGTAGTGTCTCCAATAGGAAATACATAGCTTGAAGGAGAGATGGTTGTTTCTCCAATTTTTGCAATAACTGATTTTACCCCACAATTATCAGAAGTAGAAGGAGTGCTTATAGAAGCTGTAGCTGTACAGTTTCCAGTCCCATCATTACTGGTTCCAATTGTCATATTGTTTGGACATGTTATTGTTGGAGCTTGTGTGTCGTTAACTGTTACTGTGAACGAACATGAAGTGTTGTTGTTTGAACTGTCTGTTATAGTATAAGTTACCGTGGTTGTTCCAACAGGAAAAGTATCTCCTGAATCATGAGTACTTGAAATAGTGAAGCCTGTACAATTATCATTTCCTGTAGGTTCGGTCCAAGTGGCTACGGCACCACAAATATTATTGTCATTGTTTAAGGTAATGTTTGAAGGGCATGTTATAGTTGGATCCTCATTATCTGTTACGGTCACGGTCATGGAGTCCGTAGCGGTCAGGGTTGCCCCATCGGTAACGGTATATGTAATTGTAGTTGTCCCTATCGGGAATGTATATGTTCCGACCTGTCCAGAACCGGTATCGTTTACAGCACCGGTCATTACCCATGCAATTGAGCTTACGGAACAATTATCGTTGAAAGAGGCATCTGTAATAGCAACATCTACAGAAC
>NZ_LBIP01000022.1 GCF_001280435.1 Mangrovimonas xylaniphaga
ACGCACCCGTGCGCCACTCGTCAGCCACCGAAGTGCTGTTACCGTTCGACTTGCATGTGTTAGGCCTGCCGCTAGCGTTCATCCTGAGCCAGGATCAAACTCTTCATCGTTAAATCTTAAATATTATATAGACTTTCGAAACGGAATTTTCTGGTTCTCAAAATGGCTTGTTCTTTGTTCGACCGGATCTCATAAAAAGGTCCAATCTTACGCTGTCAATTCAATATGTTAATGAACTTGTCTTCTTTGTTTTCCCTAAGCTTATCGCTTAAGCGGGTGCAAATATAGAACCCTTTTTTGAAGCTCGCAACAGTTTCGGTTATTTTTTTAAAAGTTTTTTTTTCGTGGCGCAATCACCTCTCAAAACACTTATAACCGATACTCTCAATGAACTCCTCTCGCCTTCGCAGCACTCGCTGTTTTTGCGGCTGCAAATATACCGCCTTTTTGGATATCTGCAAGCCTTTTTTGAGGTTTTTGGAAAATATTTTGAAGCAAGGAGTTTAGAGGGCTGGAATTGAGGTGTTTGGATGTGGAAATATTTTATGGCTTATAGGAAGTAGCGTGTTGACCTTTTCCTATATGCATATGCATGCTACTATTATATATAGGGTATACCACAGGAATAAATTCAAAAGATCCCTTTGTCTTATATATAAAGGATGTCCTAAACAAAAAAGACATACCATATGGCATGTCTTTTAAATATTTCATAAATCACTTTTGCTATAAAAAGAAGTTCCAGACCAGACCAAAGCGAACAATAAAATCTCGATATGGATAATTGGGAGCGGAATAGAACTTATACCCAGTCCATGCTGAGTTGAAATGTTCTGCCTTCAAATATATCCTCATTGTTCTCACTTTTGCATTCACGAAAAAGTCAAGCATTGGAAAGTTTCCAATTTTAGTATCATTTTGAACATAGAATTCGGCAAGTAATGGATCGTAACCATTCATATTATATTCAGTGAAATACTTAAAGGTAATTCCGGTTTGTAAAAAGAGGGCTTTCTTTTTAAAGAAATGGTTGGAATAGTAAAAGGTATTTCTTGTGATGAATTGGGGTACGTTAAAAATATTATCACCATTCAATACATTTTGGTACATAAAGGTGTTGTCTAAGGCAAATTTTCCAAATCGAATTTCCCTATTGAGCTTCAATCTCAAATAATTTACTGTATTGTCAGTCTGGAATGGTTTAACGCCTTCAGTTACTTCATCCTTTGCGAAATAAGTATAATTCGTAATATTTGAATAATCAAAAGAGATATTAGCCAATTTTTCAGACTGCAATTCCACTGCTAATTGCTGTGTTTGCACATTGTCGAATGTACTGGAATTATCCCAATTGTAATTGAGATAGTCACTGTGATATAGCAAATAATTATAGTTAGGCGCCTTGGAACTAGAATTAAAAGAAGCACTAAACTTGATATCATCTGTAAAACTATAGTTTGCGGAACCCTTAAAGAAATTGCCATCTAAATCTCCTGAAACATTTATACCAAATTCCCCTAAAAAATTAAATTTACCAAAACTATTAGCGTAACTTCCTCCTGCCTCTAAAACATCACCCTTTAAACGATTGGTAATTGCATTGCCTTCCAAAATTACCAAAGCATCATATCCGTAATTATAATTGTAATAATCTACATTTACCTTAATATTACCCAATGTTTTCTCTTTGAAATGAACATAAAATCGATTTCTAAAATCTTCCAAGGTCACTTTGTCATTTATTTTGTTTGTCAAAAATGCTTCGCCAAAAAAATCGTTTCTGGAGCTTTGCACAAATTGATAATACTTATCCTCAAAGGAAATAAAATGCCCAACATAAAAGTTTGGCTTTTGAAGTGAATCATGAGCTTTCGTAATTTGATATTGGTGCTCTAGATGAAAACGCTTTCCTTCCAAAATATTTTCGGCATTTTCAAAAACAGGATCAAATACGGACCTATCCTTAAATTCCTTATTCCCCGATTCAAAATTAACCAAATCTATATCCCTTAAACCACCGTTTTCCTCATTCATTAAATCCTGCATGACAATATGCCCTCTCATTTTATAACGATTATTCTTGGTGGAATAATTGGTAACAAACCTAAAATTACCAGTGCTTGTAAGTTGATGCTGGTATTTCCCTAAAGAGCGTAAACCTTTATAGGCTAAAGTGAAGTTAAGCTGTTTAGAAGTGTTAACACTGAATAAGGCGTCCAACAAATGGCCTTGCTCAAAGACCGTTTTATAACATAACTCTGTAAATGGTGTGGCAACTTCGTAATAATAAATATCTTCAATTTCCATATAATTGAAATGTCTTGCCCTAGCTCCAAATACAGGCATCACATCTGTATTTGAAACATTATAACTTAGAGAATTGAATGTTTGCCCAGTATTCAAGAAATTGATACGTTCAAAATTATCCTTTCTTAGGTAATTAAACTTGTAGTCTTTTTTAATGGTAAGTGAGGTATCTACAAAAGTGGTGTCATTTTTATAGGACACCATTTTGTACATGTCGATGGTGGCAGATTTATCTTTTGACTTACTTTTTTTGTCTCCGTTTATATTGGCCTTTGTTGTATCAATAGATGTCCTTCCTTCATTAGCTAATGGCTTCTCAAATTTCTTGACCTGAGCACTCATTAAAGTCGTTACCAAAACAAAAACACTGAAAAGTAATTTCCTCATACCTGTAGTAAAATATGGAGCAAAAATAAGTATTTAAAACGAAAATAAAGTTAGAATATTATAGGCAAAACCAAGAGAACAATGTCTTGATATTCCTTCAAAATGATGTATCTCATGGAGTCAACAATAAAAAAACCGCAATAAGGAATTCCCTATTGCGGTTTTTTTTACTTAAAACTCAACTCTAAGTTAAGTTCTATTGCAACTAAAAATTATTCAATAACAATTTTCTTGTTAAAGGTTTGTGTACCATTTTCAACGTTCAAGAAATAAACACCAGTAGAAAACTCCTTAACATTAATAGTATGCAACAAACTAGAAGATTTTAAGCCTCCATGATAAACCATACGTCCATGAATATCATATAAACTAACTTTAGAATTGTTTTCTACAGAAGTTAATTTTAAATTGATAAAATCTTTAGCTGGGTTTGGCCAAACAGCGACATTTTGAATTTCGTTATCCTCAACCCCCAAAGTAGCATCTATTCCTGTTACGATTAAAGAAAAGTTTTGTAAACCTCCTTGCAAGGTTCCTTTATGAGAAACTGTGATAGTATACTCTCCACTTGCATTTGAAACTTCCACTTTTTCTACATTATCTACACTATTATCAGCTTTAGTGGCAGCATTTCCAGGAGATGCCACATTTAATTTCCAAGGATAATTAACTTCTGATCCTTTAGTTACTCTAACATCCAAATCATTTATCAACATTGCAATAGGATTATCTAACATCTCAGCTTGAGTCCCACTGAAAACATTTCCTTTAGGATCCGTCCAACAAACCGTTACTACCAAAGCCTCCCCTCCTAATGCAGTAACACTTGTAGAAAAAGTTTCGCCATTAGCAATTGATGTTTCAGATATTATTGAAGAGGCTCCCTCATTTGTAATAGCGTTTGCAGCTGCCTCTGCATTTAATAGTCCCCAACCAAATCTGTAATCAGGCCCATTTCCAAACCCTGCCTCATTAGCTGTGTGAATAGCCAAACCTTTAGCTGTAGCAGCCAACATATAATTATCGTTCAAGTTATGATAATGCTCCTGCAACAAAGCCAATGTTCCTGTAACACTTGGGGTAGCCATTGAAGTACCTTGAAAACTAGAATAGGCAGTATTACTTGTAGCTACAGAGGATAGCACAGCTACACCTTTAGCAACAATGTCCGGTTTAATTCTTCCATCATCAGTCGGCCCCCAGTTACTAAAATTACTCATGCTAACACTTAAAGAACTTGTATAATTGTTAACCTGATTAACAGCCCCAACAAGTAAGGCATTTTTAGACATGGTATGACCACATAACATATCATACCCTCCTTTATTGGTTGCCAATGCACTTGATGCTCTATCATTTCCTGCCGCAATAACCGGTAAATAATGAGGTGCATTATAAAGCAAATTATCCATATCCCTAGAATTACTATCATATTTACCAAACCAATATACAGGTACTTGTAACTCTCCAGCTTTATTAAATACAGCTGTTCCATAAGAGTGATTTGATAAAATCATTCCAGAAGCTGCTTCATTGGTCATTTCGGACAAATCATCCGCCCAATCATAAGCTATAATTGAAGCTTCATAGGCCATTCCTTTTGCGTCAGAATTAACTCCAGAAGCAATCATGGTACCCGCCACGTGAGTTGCATGGTTTGTTTCATCATTAGCCTGAGTAAACAATAAAAAATCCTTTTGATCAATTCTCCCAGTTAATTCCTGATGAGTTTTTCTTACAGCATCCCCTTCCCACAAGCCTAAGGTTAATCCATTACCTGAAAGATCTAAACCAAGTGAACCTCCTTCGTATAATTCATCTGCTTTAACTGTAGTAGCAGCGCCAGCATTAAAACTAGTAATATAGATAGGACTTCCATCAATACGTACACCTTTTAAAGTAGCATGTTTCCCATTAATGGATATAGTATCCGCATACTTTTTCCTAGCTTCCTTTAAAGATCTATCAGAAGAGATTTTAATTTTTTCTGATAATTCGATTAATTTTACCTTATCCTCTTGCTTTAGATATTTCTCTATACTCTTTGCATCTTGTGCCATCACACTAACTTGTGCTAAGATTAGAGCAATCAATGTAATTTTTTTCATTTTGTAGGTGTTTTTTTAAACCGGCCAAATATAACCTTATAGATCAGATAAAACAAAAAAGGAAGCCTTTTTAACGCTTCCTTTTTTGTTTCCAAATCTTTTAACAATAAATGTTACTAAACCGTTAATTACATCCTATAGTAAATTTTATAAACTTAATTTTAAACATAAAAAAGCCAGAAAATCTATCAACTTTCTGGCTTTTCATTATCTGTATCTTGATTTTAATAAAGAGCTAATTCAACCTCTACATTAAAAGGCTGGGTGAATAAGCCTTGTGTCAAACTTAGATAAATAGTTCCTGTAGCTTGATTATACTCACCAGTACTATCTTCATCACCAGCAACTGCATTCGTAGTTGTAGGCGTTACATCCACACTAAAATCACAACCTATTTGGATAACAACAGGATAATAATACTGCCCTAAGTAATCATCAGACCCTGTGGCCGCAGCTACAAACTCTCCCCAAGCATTATCAACAGCATACTCATTCAATCCGCCTGTTGGCACTAACTCTCCTTCAAAGTTATTAACCAACGATGTACCAATATAAGCAGAGCCATTAAATGATGTTCCAGGGATATCAATCAAACAATATTGATTTAAGCTTAAAAGATAGGTATTGTCAAAACCAGCAACTTCACCTTCCTGCATATCAACTAAATCTATCGCTAATGTTGACCCATCTGTTGAGATGGCATCAAAATTTCCATAAACTTCAATATAGCCAAGATATTCATTTGCAGGAATAGTAAATGTATATGACTTAAACTCATATTGATCAGGTGTTGCAGTAGTTAAACCTTCATTCACAGCCACTGTAAATGTTCTATCTGAAGAAGAAGCTTTTGTAACCCCAACAACTATCTGAGTACTTGATTCAGCAGTATCTTCAACAAAAAACTTACTGGAAGTACTTTCGGTAAAATATAATAAACTGTTACCATTATATACTTCCGCCTCTTGCTCCTCACACGAAGTCAAGAAAAGCGAAAATATAGACAGTATAAATAAATACTTTTTCATTTTTTTATTCTTAAAAATTAATATTGATTGTTTTGTTGAATAACATCATTGGCAAAAATTTCCGCTGACGGAATAGGCAATGCCATTCTGTAATCAGTAGCATCTAATGCACAAGGGTCAGCAGCTTGAGAACAATCGTCAGCATTTCTGTTTACACCCAATCCATATCTTCTTAAATCAAAAGATCTATGCCCTTCGAATGCCAATTCAAAACGTCTTTCTCCTAAAATGTCATTAACTGCGTTACTTACATTAGTATAAGATACAGTTACTGCTTCCCCTCCAGGTACTACACGAGCATTTCTTAAAGTTTGTACATCTGCCGCAGCTAAATCTAAAGATCCAGTTCTAGCATAAGCCTCTGCTCTAATTAAATATTGCTCACCAGTTCTGAAAACTTTAATATCGTTAAGACCAAAATTAGCATCTGAACCTAGATATTTACCAACCATAAGGTTATTTTCATCAAAATTAGCAACATCAATATTTACATAAGTTCTAATATCATTTGTGAAACCATTTTGAGCCATATGATAGTACAAGCCATAAGATAAGTTAAAAAACACATCTCCGTTAGTATCTGTAAACAAAGTTCCTACAGAACCATCACCAGTAGTTCTAGCTAATTTAAAAACAACTTCCGTTTCCACTTGATCTGTAAAAACTCCCTGAAACTCAGACGATGTAGCCAAAGGGGATGCATTAATTACTTGAGTCGCAAAGCTAATAGCCGAAGCATAATCCTTTTCATATAAAGCAACTCTTGCTCTTAAAGCAGCAATACCAGTTTTAGTGAATCTTGTATTATCTGTATAAGATGCACTCAACAAATTATAGGCTTCTGCTAAGTCAGTTTTTACAAAACCAAACACCTCGCCTACAGTATTTCTAGGGAATTGCTCAAAAACATAAACACCATCAATGATTGGCACAGCTAAAGAAGCTGATTCGTAATCTTGCGCATACAATCTCATCAAATCAAAATGTTGCATTGCTCTAATAGCCAAACATTCAGCTTTAATTCTTTGCATTGTAGCTTCTTCCTCTTCATTTAAAGGAGAAATTTTATCAATTGCCTCCAATAACCTGTTCGTTCTTGCAATAACGTTGTACATATTACCCCATAAACTTCCTACTTCATCAGTCCCTGGGTTGATAGACCATCTATGTACCTGAATTCCTTGTCCTCTATTTGTTTCACCAATTCTACAGTCATCTGAAAAACGTGATGACCAACCAATGATATTAGAACCAGATATACCAGCATAAACACCGTATACACCTCTTTCTAAATCGTCAACATTCGTAAAAGAATTTTCCTCTAAAATTTCATCATCTGGATCTACATTGTATGCATTCTCACAAGAATAAGCAAAGCCAAGGAGTAGAGCCAACAATAGATATTTTGATATTTTTTTCATATTATTTTTTTTTAAAATTTAAGATCCAATCCAACTGTAAAAATTCTTGGTGTTGGATACTCATACTGTGCAATATTGTTACTATCCTCTGGATCGAAACCAGTAAACTTAGTCCAAGTATATAAGTTTTGACCTTGAGCGTACACTCTTAATCCAGTGATATATCCAATGCTATCAATATATCTTTGTGGTAAATTATAAGCTACCGTTAAATTTCTCCACTTTGTAAATGAAGCGTCTTCAATATCCTTAGAAGAGAATTCTCTATTATACAAGTAACTTTGTACTTCTGTAATATCTCCAGGTTGTTGCCACATATCTAACATGATTGTTGACAAGTTATACTGAGCAAAGTTAGGGTTTTCTTGGAAGAATGTTTGGTTGTTAAATCTATAATAATCAGCGGCAAAACTAAACAAAGTAGATACCTCAAATGCTTTGTACTTCAATTTAGCACCAAAACCACCAGTCCAAACTGGGTTATAACTTCCAAAGTCAGCTACTGAGTTAGCTTCACTATATACATTGGTTACATTTCCATCAATATCATAATACAATGGCTCACCATTTGCTGGGTTAACTCCTGCCCATTTTACAATATAATGAGAACCTAAAGGTAAACCTTCTCTAATAATTGAAGTTCCTTGTTCAAATTGGCTAACTTGTCCTAAATCCAAGATTTCGTTCTTGTTATAGTTGAAGTTACCATTTACCTCAAACTCAAAATCATTAGTTCTAACAAGAACCCCAGTTAAACTTACATCAACACCTGCATTTCTCATAGAACCTGCATTAGCTTGGATACTAGATACTCCAGAAGAAGCTTGAGACAAGTTATAAGTTACAAATAAGTCTGTAGTTTTATTATTATAGTACTCAACTGTACCAGACAATCTGTAATCAAATAAATCATAATCAATACCAACGTTAAATTGGTTAGAAGTTTCCCATTTCAAATCCTCATTTCCAATTCTTCCAAAAGCAATACCTGTATTTCCATTATAAGAAGTTTGACCATATTCGGTAGCATAAGCAAAATCAGCTACTGCGTTTTGGTTACCTGAAGTACCATAACTTGCTCTAAGTTTTAAATTGTTGATTGTTCTATTACCTGACAAGAAGGCTTCATTAGAAATATTCCATCTACCAGCAACAGAATAAAATGTCCCCCATTGATTCTCATCTGAAAATTTAGAAGAAGCATCTCTTCTCAAAGAAACATCTAAACCAAAACGACCATCATAATCATAATTTGCAACACCAAAATATGAAAATAAACCACGCTCAGTTACAGAACCACCTACTGAAGGAATTAACTCATTTTCAGGAGTACCTTCACTAATACCTGCTGGAACTCCTGGCAAGGTAGGGTTGATACCATAACCAGTAAAACTACTAGATCTAGCATGTGTTTTTACGTACTCCATAAATACCCCTGCAGTAAAATTGTGCTTGTTTGCGAAAGTATTTTCATACATCAATCTTGTTGTAGATGTAATATTTGCATAATAACTATTAGCCTCTGTATAGAATCCTGCAAATCCAGGCTCAGTAATACTACCATAATAAGTTGAAGGGTCAGCAAATCTAAAAGTATTATCTTGACTATAATCAACCCCCAAATCTGTACGCGCACTAATATTCTTAAACAATTCTCTTTCTGCAAAACCAGAACCTACAAATCTGATCTGCTTGTTCTCTCTCCCGTTTACATGAAGATTCTCCAAGGCATTAGCACCTACATTACCATTACTTGTGTTATAACTTCCATCTTCTTTGTAAGGAGTATAGTAAGGAGAAGCCAAGTATACAGCTGCATAAGGGTTTTGCAATGTAATTGAGCTTTCTGAGTCAATCAAATCTGATATAGCATAAGCCACTAATGTATTCAAACCAATCTTAGTTTTGTCATTAGGTCTTACTTCATAGTTGTTACGTAAAGTAAAGCGTTTCAGGTTTGATCTATCAGCTATACCTTCTTGATCGAAGTAACTAATGCTGCTATAAAAACGAGATTTTTCAGAACCTCCAGTCATCGCTAATTCATGACTTACAGTTTGACCTGTTCTAAAAAAGTAATCTTCCCAATTAGTATTGGTTTGAGATAACTCAGCAATTTCTGCATCAGACAAGCTTGCCCCCGTACCTCTACCCACTAACTTTTGAAAGTTAAGCAATTGAGAAGAATTCATTAAATCAAAACGAGAGTTCCCAACATGAGAAACCCCGTACTGAGTTCTATATGTAAAACGTGTCTTTTCACCAAAAGCTCCTTTTTTAGTAGTAACAACAATTACCCCATTAGCTCCTCTAGAACCATAAGGTGCTGTTGCACTAGCATCTTTAAGAATAGAAATGTTTTCAAAATCATTAGGGTTGATAGCGGCAAAATCTCCTGCAGAAACTTGAATACCATCTATAATATACAACGGATCATTACTTCCATTGATAGACCCATTACCTCTAATTCTTACTCTAGCAGATGCTCCTGGTTGACCAGAACCAGCAGAAATCTGAACCCCTGGCGCCTGACCTTGTAGAATTTGATCAAAAGAAGCCAACGGTACTTGTTCAATAGCCTCTGCATTTACAACAGAAACCGCCCCAGACACTTTAGTTTTGTCTTGGGAAGAATACCCTACTACCACAACTTCTTCTAACGCAGCAATATCTTCCTGCATTGAAACATTTATAGAATTACTTGTGCCTACTACAATTTCAACAGCTTTCATACTAACAAATGAAAACACCAAAGTTTCACCTACATTTGCGGTAATAGTATAATTACCATCAAAGTCAGTTTGAACACCTCTAGTAGTTCCTTTTACAATTACATTTACACCAGGCAATGGCAAGCCATCTGCTTCTGATATAACTGTTCCAGTGACCGTTTTTTCTTGCGCGAAAGAAAACTGCATCACTAACGCCATAAATAGCGTCATTAACCATGTTAACTTTAATTTCATAAAACAATTATTTGAGTTAGTCTTGCGCAAACATCATAATTAAATATTAAATAAACAAGTTATTTTATTAAAATAATGTTAACACTCAACACTCTCAAAACCAGCATAAACACTGGTCCTATTAAAATAATTATTCATAAAAATTTAAATTATAATTACATTTATTCAGAACAAAATATAATATCATTAAAATTTTAACATTTTGACTCTTAAATCTAATTTTTCAAAATTCTCAATAGAATGTGGAACCGATGAAGCTGGCCGTGGTTGTTTGGCAGGACCTGTAACAGCCGCTGCCGTTATTTTACCTTCTAACTTAAAAAACGATTTGATAAATGATTCAAAAACTCTTACAGAGCACAAACGACTGCTTCTTAAACCTGTTATAGAAGAAAAGGCTGAAGCATTTGCCTTTTCCCATATTTGGCCCGACGAGATAGACAGCATCAATATTCTGAACGCCTCCATATTGGCGATGCACAAAGCAATTGAGCAATTGCATACTCAACCAGAATTCATCATAGTGGATGGCAACAGATTCAAACCTTTTAAGGATATTCCTTTTGAAACAATTATCAAGGGAGATGGTAAATACCTAAGTATCGCAGCTGCTTCAATTATTGCCAAAACGGAACGCGACGCCTATATGGATAAAATCCATGAAGAATTCCCAATGTACAATTGGAAAAAAAACAAAGGTTATCCCACCAAAGAACACAGAGAAGCCATTAGAAAATATGGCATTACCAAATACCACAGAAAATCTTTTAGGCTACTGCCTGAACAATTAAAATTTGAACTATAACTGAAAAAATTAACCTTACCTATATATAATGGTATACACCTAAAACGGTGAATCACTTTTTTTGATTCTGTTTCAGTATATTTGCCTTGAAAAGTCCATTTTCTCAAAACCCCTCTTAATGAAATACGTTTTTGCAAGTCTCCTGATCCTGCTTTTTTTTAGCTGCGATTCAAACTATACCAAGCAGACCAAATTAAGCCACCTAATTCCCGAAAACACCAGTGTTGTTCTAAAAACATCAAACCTTGGCAATCTGAGAAGCAATTTTAAAAACAATGATTTAATTGAAGCACTTTCAGAAAACAAAAATACCAAGAGCTCTTTCAAACACCTTGAATTTTTAAAACACCTCAACACAGACAACCCTGTATTAATTTGTTTCAGCTCCAACCCTAAAGACAGTTTAGGCGTTACGTTAATCACCAAAAACACCCCTACCTTAATAAAATTCGATTCCCTAACAAAACATAAAGACGAGGTTCTCAAAACCAAAAATAGAACCATCCATAAAACCACGGTAGAAGATCAGATATTTTACAGCACCATTATTGACAGCATATTGTTTGCTTCCAATTCTAAAGAAACCGTTGAATTGGCCACCCCAAAACCAATCACCGATTTAGAATTTCAAAAAGCGTTAAATGCTTCATCAAACGACAAAACGGTTTCTGCTATTTTCACATCCAACAAGCAATTCCCTACTATTTTTCAATCGGAAGAATTGTCTAAAGCAAAACTCTCAGACTACCTCATGGTAGACCTAACCATGTCCCAAGACGACGTTAACTTAAACGGAATCACCAAAGCTCTGGATTCTACCAAAAGTTTGATTAACATTTTCAAAAATACCATTCCCCAAGAAAACAAAATAAGCCACGTATGCCCGCCTGGAACAGAGGCTTTTTTGAGTTTCACCTTCAATAACTATAAAACTTTTCACGAACAACTAGAGCTGTTTTCTAAAAGAGATTCCATAACAATACAAAATCCTCTTTTTGAAAACATCAATGAAGTTGGTGCTATTGACGAAAATGGCTCTAAAGCAATATTCTTAAACTCTATAGACCCAACTTCCACTTTGGAACATTTAAAAGAAAATACCTTAGTAGAAACCTATAGAAACATTTCCATTTACACATTTGGGCAACCGGATGTATTCAAAAAAGAATTTTACCCTCTTATTACTTTTGACACAGCAAGCAACTTCATCAATTTGGATGACTATTTTGTGTTTAGCGACAGCATCGAATTACTAAAAGAGTTTATTGCCAATTACCAAAACGACCATACCCTTTCCTCTGAAAGTTATTACCAAAACCTTACAACACAACTAAGCGATGAATCATCCTTACTATTATATGGTAACAACAAAGCATTGCTTTCAGTTTTAAAACAAAACTTTTCCGAAGATTTAGCTATAGATGCAGACAACTATAAAGCCTCTGCCCTACAATTTATTTATGACACGGATTTTGCCCACGTAAATGCTGTCATAAAAAAGCACAAAGCCAAACAAAGCTCCAACGACATTTCAGAGGAGTTCACCATTACCTTAGACAACGACCTTTTAACCACACCACAATTTATCACCAACCACATTACCAAACAAAAGGACATTGTGGTACAGGATATCAAAAACAATCTATACCTCATTTCCAACGAAGGAAAGATCTATTGGAAGAAACAACTTCAGGCTAAGATCCTAGGTAAAATAGAACAGATTGACATGTACAAAAATGGGCGTCTTCAACTGGCGTTTGCCACACCAAACAGAATTTATGTAATAGCCAGAAACGGTAAGGATGTATCGCCATTTCCATTAAATTTTAAAGACAAAATCACCCAACCTCTATCGGTTTTTGATTACGACAAAAAGAAAAACTATAGATTGATGGTGACTCAAGGAAAAGAGGTATTGATGTACGACCAAAAGGGAAAAACTGTTAACGGCTTTACATTCAATAAGGCCAAGAATACCATCTCTTCGCAACCACAACACTTTAGAATAGGAAGAAAAGACTACATTGTGTTTGCTGAAGGAACTACTCTAAAAATTTTGGACCGTGTTGGAAAAACCAGAATTAAAGTGAACGATGCCATCAATTTTTCCGATAACAGCATTTACTTATACGAAGATAAATTCACCACAACCTCCACTAATGGAGCCTTGGTACAGGTAAATCAAAGCGGTAAAATGAACAGTGCCAACCTCAACCTGAATGAGTCGCACAAAATTGACGCCACCAGCAAAACCTTTGTGACACTTTCTGAAAACAAACTGAACATCAAATCACATCCTATTGAATTGGATTACGGCGAATATACGGCTCCCAAAATCTTTTATGTAAATGACAAGATTTACGTCTCCGTAACCGATTTGCAGTCCAAAAAAGTATACCTGTTTGACAGCCAAGGAAAGGCCATCCCTAACTTTCCAATTTATGGAAATTCAGCAATAGATCTAGATTCAATTGATAAAGACAAAAATGTTGAAATAGTCACCAAAGGAGACTCCAACAGTTTGATTATCTACAAAATAAATTAAAGACATTAAGGATTATATTATAAAACAAGTAAAAGTTCTATTTGCAATCACGGCCAAAATTTTGTATATTTCACTTTATTACAATTAGTTATACAAACACCAAAAGTATAATCTTATACGCCAAGACAGCCGAATTATAGTCCCCTCGGATTAAACGCCAAAGTTTTCTTTGGCGTTTTTTATGATCTAATCTCTTCAATTTTTAGTAGTATTGCAGCTTGAAAATTCAGAGTTCCAAATCATGATCAAACGCACAAAAGCTTCTATATCAAAATGCATCATCCACAAGGTGGGCAATAAATTCAACAGCACCAAAAATGCTTTTTCAGAAAACCTTTTAGACTTTGACGAAGTTAGCTACGAACTACTGCTCCCCTATTTACTTCGCCCTTTTGGATCTATTGCAGAGACCTATCGTTTCAATCACCATTCCAATATAGAATTGAATGAAATAAACAGTTACGCTTCTCAACTTTTGGCAGACGACACAGATTTTATTGACGTTTCAAAACATGTAGTCAACCATTTGTTTGAGCAATCCAATTCGGCACAAATAAAAACTGGAGATGTCATTGTTTGCATGTTTCACGACATCCAGTACGAAGACTATACAACAGACGCCGTGGGAATTTTCAAAATTGAAAACAAAACCAACTTTTTCCAGACCTATATGGAAAATGGCAGCTACGACATTTATGTACAGTCTGGGATTCAAACTAAAAAAGTAGACAAAGGTTGTTTGATCCTGAACGCTGCAGACGCCGAAGGTAAAATTGTGCTGAGTGTAGACCATAACAACTACGACACCCAATATTGGATCAAGAGTTTTTTAAATGTAAAATACCCTGATGATTCCAATGAACACACCAAAAACTACATCGAGATGTGCCGTGAATTTTCAAAGGAAGTGGTACAGCCTAATTTTGGAGGACAGGAACACAGTAATTTCTTGGCCAAAACAGTAGATTTCTTTAAGGAACGTGAAATCGTAAATGTTGAAAATTTTAAGGAAGAAGTCTTTGAAGAAGAAAAACATAGAACTTTGTTTGACGACTTTAAAAAGGACTACGAAACCGATCACAACATCGTAATCCGTAACCAATTCGACATTTCCGAAGTGGTCCTTAAAAAGCAAAAGCAAAAAATTAAAAGCGAAATCAAACTAGATACCAACATTCAAATTAAACTGGATATTGATGCGCCCGATGCTTCAGAGGATTATTTAGAACGCGGTTATGACGAAGCCAAAAAAATGCACTATTACAAGGTATTTTTTAACAAAGAATTCTGATTTTATTCTATGTATATTCTGTAAATTTGCACCCGATTTTAATACTATAATTATGAAAAATGCAGTTTACACCTTAATTTTTGCGTTATTTTTAAATTTTAACAGTTTTAGCGCAACGTCTAACATTCAAGATTCAGTAGTGATAGGAGATGTTCTAACCATCAACACTCCCGAAAGTCAAACTTTTAAAGATATTGATTTTCCAAAACTTAATCTCGTTGTCAAACGTGGTGGAGTTGCCTCTTACAATAGTGTAGATAACGTTCCCGTAGTAGTGTCTGAAATTAAGGCAGATAAAAACGGAAACACCATTGTGGTACTGAAAAGACAAGATGGCAAAAAATTCTTCAACCAATACAAAGAAGTATCGGCCAATTTACAAGATGCTTTGGCTTCTGGAGAATTGAGCGTAATTAAATAAGCTTATAATTTAGGCCCCTTATCTATAAAAAACCCCAAAGGACTCTTGAGGACTTTGGGGTTTTCTATTTTAAAAATATATTATTAAGATTTACAACGTAAAGGGCATCGTACTCAATTCCGCCTCAAAAAGCTGTTGAAAATGTTTCAGAAGCTTTTCCTTGACTTCATTTTCATCGACTTCTTTAAGGCCTAATTCAACATTTAATGAGGTTACTGCTTTCCCTTTGATACCGCAAGGGATGATATTATCAAAATACCCCAAATCTACATTCACATTCAAAGCAAATCCATGCATTGTCACCCAACGGCTAGCCCTTACTCCCATAGCACAAATTTTTCTGGCAAACGGAGTTCCTACATCCAACCAAACACCTGTTTCGCCTTCGCTTCGTTCTGCCTTTAAGCCATACTCATCTAAGGTAAGGATTACCATTTCTTCAAGGAATCTAAGATACTTATGGATATCTGTAAAGAAATTGTCCAAATCCAAAATAGGGTATCCTACAATTTGTCCTGGTCCATGGTAGGTAATATCGCCTCCTCTATTGATTTTATAAAATGTAGCTCCTTTAGCCCTTAACTGCTCCTCATTTAACAAAAGATTGGCCAAGTCACCACTTTTCCCCAAAGTATACACATGCGGATGCTCTACTAACAATAAATAATTGGGAGTAGGCTCATTGCTTGCCTCCCGCCTATTTTTAATTTTTAAATCGAGAATACTTTTAAAAAGTGACTCTTGATAATCCCAAGTGTCATTATAATCCTTTAATCCTAAATCCTGTATTTGTACTACTTTGTTCAAACTCATTTCTCTAATATCACTTCTAGATTCAACGCTTCTGGGTTCTTTAGATATTCCATAAATCGAAACTCTACCGTTACAGTTTTTCGGTCGTCGCTAAACAAGGCCGCTTCATTGGAAACAGATTTGATGGGACGTGGAAAATGATAGTTCAACTTATAGGTTGAAGACTCATACACCATGGCCATTTCACTCAAGCTATCCACCATTTGTTGATGCAATTCTTGATTGATAATCTTGGATTTCCTAGTAAATTTTCTACCATTATAACTGTATTTCAATTCCGAAGTTTCTTGTTCTAAAGAAGAAAACTTATTGTTTCCACCAGCTCCCTTTTCGTCTCCCATTGCCTGCATTTTGGTCATGGCTGCAAACATGTCCTGTAATTCGTCTACATCCTTAAAATTGGTAAACAGATCGAACTTCATGGTTTTTGAAGAGGGATCCATAAGCATGTGCATAGAATAGTTTTCCAAACCCTTCAACACCTCTTGCTGTTCCTTGGACAATTTGGAAATGCTGTCCTTCCTCTCTTCCAAAAGCTCTTTAAACGTAAAGGTAGAATCTACTTTTTCCTCGCTTTCTTTGGTCAATTCATCCCCTGTCATTTTCATCATTTCAGAAGCATCAAAGGTAAATTCCATTTTTCCAGAACCATTTTCGTAGATATAGATGTTCTCGGAAAATTCGCAACTCGTTGCAGTAGTCAATAGAATCCCCAAAAGGACCCAAATAATTTTGTTCATTGGTAAAAGTTTAGATTGCCCTACAAAGATACATTATAAAAGGCACAAACCTTTACATCAAAGCCCTACAATCTACTCCTACCTTTTTGGATTGTTAACAATTACCAAGGCGGCAATCACTCCAGGGACCCAACCGCACAACCACAATAAAAACACGATTAAAACAGAACCACAGCCTTTATCCAAAACAGCCAAAGGTGGGCAAATTATGGATATCAAAACTCTCCAAATACTCATTTAAAAAAATTATAATTATTACACCCTATCTGTCTTGCAAGACTATGCATTCGTTACACGTCCTTTTCCTTTTATTTCTTAATATTTCGCTAAATTTTTCTATCCAAAAATTCAAACTGAAAGTTGTATGCTAATTTTGGCAAATAATGTAATTTTGCAGTTCAAAATTTATTAGCATGCAACTTTCAGAACAAGAACTCGTAAGAAGAGAGAAATTAACCAAACTTCGTGAATTGGGAATCAATCCCTATCCTGCCAACCTCTACCCTGTAGACCACACGTCTAAACAGGTGAAGGAGAATTTTGAAGAAGGCAAAAAAGTGGTGGTAGCTGGTCGATTAATGTCCATGAGAGTTCAAGGAAAAGCATCCTTTGCACAGCTTCAGGATTCTGAAGGAAAAATACAAGTGTACTTCAACAGAGACGAAATCTGTCCAGGTGAAGACAAAACCAAATACAACGAAGTCTTTAAAAAATTATTGGATTTTGGAGATTTTATAGGAATTGAAGGTAAATTGTTCCTTACACAAGTAGGCGAAAAAACCATTATGGTAAAAGACTTTACCGTATTGAGCAAGTCCTTAAAACCATTACCACTTCCTAAAGAAAAAGATGGTGTGGTATATGATGCCTTTACAGATCCGGAACAACGTTACAGACAACGTTACGCCGATTTAGTGGTAAATCCACAAGTGAAAGAAGTGTTTGTAAAGCGCACCAAACTCTTCAATGCCATGCGTCAGTTTTTTAACGACTCTGGCTATTTTGAGGTAGAAACTCCTGTATTGCAACCTATTCCGGGTGGTGCAGCAGCGAGACCGTTTATCACGCACCACAACTCTTTGGACATTCCATTGTACATGCGAATCGCCAACGAGCTTTACCTAAAACGTCTGATTGTTGGTGGGTTTGATGGTGTATATGAATTCTCCAAAAACTTCCGTAACGAAGGAATGGACAGAACCCACAACCCAGAATTTACGGCTATGGAAATTTATGTAGCCTATAAAGATTATAACTGGATGATGGATTTCTGTGAACAACTGTTGGAGCACTGCGCCATCGCCGTAAACGGAACTACAGAAGCTACCTTTGGAGAGCACAAAATAAACTTCAAGGCACCGTACAAACGCGTAACCATGGCCGATTCCATTAAGGAATTTACAGGCTTTGACATCACAGGAAAATCTGAAGATGAAATACGAGCTGCCGCCAAAGGCATGGGTATTGAAGTAGATGATACCATGGGTAAAGGAAAATTGATCGATGAGATTTTTGGTGAGAAATGTGAAGGTAACTACATTCAGCCAACCTTCATTACAGACTACCCAAAAGAGATGAGCCCATTGTGCAAAGAGCATAGAGAAAATCCTGAGTTGACAGAGCGTTTTGAATTGATGGTATGTGGTAAGGAAATTGCCAATGCCTATTCAGAGTTGAACGACCCTATCGACCAAAGAGAACGTTTCGAACACCAATTGAAATTGGCCGAAAAAGGAGACGACGAAGCAACGCAGTTTATCGACTTCGACTTCCTAAGAGCTTTGGAATACGGAATGCCTCCTACATCTGGAATGGGAATTGGAATGGACCGTTTGATCATGTTCTTGACCAACAACCAATCCATCCAAGAAGTACTGTTCTTCCCGCAAATGAAACCGGAAAGAAAAGGACCAGAAATGAACGAGGAGGAAAAAGCTCTGTTCGAACTTTTAAAAGCAGAATCTCCTATAGACTTAAACACCTTAAAAGTGAAGTCTGGATTGAGCAATAAAAAATGGGACAAAACCATTAAAGGTCTTACCAAACATGGTGTGGCCAAAGTAAACAAAACTGAAGAAGGACTTTTTGTAGAAGCCGTTAGCTAACATCCGGCCTCAACATCAAATTGTCCACGAAAAAGAACCGTTCCCCAATGCGGTTCTTTTTTTATGCCTATACGTCAGGCCTTATCTCCCTGAAACCAATCATGCTTTAGCGTTACACTCTAATATTTCAAATAAAAAATTAAGATAATTCTGATAAATCCTCCCTGAAAAGCACATTTTAATTACATTAGTAACAGTTATTTATCTTAGTTAAAAAAATATTAAAACCCAATTGGTATTTAACACTTTATACGCTAAACCTTATTTTCACGCAATCAATTTAAAACAGCTATATTTTGAGAAATTTTTACCTTAAACTACTTCCAGTGATGTCGGCCTTCATGGTCATGACATGTTCCTCCACAAAAGAAGTTAGCAAATCTAAGGCTACAGTATCTTCTGGGCCAGTATCGTCTCCAGAGAAATCTAATGGAGACATGAAACCTTATGATAAAGTAATTACAAGCAGTGCAAAAACTGACAAAGGTCTTTTTACTGTCCATAAAATAGACGAAAACTATTTTTATGAAATTCCAGATTCCCTTTTCGAACGCGAAATGCTTATGGTAACCCGTATTGCAAAAACAGCCAGCGGACTAGGCTTTGGTGGTGGCAAGCAAAATGAGCAGGTGTTACGCTGGCAAAAAAAGGACAAAAAAGTATTGCTCCGCGTGGTTTCCTATAACGTGGTAGCAGCTGATTCGTTACCAGTACACGAAGCGGTAGTAAATTCCAATTTCGAACCGGTTCTTTACACCTTTCCTATAAAAACGATCGGTAAGGATTCTACCTCAACCGTGATTGATGTTACTGATCTATTTGAAAAAGATGTAAAAGCCATCGGACTTCCTGAAGGCACTAGAAAACGTTATAAGGTCACAAGATTGGAAAGTGACAAATCCTATATTGAAAGCGTTAAAAGTTACCCTAAAAACCTAGAGGTAAGACATGTAAAAACCTATAACGCCGGAAACCCTCCTTCCAACTCAAGTACAGGAACCATTTCTATTGAATTGAGCAATTCGATGATTTTGTTACCTGAAATCCCAATGAAACGTCGCTATTTCGACGAGCGCGTTGGTTGGTTTACCACCTCGCAAACCGATTACGGCCTGGAAGCTCAAAGAAGTAAAGATGTGGAGTTTTTGGATCGTTGGAGATTGGAAGTAAAAGATGAAGACATCGAAAAATTCAACCGTGGTGAATTAGTGGAGCCTAAAAAGCAAATTGTATACTATATCGATCGTGCCACTCCAGAAAAATGGAGAAAATACATTAAGCAAGGGATTGAAGATTGGCAAGTAGCCTTTGAAGCCGCCGGTTTTAAAAATGCTATCATTGCCAAAGACCCTCCAACTCCAGAAGAAGACCCAGAGTGGAGCCCTGAGGACGTTCGTTATTCTGTAGTGCGTTACTTGGCCTCCCCTATTCCAAATGCCAACGGACCACACGTAAGTGACCCAAGAACCGGTGAAATTTTGGAAAGCGACATTAACTGGTACCACAACGTAATGTCCTTATTGCGAGGTTGGTTTTTTGTTCAAACAGCTGCCATCAATCCAGACGCCCAATCACCTGAGTTTAAGGATGAAGTCATGGGGCGCTTGATTCGTTTTGTATCTTCTCACGAAGTTGGGCACACCTTAGGATTGCCTCACAACTGGGCCAGCAGCGTTGCCTATCCGGTTGAAAAACTGAGAGATCCAGAATTCACAAAAAAATACAGCACTGCTCCTTCCATTATGGATTATGCGCGTTTCAATTATGTAGCACAACCTGAAGATGGCGATGTAGCCTTGATGCCTAATATTGGAATCTATGATAAATACGCTATTTCTTGGGGATACCGCCCAATCTTAGGTAAAACCGCTGAGGAAGAAAAAGCAACTTTAGACCAATGGATTTTGGAGCACGCAGGAGATCCTTTATACCGTTTCGGTCACCAACAAGTGGGTGACATCGTGGACCCAAGTTCCCAAAGAGAAGATTTGGGAGACGATGCAATTTTAGCTAGTGAATATGGAATTAAAAACTTAAAAAGAATTGTTCCTAACTTAATTAAATGGACTTCAGAACCAGGTGAGGATTATTCCGATTTGGATGAAATGTACGGTCATGTGGTATCGCAGTATAAGCGTTACATGGGCCATGTGTCTGTTAATATTGGAGGTGTTTATGAATACTACAAAACTTCAGAACAAGAAGGTCCCGTGTACATACCAGTTCCTAAGGAACACCAAAAGAACGCCCTTAAATTTGTAAACGAGCAATTGTTTGCAACTCCTGAATGGCTAATTGACAAAGATATCTTTGGTAGAATAGAATATTCTGGAGCTGTGGAGCGTATCAGAAAACTGCAATCTGATATCTTGGACGACATTTTAAGTTTGGGTAGAATGCAACGCTTGATTGAAACACAAACGCTATATGGAAATTCTGCCTATGCCTTAACCGATATGATGAAAGACTTGAGAAATGGTGTTTGGAGCGAATTGAAAAGTGGAAAGTCCATTGAAACCTACCGACGCAACTTACAACGTGCACACATTGATAGATTAGCCTATTTAATGACGGCCGACAGTCAAAAGAAAGCACCTACCTTTGGAGGCTATCAAAAATCGACGGCTGTCACTACAAGTCAATCGGATATTAGAGCGGTTGTAAGAGCAGAATTGAAGTCTTTGGAAAGTGCCATTAAATCTGGTTTAAACAGAACCAACGACCAATTGAGCAGAATTCATTTGCAAGATGCCCTAGAGCGTATCGATGCTATTTTGAATCCTAAATCGTAAACAAAGAACATATTCAAAATAAAAAAGCTTCAGAAGTAACTCTGAAGCTTTTTTTGTGTTTATATAAATTGTATGCTACAATCCTAAAACCTCTGTTCCTTGCTCGTAAATAACATCCACAGGGATATTGGAAGCACTCAATCTATCCAAATCACTTTGAAGCTCATTTGAAATAGCAGCCTTTTCAGCCACCAATGCTTCTACTCCAGCATAATCACCGTCACCTTGAAGTTTCAAAATCAGACCTGACAAATCTTTCATGGCTACAATCATGTTATCGTAGTTCACTTTATAAGTTCCATCTTCAGATCGAGAGAAAGCTCCTTTTTCCTTAAAGAAATTGAAACGGATCATGTTTGCTTTTCCATGGGCCGAGGATGCACCAAAACGCACCGAACGGAAAATACTCGCCATAAACGTGGTCATATAATCCTTCATATCCCCATCAATTTCACCTTTCTCATGCAATTGCTGAACCATATACAATCCTAATACATCCGCCTTCCCTTCTTCCAAAGCACTAGACAATTCCTTAAGCGACTCTCTAACGGTTCCTTTTCCATTAATAGTATTTTTAACACCCAAACCATGAGCCACTTCATGGAACATAGTATTGGCAAAAAAGGCATCAAACGTGATGTGGCCACGTTGACTTTCATCAATCAAAACTTCTGAAATAGGCACTAAAATCTTATCAAATTTAGCTCGCATAGCATTTTTCAACTGTAAGCGTCTTGTTCCCTTTTTCAATTGTACTTCTTCATCATTTGGTAAGTTGATGGCAATAGTTTTACTACCGGCATTACAATCTCCAGCATAATAAACCACGTCATAAGCATTCAGGTCACTAGCGGTTCCTGGAGTTTCTGTTTTATAAGCTTCTTCCACCGGCAAGTTCTTTTGAAGTTCTGGCAAAAAGCTTGCAAAACGTGCCAATTTAGCACTCCAATCTTGATCTTTAATCAATACATAAGCTTCGTGTGATGCCTTGTTTCCAAACATCTGATCTTCATAAGTTTCGATTGGACCAATCACGATATCCAAAGTATTTGATTTCATATCCATCCAAGCCAAATCACTTGGTTGGTAGTTATCCGTTAAAAGGGCATTTGCTCTCAACTCTAAATAAGCCTTCAAACCGGCATCTTCCGCCAAAGTAGAGGCTTCCATCAATAAAGCGGCCACTTCCTTAACTTCCGTTTCAAATTGTTGGTGGTAAGGAATGGAATATAGTTTTCCGTTCTCATCACGACGTACAAAATTGTAAATACTGTTTTTATCTTCAATCTCAGCAGCTTTAAACTCTTCTGCCGTCATATCCTTAGGATAATAATTAGCGCCTAAAGGCTTCTCCCAAACACCTTTTACAAACGGTTTGTTACCATCCAAACGGTCCCATGGTCCATAATTGATAATAGTAAAGGTTTTAGTGTCTGGATCTGAAATAGAATTCAGCAAAGCGTCCTTGTCTCCATAAGCTTCATACCAAAACAAATCATTCATCTTTTCAGCTGCCTGAATTAAAATAGGTAACATTTTACGTTCGTTTTCGGTAAGCTTGGAAATATCGGAAGTAAGTTTTACCGAAACATATTTGTTCAACTTTTTGGTCATGTCTACCTGAGAGGTTTCCTGAGGTTCTTCTGAGATTACCTCTTCTTTAGTTTTTTCATTTTTACATGAGGTTGCCAACACTATTAGTGCCAACATTGCAACAATGTTTTTCATATAGTTTAGAGAATTTATTTACTGCCAAAGTTAGCTATTTACACATTAGTTTTCAACATAATTGGCAATTGGCTCTTCATTGATAATAACATTGTCTAAAAAAACCCCACTATACTTTGTGATAGGCCCAAAATGTTAACAACTAGTTAAAATTCAAACCTTTATTAAACCATTTTTCAAATGAACAGTCTTAGAAGCAGAGTAACGTAAAATCAAAATACCATGAAAAAAATAATTTTAATGATGGCCATAGCACTAATTGCTTTTCAGGCCAACGCACAACAAGGCCCTAGAGACTTCCAAAAAGGAAATAGAGGAGACCGCATGGGAATGCTACAAGATTTAACGCCCGAGCAGGCTTCAGAAATACACACCAAAAGAATGACGTTGAATCTTGATTTAACAGAGGCCCAACAAAAACAAATACAGGTTATCAACCTTGAAGAAGCCACATATAGAAAGACTCAAATGGAGGCTAGACAAAACATGACCCAGAAGCCTACCAGTGATGAAATGGCTGCGAGAATGAATGCTAGATTGGACCATCAAATTGCGTATAAGAAAAAAGTAAAAAACATTTTGACTGAGGAGCAATACCAAAAATGGGAAGAAACAAGGGCTCAGTATCAAAAACAAATGAAAGGACAAAAAGGGAAATCCCCTAGAAATAGATAGATTTTTGGTTGGTTAGTTAGTTTTAGTTAGTGGAGAAAGCATTGGTTGTAAAAATCAATGCTTTTTTTATTCTTCCGTTTTTAAATTTATTACTTTAGAGTTTAATTTAAAACCTAAACACCTACTTATGAAAAAAATAATTACACTTTGCCTCTTTGTAGGAGCCCTATTTTTTGGAGCTGAAAACTTAACCGCTCAAAACACTATTGAAATTAATAAAGTAGCTTCTGAAAAAGCTGAAAACCTAAGAAAGGTCATCAAATTCGACACGAATACTCTTGAGGAAGTATATGAAGCTTACAAAGCTTACGAAACAAAATATCAAGTTATCAGTAAAGACCTAAATGCTAATTGGGAGTCTAAGGTGAAACTTGATAAAGAATTGGATCAATCCATGAAAAGCATTTTAACTGAAGACCAGTATTTCCAATACAAAAATCTTTCGGCCAATTAATTTTCAGATAAAAAATACATATAAAAAAAAGCGATTCTAACTGAATCGCTTTTTTTATACTTTATTTTAATGTTGCGGCTACTTTATCCACCGCTTTTATAGTGGCATCCAAATCTTCATAAGAAAGTGCATCACTTATAAACCATGTTTCAAAGGCACTAGGGGCAATATACACCCCTTCATTAAGCATTCCATGGAAAAAGGCCTTAAACGTATCGTTATTTCCCTTAGCAGAGGATTCAAAATCCACTACAGCATCTTCCGCAAAATGTACCGAAATCATAGACCCCACTCTATTGATGGTATGCACGATTTCGTGTTGCTCCAACACTTCGGCTATTCCTTTATGTAAATAGGCCGTCTTTTCTTCTAGTCTAGTGAATATTTCTGGGGTTCCATTCAATTCCGATAGCATAGCCAAACCAGCAGCCATTGCCAGCGGGTTTCCGCTCAAGGTCCCTGCCTGATAAACGGTTCCCAACGGTGCCAAGTAATTCATGATTTCGTTTCTCGCTGCAAAAGCTCCTACAGGCAAACCACCTCCAATTACTTTCCCAAAACACACGATATCAGCATCTACATTGAATAATTCCTGAGCACCTCCCTTGGCCAATCTAAAACCAGTCATGACCTCATCAAAAATCAATAGAATGCTATGTTCATGACAAAGTGCTCTCAACTTCTGGAGGAAATTATCTCTTGGTGGCACACAGCCCATATTTCCAGCCACAGGCTCCAAAATAATACAGGCTATTTCCCCTGCATTGGCCTCAATAAGCGCTTTTACATTCTCAATGTCATTATATTTAGCCAGCAAAGTATCTTTTGCCGTTCCTTGCGTTACCCCTGGACTGTTAGGACTCCCGAAAGTTACGGCACCACTTCCTGCTTGGATCAAGAATGAATCACTATGTCCGTGATAGCAACCTGCAAACTTTATAATTTTATCTTTTCCTGTAAACCCTCTCGCCAAACGCACGGCACTCATACAAGCTTCGGTTCCAGAATTCACAAAACGGATTTTATCAATATTAGGCACCATAGAAACTGCCAATTCAGCAATCGTGGTTTCTATCTCTGTTGGCATCCCAAAAGAAGTGCCTTTTTTAGCTTTTTCAATAACCGCTTCAACTACGGGAGGGTGTGCATGACCTAAAATCATAGGTCCCCAAGAGTTGATATAATCTATATAGCGATTGTCATCTTCATCATATACATAAGCACCTTTGGCCGATTTGGCAAAAATTGGTGTTCCTCCTACCGCTTTAAAAGCCCTTACTGGGGAATTCACCCCACCAGGAATCACTTCCTCCGCCAATTTGAACAGTGCACTACTTCGTTGATATAACATCTTTAGTTATTTTTAATAATTAACATTTGACCAATACTTAAATCGTTGCTTCTCATACCATTCAATTCCCTAATCGATTCCACCGATGTATTATAACGCTTGGAAATTGAATACAAGGTATCTCCTTTTACCACTTCATGAGTAGTAACATTATCATTGCTTGCTACAACATCTTTGGTTGGAGGGGTATAACTTTCCCTTTTCCCTAGAACTTGTTCATCATATTTGTACAATTGGTACCGTTCAATCAAACTGATCAGTTTCTCTGGATATTTTCTATCGGTAGCATAGCCTGCTGCTCTCAATCCTCTTGCCCAAGATTTATAATCGTCCTGCTTGTAATCGAACAATTTGGCATAACGGCTTCTCGAAGTCAAAAACGCAGAATGGTCTTCAAAAGAAGATACCGCATGTGTATATTTTCTAAAACATTCCTGAGAGGCATCATCATCATGATAAATTTTCGGGCCCGTCCATCCATGGCATTTGATACCGAAATGGTTATTGGCCTCAACTGCCAATCGTGCTTGACCGGAACCAGATTCCAAAATACCTTGTGCCAAAGTGATACTTGCTGGAATTTTATACTTACGCATTTCTTCCATGGCAATGGCATTGAAATTAGCTATGTACGCTTCGGTAGCACTGGCATAGGTTTTAGGAGGTGTAGTGCTACTGGTTTCTTGAGAACTTTTAGGCTCTTCAGGTTTCACATCCACCTGAACGGAAACGGTTCTTCGGGGTACATCTTTCTTTTTGGTAACCACAGTCCTTTTGGACCCACATCCTACTAAAAACATTCCTGTTAAGGCTACTAAAACTATGCGCTTCATATGCTATTTAATCTATTATCGGTAATTGCTTTCGCTTTAAATTAATGTTCATTCCTGCAATGCCTTGTAAACCGCCCGTATGGATGGCCAATATTTTGGATTGCTTTGGAAAATACCCTTTTTTGATCAAATCCAAAATACCATACATCATTTTTCCCGTGTAAACAGGATCTAAAGGAATTTGATATTGTTTCTTAAACTGATTAATAAAACTGATTAAATCTTCATTTATTTTGGCGTATCCTCCAAAATGGTAATCCTCAATCAACGACCAGTTTGTATTTCTTGCAAACTTACTAATATCCTTGGACAAAAAACCACCTTTCAAGGCGGGAAATCCGAGAATCTTTTGGGCTGAACTACTGCCATTAATCAGCCCTGAAATAGTGCCTCCTGTGCCCACGGCACAACAGATATAATCAAAATCATCTTGGACGTCCTTTAAAATTTCTTCGCAGCCTTTCACCGCCAATTCATTGGTACCTCCCTCTGGAACCAAATAGAACGATCCAAATCTGGTTTCTAATTGCTCAATAAACTCAGGGGAAGTTTTGTATCGATAATCCTCCCTGGTGACAAACTGAAATTGCATGCCACATTCCTTGGCAAATTTTAAGGTGGGGTTATCGGCAACTTTATAGGTCAGCTCTTCTCCCCTAATCACCCCTATGGTTTTAAATCCTTGTGCTTGACCAGCAGCAGCTACTGCCGCAATATGGTTGGAAAAGGCACCTCCAAAGGTGAGCAAGGTATCAAATCCCCCATCCTTGGCCGCTTTTAAGTTATATAGAAGTTTACGGTATTTATTGCCAGAAACATGCTCGTGAATTCTATCTTCACGCTTTACAAACAATTGAACAGAACCGAATTCGGGTGGCAACAGCACCTCTTGAATGACGGCATCTTCCAGTTTAAATTTCATGTTTGCAAAGGTACCTCAAAAAGGCGAAAAAAGGTCTTGTCTTCAGGTATTCCATATTGCTTTCCTGCAAAAAAGCTTCGCGTTCAAAAGAAATATTTCGGTAGGCTCTTCTGTGGTTTCTGTATTTCATCAATCCGAACAAATACTCCAAAAAATACCACACATAAAAAGGTAGGATCAACAATTCCAATTGCTGTTTTAAATGAATGTATTCATGGTTGATCAAAACAACATCAGACTTCAACTCCTTCTCCTTCAAAAATACAAAAGGGTACATTGTCATCCCTGTGTAACCCTTCGGCACTAAATATTTGGAAATAAAAATCATAGAAATTACCCTTTCAAAAATCACTCCAAATTACATTATCTTTGCCACATGAAGAAAATAATTCCTATTGAAGAAGGAGATTACTACCTCACCCCCGAAGGATACCGTTGCTTTACAGAACAATACCATCTAAAACGCGGCTATTGCTGCCAAAGTGGCTGTAGACACTGCCCCTATGGCTACAATAAAAATACGGGATCCACTAAAAAATAACCCCTTTTATTTCGTAATTTTAGTTTTACAATTAGCTAACCCTTCAATATTTGAGTCAAAAATATTGGTATGATTATTGATTACTTTTATGTTGAACAAAAAATGGACTAACTTAATTTTTGGCACTTTCAACAAACCAAACACCAAATTAAAATTGAAAACACGATGAAAAGATTCTTAACTACGCTCACACTGGCCATTGTAATAGTAACAGGGACTTCCTGTAGTTCTGTACAGGTAGCTTCCGATTACGATAAAAAGGTAGATTTCACGCAATACAAAACCTTTGCCTTTTTCAAAACAGGGATTGATAAAGCCGAAATTAGCGATTTGGACAAAAAACGTATCCTAAGAGCCATTGAAGCAGAACTTTTGGCCAAAGGCTATACAAAATCCGAGAATCCAGATATGTTGGTAAGCATTTTTACCAAATCCAGAGAAAAGGTGAATGTCTATAACAATGGCTATGGTCCTTATGGCTATGGCTGGGGCTGGAGCCCTTACTACTGGAACAATTACAATACAGTTTCTGTAGATACCGAGGGGGTTTTATACATAGACCTTATAGATAATGCCAAAAAAGAATTGGTTTGGCAAGGACAAGGCACTGGTTACTTAAGTAAAAATATGGACAAGAAAGAAGAACGTATCAATGAGTTTGTTTCCAAAATCATGGAGAAATACCCACCGGAAATGATCAAGTAAGATAACCTCACACTAAAACTCAAAGGCGCTGACATTTATAATCAGCGCCTTTTTTATCACTTATAAATCAGGATGCTCCAAGCTATTTTAGTCTTCGTTTATAAAACCCTATCTTTGCCGCCTTTTAGTAGAAACAAATCAAGAAACTCGGTTTAAAGATGTTCAAGAACTTTACCCAAAACCCTAAAAACGACATTTTCGCTGGTATTACAGTATCATTGGCGATGATTCCCGAAGTGGTTGCCTTTGCCTTCCTGGCACAGATAGACCCCTTGGTAGCATTGTCCGGTGCCTTCATTATTGGATTGATCACCGCAATTTTTGGTGGAAGACCAGGATTGATCTCTGGCGCGGCGGGAGCTGTTGCCGTTATTTTTGTTCATCTTATTTCTGAAGGACATGCCAAAGGGATGTTATTTGATACGCCTGTTGAAAACATGGGCTATTTCTACCTGTTAGCGGCTGTTATTTTAATGGGGATTATCCAAATAGCTGCTGGTGTGTTTAAATTGGGGCGTTTTGTACGCTTGATACCGCATCCCGTAATGATGGGATTTGTAAACGGTTTAGCCATCGTAATTTTTTTGGCGCAAGTCCGTATGTTCTCCCACAAGCAATTGGAAATTAGGGCCGATGGCTTAAAAAAATATATCGACATCCCAATGCAAGGCATGGAACTTTACACCATGCTAGGCCTTGTCGGACTTACGATGGCCATTATTTGGTTGTTGCCTAAAGTGACCTCCAAAATCCCAGCTGCCTTAACCGCAATTCTTGTTACCACAGGTATTGTTGTGTTCTTCAACCTGGACGTCAGCACTGTTGGTTCTTATATTGTAGAAGGCGGAGGAGAAGGTCTAAAAGGCGAGTTCCCTACTCCAAACATTGAACTTTGGCAAAATCTACCTTTCAATTTAGACACTCTTAAATTCATTCTTCCATATGCCTTTTTAGCGGCATCTGTGGGGCTTATTGAATCTTTAATGACCATGAACTTGGTGGATGAACTTACAGAAACCAGAGGAAACGGGAACCGTGAATGTGTAGCTCAAGGAGCAGGGAATATTGTAAGTGGTCTGTTTGGAGGTACCGGCGGTTGCGGTATGATTGGCCAAACGGTGATTAACATTAATGCTGGCGGTAGAGGGCGCCTTTCAGGAGTTATGATGGCCTTAACCTTGTTGACCTTCATCCTATTCACTGCGCAATATATTGAGCAAGTTCCTATTGCCGCCTTGGTAGGTGTCATGTTTATGATGGTTATTGAAACTTTTGCTTGGTCCAGTTTTAGAATTATCAGAAAAATCCCTGTGGCAGATGCCACTGTATTGATTATTGTATCGGCTGTAACCGTTATTTTTGATTTGGCAATTGCGGTATTTATTGGGGTTATTTTATCGGCTTTGGTATTTGCGTGGAAAAACGCCACCATGATTAGAGCTCGTAAACGCATGCAACCGGACGGTACCAAAACCTATGAAATCTGGGGGCCTTTATTCTTTGGATCTGTTCAAAATTTCAACGAGAAGTTTGATATAAAAAATGACCCTGATAAAGTAGAAATTGATTTTGTGGAATCTCGAGTAAGCGACCACTCTGCTTTGGAAGCCATCACAAATTTGGTGAACAAATATGAAGCCGAAGGGAAATCCATCAAACTAAAACACTTAAGCGAAGATTGCAAAACCTTGCTGTATAAAGCCAATCCTAAATTTAAAGATGTGGTGATTGAAGACATCGACGATCCTAGATATTATCTGGCCGCCGATCCAGAGAAATTTACTAAACCTCTTTCTGAATACAACCTATAAAAGAAAAGCGACTCAATCGAGTCGCTTTTTTATTTTAATATTCCAATAACTGAATAATTTTCTCTTTCACTTTTTCTGTAGACGGAATCATGGTCTGCTCTAAAGTGCTGTTCAATGGAATGGCAGGCATGTTTTCACTACCAATGGTCATCACAGGCCCATCCAAAAATTTAAAACATTCCTCCTGAATTTTCCCTGATAAAGCCCTAGCAAAACTATTATTGGAAGGCTCCTCAGTCACTACCAAACACTTCCCGGTCTTCTTCACCGATTTCATGATGGTCTCTTCATCCAGAGGATATAGCGTACGCAAATCAATCACTTCAATTTGGTCTTGCATCCCCAATTCCTCCGATGCATTCATCGCCCAATGCACTCCCATTCCATAGGACACAATTGTTAAGGTTTCAACCTCCTCCTGTTTCCATATTTCCTGAAGTACCCAAGCTTGCCCGAATGGCAACACATAATCCTCGGCAGGCTCCACCGAAGTAGCGCCTTGGGTTCCTTTCACCTTACTCCAGTACAATCCTTTGTGCTCAAAAATAACTACTGGATTTGGATCGTGATAGGCTGCCTTCATCAATCCTTTTAAATCGGCACCATTGCTTGGATATGCAATTTTAATCCCACGGATATTGGTTACCACACTCTCCACAGAAGATGAGTGGTAAGGTCCTCCACTACCATAAGCGCCAATAGGCACGCGCAAAATCATGCTTACCGGCCATTTTCCATTGGACAGATAACAGCTTCTACTAACCTCCGTAAACAACTGGTTCAATCCTGGCCAGATATAATCGGCAAACTGAACCTCAACAATAGGTTTTAAACCTACGGCGCTCATTCCAACTGTAGACCCAACAATAAAGGCCTCCTGTATAGGCGTATTGAACACACGATCGTCTCCAAACTTTTGAGCCAAGGTAGCGGCTTCACGGAACACTCCTCCCAATCTTCCTCCAACATCCTGTCCGTACAACAAACACTCCTTGTACTGTTTCATCAATTCTTCCACCGCAAACAACGCACAGTCTACCATCACGACCTTTTCGGCCCCTTTTGGTGTACGCTCTCCCTTTTCTTCGGTGATTGGCGTAAGTGCAAAATCGTTTGTAAACAAGTCTTCCGGTTGTGGGTCTTCGGCCTGTAAAGCTCTTTCATAATCGGCCTCCACTTTTGCTTTCGCAGAAGCTTCTATTTCCTCAATTTCTTCCGCAGAGAATCCATGATTCAACAATTGCTGTTTCAAAACAGGGTATGGATCTCTTGTTTTGGCCTCTTCCAAATCATCGCGATACCATTCCATTCTCACCCCAGATGTATGGTGATTCAACAATGGCACCTTAGCATGAACCAAGAAAGGTCTACGCTCCTTACGAATGGTAGCAATTACCTTTTCAATAGCCTCGTAGCTCTCAATAAAATTAGCGCCGTCAATAGAAATGGCTTCCAATCCATTAAACCCTTGGGCATATTCAAAAGCACTTTGGGCACGGGTCTCCGCTTCATTGGCAGAAATATCCCAACCATTGTCCTGTACCAAATACAGAATTGGCATTTGCTTTAAAGCAGCCATTTGAAAGGCTTCGGCAATCTCACCCTCAGTAACAGAAGCATCTCCCAAACTACATACAGAAATAGGTGCGTCATCTGTCAATTCTACATCCCCAAGAACAGGGTTTTTCAATCCTTGCTTTTCCAAATATTGCATCCCCATGGCAACGCCTGTTGCAGGAATGGCCTGCATGCCCGTAGCCGAAGACTGGTGAGGAATTTTAGGCTTATCCAAATCCTTTAAACTAGGGTGCGAATAATAAGTTCTTCCTCCTGAAAACGGATCGTCCTTTTTGGCCAACACCTGTAGCATTAAATCGTACGGCTGTAATCCAAACGAAAGCAACATGGCGTCATCTCGGTAATATGGAAAGGCATAATCCTGCGGCAATAACTGCATCCCCAAAGCCGTCTGCACCGCCTCATGACCTCTTGAAGTGGCATGTACATATTTGGAAACTACCTTAAAATTAGCTTCGTATAATTCGGCCATGGCTTTGGCCGTACATAAATTTGAAAATCCTCTTTCTAAAATGTCCTTCTTCATTAAACTAATTCCTTTTCAATTTTAATGATCCAGTTAAAAGGATCTTCAATCTTTCCTGTTTTGATAGCATTAAGGGTATCGTTCACATCCAAACCAACAGGGCTATCATCGGAAACATGGATTACCTCATCTCCCATTCCAATCTCTTGGATGTAGGCAATTCCTACAGCCGTTCCAGTTCCAAAAGCTTCCTCCAAAGTTCCTAATTTCGCAGCTTCCTTGATTTCATCTATCGTTATTGGATGCTCCACCACTTCAAAACCTTTGGCTTTTAAAACATCCATCACACTCATTCTAGTGATACCGTCCAAAATGGCACCATCCCGCTTTGGTGTGATAAACTTCCCATCTATTTTAAAGAAGATGTTCATGGTACCCACCTCCTGAATATATCTGTGCTCAACTGCATCCAACCAAAGTACTTGATCGTAACCTTTTGCCTTCGCAAGTTCTGTTGGCCTGATGGCCGCAGCATAATTACCAGCGGCTTTGGCTTCTCCCGTTCCTCCCTCAACTGCTCTCACGTACTTTTTCTCTGCCCACAACTTGATACGTTTACTAAAAAATGGACCCGAAGGAGATGCCATGATAATGAACTTGTAATGGTTTGCGGCACGCATTCCTATAAAAGGTTCATCGGCGTACATAAAAGGGCGTAAATACAACGCACTTCCTTCTGCAGGTGGAATCCAATTATGTTCCAAAGCGACCAACTGCTTCAAACCTTCAACAAATAAATCTTCAGGGAAATGAGGCATTCCCATTCTATCGGCGCTGGTATTTAAACGGGCGGCATTCTTTTCGGCACGGAATAATCTTGGGCAGCCATCGGCGCCCACCGTTGCCTTCATACCTTCAAAAATGGCCTGTCCATAATGCAAGGCCATGGCTGCTGGATGGGTTGCTATGGGAGCCAAAGGCTCTATCCTTGGGTTAACCCACTGTCCATTTTCATAATCACAAATAAACATGTGATCGGTAAAAGTAGTTCCCAAAGGGATATTGTTAAAGTCTACCGTATCAACTTTCGACTTTTCTACTGTTTTTATATTGATGTTATAAGACATGACTTATATTTTTCTATTCGTATCAAACTGTTCAAAATAATCGGCTACGCGACGCACAAAACTACCTCCCAGATGGCCATCAACCACGCGGTGGTCAAAAGACAGGGACAGGTACATCATGCTTCTAATAGCAATCACATCGCCATTTTCGGTTTCGATAACTTCAGGACGTTTTTTAATAATCCCCAAAGCTAAAATGGCCACTTCTGGTTGGTTGATAATCGGCGTTCCCATAACGCTTCCAAAGGTCCCCACGTTGGAAATGGTAAAGGTGCTTCCTTTAATATCGTCACCACCCAGCTTATTATCTCTAGCCTTGCCTGCCATTTCATTGACGTTTTGAGCCAACGTTTGCAAATCCTTGGTATCGGCATTTTTCACTACGGGAACAATTAAATTTCCTGAAGGCAATGCAGTTGCCATCCCAATATTGATATCCTCCTTAACAATGATGTTTTTACCATCCACCGAAGCGTTGATATTTGGAAAATCCTTAACAGCCTTGGCAACGGCTTCCACAAACAAAGGTGTAAAGGTTAAACGCTCTCCGTACTTTTCCTCGAAAGCCTTTTTATTGTCATTACGCCATTTCACCATATTAGTCAAATCGGCCTCTACGTAAGCAGTCACATGTGGGGACGTATGCTTTGAATACACCATATGGTCGGCAATCATTTGACGCATGCGATCCATTTCAACAACCTTTCCTTTTCCTTTGTCAAAACTTAACTGCGGAATGCGATAAGCTGTTGGATCTTGAACTACAGGCTGGGCAAACTTATAAGGTCGGCCCTCTTGGATATAATTGAAAACATCGCTTTTTCGCAACCTGCCTTCATGCCCAGTAGCAGGAATTCTTGAGAGTTCCTCAAAACTGATATGATGTTCCCTTGCAATTTTTTCAACCAAAGGCGAAAAAAATGTATTAGTATTATTCACCGAAAAACTCGCCGTATCAATTACTGATGGCTGTATATTCTTTACTTTTTTAGGTTGAGAATTCGTCTCCTTTTTGGATGTAACGGTCTTTGTCTTATCAGATGTATTCTTACCATCTTGAGAAGAATTCAACGTTTCCGAAACTTCCAAAACAGCAATCACCTCTCCAACGGGCACCACATCTTTAGCTTGGAACATGGTTTTCACCAAAGTCCCCGAACTCGTTGCCGGCACTTCATTATCAACCTTATCTGTAGCAACTTCTAAAAGAATATCCCCTTCCTCAAAACTATCCCCTTCATTCACCAACCAATTGATAATGGTTCCCTCTGTTATACTTTCGCCCATTTTGGGCATTTTCAATTCGAATTTCGACATTCTTATGAACTAATGTTTGTTAGTTTATTAAACTTACTATTTCATAAAATCACGAAGCGTGTCATAGGCACCCTCCTGAACTTTCATGTTTTCCGGAATCTCTCTTAAAGGTGCAACCTCCTTCAAACTCTCGTGGCAATCTGCAGGTAATTGCTGATACAATTGCGTCCCTTTGGTCTTCCATGCAATCATTTCATCGGAAACTTCCTTGACAACTTTGGCTGGGTTTCCAACAACAAGACTTCGGTTTGGAATGATGGTTTCTGCCTTTACAAAGGCCATAGCACCAACGATGCATTCATCCCCTATTTGGGCATCGTCCATAATGACACTGTTCATCCCAATCAAGCAATTTCGTCCCAAATTAGCACCATGAATCACGGCTCCATGACCAACATGGGCACTTTCTTTAAGCGTGATTGATTTCCCCGGAAACATGTGCACCGTACAGTTTTCCTGAACGTTCACTCCATCTTCCAAAATGATTTGTCCCCAATCGCCACGAATGGCAGCTCCAGGACCTATATAGCAGTTTTTTCCGATGATAACGTTTCCGGTTACGGCCGCCAAAGGGTGCACAAAACTACTTTCGTGTACTACTGGCGTATATCCTTTAAAACTGTAAATCATGGGTTACTTAAAACGTTTCAAAATTTCCTTTGTAAACTCGCCCAACACCAAACGTCCACTAATCGCAGCACGTTCCGAAAGCAATTCATCCCAATGCTCGGTTCCTTGCCAGAACATAGTTTTCATTTCTTTCATGGCCTCTGGATTGTAAGTACACAAATTTTCAGCCATAGCTTTTATCGCTTCATCCATATCTTGGGTAGTATCAAAAACCTGAGTAAACAGACCTTTGTCTGTAGCCCATTCTGGAGAATAAAAACTATTGGCATCCATTGCAATTTGCGACATGGCACTCACGCCCATTTTGCGTTCAATGGCAGGACCAACCACAAACGGACCAATCCCGATATTAAGTTCGCTTAGTTTGATTTCGGCGAATTTGGTCGCCATACAATAATCAGTTGCTGCTGCTAAACCAACACCGCCACCAACGGTTTTCCCTTGAATACGTCCAATGACAAACTTCGGACATTTGCGCATGGCATTGATCACATTGGCAAAGCCTGAAAAGAATACCTTTCCTGTGGCATCGTCATTGATATTGATCAACTCCTTAAAGCTTGCTCCAGCACAAAAGGTTCTATCGCCTCCACTTTTAAGAACGATGACCTTTACATCTTCATTGTTTCCTGCATCTGTAATGGTTTGGGCTAAATCGGCCAATACATTTCCTGGCAACGAATTATGTTCTGGGTGAAAAAACTCCACATACCCTACATGATTCTCGATGCTTAACTTTACGTATGGACTATTTTCCATCTTCAATTTCTTTTATAATTATATCAATCCGAATTGCTCGAAATGATGATTTAAATGTTTTCTCTCCAATAAATACCACTCGTATCTATTCAACTCTCCAAAAACCACATTTTTGGTTTTGGCTTCTGGATGTTCCTGAAAATAGGCCAAATAGGCTTCGCGAGCTTCTTTCATTTTTTCTTTAGCCTCTTCTAAACTGGCATGTTTTAACTCGGTAATTCGAGATCTTTCTGCCAAAGGAAAATCATAACCACTTGGCATTTTATCATAGTTATATAGCGTGGCATGTACTTTTTCCAAAATCTTTTCAGGTGTCGCTATATTAAAATCCTGAATTTCCCCAGAAGCAATTCTGTAGGTATATTCCAAATGTTCCAACATTAGTTGAGGGGTTAGATTCCCCCACTTTGCTTTATCCTCCTCGGTAAGCTTGTTGACACATTCGGCAATTTTAGCTTCGGTCATTTCCACCAAAGTTTCTTGTTTCTTCTGAACCATGGTCAAAATGGTTGCAAAAGCTACCATTTCATCATTATTGGCATCAAATACCTCTACAAACCATTTTACAATCCCACTAGGATGTTCGGCTCCTGCCACATCGCGATCCACTTTTTGCTTACAAGTCAAGCGAACATATACCGTATCGTTATGGTACAAGGGGCGTAGGAAGCGACATTCTTCCAAACCGTAGTTTGCTGCCACAGGGCCTTTGTTTGGATATACAAACAATCCCGCTGCTGCGGAAATGATAAAGTATCCATGGGCCGTGCGTTTTTCAAAAATGCTCCCATCAAGCGATGTGATGTCTGTATGGGCATAAAAATGGTCCCAAGTCAAATTCGAAAAATTGATAATATCCGTATCTGTAAAGGTTCGCTTATGGGTTTTAAGTGACATTCCTGGTTGGATGTCTTCCCAATGGTATTTAAATGGATGCTGCTCTGCTTCCTTATAAGCCGCTTTTTGCTGATATATCCCTGTTATTTCGGTCAAAGTAGTTGGTGAGCCCTGAATTGCAGTACGCTGTAAATAATGTTTAATACCTCGCATACCTCCCATTTCTTCTCCACCTCCGGCACGTCCTGGACCACCGTGAACCAAATATGGTAATGGAGAACCGTGTCCCGTACTTTGTTTGGCACTTTCACGATTCAATACTAGAATTCGGCCATGATGCGAGGCTGCATTTATCACATATTCCTTCGCAATCTTATCATCGTTAGTCGCTATGGAAGACACAAGAGATCCTTTCCCCATTTGGGCCAAAGTAACCGCTTCGTCCATAATTTTATATGGCATTATGGTACTTACCGGACCAAAAGCCTCGCGTTCGTGAACCACCGTGTTTTGCAACGGATTATCCGTACGGAACAATACTGGGCTAATAAACGCTCCTTTCTGGGCATCGGCTCCTATGGTATCCAATGTATCTAAATTCCCATATACCATTTCGGCTTCTTTGGCAATATCTGAAATGGAATTCTTCACGGCTTCCACCTGTTGTTTGCTTACCAAAGATCCCATTCTCACTTCTTTCAACCTAGGGTCTCCTATGGTAACTTTATCCAGCGCTTTTCCTAAGGCAATCTGCACATCCTCCACAATACCTTCAGGCACAATGATACGACGGATTGCCGTACACTTCTGCCCTGCTTTCACCGTCATTTCATTTCGAACTTCCTTTATGAACAGATCAAATTCTGGAGTCCCTGGCACAGCATCTTCCCCAAGAATAGAAGCATTCAAAGAATCTGCTTCCATAGTAAATGGCACAGCCTCCTGTATTAATCTAGGATGCGCTTTTAACAAACGTCCCGTTGCTGCAGACCCTGTAAACGTCACCACATCTTGAGACTCTACCGTATCCAATATGGATTTTACGGTTCCGTTAATAATTTGTAAGGCTCCCTCTGGTAAAACTCCTGAGGCTATAATTTCTCTAGCTACGGCCTCTGCCAAATAAGATGATGATGGTGCCGGCAACACGACGGCAGGAACCCCTGCCATCCAATTTACCGCACACTTTTCCAACATTCCCCAAACCGGGAAATTAAAGGCGTTGATATGTACCGCCACCCCTTTTTTAGGAACCATAATGTGGTGTGCCATAAAACGGCCTCCACGAGATAAATCGATTGGATCTCCCTCAACATGATAAGGTTGATTAGGAAATAATTTTCTTAAGGACGCATTGGCAAAAAGGTTTCCAAAACCTCCTTCAATGTCTATCCAACTATCTATTCTAGTAGCTCCTGTACGGTAACTTAATTCGTAAAATTGCTCTTTGCGTTTGGTAAGATACAAGGCCAACTTTTTAAGCATGTTACCTCGCTCCTGAAATGTCATTTTCCTAAGAATCTCCCCTCCCTTGGTTCTTCCGTAGTTTAATATTTCTGGAATGTCCAAACCTTCAATGGCCACACTGGTAAAAGCTTCCCCAGTAATAGCATCTAAAACCGGAATTCCTTCTTCTTTACCTTCGGTCCATTGACCTTGAACGTAATGTTGTATTTTTTTCATATTACACTCTTTCAATAATTGCCGCGTAACCTTGACCTACACCAATACACATGGTCACCAAAGCGTAACGCTTATTTTGTTCCTGTAATTCCAATGCTGCCGAATAAGCAATACGTGCGCCTGTCACTCCCAGTGGATGCCCAATAGCAATGGAGCCTCCATTTGGGTTCAATCTAGGGTCGTCGTCAGCCAATCCCCAAGCACGCGTACATGCCAATGCTTGGGCTGCAAACGCTTCGTTAAGTTCAATAATATCCATATCGTCCATGGTCAAACCTGCCTTTGCCAAAGCTTTATTGGAAGCCTCTACAGGGCCAATCCCCATAATGCGAGGCTCAACGCCAACCACCGCGGAACTAACAATTCTAGCCAATGGCTTAAGGTTATATTTTTCAACTGCTTCTGAAGATGCGATGATGGTCGCAGCTGCGCCATCATTCAATCCCGAGGAATTTCCTGCTGTGACGCTTCCATCCTTTTTAAAGGCCGGACGCAATTTCCCCAACACTTCCATAGTGGTTGTTGGTTTTACAAATTCATCTTTTGAAAACAGAATCGGGTCCTTTTTACGCTGTGGAATTTCAACCGTCATTATTTCTTTTGCCAATCTCCCATTTTCTTGGGCTTTGGTCGCCTTAATTTGGCTCCAGTTGGCAAACTTATCTTGATCCTCACGAGAAATATCGTGCAACTCTACCAAGTTTTCAGCGGTATTCCCCATACCATCTGTTCCATACATTTCGTGCATTTTTGGATTTACAAAACGCCATCCGAAACTGGAATCGTACATTTTGGAATCCGTTCCAAAACCTGATGACGGCTTTGAAACCACCAAAGGTCCACGTGTCATATTTTCAACACCGCCTGCAATAAAAATGTCTCCATCGCCAGCTTTTATTGCTCTATTGGCATGAATAATCGCCGACAATCCTGAACTGCACAATCGGTTCACCGTTTCTCCCGGAACGGTATATGGCAAGCCAGCCAACAGCAAAGACATCCTAGCTACGTTACGATTGTCTTCCCCGGCTTGGTTAGCACAGCCCAAAATCACATCATCGTAAGCTTCTTTTGGAATGTTTGGATTTCTTTTGACTATTTCTTCAATTACCAAAGCTCCTAAATCGTCCGTTCTCACAGCCGACAAAGTGCCTTTGTAACTTCCTATTGGAGTACGAACTCCATCTATGATATATGCTTCTTTCATATTTATGTCCACGAAAGTGGGTATCTTTTCAGTTTAATTCTCACGAAAGTGTGAATCCTATTTACTATTATATTTTTACGCATTCCTAAACAATACTGTTCTGTTTAGGTTTCGATATTTCTTTTGAATTAAGAGATTCCTGCCTTCGTAGGAATTCATTCCCATTCTTTTTGAGTTCGATATACCACACCTTTGAACAGTGCTACCAATTCATCACCTCGCTTTACTTCAACAATATTGAAGCCTAATTTGTTATTTACTTTTTCTATCACGGACTCCGCTACCAAGTAATCGCCTTCGTTTAAGGCCTCAATATGATTGATACTGGTTTCTATGGAAACCGAAAATCTACCGTGGGTATTTGCTGCAAAACCAAAGGCTGTATCCGCTAGGGAATAACTAATGCCTCCATGTGCTTTGCCCATGCTGTTGAGCATTTCCTTTCTAACGGTCATCCCTACTTTACAGCGACCAATTTCGCATTCCAAAATTTCTATGCCCAACCAAGTACTAAACGGGTCTTGGTGTAACATTTTGTGCGGTATTTGTTCGCCCTGCATTAAAAAAAGCTTTTGTTTTCTTTATTCATTTTACGCAATAACGGACTACATCTATAACGATCTTCATGATACTCGTTATAAAGCTCATCCAACTTGGCCTCACACCAATCAATTCCTTTTTCATCTGCCCATGCCAACAAACCTTTAGGATAATTTACCCCTTTGGTCATGGCATTGTCAATATCTTCTGCAGAGGCTATGTTTAAAAACAAAGCATCTGCCGCTTCGTTGATCAACATCACCAAGACACGGTCAAAAATTTGTTGGGCCAATTCTTTATTCTCTGTTGGATTAGGCATTTCAACTCCTTCGGAATAATCGTAATATCCCTTCCCGGTTTTTCTGCCTAAATATCCTGCTTCGCTCAAACGCTTTTGGGTAAAAGATGGTTTGTATCTAGGGTCGAAATAGAAGGATGTAAATACTGTTTCGGTTACGGTATAATTCACATCATTCCCTATGAAATCCATCAACTCAAAAGGTCCCATACGGAAACCTCCAATGGTTTTCAAGCTCCAATCAATGGTTGCAAAATCGGCAATCCCTTCCTCATAAATTCGCAACGCCTCCCCATAAAATGGACGGGCTACACGATTCACAATAAATCCTGGGGTATCTTTAGCAACCGCCACGGTTTTATTCCAATCGGAAATGGTTTTTACCGCCAAATCCAAAACGTTCTTGGAAGTCTGCACGGCAGGAATCACCTCCACCAACTGCATTAAAGGCGCTGGGTTAAAAAAGTGAATTCCAATGCAACGCTCTGGCTTTTGAAGCGAGGCCGCAATGGAAGCAATGGATAAGGAAGAGGTGTTTGAAGCAATGATACAGTCATCTGCCACATAGCTTTCCAATTCTGAAAACACCTTTTTCTTGATGTCCAAATTCTCAACAATAGCTTCAATGGTAAGGTTGGAATCTGCCAATTCCTTTAAGGTATCCACATATTGAATATTGCTTTGAATCCTCAATTTTTCATGAGTATCAATGCGTCCCTTTTCAACCAATCGGGCCAATATTTTCTCCAATGACAATCTTGCTTTTTCCAAAGCGGCTTCATTGGTATCATATAATTTAACGGTACATCCTGCAGTGGCTGCCACTTGTGCAATGCCACTTCCCATGGTGCCGCTTCCTATGATTCCTACGTTCATTTACTTTCCTTTAAAAGTTGGTTTTCTTTTCTCTACAAAGGCCGAAACCCCTTCAGCATAATCCTCGGTTCCTGCAGCTTCAATTTGATATTTTGATTCCAAAGCCAACTGCTCTTCCAAGTTGTTGGTCAAGGATTGATTCAAACTTTTCTTGATCAATCCTAATGCCTTGGTTGGCATGTTTGCCATTTTTAAGGCTAGTTTAGATACTTCTTCCTCAAAATTTTCCAATGGCAATACTTTATAAATCATTCCCAATCGCTCGGCTTCTTCTGCAGATACTTTATCTCCCAACATGGCCAAGGCAGACGCCTTTTGGAAGCCAATCAATCTTGGTAAAAAGAAAGTCCCGGCGCTATCAGGAATCAAGCCAATCAAACTAAAAGCCTGAATAAAGCTTACCTGCTCATGGGCTACTACCACGTCACAAGCTAAAGCTATATTGGCACCTGCTCCAGCAGCTACGCCATTTACAGCACCTATAATCGGTTTTTCTATATGTCGAATTTTAGTAATAATTGGATTGTAGTGTTCTTCCAATATTTTCTTGAAGCCAGGGTTCAATTCTGGTGAAATAACTTCCTTTAAATCCTGTCCCGCACAAAATGCCTTTCCGTTTCCAGTCAACACAATGGCTCTTACGTCTTCATTTGTTTCACAAGCATCCAGAGTCTCTTGAAGTTTCAAGGCCATTTCGCGATTGATACTATTGAATACCTCCGGACGGTTAAGCGTGATATAGGCTATATTATTTTCAATTTTCAATTCAATTGAACTCATATCTATTTTGGTAGTTTAAATTCTGGATTATAAATAATTCCAATGATATTTTTCCAAGGATCATACACGCTCGCTACGGCTATGTCACCTCCAACATTATTAGGCGCTTCATGCTTGGCGGCTCCCATTTCAATTAGGGAATCGTACACCTTTTGGATATCCTCCACACCCCAATAGGTTTGCACAGTACCATTATCGGTGCCCTGTACCTTTTCTTTGGGATGCAAGCCCAATTCGTAGCCTCCAATATTAAATCCCACATAATAAGGGGTATCGTAATATGGCTGCGCATTGAAGGCCTTGGCATACCACGCTTTGGCTTTCTCAAGGTCCTCCACCATGTATACAACCGTACGAAGACCCAACATTGGTGATTGTTTATTTTCCATTGTATTTTATTATTTCAAGCATTTAAAATAATCGAAAGGTTCATGGCAATCATCACATTGAAACTGGGCCTTACAGGCCGTAGAACCAAATTGGCTTACCAACCGTGTATTGGTTGAACCACATTGAGGACACTTCACAATTCGCTTGCCATGAAGAAGCACATCTTTATCGGCTTCAGCTTCCAATGGAGCCGCAATGCCATAGGCTTCCAAAGCCTTTCTTCCTCTAGGAGTAATCCAATCGGTTGTCCAAGCTGGTGCCAGGATCAATTCTATTTCCGATTCATAACCAGCCTTTTTTAATGCCGCTTTGATATCGTCCCCAATAACATCCATAGCAGGACAACCACTATAGGTAGGGGTGATTTTCACCTTGACAAGATTATTTTCAATAATGGCAGAACGTACAACTCCCATATCCATAATGGACAACACTGGAATTTCAGGATCTGAGACCTGTTCCAGAATTGGGATAAGAATTTCGTCTATATGTTGTTGTTCTTCTACCATTTTAAACCTCTCGATTTCTCTCGAAACCACAGTTAATTTTAGATTCCTGCTTTCGCAGGAATTTTACCACTCCATATTTGGGTAGGCGCGTTGCATGTATTGCATATCGGCCAACAAATAGCCCATGTGCTCTGTGTGAATTCCTTGTTTTCCTCCTTTTTGGAAATACTTTGATTCTGGAATTTCTATCCTTGCTTCTTCCAACACTTCAGAAACCGTCTTGTAATAAGCGTCCTTAAGTGTCGCCACATCCACTCCAATGCCTTCTTCAACCATCGCCTTATCTGCATCTGTTAGATAAAACAACTCATCGGTATAGGTCCAAAGGTCATTGATAGCGGTTTGAATGCGTGTATTGCTCTCTTCGGTTCCATCGCCCAAACGTTTGATCCAATCGGAAGAAAAACGTTGGTGATAGCTTACTTCCTTGATGGATTTTGTCGCAATGGCCGACAGGGTTAAATCGCTACTTTTTTGCAATTCGGTCAGGAACAACAAATGATACACATCAAACAAAAATTGACGTGCCATAGTGTATCCAAAATCTGTATTAGGCTGCTCCACCAAGAGTACATTGTAATATTCACGTTCCTTTCGAAGGAATGCGATACTATCTTCGGAAGCGCCTTCTCCTTTTATTTTTGCGGCATATTGATAATAACTGCGTACTTGCCCCAACAAATCCAAGGACATATTGGTACAGGCAATATCGGTTTCCAAATTTGGCCCGTGTCCACACAGTTCCCCCAACCTTTGACCCAAAATCAAAGAGTTATCGGCAATGCCTAGTATATATCTATATAAATTGTGTTTCATATCTCTTTCCCACAAAAGTGGGAATCTGTTTAATTACTTATCGATACAATTTGTTACTATCGTACAAATTACTCGAAGTGACATTTGTTTTACTTACGAATTTCCCGTTTTCAGGAAACCACTACATATGTTTTACTTCGTCCGGCAAGTCATAAAAGGTAGGATGACGATACACCTTATCCTGCGCCGGCTCAAACATTTCACCATTATGTTCTGGGTTTGAAGCAGTGATATACTTTGATTCTACCACCCAAATGCTCACACCTTCATTTCTTCTTGTGTAGACATCACGTGCATTTTCCAATGCCATTTCGGCATCGGCCGCGTGTAAGCTACCAAAATGTCTGTGTTCCAATCCGTTTTTACTTCTTACAAAGACTTCCCAAAGAGGCCAGTTTTTTGTTGACATAATATTATTTTTAAACTGCTTGTTTTTCTTTTCTTTCTTGTTGCTTTTCGGCATGCGCCATGGCAGCATCACGCACCCATTCGCCACGCTCCCATGCTCCCACACGGGCTTTCATACGTTCCTTGTTCATTGGTCCGTGGCCTTTTACCACTTGCCAAAACTCATCCCAATTGATTTCACCAAAGTCATAGCTTCCACGTTCTTCATTCCATTTTAAATCTGGATCTGGAATGGTTAAACCTAGAATTTCTGCCTGAGGCACTGTTTGATCAATAAACTGCTGACGCAACTCGTCATTGGTTTTACGTTTCAACTTCCATTTCATGGATTGTTCAGTATGGGTTGATTCTGCATCGGTAGGACCAAACATCATCAAACTAGGCCACCACCAACGGTTTAAAGCATCCTGAGCCATTTCTTTTTGTTCCGGAGCTCCTTGACAAAGCTTCAACATGATTTCATATCCTTGACGCTGGTGGAAACTTTCTTCCTTACACACTCTCACCATAGCTCTAGCATAAGGTCCAAATGAGGTATTACACAAGGGCACTTGGTTAATAATGGCAGCGCCATCTACCAACCAACCAATGGCTCCCATATCGGCCCAAGTAACGGTTGGATAATTGAATATCGAGGAATATTTAGCCTTACCGGAATGCAACTGCTCATACAATTCGTCACGAGAAATCCCTAAAGTTTCACATGCTGAATACAGATACAAACCATGGCCAGCCTCATCCTGAACCTTGGCCAATAACGCCACTTTTCTTCTTAACGAAGGCGCTCTGGTAATCCAGTTTCCTTCTGGCAACATCCCAACAATTTCTGAATGGGCGTGTTGTGATATTTGCCTAATATGGGTTTGGCGGTATTTCTCCGGCATCCAATCTTTAGGCTCTATTTTCTCGTCACGTGCAATACGTGCTTCGAATTGTTCTTCTAAATTTTTAATTTGTTCTTCACTCATAATTTATGCCTGCCCAAACAGGTATGTTTAAATTAATTGTTTCAATACTTTAAAGAATTCGCTCCTTAGGAATTCTTACACATCAAAGTCAACCACCACTTTATCCGTCGTTGGCACCGCTTGGCAACTTAACACATAGTTTTGCGCCACTTCTTTTTCTTCCAAAGCATAGTTGATTTTCATTTTAACCGAACCTTCCTTCACTTGACATTTACAAGTAGAGCAAACCCCTCCTTTACAAGCAAAAGGTAAATCGGCTCCTGCGGCTAAAGCACCATCCAAAATGTTGTCGAAATCGTCATCCATGATGAAATGGAATTCTTTTCCACCATCGATAATAGTCACTTCGGTACCATCTACTTTCTCTTCCAAAACTTCTGCGATGTGCTTATTTTCTTCTTCGGAACTTCCAGAGAAAAACAATTCATAATGAATGTTCTCTTTAGGCAATCCTGCCGCCTGAAGTTCATCACGAATCAAAAAGATCATGTCTTGGGGTCCGCAGATAAAGGCATGTGCCGTATCTGGAATATCAATAAAGGTCTTGGTTAAAATCTCTAGTTTTTCGTGGTCAAAACGTCCATTTAAAAATGGAATATCGCGTTGCTCTTTGGTTAAAAAGTAGAACACTTGAAAGCGTCCAAAGAACTCGTTTTTAAGCTGCTCTATTTCTTCTTTAAAGATAATGGATTTCACGGTGCGATTCAAGTAAAACAACTTGAATGTACTCTTTGGTTCCTTGTGCAAATGGGTCTTGATAATGGATAGCATTGGGGTAATTCCGCTACCTGCAGCAAAGGCGATATAATTTTTGGAACTTTCGGGCTCGCATTTCACGAAGAACTCCCCGTGTGGCGGCATTACCTCTAACTCATCTCCCGCCTTTAATTCGTTAAAAGCATAGTTGGAAAACAGCCCTCCTCTAATGGTCTTGATGGCCACTTTCCACTCATTTTCCAACGGACTAGAGCAAAGCGAATAATTTCTTCGCACGTCCTGCCCATTTATTTCTTTTCGCAAGGTTAAATGTTGCCCTTGCTTAAACTTGAATACTTCTTTTAACTCTTCAGGAATCTCAAAGGACACCACTACGGTATCTTTGGTTTCCTTGTATATATCTGAAACTTTTATTCGATAAAACTCTGCCATATTTTGTTCGATGCATTTTAACTAACACTTGTTAGTTTGATAGCAAATTTACAAAATATTTCGAGATACAAATGTTAATTTCCAAAGCTTAACGCTTTATAATTGTAGATATCGAAATTTAGCTGCCAAAAAATTGCAGCCAAGTGCATAAAATTCAACTTTAAACAATGCCGTTAATAAGTACGTTGCTCAAGTTTTCGGAGAGTTCTTCGGGGTTCAAATCCTCCTTTTTCGGGATCCAGATATAAAGGGAACGTAATGTGGACAACATAGAAAACAACATGACATCGACATTGGAATCTTCAATTTCCCCTGCATTGATACCCTCAATTAAAATATCACGAAACTCCTCCTCATAATCTGTGCGTAAGGTTAAATAATACTCCAACTTTTCCTCCAAATGCATCCAGTCGTTGTTCAAGGATGCCATCCCGGAGGTATTGTTTGACGTGATATCCACATGCAATTTGACAATTTTCCGAAGTTTTTCGATACTGGAAATTTCGGCAGACTTGATCTCTCTCATCCCTTCCGTAAAAGTCTCCGCCAAGGAAATAATAATATCCTTGAGGATTTCCTGCTTGGAACTAATATGGTTGTACAAGCTTGCCGCCTTAATACCCATAGTCCCAGCCAAATCCCGCATGGTTACAGCACTATAGCCCTTTTCCTTAAAAAGTTTGGCTGCGGTTTTTATAATTTCGTCTTTACGGGTATTAGCAGGAGTACTCAATTTTTCAGAAGTTTAAATTGCCTAGCGAAGGCTGTTAATTTTGAAGATTTATTTGTTGCAACTCGTCCAGCACATAAATAGGCGTTTCGTTGTATTCCAGAGTCCAACCCAATGAATTGGTCAGGATATAAAATTTGGACAGTTCACTTATCAATCGATCTTTGGCATTGGCCTTCATTTGTGAAGCTTCCAACTTTTTAGCCAAGGATGCCTTTACTTTTTGATTGATGATGTTATAGTCTTTAGCTTCGAATGGATTGAAGAAATCGGATTGTACATCATAGTATTCCAAATCTGGGCTTATCTTAATTTCTTCTTTGGGAATGCTCTTTATTCTCAGGATTTTGTTGGTTTCATCCACTTCGTATTCAATCTTGCTTAAATCGTATGAAATGGTCACTTCTGCATTCACCACTACCAAAGCCTTTTTATCTGAAGTAAAGTAAGAACCGAAGAGCTCTTTGGAATTTTTATAGTTGAACACTTCGCTGAAATGCCCCTCGGTTACCACCAATTTTCCAACATTCCGAATCTGCTCCTGAATTAATGCAGAACTTTCCAAAAGCACCGCTTCGTCTTTCTTTTGATCAGCACAATATTTGAAAACAAAAAGTGCCGCAAGGGTTATTAAAATTCCTAAGAGGATTTTTCGCATAAGGCTAATTTAAACAAAAAAAACATTAGTTGCCTTCTCCTGTGAAAGCCTAACTAATGTTTTTAAATAATTGATTAATAGCCTTGTAAAAATAAAAATAACCCGAACTAGATGTGTTACTAAAAAGTTACCGAATTATTAAGCTAAAAATCAAGTGATTATTTCTTTTTCAACTCCAACTTCTCTGCAAAATAATCACAGAAATCCTTCATAGTTGCCGTCATCTTTTCATCTTGAGTGGCACGGTGAAAAGTGTCGCTCATAGCCACTAAGGTTTGATGGAAAAAAAGTTTCATTTCATCAACCGGCATATCTTTGGTCCATAAATCGATACGCAAAGTTTCCTGTGCTTTACTGTCCCAAACCGACAATAACATAGCCTTTGCCTCTTCATTTTCAATACCGCCATCCTGCGCCGTCCAGCTTAAGTTTTCAGGAATGCGGTTTTCGTCCAATTCTACATTTAATGTAATTGTTGATTTTATATTCTCTGCCATTATTTACGTGGTTTATATTTTGAATTATTAAAAATTTCGGACGCTTCCATTTGAAGCATATCCATAAAATCCATTTCGTTGTGCTCCATATAGGAACGCACAATTTGCCAGCCAATGAATTGTCCCAATCGTCCAGGGGATTCCCTATCCAATTCCAGATAAAATTTTGAAAACGGTGCAGGCGCAATAAACCTACCTGCCAAACCTGTATCGGTGCTGTACAGCATTTCCTTGTCGATAAAGTACCTCCAGATATAGCTTTCGTTCTCTTGGGACCAAGCCAATTGCTCCGGCAAGTACCCAATTTTTTCCGAATCCGTTTTAAACGGAATCATCTTATCCTTAAAATACAGCAACTTCCCATAGTAAACCATTTCGTCCAACAAGGTTTTACGCTGCGATTGGAAACTGTATTTTTCAGCATAATTAGTTGCCAAATCCGGTACAATTTGTGATTTGGTCATATTCTGAACAATGTACTTTTGGATTCCAGAATAGAATTCATGGTCTGCCCCCAAATAAGTATCTAGAGCTATCAATGCAATGGTATCGGTTACAATAGTTTTGTTTCGGTAATCTACATCCGAAGTCAAGGTAATCACCCTTGGAGCAGCAAAAGTTTTATCGTAATATTTTAAGTGTTGAAATAGTTTTTCGATATCCAATTCCACATCATCAAAATCGTGGTATACTTTATCTACTTCTTCAAACAACTGTTCCTGTAAAGTGTCCTGCATGCGGTTGATCCACACAGAATCACTAATTCTTTTTGAAAACAAAAACGGATAACTTGCTTTTAACTTTGGTAAATCTTCTGGCGTAGCTTTGGCAAAGGCTTCATCAAAGCGCTCTACCTTAAAAGGAATGTCTATTTTTGAAATTTCCTGTTCTGTTTTTGAGGTTTTATCACATGATAACGCAGTGACAAGAACAGTAAAAAGTAAAATTATTTTCTTCATAAAACTTAAACTGTGTTTATTTTTATTCCTAACCCGTTTAGTTTATTTTTGTTTGCAAAGGTACTATTCTTAGATTTAAATCGTAACTAAAATGCAAACAGAAAAAATTGTTGACCACATCGTAAATTGGCTAAAAGACTACGCAACCAATGCTAAAGTAAATGGTTTTGTAATAGGAGTTTCCGGAGGAATTGACTCAGCCGTAACCTCTACCTTATGCGCCATGACAGGCTTGGAACTACTATGCTTGGAAATGCCCATACATCAAGCCCCTTCACAAGTAAGCCGTGCCTTAAATCATATAAAATGGATGCAATCCAAATTTGATAAAGTGAGCATGACGCAAGTGAATCTAACTCCAGTTTTTGATAGTTTGGTAGCTGCTTTACCTCCTGTAGACAATGAAGCTGATCGTTTTATGTCGTTGGCCAATACCAGAGCAAGGCTAAGAATGACTTCACTGTACTACTTTGCTGCCCTTGATAAATTGCTCGTAGCGGGAACAGGAAACAAAGTAGAAGACTTTGGAGTAGGCTTTTACACCAAATATGGAGATGGCGGCGTTGATTTAAGCCCGATTGCCGATTTATTGAAAACCGAAGTCTACGAAATCGCTAAATATTTAGGGGTTAACCAAGAAATTATTGAAGCTGCACCAACCGATGGTCTATGGGGAGATGACAGAACAGACGAAGACCAAATAGGCGCTTCATACCCTGAATTGGAATGGGCTATGAAGATGAAAGACGAAGGAAAAACAGCCAATGATTTTGAAGGCCGCGAAAAGGAGGTTTTTGAAATCTTTATGCGCTTCAACAAAGCTAACCAACACAAGATGAACCCTATACCCGTATGCACTATTCCGGATAGTTTAAGATAATTCTTATTAATTTTCGAACACAAATCTTTAAACCTGTTATTTTTTTCATTACATTTACAAAAAGAACTACCCCATATACCTCTTAATCTTGTCTGAGTTTCATCTCTGATTAATAGCATATTAACTTAATTACTTAATTTTTTCCTATTATGATTAAAGTATTAGTCGTTGACAACCATCCGATTGTTAGAACAGGGTTACAGTTGCTATTTGAATCTAGCCCCGAAATACAGGTTATTGGCAGTGTAGGTAGCGGTATCGAAATTTTTGAATTCATCCGGCGACATTCTGTAGATGTTGTGGTTTCAGAGATTGATCTACCAGAATTGAACGGGATTACCGCCTTAAGAGCCATAAAGAAGGAACACCAAAACTTAAAGGTGCTCTTTTTTAGCCATCACCCAGAAGAAATCTATGCCATTAGCGTATTGAAAGCAGGAGCTTCTGGGTACCTTTCCAAAACCGAAGACACGGACACTATCAAAGAAGCTATTTTAAAGGTTTATAATGGCGGTATTTACTTAAGTAGTAACATGGCCAAACACCTTAACTATAACGACACCAAAAAGTCTCCGAGCAAGATGTACAAGCGTCTATCCACTCGTGAAGTTGAAGTGTTAAAACTATTGTCGTCTGGTAAGAAGAATAAGGAAATTGCCCAAGAATTGGATATCAACGAAAAAACTGTGAGTACCTATAAAGCAAGGTTATTCAAAAAATTACACGTTACCAATCTTGTAGATTTAATCCATCAGGCGAAACATTTGGAGTTGACCAACGGTTAACCCACCACTTTACCAAGTTTTCTAGATAACAACATTTTTAGACCCAGGTAGTCTTTGACGTCCTCTATGATGGCCATTCTATCGACATCTTCACGTAAGGTGTCGTTCTTGTATTCTGCTACTTTTTTATCAATCAAAAAGCAACGCAGACTTAAAATAGTTTGGTTTACCAACTGTGCTATCGATTCGCTCTTTTGTTTAGGCACAATCAAATTGCGTTCCCAATCGTGAAGCGTATAGCGCTCGTCTTCCATAAGAATACTGGTAACTTCACTGGCCATATCCTGATCCAGCCTATTCACAAATTCCCTTGTGGAAAATGGCTTGTCGCTATGCAGTTCTTCCATCAAAGAATTATAAATATTATGAAAATTAGGATTAGCAAACTGCATTTCATCCTCCTGTAAATCAAGGAAAATTTTATCGAATACCTTGGTAGTATTAATAACTGGTTCCAGTTTTAAGTCGCCTGTTTTTTCGTCTTCTTTAAGAACCAAATCATCAAAATCTTCAGTTTCGCTACCATATAGGAGTAAAATTTCAATGATTTTTCGTTCCAATTCGTACTGCAAATCTATTTTCTGCTTGGGCTCTTCCCTCTTTACAACCTGAAAAGCTTGCTGCTCTGGGCGGTCATTTTTACTTGCCTCCTGAACCTCCTTTTTACCCATTTGAGCTAGAGTAGTAAACAGCACCTCTTCACTAATGTCCATAATTCGGGAACACTCTTGAATATACACCTCCCTTTTGATATTGTCAGGAATCTTTGCAATACTATTGACAATATCTCTAATGGTTTCCGCCTTTTTGATAGGATCATTATTGGCATCTTCCACCAAAACTGAGGCCTTAAACTGGATAAAGTCCTTAGCATTAGTATCCAAATACTCCTTAAGTTCCTCTAATGTATTTTGCCTTGCAAAACTATCCGGATCTTCTCCTACCGGGAAAGTACACACCCTAACGTTCATGCCCTGCTCCAGGATTAAGTCAATCCCTCTCAAAGAAGCTCTCATACCTGCCGCATCACCATCAAAGAGCACCGTAATGTTTTTAGAGAGACGATTGATTAGTCTAATCTGCTCAGAAGTTAAAGCGGTTCCAGATGAAGCCACCACGTTTTTAATTCCTCTTTGGTGAAATTGAATCACATCGGTATACCCTTCTACCAAATAGCAATTATCTTCCTTTGCAATGCTTTGCTTGGCGTGGTAAATACCATAGAGCACTTTACTTTTATGGTAGACCTCACTTTCTGGGGAATTTAAGTATTTGGCGGCCTTTTTATCGGTCACCAAAATCCTTCCTCCAAAACCCAAAACACGACCACTCATACTTTGTATTGGAAACATTACCCGACCTTTAAAACGATCGAAACGTTTGTCTTCCTTAACAATAGTCAACCCTGTTTTCTCCAAATAATCGATCTGATAGCCTTTTTTCAAAGCCTCATCGGTAAAGGCCTGCCACTCATCTAGGGAATATCCCAATTGAAAGGTCTTGATGGTATCATTGGTAAAACCACGCTCTTTAAAATAGCTTAAACCAATGGCCTGACCTTTATCGCTTTTAAAAAGAATTTTCTGAAAATAATCCTTGGCAAACTCATTAACCAAATACAAGCTCTCACGCTCATTGGCTTCCTGTTTCTGCTCATTGGTCTGCTCAGTTTCTTCAATTTCAATATTGTATTTTTTCGCCAAATATTTAATGGCTTCAGGATAGGTAAAATGCTCGTGCTCCATTAAAAAAGTGACAGCATTCCCTCCTTTTCCACTAGAAAAATCCTTCCAAATTTGCTTTACGGGAGAGACCATAAAACTAGGCGAGCGCTCATCACTGAACGGACTCAACCCTTTATAATTGGTTCCAGACTTTTTTAATTGCACAAAATCTCCAATAACCTCCTCTACGCGAGCGGTTTCAAAGACTTGTTCTATAGAGGCTTTTGAAATCAAATCAATACATTTTTGAAAAGGTAAATTTAGGACATTATTGGATACAAAAAAAGCTCCGACCAAAGCATGACCGAAGCTTTATTTTTAGTTGATTTTCATTAATCCATATCAAACCTAATACCCAAGGAAATATTGTTTTGATCTACTGGTTGGTCTTTAAAAATTGGTGATAAATCATACTTCGCATACAACCCAATACTACCAAAAGACAGGTAACCACTCACCCCATAGACCAACTCATTAACGTTATACCCTTTATATTTATCCTTTTCACGGTCTCCGTCCACTCTATATTTCACTTTTTGCTTAGACTCCAAATTAAAACCTGCGTAGCCTCCAATCCCAATTTTAAACTTTTTATAGGTAGAATATCTGAAATAAGTATCCCTTTCTATCTTTTTGGATGGCCCAAATTCAAAATGAACAGGAAACACTAAATTGGTTGTTCTAAATTTCGATTTTCTTACATCCTCAGGAAATTCCGTCAACATTACAATATCGTTAGTTTCTGTAAAATACATATTGTCTTTGATATCTAATTTATTCCATTGAAATGAAAACCCGTATTTAAGCCTTAGTGCATTAGAATTTTCAAAGACTCTTGTTTTCCATGCATACCCCAATTCTACAAAACCAGAGCCACCGAATTTATAGGGTGAGTCTCCAAAAGACTCGCCTTCAATAATAGCGTTGTTAAAACCTATGGCAAAAACTAAATCACCAGTTGTACGCTTATCATAAATAGTAGGCTTCAATTTATAATCTGCCCTTTCCCCGATATAAATTACACCTCGGTCATACTCGTCCGCCTCTTCACCCTTACCTAACTCCAAAACAAAAGTGGTGGACCTGTCTTCAGAAGACCACAACTCTTCATTTCTCTCTAAAAGGGCAATTTTATTGTCAATAATTGCCAAGCGATTTTCAATATTTAAAGCGTGTTTTTGAGCTGCTTCTTTCTTGAGTTGATCCGCTTCCTCCTGAGTAATTTCACCATTATCGAAACGTTGATTAATTCGTTCGACTTCGGCTTTCAAAAGTTCCTTTTCCTGGTTTTCAATTTCTGTTTTTTCTTTTTTTAGAGCTTCTATCTTAACGCTATTATTAGCTTTTGGAATGGTATCCTGGGCATAAACGTTGCTTAAACTTAGACATAGGATTAGCAGCACTACATGTTTTGTAATGGTATTCATAACTGTTTGTTTTTTTAATTGATTTTTAATTTATGTAATCTCCATATACTTGGCCTGGCATATTTCAATTTGAATTTCCTCACGGAACTATTTACTGATTACGTTGAGTGACTGCAGTTTTCACGGTTACGTAACTTTCTTTTAAGGTTTTAAAAACTTTATCTCTAAAGGAGTGTTCTATATCCACTTCCACACTCTCCAAGAGTGCATTGGCATCCACAGTTCTTGTGGACTCCTTATATAATCTTTTTTGCTGAATTTCCAATTCCGCCAGTTGTAACAAGGAGTCGATTTCTCGATCGGTTACCTCTGTATTTTGGGCTGCCAGTTCGGCAATTTGAGTCACGACATCCTGAACCTTTACATCCAGTGGTTCTAAATTTTCAGAAACTTCTTTATGGTCTTCCACTGCCACATTTTGTTCTATTGCCGATTCGTTTAGAGGTAAGGAATTATCCAATTTACTCTTTTCCGAAGAAGGCTCACTTTTCACAACCTTAGCCACAGTTTCTGATTTTGACATTTCGGATATAATCAAATCTCCATTAACTTCTTCCTCATTATTAACAGATACACTTTCCTTAACTTCAGGTTCTGTGACCGCAACCTTTGTTTCTCCCTTATACTTGGGTGCGATTTCTTCTTCAACATCAACAATCACTGGAGAATCTATATTTATACTATCCTTTTTAAAGAAAAGGCTGCTAACCAAAAGGACTCCAACCAAACTAGCGGCTATGCCCATCCACCAAAATCTTTTATTTCTGTGTTTATGTTTAGCTGTTTCTGCATCCAAACGGTTGGACAACTTGTCCCAAGACGCTGGCAACGGCTGAATGGCACGTTTCTCCAAGGTCTCCTTTATGTCATTTTCAAACTTAATTGGCGCCATAACTCGTGTTATTTAATCTGTTCAATTTTTCCTGAAGCATCTGTCTCGCCTTAAACAACTGCGATTTTGATGTCCCTTCAGAAATCTCCAATTCCTTAGCTATTTCGTGGTGCTTATACCCTTCAATAGCGTACATTACAAAGACCATTCTGTATCCTTCCGGAAGTTCATCTATGAGCTGCTGAATGTCATTTACTTCAAGTCCTGAAGTTGTACTATATACATGCTCTTGCGGCATGCTTTCCTCTTCTGTGGGAAACTCCAAGGGCTTTCGTTTTCTAAGAAAAGAAATGGCTTCCCTCACCATAATCCGCCGAAGCCAGCCTTCAAAACTCCCTTCATTCTTAAAGGAGGTAATGTTGGTGAAGGCTTTAAAAAACCCATTCAACATCACTTCTTCCGCATCCTGTACATCCTTGATGTAATACCTGCATACGCTCAACATCTTTGGCGCATGAATTTCATAAAGCACATGTTGCGCCTCGCGATTGTCCTTCGCCGCTTTTGTGATAAGCTCTTTGGTATTTTTATGCAGTTGAATGACTTTCAAAATCTACAAGGTGTTGGTCTTTATATACAAAGACGCAATTATTGAACCAATGGTTGCCTGTAGGTTGAAAAAAATTATTTTTTTCTGTCAATTACGTAGTTCACCATAAGTTTTAGTGAACTTTTGAATTCAGATTCGGGGTAAGTTTCCAACAAAGTAAGTGCTTCTATTTGAAACTCTTTCATTTTAGCAATGGCATAATCCAGGCCGCCATTATCTTTAACAAAATTAATGACTTCCTTAACCCGTTTTTTGTCCTTATTGTGATTTTTTATGGAATTGATCAACCACTTTTTGTCCTTCTTATCACATTTATTAAGTACATGAATCAACGGAAGGGTCATTTTTTGTTCTTTGATATCGATACCTGTAGGTTTGCCTATGGCATCTTCTCCATAATCAAACAAATCGTCCTTAATTTGGAAAGCCATCCCAATCAACTCTCCAAATTTACGCATGGTTTCAACCTCTGATGAATTTGGTTTTACCGAAGCAGCTCCCAAACTACAACAGGCCGCAATTAAGGTTGCTGTTTTCTGACGAATGATTTCATAATACACAGCTTCCGTAATGTCCAATCGGCGAGCTTTCTCAATTTGCAACAGCTCTCCTTCACTCATCTCCCGCACGGCCACGGAAATGATTTTCAACAAATCGAAATCATTGTTATCGATGGAAAGCAACAAACCTTTAGATAACAAAAAATCCCCAATCAACACAGCAATCTTGTTTTTCCAAAGAGCATTTACTGAGAAAAATCCGCGTCGTCTGTTACTATCGTCCACCACATCATCATGCACCAAAGTTGCGGTATGGATCAATTCAATAACCGAAGCACCACGATAAGTGCGCTCACTAATTTCGCCATTGTTGACCATTTTCGCCACCAAGAAGACGAACATTGGGCGCATTTGCTTCCCTTTTCTGTTAACAATATAAGTGGTAATTCTATTCAGCAATGCCACTTTAGAAGACATGGACAGTTGAAACTTTTGTTCAAAAAGGTCCATTTCGTAAGCGATGGGCTGCTTTATTTGCTCTACTATTTTCAACAGAAAAATTTAGTCATTTAAGGTAACGACAAACCTACTAAAAAAGCTTGTAAAATACTATTTCAAGTTTCTTTGGAAAGAAAAATCTTTAACTCTTATTTGCCAATTGTCCACAGGCCGCGTCAATATCCTTACCTCTAGAACGTCTCACAGTAACCGTTATATGATTAGCCTCCAATAGGGACACATACATATCAATTGCTTTCGGGTTCGCCTGTTGAAACTCTCCATCATCAATAGGATTATACTCAATTAGATTAACCTTACTTGGCGCGAACTTACAGAACTGCACCAAGGCCTCAGCATCCTTCCTGGTATCATTGATTCCTTCCCAGACCACATACTCATAGGTGATTCTGTTTTTTGTTTTGGCATACCAATATTCAAGGGCTTCACGTAAATCTTTTAAAGGAAAGGTAGCGTTAAAGGGCATTATAGAAGTGCGCACTTCATCTATGGCAGAATGAAGGGATACGGCCAATTTGAATTTCACCTCGTCATCGGCCATTTTTTTAATCATTTTAGGCACACCAGAAGTGGATACGGTAATTCGTCTTGGAGACATACCCAATCCTTCTGGAGAAGTGATTTTATCAATTGCCTTAAGCACGTTATTGTAGTTCATGAGTGGTTCTCCCATGCCCATAAATACAATATTGCTCAAAGGCCTATCAAAGTAAAGCTTGCTTTCATTATCAATGGCCACCACCTGATCGAAAATTTCATCAGGATTCAAGTTACGCATACGTTTTAACCTTGCGGTAGCACAAAACCTGCAATCCAAACTACACCCTACCTGGGAAGACACGCAAGCCGTGGTTCTGGTTGCCGTTGGAATCAACACCGACTCTACCACCAAACTGTCATGCAGTCTTACTGCATTTTTTATGGTCCCATCCGAACTACGTTGCATTTGGTCTACCTTCACATGGTTGATCACAAAATTTTCATGCAGCATGGCTCGGGTATCCTTGGCAATATTGGTCATGTCTTCAAACGTATGGGCGCCTTTATTCCACAGCCACTCATACACTTGGTTTCCTCTAAATGCCTTATCGCCCTGCTCCACAAAAAAATCACGTAATTGTTCTTTGGTGAGCGCTCGTATGTCTTTCTTCTTTACTTCCATAGATGCTGCAAAAATAGTGAAAGGAATATCGATTTACGATTTTTCGATTTAGTTTTATAGAATTCTTAGGATTTCCAAAAAAATAAAGCCTTGTAAATTACAAGGCTTTATTCGTATTATATTATTTGGATTTACTTTTTTGATTACAAAATCAACATAGCATCTCCATAAGTATAGAACTTGTATTCTTCTTTTACCGCTTCTTCATAAGCTCTTTTGATGAAATCGTGACCAGCAAAGGCAGATACCATCATCAATAAAGTAGATTTTGGCGTGTGGAAGTTCGTAATCATACAGTTGGCAATACTAAAATCGTATGGAGGGAAAATGAACTTATTGGTCCATCCAGCGAACTCATTCAAGGTACCATTGGAAGACACGGAACTTTCAATAGCTCTCATAGAGGTTGTTCCAACTGCACAAACGCGTCTCTTATTCATAATACCTTTGTTGATTACATCAACAGCCGCCTTATCGATAATGACCTCTTCACTGTCCATTTTGTGTTTAGACAAATCTTCAACCTCAACTGGATTAAAAGTTCCCAAACCAACGTGAAGTGTAATTTCCGGCAATTCTATACCTTTAATTTCCAAACGCTTTAATAAGTGCTTAGAGAAGTGCAATCCGGCAGTTGGAGCTGCCACGGCACCTTCATTTTTCGCAAAAATGGTTTGGTAACGCTCTTCATCTTCAGGCTCCACGTCTCTTTTGATGTATTTAGGAAGTGGTGTTTCTCCCAATTCGGTAAGCTTGTTTCTAAATTCGGCATATGATCCATCATAAAGGAAACGCAAAGTTCTTCCTCTTGAAGTGGTGTTGTCAATAACTTCTGCTACTAACGTTTCGTCATCACCAAAATACAGCTTGTTACCAATTCTTATTTTTCTTGCAGGATCTACCAAAACATCCCAAAGACGTTGCTCTTCATTCAATTCCCTTAAAAGGAATACTTCAATTCTTGCTCCTGTTTTTTCTTTATTTCCATACAATCTAGCAGGGAACACTTTGGTATTGTTAAGGATCATTACATCTCCTTCATCGAAGTAATCAATAACATCCTTAAACAATTTGTGCTCGATGGTTTGCTCTTTTCTGTTCAAAACCATCAATCGCGCTTCGTCTCTAATGTCCGAAGGACGGTCTGCCAATAATTCGTCTGGAAGTTTAAAGTTAAAATTTGATAATTTCATTTGTTATATTTTATGGGAAGTGGCAAATATACAATCTCAAGATAGGGGTTGTCAAGTAAATGGCAGATTATTATTGGTTTATTTGAAATCCAATAGCCGCCAAGTCCTCCCAAAACGTTGGAAAGGATTTTGAAACCACCATAGCATCGGCTACCTGCAGCTCTGTTTTTAGAGCTAAAGGCGCAAAGGCCATAGCCATTCTATGATCATTATAAGTAGCCACTGGAGGATTTGATTTTAAATTTGACACTGGAAACAATTTTAAAGAATCATTAGTGATGTGAACCTCTGCTCCAAATTTCTCCATTTCATTTTTTAATGCCACCAATCTATCGGTTTCCTTAATTTTCAAGGTGTGAAGTCCTGACAGCTCACACCCAATTCCCAAACCTAGACAGGTAACGGCAATAGTTTGTGCAATATCGGGTGCATTGACTAGATTGAATTGTTTTGGTTCTAGGTTTTCAGATTCCTTCCTTAGAATAATCTCGTTTACTTTATAGGTCGTAGTTACTCCAAATTGCGAATAAATCTCAGCAAGAACAGAATCCCCTTGTAGAGAATGTTCTTTATAGGAAGACAACTTGATTTCTGTACCAATGGTACTCAAAGCTACAATGCTGTAAAAATATGACGCCGAAGACCAATCGGATTCCACAGTCAAGTTTGTTGTATTTAAAGGGGATGTTTTTGGAGCGACTGTAATAAGGTTTCCTTCAAATTTGGTATCTACCCCAATTTGATTTAGTAAATCCAAAGTCATTTTAATGTAAGGCACCGAAGTAATCGTACCTTCTAATGTCAACTCCAAACCGTTTTCCAATTTTGGCGCTACAAGTAACAAGGCTGAAATATATTGACTGCTTACATTGGCCTTTAAACTCACTTTGGATTTGGTTAGCTTTTGTCCTTTGATTTTTAAAGGAGGGCAACCTTCTGTTTCTAAATAATTAATATCGGCACCTAAGATATTCAAAGCATCTACCAACACCTGAATGGGCCGCTCCTTCATTCTTTCAGATCCCGTCAACACAACGTCGATTCCTTCTTTGGTTGCAAAATAAGCCGTAAGAAAACGCATAGCTGTCCCAGCGTGATGGATATCGATGAGATTGGAATGAGATTCCAAGGCTTTTTGCATCACCTTGGAATCATCAGATTCTGATAAATTTTCTATTGATATTTCAGGAAATAAGGCCTGCAATAATAACAGCCTATTGGATTCGCTCTTAGACCCTGTAATGGTAACACTCGACGTTTGTTCAACAACCGATTTACGGAGTTGGATATTCATAGCAATGATTTGTAAATTACTTATTTGAGCAATTTACTTTAATTTTTCATTATTATGGTGCCTATCGTGGTCGCGTTTGGTTTTTTTGTCCATTTTTTTATCGAATGCCGCCTGCAAGTCAATACCTGTTTGATTAGCTAAACACAGCACCACGAACACCACATCGGCCAACTCTTCACCCAAATCTTTGTCCTTGTCACTTTCCTTTTCACTCTGCTCCCCATAACGTCTGGCAATAATGCGGGCCACTTCCCCAACTTCCTCTGTAAGCTGCGCCATATTGGTCAGCTCATTAAAATATCTTACCCCGTGCTCTTGGATCCAATTATCAACTACTTTTTGGGCATTTTCAATATTCATTATATTATTTTTTTAAGTACTACCTTTTCATTATGCTTTTCTATACTAGATTTAAAAAAGCCTTTAAAATACTCATAATCTTCTGGAAGCACTAAAGTAGTATTTAAATCAAGATTTACAAGTAACTGAAGATATTTACCACTTTTCTTTACGACATAAGTTAATTTTGCTCCTCCATTATTAAAATCTACAGCACTGCTTTCCGGAAGTGTTTCAACCTCATACCCTTCAGGGATCATAACATTTACCATATACTTTGTTGAAACTGGAAAATCCATGGTTATAGGGTAATTCCTCTTAATTTGTTTAAAAGGATTTTCAGATGTTGCCAAAAATAACATTGGTGTAAAATAAAGTTTCCCTGCTATCTCTTCAACTGCATCATTCGATTGAAATTCATAGGTAATTTGCAGTGGTTTCTCAACATCTTTTACATTATTAATTTCTAGATTTTCGATAACAATCTCACCTTTGTTTTTTTCGAATATCTTAATCAAATCATCAGGGCTTACATTGGCATATCTATTTCGATGCTGCATAGCCATATAATTGGTATAATTTTCACGTACTTTCCCTCCCACCGTTAAATCAGTATTAATTGCAATGTTTAAAAGCACTGTCTCCTCTGATTTAACCTTAGGTTGTAAATCAATCCACGCAGAACTTCCATTTTCCCTAATGACTCTTCCTTGCCAATTCAAAGCTCTTGTTGGTAATATATCTACAGTACTATAGTCATTTGTAGCATCCAATAAAACATTAAAATTCACATCTTCTATCATGCAAATAACATAGTTAAAGCCGTCCCTGGTAGGAAAGAGAGGTATTCCATTATTTTTAGTGCTTATCAAAACAGGATTTGCTTTAACACCTGCACTTCTAAGCATAGATACCAATATTAAATTTATATCTCCAACATTGCCTGTTCCCTCTTTATAAGCTTTACGTACGCCATTATCTGTTCGGTACCCATAATACCCATTCCACTTCACTTTTGATTTTACATGATTATAAATTAAGGTTATCTTATTTGAAACATTAGTCTCTCCTGCAATTAGGTACTCGAGATCCTCTTCATAATACCCTGTTTTATCCAACTGAATACCAAACTCATCACTATCATAAATCGTTTTGGTTACTTTCTCCCAACTAGAAGAAAAAGACTCCAAAGGTTTATTAGGATATTTAATAGCCGTTAATTCCAAAATTAGTTTTGCCCTGTAATTATCTATATTATCAACCAATGGTTCATCTTTTAATGCTGGAATATTTACCTCATTTATGGTTATAACGTTATCCATATAATCAGTCTTAGATTGGCTAAACTCAGTTTTAGTCGCAGTCAATCCCCCCGTAGTTGATCTTGCTTTACTATTGATAGTAAAACTATTATGTTCTTTTGTTAAATTGAGTTTTGGAATGTAACTAGATTTAGGGTTGAGTAATTTATTATAAATATAATATTCTGGAGTACTTATCTTTAAATCGTATTTCAGAATTGGAATGTTATATTGAAAATTAATATCATCAATTTGCAAATAAGGTGATTTAATTCGGTAGGCATATTCTATTACACAGCCATCTTTTACATTTGGCATCGTAAAAGACTCAAACTTCCAATACTTATTGGCCTCTTCTTCAAATATACTCTCCTTTTTCAACTTCTCTTTTTCTATCTTACCATCAATAAGGCTGAAAGTATACCCCTTTAAAGAAGATAAATTTTCTGAATTTGATGCTGAGCTATTATACAGTCTAATCTTTTTTGTTGCCCAATGAAAACCCTCTTTATTATAGATTTTAATACGTTCATGAACTTCCCTATTCTGCATAAATCCTTCACCTTGAACATACTCAAAACTTATTTTTTCATTCTTATATAACACTACAGCATTAGCTGAAGAGTCTTGAGGACAGATTTTCTCTTCAAGTTCTTGTTTTGAAACTTTTCCAAAATCATAATCTTGAGCATATTGCACATAGCCCAAGAATAAAATCAATAATGTTGTAAGAGCCTTTTTCATTACTTTTTAGAGTTTTAAAGTTAATGCTAGTTTAGCTTTATCATTTTTTGCCACAGAGGCCACAAAGTCTCTAAACCTGGCATATTCTTCTTTAGGATAATTTCCTTTATTTAAGCTATAAGTTCGCTTGTAAAGTATTTCATGCTCATTAAGCACCGTTATTGAAAATTGATAGAAACCATACTTAGTATCAATGCTTACCGCATCTGGTAACGCATCAAAACTTAGGGATTCGTCAATTTCAATTATAAACTCATCAGTATCAACAAAACCCCTTTCAATTTCAAAACCTAAAGTTCTATTGCTATATCGTGTAGGTATGTGAGTTACCCTATTGAATATATTAGGACTAACCAATAAAAGATTACCTGTTTTTGACGCATAATTCTGTGCGGAAACCTTAATGTTTTCAGTAAAAAGAATACTTTCTTTATCATTCTCAAACTCCATTTCGGTTATTGATAAATTATTGACATAATCCCAATAGTTTTTAAAATGTAAGTCCTGATTTCTGGGTTCTTCATTCTGAATTCCCTCATGCAGAGCATACTGATATCCTTGGGTTTTAATGGTTACTTCCCCATTTAACGATCCATCATTAAGCAGTTTTACTCTAGCTTTTGTAACCTGAGTGCTTTTCTCTTTAGGATATGTCGTTGTGTGGATTATTTCACCTCCTTCAGGTGTCACTATCAAAGCATCTCTATCATCTGTAAAACCTGCAATAAAACCAAAAGGATTTGTTTGACTCGTACATTCCAACCACACACCATTCTCCTGATTTGGAAGATATAACACTACATGATTTCCTTGTGTAGAAGAAAATTCTTTATCTATACTTCTTATATTTCTCCCCCCATAAATAACGGCATAATTAGCATCAACTCCTACCTCTTTCAGCAAAGCATAAGTGTAATTAGACAGGCCTTTACAATCTCCATAGCCCAAGCGATCAACATCGGTTGCCAACATAGGCTTCCAACCACCAATACCAACTTGTACACTTATATAGCGAGTTTTATCTTGCACATACTTATAGACAATTTTTGCCTTTTCCAAATCATTTGAACTATCTTTTGTCAATTCTTTTATCTCTTGTTTTACTTGATCTGGCAATTGATCAGTTCCATTTAATAAGTCCTCAAACATCCATTTACCAAAATCTGACCAATTATTATTAACACCTTTCACCCCAACCATATCAAACTCAACTAAAGCTGCCTTTAAAACAGGAGCGTAGGTTTTAAAAGGAGGACTATAAGCTTCTGGCTTTAATGAGCTTAAATCATTTGCTTTGTAATGAAAATTATTAAACTTTGTAATATTATAGTTTTCAAAATTTTGAGTCTTAATTTTAACTTCAACTTCAGAAGAATTTATAATTTCATACTCGCTATTTTCCGTACTTACATAAAAACCTTCAATGGGTCTCCAACCAGGCAAAAATGCTGTGGAATTATATTTTATTTCAGCATCCAACAGTACCGTATAGGGATAACTTATAGGAGTGTAGTCCAAATACTTAACCCGACTATCGGAATACAAAGTCCCTCCACTAACAGCACTTACATCCTGAAAATCCTTCTCCTTAATTTTTTTCAACTCTTTTCCATAAGCATCAAAAATCTTCACTTCCAAATTTTTAATATCAATCCCCCTTCCATAATGAAATACAGCATCAACATCAGAATTCCCTGCTTTACTTAAAACCGTCACAATTCTTTTTTGAGTAACCAAAATTTCATTATAGGCTTTAATTTCAATTTTTTGATCATTATATCTTACAACAGCATTTGCCTTATATTTCAATTCCGAGGGAATAGTCGCTGCTGAAAAAAGTTCTTCTTGAGAATACACAATAGAGGAAATGAAGAACACCCCTAAAAAGGATAATATTTTGGTAGTCATGGGTTGGTTTTTGGTCTTTAAATCTAATAAAATTCTCCAAATTAAAGGAGAAATCTATAAAGATTACGCCTGTTTATTCTTTAACCAATTGAACATCAAAACAATAAAACACGGCACAAAAATGTAAAGCAACTCACTCATTATCACTTTAGCACCCCATTCTGAAAAAAAGCGTTCCACACCAATTGGTGACACTTGGATAACCTTCCAAGAAAAAAAATATCGATGATTGTTGAATGGGATAAAAAAGCCCACACCTTTGCCGCCAGTAGTTAAAGCATCCAAAACACCATGAGACAAAGTGCTCAATAAAATTACAATGGCATAAATAGGCTTCTGCTTTTTACCAAAAGCCAAAGTCAAAAACATGGTCCAAATAATTGCAAATACAATGGAATGTGTAAAACCCCGGTGTCCCCAAGGGGACTCATATGGAACCCCCAATATAAATCCCAACACATCAGCGTCTGGAATTATGGCTGACAAAACTGCTAGAAATATTAAAGATTTTGACACTTTTTTGGAGGCAACTTTACCAATAGTAAAGGCTAGCATCCCATGGCCAAAGAGTGAAGCCATTACACTTTATCTTTTGTATCGATAATAATAGTTACGGGCCCATCATTTACCAAGGCGACTTTCATATCGGCACCAAACTCTCCCGTTCCAACGGTTTTACCTAAATCGGCTTCAAATTTAGACACAAAAGCTTCGTACAAAGGAATGGCAACATCTGGTTTCGCAGCATTAATATAACTAGGACGGTTTCCTTTTTTTGTACTGGCATGCAAAGTAAACTGGCTTACAACAATGGCATCCCCATCTACATCAATCAAAGATTTGTTCATCACCTCATTCTCATCTGGAAAAATGCGAAGGTTGGCAATCTTCTTGGAAAGCCAGTCTATGTCCTCTCGAGTATCCTCATCTACAATTCCCAATAATATCAAAAGGCCAGTTTTAATATTGGCTACTTGCTCACCTTCAATAGTGACACTGGATTGCGATACTCTTTGAATGACTGCTTTCATTGTCGTGCAAAATATTATTCTTTTGAGTAATTGTCGGTACGGTAAGATTCGTCTTCGCCTTCCAAAATTTGAAGGTAACTTCTATATCGTGAATAGGCAATTTCATCATTTTCCAAAGCTTCCTTCACAGCACACTTGGGCTCATCCACATGGATACAATTATTGAATTTGCAGTGTTGCTTTAGTTCAAAAAACTCAGGAAAATAGTCTCCCACTTCTTCTTTGTCCATATCTACCACCCCAAACCCTTTGATTCCTGGGGTATCAATAATTTTGGCACCAAACTCCAAATCGAACATTTCGGCAAAAGTTGTGGTATGTTGTCCCTGCATGTGCTGCATGGAAATTTCCTTGGTCTTTAAATCTAAAGTCGGCTCTATAGCGTTTACCAAAGTAGATTTCCCCACTCCTGAATGGCCTGCAAACATGCACACTTTGTCCTTCATTAATGACTTTACCTTATCGATATTTTTCCCAGTCGCTGCCGAAATACCAATACATTCGTACCCAATTTTTCTGTACACATGGGCCAAAAACCGTACCTCGTTCAATGTATCTTCATCGTAAGTATCAATTTTATTGAACAGAAGAACCGTAGGAACCGAATATGCTTCGGCAGTCACCAAAAAGCGATCGATAAATGTTGTGAAAGTTGGCGGATTATCAATGGTCACCAATAAGAATACCACATCAATATTGGCAGCAATTACGTGTGTTTGTTTTGAAAGGTTTACCGATTTCCTAACAATATAGTTTTTGCGATCCTTGATATGATGAATAACCCCTGTAGTTTCATCGTTGTTGGTCTCCAATTCAAAGTCCACCACATCACCCACGGCAATAGGGTTGGTACTCTTAATTCCCTTAATTCTAAACTTCCCTTTCATCCTACATTGATAGGATGCACCGAGCTCTGTTTTAACGGTGTACCAACTTCCTGTAGATTTATATACGATTCCTGTCATGCGGTACAAAGATGTGAATTATTCGCTTGTCAAACAACAAAAAGACCACCAAAGGCGGTCTTTCTAATTCATAATAAAAGGAATAATTCTATTCAAAAACTACTAAGAATTGATAATCTTCTCTTGATGGTTAATGGACTCTTGGTGAATGGCTTTAAATACACGCAAAATAAATTCTTCGCTTAAATTTTTCTCCTCACCTTGAAGAATCATTTTACCTAAAATCTCATTCCATCGTTTAGACTGTAATACAGCCACGTTTTTAGACTTCTTAAGTGCTCCAATATCATCGGCTATTTTCATGCGTTTACCCAAAATTTCAATCAATTGATGGTCAATAAGGTCAATTTGCGTACGCATCATATTAATTTTATTATTGAACTCAGCAGCATCGTCAAACTCCTTTCTTATCTTCAAATCTTTGGTAATTTGAATCAAGGTCTTTGGCGTGATTTGTTGCGCTGCATCGCTCCAAGCATTATCCGGATCGTAATGGGTTTCTATCATCAAACCATCATAATTTAAATCCAAGGCAGTCTGGCAAAGATCAAAAATGATGTCTCGCCTTCCTGCAATGTGCGAAGGATCTAAAATAAGTGGCAAATCTGGAAAACGGTTTTGCAAATCAACAGCAATTTGCCATTCAGGGTTGTTTCTATAATTTGTCTTTTCATAGGTTGAAAATCCTCTGTGGATTACCCCTAAGTTTTTAATATCGGCCGTATAGAATCGTTCAACAGCTCCCAACCACAAAGACAAGTCTGGGTTTACGGGGTTTTTTACCAACACCGTTTTATCCGTTCCCTTAAGGGCATCGGCAATATCCTGAACTATAAACGGGCTTACCGTAGTTCTGGCTCCAATCCATAAAATGTCTACATCATGCTCCAAGGCCAAATCTACGTGATGGGCATTGGCAACCTCGGTGGTGGTTAACATTCCTGTTTCTTCCTTTGCCTTTTGCAACCATTTAAGCCCTAAAGCTCCCACACCTTCAAAGTTGCCAGGTCTTGTTCTTGGCTTCCAAATTCCCGCTCGCAATACCGTAGCATCACTATCTTTTAATTCATGCGCAATTTTCAACAACTGCTCCTCTGTTTCCGCACTACATGGCCCTGCAATTACCAACGGATGCTCCAATCCGAAGTTGTCTAACCACGATCTAAGTTCTTTCTTGTTTTCCATAATGCTTGTTTTAAACGATTCCTTTTAATATGTCTTTAATATGGTTGGTACTTTTCATTTCATTGTAAATTTCATCAAACTCATCGGCCTTCATAAACTCTTTAAATCTTGTAAGATTCTCAATATACTCTTCTAAGGTTTCGATGACGTTAACTTTATTCTGTTTAAAAATTGGGGTCCACATCTCGGGTGAACTTTTAGCCAAACGCACCGTACTCTCAAATCCACTTCCTGCCAAGTCAAAAATATCCCGCTCGTTTTTTTCCTTTTCAATTACGGTTTTTCCCAACATAAAGGAACTGATATGCGACAAATGCGAAACATAAGCAATGTGTTTGTCGTGCGCCTCTGGATTCATATACCGAATCCTCATGCCCATAATTTTGAAAATATTTAATGCTAACTCCTGTAGTTTGAAGGCCGTTTTTTCCACCTCACAAATAATATTGGTTTTCCCAACAAACAAGCCTTCAATAGCAGCCGAAGGCCCAGAAAACTCAGTTCCCGCAATGGGATGGGTTGCCAAAAAATTTCTTCGTTTTGGATGATTTTCCACCACTTTACAAATGTCATTTTTGGTAGAACCGGCATCAATTACCAAGGCATCGTCATGTACCAAATCCAAGACTTCAGGCAAAAGTTTTACGGTCGCATCCACAGGGACAGTCACTATAACAATATCTGCTTTAGACAATGTTTCCATGGTGGACTTTTCATCTATAATTCCCAATTCCCTGGCCTGTTCCAAATGTTTTGGATTATGGTCAATACCATAAATCACCGAATCCGGAGTCAAACGCTTAATATCTTTGGCAATGCTTCCGCCAATCAATCCAATTCCTATGATGTAAATATTTTTCATACTACTTAACTCTAGCTATCGCTTCTTCTATATCTTCAATCGAGGCACACAATGAAAACCGAATATAGCCTTCTCCATTGGTTCCAAAAACAGTGCCTGGGGCAATAAAAATGGAATTGTTCTTCAACAATACATCTATAAATTCTTCGGCCTTTACAAAATCGGGCAACTTTGCCCAAACGAACATTCCTGTGGCAGTTCTATCAAATGTACAGTTAAGGGCTTCTGCCAATTTCCAAACCAGCTCCCTACGCTTTTCATAGACACTGTTAAGGCTTACATACCACATTTCAGAACATTTTAAGGCTTCAATGGCACCTTTCTGAATGCCGTAAAACATACCAGAATCCATATTGCTTTTCACCTTAACAATGGCATTAATGTAATCTGATTTTCCCAAAACCATTCCCACACGCCAACCGGCCATGTTAAAGGTTTTACTCAACGAATTCAATTCCAAACAGCAATCCTTCGCGCCTTTATATTTCAAGATGCTTCTAGGATGTTCATTCAAAATAAAACTATACGGATTGTCATTCACCAATAAAATGTTGTTGCGTTTGGCAAAAGCAATCACATCATCATAAAACTTGTTTGGCGCTACAGCTCCAGTTGGCATGTGCGGATAGCTTAGCCACATCAACTTCACCTTACTCAAATCCTGCTTTTCCAGTTCGATCAAGTCCGGCAACCATTTACCCTCTTCATTTAAATCGTAGAACACAGGCACAGCACCTACCAATTTGGTTACCGACGTATAGGTTGGATATCCCGGATTGGGAATCAACACCTCATCGCCTTCATTTAAAAAAGCCATGGAAATATGCATGATTCCTTCCTTACTTCCCATAAGCGGCAACACTTCTGTTGTCGGGCTTAAAGCCACTTCAAACCTCTCTCGGTAAAATACCGTAATGGCTTCCCGCAGCTCTGGCAAACCATAGTAGCTTTGATATTTATGCGCCGAAGGATCAGACAGACTATCTGTAATAGCTGCCAACACTTTCATGGGCGGCTCCAAATCTGGGCTTCCAATGCCTAAATTGATAATAGGCTTGCCATGTGCCTTTAGCAATGCCACTTCCTTCAGTTTTTTCGAGAAATAATATTCCTCCACTGTATGTAACCTGTCAGCTACTGTAATCATAGTTTAGCGTTTTTATATTCGCCCAATATTTTTAGGTCCTGAGACATGATTTTTAGAATGGATTTTGCCTTGTCATAATCGGCATAAGCTTCAAAAGTGACATCTACAAAAAAGGCATACTTCCAAGGGGTCTCAATTTTTGGCAAGGACTGTATCTTGGTTAAGTTCAATTTACAATCACTCATCACATTAAGCACTGTAGCTAAGCTACCACGTTTATGGTCCAATTCAAACTTTAAAGACGCTTTATTGATTTCCTCTTTAGGAATTTCAGAATTTTGCTTTTTCACAATCACAAAACGGGTCTCGTTATGAGAAATGGTTTGGATACTTTCCGCCAAGATTTGAAGCTCGAATAATTCCGCCGCCAACCTACTGGCAATAGCCGCCACATTTTTAAGCCCTTTGGTTTTGATTCGCTCAGCTACCTCTGCTGTATCCTTGTCTTCAATCAACTTGATGTGCGGATGTGTTTTAAAAAACTCCTTACACTGCAGCAAGGCCATAGGATGTGAATACACTTCGTGAATCTCCTCGATGGACTGATTTGGCAAGGCCATTAAATGATGCTGAATATCTAAATAATGTTCACCGATAACATGCAAGTTATGAGTATCAATCAAGGCGTAATTAGGAATAATAGAACCCGCTATGGAGTTTTCTATGGCCATAATCACGGCATCACTTTTACCGGTAAGCAAACTGTTTACCGCTGTATCAAAAGACAAACATTCATCAATGATGACATCATCATCAAAATACTGTTGGCAGACAATATGATGAAAAGAGCCCTTTATTCCCTGTATTGCAACTGACTTTATCATGTAAAAAAAAAGTCCCGATTTTCATCGAGACTTATATATTAAATTTATGGCTATAAATTATACATACAGAGTCTCGTTTCTTTTGCTAAAAAAGAAATAAAACCAGTTAAAATATGTATAATTATTTGTGTTCATTGTATTTACGAATTGCTAAAGTAATTAATATTTCCACAAATCAAAGTACTCGCCTCTATTTTTTTATTCATTTCCATTTTTTTTCACGAATTTACTTCCATAGAAGGTTTAAACTATATAATTACTATTTTTGGACAAACAATTCTCTATATGTCAATAGCAGTTGCCCACATATCCAAGGTTTACGGCACCCAAAAGGCCCTGAACGATGTTTCTTTCCAAGTGAAAAAAGGTGAAATTGTTGGTTTTTTAGGGCCCAATGGCGCTGGAAAATCAACCATGATGAAAATCTTGACCACATATATCGAAGCAAGCAGCGGCGAAGCTAAAGTGTGTGATTTTGATGTGAACTCCGCGTCTAAAGAGGTACAGAAACATGTAGGCTATTTACCGGAGCACAATCCACTTTATTTGGAAATGTATGTGAAGGAATATCTCCATTTTAATGCAGGAGTCTATAATGTAGCCAAAGAGCGAATTGCCGAAGTCATTGAACTTACGGGATTGACACCCGAAGCCCACAAAAAAATCGGTCAGCTCTCAAAGGGATATCGCCAACGTGTTGGATTGGCAAATGCACTCCTTCACAACCCAGATGTGTTGATTTTGGACGAGCCTACCACAGGATTGGATCCCAACCAATTGGTAGACATCAGGCAATTGATTAAAAATGTTGGAAAGGAAAAAACTGTGTTTCTATCTACGCATATCATGCAAGAAGTGGAAGCCATGTGCGACCGAGTAATCATTATCAACAAGGGTGAAATTGTAGCAGACAAAAGCCTTTCTGAACTTAGGGAAGGGAAAGACCAAACCGTGATTGTTGAATTTGATTATCGCGTGGAAGAAGCCTTTTTACAAAAATTGCCTCATGTGAAATCGGTAGTTAATGTTCATGATTTTGTGTATGAAATCACGTTTTCCACAACGAAGGACATGCGTTCTCATGTGTTTGATTTTGCCCATGACAATGAACTCAAAATCCTTCAACTGAACCAAAAGAATGAAAGTTTGGAAAGTCTGTTCAGGGAATTGACGAATAAATAAAGGAATGCTCTTCTAGTTCTGAAAAATCAAATTTCCAGTATATAGGGTTTCCAAAGTAACTTCTGAAGGTTGGTTTAGAGAAATCACATCTCCAGGACCAAGAATTTTTCCTGATAATGACTGTTGGGGATTTACAATCATATCATTGCTCCCTCGGTGATAAATATCCACATGTTGAGCAAGCAGGGCTTCACCTTCAAAACGTCCTGCTCCAGCATAAAAACCAATAAATAAATTTTCGGTTTGCCCTGTAATGTAGAAAGACGCCATGTTGTTGGCTACAATTTTCACTTCAGAAGCATTGACATCCAACCTAAAATCTCCTGTAGTAAAACTGTCAGGCGCATTGTAATCTTCAGACAGCAATTGTAAACTTGGGAAATTCAAGGTCCCTTCCGAAGAAATATCGTATTGGGTAGAACTTCTGATGGTATTAATATTCGGTGCCGTAACATACATCTTGGTCACACCATAGTCCCGCACATAGTTACAAGTATTATTGTCGGCTAATTGCAACTCTCCATCTACTACTTTTACAGATACATCATTGATAAGGTTCTCCCCTGTTTCAACCAAAACCTGAAAATCACCTTCGGCCAGAATCACTTCTATATCCCTGTTCACCAAAATCCGCTCAAATTGAAACACTTCAAATTCCTGCTGAATGATGCTTCCTGAAGTTTGAAAACAATCATTGGCATTTTCACTGTCGCAAGCAACCATCAATAATAAAACGAAAATGTAAATTAGCTTTCTCATACCTATAATCGAATTCCAACTCCTAGTTCCACGGCTTCTGCTTTGGCTCCATGCGACTTTAATGTTAAAGCGGCAAAAACTTTATCTCCAAAATAACGTTTTAAACCTACTCTAAAATAGGTGCGCCCCTCAAAATCGAAAGGATAATACACATAGTATCCTACTTGGGTTACCACCGACATTTTATTGATGAACAATTCATGTCCTGCAAAAATCCCCACCCGTTTCCAATCTTCATCTCCAGATACATTTTCCTCTGGAAATGCCACCGATTGGTAATAAATCAATTCCTTTAGGAACTTTGAGAAAAATGCATCAGCTCCCAACTGAATGGCACTTTTATACCCCAAACGTTTATCGGCATAGGCAGACAACACATAAAATGGAAATCTTCCACTGTCTATGACGTCGCTTTCATTGATTCCTGTTCGAAACACCACATTATATTTGATGGGTTCAGTAAATTTCTCCTTTGTTAAATTGTCGACATACTCAGAATCACTTTCCTCCAAACTGTAAACCACCCCTACATTTAACGTCATGGAATTCACGCTAGTATTGGGCGCCTTTACATTGGCATTGGAATAATGAATCAAACTCAAACCTCCCTGAATTCCAAATCTATCAAAAATTCGTTCTTTTTTATAATTCAGCATCAAATAAGTACTGCTCAACACATGCGACCCAAAGGCCACATTTTTAAAGTTATCATACTTATCATAAGGATTAGTAGCATAAGCCAATCCTTGACCAATACGCAACATTAAATTCCGCTTAAAAAAGTAAAAGTTATAATGGGCATACAAGGAATAGTTGTTCCCTAATACATCATTCTTTAAATTTTGATAGGCAAAGGACACACCATAATCTGGATAATTATAGCGCTGTTCCCAATCGTTGAACCCAAAGGTTTTCTTGTTCCAACTGACAATAAAACCCTCGGGATGTCCCTTGATTAAATGTAGAATGCTGTTGTTATGAAGCGTTATGTTCCCTTTAAAATAATTGACCTCTACAGTAGAAGACTTGGAATCAGTTTCTTGAGAAAAAAGAACTCCGATCCATAAAAAAAATAGGCAGGAAAATAGATGCTTCATAGGCTGGATTATGGGGCAAAAATAGCAGAATAATTAAAACAAGTGTTCTGCAATAGCCTTTATATTGTCACTTTTCCCCATAGAATAATAGTGCAACACAGGTACTCCTGCTTCCAATAATTCTCTGGATTGTTGAATGGCCCATTCTATTCCAACTTGACGTACCGCCTTATTGTCCTTACTGTTTTCGACTGCTGAAATCAGTTCTTCTGGCAAATCAATTTTAAACACATGTGGCAACAACTGTAAATGGCGCTTCACCGCAATAGGTTTAATCCCCGGAATGATTGGCACATCAATCCCTGCTTCTTTAGCAGCTTTCACAAATTCGAAATAACGCTTGTTATCGAAGAACATTTGCGTCACTACATAATCCGCACCGGCATCCACCTTTTCCTTTAAACGCTTCAAATCGGTTTGAAGGGATGGTGCTTCAATGTGCTTTTCTGGGTATCCCGCTACACCAATACAAAAATCAGCTCTATCGTCGGCTTCAATAACATCATGAAGGTATTTCCCCTCATTCAAATCCTGAATCTGTTTTACCAATTCACTGGCATAGGTATGTCCACCTTGGGCAGGCTCAAAATACTTTTGGTGACTCATCGCATCACCACGTAACGCCATCACATTTTCAATCCCCAGATAATGACAATCTACCAATACATATTCGGTTTCTTCCTTTGTAAACCCACCGCATAATACGTGAGGCACGGTATCTACATTGTACTTATGTTTTATCGATGCACAGATTCCAACTGTCCCCGGACGCATTCTTGTAATCTTTCTATCCAACAAGCCATTTCTATCAATATACACGTACTCTTCACGAGACGTCGTAACATCAATAAATGGCGGTTTAAACTCCATTAAAGGATCAATATTGTTATATAGCTCCTGAATATTGCTCCCCTTTTTTGGAGGTATGATTTCAAATGAAAACAATGTTTTGCCCTTGGCCTGCTTGATATGATCTGTTACTTTCATAATATTTCCCTCAGTTGGAAAAGTGTTTAATTACTATCTTTTTTTATTTAGTGTGGCTTCTAAATTAATCAGCCAAATTTGGATTCAGCCATTTTTCGGCCTCATCATTTGAAATCCCTCTACGCTTCGCATAATCCTTCAATTGGTCTTCGGTTATTTTACCCAACCCAAAATATTTGGCGTCTTTGTTGGCAAAATAATAACCACTTACACTAGCCGCTGGCCACATGGCCAAACTATCGGTTAATTCAACCCCGATGTTTTCCTTCACCTGTAACAATTTCCAAATGGTTTTCTTCTCCAAGTGGTCTGGACAGGCAGGGTATCCCGGCGCTGGACGAATGCCTTTATAGTTTTCTTTGATCAATTCTTCATTGGATAAATTCTCGCCTTGTGCATAGCCCCAAATATCCGTTCTAACTTCCTTATGCAAATATTCAGCGTAAGCTTCTGCCAAACGATCAGCAAGGGCTTTGATCATGATAGAACTATAATCGTCATGGTTATCCTCAAATTGTTTCGCTAATTCAGCCGTTCCAAAACCAGTACTCACACAAAAACAACCTATATAATCCTGTTTTCCTGTCTCTTTAGTTGCCACGAAATCCGACAAGGCAAAATTTGCCACGCCTTCACGCTTATCCAATTGCTGACGTAAGGTTAGGAATGTCGCCTTTACAGCACCAGATTCATCATACACTTCAATATCATCGTCATTCACCGTATTGGCAGGGAACAATCCAAAAACTGCTTTGGCCCCCAATAACTTCTCATCAAAAATGCGTTTTAGCAATACCTGTGCATCGGCATACAATTCGGACGCATGCTGTCCAACCACTTCATCTTTCAAGATTTCTGGGTATTTTCCATGCAAATCCCAACTTCTAAAAAATGGACTCCAATCTATATAGGCTTCCAATTTGGTGATATCGAAATCTTCTACTACCTGAACTCCCAGTTGCTTTGGCTTTACAATTTCAGCAGCATTCCAATCAATTTTGAATTTGCGCTTTCTAGCTTCTTCTATGTCGATATAATCCTTCTTTTTCCCGCGCTTTAAAAACTGTTCACGGAATTTTTCATACTCCTCACGAATTTGTTCTTTGTAGACCGCATTGTCCTTCTGCAATAAATTCCCAACCACAGTTACCGCTCTGGAGGCATCATTCACATGTACCACAGCATGAGTGTAATTAGGGGCAATTTTCACAGCGGAATGCGCTCTAGATGTAGTTGCTCCTCCAATAAGCAATGGAATGGTAAATTTCTGTTTTTCCATCTCTTTAGACAGATACACCATTTCATCTAAAGAAGGAGTAATCAATCCACTCAAACCAATAGCATCCACCTTTTCGGCTTTTGCCGTTTCTATAATTTTTTCTGGTGGTACCATTACTCCAAGGTCTACAATTTCATAATTGTTACACCCCAATACCACGCTAACAATATTTTTACCTATATCGTGGACATCCCCTTTTACGGTCGCCATCAAAATCTTTCCGGCATACTCTTGCTTTCCATCCTTTTCGGCTTCAATAAATGGTTGCAAATAGGCCACGGCCTTCTTCATCACCCTAGCCGATTTCACCACCTGAGGCAAGAACATTTTTCCGCTTCCGAACAAATCTCCAACCACATTCATCCCAATCATTAAGTGGCCTTCAATAACCTCTATAGGTCTTTCGACCGTCAATCTTGCTTCCTCAACATCCTCGATGATAAAGGTATCAATTCCCTTCACCAAACTATGAGTGATACGGTCTTGCAAGCTATCACTTCGCCATTCCAAAACTTTGGCTACATCTTCCTTTTTATCACCTTTTACGGTTTCTGCGAAATCCAATAAACGCTCCGTAGCATCATCTCTTCTATCCAACAACACATCTTCGACGTGCTCCAATAAATCCTTTGGGATTTCGTCATATACCTCCAACATCGTTGGGTTAACAATACCCAAATTCATTCCGTGCTTGATGGCATGAAACAAAAATGCTGAATTGATAGCTTCACGCACTACATTATTTCCTCTGAAAGAGAATGACACGTTACTCACCCCTCCCGAAACATTAGCATAAGGCAAGTTTTCACGAATCCATTTTGTGGCATTGAAAAAATCCAACGCATTTAACCTGTGCTCTTCCATTCCAGTTGCCACTGGAAAAATATTAGGATCGAAAATGATATCTTCTGGCGGGAAATTCACCTCATTCACCAAAATATCATAAGAACGCTTACAGATATCGATACGTCTTTGGTAAGTATCAGCCTGCCCTTCCTCATCAAATGCCATCACAATCACCGCAGCTCCGTAACGTTTTACCAATTTGGCATGATTCACGAAAGTTTCTTTTCCTTCTTTTAAACTGATGGAATTCACCACAGATTTCCCTTGTACCACCTGCAAGCCCGCTTCGATAATTTCCCATTTGGAACTATCGATCATAATTGGCACTCGTGCAATATCCGGCTCCGAAGCAATTAAATTCAAGAAAGTTACCATAGCTTCTTTACCATCCAACATTCCTTCATCCATATTCACATCGATGATTTGGGCTCCACCTTCCACCTGGTCTCTGGCCACATCTAGAGCCTCCTCGAATTTCTCTTCCTTTATCAACCTTAAAAACTTGCGAGACCCGGTTACATTGGTTCGCTCCCCTACATTGATAAAATTACTTTCAGGAGTGACTATTAAAGGTTCTAAACCTGAAAGCTTTAAATATTTTGTATGTTTTTCTGACATTGTAATTCTTTTCAAAAACTGTCCCTATTCAGACACTTCAATTTTGCGTGGTTTATATTTGGAAGCCACCTCAGCAATTGCCGTAATATGCTCTGGAGTTGTTCCACAACAGCCTCCAATAATATTGATTAAACCATCTTTAAGATAGTTTTCAATTAGTACTTGCATTTGCGCCGGAGTTTGGTCATATTCCCCAAAGGCATTTGGAAGTCCTGCATTTGGATGGGCAGAGGTAAAAAATTCGGTTTCATTTGCCAAACGTCTCAAATAAGGTTGCAACTGATCGGCTCCAAGCGCACAATTAAACCCAACACTTAGCAATGGAATATGCGAAATGGAAGTTAAAAATGCTTCCACAGTTTGCCCAGAAAGGGTTCTTCCTGAAGCATCCGTAATCGTTCCAGACACCATGACCGGAATATCGATACCTCTCTCCTCTTTTACTTCTTCAATAGCAAATAATGCCGCCTTGGCATTCAAAGTGTCAAATACAGTTTCCACCAACAATAAATCTACGCCACCATCAATTAAAGCCTCTACCTGTTGCTTATAAGCAACACGCAATTCCTCAAAAGTTACGGCTCGAAATTCGGGACGGTTCACATCTGGAGATAAGCTGGCTGTTCTGTTAGTCGGCCCAATACTTCCAGCAATAAAACGGGGTTTATCAGGATTGGCAGCTGTAAATTCATCAGCTACTTTTTTTGCAATTTTAGCTGATTCAAAATTCAGTTCATACACCAAATCTTCCATATCATAATCAGCCATACCAATAGTAGTTCCCGAAAACGTATTGGTCTCCACGATATCGGCACCAGCTTCGAAGTATTTACGATGTACTTCGGCAATGGCTTGGGGCTGCGTAAGCGACAACAAGTCGTTGTTCCCCTTTAACGGAGACGGATAATCTTTAAAACGCTCCCCACGAAAATCCTCTTCAGAAAAATTATACCGTTGCAGCATGGTCCCCATGGCCCCATCCAGAACTAAAATTCGGTCTTGTAAAACCTGATTAATATTTGACATTTTATTGTGTTTATATTAAAATGTCATCAAGAAAGTAAAAGAAATTACTCGAGGTTATCTGTCCAATTGAGTAGTATTCAACTAGTAGAATTTAGCACCTTCTTTAAAGTTAAAGGGTTGCTAAGGCTTCAACGGGTCTATTCCCTCTGCCTTTCGTGATAACATTTTATATGTTTATGAACTAGGCTGCGAAATTACAGGATAAATAGTTTATAACCAATTTTTATTGAAACAAATCTGAAGAAAGGTAACGATCTCCTATATCGCAAATTACGGCGACGATAAGTCCTTCTTCAATTTCATCGGCTATTTTTAATGCGGTAGCAACACTTCCGCCACTGCTCATACCACAAAACACCCCTTCTTCTTTGGCCAATCTGTTAGCTACAGTTCGAGCATCTTCTTCGCTTACCTCTATAATTCGATCTACTTTGGAGCGATCGAAAATCTTTGGCAAATAGGCCTCTGGCCATTTTCTAATCCCCGGGATTTTAGCGTCATCGGTTGGTTGAGCACCCACAATGGTTACTGCTTCATTCTGTTCTTTCAGATAAGTGGATACTCCCATGATGGTCCCTGTAGTGCCCATTGCCGAAACAAAATGCGTCAATTGCCCATCGGTATCTTTCCAAATTTCCGGACCTGTGGTTTTGTAGTGGGCTTTCCAGTTGTCATCATTGGCAAATTGATTGAGCATGTAATAGCCTTTTTCCTTTTGAAGTTTTTCAGCCAGATCACGCGAACCTTCTATGCCATCAGCAGCAGGTGTCAGAATCAATTCCGCTCCATAGGCACGCATGGTTTTGATACGTTCTTCCGTAGAATTTTCAGGCATGATCAATACTATGTTCAACCCTAATAACTGAGCTATAAAAGCCAAGGCAATACCCGTATTTCCACTAGTAGCTTCAACCAAAGTGTCTCCCTCCGAAATATCACCGCGTTTCAATGCCTCGGAAATCATATTGAAAGCGGCACGATCCTTCACACTGCCTCCTGGGTTCTTCCCCTCCAACTTCAAAAACAGCCGTACGTTTGGTTTGGAAATGATTCGTTTGACTTCAATAAGTGGCGTATTCCCGATTAAATCGGTTATGGATTTACTTTGAATCATTTGTTGCGTGTACTGATTTTAATTTCTGACTGATAGGTCACCAATGAATTTTCCGGAACCGATTGGGTAATCCAAACATTGGCACCAATAATGCTGTTGGCACCAATCACGATGTCTCCCCCCAAAATTGTGGCATTGGCATAAATGGTGACATTATCCTCAATGGTCGGGTGACGTTTGGTATTGGACAAACTCTTCTTCACCTGAATCCCTCCAAGTGTTACCCCTTGATAAATCTTTACATTTTTTTTTATGATAGAAGTTTCCCCAATCACAATTCCTGTTCCGTGGTCTATAAAAAAGGAGTCTCCAATAGTGGCTCCCGGATGGATATCAATGCCTGTTTTACCATGCACACACTCACTCATCATTCTTGCAACTACAGGTACATTCAACTTAAAAAGCTCGTGACTCAAACGATGAATGGCAATAGCATGGAATCCTGGATACGCCAAATAAATCTCTTCCAAACTTTTACAAGCCGGATCGTTTTTCTCGGTAGCTAAAGCATCCAATTCAATGCGTTTTTTAATGGATGGAATCTTGTTTGAAAAGGCGTCCCAAATTTCATTTCCATTTTGAACATTCAGTTGCGATACCACATCCAAAAAGACCTGCTTTAAAACTTTCAATTCTTTTTGCTGAACATCTTCCTCATCAAATAATGCATAGAAGAGTCGTTTTGTAAAAGTCGCGATATCGTCCTTTAAGCGAAGTTTATATGCCATAGTTGTTATTTCGAGCATCTAAATTTAGGGATTACAATTTAAACTGTATTCTAAATAACCGTTAATTTATAGCCTGCACTACTGCTTTTGGAGCTTCTTTTCTCGTGCCGTCAAAACCATCAACACCACTTACGGTAGTATATTTCAGCACATACTTTTTACCCGGATTGATGATTTTATAAGCAGATTGACACATTAAAGTCGCCTCATGAAACCCACAAAGTATCAACTTCAATTTGCCTTCGTAAGTGTTTACATCGCCAATGGCAAAGATTCCAGGAATATTGGTTTGGTAATCCAAGGTATCTACTTTGATGGCATTTTTTTCAATTCCCAAACCCCAATCGCCTATAGGCCCTAATTTTGGAGACAAACCAAACAAAGGAATAAAATGATCCGCCTCATGCAATATTTTTTCACCGTCCTTGATAATCGTTACGCCCTCTAATTTGGAATTGCCATGCAAGGCAGTCACCTCTGCTGGAGTCACCAAATTGATTTTCCCTAATAACTTTAACTCTTGTACTTTTTCTACGGAATCCAAGGCACCACGAAATTCATTTCGTCTATGAACCAAAGTGACCTCTTCGGCTACATCTGCCAAGAAAATACTCCAATCCAAAGCAGAATCTCCCCCTCCTGAAATCACCACTTTTTTGTTGCGGTACACTTCTGGATCCTTGATAAAATACTCCACACCTTTATCTTCGTAATAAGAAATGTTTTCAATCAAGGGTTTTCTAGGCTCAAACGATCCCAAACCTCCCGCAATAGCAACCACAGGAGCATGGTGTTTAGTCCCCTTATTGGTGGTTACAATGAAACTACCGTCATCCAGCTTTTCAATGGTTTCTGCGCGTTCTCCCAATGTAAACCCAGGTTCAAATTGTTTGCCCTGTTCCAATAAATTATTGGTTAAATCTCCGGCCAATATCTCCGGAAATCCCGGAATATCGTAGATTGGTTTTTTAGGATATATCTCCGAGCATTGTCCTCCCGGTTGGGGCAACGCATCAATTAAATGACACTTCAATTTCAATAATCCGGCTTCAAAAACTGTGAATAACCCCGTTGGTCCTGCTCCAATAATCAATATATCTGTTTTTATCATGGTCTCTAATTTTAGTCGATTTTGGATATAGCTATCCCGTAAAATCAATAATTTTTAAAAAATTTTGTTTCTATTTATTCTCTGAAAACTGTTGAATTTCTTGGCGTATCGAAGTCAAATGCACTCGGTCGTTGACCACTTCACCCACTATAATTATGGCTGGATTGGATAACTGTTCTTGCTCAACGACCTCACAAATGGAAGCAACTGTACCAATGCCTATTCTTTCATCTTTTGTAGTTCCATTTTGAATGATTGCTACCGGTGTTTCAGCTTTCCCTTCCTTTTGAAAAGCTTCCATGATTTGAGGCAGCTTGCTCATCCCCATCAAAATAACTACTGTAGCCGTAGATTTGGCCGCAATAGGAATATCATTGGACATTTTATGATCTTTGGTTGTTCCCGTAATCACCCAAAAACTTTCGGAACTCCCTCGCTTCGTCAAAGGAATGCCTTGGTAAGCTGGCACTGCAATAGCCGATGAAATCCCTGGCACCACATTGCCTTCCACACCAAACCTCTGGGCATATTCCAATTCTTCGGCTCCTCTACCAAATACAAATGGATCGCCTCCCTTTAACCGCACAACATGGCCGTGACTTTTAGCCCTTGCCACAATCAATTCATTGATTTGCTCCTGTTGATAGGCATAGCAACCTTTTCGTTTTCCCACAAAAATGAGTTCAGCTTCTGGTGATGCATATTCCAACAAAGCCTCATTAATTAAGGCATCATATAAAATTACTTGAGCCGAACCAATGGCCTTTACCGCCTTTAGGGTGATTAATTCCGGATCTCCCGGACCTGCTCCCACAACTGTCAATCTTGGAGTTGTTTTTTTCATACCTTTTGATTTGAACAATTAACTGGCCACTTTCTGCTCTTCTGCCCTAAATACTCTTACTGTAGACAAAAATGCTTTGGCACTTTGAATATAATTCGCTGCAAATTCCTTCGTTGGGGCGTTGTGTTTTATTTGATAAACCAAATCTGAAAATGAATTTTCAAGATTTAGTCGATTTAAATCTACAAAAAGTGAATCAAATTGGGAAATGATTCCCGCATGGGTGTTCACTGAAATATCTTCGGAAATCAAAATGGCTTTTGCCGAGTTCACCATGGAACCATAAGCGTGATACACCGCCGCCGAATACACTTTATCCTCAAAGGACTGTTCTGCCAATTCAATTTTTTCCTCACTTTCCAAAAACAGTGTCGATACCAAATCGATGACCACACCAGCACATTCTCCAACCCCAATGGCTTTCACATACTTTTCATTCGTTCCCCAATCAATAAAATCTTCTTGGGTTAGGTTGGAAACATCAGACAAATCAGTCAAGAAATCGTAGAAATACTTCTGTCCCTGCTCCAAATAATAGTCCACAAAAGGCTTTCCTTTAGCATTGGCTTCATAGTCATTCAAAATTCTACGCAAGGCCTCAGGCCCTCGTCTACTCGGAACTTTTACCACTTTATCAGCGAAAATCCCATTCCCGTTTCCTTTGTTACCACCTCCTAACAATACTTGCAATGCCGGTGCCACCAATTTATCAGGCGTACGAATGGACATTCCCTGAAATCCTATATTGGCCATAGTGTGCTGTCCACAAGCATTCATACAACCACTAATTTTGATAATCAAATCTTCATTATCCAAATATTGCGGATATTCGGCCTTAATGACACGCTCCAACTCTTCGGCAATTCCAGTACTGCTAGCAATTCCTAAATTACAGGTGTCTGTTCCTGGACATGCGGTGATATCCACTGCTTTATTATAACCAAGTTCGGTAAAGCCCAACTTGCTCAACTCTTGATAAAAGAAAGGCAACAATTCTTCCTTGACAAAAGGAATCAAGATATTCTGACGCAAGGTCAACCTAATTTCACCAGCAGCATAGGTTTCCACCAAATCTGCCAACAATCTGGCTTTATCCGTATAAAAATCACCTAATAACACTTTAATACCAATAGCCACATAACCTTCCTGTTTTTGAGGAACAATGTTAGTAGCCTTCCATTTATTAAAGGTCTCCACATCAACCAATTCTACATTCGGAACTGTAACCTTAACAGGCACTGATATTGGATACGAATCTGCATCAATAGGAACAGATTTGTATTCTATAGCCGCTTGCTCCTCATCCACCAATTGTCTGAAAGCCTCCAAGCCAATATCCTTTACTAAGAATTTGACACGTGCCTTGGCGCGACTTTTACGTTCTCCATGGCGATCAAAAATTCTCAAAACACCTTCCATCACTGGAATAATTTTATCTGAAGGCAAGAACTCATACAGTACATCGGCATGACGTGGTTGGGAACCCAAACCACCTGCAAGCATTACCTTAAAACCTCTAGTGCCATTTTGAATTTTTGCAATAAAGCCCAAATCGTGCATATAAGACAAGCCTGTATCCGCATCGGAAGCCGAAAATGACACCTTAAACTTGCGCCCCATTTCCTGACAGATAGGATTTCTCAAAAAGAATTTGAACACAGCATCAGCATAAGGAGATACATCGAAAGGTTCATCAATGTCAATTCCCGCTGTTTCACTTGCAGTGACATTTCTTACTGTATTTCCACAAGCTTCACGTAAGGTGACCTCATCACGCTCCAATTCGGCCCAAAGCTCTGGGGTTCTGTCCAAATCTACATAATGGATCTGGATATCCTGACGCGTAGTAATGTGCAATCTCCCTCTAGAATATTCATCCGACACATCTGCAATTCTTCGCAACTGCTTGCTCAATACTTTTCCGTAAGGCAATTTGATGCGAATCATTTGCACTCCGTGTTGACGTTGCCCATAAACTCCACGAGCCAAACGCAGGCTTCGGAATTTCTCCTCATCGATCTTACCATTATGAAACAGCTCAATTTTATTGGCCAATTCAATAATGTCCCTCTCTACAACTGGATTTTCTATTTCTGTTCTAAAACTTTGCATAATGCCTGTTTGCTGTTATTGCAAGTGTATACCACACTCTCTGTTTTTCAATGCCTTTATAGGATCGAAATAATCATGATTTTTGGGCAGTCCGTGAACTTCCAAATAATTGTCTAAGTCTGCATCGGTCCAATAATAAAAGGGGCTTACCTTTAAAATACCGTCCTTACTCAAACTCAAAATATCCTTCTTGCTTCTAAGTTCTGTCTGCCGCACTCTAATGTTTGTAAACCATAAATCGGGCTGATGTTCTTTAAGCGCTCTTCTGAACGGCTCCAATTTCACAACTTCCGAAAATTCAGCATGATTATCATCTTCCAATCCAGGTAAACCAATAGTGGCATCAATTTCAGCCTTGCTTTTTAGGGACTGATACCTATAGATATTCAAATTGTATTGTCTAATCAAATTTGAGGCATGCTCATACGTACTGTTTTCATTATAAAGGGTATCACACCAAATCACCTTAATGCCCTTATCCTTCCTGACCATGGTGCTCAACAATACTGAAGAATACACTCCAAAACTAGTAGTGACAATTCGGTTTTCTGATACAGTTAAAGCCCAGTCAATAATTTCATCTGGTGTTTTGTCTCGCAACACTTGATTCCAATATGCGATATCAATGGTATGTCCAATCATAATTTAAATTTTAACTCCTATTATCCTATCGGAATAGTAGGATTTAAAAACAAAAGTATACAAAATAATTTAAAGCGCTGTAAATTTTAATGTTAAATAATCAAATTATGTCCGCCAAGGACTTATTGTTGAAGATATTAAGCGTGCTATCCCTTACTTCCATCATCAATTTGTGAACAGAGCACGTTTTTTCATTCGGGCAGTCTTCACACTTCTCATAGAAGTTCAAACTTACGCAAGGCACCATGGCAATGGGACCTTCCAAAATACGCATTACGGCAGACATTTTGATATCCTTGGGATCCCTAAGCAGGTAATAGCCTCCGCCCTTACCTTTCTTGGATCCCAAGAAACCATTTTTCCGCAATGTTAATAGAATACTCTCCAAAAACTTTTGGGAAATATTTTCATGTTGGGAAATCACTCCTATTTGTACTGGACTAAAATTCTCCTGTCTGGCCAAGAATGTTAGTGCCTTTAGACCGTATTTGGTTTTCTTTGAAAGCATTGCTCAAATATAACCAAATTCTTATATCAATCTAACGCCTGTCCTAAATCGGCAATAATATCCTCGAAATGCTCCAAACCTACAGAAACCCTTACCAATCCATCGGTAATCCCAACTTCCAATCTATCAGCTTCACTTAATTTACTGTGTGTTGTTGAGGCCGGGTGCGTTACAATAGTTCTCGTGTCTCCCAAATTGGCAGAAAGCGAAGCCATTTTAAGAGCATCCAAAAACTTACGCCCAGCTTCTACTCCTCCTTTAATTTCAAAAGCTACAATATTCCCTCCTTGTTTCATTTGCTTTTTGGCAATTTCATACTGCGGGTGCGATTTTAAAAATGGATATTTCACAAAATTGACATTGTCATGGCTTTCTAAAAATTCTGCCACCTTCAAGGCATTTTCGCAATGTCTATCCACGCGAACAGGCAAGGTTTCTAAGCTTTTGGATAACACCCAAGCATTAAATGGCGACAAAGACGGCCCTGTATTTCTTGAGAACAAATAAATCTCTCTAATCAACTTCTTACTTCCAACAGTCACTCCCCCTAACACACGACCTTGTCCATCGATTAACTTAGTTGCGGAATGAATTACCAAATCGGCACCAAACTTAATTGGGTTTTGCAAATAGGGCGTCGCGAAGCAATTATCAATCACCAATAGGATGTTATGTTTCTTGGCAATCTTCCCTAACAATTCCAAATCCAAAATATCTACCGCTGGGTTGGTAGGTGTTTCGGCATATAGAATTTTGGTGTTAGGTTGAATCAATTCTTCAATTTTATCAACTTCACTCTCCTTAAAATAGGTGGTTTCAATATTCCACTTTGGAAGATAGGTGGTAAACAACGCATGAGTAGAACCAAATACACTTCGACACGAAACCACATGGTCTCCTGCATTCAACAAAGCCGCGAAGGTTGAAAACACTGCCGACATTCCCGTAGCATAGGCATAACCAGCTTCAGCTCCCTCCAATTTGCAGATTTTCTCCACAAACTCCGAAGTATTTGGGTTGGTAAAACGGCTGTAAATATTGCGTTCCTTTTCCTCTGCAAAGGAGGCACGCATGTCCTCGGCATCATCAAATTTAAAACTTGAGGTGAGATACAAAGGCGCTGAATGCTCTGAATATTGCGAACGCTCCAACTGTGTTCTGATAGCTTCGGTTTCGAAATGTTTTTGACTCATGACAATAGGTATTTTGTGTTCCAAATTGAATTTTGGAATTGTGTTTTCTTATTAGTTAATGTGTTTAGACAATCGTAAAATATCACCAAAGACACCTCTGGCGGTTACTTCGGCTCCTGCACCGGCCCCTTGGATTACGATTGGCTGTTCTCCATAAGATTCTGTAAAAATTTCAAAAATGGCATCGGAACCTTTTACATGTCCCAAAGTGCTGTCTTCTGGAATAGAAACCAATTTTACTTCCAAATTCCCTTTCTCCTGCGACAGGTCACCAAACAAATCTCCAACATATCTCAACACATGGCCCGGTTCCTGCTGTTCTTTGATTTTTTGGAATTCCTCATCAAGCACATCCAATTGCCCCAAAAATTCCTGAACTGAAATATTTCTATAAGCTTCAGGGATTAAATTTTGAACAGAAACATCCTCAAATTCGTTATGCAAATCCAACTCGCGAGCCAAGATCAATAATTTACGTGCTACATCATTCCCAGAGAAATCCTCTCTTGGATCTGGCTCCGTAAATCCTTTATCGATAGTTTCCTGAACAATGGCGCTGAACGGTTTGTCCTGAACAGAAAAGTTATTAAACAAATAACTCAACGTCCCAGAAAACACCCCTCTAATTCTAGTAATATTTTCACCAGATTCGTGCAATAACTTGATGGTGTCAATTAATGGCAATCCAGCACCCACCGTAGTTTCGTAAAGGTATTGTTTGTTGTGATCTTTTAAGTGCTCTCTTAAATCGGTGTAAAAATCGTGGGAAATGGTGTTGGCAATTTTATTGGACGACACCAAATCAAATCCCGCTTCCACCAATGGCTTGTAATTTTCATGGAACACCCCGCTTGCAGTATTATCCACAGCGATCAAGTTTTCCAAATGGTGTTTTTTGGCGAAATCCACTATATCCTGAAGTTGATATCCTGAAGTTTCAGCTTTCAAGGCTTCCTTCCAATTTTCATCAACGCCGTTTTTATCTAAAATCACTTGTTTTGAATTGGCTATTGCGAATACATTCAAGCTGATTCCCTTGCGCTTTTCAATTTCATCTTTCGATTTCAAAATCTGATTGATCAAAGCACCTCCAACCAATCCATGGCCAAAAATGGCAATGTTGATTTTCTTGGAAATTCCAAAAATCTCCCCATGAATAACATTGACAGCCTTGTGTAACTGATTCTTTTTCACCACCAAACTCACATTTCTACCAGTTACCGTATTATTGAATAATAGTGGTGTAATTTGGTTTTTGATCAAGGCATTGAATGGCTTGTGGAACGAGCTCAACTCAATCCCAATAATAGAAATTACCGACACATCATCTACCACGCCAATTTTGTTAACGTCTTGAGTGTAAAAATCATTTTCAAATTCACGCTCCAATGCCACCACAGCTTGCGTTGCTTTTGAAGCATCAATGATCAAGCCAATTCCTCTTTCCGAAGATCCTTGCGACACAATACTCACACTGATATTTTGGTCACTCAAGGCTTTAAAAATTCGGGCATCCACCCCAACTTTTCCTAAAAGACCTCTTCCTTCAAAATTCAAAAGGGCTACATTATCCAAAACCGACAATGAGGTTACTTCCTTATTGCTTGGTTTGGCCGTAATCAAGGTACCTTCCCCATCGGAATTGAAGGTGTTCAAGATTCTTAAATTAATATTTTTTTCCACCAATGGAATGATGGTTTTAGCATGCAGTACACTGGTTCCAAAGTTTGCCAATTCATTCGCTTCGCTAAAGGACAGCTCTCTAATTTTTTGAGCATCGGCTACCAAATCAGGATTCGCTGTGTAAATACCATTTACATGCGTATAATTTTGCAATTCTTCTGCATCCAAGAAATTGGCCAACAAAGAAGCAGAATAATTACTTCCGTTGCGTCCCAAAGTCGTTGTTTCTCCATCCAAATTAGATGCGATGAACCCCGTAACAATATGCACTGTAGAGCCATTGAATTTCTTAAAATGTTCCACAACTTTCTCCTTGGAAATCTTTTGAATAGGTTGCGAATTTCCAAAATCACCTTCAGTTTTTATCAAGGTTCTAGAGTCCGTTGCATTAGCATTAATGCCTTTTCCTTTTAATATTTCGGAAATAATTTTGGCTGACAATAATTCCCCGAAAGCCAATACCTGACTTTTGATTTTTTCACTGTAATCCCCAAGCAAAGCCACCCCTTCGAAAATATTTTCCAAAGCCGAAAACTCACCTGTAAAATCAATACTTGACAATGGCTCTACCTGATAGGCTTTGAAAGCTTCAAAATCGGGTTTGTACACTTCCTTCTTAGAAGCTTTTTCAAGCAAAGCTTCCAATTCGTCTGTGGCATTCCCTCTAGCCGATACAACCACTGCTATTTTTTCGCCATCATTAACCTTTTTCTCTATGATTTCAAGGGCTCTTGTAAGACCTTCTCCATTTCCTAAAGACTTCCCGCCAAACTTCAATATTTTCATTCTCTTGTGTTTTGTATCTGGGCTAAAAATGCCCTCTATAATTTTTTCTAACTGTTCAAATTCTATTAAAAATGCATCGTGACCATGATCTGAATGGATTTCGTGATAGGTCACATTTGGATGCGTTGCGGCCATTTGTTTTTGGGTTTCCCTGTTTTCTTCCGCAGTAAAAAACAAATCGGAGTCCACACCTACGATGGCAATTTTGGAACTGATGATGTCCAATATATTTTCGTTGGCTTCTCTTCCTTTGGTAACGTCGATGGTTTTCAGCAACTGATTCATCAATTTGTAAGCCGACAACTGAAAACGTTCCTGCAACTTATTACCATGATGTAACAACCAACTCTCTACATTAAAAATTTCCAATTCATTGTTAATACTTCTTTGGAAACGTTCCTTAAACGACTTAGGCGTTCTATAACACAACATGGCGTGCATTCGGGCATCATGTACTGGGTTGTTGGAATTCACCAAAAACTGCTCTTGAATTTGGCAATTGGCAATCAACCAATCGGTCGATTTCCAGTCGGTTGCCACCGGGATTAAATACTCGGCTAGATTAGGTTTCAAAACGGCCATTTCCCAAGCAATCCCACCTCCTAGCGAACCGCCTATCAAGGCAAACACCTGTTGAATGTTTAGTTCTTCCAAACCTTTTAAAAACAATTTGGCAACATCACGCGCTACAAAATCCTTATAGTTTTCAATTAGGAATCCGTCGTACCCATTACCTGGAATATTAAAGGCTAGCACCGTGAATTTTTTGGTATCGATAATTTTATCGTCTCCAATCAAGCTTCCCCACCAGCCATCGTCTCCGGCAACATTACTGTTTCCTGTAAGAGCATGATTTACCACTACTATTGGGGCTTCATGAAGCGGTAGCCCAAATGTTTGATAAGATAATTGTATTGGCAATTCTACTCCGCTTTCAAGAGTAAAATTATCCAGTTGTATGAATTTAAGTGCTTTCATTTCAAAATTAAAAATTTAAAAACAAAAAGCTCGAGCCCAATTGGGCATACCTAAATAGAATATGTTACAAAGAATTTATAGAAAATTACAGACTGTAATTCTCGTTGGGTTATCTATCCAAAAACACGTTGCTTTTAGTAGAATGTAGCACCTTCTTTATTGCTAAAGGGTTGCTAAGGTTTCGTTGGGTCTAATCCCTCCACCTTTCTTGATAACATTTTCAATAAGTGAGTGAACTTTGTGAGTGCAAATATTCAGTTAGAAAAACTTAAAATCCAAATTTATTCTCCACTTTTTGAATTTTTTATGATTTTATCATGAAAATTCTGCCAAATACTTTTCTCTGATAATTTGCGCTACAGGCTTGTTGTAGATTTTGCTTTCCAACCAAGAAATAATGTCCAAATACAAGAACGCTCGTCTTTCGTAAGGATCGTTTTCGTAGGTTTTAAAGGTTTTATGAAGTTCAATAAATGCCTTTTTAATATCCTGTGGATACACATCCTGAAGCCCTTTAATGAACTTGATCATTTCTTTTTGGACTTCGTAAAGATCGTTGATCTTCAACAGGAATTTATAGGTGCTCCTCAAGAGCTTTTCAATATGGTAATCATACCCGCCTTCGTAGTGGGCAACTAGGTTCAATACTCTTGAAAAACAGAGCAGATCTTCTCGCATGGATAGGGATTTATTGGAAATAATTTTATCCAAATATGCAATACATTCCTTGTTGTTTCCTGCTCCAAAATGCAAACTGGCAAACTTGTAATAAAACACCATGGTGTGGTGTTCATCAATACGATCTTTATACTCTTGCAGGTCCTTTTCGATAATTGGAATTAGATACAAACCTTCCTGAAAGCTTCCATCTATGAAGTAATAATTAAGCCTATTGACATTTAAATACAAAAACGTAAGCGCTTCAACATTTTCATCTTTAGGAAAGGATTTTGCGGCAACAATAGTCTCAAACTTTCGTAAATAATGCTCGAATTTTCGTTTGTTTTTAGTGTAGAACAGAGCCTCCAAAAGGTAATTGTTCCCCTTGATGAAAAACACAGGATTAAGGTTGATCATGTCAGGATGTTTATCAAAAAGCTTGACCCAACGAAGGGCATATTTATAACAATTCAAAAAATCCTGAAGCAAAAAACTGTACCATAAATTGGCCTTGTAAAGCCAAAGGCGTTCCCTAAAACCCAGTTCGTTGATATCGTATTTTGGAAGGCGGGCCTGGAAATAGTCCCTTATTTGCTTAGCTTCGGCTTCATTTTTAACGTAACCTATCTTGAGAAACAAACCGTAAAGTTGCAGTGACAAGTTGGAAAGTTTACTGGCTATAACATTGGCCTTGCTCAATTCTTTGGCTTGAATTGTCAACTCATCGGCACGCCCACTGATACTTCTAGTAATGTATTGCGATTCGATGATTTTTTCAAGTTCTACGATTTCAAAAGCCAAATTCTTCTCTTCACTCTGAATTGCCAATTCCTTGGACTTGTCTAAAATTTTCAAGGCCTGCTTATAAAGTCCTTTATGGTATAAAATTGAAGCAAAATCCAATTGTTCCCGCAATTGCGACCTTGTGTTTTGATGTGAAGGATTCAAACGGAGACTAATCAGGATTTGCTTGTACAAATGCGCCTTGACATTGGCCAATTGTTGTTTTTTGACCACCCCACTTTTCAGGATAATGGCCTCATCATACACCGAGAGTCTATCCATAATATTGAACAGATTCAGAAACTTAGAATCCTCATTAACTCCCAACCGTCCCACATACAGCTTAAACTGGCGTTTTTCCGATTTAGTCATGGATTTCACCAACACAAACAAATTGTCTTTCACGTCCTTAGTCATCAAACAAAAATAAACTTTAAAATACTGATTTCAAGCGTTTTACTTATCAAAAACAAGTTTGAACATCGTAATACTTTCTAAAAACCAAAGTGAAATGAATAACCAAAGTATAAATTCGTAAGACAATACAAAAATATATTTCTATAAATGTCTAAAGAGCACGTACAAATTTTTGACACCACCTTAAGAGATGGTGAACAGGTTCCTGGGTGTAAGCTAAATACAACCCAAAAGTTGATTATTGCCAAAAAGTTGGACCACCTAGGAGTAGATGTTATTGAGGCAGGATTTCCAGTTTCTAGCCCTGGCGACTTTGAATCTGTTGAGGCCATTTCCAAATTAGTAAAGAATGCAACAGTTTGTGGTTTGACCAGAGCTGTTGAAAACGATATAAAAGTTGCAGCCGAAGCCTTGAAGTATGCTAAACGCCCTAGAATCCATACAGGTATTGGAACTTCCGACTCCCATATAAAATTTAAATTCAACTCTACCAGAGAACAAGTTTTGGTACGTGCCTACGAAGCCGTAAAATATGCCAAATCCTTTGTGGAAGAAGTGGAATTTTATGCCGAAGATGCCGGAAGAACAGACAATGAGTATTTGGCGCGTGTTTGCGAAATGGCTATTAAAGCAGGTGCAACCGTTTTAAATATTCCAGATACTACAGGTTATTGTTTGCCTAGTGAATATGGAGCAAAAATCAAATACTTAAAAGAAAACGTAAAAGGTATTGAAAAGGCCATCTTGTCTTGCCATTGCCATAACGACTTAGGATTAGCCACGGCCAATTCCATAGAAGGTGTTATTAACGGTGCTCGCCAAATTGAATGTACCATCAACGGTATTGGCGAACGTGCCGGAAATACTGCGTTGGAAGAAGTCGTCATGATTTTAAAACAGCACCCTTACCTAAACTTGGATACCAATATTAAAACTCCAGAGTTATACGGCATCAGCCAATTGGTATCTGAGCAAATGGGCGTTTACACCCAACCTAACAAAGCCATCGTAGGCTCCAATGCCTTTGCCCACAGCTCAGGAATTCACCAAGATGGCGTCATTAAAAACAGAGAAACTTACGAAATCATCGATCCAAAAGATGTCGGCATCACCGAATCGGCCATCGTATTAACGGCCAGAAGTGGGAGAGCTGCCCTAGCTTACAGGGCCAAAAACATCGGGTACGAATTGACCAAACTGCAATTGGACGAGATCTATGCCAGTTTCTTGAATTTTGCAGATAATAAAAAAGAAGTTGATGATAGTGACATCCACCGCATCATCGAGACTAGTAACCTATATCAACAAATAATTAGCGCGTAATGGGAAAGACCTTATTTGATAAAGTTTGGGATGCGCACGTTGTGGACTCCATTCAAAACGGACCACAAATATTATATATTGACAAACACTTAATTCACGAAGTTACCAGCCCACAAGCTTTTAACGAACTTGAAGAACGAGATATTCCAATATTTAGGCCAAACCAAATTGTGGCCACCGCAGACCATAACACCCCTACAAAAAATCAACACCTACCAGTTAAAGATGAGCTGTCCAGAAATCAGTTAAAACAACTCGCCGAAAACTGTCACAAAAATAATATTACACTCTACGATTTAGGACATCAATACAATGGCATCGTCCATGTTATGGCTCCTGAACTGGGCATCACCCAACCAGGCATGACCATGGTTTGTGGTGATTCGCATACCTCTACCCATGGTGCTTTTGGAGCAATTGCCTTTGGTATTGGGACCAGTCAGGTAGCACAGGTATTTGCAAGTCAATGTTTGTTATTGACAAAGCCTAAAAGTTTACGTGTAACGGTTAATGGCAAGTTAAAGAATGGCGTCCTACCCAAAGATGTCATTCTTTATATCATTTCAAAATTGGGCACCAATTCAGGAACCGGCTATTTCTGCGAATATGCTGGAGACGTGTTTGAAAACATGAGTATGGAAGGCCGAATGACTGTTTGCAATATGAGCATTGAAATGGGTGCTCGAGGTGGCATGATTGCCCCAGACCAAACCACTTTTGAATACATAAAAGACAGAGAATTTGCACCTAAAGATGAGGAATTCGAAAACAAAGTCGCCTATTGGAAAACATTGCCCACGGATGCTGACGCGACCTTTGACAAAGAATACGTTTTTGATGCCCAAGATATTGAACCTATGATTACCTACGGAACCAATCCTGGTATGGGCATTAAAATTTCAGAACATATCCCTGTTTTGAATGATGCCTCCTTTGAAAAATCCTTGGAATACATGGATTTCCAAAAAGGAGAATCCTTAGTAGATAAACCTATCAACTATGTATTTATTGGTAGCTGCACCAATTCTAGAATTGAAGATTTTAGAGTGGCTGCCAACTACATTAAAGGCAAACATAAGGCCGATAACGTAACTGCATGGTTAGTTCCTGGAAGTAAGCAAGTAGAAGCCCAAATTATAGACGAAGGCTTAAAAGACATTTTTGAAACTGCCGGTTTTGAATTGCGACAACCAGGTTGTTCTGCGTGTTTGGCCATGAACGATGATAAAATCCCGCAAGGAGAATACTGCGTTTCTACTTCCAACAGAAATTTCGAAGGACGACAAGGCCAGGGTGCCAGAACCATTTTGGCTAGTCCATTAGTGGCGGCCGCAACAGCAGTTGCAGGAAAAATAGTAGATGTATCAAAAGCTTTTGAAAATGCTTTTGAAAAAGAATTAATGAGCTAAACCTTTCAACGGAAAGGAAACAAATATGGAAAAGTTTACAACGTTACAATCAAGAGCCATTCCGTTGGCCATTGAAAATATAGATACCGATCAAATCATCCCTGCGCGTTTTTTAAAAGCTACAGACAAGCAAGGATTTGGCGACAATGCCTTTAGGGATTGGCGCTTCGACAAACGTGGAAATCTCAATACAGACTTCCCTTTAAACGATCCAAAATATACAGGAAGCATTTTGGTCGCCGGGGATAATTTTGGATGTGGCTCCAGTCGTGAACATGCCGCATGGGCTTTGGTAGGTTATGGTTTTAAAGTAATCGTTTCAAGTTTTTTTGCTGATATCTTTAAAGGAAATGCCTTGAACAACGGGCTATTGCCGGTTCAAGTGAGCGAGGCCTATCTAGAAACCTTGTTGAATACCATCAAGGCAAATCCAGAAACCGAACTCATCGTTGATTTAGAAAATCAAACCATTGGCATTAAAGGTAGCGACCAACAGGAAAGTTTTGAGATTGACGCTTACAAAAAAACCTGTATGATCAATGGGTATGATGATATTGATTATTTATTAAGTAAAAAAGAAGCCATTGAGGCTTTTGAATTAAGTAGAACAAACTAAGAAGTAGAGAAGGCTACAAATGGTCCTTCACATAAAGAAATGAAATTAGATATTGCTGTTTTATCAGGAGATGGAATTGGTCCAGAAGTGACCGATCAGGCAATTAAGGTGTTAAAGGCCATCGCACAGGAATTCAACCATAGCTTTAGGTTCAAGTCGGCTCTTGTTGGAGCCATTGCCATAGACGAAACGGGGAATCCTTTACCAGATGCCACTTTAGACATTTGCAAACATAGTGATGCTGTGTTATTTGGAGCCATTGGCGACCCTAAATACGACAATGATCCTTCGGCAAAAGTACGTCCAGAACAAGGATTGCTTAAGCTAAGAAAAGAACTTGGGTTGTTTGCCAATATTAGACCGGTAAAAGCTTATGATAGCCTTGTTGGAGCCTCCCCTTTAAAAGATGAAAAAATTAAAGGAACAGACATTAGTATTTACCGAGAATTGACTGGAGGTATTTATTTTGGAGACAAATATTTAAGTGATGATGGCAACACTGCTTCTGACCTTTGTTTGTATACACGTGAAGAAATTGAACGCATTGCCCATTTGGCATTTAAGGCTGCCCAAACTAGAAGCAAGAAACTCACCTTGGTAGACAAGGCCAATGTTTTGGAATCTTCCCGTTTATGGAGAAAAGTAGTGACCGAGCTTTCCACCTCTTACCCTGATGTAACTTTAGATTTCTTGTTCGTAGATAATGCTGCCATGCAAATGATTCTCAATCCAAAACAGTTTGATGTTATTTTAACCGAGAACATGTTTGGCGACATCATCAGTGATGAAGCCAGTGTTATTGGAGGGTCTATTGGGCTTTTGGCCTCGGCTTCTGTAGGTAAAAAATATGCCATGTTTGAGCCAATCCACGGTTCCTATCCTCAAGCTAAAGGAAAAAACATTGCGAACCCAGTTGCATCTATTTTGTCCGCTGCCATGTTATTGGATCATTTTGGTTTGAATGACGAAGCCGATATGGTTAGAAATGCTGTAGAAAAATCGATACAATTAGAAATAATGACCCCAGATTTGAACAGAAAATATAACAACATTACAACGTCTAAGGTTGGTGATTTTGTTGAAGATTTCATCAACAATCCTAAAGACAGTAATATTAATTTCACTAACATCCATTTGGGTCAGTCTACAATAATTTAAAAACGTTTACCTTCTTTAGGATTTAAAGGCACTCAATTCTTGAGTGCTTTTTTGTTTCTAAAAATTGATATAAAAAATCAATTTCACTTAATTATGACACCATTTTGACGAGGGGTTTTCTAATAGATTTAGTAATTTTAAGCATTCAGAAAATTTAATTCTATGGAAATTCTAGGAATCGATGTCGGCGGATCGGGCATGAAAGGAGCATTAGTGAATACCATCACAGGAGAACTTATCACCAAAAGATATAGAATACCAACACCCCTTTCCCGAAAACCCGAAGAAATGGCCAAAGTGTTTGCCCAAATTGTTAAGCATTTTAATTACTCTGGACCTATTGGCTGCGGATTTCCTAGTATTATAAAACATGGTATTTGTAAGGCTTCTGGAAACCTCCATGAAGAATGGGACCACATCAATGTAGAAGAATTATTTTCTAAAGAAGTACACTTACCCGTAACAGTCATCAACGATGCAGATGCAGCCGGATATGCCGTTATGAATTATGGCATTGGACAAGGTAAACCAGGATTTGTACTTACCATTACCATAGGTACCGGCTTGGGAAGTGGCGCCTTTTACGAAGGAAAATTGATTCCTAATTTTGAATTGGGGCAAATCCCTTACAAGAAGTACGAAAAAATTGAGCAATGGGCCGCTGCCTCTTCAAAAAAAGATCAAAACCTAAGTTTCAAAAAATGGGGCAAACGCTTCAACACCTTTCTAGGCTTGGTTGAAACTCTGGTATGCCCCGATTTGATTATTCTTGGAGGTGGGACTTCCGATGAATTTGATAAATTCAAAGATTACATTACCATTGAAACCCCCGTGGTTCCTGCCCATTTAGGCAACCATGCGGGCATTATTGGGGCTGCTTGCGCAGCTACCCACCAAATCCCGAAATCGTATTGATTTATTTGGCGAATTTAGCCTTGATATCCTCCAAACGTAAGTTCCCCATACTTCCTACATGGGTATGTTGTTTGGATGTGTCGGGCTTATAAGTTCCCTCCTGTACCTGCTTACCAATAACCTGATATGCTTCTCTAAAACTCATCCCGTTTTCAACCAAGGTATTCATATTGTCTACCGTAAAAAGGTAGCGATATTTGGCATCATCCAAATCGATATCCTTTACCTCCACTTGATTGATGGCATAGTTGAAAATATCCAACAAATCCTTTACATCCTCTATTCCTGCTATAATAGATTCCTTCAACAATTGATAGTCTCTATGGTAACCGCTTGGAAGGTTATTGGTTATCAAGGTCATCTCGGTTTGGAGCGCTTGAATTTTGTTGCATTTGCCACGAAGTAATTCAAAAACATCAGGGTTTTTCTTATGAGGCATAATGCTACTTCCCGTGGTCAATTCATCTGGGAATGAAATAAAACCAAAATTCTGGCTCATATACAAACAAATATCCATTGCAAAACGCGCCATGGTGTTACATAAACCACCTAAAGCAGCCGCGATGGTTCTTTCACTCTTACCACGACTCATTTGGGCAGCAACAACATTGTACTTTAAAGTTTCAAATTGAAGCTCTTTGGTGGTAAATTCCCTGTCAATTGCAAAGGAACTTCCATAACCAGCAGCCGAGCCCAACGGATTTTGATCCACCGTTTTTAAGGTCGCCTGCAACATATAACTGTCATCAGCCAAAATCTCGGCATAGGCAGAAAACCACAATCCAAACGAAGATGGCATCGCCACCTGTAAATGTGTGTAGCCAGGCAACAGTTTATCCTTATGGGTATAGGCCAAGTCCAAAAGTGACAAAAAGAACGTTTCTGTTTTTGATAGAATTTCTTGAATATTTTCCTTGTAATATAACTGTAAGGCCACTAAAACTTGATCGTTTCTAGAACGTGCTGTATGGATTTTTTTTCCAACTTGGCCATAAGTTTTGGTCAGTTCAAATTCTATTTTAGAATGAACATCTTCAAACTGGTCTTCAATTACAAATGTTCCCGCTTCTATTTGTTCCTTCAAATGTTGCAATCCTTCTTCCAACTGGCCAAGCTCTACTTCATTTAAAATCCCAATATGTTGTAACATTTTTGCATGGGCCAGAGATGCCTGAACATCATATTTTGCAATATGCAAATCTATTTCTCTATCGTTTCCTACAGTAAACTGTTCTATTTTTTTATCAATGGCCAAGCCTTTATCCCAGAGCTTCATAATACGTTGTTTAGCAATTCAATATAAATCTTAATTCCTTCTTCAATTTCGTGCAGATAAATAAATTCATCGGCAGAATGCGAGCGCGTACTGTCTCCAGGTCCCAATTTTAAGGACGGGCAAGACAGCACAGCTTGGTCAGACAGCGTAGGTGACCCATAGGTTTCCCTTCCCAAAGCGATTCCAGCTTTCACCAAAGGATGCTCCACTGGAATGGAAGAGGAATTCAATCGTAAACTTCTCGGAACAATGCTATCGCATGGTGCTTCCTTCATCAAAATATCTGCAACTTCTTGATTGGTGTATTGGTCATTCACCCTCACATCCACCACTAAATCCACATTCGCAGGAATGGCATTGTGTTGTTTCCCTCCATTAATTTGAGAGACAGTTAATTTCACCTCTCCTAAAGTTTCGGAAACTTTTTCAAATTGAAACTTTTGGAACCACTCCAATACCTTAATGGTATTGTATATAGCGTTATCGTTATTAGGGTGCGCCGCATGACTTGGAGTCCCCTTTACTACGGCATCAAATACCACCAAACCCTTTTCTGCAATAGCTAAATTCATAAGTGTTGGTTCTCCTACAATTGCAACATCCACCTCCGGAATGATCTCCAGCATACTATTCAAACCATTAGGTCCACTACTTTCTTCTTCCGCAGAAGCCACAATCACCAAGTTATATTTTAAATCTTCTTTGGCATAGAAATATGTAAAGGTTGCCAAAAGTGACACCAAACAACCTCCAGCATCATTGCTTCCCAAACCGAAAAGCTTCCCATCCTCCACAATGGCTTCAAAAGGATTTTTGGTATAGCCGTTATTAGGTTTTACGGTATCGTGATGGGAATTAAGCAATAAGGTTGGTTTGCTCTCATCAAAATATTTATTGATAGACCATACGTTGTTGTTATATCGTCTATAAGGAATATCATGCCCTTTGAACCAATTCTCTATATGCGCTGCCGTTTGGTCCTCTTCCGAAGAAAAAGAAGGCATGGCAATGAGCTGTTTCAACAAATTTATGGCATGCTGTGTCAGTTCTTGAATCATTTGGTAATTGTTGTAAATTTTGTGGTAGGTTGGGTTAACATGTTTGGTTTACCAATGCAAACCTTGGTTACATTCTTGTTAATTGCATGAAAACAATTATTTAATTTAGGTAGCATTCCATCGGCAATAATCCCTTCGGAAAGCAAGTTTTGATAAATTGGTTCGGTGATGGTTTCAATTACAGAATCCTCATCATTCACATCACGCAGCACGCCATTTTTTTCAAAACAGTAATACAGTTCTACATTGTACTTTTCAGCAAAGCCTATGGCCAATTCCGAAGCAATAGTATCGGCATTGGTGTTGAGTAAATTCCCCTTCGCGTCATGAGTAATGGCACAAAATATTGAAGCGATATCTTGACCCATCAACAACTCCAAAATTTCAGTATTTACGATTTCAACATCGCCTACAAATCCGTAGTCGATATCTTTTACAGGACGTTTTACAGACACAATAGTATTTCCATCAGCACCTGTAAAACCAATGGCATTACATTGAAGTGCCTGTAGTTTTGCAACAATATTTTTATTGATTTTCCCTCCGTATACCATCGTAATGATGTCCAATGTTTCAGCATCCGTAATACGTCTGCCTTGCACCATTTTCACTTCCACCTCCATCTTTTGAGCCAATTGGGAAGCTAATTTCCCACCGCCATGAACCAATAATTTTGGTGACTCCATAACTGAAAATTGCTCTAAAAATGTATCTAAAGCCTTAGAATCGTCTATAATGTTCCCTCCTATTTTTACAATTTTAAGCGTTTTCATTATTTCAGGTTTTCTAAAATTTGCTTCAATACTATCTGTGCGGCAAAAGTTCTGTTATTGGCCTGCTGCATCACGATGGATTGACCACCATCCAAAACTGCATCTTCAACCACCATATTTCTACGTACAGGTAGACAGTGCATAAACTTGGCCTTACCAAGTTTTTCTGCAGTCATCATCCAATTAGGGTCTGTATTTAGCACTTTCCCGTAGTCATTAAAATTGCTCCAGTTTTTTACATATACAAAATCGGCATCGGCTAAGGCTTCTTCCTGATTATAGATAATTGGCACATCTTTAGTAATGTTGGGATCCAATTCATAACCTTCTGGATGCGTGATTTGAAAATCAACATCCATTCGCTGCATCATAGATGCAAATGAATTGGCCACCGCTTGAGGCAATGCCTTAGGGTGCGGCCCCCAGGATAAAACCACCTTGGGACGTTTTGTTTCTGTAAATTCCGAAATAGTCACGGCATCGGCCAAAGCCTGCAAGGGATGTGCCGTGGCGCTCTCCATATTGACAATTGGCACCGTGGCATATTTTTCAAAACTTTTTAAGATATACTCCGACTGATCCTTGGCTTTATTGGTCAGACTTGGAAATGCTCTCACGGCAATGATATCAGCGTATTGTGAAATCACTTGTGCCGCTTCCTTAACATGCTCTGAAGTATTGGCATCCATTACCGTTCCGTCCTCAAACTCCAACTGCCAAGCCTCATTAACATTAAGTGACATCACTTCCATTCCCAAATTCCTAGCCGCTTTTTCTGTACTTAAACGCGTTCGCAAACTTGCATTAAAAAAGAGCATCACCAAGGTCTTGTGCTTTCCCAAACCATGATATTCGAAAGGTGTCATTTTCAACAAAATGGTTTCTCTTATCAAACTATCAAGATCAGTAATATCGCTTATGTCGGTATACTTTTTCATCTATAATTCGCTTTTCAAAGCAGTTAAAAACTGGTCAATATGTTGTTTTTGCACCGTTAGTGGTGGCAAAATCCTGATCAAGTTTGGATTATTGGCACTTCCAGTGAAAATTTTATGTTTATGAATCAACTGTTTACGCAAATCGGCCACTTTAAAATCGAACTCCAAGCCAAGCATCAAACCTCTTCCTTTGATATTCTTTAGACCTTTTAAAGATTGTGCCTGTTCAATAAAATAGTCTGAAACTTCCTTTACATTGGCCATCAAATTTTCAGACTCCAATACCTTTAATACTGCCAAAGAAGCCGCGCAAGCTAAGTGATTTCCACCAAAAGTGGTTCCCAACATTCCGAAAGACGCTTCAAATTTTGGATGGATCAAAATGCCCCCAACAGGGAAACCATTCCCCATTCCTTTCGCCAATGAAATGACATCCGGAGTTATCCCGTGTTTTTGGAACGCGAAGAAATCGCCTGTTCTTCCATAGCCACTTTGCACCTCATCGGCAATAAAAAGCGTATTGTATTGTTGACACAAACTTTCAAGTCCTAGGTAAAACTCAGTGGTGCTTTCGTCCAATCCCCCAACACCCTGAATGCATTCAACAATCACAGCACAGGTTTCATTTTTAGCTAGGATAGCTTCTACAGCTTCCAAATCTCCCAACTCGACAAAATCCACTTGCTGTTGCGCATTTAATGGCGCTACAATTTTAGGATTGTCTGTTGCTGCAACCGCTGCCGAAGTTCTTCCGTGGAAGGAATTTCTAAAAGCTAAAATTCGTTCTTTGCCGTTATGGAAAGACGCCAACTTCAAAGCATTTTCATTAGCCTCTGCCCCTGAATTGCACATGAACAATTGGTAATCTGAACATCCAGACATCCTTGCTAATGTTTCCGCCAAATCCTCCTGTAATGGATTTTGAATGGCATTGCTATAAAAGCCCAATTGTGCCACTTGATTTGAAATAGCCGATACGTATTCGGGGTGAGAATGCCCTATGGAAATCACGGCGTGACCACCATAGAGATCTAAATATTCGGTGCCGTTGTCATCATATACAAGGACATCTTTCGCCTTAACTGGCGTGATATCAAACAACGGATATACCTTAAACAAACTCATATTTGTTCTTTTTTAATATTGTTAATTTTGTTAAATGAGGCGACCATACCTTGAATTAAAGAGGAGCTCAAGCCTTTGTGTTCCATCTCGTTCAAGCCTTCAATAGTACAACCTCTTGGGGTGGTTACTTTGTCGATTTCTTCCTCTGGATGATGTCCGTTGTTAATCAACAAACTCGCCGCTCCTTCTGAGGTAAACATGGCCAACTCCTGAGCCTCTTCTGCATCAAATCCTAATTGAATGGCTGCTTGGGTAGTAGCGCGTATCAAACGCATCCAAAAGGCAATTCCACTGGCACAAACCACGGTGGCCGCCTGCATTTGGGTTTCTGGAATGATCAAAGTATGTCCCAATCTTTTAAAGATGGCTTCGGCCACTTTAATACGCTTGGCACCTTGCTCGTTACTACACAAACAGGTCATGGATTTCCCAACAGCAATAGCAGTATTAGGCATGGCTCTAATAATAAATTGATTCTCTCCTACAATAGCTTCAATCCTAGAAATGGTGTATCCTGTGATGGTTGAAATTAACACATGTTTTTCAGTCAGGTAGGGAGCTACTTCTTTCAAAATTGCTTCCAAATGGGAGGGTTGCACTGCAAAAATGAGAATATCGGAATTCTTCACTGCCAACACATTGTCGTTGGTGGTGGTAACCCCTTTGTATCCTTCAAATTCTGAAATGGCTTCTACATGCCTTCTTGTTAAATACAAAGTTGTAACGGCATTGGTAGTGATTAAACCCTTGGCAATAGATTGCCCTAAATTACCTGATCCAATAACGGCTAATTTCATAGACTTATATGTTTAAAAATAATTGGCTTTTAAATTCAATCCTTCGGTCTCAAAAAATCCATGCATCAAATTCATATTCTGAATTGCCTGACCCGAAGCGCCTTTCAGCAAATTATCAATGACACTTGTTATCAACAACATTCCATCGTGCTTGTGCAAATGCACAAAACAATTATTGGTATTTACTACCTGCTTTAGGTGCAATGGATTTTGGGATACGAAAGTAAAGGCATCATCCTTATAACAGGCTTCATACAGCTCCTTGGCTTCTTCCAAATCACCATCAAATTTGGTATAGGCCGTAGCGAAAATTCCTCTTGAAAAATTCCCTCTGTTAGGCATAAACAAAATATTGGAATCAAAACTGGATTGCAACTGTTTTACCGACTGGTTGATTTCCCCCAAATGTTGATGGGTAAAAGGTTTATAATATGAAAAGTTGTTATCTCTCCATGAAAAATGCGTGGTATCGGACAATGAAGTTCCTGCTCCAGTTGCCCCTGTTACGGCATTTACATGCACATCATCATGCAATTTCCCTGCACTAGCCAAAGGCAATAATGCCAATTGAATAGCGGTAGCAAAACATCCCGGATTAGCAATATAATCAGCTTTTCTAATGTCTGCTTTATTTAATTCTGGAAGTCCATACACAAAGGTTTTCCCTTGAAAGGTCTTGTCGGCTTCCAATCTAAAATCATTACTTAAATCAATAATCTTTGTATGATCAGCAAACTGATTGTTTTCCAAAAATGCCTTAGAATTCCCATGACCCAAACACAAGAACAACACATCTACTTCAGAATTGATAGTGCTTGAAAACTTCAAATCCGTGGTGCCCAACAAATCTTGGTGAACGGCACTAACAGGGTTACCTGCGTTGGATGTACTATAAATAAAATCGATTTTGGTTTCCGAATGGTTCAACAGCAATCTTATGAGTTCTCCTGCTGTATACCCTGCGCCACCAATAATTCCGGTTCTAATCATGATTCTGAATTTACTTGGTGATAGATTTTGTTCTGGTTACCAAAGATTTTGATAAATCCTTTGGCATCATCTGCAGTCCATCCCTTGTTCATTTCTCCATAGCTTCCAAACTTGGCATTCATTAAATCATGAGCAGATTCAATACCGTCCAAGGTAAAGTGATATGGTTTCAAACTTACAGTAACATCTCCAGAAACTTGCTCTTGACTACTTTCCAAGAAAGCTTCAATGTTTCTCATCACCGGGTCTAAATATTGGCCTTCATGCAAATGCATCCCATAAAAACTTGCCAAATACTCTTTGTGTTGCAACTGCCATTTGGTCAAAGTGTGCTTTTCCAACAAATGATGCGCCTTAATGGTAATTAAAGCTGCTGCAGCCTCAAAGCCTACACGCCCCTTGATCCCCACAATGGTATCTCCAACATGAATGTCTCTTCCTATAGCAAAAGGCGCTGCCAAATCATTCAATATTTGAATATTCTTTTCTGGCGTATTTTCTTTTCCATTTACAGCAGTCAATTCCCCTTTTGTAAACGTCAAGACTACCTTTTGTTCACCTTCTTTTTGCAATTGTGAAGGATAAGCATGTTCCGGCAATGGCTTGGCTGAAGTCAAGGTTTCCTCGCCTCCAACACTGGTTCCCCAAAGTCCTTTATTCACCGAATATTTAGCCTTTTCCCAAGACATTTCAATACCATTACTTTTCAGGTAATCGATTTCTTCCTGTCTTGATAGTTTTTGGTCCCTGATAGGTGTAATGATTTCAATTTCTGGAGCCAATGTTTGGAAGATCATGTCAAAACGCACTTGGTCATTTCCAGCACCAGTACTTCCATGGGCAATATATTTAGCTCCTATGGATTTGGCATATTCGATAATTTCAATAGCCTGAATAATTCTTTCTGCACTCACAGAAAGCGGGTAGCTATTGTTTTTTAATACATTTCCAAATACAAGGTATTTTACAACCTTGTTATAAAAGGTGGCAACAGCATCAATATTTTTATAAGTAGATACTCCCATTTTATAGGCATTGGCTTCAATATGCTCAATTTCCTGTTTTGTAAAACCTCCCGTATTCACACTTACGGCATGCACATCATAGCCCGCCTTTGATAAACTTACCGCACAGTAGGATGTGTCCAACCCACCGCTGTACGCAATTACTAACTTCTTACTCATTATTTCTCCTTTTTTAAAAACAGGTTCTCCTTAATGCTCTTTAACCTTTTATACACCTTTGTTTTGATCTGCTTTTTTTCCTCTACTTGTTTTTTAGGATCATAGAGCATTCCTGTACACAAGCACATTTTTTGCTCAGTTCGCTGTAAAACATCATAGTTCTTACAGGTTTGGCAACCATTCCAAAAAGTTTGGTCATCTGTTAATTCCGAAAAGGTCACAGGTTTATACCCGAGTTCACTGTTCATTTTCATGACAGCCAAACCAGTGGTTATACTAAATACTTTTGCGTCTGGGAATTTGGTTCTGGAATGCTCAAAAATCTTTGCTTTAATTTTTTTGGCCATCCCCAAACCTCTATAATCTGGGTGGACAATCAAACCGGAATTCGCTACAAATTTACCGTGGCCCCAGGCCTCGATATAGCAAAAACCAACAAATTTATCGCCGTCCAAAGCAATAACGGCATTACCATTTTCCATTTTGGTAATGATATATTCTGGGGTACGTTTAGCAATACCAGTACCTCTAACTTTTGCTGATTCTGAAATGGTTTCGCATATTAATGGCGCGTAAACCGCATGAGATTTATCTGCTATAACAATCTTCATTGCCTTTCTTTTTATTAAAAATATTAAATAAATGTTTTGAAAGCGGAATCGGACTCACCTAAAATTCCAAGAATAGGACACACACCCCTACGGGCGGCGGTTAAAAACAACACGTAGCCTAGCATTGCTATTGAAAGCAATAATAGAATTTGTAAAGGATGTTATTTGTGCTGTTTTTTTCAATTTAAAAAATAATTAATGAGTGAATACTTAGTCTATAGAATGAAGAAAATACTAAACACGGCGGGGTTTGCTATAGGGCAAACACCTACCAATCACACCATTATTATTTTTTAATTTTTGCATGGTCCAAATTTAAAACATTATTCAATACCGTATTCATTTGCCCCTTAATTTTTAAGAATTATTATGATTTTTTTGATTAAAAGGGGCAAACATTACGAAGATTCCATCCCAAAGGGACAGAATCTTTTTTTCAAAGCATTAAAGAATATAGTCTGTGCTCACAAAGTTGGAAGCTTTGGAGTCCAATAAATTGTTCAATATCGCATTGTTATAGTCGTTATCCTTTGAGGCTACAAAAGTCCTGATGGAAAACGAACGGAGTGCATCGTGCACACTCAAAGTGGCTACCGCCGAATCCTTTCTACCTGTAAATGGATATACATCTGGTCCTCTTTGGCAAGAACTATTCAAATTCACACGGCATACCAAATTCACCAAGGTATCGATAAGTGGCGCTAGGGTTTTCACATCACTTCCAAACAAACTTACCTGCTGCCCATAATTGGAATCGGCAATATCACTCATTGGCTCTTCAATATCCTTGAAAGATAACACCGGAATTACGGGACCAAATTGTTCTTCTTCAAATACCCGCATCTCTTTATTCACAGGATACAGCACCGCTGGAAAAATATAATTTGGAGTGGTTTCCCCTCCTTTAGCATTCACGATTTCCGCACCTTTCTCAAGCGCATCGTCTATCAATTCTTGGATGTATTGTGGTTTTTCAGGCTCAGGAAGCGGCGTTAACTGCGCGCCTTTATCCCATGGGTTTCCAAAATTGAGGGCATCCACCTTTTTAGAAAATCGCTTATTGAATTCTTCCACGATATCTTCGTGTACATATAGAACTTTCAAGGCCGTACAACGTTGCCCATTAAACGACAAAGTACCTGAAATACATTCTGAAATGGCTAAATCCAAATCGGCATCCTTCAAAATAATTGCTGGGTTTTTAGCCTCTAAACCCAATACCAATCGTAATCTGTTTTGTCTTGGGTGATGACTTTGCAACGCATTCGCGGATTTACTGTTGCCTATCAAGGCCAAGACATCAATTCGGCCTGTTTCCATAATTGGAGTAGCCACAGTACGGCCACGCCCATAAATAATATTTACCACCCCTTTCGGAAAACTATTTTGAAAAGCCTCCAACAGCGGCGACAACAACAAAACTCCATGCTTGGCCGGTTTAAATATGGTGGTATTTCCCATCATGATTGCGGGAATCAACAAGGCAAACGTTTCATTCAAAGGATAATTATACGGACCTAGACACAGTACTATACCCAAAGGCCCCCGACGAATATGCGCATGAACGCCATCGTGCTTTTCAAATTTAGCACTATCCCGATCCATTTGCTTGTAGTCTTCAATAGTGTCATAGATATACTCCACGGTTCTATCAAATTCCTTTTGGGAATCCGGTAAATTCTTTCCAATCTCCCACATCAATAGTTTAACCACCTCATCGCGCTTGGTTTTCATTTGCTCAACAAACTTTTCCATACAAGCAATACGATTGGCTACTTTCATAGTAGGCCACAGCCCCTGCCCTTTTCCATAGGCATCGCAAGCTGCGTCAAAAGCTTCCAAAGCCTCCGTTTTCCCTAAGGTTGGAATGCTCCCCAATAAGGTAGGTTGATAATCTTCGGTGGAAGAAATGGTAGAATACACATTTGACGTTTCACCATTCCATTTTTTTAACTCGCCCCCTACCAAATATGTGTTTTGATGTACGAGATTTTTAATTTGATATTGTTCTGGAATTTCTGTAAACGTAGACGTCATAATACAATAGTTTTTTAATGAAGAATGCTTTGCATAAAGATACAACAAAGTACACTTCCAAGCATTACTTAAAAGTTATTAAGCTATACTAAAAACTGAAATAAATCCGGCTTGTTATTGAGGTAATCGCCATAAAATTTATGTAGTTTCATTTTGGTAATCAAGGGCTCCAAATCCTGTGGTGATTTCAACTCAATTCCCACGACTGCCGAACCATTATCACGATTGGATTTTTTTGTGTATTCAAAGTGCGTAATGTCATCGCCAGGTCCTAAAATATCTACCACAAATTCCTTAAGCGCTCCTGCCCTTTGAGGGAATTTCACTATGAAATAATGCTTCAAATTTGAATATAACAAAGCGCGCTCCTTAATTTCAGCCATACGGGTGATATCGTTATTACTTCCACTCACCACGCATACGACATTTTTACCTTTTATTTTATCGGCATAAAAACTGAGAGCAGCAATACTCAAGGCGCCTGCAGGTTCCACTACAATGGCTTCTTTATTGTAGAGTTCCAAAATGGTTTGACAAATTTTCCCCTCCGGAACTGTGATAACATCATCCAAATTCTGCCGACAGATTTCAAAAGTTTTATCACCTACCTTTTTAACAGCGGCCCCGTCCACAAAATTCTCAATATGTTTAAGTTTGGTATTTTTGTTGTTCCGCAATGAAACCGACATGGAAGGCGCGCCTTCTGGCTCTACACCAATGATTTTGGTTTTTGGTGACAATTCCTTAAAAACGCTTGACAAACCAGACGCCAATCCACCGCCACCAATAGGCACAAACACATAGTCTATGGGTTCTTTTGCCTGCCGAATGATTTCCAAACCAACGGTTGCCTGTCCTTCAATGACTTTTTCATCATCAAAAGGATGGATAAAAGTTTTATTCGACTGCTCCTGTTCTTGGATTGCCGCAGCGTAGGCATCATCAAAAGTATCGCCTTCCAACACCACTTCAATATAATCTTCACCAAACATTTTAACCTGATCGATTTTCTGCTTTGGTGTAGGGGCAGGCATAAAAATGCTCCCTTTAATTTTCAACAATCTGCAGGACAAGGCGACTCCTTGAGCATGGTTACCCGCACTTGCACAAACCACCCCGTTTTCAATTTCAGAATCCTTAAGCTGCGCCATTTTATTGTAAGCTCCCCTAATTTTATAGGAACGTACCAACTGTAAATCCTCTCTTTTGAATAATATATCGCTCCTGAATTCCCTTGAATAAAACATATTGGAGGTAAGCGGCGTGTGATGGACGACAGATTGCAATTTATCTGCCGCCTCTTTTACCGCTTCCAATGTTGGGAAATAGGTTGTGGTTGTATTTTCCATACTTTTAATTTCTGCTTACTTTCTACTTAAGACAACACTGCTTCATTGACTTCTGCTGTCTTTATCACTTTCATGGCCGTCATGGCACTTCTCAACCTTTTACCAACCATTTCGATCGGATGATTTCTTATCGCGTCATTAACCGCAATAAGCTCTAAATTATCAACCGCATTGGATTTTGAAAATGGCTTCCCTACCGTATTCACTGAAACTGTATCCATAAACCCTTTCAACAAAGGTTTTGCTGCATGGTCAAACAAGTAACAACCATATTCTGCAGTATCAGAAATCACACGGTTCATTTCATACAATTTCTTTCTTGCAATGGTATTGGCAATCAATGGCAATTCATGCAAAGACTCGTAATACGCAGAATCTGCAATAATACCCGCACTCACCATAGTTTCATAGGCCAACTCAACCCCAGACTTTACAAAAGCCACCATTAGGGTTCCATGATCAAAATATTCTTGTTCAGCAATATGGTTAGGCGTTAATGGTGTTTTCTCAAAATTTGTTTCAGCTGTGGCCGCTCTCCATTTCAAAAGATTAACGTCATCATTAGCCCAATCTTCCATCATGGTTTTCGAGAATTCGCCAGAAATGATATCATCCATATGCTTTTCAAACAAAGGCTTCATGATGGTTTTCAATTCTTCAGACAACCTGTAAGCTTCAATTTTTGCGGGGTTGGAAAGGCGATCCATCATATTGGTAATTCCACCGTGTTTCAATGCTTCCGTAATGGTTTCCCAACCATACTGAATCAATTTTGCGGCATATTCCGCATCAACGCCTTCCTCAACCATTTTATCAAAACATAAAATAGAACCTGTTTGCAGTACGCCACACAATATGGTTTGCTCTCCCATTAAATCACTCTTTACCTCAGCAACAAATGACGATTCCAAAACCCCAGCACGATGCCCTCCAGTTGCCACGGCATAAGCTTTTGCCTGGGCCAAGCCTTTTCCTTCAGGGTCATTTTCAGGATGTACTGCGATAAGTGTCGGCACACCAAATCCTCTTTTGTATTCCTCACGAACTTCAGTTCCTGGACATTTTGGTGCCACCATAATTACGGTAAGATCTTTACGCACCTGAGTCCCTTCTTCCACAATATTAAACCCATGTGAATACGACAACGTCGCCCCTTGTTTCATCATTGGCATCACAGCATTCACCACATTGGTATGCTGTTTATCCGGTGTTAGGTTCAAGACCAAATCGGCATCTGGAATAAGCTCTTCATAAGTTCCTACGGTAAATCCGTTTTCCACAGCTTGTTTATACGAAGCACGCTTTTCAGCAATCGCTTGCGGTCTTAGGGCATAAGAAATATCCAACCCGGAATCTCTCATGTTCAATCCTTGATTCAATCCTTGAGCTCCACAGCCCACAATCACTACTTTTTTATCTTTTAAAACGTTTATGCCATCCTCAAATTCAGAGGCGTCCATAAAACGACATTTTCCTAATTGCTCTAATTGTTTTCTTAATGAAAGTGTGTTAAAATAATTTGACATTGCTTTGTATGTTTTAATTGCTGAATGCTGCTAGCATTTCTGATATTTTCATTTCGTCTTTGGTTACGGCAATCCTTCCTGAACGGACAAATTGCATGATTCCAAAAGGAATTAATTGATTGTATATTTCCTCAATTTCATTGCGCCTTCCAGATTTTTCAAGTACAAAAAATTTCTTGTTTACGGTCACAATATTGGCGCCGCTGTCCTTGATAATATTTTGGATTTCTCGCTCTTCAAATAGCAAATCCGATTTGATTTTGAACAAACAGGATTCCTGATAAATGGTATCCTCGTCCTTATGGTAATAGGCCTTGATAACCTCTACCTGCTTTTCAATTTGCCCAACAATTTTCTTGATTTGTTCTTCTGAAACTTTGACCACAATGGTCCACCGAGACACCCCTTTGATTTCAGAAACCGAAGAGACAATACTTTCAATATTGACATGTCTTCGTTGAAAAATGGCCGAAATCCTGTTGAGCAAGCCAATATTGTTTTCGGTATAAATTGAAACTGTATATGTATGAATTGTTTTTTCCATAATTAACTTAATCTTACGTCCGACACTGAAGCTCCCGTAGGAATCATTGGGAATACATTATCCTCTTTTTCCACACAAACCTCCAAGAAATAAGGCCCTGCGTTACCCATCATTTCAGCAACTGCATCCTTTAACTCTTCCCGTTTAGTGACTTTTTTAGCTTCTATATAATAGCCTTTTGCAATAGAGACAAAATCGGGGTTGATCATCTCCGTGGAAGCATAGCGCTTATCAAAAAACAATTGCTGCCACTGTCTTACCATTCCTAAAAACTCATTGTTCAATACCACAATTTTTACAGGTAAACGCTGCTGAAATATGGTTCCCAGCTCCTGAATGGTCATTTGAAAGCCTCCATCTCCAATAATGGCCACCACTTCCCTTTCGGGTGCCGCCATTTTAGCACCAATAGCAGCAGGAAGCGCAAACCCCATTGTGCCCAAACCGCCAGAAGTAATATTGCTTTTGGATTTATTGAATTTCGCATAACGACAGGCAATCATTTGATGCTGCCCAACATCACTTACTATTGCAGCATCTCCTTTACTCTGCTCATTAATTTCTTTCAACACTTCCCCCATCGTCAAACCTTCCTTTGTAGGATACAAATCTTTTTTTATCACCTTTTCAAACTCCACAACATGAAGCTTTCTGAATTCATCATGCCACTGCTCATGATTCTTTTGATCCAATAAAGGAAGTAAAGCCGCCAAAGTTTCTTTGGCATTTCCCAAAACAGCAATATCTGTTTTAACGTTCTTGTCCACTTCGGCAGGATCGATTTCAAAATGAATGACTTTGGCTTGTTTGGCATAGGTAGCCAAGTTACCAGTAACGCGATCATCGAAACGCATCCCTATTGCAATCAGTACATCACATTCATTGGTTAATTTATTGGGCGCATAATTGCCATGCATTCCCACCATGCCCACATTTAACGGATGGTCTGTAGGAATGGCCGAAGCCCCCAAAATAGTCCACGCCGAAGGAATACCAGATTTTTCAACAACGGCCTTAAACTCCTCTTCCGCTTGACCAAGGATTACCCCTTGCCCCCAAACAATCATTGGTTTTTTGGCTGAATTGATCAATTCCGCGGCAGCTTTCACCTTTTCCAAATCCATTTTTGGGATTGGTGTATAACTTCTTATTCCAGTACATTTTTTATACTTAAAATCAAATTCTGCGAATTGTGCATCTTTGGTAATGTCAATCAATACAGGTCCTGGACGCCCGCTTCTAGCAATATAAAAGGCTTTGGCCAAAACCTCAGGAATGTCTTCCGCCCTTGTTACCTGATGGTTCCATTTAGTGACAGGGGTAGAAATCCCAATGATATCAGTTTCCTGAAAGGCATCACTTCCCAACAAATGCGAGGCTACCTGCCCTGTAATGCACACCATAGGGGTAGAATCAATTTGAGCATCGGCAATTCCTGTAATCAAGTTAGTTGCACCGGGACCAGAGGTCGCCATGGCAACACCAACTTTTCCTGAAATACGCGCATAACCTTGTGCCGCATGGGCAGCACCCTGCTCGTGCCTAGTCAAGACATGATGAAGTTGCTCTCTGTATTTATATAATTCGTCATACACAGGCATGATTGCCCCCCCAGGATATCCATAAATGGTATCCACACCTTCCTCCAACAAACAGCGCACAATGGCTTCACAGCCAGAAATACGCTCCGTAGTTGCTACGGTTACTTTTTGTTCTTTCAATGTTTCTGTATTCATAGTCTCAACTTATGTTAAAAAAGACCCGTCTGGAAACTAAAATTCATCGGTCACACATCCTTTGGAAGCAGACGATACGGTTCTTGCATATTTATACAGCACCCCTCTATCAAATTTTAACTTAGGTGCCTTCCATTGTTTTCTTCTTTCCTGTAATTCTTCTTCCGAAACCTCCAACATAATGGCATTGGTTTCGGCATCTATCGTAATTAAATCGCCATCCTTAACCAAAGCGATATTCCCCCCCTCCTGGGCTTCAGGGGTGATATGTCCCACTACAAAACCGTGGGTTCCACCTGAAAATCTTCCATCGGTAATCAACGCTACATCTTTCCCCAATCCAGCACCAATAATAGCAGCTGTCGGTTTCAACATTTCGGGCATACCAGGCCCTCCCTTAGGACCTTCATAACGAATCACCACCACATCACCTTTTTCAACTTTACCATCCCGAATCCCATCATTGGCAGCATATTCTCCATCAAACACCTTAGCTTTCCCAACAAAACTCAAGCCTTCTTTCCCTGTAATTTTTGCCACACTTCCCTCTAAAGCCAAATTGCCATAAAGCATACGTAGGTGTCCTGAAACTTTTATAGGACTTTCTAAAGGCTTGATGACATCCTGATCGGGAGATAAATCTGGTACGTCCAAAAGATTTTCTGCAAGTGTTTTTCCGGTTACCGTCAAACAATCCCCATGCAACAATCCTTTTTTCAATAAATATTTTAGTACGGCCGGGATACCTCCCACAGCATGCACATCTTCCATCAGATATTTTCCACTGGGCTTCAAATCGGCCAAAAAGGGCGTATTATCACTAATTTTCTGAAAATCCTCTAGCGTGAATTCTATCTGGGCCGCTCTAGCAATTGCCAAGAAATGCAGCACCGCATTAGTGGAACCTCCAAGAATGGTCACCAACCTTATGGCATTTTCAAGAGACTTTTTGGTAATGATATCCGAAGGTTTAATATCCTTTTCCAACAGCAAACGCATAGCCTCACCTGCTCTAACTGATTCATCTTTTTTCTCCTGGCTCAATGCTGGGTTGGAAGAATTATATGGAAGCGTCATCCCCAAAGCTTCAATAGCCGAAGCCATGGTGTTGGCTGTATACATACCTCCACAAGCACCAGCTCCCGGGCACGCCTTTTCCACAATACTTTGATAGTCTGTTTCGGTCATGGTTCCCGCCACTTTACTTCCCCAAGCCTCAAAAGCAGAGACTACATCCAACTTCTTACCATTATGACACCCAGAATCAATAGTTCCCCCATAAACCAAAATGGAAGGACGATTCAATCTAATCATGGCCATTAAGGCTCCGGGCATATTTTTATCACAACCTACAACTGTCACCAATCCATCATAACTCATCGCCTGAACTACTGTTTCCATAGAATCGGCAATGATATCTCTTGAAGGCAAAGAATATCTCATTCCCGGAGTTCCCATTGAAATTCCATCGCTCACCCCAATGGTATTGAATATCAAACCAACCACATCTTCGCTCTGGGTTCCCTCCTTCACCAATTTTGCCAAATCATTTAAATGCATATTACAAGGGTTACCTTCATAGCCGGTACTTGCAATACCAATAATTGGCTTAAAAAAATCTTCATTCGTCAATCCTATGGCGTGCAACATTGCTTGAGCCGCCGGCTGAGTAGGATCCTGAGTTACTGTTTTACTGTATTTATTAAGTTTATTCATTCTTATTATTATACTTCTCTCAATAATTAGTTCTAAATTAAAAGTTTGTGTTTTATGTTATTTTTTTGATTGTAACCTAAGGTTAAACTCAAGCGAATCAAATATAATTCAACGAATTGATTATCAATTATTTAAATGCTAAACAATATGATGTTCAAGGCCTTAATTTTACCAATAAAAAAAGCCTTCCCAAACAGGGAAGGCTTTGACTTTAAATATTGACAACACAGCATTCCCTACCTTCTCGAAATAATCGCGATGATAATAATGGAAATAATGTGTAATACGTTTCTGTTCATGATGTTCATCAAATATCAAAAATATCCATCAGGAATCCAAGTTTTTAAGCTCATTTCTTAAACTCGCGGCAAATCGCTATCATCCTTTAGTGGCAGGTCGGTAGATCCCATCAAATATTTGTCAATATGATGGGCCGCTTGCCTCCCTTCTGAAATAGCCCAGACAATTAGAGATTGCCCCCTACGGGAATCACCCGCCGCAAAAATTCCCGGAACATTGGTTTTATAATCGGAAACCGTAGCCTGAATATTACTTCTGAAATCGGTGTCCAAACCAAATTGTTCCACCAAAGTTCTTTCTGGCCCCGTAAATCCTAAGGCCAAGAGCACCAAATCGCAGTCCCATTTTTTTTCTGTATCTGGAATTTCTTTTAACTGAGGTCGCTCACCATCTTTAAAAATCCATTCTACCTCAACCGTTTTAAGACCTTTTAGGTTCCCGTTTTTATCTCCTAAAAATTCTTTGGTTGAAATACTAAAAAAACGCTCTACTCCTTCTTGATGAGAAGAACTTGTTTTCAACTTCATTGGCCAATAAGGCCAAGGCTGATTGGCTGGTCTACCAACTGAAGGCTTACTCAATATCTCAAAATTAACAACGGATTTTGCACCATGCCTATTGGAAGTCCCAATACAATCCGAACCTGTATCTCCACCTCCAATCACAATCACATTTTTATCCTTGGCACTCAATATATCGTCGAACTCCAACTCCCCGCCAACATATTGATTATTCATTTTCAAAAACTCCATCGCCTGATGCACTCCTTTTAAATGCGCTCCTTTTATAGGAATACCGCGTCTCTCAGTAGCACCGTTACATAATAGAATGGCATCAAATTCATCTTTAAGCGTTTCCACACTCACATTATCACCTACATGTGCATTAACCTGAAAAATGATTCCTTCTTCTTCCAAAATGGCAATCCTCCTGTCGATGATTGATTTTTCCAATTTGAAATCAGGAATTCCATAACGAAGTAAACCTCCCACTTTAGCATCGCGCTCATAAACCGTCACGTTGTGCCCCGCTCTGTTCAACTGCTGCGCAGCAGCCAATCCTGATGGCCCTGAACCAATTACTGCCACGCTTTTTCCCGTCCTCACCTCAGGTGGATTGGCCACAATCCAACCTTCTCTAAAAGCGGTTTCCACAATATTCTTTTCAATATTTTCTATCGTTACAGGATCCTCATTGATTCCCAGCACACAGGCTTCCTCACATGGCGCAGGACATAAGCGCCCTGTAAATTCAGGAAAATTGTTGGTGGCATGCAAGATTCTTGCTGCTTCTTTCCATTTCCCTTTATACACATTATCATTGAAATCAGGGATCAAATTGCCCAACGGGCAACCACTGTGGCAAAATGGAATACCACAATCCATACATCGCGCTCCTTGATTTCTCAATTTATCCTCCGCTAGAGGAATTGTAAATTCTTTATAGTTTTTAACCCGATCCTCAACATCGGTATATTTTTCAACCTCTCTCTCAAATTCCATAAATCCGGTGATCTTTCCCATAATTCTATTTCGTTACAAGGTTATTTTCATTTTCCAATCGTATCAAAGCCTGCTTGTATTCCTCAGGAAGCACCTTGATAAACTTAGGCAATTCACGCTCCCAATTTTCAAGAATACGCTGCGCCAAGGCACTTTGCGTGGCATTATAATGATTTTCAATCAGGCGTTTCAATTCTTGAATATCCTCAGGAATCACCACAGGATCCAAATTCAAGCCTTCGGTATTACATTTTTTTACAAAGGTTTCGTTTTTGTCATACACATAAGCGATACCGCCACTCATACCGGCCCCAAAATTGCGCCCCACCTCACCGAGTATCACTGCAATTCCACCTGTCATATATTCACAACCATGGTCACCAATACCTTCAACAACTGTTTTAACGCCTGAATTTCTTACACAGAAACGCTCTCCCGCCTTTCCATTGATATAAGCCTCCCCTGAAGTAGCTCCATAAAAAGCCACATTTCCAACAATCACATTTTCCTCAGGAACAATCGTCGCTTCATCCGGCACTTTCACCACCAATTTGGCTCCAGAAAGCCCCTTACCGATATAGTCATTGGTATTTCCTGTCACAATCAAACTCAAACCATGGGTAGCAAAGGCTCCAAAACTCTGCCCTGCAGACCCTTTAAAATTGATTTTCAAAGTATTTTCAGGCAGTCCCTGAGCTCCGTATATCTTCGAAATTTCATTACTCAATATGGCGCCAATCGCACGGTCTTCATTAGTTATTTTGAAATCCAAAATGGTTTTTTCCTTTCTAAACAAAGCAGGGTGCGCCTGACTGATAATTTCAAAATCCAAGGACTTTTCCAAATGATGATCTTGCTTACAAGTATTGTACAGCTTAGTCCCTTCTTCCACTTCTACCTTATGCAGAATAGGTGACAAATCGATGCCATGAGCTTTATAATAATCAATAGCTTTATTTCTATCCAACTTTTCAACTCTTCCTACCATTTCATCTACCGTTCTAAAACCAAGCTTCGCCATAATTTCCCGAAGCTCTTGAGCAACGAAATACATAAAATTGACTACATGCTCAGGTTTTCCTTTAAACTTCTTGCGCAATTCTGGATTTTGGGTTGCGATCCCAACTGGGCAAGTATTCAAATGGCACACGCGCATCATGATACACCCTGAAGCCACCAAAGGCGCCGTTGCAAATCCAAACTCCTCAGCCCCAAGTAGACAAGCAATCGCCACATCTCTACCAGTTTTCAACTGACCATCACATTCTACCACAATTCTATTACGAAGATTGTTCATCACTAAAGTCTGCTGGGTTTCTGCCAGTCCTAATTCCCAAGGTAGCCCCGCATGCTTCAAGGACGTTAACGGTGAAGCCCCTGTTCCTCCATCGTAACCAGAAATCAGGACCACATCAGCTTTTGCTTTCGCAACACCGGCAGCAACGGTACCCACACCAACTTCTGACACCAATTTGACATTGATGCGGGCTTCACGATTCGCCGATTTCAAATCGTAAATCAATTGCGACAAATCTTCAATAGAATATATATCGTGATGTGGTGGTGGTGAAATCAAACCAACATAAGGCGTTGAGTTTCTTGTTTTAGCTATTTCAGGATTCACTTTAGGACCAGGCAATTGCCCCCCTTCTCCAGGTTTGGCCCCTTGCGCCATTTTTATCTGTATCTCTAGGGCATTGGTTAAATAATTGGAAGTTACCCCAAATCGGCCTGAGGCCACCTGTTTAATGGCACTGTTCTTCCAGTCGCCATTTACATCTTTATAGAAACGATCTTCATTTTCTCCACCTTCACCCGAATTACTTTTTCCGCCAATTCGGTTCATAGCTATCGCCAAATTTTCATGCGCTTCCTTACTAATGGATCCATATGACATGGCTCCCGTTTTGAAGCGCTTTACAATATTGGTCCAAGGCTCTACTTCCTCCAATGGAATTGGATCATAATTAGCAAACTCAAACAAGCCCCGGATGGTCATTAAGTGCTTAGACTGATCATTGATAATCCTAGAATATTCCTCATAAGTCTTAGGCTTGTTACTTCTCACGGCCTCTTGCAGTTTTGCTACAGACAATGGATTGAACAAATGATGCTCTCCATTTCTTCTCCAACGATACTGCCCACCAATTTCTAAGTCGAGGTTAGCGGCTATATGTTTACTTTGATATGCTTTTTGATAACGTTTATTGATTTCTTTTTCCAATTGATGCAAATCCACTCCCTGAATTCTAGTTGCAGTTTTCGGAAAATACTTCTCTACCACATCCGTATTAATACCGATACACTCAAACAACTGCGCACCTCTGTAAGAGTTAAGCGTAGAAATCCCTATTTTATTCATCACTTTCAGAATCCCTTTTCCAACAGCTTTATTATAGTTGTTTATGGCCTGTAGCGGATCTATAGAAGAATCATTCAAATCTGCCATTTGATCCTCGATAATCTCATTAACCATATATGGATTAATAGCACTAGCTCCATAACTGAACAGCATCGCAAAATGATGCACCTCTCTAGGTTCGGCCGACTCTATAATGATACTTAACTGGGAACGTTTTCCCAACTTGTACAAACCACTGTTCACATAGGAACAAGCCAACAAGGCAGGAATCGGCGCCTTCTGTTCACTTATATTTCTATCGGAAAGAATTATGATGTTTGTTCCTTCCTCTATACAATTTGCTGCCTGCCTCAATATATCTTCCAAGGCATCCTCCACACCGTTATGACCTTTGTTAACATCATAAAGTATTGGAATTTGCTCCACCTTAAAATGAGGATTTCTATAACTTTTTATTTTATCCAAATCCTGTTTGGAAATCACTGGATTTTGGATTTTCAGCTTTTGACAATGTTTTTCGTCAATCTCAAAAATATTGGAATCACTACCCAAAGTAAGACTGATATCAGTAATCAATTCTTCACGAATGCCATCCAAAGGAGGATTGGTAACCTGCGCAAATAGCTGCTTGAAATAATTATAAATTAATTGGGGACGCTCAGACAACACGGCCAAAGGCGTATCGCTACCCATAGATCCAATAGGCTCCTTACTATTCTTTGCCATTGGCAAAATGATAGTATTGATATCTTCCTGAGTATACCCAAATACCACTTTACGCTTGTCCAAAGGCTCTTCATTGAAAAACACAGGACAATCATTATACGGAATATCACGAAGCTGAATTAAATTATTATCCAACCATTTGCGATACGGATGCATTGCTGCAATACGCTCCTTGATCTCTTCATCGTTAACAATCCGCCCTTCTTTCATATTTACCAAGAACATTTTCCCTGGCTCCAAACGTCCGTGATGCTCTACATTTTTAGGCTCAATTTCAATAACTCCAATTTCAGACGACATGATTACGTAACCATCTTTAGTCACCGAATATCGTGATGGACGCAGGCCGTTTCTATCCAAAACCGCCCCGATATAATCCCCGTCGGTAAAAGGAATGGATGCTGGGCCATCCCAAGGCTCCATCAAACAAGAATTATATTCGTAGAAGGCCTTTTTACTATCAGACATTTCTGGGTTTTTCTCCCAAGCTTCCGGCACCAACATCATCATGACTTCCGGCAAGGAGCGCCCAGTCATCAACAACAACTCTACCACCATATCCATAGAGGCAGAATCTGATTTTCTTGGAAGTACAATAGGCAAGATATTTTTGATTTCCTCTCCAAACAATTCACTTTCCATCAATTCTTCCCTAGAATACATCCGGGAAATATTTCCCCTTAAGGTATTGATTTCCCCATTATGACACATATAGCGGAAAGGCTGTGCCAAATCCCAAGTTGGGAATGTGTTCGTAGAAAAACGTTGGTGCACCAATGCCAAACGCGTCACCAATAAAGGATCGTTCAAATCCTTATAAAACAATTTGATATCTTCTGGTATCAAAAGACCTTTATATATAATGACTTTGGTTGACAAACTAGGCAGGTAGAAAAATGCACTTTCGGAAATCTTAGAACCAATAATTTCGTGCTCTGTTTTCTTTCTTGCGATAAACAGTTTTACATTAAAGTGAAAATCATCTTGATTCTTATCTCCCTTACCTACAAACACCTGCTTAATGTAAGGTTGAGTTACTGCAGCAATTTCTCCAAGCACAGATTCATCAACTGGCACATCACGCCACCCCAATACTTTAAGCCCCTGCTCCTCCATATGTTTTTCCAACACCGAAATACAGAATTTCCGTTGGTTTTCCTTTTTAGGCAGAAACACATTACTAACAGCGTACTCACGCTCCTTAGGCAACTTAAACTTACAATTAGCAACAAAAAACTCATGCGGAATATCCACCAATATACCGGCACCATCCCCCGTTTTCCCATCGGCACTTACCGCACCACGATGCTCTAGTTTTTCAAGTATTTGAAGAGCTTTATGAATAATGTCATTCGACTTAATTCCTTTTAAACTACATATAAATCCCGCACCACAATTATCATGCTCAAATTCCGGCAAATACAACCCTTGTTTCTTCAACATAACCTTAAATTTTAACGTAAATCTTTAGAATTGGATTTACTAATATAGGAGAGAAAATGCATTAATTATAAAACACTTAGCATTATTGCGATTTCACCAAATTCAAGCCTGTATAATTAGAATTATCCAATCAGACCCGTAAAAAACTAAAATTTACTTAATGAATTTTTATTATCAAAAACATCGTTCAAATAAAAAGACTTCAAATAAACACAAACTAACATGTGTTAACCTTATTTTTTTACTTAATTTTTTAAGATTTCAACATTTATCAAATTAAAATATTCTCAAAGAAATTAAAAAAATAAGAACAACCCCTAATTAATAAAGGGTAAAAAGTACATAAATCATAAAAATACTCACTTCTACCCTATTTTTTACAGGGTGTAATATATTTTTTACATAGTTTTAGGTAGTAATTAACCAAAACAACTTTGTATGAAAAAACTTTTTTTCCTTTCCTTGCTATTAACAGCAATTTGCAATGTAAATGCACAAGAAGAAGCCCCAAAAAGTGATTCAGAAGACAAGAAGAAATTTTCCCTAAGTGGCAGTATAGATGCTTACTACAGGGTAAATTTTGGCGCTCCAAACAAAGAACTTGAGGATGGCAGCATTGTCGCCCCAGGATCTTCATTTGCCAACCTACCGGGATTTGCACTTGGCATGGCCAATGTTGTTGCCGCCTATGAAGGCGAAAAAGTAGGCTTTGTAGCCGACTTGGTTTTTGGACCAAGAGGTACAGATGCTATTTTTGCTTCCCCCATGTACTCTGCTACCGGAAACATTGTCAACCAACTTTATGCCTACTGGAATGTTTCAGACAATGTGACACTTACCTTTGGAAACTTCAACACTTTCCTTGGCTACGAAGTCATTTCTCCAGTAGCCAACTTTAACTATAGTACATCCTATTTATTTTCTTACGGACCTTTTAGTCACACCGGACTGAAAGCAGACTTCTCTCTTACAGACGATTTTAGTTTGATGCTAGCCGTAATGAACCCTACCGACCTTACGGAGTTCAATCCAACGGACAAATACGCCTTTGGAGCCCAACTAGGATTTAAAGGACAGTTCCTTAACTTCCTTACCGATGATGGCGCCTTTGAAATTGACTATACAGGAGGCTTCGATATAACTAGCAGTGTTTTCCTAGGAATCAATGCCGCCTATTACAATAATGACGATTTTGGATTTGCTGGAGTAGCACTGTACCCACAATTTGCGACAAGCGATAACTTCACTATTGGGTTTAGAGGAGAATATTTCCTTGAAGACGGTGACTTTGGAGCTATCGGTACCGGCGTTGAAGATTCTAGTGTGTTTGCCGCTACCCTCACAGGCAGTTACACCATCAATAGTCTAATCATCAAACCAGAATTCCGTTTGGACAGCGCATCGGATGACGCCTTTATTAATAAGGATTTGGACGCTAAAAAGAGCCTAAGCTCATTCCTATTGGCTGCCATCTACTCGTTCTAGAAATCCGCTCAACATTTAATAAATAATAAACTATCTAATAATGAAGAAAATTGAAGCAATCATTAGAAAATCCAAATTTTCAGAAGTAAAAGAAGCTCTTCACAATGTGGGAGTAGTTTTTTTCTCCTATTGGGATGTTACTGGTCTTGGTAACGAAAAAGAAGGCCATGTATATCGCAGCATTACCTACAGTACCAGCGACATTCAAAGACGCTACCTCTCGATCGTTGTTAATGACGATTTTGAAGACATTACTGTAAAAACCATCATTGAGTCTGCAAAAACTGGTGAGGTTGGAGATGGAAAGATTTTCGTTTCAGACATCGCGGAATGCTACAGAATTCGCACCGGTGAAAAAGGCGGAGAAACTTTAAAATAAACTAATTAAGAAAAGAAATAATTAACATGGAAGAATTAACAAACCAAATAACAGAAATAAATGGTGTTCTAGATATTTTTTGGATTCTCGTTGCCGGTATCTTCGTATTTTTTATGCAGGCAGGCTTCACATTGGTTGAGGCTGGTTTCACCCGTTCCAAAAACACCATCAATATTGTAATGAAAAACCTGATGGACCTTTGCATAGGCTCCTTAGGGTTTTGGGCCATAGGATACACCATCATGTATGGTGAATCCATTGGAAAATTTATTGGAAGCCCTTCATTGTTCTATAACGAACCAGGAGACATGCACAATTTGTTTTTCCAAACCGTATTTTGTGCCACCGCTGCAACTATCGTTTCTGGTGCTGTTGCTGAACGTACAAAATTTTCAACCTACATTATTTTCTCTTTGATCATGACCACCATTATTTACCCAATCTCAGGCCACTGGGTATGGCAAGGAGATGGTTGGTTAACAGAATTAGGATTTATTGATTTTGCGGGATCCACAGTGGTACACTCTGTAGGAGGTTGGGCTGGATTGGTAGCTGCAGCATTAATAGGTCCTAGAATTGGAAAATATACAGGAGGCAAATCAAACGCAATCCTTGGTCACAACATGATGTACGGAGCATTGGGTGTGTTTATTCTTTGGTTAGGATGGTTTGGTTTCAACCCAGGATCTGAGCTTGCCATTTCAGGAGGAAGCGCCAACAATGTTGCCAATATTGTTATCACCACCAACTTGGCCGCTGCGGCTGGAGCAGTTACGGCTTTAATCCTAACTTGGGTTAAGTACGGTAAACCTGATTTATCAATGACCTTGAATGGCGCCTTAGCTGGATTGGTAGGAATCACTGCAGGATGTGCTGCTGTGTCTCCAGTTGGAGCCGCCCTTATTGGAGCCATCTCAGGATTTACAGTAGTGGTATCAATTGCGGTAATCGATAAAAATTTAAAAATAGACGACCCAGTGGGAGCTATTTCAGTACACGGTGTTGTTGGAGCCTTAGGAACCTTATTGGTTGGTGTATTTGCTACCGATGGAGGCTTGTTCTACGGAGGAGGCTTTAAACAATTGGGAGTTCAAGCCATTGGAGTTTTCAGTATCGGGGCTTGGGCAATTGTAGCCACTTTCATTGTACTATTCATTCTTAAGAAAACCATAGGACTGAGAGTTCCAGAACAAGATGAAATAAAAGGATTGGACATTACCGAACACGGAATGAACGCCTACAACGATTAACTAATTTAACTTTGCAAATACAAAAAACCCTCGACAGCAAATGCTTCGAGGGTTTTCTTTTTAAAATATATTTTTTTTTAATCTAAGCCGAATTTCTACTGGCATTGATATTTCCGAACAACGAACGCGTTACAATCTTCTCAAAGATCTCTATCTGTTCTTCATCTCTTACCTCTGCCTTCTCCAGCTCTTGGATTTTCTTCAATGCATATTGCTGAATAGTCAACAACGGTAATACAATAGATTCCCTTACTTCAATTGACGCCTTCCCTGCAGGTTCATCTTCCATTAAGGTTTTAAACCCTGTCAATTTCAACAGCAAGCGTTTAGTGGTTTCGTATTCTGTATAAATGATTTTCCAAAACTCACCAAACTCAGGATCGTCTGCCATATATTTAGTTAAGTCAAAAAAGGATTTTGACAAGGACATCATACTATTGGCGATTAAGGTTCTAAAGAAATTGGAGCTTTTATACAAATGTTTCACTTTGTCAAATTCTCCAGCATCTTCATAGGTTTTCAACGCTGTACCCACACCGAAAAACCCAGGAACATTCTGTTTCAACTGACTCCACGACCCCACAAAAGGAATGGCTCTCAAGTCAGAAAAAATAAGTTTATCGGATTTTCCACGTTTCGATGGACGGCTTCCAATATTGGTCTTCGCATAATATTTTAAGGTACTCATACGCTCCAAATACGGAATGAACATAGGGTGCCCTTTGAAATCCATATAAGTTTTCAAACTGATTTTAGCCAAATCGTCCATTACGGCAACATTGTCTGGAGACATACGGTTAACATCCTCGTGCATCTGATTATTGAGCCCAGAACTTATCAGCTGCTCCAGGTTGTATTGAGAAGAATCCAAAGTCCCAAAATTAGAACTGATGGTCTGCCCCTGTATGGTCAACTGCACTTCCTTATCTTCAATTGTTGGCCCCAATGAAGCATAAAACTGATGCGTTTTTCCACCACCTCTTGCCGGTGGTCCACCACGGCCATCAAAAAAGATCACGGTTACATCATATTTACGAGACACCTCAGTAAGGCGTTCCTTAGCCTTAAAAATAGCCCAGTTCGCCATAAGGTACCCACCGTCTTTTGTCCCATCGGAAAACCCTAACATGATAGTTTGTCTATTTCCTCTAGCCTTTAAGTGGGCCTTGTAGGCTGGATTGGTATAAAGCTCTTCCATAACTAGGTGAGCATTTTCCAAATCGGTAATCGTTTCAAACAACGGCCCAATATCCACAGTCAATTCATCTTGGAAGGCCACCAACTTCAACATAGCAAACAACTGCATAACATTAAGCGTTGTTTGGTTGTTACTAATGATATAACGGTTTGCAGCACGCTCACCATTATTGGTTTGTATCTCTTTAATCACCTTGATAGTATTCAAGGCTTTTAACACTTCTTCGTCTTTTATCAAGGACAAATCAACTTTACCTTCCACTTCAGAAAGTATTTTCACCTGCTCTTGTTCGGAAAGTTCATTGTAGTTTTCAGGGAAAATATCACTTCCACTTTCTATCAATGTATCCACCATAGCAGTAAACACCTTGTCATGCGCCCTACTATCTTGCCTAATATCTAAAGTGGCAAAATGGAACCCAAACAGGTGCACTTTGTTCAATAAACTGTTGACTTCTTTATAATAAAGTGATTGATGCTTTTCCTCGATGGTATCAAGGATGAATTTCAGTTCAGACTGAAAATGCTCCAACGTAATATTATCCTCGGCATTCACATCAACAAACGCGTTATATAGTTGTGCTTCCAAAGCCGAAATGCGCTCTTCCACATCACGGAAGGTCAAACGCCTTCTTAAGGTCCTAACACTTTTATAATAATTTTTAAGAATGGTCATCTTAAGCCTATTGGCCACTTTTAGTGTTATTTCTGGAGTCACAAATGGGTTTCCATCCCTATCTCCTCCAGGCCAAAATCCAAGATTGATGATATCGTTATTTATATGTTTTCCATCAAAAATATTCTGCTGGATATAGTCGTAAATGGTTCCGAAGGAATAATAAAACACATTTTCCAAATACCATATCAAACTAATCGCTTCATCATATGGTGTTGGTTTGGTGTGCTTAAAAAATGGTGTTTTTCCCAATTGGGCCAACAGGTCATTGATCAACAACAAATCGTTGTTTTGGATAGCTTCGGTAAGATCTGTAATGATCCCCAAAACGGCCCCTGGATAAAACTGTGTAGGGTGCGCCGTAAGTACAATGCGTACTTTAAATTCTTCCAAATACTGACGCAACATCTCCAAATGCCCTTCAGAAGTAACAGATTCCTTCAAACTTCTCAAGGTCCCTATCCCATCCATGTTGTTTACTGTAGGGAAAGCGGCATCTTCAATAGCATCGAACAATACGACCTGGCGCTCGATATACTGAATGAAGCGAAACAACAAATTAATTTGACTTTCCTTACTGCGCCTGCCTTGGTACTTTGAAAAAAAGGTATCCACAATAGTTGTGGGGTCATCCCCTCTTTCAAACCCCTTTTTGCAGGTTTCATGAAACAGCGGCAATAAAACGCCGGTCTTGGAAATGGTATCAAAAGGCAAGGTCATAAATATACTGTTGTATATCTGATATTTGGACAATACTTCTTGATTAAATCGTGTTAATTTTGGTTGTGTTCCCATAAAATTTTTCTCGTAAGAGTGAGGATATAAAATTACTTAAGCTTCGTGAAAAGTCATAAGTTTTAAAAAGAAATACAGAATTTTCAGTTTTTCACCCTTAAATTAATGATTCTTTGCTGAAATGTATAGTATAGCATTTTTTTTTAAACATTAACCATTTATTCGAAAAAATCACCCAATTCATATATTAACAATTCATTAAGTTGCTTTTTAAGGCAAAGTGTTTTGTTCTTTTAATTTAATCAGTACATTTGTAGCCGAATTTTAGAGGAAAGATTTGACTGATTGCAACCTCATTAAAAAATGCTAAAGGACAGTGATAACTTCCTTTGACGCTACCGTCAAATCTCTCCATTTTAAGCATATTTTATTTATATTTTATGGCATATTTATTTACGTCGGAGAGTGTATCTGAAGGACACCCAGACAAAGTAGCGGACCAAATAAGTGATGCTCTTATTGATAATTTTTTAGCGTTTGACCCAGACTCCAAAGTAGCATGTGAAACCTTGGTAACCACAGGGCAAGTAGTACTTGCCGGTGAGGTTAAGTCAAACACCTACCTAGATGTTCAAAAAATAGCAAGGGACACTATTAATAAAATTGGTTACACCAAAGGAGCCTACATGTTTGACGGGAATTCTTGCGGGGTGTTTTCTGCCATCCACGAACAGTCTGAAGACATCAACCGAGGAGTGGACAGAGCTTCCAAAGAAGAGCAAGGAGCTGGAGACCAAGGAATGATGTTTGGTTATGCCACCAACGAAACCGAAAACTACATGCCGTTGGCATTGGATTTATCTCACAACATTCTTAAAGAACTTGCCGAATTAAGAAGAGAAAATCAAGATATTACATATTTGCGCCCTGATTCTAAAAGCCAAGTTACTATAGAATATAGCGATGACAATGCACCCCAACGTATTGACTCTATTGTTATTTCTACACAACACGACGACTTTGGAAGCGACGATGAAATGTTAGCTAAAATCCGTAAGGATTTAGTGGAAATTTTAATTCCTCGTGTTATAGCAAAACAACCTGAGCACATTCAACAATTGTTCAATGACAACATCACGTACCATATCAATCCTACCGGAAAGTTTGTAATTGGTGGTCCTCACGGAGACACAGGATTAACTGGACGAAAAATTATTGTGGACACTTACGGAGGCAAAGGAGCTCACGGAGGTGGTGCTTTTTCAGGGAAAGATCCAAGTAAAGTAGACAGAAGTGCCGCTTATGCCACTAGACATATTGCCAAAAACTTGGTTGCCGCAGGTGTTTGTGACGAAGTATTGATTCAGGTGAGTTATGCTATTGGTGTTGTAGAGCCTATGGGAATCTTTGTAGATACTTACGGTACTTCACATGTGGCTTTGACGGATGGAGAAATTGCCAAGAAAGTAGGCCAAATTTTCGATATGCGCCCAGCAGCCATTGAAGAGCGTTTAAAATTACGCCAGCCAATGTACAGCGAAACTGCTGCTTACGGACACATGGGCCGCACCAATGAAGTGGTTTCTAAAGTATTTTCGCAACCAAATGGAGAAGACATCACAATGGATGTCGAGCTATTTACTTGGGAAAAACTAGATTATGTAGATATGGTAAAGACCTCTTTTGGACTTTAATTGATTATAAAAACATCCTTTTTTATAAGATGCCTCGAGACCCTCTCGAGGCATTTTTATTTCCATCCATTATGTAATTCAGAAAAAAATAAACGAAATTAGAACAAACCAAAACTTTAAAAACTGACACTTTTCTGAATGACTATTTCCGAAAAACCAGCCAAACACATCCTTCCCATTATTGTGATCTCACAATTTTGTTGTACCTCACTTTGGTTTGCAGGAAACGGCATCATGGACAATTTGGTGAAAAATTTCAACTTAACCGAAACCGCCTTGGGCAACCTTACTTCTGCCGTACAATTTGGTTTTATAATCGGAACCTTAACATTTGCCTTACTCACCATTGCCGACAGATTTTCTCCTTCCAAAGTCTTTTTGACTTGCGCCATTCTTGGAGCGGTTTGCAATTCCTGTATGATTTTTAATGGTAACAACTATAGTACCTTATTGACATTTCGTTTTTTAACAGGATTCTTCCTTGCAGGCATATATCCTGTAGGCATGAAAATTGCCGCAGACTACTATCAAAAAGGACTTGGCAAATCATTAGGATTTCTTGTTGGCGCTCTGGTTATTGGTACAGCTCTCCCTCATCTTTTGAAAAGCGCGATGCAAACCATTTCTTGGACCTATGTATTAACAGCTACATCTTGTTTGGCCCTCATTGGAGGGGTAGTCATTGCCATTTTTGTGCCAAACGGCCCTTACCGAAAAGCTAGTAAAGGTTTAGATTTTAAAGCCATCTCAAGAGTTTTTAAAAACAGAGAATTCCGATCTGCGGCCTTTGGATATTTTGGGCATATGTGGGAACTCTATGCGTTTTGGGCATTTGTGCCTTTTATGCTAAAACATTACAACCAACAAACCCATAGTAACATCAACATCTCTTTAACCGCATTCTCTATAATCGCTATTGGTGGACTGTCCTGTGTTTTGGCTGGATATATTTCCCAACGAAAAGAAGCTAAACAAACCGCCTCAACAGCACTTTTACTTTCGGGCTTATGCTGCCTTCTATTTCCTTTGGTTTATCAACTTGGAAATCTTCTTTTTGTGTCATTTTTGATTTTTTGGGGAATGGTGGTCATCATGGACTCCCCGATGTTTTCTACCATGGTCGCCCAAAATGCCCCAACAGAAATAAAAGGAACCGCGTTAACCATTGTCAATTGTATTGGCTTTGCAATCACCATATTCAGCATTCAACTTTTAACCCAATTAAGTAGCCGTTTCGATTCGCCTTTCATATTTTCGATCTTAGCTATCGGTCCTATATTTGGACTTATCGCACTACTGAAGCCTAAAAACTAATCAACACCACCCAACCTTTTCGGTGATTTCTGTTCAGGCCATAATTGCTGTTCCCCTGTTTTAGGATCCATAGGCATGACTATTTTTTCACGGGAAGCAGTTTCAGGATCCTCAGACGCCATATAAGCCAAAATAGCCGTTAAAATAACGTTGCTCCTTAAATCATCAAACACGATTTTATCAAAAGTATCCCTATTGGTATGCCAAGTATAATCTCTGTAATCCCAATTTAGGGCACCCAAATAAAATGCCGGTACTCCTGCCGCTACAAAGGACGCATTATCCGAACCACCGCTACTAGGCGAGCCAGGAAACGTAGTTTTCACCTGCTGTGAAATTTCTTCAGGTACGGCTGCCAACCACCTTGAAAGATATTCGTAAGAATTTAAAAAACCTGCCCCCGAGATATCCGTGATTCTCCCAGTTCCGTTATCCTGATTCAATACCACCTGCACGTATTCTACAATTTCAGGATGATCTTCAACAAAAGCCCTGGAACCATTCAAGCCTTGTTCTTCACTTCCCCAATGCCCCACCAAAATGGTACGTTTTGGATTGGGATAGACTTTTTTCAGAATGCGCATCACTTCCATCATCAACACAGTTCCCGTTCCATTATCGGTTGCTCCGGTGGCACCATCCCAAGAATCTAAATGCGCCGATAAAATGACATATTCTTCAGGTTTCTCAGACCCCTTAATCATTCCTATGGTATTAAACGCAGGCACCAAGCCCAAATCTTTGGAACGAGCCACCACCCTAACTTCGGGCTTCTCTCCACTTTCTGCCAAACGGTACAGCATGGTATAATCTTCCAGTTCTACATCTAGAGTTGGAATACCCTTTGTTTTAGATCCAAAAATACGGTTCACTCCAAATCCTTTGGACCAATAACTTGAGATAATGCCAACAGCACCGGCATTCTCCAATAACCTCACAATATCTGAACTTTTGTAACCTGTTCTTGCTATGTTTCTATACCATGCCCTTGTTATGGAATCGCGAGAATTCTTCAATTTTTCAAAAGACTCAGGCTTAGCAAACTTCTCCCAGCTACTATCGGGACGACCTGTTAACTGATACATTGAAGTCAAAACAAACTTTCCTTTTACTGTCTTTAACCATTTCTGAAAATGTATAGAATCTTTCACAACGGGCAAGGTCACCACCTCTCCAACCACACCTTCTGGAGGAGTCGTTGGACTCCAAGCCAATTGAATCCCCTCTAAAGATTGCACACGAGGTGACACCATATCGATGTGGGTGATGCCCCGCTCCCATCCTTTCCACTCGCCCCATTGCTCCCTTTTGGCTTCAATGCCCCATTTTTCATAGGTTTTCATAACCCAATCACTGGCCTGTTCCATTTGTGGCGTTCCTGTTAACCTGGGACCAATGACATCCAAAAGGTGATGTGCCAAATTTTCCAATTGGGAATTATTATTAGCCTCCTGCTCTATTTGAGAAATAATGTCTTGGGATTCCTGCGCATAACTCATGGAAGTCACTAATATTCCCACCGTCAGCACACATCTTGTAAACAGTTTACATGTCATATTTTAAATTTTCAATAATCTTTAAACCTCTAAAATAAAATTATTTTAACACATAGAGGCAACAGCCTTTAAGAAGCTTCCAAACAAGGTGAAAATCAATTTTTCAGTCAAAAACTTTAACATAAAACACAGGTCTCCAACTGATATATATCATTTCAATTTTATTTTTTTAAACTTATATTTAAGGCTCAATAGCTCCTCATTTTATCTCTCCAAGATTAAGCTTCTCTTAAAGAAATCCTATTAAAATTATTAACGTTCTACAATGTCATTTTCTGTGGCAGGAATCTTGGCAAACAACAATAATCCGCAAGTTAAACGAGAACAATACTTAAAAATTAGGACTCATGGAAACGCTAATAATCCAAAATTCAGATTTGCATTTTGAGCACAAACAATGGGAAAGAGAACTCTTTTTTTGGGAAGATGAATTGAAATCCTTCAACAAGCGTTTGGAAGAACTAGTAAAACGCTATACCAATCACAGCGTTTTAGCACAATTGGAACATTTCCAAAACCAATTTATCCGTCAAGTCGAAGTTATGGACACACTTCAACACGACATCAATGTTCATGAAACAGACATGACCGAGCATGAAAAAAAAGGCGAGGACGTGATGAATTTCAATCTAGCGAAAAAACATTTTCTGTTAAGGGAACGCATGGAAACCCAAAGAATGATCTATCATGATTTAAAAACAGATTTCTTCAAGTTCCTCTCAAAACACATGTAAAACACTTTCACAACAGGGTCGTAATGTCAAAAATTACGGCCCCAAAAACGAACAATAAATAAAAAACAATAGCCATGAATACTGCAACAGACACTTATAAAAAAGGGACTCTTCGGGTAATGATTACCGAAGTATTCCCAGAACTCATCCACCTGAAAAAAGTAGATGACAGGGAGACTTTCAACAATCTTATCCTAAAAATTTTACCGAGTATTAAAAAATATATCCACGGAAGATTGGCCGCACTATCCTCCCACCCACATTTTTCAAGAAATAAATACAGCGAGGACGATATTATTGACCAACTCTTCATAGAAGTTTACTACCATATTGAAGAGGTAAAAAAAGCCGATGATTTTTATCTATGGTTATTTAAAAAAACTGACGAATTACTCGAAGACATCACCGTTGAAGAGGAATTTGACGACTTCTTCTACAAAAATATCGATGAATACACCAAAGACGAATGGAATGAAATGGAAGAACAGTTTAGCACAGATGGCGACGGCGATTTATTGATGATTGAAGAATTGGACGATATCTCATACAACAAAAACGACTACCTGTTAAACCATGTCTTTATCAAAGATGACGAGCAAGACTACATCGAGAAATTGGACAAAGAACTCGATGAAATCAAAATTCAAAAGCACATTGCCATGGTACTCAAAAAACTCCCAATCCCAATGCAATCCGCCTTCGATCTGTTTGCAAACTACAATTTCACCCCAACCGAAATAGCAGATCTTAAACAGATGAAAACCATAAAAGCAATACAATTGATTCAAACTGCCAGAAACAGCATTCGAGACAGCTTAATAAGTAGATATTTATAATTCTTAGAAACCTTGAATTCACACATTATGGAAACTACACATACAAACCCAAAAACCGAGCTTCTATTGGGAGCCGGACTGAACGTGCTTCACTTTGAAAGCAAAGAATGGCTCGAAAACCTGGCCTTTTGGAAAGATGAAACTCGATTTTTTGAAGACCTTTTATCTAAAAAAACTCCTATTACCGAGCAACAAAAAGAACATGCAGACATGCTACGGGAACTAGACCTAATTCACAAAGATCTTTTTGAGGACTTTCAACAAGTAATCATGAAACACGAGCGAAAACTTTCCAAAATTGAAAATGGAGACCAACAAATCTCCGATAGCAATTTTAGGGAAGAACATAGAAAAATAAAAGAGCGCATTACCACCTTTGAAAATAACTTCCGGTCATTTAAAAAAATCGTATTTAGTTTTGTAAAAAGTCTGTAATCGAAACATTGATTCGACAAAACCACGTACACCAATTAAAGATTGGTGCAGCATTGCTTTACCCTGAACTCAACATAATTCAATTCACCTTTGGAAAACTTGTTGAATACAAATGAACAATTACAGCTCGATTTCCAACTGTACCGGACAATGATCTGAACCAAAAACATCACTCAAAATTGTTACAGATTTTACTCTATCCACCAATACCTCGCTCACCAAAAAATAATCAATTCTCCAACCCACGTTACGCTCTCTGGCCTTAAAACGGTAGCTCCAATAGGTATAGGCAACTTCATCTGGATGCAACATTCTAAACGCATCCACAAAACCAGAAGCAATAAAGGCATCCATACCATCTATTTCTATTTGAGTATAGCCTGCTGTTTTGTTAAAGTTTGCCTTGTCATTCTTTAGGTCTATGGGTTGATGTGCCACGTTAAAATCGCCACAAACTATAACAGGCTTCTTAGCCTCTAGAGCTTTTAAATACTTCAGAAAATCTTCGTCCCACTGCTTCCGATAATCCAACCTATCCAATTTTTGCCCCGAATTGGGCACATATACATTCACCAAATAAAAATCCTCATATTCCGCACACTGCACACGCCCTTCGTCATCATGTTCTTCTACCCCAATATCATTGGCTACACCCAAAGGAACTGACTTTAATAGTAAAGCACTTCCTGAATAACCCTTTTTACTGGCCGAATTGAATTTTAGCGTGTACTCTTCAAAATCTCCCAAAGCCTTTAGCACCTCATTATCCTGAGCCTTGGTTTCCTGTAAACACAATATATCCGGCGCCATATGTTCTACCGCCTCTTTAAAACCTTTACCCAATATGGCTCTTATACCATTAACATTCCAGGAAACAATTTTCATACGTTTAAGAATTTGATTTACTAAATATATGAAGGAAAATTAACAATAATACCCAAATTACGCCTTAAGCAATTTTGAAGGAATCAATAAAAATGGGATTTTCAAATTAAACCCAATTTGATTGATATTGGATTTGAAAAACAAATTCTCGAAAAAGGAGTGCTTATTATTGATCATGACCAATAAATTGATTTTTGCCTTGATCTGAAATTTTTCGATGGCATTTACAACGGTAGCATTACTCACACTATGAAATATATGAGCTATGTCTTTAAAGTAAGTTTCCAAGGTATCTTTATTCTTTTCTTGCCATTCAGAAAGTCCGTTTTCCGGAACCACATTTAAAATATTGACCCGAGAACTATGAGCAGACAAAATATCGCGGATAGGCTTTAATTGACTCTCCTTATAATCGATGGAATAATCGGTTGGAAACAGCACCTCATGAGGTGTTTCAAAAGGAAAATTTTCTGGAATTGCCAATACAGGACATTTTACATTTTTAAACACCTGTACTGTATTGGATCCAAACAAAACCCCTTTGGTCCCCGAAGCTCCCTTGGTTCCCATCACAACATAATCTATAGCCTTTTCCTTTACAAAAAGGATAATTTCCTGAATTAAGGTATTAAAAATAGCCATGGTCTCAATTGTGTGCTTAGGATTGCGAAACTCTTTATGCATCCGATCCTTAAAATCATTCAATTGCTCTACTGAATTTGACCTAGCCGTATCCACCATTCCCAGTTTGTCGGGAATCATCAATGCATATTCTATCTGATAAATTGGAGGTGTATAAGTGTTCAGCAAATAAAACTTGCAGGTTTCATGTTCAAAAAGCTGCAAGGCATATTTGATGGCATTCCAAGAATTCTCAGAAAAATCGGTGGGAAGAAGAATATTTTTCATGACATTTAAATTTGATTTTCATGTGCTTTGGGCCCTTCTTCTGCTATACTTAGGAATAAACCTCAACTAATTCTCAATAAAATCTAGGGGTTATGGACAATGAAACCGTTGAAGGAGTTGAAAATTTCAATCCAAGATTCCACTACTAAAGTTACACAACTTAAACACTTAAAACAATGACATATATCAGCAGGAATTTGAACTCAAAGAGTTCCTAATTTTAAAAGAGAAGCCGTTAAAACAGAGAGTATTTAAAAAGCAAAAAGCCTGCAATTTCTTGCAGGCTTCTGTTGTTTTAGTGGGGAGAGCAGGATTCGAACCTGCGAAGACATAGTCAGCAGATTTACAGTCTGCCCTCGTTGGCCGCTTGAGTATCTCCCCCAAAACCGAGCGCAAAGATACACCAGTTTTTCATTTGAGCAAATAAAAAAGAGAAAAGAACTCAATTATTTTTCCTTCTGAAAGAATTAACCTTCTACAACGTATAAATCAACCTAAACGTAACATACATTGGCTGAATATAATACTCACTGGCCCTAATACTGGTATCACTGGTACTACTTTCGTTTTGAGCCCTCGTGTCCAACAAGTTAGTTGCTTTTAGCTCATACTCCAATTTGGCATCTTGATTTTTTCTATAGGACAAGGATGCATTCCAAAACTTATAATCGTTGATTGTACCATCTTCATTGCTGAAATTGGTATAGGAGAAATCTGTTCTAAAAGTTATGGACTTCCAAATGTAGGCATCAAACTCAACGGATGGCGTACTGGTATAAAACTTAGCTCTAGTATCGCCTTGGTCACTATCTTGAATGGTATAGGCATAGCTTAGTTCCACATTTGGTGCCTCTCTAAAATTGGTACGAAGTTCGGCTTTATAATTTTGGGTGTAGTTTTCATTCACCGAGGTTTGCGACTGAATGAATTGTGCAAATTTGGAATAGGTCAACCCTCCATTAACGGAAGCCTGCAATTTCCCAAAACGCCTTTGAAAACGTCCATTGGCCGAAGCTGTTTCATCCGCAAATGACGAGTTAAAAGGGGAACTGGTACGAATCACACTTTCAAAATTGGACAGATTCCTAATTTGATCAATGCGCTTCCTATAACTTACCATAGCAAACACATTGGTATAATTAAACATGTTGAAACTGAAATACGTCAGGTTGAGGTTATGCGACACCGCATTATCCAAAGTCTCGTCCCCGGCAAAAATGGCATTATAGTTATTCAACACCAGCCCCTTTGCCAAATTGGTCACATCGGTAAATTGGGTTTGCATCCTATAATTCAAATTGATATTTTCACTTTTCTTCAACTGAATACGCATATTGAAATCTGGCAGTACTCGGAAGAAGTTGTCCTTATACGTATCGCCATACTGCACATTTTTTGTACTGTAGGCATGGGTGGAAAATCCAGGAGACACGGTAAACTTCCCTCGTTTGAAACGGTAATGAACCCCCAAATAAATATCACTGAAATTATAATCGGTATTATTGGTATCCAATCCGTCATTAAAAGTTGGTGTAGGGTCAAAAACCGAACCATCATCCAAAAACTGAAAGATCTCAGAATCGAACTTCTGATTGCTCAAAATGGTTCCGAAGGTAAAATTGATATCGCTTCGTTGGCTCAATACATTCCAATAATCCAACTTGGCATCCATTTGATTGGACTTGATTCGCTTGTCCTGCCCTATGTCATACACCAACTGGTCCGCGTTCATCCCCAAAGCGTTCCCTGTATTCTCATAATTCTCCTTATCCTCTAAAACTGCATTGTAAAATGGATCTTCATCCTGAAGCAAATGCTGCACTTCCAAAGCGAAAATATTCTTCTCATTCAAGGTATAGTAATAGTTCAGATTTTGATTAATGCTATACGGACTGGTTTCTTCATACTGGTTGGTGTTTCCTATCACAGAAGAATTGAACAACTGGTCTTGCGACTCCTTGGACATCCTCCCCACAATATCATAATCCAACTGGTTATTCACATTAGGCTTATACTTAGCACTCAGTTTTAGCATTCCCAAATCACTTCGTTGCATGGTATTGCTTTGGGTAAGCTCATCAGGAATTCCCAACTCCGGGTTGGTGTATTGCACAAAATTGTTTTCTTGAAGTTCGGTTTTAGTGTTTGAGAAAATGGCAAACCCACTTAAGTCCAATGATTTTTTTGGCGAATAACTAAAGTTGGCCGCCCCAAACTTGGTACTGATAGCTTTGGCGCGATTATTTTGCAATGCTAGAAAGCCTAAGTTGTTATTTCCTAAATCAATGTTGGTACCACTTTGTCTACTCGGCATTCTAAAGCCTCCCGTAAAGTTGAAATAGTCGCGTCTAGTAAAGGCTACTTCCCCTATATTGTTCAAATCTCCAATAAGGTTGATGCTGTATTTAGGACTGTAATAAAACAGTTTGGGCTGCACCACATACAAACCATCCTCGTTGGCCACGCCAGAACCTCCCGTAACATGGCCAAACCAAAAGTTCTCCTTACCTTCTTTCAACTTAATGTTTATGGCAATATTATCTTGGTTATCTGTCACTCCTTTCAATTGCCCCACTTCGGCATAATTTTTAAGCACCTGTACTTTATCCACCGCATTGGAAGGAATATTTTTAGTGGCCAATTTTGAGTCGCCATCAAAAAAGTCCTTTCCATCCACCATCACCTTCGACACTTTCTTACCTTCAACTTCTATTTCTCCGTCATCGGTCACTTCTACCCCAGGCAATTTTTTCAGAACATCCTCAAGTTTCCGTTCCGTTCCATTTTTAAAAGAATCGGCATTGTAAATCAAGGTATCCCCTTTTACCGTTACAGGCATTTCATACACCAATTCCACCTCATCCAGAGTGTTGTCCATTTGCAAGGAAAAGTCCTTAGTAATATCTGCTTCTTGGGTTGAAATAATTTCTTCATGGGTTTTCATCCCAATGTAACTCACCTGAATCTTGTACTTAGAATTAGCCTTTAAATTCAACTTAAAACGGCCCTTATCGTTAGTTGTCCCGAAGGATTCCAAAGTATTGCTCTCTTGATTGATGGCAATAACATTGGCCAGTTCCAAAGGGGTCCCGATACTGTCCTTTACAACGCCCTCTACTTTAATTTGGGCAAAAGAATAACTTGTCGCTAATAGCAACATGGCTAACAAAAATCTTTTCATTTTAGTGGTTTGGAATGTTTGATACTATAGAAATTGCGATTAGAAACGTCTGCCTTCACCGTGACGTCTACCCCCATACATTTCGCGCATTTCCTCAATTTTCTTTTTCATGATGTCGTTATACTCTTCACGAGTAACTTCTTTCCCTTTCGAAGGTATTTTAATGGTTTCCTTCTCGTCTGGGTTCAATACAATTTTAGAACACAGTATGGTCGTTCTATCTGCGTTGACTTCCAAAATCAACCCTGGCAATCCCCAATATTCTCCAGGCCCCTGGTTGACTGGAATTTGTGGTGTGTACCATGCGGTAATAATAATTTCCTTTGGAACTTCCACCTCATCCATGATATTTTTAGATGTAGAATCTTTGGCTTTTTCCTTGTCTTGCGACTCGCTACGGTCTTTTGGTGGACGTGGTCTCATACTCCTAAAATCCATGTCATCCACTTTTTTTACTGCCGTAGCTTTGAAACAGGTATACTGACCAATTTGCTTGGTTTCGCTTTCCATTTTCCACTCCAACTTTGGCAATTCGTCCTTGATTAAAAATTGCTTTCCAAAAAACTCCTGCTCCTGTAGCAATTGAGCATCCTTTACATTTTTATACTGTGGTCCCGCTGTGAAATTCCCCATCATTCTCATAGGTCCTCCTGCACCGGGAGTTTCCAATTTTTCTTCTTCTTTATATATGGACTCCGTTTTATTGAACACAAGAATGAATGTCTTCTCAAACATTTGTTTCATGCGCTCGGCCATCATCTTTTTTTGTTCTTCTGTAAATTGCCGGCCACCTCCAAAATTGGACATGTCGATGGTAGTTTTGGATTCGTAAATGGCTTTGCCCTGAAATTCTTGTGCATTTGCCATACTCGTCATGACAAACATGAACAATAGGCATAATTTGGTAGAAATCGATTTCATATGATAAGGTGGTTGATTGTTAAATGATAAAATTATCTCTTAAACACCATATTAGACTTATGAAATCTTTAATAGTTAATCCTACAAGTGTTAAAATTTTCTTAAATACTACCCGCCAATCTTAATTTCAATATTGTGACCGACACCCCGCTCGGAATTATAGCGTTCTTCCATTTCCTGGAGTTTCTTCTCCATGATCTTGTCGAACTCCTCTTGATTTACCTCCTTGCCCTTTTTGGGCTCCGAAATCTCAACCTTATCTGCAGGGTTCAAAACAATCTTGCTACAAATAATGGTTTCTGAGCCATCATTAACTTCAAGGATCAACCCTGGCAAACCAAAATAGTTGGCTGGCCCATTATTTATAGGAATTTGGGGCGTGTACCAAGCCGTCACGGTTACCGTTTCCATTTCAGGCTCCCTTTCCTTGCTTAAATCCTTATCGCCATTTACACTAATTCCACTAACAAGCTTGGGTTGCACCCTTGTAATGGTTGCTTTGTAACAGGTATATTCTCCTATATTTTTGCTTTCCGATTGGAATTGCCAATCTTCCTTTTTCAACTGATCCTTTATTAAAAAAACCTTCCCGAACACATCATTTTGATTGGTATAGCGTTCTTCTTTTGTATTCTTATACAATATATCCGAACCTCCGGTATTTACTACCACCATTTGCATGCCCCCCATTTGAGGCGCTCCCAGTTTTTCTTCTTCTTTATAGATAGACTCTTCCTTGTTAAAAGACAAAATGAAAGTCTTTTCAAACTGTTTTTTAAGCATGTCCATCATTTTTTGGTGCATCTCAGAATTCACCTGACTACTATCCAATTGGATATCGATTTTACGTTTGGTTTTATAAGTGGCAACGCCTGTAAAATCTTGAGCATTGGCAATGGTTGTAAATACCATCAATATTGCAAATACTTTAATAACTGTTTTCATAAGTAGTTCTTTTTGATTTTTTATTGGTAATAGCCCAAGGCCATTTTTTGTATCATTTTAATTTGATTGCAAAAAGCTTCCAAATCATTGGAATTGCCATCGGCCTTCATGGACAAAGACGCCTTTTTTCCGTTTTTCATTGGTTCGCCATAGCACACAATTTGAAATGACAATTCTTTATTGGCTTCGGAGTTTTTAAAGATATCCTGTATTTCCTCAAGATTCAAGTCCTCCAAGTCTTGCATTGATTCAGCATTAATACTTATGGAAATACTTTCAAATTTAACCTCATCACTTCCGCCAAAGTCTGCTACGCTTGGTGATTGAGCCAAGCATAAAACAGACATCAGACTTGTGACTAACACAATAATTAATGTTTTCATAACTGTTCGATTTTTGATTAATTGACACTACAAATATGGTTGTTAATTTCTGCAATTACAGTTAACTAGTGTTAACGAGTGTTAACCGGTTAGTTTTCCAATGGCATAACATTTACATTTGAGTTATGAACGATAAACGCTACAATTGGATTTTATACATTATTGTTTTGGTAATCCTTTGCACCATTGGCATACAGGTGTATTGGAATTACAAAAACTATCTTTCCAACAGGCAGCAATTGATCAATGAAGTCCAAATAAGTTTGGACAACGCTGTAGACGACTATTATACCGAGTTGGCCGAAAACACGACTATTGGGTTTGCTTTCAATGGTGATGGGCAGGATGAATTTATGAAAAATGGCGGTGCTTTTGACAGTATCATCAGGCAAATTGATTTTTCTACCAAACATTACCAAGGATTAGATTCTCTTGAGCTGAAAGCTATAGACGGCGTTTCAATTTTTAAGGGCAAAGCAGCCGATTCCATGTTAAGCTCCCTTAACCTTCACAAACCAAAAACAGGAGACCATGTATTGGAAGCAGCCTTCAACAATGAAGTAGATTCCACAAAGCGAAAAAACTTCGAAATACTCACCTCGAAAGTGGTCATTTCATTGTCCAGCGATAGTATTTCACTTCCAAAAATAGACACACTTTTCCAAAAGGAACTACTAAGAAAGCGTATTGACATTGACTACAAACTCACTGAAAATGTCAATGACAATGATACCATTACCCTAAACCAACTCTCGTTCACACCAAAGAGTCAAAAGCTAAAAAAACAACATGTCTTAAGCACAACTTCGGAATCCTCATACTTGCCAAGAGGCAACAATCTAACGGTATTTTTCGCCAATGAAAAAGCAGAAATCCTACAGCGAAGTCTTTCTGGAATTCTTATATCTACCATCCTAATTTTAGCCGTTATCAGCTGCCTGTTTTATTTACTAAAAATCATCAAACACCAAAAACAGTTATCTGAAGTAAAAAATGACCTAATCAGCAATATCACCCATGAATTTAAAACACCTATAGCAACCATTAGTGCCGCCATTGAAGGCATTAAAAATTTCAACTTACAAAACGACCCAAAAAAAACAGAGACCTATCTAAACATTTCCAACCAGCAACTTTCCAAACTCAACACTATGGTTGAAAAGTTATTGGAAACCGCCACTTTGGATAGCGACAACTTACCACTGAATAAAGAGACCGCCAACATCACAGAGCTCTTGGAAACAGTCATTAACAAACATCAACTTCAGCTTGAAAACAAAACTTTAGTATTCCAACCTAACCAAAAAGATGTGTTAGCGCATATAGATGTTTTCCATTTTGAAAATGTACTCAACAACCTTTTGGATAATGCCATTAAATATGGTGGCTCCCAAATAAAGGTATTACTAGTCCAAAATGGAAATGGTTTTAACATAGAAATTTCCGACAACGGAAATACCATTACCACTGCACATAAAGAGCAGATTTTCGAAAAATTCTATCGTATTCCCAAAGGAAATACACACGATGTAAAGGGCTTCGGTATTGGACTGTATTATACCAAAAAGATTATTGAAAAGCATGGCGGGTCCATTCAATTGGACCTAACCAAAGATTGGACAACTTTTAAAATTAACATGCCTAATGACTCCTAAAACCACCATACTCCTAGCCGAAGATGAGGCTGCTTTGGGGCAAATTATCAAGGAGAGCCTTGAAACCAGAGACTTTAATGTACTTCTCTGCCCAGACGGCGAAGTTGCTTTGAGCACCTATAAATCGCAACATCCAGACATTTTGGCTTTAGATGTAATGATGCCAAAAAAGGATGGTTTTACGCTAGCCAAAGACATTCGAGCCATAGACGACAACATTCCTATTATTTTTTTAACGGCCAAATCCCAAACCCAAGATGTGGTAGAAGGTTTTTCGATAGGCGGCAACGACTATTTAAAAAAACCCTTCAGTATGGAGGAACTGATTGTACGGATTCACAACTTACTGAATAGATCTAAACTCCAAAAAGCTTCTAAAACCTTTCAGCTGGGCAAGTTTACCTTTGACTTTCCTAAACAGACTTTACAATTCCTAGATGAAGATCCCATTCAATTAACCCACAGGGAAGCCCATTTGCTATTTCACTTGATCCAAAACAAAAACAAGGTTTTGGATCGTTCTGTGATTTTGAACAAACTTTGGGGAAATGACGATTTTTTCAGCGCTAGAAGTATGGATGTATTCATTACCAAACTTCGAAAAAAATTAAAGGAGGACCCTGAAATCCAAATTTTAAATGTACGAGGGTTTGGGTATAAACTCATTTACTAAACTTTTTCTCCCTCATATAAAGCCATCTATTTTTTCATGATTCTAGTCATTTGAATAACATTAATAAGTTGCCTATTTTTGCAGAAAATTTCGAAAGCATCCCGACAAAAAACTAAGGCTCTATGGAAAGACACATTTTATTAGCTGAAGATGATATAGACCTTGGCACTTCTCTTATACAATATTTAGAATTCAACAAGTTCAAGGTAAGTTGGGCCCAAAATGGAGAAGAAGCTTTTGAGATGTTCAAACAACAAACTTTCGATATTTGCATCCTTGATATCATGATGCCCAAAATGGATGGATTCTCCTTGGCAAAAAAAATGGTGGGCAGCAACCCTCATATTCCTTTTTTGTTTCTAACAGCAAGAAAAACTAAAAATGACCGTTTCAAAGGATTACGTTTAGGTGCCGATGATTATATCGTGAAACCTTTTGAATTGGAAGAGCTCATTTTAAGGGTAAACAATATCATTAGAAGAACCCTCCAACAACAAAAGCTAACGGTAGAGACCCAAACTTCAGACCTTATACAAATAGGCAAATACACCTTCGATTTCAATAACCTTGAACTTCACTTTGGAGATTCTATCCAAACCCTAACTGAAAGAGAAGCGCAACTGATATACTTTTTTTCAAACTACAGAAACCAATTGATTCCAAGGGAAGATATTTTAACCAAAGTCTGGAATAAAAAAGACTTCTTCTCTGGCCGCAGTATGGACGTATTCATTAGCCGCGTCCGTAAGTTTTTTAAGGATGATGAAAATATCAGCGTAAGAAGAGTTAGAGGCGTAGGACTTGAATTTCAAGTAAATGAAGAATCAGAATAAAAAAAGCAGCTAATTAATTAGCTGCTTTTTTTTCCTATCCACGCTTCCAAACTTTCAAATGCATTTTGTAATTTCAATTCCATGAAGTACTCCCTTTTTTTATTGCTTTTTTACAGCCTCCTTGCAAGTGCGCAAACGTCTATTAAAGCCACTTTTGTTGACTCAAGACCTTTTAAGGCAGATACCATCATTGCTATTGACAATTTTGAATCCCTCTACTACATCTCCAATAATACCTTCCACAAGAAATATCAAGGAAAGGATATCAACTACGCCAATGTGCAACTGGGAAACCTTACTTCGGCAAATACTTTCAATCCGTTAAAAATCAATTTGTTTTACAAAGACTTTAATACGGTTGTTATTTTAGACAATCGTTTGGCAGAAATTTTCAGAATTGATTTCAACACCAAACAGCCCTATAAAAATGTCTCGCTTATAAGCACTGGTTTCGACAACAACATATGGATTTTCAACCAGGATTTACTTCAATTGGAACTTTACGATTACAAAACCAATATCACAAAAGCAGCCGCCATGCCCATCCAATCCAAAGTTTTGGACCTTAAAAGCAATTACAACTACTGCTGGCTACTTACCGAAGATTATCTGTACACCTACACCTATACTGGGAGTTTACTTTCCAAAATAAAAAATGAAGGCTTTACAGCTATGGGTACTGTTAATGAAATCCTTATCCTAAAAAAAGACAACCAACTTTACTTTTTGGGAAATGGACTGAGTCAATTCCAAAGTATCATCCTTCCCGAATTGTTAATAAAACAGTTTTTAGTAACCAACCAAACCTTGTATATTTACGATAGGGAAACCCTCAAACAATTCCATTTAAAAATTGATTAACATATGCATTTTGCAGTAGCAGGAAATATTGGCGCTGGAAAAACAACGCTTACAAAATTACTCGCCAAACATTTTCATTGGGAACCACAATTGGAAGATGTGGTAGACAACCCATATCTAGATGATTTTTACAATCAAATGGAACGTTGGAGTTTCAACCTGCAAGTTTACTTTTTGAACAGTCGTTTTAGACAGGTATTGCAAATTAGGCAAAGTGGCAAGGACATTATTCAGGATAGAACCATCTATGAAGACGCCCATATTTTCGCTCCAAACCTCCACGCCATGGGCCTTATGACCAATAGGGATTACGAAAACTATCGCTCGCTTTTTGACCTTATGGAATCTTTGGTACAAGGACCTGATCTGCTTATTTACTTGCGTAGTTCTATCCCTAATTTAGTGTCGCAAATCCACAACAGAGGAAGGGATTACGAAAGCTCTATTAGCATTGATTATTTAAGCAGGTTAAACGAACGCTACGAAGCATGGATTCATGGTTACGATAAAGGCAACCTTTTGATTATTGACGTAGACCAATTGGATTTTGTGTCGAAACCAGAAGATTTAGGTGAAGTTATCAATAGAATTGATGCCCAAATAAACGGTCTCTTTTAATACCTTATTTAATAAATTTATTGGCTCTTGCATGGGCTATGGCCTGTTCGCTACTTTCCACCAAAAGTACTGGTGTGGTTTTGTAGTTTTCAAACAAACCGCGAACCCTTAACATTTTTTTGGTGTGTTTGACACTGCGAAGATAGATGGCCAAGACTCTATCTGGGTAATTTTGCGCTATTTCAATATAGATATCCGCATCATATTCGCCGCTATCCCCAATCAAGATAAACTTCATCTTAGGGTAAGTTTTAAAAATATTTAAAATCTCCTTTTGCTTTTGTGGTTTATCCCCTCTTTTTTTCTGCAGAATATTTTTAAAACTTCTTAGCAGAATAGGCCCTTTCGGAAATTGATGCTGCCTTAAAAACAACTCCAAATATCGGTACATATTCCACGGACTATGACTGACATAAAAAATAGGATTCGCATTTTCACCTGATCTTCCCCGATGCAATAAATGATAAAATCCAGGAGCTCCCTCTAAAGGCAACCGATGCTTGGCATTCTTAAAGATGGTATTGTAAATTACACGCCATTTTAACAACGATACCACACCAGTATGTAAAAGCGTGTCATCAATATCGGTAATAACACCATAATCCACTTTTTCGGAAGGCACCAACAGCTCCCCCTTAAACCTATTATTGTTTTGAATTTTCCGCTTTGGATGGTCATCGCTATAGGACACCTCAAAATGCACCCAACCTTCCTCATTGGTCAATGCGTGTAAATCTTCAAAAGTGGTATCTACCAAAAAATAGCCGTGGTCATCAGTTTGGGTTTCAATTATTCTTGTATCTGGCAGGGTAATTTTAAGATTGGCGTATTTAATTTCATCGCTTTCAAAACGCTTCCAAGAATTTACAAATAATTGAAAAATATGATGCTGATCGAGATCAATCGATTCGTCTTCCAAAGCCCTGCCCCTCACATACAAATGGGAATTGGTCCCGTAACTTTGAAACACAACAATTTGAAGCGGGTCTTTTTTAAACATTGAAACAAAATCATTTTATAAATGCCACCAATCTGGCCACAACCAAATAATAAAAAGGCCAACTACCAAGGCAACCCCAAACACTACACCTACCCATTTGGCAAGCTGTTTTGTACCTAACATCATTGCCATAATACCCTTAAACACTAAATTGGAAAGTGCTGCTAGCAGAATAAGTTTCCAACCTAAATGCACGGAAATATTATCAATTTTCATCAATTGGGAAATCGACAAGGTAATGGCATCCACATCGGTTAGACCACTCACAATTGAGACCAAATATAAAGCTTCATTCCCAAATTTCTCTTCGGTAAATGCCACTGCCAACAAAATAAGGGCATACAGTAACCCAAACAAAAGGGCGCTTTTAAATTGAGCAGGGTTTTCAGGTTCTGGCATTTCATCATCAGTTTCATCCTTATTCACCAAATAAAATAAGGACGCACAAAGCAAAGCCAACACTATAATTTCTGCCAGTATGGGCAGCAGAATATAATTGAGCTTTTGGGGAACTACCACCGTTATTTCTATAAGAACCCGAACCAAGGACACCATGGATGCCGTGGCGATGACAAATGCCGCCATTTTATTTATATCACTGGTACTTTTGGTTTTTCTCGCATAACTTACCGTAGTAGCCGTACTGCTAATTAACCCTCCCAAAATTCCATTGGCAATCACCCCCACTCTTTTACCTGCAAATTTGTAAATGAAATACCCTACTACACTTATCCCTACAATCAAGGTAATCATCAACCAAATATTCCTTGGATTGAGCACACCATAAGGACCAAAAGTTTTATCAGGAAGAATGGGAAGAATCACCAAACTGATTCCTGCCAAGGTCATAATAGCAGAAAGATCCTTTTCACTCAAACGGTCTATAAAATGGTGCAACCGTTCTTTTACATACAACAAAATAGCCATCAAGGTCCCTACAATAACCCCAACCAACTGATCTCCCAAGACTAAATAAGCCCCAATGGAAAACATCAATAAGGCAGCTACCTCAGTGGTCTGGCCAAAATCCTGAGATTCGTCAGACTTATATTTGATCATATTAGCCGTCACAAACATGGCCGCAATAGACAATCCCAAAGCTGGTAAAATATATGGGTTGTCATATACTTGGGTTAAATACGCAGCCATTACGCCCAACACAGACAAAAGGGTGAAGGTCCTTACCCCCGCCATTTTATTATCGCTTTTTTGCCTTTGCACCCCCACTAGCAGGCCAAGTCCAAAAGCAATTCCCAAAGTGGTTAGTTGATCGTAATTCATAAATTAAAGATAGTAAATCAAATGCGCTTCGTAGGGAGTTTCTTCCTTCAAAAATAGTTAACACAAAAAACCATGCCTCTCGGCATGGTTCTTCAAATTAACACTTAAAAGACCAAACGTCTTACTCTTCTTTTTTTATGTCTTCAAGAGCCTGTTTTACCTCGTCCAAACTTCCTTCTAAAACCATCTCTTCAGTTACCGTCTCTCCATCTTCGGTAAATACAGTCGTTACCACCGCTCTGGCATTTTCAGCTTCCACAGACTGCATTTCTATTTTTATTTCCTTTTTAATTTCTTGACTTTCCATAGATTCGCCTAAAGCCGAATGAAAAGAGTGCCCTCCCAAAATAGGCGCAATCACCAAACCAACCAAACAGGTCAACTTGATCAAGATGTTCATCGATGGTCCCGAGGTGTCTTTAAAAGGATCTCCAACCGTGTCTCCCGTAACCGCAGCTTTATGGGCATCACTCCCCTTATAACTCATTTCACCATCTATTTCTACCCCAGCCTCAAAGGACTTTTTGGCATTATCCCAAGCACCTCCAGCATTATTTTGAAAAATAGCCCACATTACACCACTCACACACACACCAGCCATATACCCTCCAAGTGGCTCAGGACCAAAAACAAATCCAATAATAATCGGGGTAATAATCGTAATCAAACCAGGTAAAATCATCTGACGTAATGCTGCTTGGGTAGAAATATCCACACACTTTGCATATTCTGGCTTACCGGTTCCTTCCATGATCCCCGGAATTTCACGGAACTGGCGTCTCACTTCCTTAACCATTTCCATCGCCGCTTTTCCTACAGACTCCATAGCCAATGCAGAAAAAATTACAGGAATCATCCCCCCAACAAACAACATCGCCAATACATCTGCCTTGAAGATATTAATACCTTCTATCCCTGTAAAGGTTACATATGCTGCAAATAAAGCTAACGCTGTTAAAGCGGCCGAAGCAATGGCAAACCCCTTTCCTATGGCTGCCGTTGTATTTCCCACAGAATCCAAAATATCAGTACGTTCTCTTACCTCAGGATCCAATTCACTCATTTCTGCTACACCTCCTGCATTATCGGCAATTGGTCCAAAAGCATCAATAGCCAACTGCATAGCCGTGGTCGCCATCATGGCAGAAGCTGCTATGGCCACACCATAAAATCCAGCCAATTCATACGACCCGAAAATGGCAACAGCAAATAACAATACAGAAAAGAAAGTAGATTTCATTCCCACTGCAAGTCCTGCTATAATATTGGTAGCAGACCCTGTAGAACTGTTTTGAACTATCCCTCTTACCGGATCTTTCCCGAGTGCCGTATAGTGTTCGGTAACGGTCGCAATTAGAGCGCCCACACACAGTCCTATTAAAGTAGCCCAGAACACATGCATGGAAGATACCGTTTTGTATCCTTCCCCAAAGAAACTCATGGTTAGAGTGTCCGGCAACATATATTTTATCAAAAGAAAACTAGATAATAAGGTTAGAATAATGGCAGCCCAATTACCATAATCCAACGCTTTTTGAACCTGGGCTTCCTTAACATCATTACTTGAAATTTTCACTAAAAATGTTCCAATGATAGAGGCTAGAATACCGATTCCGGCAATTACCATTGGCAACAAAATAGGCCCCATATTATTGAAGGCATCCGTAAAAGGAGCATCTTGAGACATATCTTTGATCACATAATTCCCAAGTACCATAGCCGCTAAAACGGTAGCTACATAACTACCAAATAAATCGGCGCCCATACCAGCTACATCCCCTACGTTATCACCAACATTATCAGCAATAGTAGCAGGATTTCTAGGATCATCCTCAGGAATTCCTGCTTCCACTTTCCCTACCAAATCGGCTCCTACATCGGCTGCTTTAGTATAAATACCTCCACCTACACGAGCAAATAAAGCAATAGACTCGGCTCCTAGGGAAAAACCAGCCAAAGCTTCCAAGGCCATGGTCATTTCTTCATAAAAAGAGGCATTTCCAACAATAAACATTTTTATGAAAATAGAAAACAAAAGACTCAAACCCAAAACCGCCAAACTCGCAACCCCCAATCCCATCACAGTGCCTCCTCCAAAAGCTACTTTTAAAGCTTGTGGCAAACTGGTTTTGGCAGCTTCGGCAGTTCTTGCATTAGCTTCGGTAGCAATGCGCATCCCTATATTTCCAGCCAAAGCAGAAAAAATGGCTCCCAAAATGAAAGCCACGATGATTATCCAATGTGTTGTTGGAACAAAATATGAAATTGCAAAAAGCGCCACAGAAGCAATCGCCACAAAAATAGCCAGCAATCTATATTCGGCATTTAAAAAAGCGAGAGCGCCTTCTTTGATAGACGTTGAGATCTCCTGCATTCTTTCATTACCGGGAGCCTGCTTCTTTACCCATGCCATTTTCACGAACATAAAAAGCAGTCCTAAAATTGCCATTGCAATTGGCACAAAAATCATATTTGATTCCATATCCTAATGTTTTAAGTTACAAAAATTTACGTTAAATGTAGGAAAAACAAAGAATATAAAAAACCCCTTAATTTTATTAAGGGGTTTTTGAAAATAATTTATTTTTTAAGGGAACTTATATGGTAAAGCTTCCTTTTTTGAAGTGCCCACTCTCTTGGTAACGCTGCACACATTTGCTAAAAATTTCATAGGCTTCTTTGGCATCTCCCCAACCACCAACGTCAACTTTCTTTTCTTCCAAATCTTTATATACTTGGAAGAAGTGCTCGATTTCTTCCAGTCTATGTGGATTCAAATCACTAATGTCACTTAATTTATTCCAAATAGGATCCGATACCGGTACACAGATTAATTTTTCATCCGGTCCTTTTTCATCTGTCATATGGAAAACTCCAATTGGCTTTACTTCCATAACACACATTGGGAATGTTGGTTGATGCCCCATTACCAAAACATCTAGTGGATCACCATCCAAGGCCAAAGTTTCAGGAATAAACCCGTAATCACCAGGATACATCATTGATGAAAACAACATTCGATCGAAACGAATTTTCTTAAGATCGAAATCATATTCATATTTGTTACGACTCCCGTTTGGGATCTCAATTAACACATCAAAGGTTAAATCATCTTTCGTACTCATTCAATATTTATTTTTCTACCTCTAAAAAAGAGATACAATGTTTAGTTTTTTCGAAATTCAAAGGCGCAAAGATACGGAAGTCTTTATGCTTAGACAACTAAAAACTATTGGACTTTAGTTTAAGAAAGTGTAAAACGGGGCAACCTTGCAAAGAATAAAGGCCATATCCTTATAAAAACTACATTAAAGTAAATTTCTAGAATTGGAAGTTAAACCCTCCTGTGATTCCAAAATCCCTTGCTGATGGAATTTCGAGATAATTCCCCCTGAAATTAAAGTCTAAACGGAACACCTTAAAAATATTGCCCACTCCCAAACTATACTCGTAATAGGGTTCATCTGTAGGGGCTATATACTCCAGTCCGGAAGCATTCAAATCTCTATTTTCTTGGGATATTTTTCCCCATGCTGCCCTAAAACCAACAATGGCCCTTAGATTGAATTTCTTTATCACCGGAATACGGGAGAAAAAACGTCCATTGAAATTATGCTCAAGGTGTAGCGAAGTATACGTATCCGTTACAAACTCGTAATAATCCAACAAACTAAAAGTATTGTAAATTGAAAAATACGATTGGTTCCCAGGAATGACACTCAACAATCCAAGAGGCACCGCTCCAAAAGTCTTTCCTGCCTCAATTACCGAGGTCAAACGTCCAAAGCCACCCAATTGCCATGGTTGGATATAGGAGAACTGTAATTTGGTATACTCAAAATCACTTTGAAAAACCACCTTATCACCTCTACTAACCTGCGCAAACAAACTAGCATAAGTATCATTGGCACTGGAACGCTCCACCCCAAAACCTGTCATTTTTCGGCCTGGAAAATAGGACAAAGAAAGTGTGGTCTGGTATTGACGGACTTCAGATGCAATTCCCGAAGGAGATTCTTCATCATAATAGTCCAAACTAAAGGTTTCCGAAGCTGAACGCAAGGTTCTATAATCACCAATTATGCGCAGCACCAAATTCTTTACGGGCTCAATTTCGGCTGCCAATGTGGTTAAATTGATATTGGTCAATTTATCGTTGACACTTGTGGTAAACACCGCTGAAGAGGCAAAACTACGTCCCAAAACATCGGTGGAATTGGTAAGACTCGCCCCTATTTGTTCTACATCGCGACGGTTTCCTCCAGAAATAATGATACGGTTCTTTTTATCCAACAACCATTTTCCTGAAATCCCGTATTTAAACTTGTTGTCCTTAAAACCGTAGGCCGTAAATCCTTCAACACGCCACAAATCATTATATCCAAAATAAGTCCGTCCCCCAGCCCGAAGCCTAAAACCTTCAACATCGTTATAACCAAAGGTTGAAAAAATAGGTCCGTAATCAAAGTTCAATTCCGGAAACTCCTTGTATCCTGAAGCAAACATGCTTACCGTGTTATAGACTCGCTGAAACTTTTTAACGGTTTTTAAGGTATCGAGCATTTTGTAGACACCCTGCTCATCCTTATTGAGGGATTCCAAACGGTTCTGCTCCCAAAATTCATCATCACGATTGTAGATTTCCTTATTAAAATCGAAAACCTCCTCTACATAGAATTTGGGATCCTTAGGTTTATCGAACACATAGTTGTTGTACAAAGTTGTTCGCTTTCCATAAACCCCTTTGGCTTTTTCCTTTTTCTGAAAGGCAAAATCGGACATGAAATAATCCCTTTTGATTAAAAACACCGAATCATTGAGTACCTCAAACTCCTGTTCGATATAGATTTCCTTCACCCAGTTGATATTAGCACTCTTGGAGGCTTGCATGTTGATTTCCTTAATGGCAAAAGTGGTATCGGCTACCCAAAAATCCCCTTTAAAAGTCAGCTCGTTTTTACGTCTAGGGTAGTAAATAATGTTATAGCACCATTTGTTTTCAATAAAAGCACTATCGGAAAGCACATAGTTATAAGTATTGATCCCTGTTTTAGACAATGGACTCACAAAACTCTTATCGAAAAACTTAAGGTAATTATCATACACGTCATAATCGGCATACAAGTCATCCACAAAATCAATAAGCGCTTGATTATCGCTAAAACCAGAATTTTTATTCCCCTTTAACTCTTCACGCTCCTTTTTTATCTCATTGTCCCCATACACCCTACTAGCCGCTTCGTTGATGAATATTGGCAAATAGGTTTTTCCCGTGACATTGGAAGTATCCACTTGCTCAAAGACAAACTCCATTCCTTTGAACAAGTTCTTTTCCATAAAAGCACTGTCTATGGTGTTGATATCAAATTCAACTTTTTCATATTTATCGTACTCGTATTGATTAAACATACGAAGTCCGTTTGATCGCTTATGAGCCCAGATTTTCTTTAAAATTCCAATGGCAGGATTCTCCGATTCCTTTTTGGATTGTTTACCAGTTACAATAACTACCTCCCCTAAGGAAGCAGCTTCCTCCTTGAGCACAAGATTCAAGTTATAGTTGACACGTTTAAGCAAGGCTAACTCCAAGGTTTCATAGCCCAAAAACGATACGGTTAAAGTATCCCAATTATTATCGGACTCTAGATAAAAACGCCCTTCTTCATTGGAGATGGTCCCCTCTGTAGATCCCTTAAAAATAACGTTGGCATAAGCCACTGGTTGGTTGTTTTCATCTATTACATAACCGCTAACTTTGGTTTGCGAAAATCCAAATAATAACCCGAAGAAAAAGAATAGAGAAAATAGTTTTATGTTCATAAGCAAAAAAACTTCATCAGCACAAATATGCCAATGAAGTTTATATAACGCAAAAAAACGCGTTTTATTTATACATTACCTTTTTTACAGCTTTAACAACATCGGTACTATTAGGCAACCATTGCTCCAATAAAACTGGAGAATAAGGCGCAGGAGTATCGGCAGTGTTAATTTTTACAACAGGAGCATCCAAATAATCGAATGCCTCAGATTGTACGATATAAGTAATCTCGGTTGAAACGTTTCCAAATGGCCAAGCTTCTTCCAATACTACCAATCTATTTGTTTTCTTAACAGAAGCCAAAATAGTTGCTTTATCTAATGGACGTACAGTACGCAAATCGATAATTTCACAAGAAATTCCTTCTTTAGCCAATTCATCAGCAGCGATATAAGCTTCCTTAATGATTTTACCAAAAGATACAATGGTTACATCGGTTCCTTCACGCTTAATATCAGCTACCCCTAATGGAATAGTGTATTCTCCTTCTGGCACTTCTCCTTTATCGCCATACATTTGCTCACTTTCCATGAAAATTACTGGATCGTCATCACGAATGGCTGATTTTAAAAGTCCTTTGGCATCGTAAGGATTTGATGGCACAACTACTTTAAGACCTGGCGTATTGGCAAACCAGCTTTCAAAAGCTTGAGAGTGAGTTGCAGCCAACTGACCTGCAGAAGCTGTAGGTCCACGAAATACGATAGGACACTTGAACTGTCCACCAGACATTTGTCTGATTTTTGCCGCGTTGTTTATAATTTGATCAATTCCAACCAAAGAGAAGTTAAACGTCATGAACTCAACAATTGGTCTGTTTCCAGTCATTGTCGAACCCACCGCGATTCCTGCAAAACCAAGTTCAGCAATAGGAGTGTCAATAACACGCTTAGGGCCGAATTCATCCAACATTCCTTTTGATGCCTTGTAAGCACCATTGTATTCTGCGACTTCTTCACCCATTAAGTAAATGCTTTCATCTCTACGCATTTCTTCACTCATGGCTTCGCAAACAGCTTCTCTGAATTGAATTGTTTTCATTTGTATATTATTTAAATGGTCAGATAAAATTCACCTATTGCCCTGTAGAAAACTTACGGTTACAATAAGGCTCCTCTCATTTATATTTCAAGTTTAAATTGGATAGCAAAAATAGGAATAATTCATAAAAAAATAATCCCCTTTTCCCACGATTTGTAATTTTTGAAAGGCCCCAGATAAAACAGCATTCTATTTTCAAACCAAATTCACTCCTATTTTTAAGTAATTACCACAAAAACGCATATATATTTTAACTTTTTTTACCATAAACACCATATTTCTCTCAAAAAGGCAAAATTATATTATGCGTGCATAGCAAATATTCAAATGAATTTATTTAACTTCGTAACCTCGAAAAAAAAAGTACTTATTAAATAATAATATCAATATGAAAATATTAGTATGTATTAGCCATGTACCTGATACGACTTCAAAAATTAACTTTACCGAAGGCGACACTAAATTTGACACCAACGGTGTGCAGTTTGTAATCAATCCTAATGATGAATTTGGTTTGACTCGCGCCATGTGGTTTAAAGAAAAACAAGGTGCAACTGTAGATGTTGTAAATGTTGGAGGCCCTGAAACTGAACCTACCCTAAGAAAAGCCCTTGCCATTGGAGCAGATTCTGCTATTCGTGTAAACACAGAGCCAACCGACGGTTTTGTGGTTGCCAAACAATTGGCAAAAGTTGTGCAGGATGGTGGCTATGACCTTGTAATTGCCGGACGTGAGTCTATCGACTACAACGGAGGTATGGTACCTGGTATGTTGGCACGTTTAAGCAATGCCAACTTCGTAAATACTTGTATTGGTCTTGAAGTTGAAGGCACTGCTGTAACAGCTGTAAGAGAAATTGATGGCGGAAAAGAAACCGTTAGCACTTCTTTCCCTCTTGTTATTGGAGGTCAAAAAGGGTTGGTAGAAGAAAGCGACTTGCGCATTCCTAATATGAGAGGAATTATGATGGCTCGTAAAAAGCCGTTAACAGTTCTAGAACCTGTGGAAGCATCTGCCGAAACAGCATCTGTAAAGTTTGAGAAACCAGCTCCAAAAGGTGCTGTTACCTTAATCGATCCAGACAACGTAGAAGAATTAGTTAACCTACTTCACAACGAAGCCAAAGTAATTTAATAACCTACATATAAAACCCAATTGAATTTGATTCAATTTTAGTTTTATATATCAAATTAAGCTTATGTCAGTTTTAGTATATACAGAATCAGAACAAGGAACATTTAAGAAAGTGGCGCTGGAAGTAGCGTCTTACGCCAAAGCTGTTGCCAACCAAATGGGCACTACCGTTACTGCGGTAACCATTAACGCCGAGGACACTTCCATTTTAGGAACTTACGGTGTTGACAAAGTATTAAAGGTAAGTGATTCCCAATTAGAGAAATTCAATGCCAATGCTTACGCTAGTATCATTGCCCAAGCCGCTCAAAAAGAAGGCAGCCAAGTAGTGATTGTAAGCTCAAGTTCAGACAGTAAATATTTAGCGCCACTTTTGGCCGTAGACCTGAATGCAGGCTATGCTTCCAACGTAGTTGAAGCTCCAACAAGCACCGCTCCTTTCACAGTTAAACGTACAGCATTTACCAATAAAGCGTTCAACATGACTACCATCAATACCGATGTAAAATTGGTTGCGCTTTCTAAAAATGCCTTTGGTCTTGTTGAAAACAGTGCCGCCGCTGCTGCAGAAGACTTCACTCCTTCTATTCCGGAGTTTGGAGTAAATGTACAATCGGTAGATAAAGTAACTGGAAAGGTTACCATTGCCGATGCAGAGATTGTAGTATCTGGTGGTCGTGGTCTTAAGGGACCTGAAAACTGGGGAATGGTAGAAGAGCTTGCCGATGTTTTAGGAGCTGCTACTGCTTGCTCAAAACCAGTGAGCGATTTAGGATGGCGTCCGCACAGTGAACACGTTGGGCAAACAGGAAAACCTGTGGCTGCCAACCTGTACATTGCCATCGGAATTTCAGGAGCAATCCAGCATTTGGCTGGTATCAACGCTTCCAAGGTAAAAGTAGTGATCAATACCGATCCTGAGGCTCCATTCTTTAAGGCGGCCGATTACGGAATTGTTGGAGACGCCTTTGAAGTTGTTCCTAAACTCATTGAAAAATTGAAGACATTTAAGGCACAACAATAATATTTTTTATAACTTGTATCTTTAAAGGACTGTTTAAATTTAGTTGACTTACAAAATCTGTCATTAGTTGTTGCTAAAGTCCTAATTTAAACAGTTCTTTGTGTTTTTTATTATGAGTTTAGTACGTCTTAACATAAAAGGAATTTCATATAGTCAAACACAAAATGGTGCCTACGCACTTATTTTGAACGAGGTTGATGGCGACCGAAAACTACCTATCGTGATAGGTGCTTTCGAGGCACAGTCCATTGCCATCGCCCTAGAAAAAGAAATCCGACCTCCAAGACCACTAACCCACGATTTATTCAAAAATTTTGCCGATCGGTTTGATATTATTGTCAAACAGGTCATTATTCATAAATTGGTCGATGGTGTATTCTATTCGAGCTTGATTTGCGAACGCGATAAAATTGAAGAGATTATCGATGCCCGAACAAGTGACGCCATTGCCTTGGCCCTAAGGTTCCAAGCCCCTATTTTTACCTATAAGAACATTTTGGACAAAGCTGGGATTTATTTAAAAGTAAACCCAAAAAGTGAAGAAGAAGGTGACAGTATCCTCGTGGATGATTTGGTTGCCGAAGAAGTTGAAGCTGGGATTCAGGAAAGTTTCAAGGACAAATCTTTGCAAGAATTAAATGCACTCTTGGAAGAAGCTGTTAAAAATGAGGATTATGAAAAAGCTGCGAAAATAAGGGACGAAATCTCCAAACGTTAGTTTCGCTGTTTAAAATGAGTGTTTGCTTGACGGTTATGGGTGCTTCAAATTAGTATTTTGTAGCTCACATATGATCTAATAAACTCAAAACAGATGAAATATTTTTTCTTGGCTTTTACAGCTATTTTTTTTGCAATAAATACACTCTCATCGCAAAGCATTGAAAAAAAATGGCAATTTCAAACTATAGAAAACACAACAGGTCAACCACTTTCTTCTGTTTCTGATTCAGATTTTTTTCAATTGGAAAACGGTTCGTTTTCTTATCAAACGTCTGCCGAAAACCAAGAACCTCATACTGGAAATTACGTACACCAAAACAACGTTTTGGTACTGTACTATAACCAACCTAAAGACACCATACGCCATTTCAGCATCAAGGAACTTACCGATTCCACTTTAGTATTCTCCGAAAAAGAAATCATCTATCACCTAAAGCCTGTTCCTACACCCACCCACACAT
>NZ_LBIP01000023.1 GCF_001280435.1 Mangrovimonas xylaniphaga
CCCACAGTTCAGTCTTGTCGTCGCCCGTTACTGCTAAACGACTGCCCTCTTCCCGCCGCTCGGCAACCCACTTGTCCAGAGCCAGCACCAGCGACTGGATACTGCGGCGCAGTGTCGGATGGGCGCCCTTACAGGCCGACGCTGCCCGACGGCTCTCCCTGCGGTTTAGCGCGGCCGTGAACATGCCGCGCGCCCGGTCACCCAGGTTGTGCGCCTCATCGACCAATAGAGCGCGGCGCTGGGCCCGGTCCTGCAGTACATTCAACCGCACCAGCGGATCAAAGACGTAATTTAAATCACACACCACCAGGTCAGCCCAGGGGAGCATCTGCAGGGACAGCTCGAACGGACACAACTGCAACCGGTCGGCGACTTCTGCCAGCACCTCGGGGGTCAGCAGTGGTTCCCCCAGTAACTGAT
>NZ_LBIP01000024.1 GCF_001280435.1 Mangrovimonas xylaniphaga
TTGCGGGAAATTAAGAAATTATGAGAGAAAAAAGAAACAAAATTAATATAGAAAGAGGACTTTCCGAAGGAAATGTCCGAAGCAATGGTTTTTACACATTGTTGGCAAATCGTTTTTTTATTTTTTGTCAGCTTGATTTTTATCAGAAGATGTTTTTGTTTGCGGTTGTTGTATTGTGGCTTGAAACTTTTGCCGTTCTGTCTTTAATGAGTCAGAAGTCAGAATTAAGGAATGTTTTAATTGAACGTAATCAGATTTTAGAGAATTATAATCAGCATTTAAGGAAATGTATTTATCATTTAAAGTCTGATATTTATTATCAAAATACTTATCTAAAATCCAACCTAAAACAGCAAAACAAGGAACAATGATAGCTATAATTGCAATTTTTTGGTTAGTTGTAAATTTATTCCACCATTTTAGAAATGGCGTTACTATTGGAATTTGCTTTTCTATTAAAACCCAATTATTTTCAACATGCTCTTTTAAATGCTTTTTTTGCACCTTTTTAGTTTCTATGTTATTAAAACCACCAGAGTCATTTTGAGTATATTTTTTAATCAAATATTTGGTCATATAGCGTTATCAAATGTTTGCCAACGGT
>NZ_LBIP01000025.1 GCF_001280435.1 Mangrovimonas xylaniphaga
AGGCATCTGTAATAGCAACATCTACAGAACAGTCTCCAGAGGTATCTGCACTGGTTGTTGTAACAACGTTGCTTGTAGCGTTTACCGTTGGATTTTCATTATCGGTCACTGTTACAGTCATGACATCAGTAGCTGTATTGGCTGGGGTAGCATTGTCAGATACGGTATATGTAATTGTGGTTGTCCCTATCGGGAATGTATATGTTCCGACCTGTCCAGAACCGGTATCGTTTACAGCACCGGTCATTACCCATGCAATTGAGCTTACGGAACAATTATCGTTGAAAGAGGCATCTGTAATAGCAACATCTACAGAAC
>NZ_LBIP01000026.1 GCF_001280435.1 Mangrovimonas xylaniphaga
TGGTTGTTGTAACAACGTTGCTTGTAGCGTTTACCGTTGGATTTTCATTATCGGTCACTGTTACAGTCATGACATCAGTAGCTGTATTGGCTGGGGTAGCATTGTCAGATACGGTATATGTAATTGTGGTTGTCCCTATCGGGAATGTATATGTTCCGACCTGTCCAGAACCGGTATCGTTTACAGCACCGGTCATTACCCATGCAATTGAGCTTACGGAACAATTATCGTTGAAAGAGGCATCTGTAATAGCAACATCTACAGAACAGTCTCCAGAGGTATCTGCACTGGTTGTTGTAACAACGTTGCTTGTAGCGTTTACCGTTGGATTTTCATTATCGGTCACTGTTACAGTCATGACATCAGTAGCTGTATTGGCTGGGGTAGCATTGTCAGATACGGTATATGTAATTGTGGTTGTCCCTATCGGGAATGTATATGTTCCGACCTGTCCAGAACCGGTATCGTTTACAGCACCGGTCATTACCCATGCAATTGAGCTTACGGAACAATTATCGTTGAAAG
>NZ_LBIP01000027.1 GCF_001280435.1 Mangrovimonas xylaniphaga
ACGGTATATGTAATTGTGGTTGTCCCTATCGGGAATGTATATGTTCCGACCTGTCCAGAACCGGTATCGTTTACAGCACCGGTCATTACCCATGCAATTGAGCTTACGGAACAATTATCGTTGAAAGTGGCATCGGTGATGGCCACGTCCACGGTACAGTCTCCAGAGGTATCTGCACTGGTTGTTGTATTGACCTCGGCAGCAGCGGCTACGGAAGGGCTTTCGTTATCGGTAATAGTAACAGTAAAACTACAGCTATCTATTGGATTTGAATTTACATCAAAGGTATTATAGGTTACAGTGGTAATTCCCAAATTAAAATTTTGACCGCTGGCATCATTTTTGTCTGTAGTTGGGCTTGAGGCAATAGTGGCTCCAGTTAGTTCCCAAGTAACGATATCTTCGGTGCCATCTGCAAGAAATCCAATTCCATTTACAATTGAAGAACAACTATTAGCATCTGTACCTTGATTGACATCAGCAGGACATGAACCGGTCAGTGCCATATTGACTTGGATAATTTCAGTCGCCTGAATTTCTGTATCCATCACGATGGAAACAGTATTTAAACTGATGTACTGGTCTAATTGATTTGTTTTAGCGTAAGAGAAATTGACAAAAATAAGGATGGCCAATTGAACATAGTAGGTGTAGACTTGTTTCATATTCACTAAATTGTTTCGGACGGACCCGCACAGGTTTAAATGTTGGTTTTACGGGTTTTACGTTGTTAAACATTCAATGAGGGAGGTACAAACATACTATGCCTACATTTTATGGGTGAAAAATATTCGATAAAGTGCAATTATATCTCTATAAGTGTTAAGATGTTCATAATGATGGGAATAGGAGTTTAGGTGAATTGCGAAAATCACCGATGAAGTGTAAATGAGATATTAATTTGTAAGATTTTTAATAATTGATAATCAGTTTTTTGTTGTAAGAGCCTTGTTCTGTGACTAGTTTAACGAGGTAGCTACCTTCTGAAATTTTACTTATAGGAATTCGTAGCTCATTGCTCATTTTGGGAGTATTGGTCATATTCCATGTTTTAACCGTTTGGCCAATGGTATTTATTAAATAAACTTGTTTGACTTTTATGTTTTCAGAAGTTTTGATATAAATGTCATGAGTGCTATTTAAATAATTAATCATAATTTTCTCTTTGTTAAGTTCTTCCAAAGACAGGGCATTACTGTCTTGGAAGGTAATATAAAACCTATCTATATATTCTCCTTCGTTTAGAATGGTTTGAAAACTAATATTATTGATTTGAGAATATGTGCCTAAAAGTGAGTCGTAGATATATACATCAATATCTTCTTGGAAGTTTTTCAATTCCATGAGAGAGATTTCAATTGTTCCTGCAGTTGCAATTTTAACAATAAAAGGGTATTGTTTGGAGGAATCAAATTCACCTACACCTTGAATAACAAAAGGCTCCTCATTGATTGACCAAGAAATGTCTGATGGATATGAATCTCGGTTTCGGGCATCGTATCCGTAATCGTACCCATCGGTAACAATTGCGTCCGTAACAAACCCTAGTAATAAGGTTCTTAAACTTCCTTCTGGTGTTTTGGCCCCAAGCAATATTTTTTTTGGGAGTGAAGATGAATTTTGACTTTGTTGTTCTTGATTATTGGCCTGCCTTAAGAAAATAGATTCGTTAGGGTTAGCTTCTCTTTTAAAAAATCTCTGGTCATTTTCAAATTTAACGTTTCCCCCCATGCCTTCTTCAACTGCAGTTGATACAAATCCCTGTCCAACAGGAATAAATAGTCCTGGTTTTAAGTCAGAACTACCCAACCCACTAATCCAAAAACCATCAGTAGTGACATATTGAGAAGATATGGGAGGCACACCTTCATCCAATAAATTGTATAGAGCAAACCCACCTTCGTATTCTTCAAGGTTATGAGAGTCATTTGTGTTATAGTGAATCCAGAATTGTAATGTTCCGTCGATAGCATTTGAGCTGCCGGGGTTTGCATTCGGTCCAGGGATATTGTCTTTTATAAATTCCTCAACATCCATAGCCGAAGGGTAGGGGTTTCCCAAAAAGATTTCATCATTTGCAGCCAAAGGGTTTTCAATTAGTCCATTATGGGGAATTCCCTTAAAGACATAGTTCTGGTATCCATTGCTTGTTCCGCTTCCCTTCATTGTGTATCCTATGCCAGTTTCTATATTTCCAGTATTACCCACCCGAGACCATACGGAATAAGTGTTTGCAGCTCCATTGAACTTATAGATCCAACGACTACTCATGGTTATGGGAGAGGTTGGAGAGGCATCACGCTCACTAGTCCATGTAATGGTCTTGGGGTTTGCAGAATCAGTCCCGTCTAAGAGTACTTCTCCTACAGAATAATCGGAATTTAATCCAGAATTTATAGGACTTACAGGGGAACTCCAATAATTATAGTTATATAGGTTGTAAGTTCCTTGTTGATCCCTTTCTATGAATCCACTACTATTGGGATCTAAAATACTTTCACTTAATTGAGAAGGAGTATAACGCTTTTGTACAAGCTGAGATTCCCCAATTAAATCTATGACACCATCAAGTTTCAAATAATGTGAAATAATAAGACCATTTCCTGGATTATTTTCGTCTTGTGGTACATTACTGTCGGTTATGGTTAATTCATTACTATTCACCAATAATCCAAGTAACTGTAATTCTACATCATCAGGGTTGTAAACTATATCATGGGAAGTAATAACTATGTTCCAATCTATGGGATCACCATTAATACCCGTAGAGTTTGGATAGTCCCAAACACTGTGACCCCAAAGCCAAGGAGAGCTGGCAGATGTGTCCATCCAATTACCATTGTTATCTGATGTATAAGGCAAAGGGGCATTTTCTTCTTGCCAAGTAGTGATGTTTCGCATGCGTCCATCTTGGGTTCCCGCGTTTGGTATTATATATCCACCAACAATATCTACCGTTTGATTCATTTGGTAATAGCCAGTAAAGTTTGCCCATGTTAATCCAGGAGCGTCAATTGGGACAACAGAACCTCTTATATTACCACCGATGTTTTCAACCTCTTGGTTCATCATAAACCTAATCTGTTCAACGGTAAGTGCGGTGTTCCAAATACGCAATTCGTCCATCCAACCTGTAAAATAATTTACAGGGTTGGGAGTTCCTCCAGAGGCAGCCTGGTCCATGGCTCCCAAAATGCATTCAAAATTATTATTGATTGGTGTGGAGCCAGTAGCTGCCCCAACCAAAATCCCATCTACGTATAAATTATATGTAGTTCCATTAAAGGTAACGGCTAAATGATACCATCGGTCGGTTCCAATAGGATCTGAGGCTGTCAGTGAACCTCCATTGTTCCAATTAAAGGAAAGCATGTTGTTTACAAGTCTTAAATCATAACCGTGAACCATATTGGTGGCATCGCGTTTAGAAATAATGGTTTGTACTGAGCTGTTAAAGGCTTCTGATTTTAACCATAATTCAATACTAAATGGCCCACTAAAATCATAATAATTTCTAAAGGTTACATTGTCATCAACACCATCAAAATCCAAGGTACTGCAATTCGTCAATGTAACTATCATAGTATCTGAAGAAGGAGAACAAGGAGACCCTTCGGCAGGTGTAACGGTCCATGTTAGGGTATAGGGACCTTCTTCATCCCCGGTAAATGTGGTGTTGTACGCAGAAGGGTCGGCAAAGCTATATGTGCTTGGGTCCTGGCCAGAGGTTACCGACCATTCTCCAGTTGAAACCAAATTTATTGTTTCTTCCAGATTGTCAGGATCGGGTATAGGGGTTACACCTGTCAACTGTTCAGCTGCAAGGGTTACCGTATTTAAACCACACTCGGCCTGACTAATTGTGATATCCGGACCAGCATTGGCCGTATCGGTATCATAAACTATCAAGTCTACAAATTCGGAGTTGTCTGAGGTTACTTCGTATCCACATGAATCTACTAAATAGGATGTTACTGCATAAGTGTGAACACCAGGGGTTGGAGGAATGACAGTTATACTGTTTTCGTAGGATATTACAGTTCCAGGGACAGCAGACCAAATCAAAACATCTTCAATTGGAGGGGATGGAAATGTTAATCCATCTATGGCCCAAAGACCATTTGTACTTGTTCCTGTATAGGTGAATTTTATCCTTAAGTTAGGCAAACCGTTGTATTCCTCTAGATCAAATGCAACTTCATTAACATTAAAGGGGTTGTAGTTACCCGAACTGGCAGGCCCACTAATGTTTTGTAGGACTTCAGTGTAGTTTGCTCCACCATCTAAAGATAGTTCTACTAATATTTGATCTCCTGCGTAGATATTATAGGCTTGAATGAATTCAAAAATAGCATCCTCCAACCCAAAAGTGTTAAAAATAGGGGTTTCCAAGGTTGAAGTCACAGGGCCTCCAACAATACCGAATTTAAGTTCACCTGAATCCAAATGACCAATTACAGGGAATGGGTGATCATTAGTACCTGACCAATTGGTAGGAAGTTTTATGTCATCTCCCGAAGCGGTCCACCCACCTGGGTTACCATCAACCAAAAAGCCATCAGGGTCTTGAGTGTTAAGTTGCCCTGTGTTGAAATTACCTTTTGTAATGAATTGACCATTTGCAATACTGCTTTCTGCACTTAAAGTAGAAGGGTCCCCTAAACAAAGTGTATAGGCCGATACTGTAACCGGATTCGGTTTTAAGTCGTTTGGAACCACACTTACTACCGCGGTAGTAGAGTATACTTGACCGCAGGGTCCGTTTTCAATGATTACACGGTAAATAGTAGTGTCTATAATTTCTGAAAAGTTATAAGAACTTGAAGTGATAGGATTTCCTTCCTCCAGTATAGAATACCAGTCAAGTCCTCCATTATTTGAATACTCCCAGCCAACAATAGAACCTGTTTGGCTAGAAAGGTTTAGTGTTCCTCCTGAAGATTGACATATTAATACTGTTGAAACATCATTTACCTCTCCATTAGGGCCAATAGCTGTTCCTGTTAAAGTCCCTCCAGAAGGTTCTTCATATAATGTTAGAGAATTGGAATGAGAAACAGCTACACAACCATCAGAGGCAGGGATGGTGTTGGTAATAGAATATATTCCCGCACTACTTGCTTGTAAGTCTATTATTCCAGTAGTAGGGTTTAGGGAAAGACCCGCAGGGCTAGACCAGAAGGTTCCTGCAACACCGCTCCCACTGAATATAGGAGTGGGATTTGTTGTTTCAGAAAGGCAATACTCGTTATCATTATAGGAGAAAGTTGCCTCAGGTAGCGGGTTTATACTGATTGTGGTTGTGGCTACGACAGCTTCACAACCATTAGCTTCAGCAATAGTATATGATATGGTATATTCTCCAACAGTACTTGTATTTGCTGTAATTTGACCTGTGGACGAATCGATACTTAGCCCAGCTGGACTTGAAGTAAAAGCACCACCACTGCTATCTGTTTCGGATAAATTAACGGATATTGGGGAGGAGTCAGTTTCACAATATGCAGGTTCGTTATAACTAATATTGGCGGTTGGTAATGGAGAAATTGTAACGTTGGTGATTGTGGAAACTTCGTCACACCCCCCAGAAGCTGGAGCAGTATATGTTACCACATAGGTGCCAGGATCACTTGAGGAAGGGGATATGGCACCGGTTGAAGGGTCAATAGTTAATCCGGCAGGCGCGGAATATGTTCCGCCAGTATAGGCATTGGTCCCACTTAAGGTAACTGCTTGTCCAGTTGCAATGTTATTGCAAAATGGACTGTCTGAATAGATTATGCTTGCTGTGGGGAGGGCTGTGACTGTCAATATTTTCGGAGAAGACGAAATACTTGGACAAGTCCCTCCAGGTCCTGAAATTACAACATAATAGCTTCCTGAATCTGAAGGTGTTGAATTTGAAATGGTTAATTCGGGGGTGTCTGCACCTGATATGTTTCCACCATCACTCAGGACTATGTCAGGACTTCCCACTTGGTACCATTCATAGCTTGTAATAGTTCCTTCAGCATCCACGCTAAAAATAGCATCGATACCTTCACAAATTTCTAGATCTGTAGATTCACTAGTAATAGTGATTTCCTGGTTCACATTTAAGCTGAAAGCATTTGAGGTTGCAGGCGTACAACTACCGTCACCACTAACAATCACGTAATAAGATCCTGCATTGCCAGTGCTTACTTGTCCAAAACTCAAAGTGCTGGATGTTGTATTGGCAGTGATACTAATATTGGAATTTGGAGTGATAGGAGTGCCTCCTGGAGCTGTGCCGCTATACCATTGGAAGGTGAGATCATCACCGGCTCCAATTACTGTGAAACTCGCTGCTTCACTAGCACATACTCCTAAATTCTGAGGTTGCGTCGTAATAACCGGTGGTTCTTTAACAGTAATAATTCCTGATATGGAGGCTGATTCGCAACTACCCTGTGTGTTTACGGTATAGTTGAAATCTCCCGATACACTTGGTATGCCCGAAATTGTAAATGTTGAAGTTCCATCAAAATTTTGAGTTGCTCCGGAAGGAAGACCGCTTGCTGTAACATTCGTAATGTCTCCTGAAACAGTAAATTCTATAGGATCTAAAGCATCTACCAAACATATGGTTTGATTAATATTGGTAGGGGTATTGATAGTTGCATCAGGTGTAACTGTTATGGTTGTAGTGCTAGAAAGTGTTTCTTCACATGATGGAGACGCAACGTAGGCAATACTTAGCAAATTATAAGCTGTATCGGTTGTTAGATTCCCGGTGTCTATTGTGAAAGAAGCATTCCCAGAATCATCTGTTGTCGTACTTAAAGTTTGATCGGCACCAGTATCGATATCATATGTTATTGTAATATCACTGTTAGGAAATGCCATGGCTGAAATTGTGATTTCCGAACTGGTATTCTCACAAATTGTGGAGTCACCTGAAATACTTATGGAAGCAAAAGGCGTGTCAAGAACGGTAATATTTCCAAGGGTATTGGCTTGAACACAATTTCCAATAGTCTGTACCGTATATTCGAAATCGCCGGCATCGCTTGGGGTTCCTGAAATAGTAAAGGTTGAATTGACATCGTCATAAACTAAGCTTAATCCAGAAGGAAGTCCAGTAGCGTCAACATTTGTAATGTCTCCTGTAACATCAAATACTACTGGGTCTAAAGTGTCCCCTAAACATATAGTTTGGTCATTGTTTGAAGGCGTAGTGATGGTTGCATTAGGAGTAACGATTATGGTTGCTGAACCTGAGAGCGTTTCTTCACAATTTGGTGAATCAACATAGGCAATGCTAACCAAATTATAGGTGGTATCTGCTGTCAAGTTATCTGTATTAACAATAAAGGAGGCATCTCCAGAACCATCGGTTGTTGTGTTAAAAGTTTGGGGAGTAACTCCATTGATATTGTAGGTAACCACAATATCGCTATTTTGAAAGGCAGTGGTCGAAATAGTGATTTCGGAACTAGTATCTTCACAAATCGGGGAGTCTCCTGAAATAGCTATGGAAGCTGAAGGCGTGTTAAGGACTGTAATGGTACCTGATTCTGAAGCCAGTTCGCAGGGACCTGTGGCTTCAACCGTGTAGCTAAAGGTTCCAGCTTCATTAGCAGTTCCTGAGATTGTAAACAATGAAGGATTGCTGTCATCGAAGTCTATTCCTATTGGCAAGTTTCCACTAAGTGCTACATTGGTAATGGTGCCTCCAATTGTAAATTCTATGTCGTCCAAAGAATCTCCCAAACATATGATTTGATTGTTATTTGAAGGAGAGCTAATGGTAGCATCAAGATCTACAGCTATGGATAGTGAATCAGGAAGGGTTTGTGGACAAGTGGGGGTTTCCGCATACGCAATGCTTAGTAAATTGTAAGTGGTATCTGCTGTCAAGGCTCCTGTGCCCAATACAAAAGAAGCATTTCCAGAGCCATCGGTGGTTAGATTGATGGTTTCATCAGTACCTCCATTAATATTATAGGTTAGAATAAGCTCTTTATTGGGGGAGGCTGTAGCTGAAAAGGTAATTTCAGAACTATTACCTTCACAAACAGGATTTGTTCCGGTAATACTTGCAGTAGCGGTTGGATCTTCCAAAATAAAGATTTGCATTGTATCGATTACAGTTCCTCCATTAGCGCAAGTATTATTTGTAATATTACCAGTGGTATAAATTGTAATTGTAATGATGTCTCCCGGATTTGTATTGTTGGGCAGGTTGTAAGTTGGATTTAATTGTCCATTAATACTTCCATTTGGGTAACTAAAACTACCTCCGTTTACAGATGCTGACCAGTCAAAGTGATTTTTATGATTTACAACTCCTCCAATAGCCCCTTGCAGTTCAACAGAAGTTTCATTTGAACATATATATTGATCAGTGCCAGCATTTACATAGGCAAAAGTGTCTACGGAAATAGGTAGGCTAACTGTTGAACTGCCACATGGGTTTGTGAGGGTTGCATTAATGTTTCCTGTAGATGCTGTTGAACCCGCTGTAACAGTAATTTCCTCTGTACCTTGGCCTGAAGTGATTGTGAATCCAGTAGGAACAACCCAATTGATATTAGTGACATTCGAAGGGTCTGAAATGCTGATGCTGTATGTTTCTGTAGCAGGGGGACAAATTCCCGTAACTCCAATAATTTCTGTTGGTGTTTCAGGTGGCCCGGGAAAAACAGTAATGGTACCACTTGAACTTGCCGTACCGCAGCCGGTTGTGTTTACTGTATAGTTATAAGTTCCAGATGTAGTTGTTGAACCATTAATAGTGTAGGTATTGGTCCCAGAATTGTAAGCACCCGAAAATCCAGCTGGCAAACCACTAATAGTAGCACCAGTTGCACCGCCTCCTAAATTGAATGTGATTTGTGAGATGGCCTCGTTAAAACAAACTTCCTGATCGGCATTTCCTGAACTTAATGCAATTGTAGCATCGGGAATGATTGTAATGGTGATTGAGTCTGTATTATAACAGCCCGTGGATGAATTTTCACCTCTTACAAAGTAAGTTGTAGTGCTGCTTGGGGTGACATTTGGAGAAATTGAGTTAGCACCATTATCAGCTTCAGATTGCGTTTCGTGATAAGTAAGGGTAGTGTCCAAAGAACCGGAAGCAATTGTACTCAAATCAAAGGAAGTTCCTAAACAAATATCTTGATCTGTGCCAGCATTTACAGTTGGCAGGTCGTCAATAGAAATTTGAATACTAGCAGTACTATAACATCCAGTTCCTAGTTCACTTCTAACCCAGTAAATTGTTAAAGTGGTAGGAGATACTGTTGTAGATATTGCTGAAGTACCATTCTCAGCATCAGTTTCATTTTCATAAAAATAAAGCATTCCACCACCATTATTGTCTACTAGGCTATTGAGGTCTATACTGGATTGCCCAGAGGCACAGACCGATCCATCGGAGGTTGTTAGAGCAGGTAATGGGTTTACTGAAATGCCTATTATGTCGGTTACATAACAACCAGAGGCTAGTTCACTTCTAACATAATAAGTTTCTGGGCTGGTTGGGCTAACAAGGGCTCCAATTGGATTTAAGTCATCATCAGCGTCTGATTGAGAGCTATGAAAAGTAATTGTTGTACCAGTGGTAGTAACCAATGAATTTAAATCGACAGAAGACTGCCCTTCCCCACAAACGGATGCGTCTATTGCACTAAGCGTCGGTAATGGATTTACCGTAATAGTTACGGTAGCTGTATTTTGGCAGCCATTGGCATCTGTTCCAGTAACTGTATAGGTTTGCGTGGTTGTAGGAGAAACTTCTCCTTGTTCATTGTTTACTCCAGAGGCCGTCACACCAGAGCTCCAAGAATAGGAGGCCGCTCCACTGGCATTGAGCGTTACGAGGTCTCCATAACAGATTGTGGTATTGCTAGGTGTAATAGTGACTGTTGGCAAAGGATTGACGATTATTTCAATGGAAGCAGTATTTTGGCAGCCATTGGCATCGGTTCCTGTAACTGTATAGGTTTGCGTGGCTGTGGGTGTAAAGGCAACGCCGTCCGTTAACCCTTGATCCCAAGAATAGGATTGAGCTCCAGTTCCCGACAGGGTAACCTGATCTCCAAGACATATTTGAGTTTCAGAAGCATTAATACCAATTGTTGGAGGGGCATTAACCGTAATTGAAATACTGTTACTTATGGCTGTGGCAGGGTCTGGACATTGCACACTAGGATCAGGGGTCATGACCAATTGAATTACGTCACCATCATTCAAATCACTTGCAGTATAGGTGGAAGTCGTTGCTATTTCAATTGAATTACGTTGCCATGAAAAGCTAGGATTTAGCCCCATATTGAAAGTAGAACCCTCAATGTTTGAAAAAGTAACCGATTCCCCCTCACAAATGGTATTGTCGGTAGCTTGGATAACTACAGAAGGAGTAACAGTAGTGTTTACGGTAAGTGCAATGGAGTTACTTTCCACAGGGCAGGCAAAACTATCGGAAGTAATCTCAACTTTTACTTGGGTACCATCTGTTACGGGATTGTTTAGTGTTAATTGCGAGTCTGGTGATGGCCCAGAAACTATTGTAAATCCGGATCCGGTATTTGTGTACCAAGTATATTCCACACCATTGCCAGCATTGTTGGGAGTGGCATTGAAGGTAATATCCTCATTAGAGCAAAGGGTTGTTCCCGTAGTACTTGCAATGGCAACGGAGGCTGAAGTACTGTTGTCTGTAACCGTTACTGTCGCACTACAGGAACTGCTATTACCAGCTGCATCCTCCACAGTTAAGGTGACTGTATTGTCACCTATATTGGAGCAATCAAATGCTGTAACGTCCAAATCCCAACTTACAATTCCACAATTGTCATCAGAGCCAAAATCAATATCACTTGGTGCGATAGTAACAATTCCAGTTGAAGGGTCTAATGCAATATTTGTGTTTTGACATTGTACGTCAGGGGCTTCGTTGTCGGAATTAACACTTACTAAAAAACTATGTATAGCAGAGTTTCCTTGACTGTCAGTAGCACTATAGCTTATGGTTGTGTCTCCTTCGGGGAACAAATCTCCACTGTTGAGTCCTGTGCCATCCGTTCTGACAACCGTTACCGAACTATCACAATTATCTGTTACTGTAGGATCTGAAAAGGTGATGGTGGCTCCACAGGCTCCAAGATCCATTGGAATGTTGAGTTGGTCTGCTGGGAGGTTAGCTAAAATGGGATCTTCGTCATCGGCATCAACTGTTACTTGAAAACTGTAAGTTTCAGAATTTCCGTTAGAGTCAGAGGCACTATAGCTTATGGTTGTATTTCCTGTAGGAAAGATGTCCCCGCTGTTAAGTCCTGTGCCATCCGTTCTAACAACCGTTACCGAGCTATCACAATTGTCTGTTGCTATGGGATCTGAAAAGGTGATGGTGGCTCCACAGGCTCCAAGATCCATTGGAATGTTGAGCTGGTCTGCTGGGAGGTTAGCTAAAATGGGATCTTCGTCATCGGCATTAACCGTTACTTGAAAACTGTAAGTTTCAGAATTTCCGTTACTGTCAGTGGCAGTATAGCCTATGGTTGTACTTCCTGCAGGAAAGAAATCTCCACTGTTAAGTCCAGTGCTATCTGTTCTGACAATCGTTACTGAGCTATCACAATTGTCTGTTGCTGTAGGATCTGAAAAGGTGATAGTGGCTCCACAGGCTCCAGGATCCATTGGAATATTGAGTTGGTCTGTTGGGAGGTTAGCTAAAACGGGAGGTAAATTATCAACAACAGTAACATTTGCCGTACATGTTGTGGAATTATTTGTGTCAGTAATGGTTACTAGAATTGTTGAGGCTGCATCCGCACAGGTAAAACTATAAATGTCTAATACGAAATTGGCGCCAGTATTGGAAGGATTAATGTTTTCCGGTAGAATGGATACATTCCCAGTATCGTCTAAATATACCTCAATATCTCCGCAAGATGGATCGGCTGCCAAAAATAGAGCGGAGGTTTCAGAAGTGTCCTCGTTGAGGTTTGTATTTATAATGATAGAAACATCATTAAGACTAATGTATTGATCTAATAAATTGGTTTTAGGGAAGCTGAGATTTGAAATTAATAACAGCACAGCCAGTTGGATAACGCTTGGGTAATGGTATTTCATAGTTACATTGTTGTTAATAGGGTTATGAAAACCTGGGGCAAACAATACCACAACAACCAAAAAGCAATCTCAAAAAATCTTTTGGTTATCGTAGAAACAATGGCTATTAATCAAGCTGTTACTTGTATTAGGAATAACTTAAAAGTATTTTAAAACCAGTAGGTTATGAAATAAAATCGACAAACAACACCTTTCGACTTTGTGTGTTTTTTAGGGTAGGAATTTTATATTAGTTTCGTAAGTTTAATCTGTAATTGATTGATTTGTAGTTGTTTGATTGTGTTTGGTTTGGAGGGAAATAGAATCTAAATTATCTCCGATTTTAACTGAAATTTATCTGTAAATGTTGTTTCTTGTTGTACGAAAACACACAATCAAATGAAGGCCGGTAACTTTTCAAAAACTATCTTGTTTTCAAAAGTGAAAATGTATAAAAAATCCCTTTTAGGAATCTTCTTTTTTATGCTGTTGGTCGTGCCTGCAAATTTGATGGGTCAAGACAAAGTTCCTCAAGAAGAAACTTCTCAACAAGAAAAACCTAAGGTGGCCTTGGTACTTAGTGGAGGTGGTGCTAAAGGGATTGCCCATATCCCATTAATACAAACTTTGGATAGTTTGGGGATTGTACCAGATTTAATTGTTGGTACCAGTATGGGGAGTGTGGTAGGAGGTCTTTACGCCATGGGATATTCTGGAGATAGTATTGCAAAATTGGCTCAAACAGCCAAGTGGAATGATTTGTTGGGAGGAACTGTTTCGCTTAAAGATGTCGGGGTGGAAGAAAAGAGTGAATTCCAACGGTATTTGTTGAGTTTGGATGTAGTTGATGGCAAACCTCAAATAAAACCTTCTATCTTAAGGGATCAAAACCTTAGGGAGTTTTTTAGTTTGTTAATGCACCCGGTTTACAATATTGAGAATTTTGATGAACTGACAATTCCCTTTCGAGCCATTGCTACCGATTTGGTGAACGGTCAAAAGGTAGTTCTGAAAGATGGGCAGTTGGGGGTGGCAGTTAGGGCAAGTATGTCAATTCCTAGTGTGTTTGCGCCGGTGCCTTATAGGGGAACGCTTTTGGTGGATGGCGGGGTTGTGGACAATTTTCCAGTAGATGTTGCCAAAGAAATGGGGGCAGATATTGTCATTGGTAGTGATGTTGGGGGAGGTTTACAGCCTATGGAAAAACTCAACAATATGGCAACCATCTTGTTTCAAACCTCCATGCTCACCAGTAATCTTAAAAATGAAGACAGTAGGGCGCAATGCGATATTTTGTTAGACCATACCCAAAATCTGAGCTATTCCACTCAAGATTTCGAGAAGAGTGGAATTATTTATGAAGAAGGAAAGGTGGCAAGGGATCTCAGTGTATCTGCTTTGGTTACTTTGGCTGATATTTTAAAACAATTTCCGCAGCGGGAACATAAATTGCCAAAGGTTTCGGATACTATCCATATAGACAGGATTGTTTACCAAAGTATAAGCGAACCTAATTTAAATCTGGTTAAGGCCAGAACATTATTGGAGGCCAATAAAAGCTACACTACCCAAGAAATTGTACAGGCGATAGATAGAGCCATGGGTACGGAACTTTTCTTTCAAATCAATTATTATTTGGAGGACAAGCAAGGTGCTACCATTTTAAATTTGGTGGTTTCAGAAAAGAGTCAGCACCAACTTAGTGGCGCCTTACATTATGATACCAATCATGGAGTAGGACTCATTGCCAATTACACGGGACGAAACATTTTAGGGAACGCTTCACGAGTGTTGATAGGATTGGATATTGCAGAACAACCAAGATTTCGAGTGCAGTATCAAACCAATTTTGGGAAACTAAAAAATTGGTGGTCGCGTACAGAAATTTTTGGAGAGCGTATCAATCAGCATTATTATGGAAATGGTGTAAGAGGGGATGAACTGATAAATAAATACAATAGGGTCAACACCCAATTCAATAGAAATTTGAATCCCTTTAAAAGTTATATCGGATTGGATTTGAGCTATGAATATTCCAAAATTAAGCCTAAAACAGATCCGGAAATCAACAACAATGCCTACGACATAAGACGCTACAGTTTTAATAATTTCGAATTGAGCGCCCACTTTTCCTATAACAGTTTCCATCAGGTCTTTTTTCCAAAACGAGGGACAAGAATAATTACAAGAATTGGGAGGTCGTTGGTACATGACGTAAATGTGTCGTATGTGGAACAATTTGAATATGATGCCCAAGGAAGTACCGATGGATTTACCAAGGTTAGTTTTGAATATGAAAGGCGCATTCCCTTAAGTCCAAGTACCTCGGTGATTGTTGGAGCTGATGCAGGCTATATGTTTTTGGACGCTCCCGATGATGATGACATTTCTTTTCTGGATCATGGACATTCCGGAAAATTCTTTTTAGGAGGCAACTTGGATAAGCCTAGGCGGGACACCTATAAATTCCAAGGGATTGATCATGCTGAATTAGTGGTAACGCAATTCACCAAATTTAATTTGGGATGTCAATGGAGCCCCGTCAGAAAGGTTTATGTTACACCTTATGCCAATTGGGCCTATGTGGGATTTGGAAGCTTTAAGGATTATATGAAGCATGCCTTTAAGGAGCAAGACAAATGGATTAATTCCGATGATCCCGGAATTATGTTTTCAACAGGTCTTACCCTTTCATATGCATCGTTTTTGGGGCCTGTTCATTTCGATATGTCCTATATGAACAACCTAAGTAGCCTGCAGCTCTTTTTTAGTGCGGGATTATTGTTAAACATTCCGGATTAATTCTAAAACTATTTTCACTTTTAAAACCTCAAACCAACCATGAAATTATTAAAGCACACGGCTCTTTTAGGTGTTGCGGTATGCCTGTTGAGTTCCTTTAACATTGCAGAGACTAATGTGTATATTTGCAAAGGCAATTACAGTAAGAAATATCATTACAATAAATCTTGTCGAGGCCTGTCCAACTGCTCTACGGATATTTACAAGGTATCCTTGGCAGAAGCTAAGGAATTAAAAAGAACACTTTGCGGTTGGGAAGATTAGTCTCTAAAGATAAAACAGAATACATTTTGATGACGGTTGAGGATATTGTGGGCAATTTTAGCCTATTGGGAAAGAATCAGGATGATACCGAACATTCCTATAAAGGCGTTTTGACTTTGGAATTGGATGCCAACAATAGAATAGTGGCCAATTGGTTGATTAATGGAGAACAGGTGCAAACGGGTACAGGGTTTTTCAAGGATCAAATCTTGGTGCTTAACTTTAAGTACAAAGGTGAAGACGGAAATACCTATAAAGGTGTTGCGGTTTACCGTTGTATTTCTGCCGATGTTTTGGATGGATTTTGGTCTGAAAAGCATGGAAACCCCTTGTATTTGGGGGAAGAACATTGCTTTAGAATTAAAGATAAAAAAGAACTCGTTAATTAATCATTGATATGCAATGTCCGTGCAACCCTTCCAAATTATACAGTGAATGCTGCCAAAAGGCTCATGATAACATTCTGTCGGTGACTACTGCCGAAGCTTTAATGCGTTCCAGGTTCAGTGCTTTTGTATTGGCTGATATCGATTATTTGCAGAAAAGCCACCATAGCAGTAAGCGTCCCTCAAAACGGGAAAAGAAAGAAATTCAGCAATGGGCAAAATCTGTGGATTGGATAAAATTGGAAGTACTGAACACTACTAAAGGAACCGCTTTAGACGATACGGGAACTGTAGAATTTAAAGCCTTTTTTATGGAAGATGGCAACATACAGGTCATCCATGAAAATTCCCGATTCTGTAAAGAACAAGGACATTGGGTATATCTGGAAGCTGTGGAATAAACCTTTTAAGAATTTGGAAATAATAAAACCGTAGAGGTGCTATTCCTTAGCAATAGCACCAAAAGGGTTCTGTTCTTTTAGAGGGAAATATGCCTTTCCTTTTTCGGTTTCAAAAGTGATTTTTTGTCCTTTAAATTCCAAGGTACATGTACCTCCTTCTTTAGAAAATACTTTGACATTAACGGGAATGCTTTCTTTCCAAATAACATCTACAACAAAGCCACCACGGGCACAAAGTCCTTTGTAGCTTCCATTGGCCCAAGATTTTGGTAGGGCAGGTAACAAACGAATGCTTCCAGATTGACTTTGCAGTAACATTTCGGCAATGCCTGCTGTCGTTCCAAAATTGGCATCTATTTGAAATGGTGGGTGCGAAGTGAATAGGTTAGGATTGGTGCTTTTTTGCAATACCATTTCCAATCCGTGAAGGGCATTTTCAGCTTCCCCCAATCTGGCATATTGATTGATCAACCAAGCGGCACTCCAACCTGTATGGCCACCACCATTGGCAATTCTAAAATCCAAAGATTTCTTGGCTGCTGCAGCCAACTCAGGGGTTTCTTCAACATCTATTTGATAGCCCGGATGCAAACCAAATAAGTGAGAGATATGACGGTGGCCTGGCTCTACTTCCTCGAAAGCTTCGTTCCATTCCATCAATCGGCCATCTGTCCCTATTTTTGGTTTTGCCAAACGTTCTTGGGCAACTGTCACCTGATGTACAAATTCATTGTCTATTTCCAAGGCATTGGAAGCGTCTATAAAATTTTTAAAGAGTTGCCAAATTACTTGCTGGTCGTGTGAAGGTCCCATAGAAATCTGGCACTTGCTGCCATCTGGAGCAATAAAGGTGTTCTCTGGTGATACCGATGGCCCAGATACCAAGGCGCCAGTTATTTTATCTTCAACCAACCAATCCATATAAAATTGGGTAGAAGCCTTTAAAATTGGGTAGGTGTCTTCCAAAAAGGCCTTGTCCAAGGTGAAGTAATAATGCTCCATGATATGTGAGGTCAACCAAGCACCGCCTGTAACGTGCATTCCCCAGCTGGCACCTTCTCCCGGAGAGGTGTACCCCCAAACATTGGTGATGGGGTGCACCACCCAACCATCAGAATTATAATGAACTTTGGCTGTTTCTGATCCCGGAGTTTGCAATGTTTTTGTTAAGTCGAAAAGAGGTAAATGCATTTCACCCAGATTGGTGGTTTCGGCTGGCCAGTAGTTCATTTGTACATTTACATCCGTATGGTAATCGCCATTCCAAGGGGTTTGAACTTTGTTGGCCCAAATACCTTGTAGGTTAGCAGGAAGCGTTTCTGGTCTAGAGGACGAAATCAATAAGTAGCGCCCGTATTGAAACAACAATTCCACTAAATGTAAATCGGTTGTTGAGGTTTTAAAGTTTTGAAGCCTTATATCTGTTGGAATGGTATCTCTAAGATTTGAAGTCAAATTTAAATCGACTCTTTTGTAGTATTGTTGGTAATCGGCTACATGTCTGTTTAAAAGTTCTTCGTAAGACGTTTGCTTTCCTTTTTGAAGGTGGGTTTGTGTAAGGTCTTTGTAAGGGCGTCCTTTGTATTTTGGATAGTCTAACACATAGTCTGTAGAAGCCGTTAGCAATAAAGTAACTTCATCAGCATTTTTAACCACAAGTTCGTTATCTGTAAAGCTAAGGTCTCCACTTTTATTGACTGCAGAAAGACGTACCATATAGTTAAGTCCTTCCCCTTCTTTACCGTCTGTCATAGTCCCTTCCATGATTAATTGATCATTTTCAGTGTGGATTTGAGAGTGTTCCGACCTACTCATACTAGTACTGAAGGACAGCTTTCCTGGTTGGTCTGCCGTTAATTTGATGACCATCAATTGATCTGGATGACTCACAAAAACTTCTCGTTTGTAGTTGACACCATCTTGGGTATATTGAATTCTGGAAACCGCATCTTCAAGATCCAATTCTCTTTGGTAATTTTCGTAAGGTTGTTTGTTTTCAAAATCAATCCACAAATCACCCAAGGTTTGGAAGCAGCCAAAAGGAACATTGGCCCCGCTACCATATCCCGAACCCACACCCTTACAGATTTGGGTGGCGTTGGTGAGTTCTGTGGCCTCTTTATATTTGCCTTCGTATAAAAGCTCTCGGATTTTCCCAAGGGCCGGAAAGGCGTCTGGATTGTTATTGTCGTTTTCACTTCCAGACCACATACTTTCTTCGTTCAACTGAATACGTTCCTTGTGCACATCGCCAAACACAACGGCCCCCAAAGCACCATTTCCCATAGGCAGACCTTTAAGCCATTCTGCATCGTCGTTCCATCCATTTGGATCGTCGGTAACCGAAGCCTTGGCAGGTGTTTGATACCATAATTTCATGTTGGATGTCTGTGGCTCGGCAGTTTGTTGTTCGCAAGAAGTGAAGCTTAGGGCTAAGCCTAACAAGGTGAGGAGATATAATTTGGATGTCATAGTGAATGGTGTCTTCTGAAATTTTTAAGAGTTAAGGTCTAAGTGACCTTAATAAAATGTAAAGATAACCAATTACCCTGATATTATAGGATTTTCAGAAGGGTTATCAACCTAGTAAATGTGGTTTTTATGTTAATGGAATACTGCTTTTGAAATTTGATTTACACCGTTGATAGTCTTTTTATGGGAAGGCTAAAGAAAAACTCAGTGCCTTGGTTGAGCACGCTTTTTACATGTATGGACACTTGGTGTAAATCCATAATGCGCTTTACAATGGCTAGGCCAAGCCCGCTTCCTTTTTTGGAATCGGTTAGGAATTTCCCTTTTCTGTAACGTTCAAAAATATGGGGCAATTCTTCAGTGGAAATACCACTCCCAGTATCGGAAATGCTTACTTTGAGTTCGTCGTCATTTCTAGTCAATTCCAAAGTCACCACATCGCCTTGTTCGCAATGGTTGATAGCATTGTCAATAATATTTTGAAGCGCCCTGTCAATTAAGGCGATATCGGCATACACTAAAGGCAAATCCTTTGAATATACCGTATTGATGCTAACTCCTTTTTTTTGGGCAATGATGCGGTATTTGTCGGCAATATCCTGAATGATTTCGGCCATTTGTACAGGTTCATAATCAGGGGTTCGTTGTTCCGCTTCCAATTTGCTCAGTTCAAATAAATCATCGACCAATTTTTTGAGTTTATCAGAATTTTTGAGCACAATTTCCATATAGCGCTCCTTTTGCGCTTCGGTCAGTTCATCGCCTTTAATCATTAGGGTTTCCACAAATCCTCTGATGGACGCAATGGGTGTTCTAAGGTCGTGGGAAATATTGGCAATCAATTCTTTTCTAAGGTTATCTACGCTTTGAAGTTCTTCAATATTGGAAGCGATGGTATCGGCCATATCGTTAAAGGTATTGGCCAGAAGCCCCATTTCACCTTGTTTAACGCCTTTAACCCGAGCATCGTGATTTCCAGCTTTAAATTCCCGAAATGCAGAGGTAATTTTGTTGAAATTCCGCGTAAGCAAATAAATGGTCAATAAAGAAATGACCAAGGCAGCTAAAAGAGCATACAACATATTTCGTACGCTGAGTTTACGGATGTAACTGGCTTCGTGTTCTTTGATGAGCGCATCATAATCGTTACCTCCAACAATGGTGTAAATGTAACCAACGGTTTGTCCTTCGTGAGTATAGGGAGCAGCAGAAAATATCTTTTTGCCACCGATGGTTTTGGGGTCATCGCCTTTAATGTAGATTTGACCGTCTTTGGAAATAAATTCCCTTACGGGATCTAAATCTATTGCGGTTGCTTTCACCTCTTTGTTCATGGCGACATGTTTGAGGATGTTGCCTTCTAGATCTAAAAGATAAACTTCTGTGGCGGGGTTGGTAGCCATCACGTGGTGCATTAAATCTCCCATTTTTGATTCTACTACCGAGTCGCCATCAAAAAGGCCTTGCACTTCTTCTACAATGTATTTGGACACATCCTTATTGAGTCCTTGGGTGATTTCATCATGATAATCTTCCGAAAGCTTTACAGAGGAATTACTTATCAAAAAGGCCAAGCCCAAAAAAAGGAGGGTTAAAACTGCAGCAATTTTGTAAAATAAGGTGTTACTTGTTTTCATGATTTTAATCTTCAGTAAATCTGTACCCAACGCCCCAAGTGGTCAGGATAAATTCTGGTTGACCGGGATCCTTTTCCAATTTAGCCCTTAACCTATTGATGTGTGAGTTGACGGTGTGCTCATAGCCTTCAAATTCATAGCCCCAAATACGGTGCAACAGTTTGGCCCGGCTAAAGGTTTTTCCAGGGTGATTGGCCAAAAGCGAGAGCAGTTCATATTCCTTTGGGGTAAGGCTCAATCGTTCGTTGTTGAATTCTACTTTTCGTAGTTCCTGGTTGATCATTAGGTTTTTAATCTTGATATCTGGCAATTTTTCCCCATCATTCTCATGATTGTCAAAAGTGGAACGTCTTAAAATTGCTTTCACGCGGGCTTGAACTTCCCTCACACTAAACGGTTTGGTAATGTAATCGTCTGCGCCAGTTTCCAAACCCAAAATTTTGTCAATTTCATCACTCTTACTAGTCAACATCATAATAGGCGTGTGAATTTTACTCGCTCTTAAATCCCTACAAATGTCCATGCCTTTTTTTCCAGGCAGCATTAAATCCAGAATAATTAAATCGTAATCGGTTTGCGTAGCTTCAATATAACCTTCACTACCATGGTAACAACAACGTACTTTGGTTTGATCGTCCTCTAGGTTAATGGCTATCAATTCGGCAATGTGCCTATCGTCTTCGATCACTAATATATTGGTCATGAATTGGATTCTTTTCAAGCAAGTTAGCGAAGAATTTTCGAAAAAGTATCACAATTGTATCACATTCTAAAAAAGGTGAAACAACCAGAAGTGCTTGGTGGATAAAGGTGAATTTAACGAAGCGCAGTATAAAAATGTGACACATCCTTTACAACCTTGTTATAGGATTGTGATACTTGGCGAGTAGGTTTGTGTAGTCAACAATTAAAATCAATTATTATGAGAACAGTATTATTTATGATCGCGTTTATGGCCTTAATGTTTACGGCCTGTACAAATGACACAGAAACCATTGCCAGTGAGGCAGGAACTTCTGAAGAAGCCGCTAGAAAGGCTAATGAAAACAATGCTTTTACCACTTTTAAGGTAACCATTGCGAACATTGGCGCCGAAACAACCTACCCAACGGTGCTTTCTCCTGGGGTGTTTGTGGTTCAAAAGAAGAATACCATGCCTTTATTCATGGCTTGGGAAGCTGATTATGGGGAAGGTGTAGAGGGCATTGCCGAGGATGGTAACCCAAGTATGTTACATGAAAGTTTAAGCAATGCGGCCAACCCGGATTTACGATCTTTTGGGGTGTTTAATACCCCTGTGGGAGCTGATATGCCGAGTCCTATTACACCGGGAAATTCTTATGAATTTTATGTAACGGCCAAACACAATGATTATTTGAACTTTGTAACGATGTATGCCCAGTCCAACGATATTTTTATTGCACCAGAGGCTATGGGTATCGCTTTGTTTGATGATAACAAAATGCCCATTAGTGGGGATGTGAGCATGTATTTGTCGCTATGGGATGCGGGAACCGAAGTAAATGAAGAGCCAGGGATTGGACCTAACCAGGCACCTAGACAATCGGCTCCGAATACTGGAGAAGATGAACATGGTGTGGTAAGAATGGTAGACGACGGATTTACCTATCCAGAAATTGCCGATTTTATTCAAGTAACGGTAACCCCTATGGAGTAGTGGAAGCAAGTTTAGTTGAAAAGAAAAATGCCCTGAATAAGGGCATTTTTCTTTTAATAGGTTTCTGAAAATATACTAGGCTTTGGCCTTTACATAGTATTTGTCTTTCAACCAAAAGGCAACTTTTACCAATAAAATCAGAGCTGGTACTTCAACCAAGGGACCAATAACGCCTGCAAAGGCCTGCCTAGAATTCAATCCGAATACGGCAATGGCAACGGCTATGGCCAATTCAAAATTGTTTCCTGCTGCGGTAAATGCTACTGAGGCAGTTTTGTCATATTCGGCACCCATGGATTTGGTAACGAAAAATCCAATGATGAACATTAATCCGAAATAGATCAATAGCGGAATGGCAATAATGAGCACATCCATTGGGATTTCAACTATCAATTCCCCTTTTAGAGAGAACATAATCACTATGGTAAACAATAAGGCAATAAGTGTCATTGGAGAGATTCTAGGTATAAAAGTATTCATATACCATGCTTCGCCTTTTAGTTTTACTAAAATTAATCGGCTTAAAATTCCCATTAGGAAAGGGATTCCCAAGTAAATAGCCACACTTTCGGCAATGGTTCCAATGGAAATATCTACAATAGCGCCTTCAAATCCAAAATAGGGAGGAAGTACGGTAATAAAAATCCAAGCGTAAAAGCTATAGGCAAAGACTTGGAAAATACTGTTGAGTGCTACCAATCCTGCACCATATTCGCTACTACCTTCGGCAAGGTCGTTCCAAACCAAAACCATGGCAATACAACGCGCCAATCCAATCAGTATCAATCCCACCATATATTCGGGGTAATCCCTAAGGAAAATAATGGCCAAAACGAACATTAATATCGGGCCTATAATCCAGTTAAGCACCAATGAAATGGATAGGATTTTTTTGTTTTTGAACACTTGTGGCAACAAGGCGTAGTTCACTTTTGCCAAAGGAGGATACATCATTAAAATCAACCCGATGGCAATGGGAATGTTGGTAGTGCCTTGATTGAAAGAGTTGATATAATCTGGGAAGGAAGGGATGAAATATCCCAAACCAATCCCAAGTGCCATGGCAACGAAAATCCATAGCGTAAGATTACGGTCTAGAAAACTTAATTTTTTTGTAGCCATTAGTTAGTTTGGATTTTTGAGAATACATAAAAGAGTTCAGTAGCAATTTGTTTGCTACGTTCGCTATATTTTTCAGCCTGCTGAGGTGTGTTGTCGAAGGCTTTTGGGTCTTTAAACATAATTGGAATGCGTTGTTCTGCACCAGGAACAATAGGGCAGGCTTCGTTGGCTGAATCACAGGTCATAATGGCTGCAAATTCAGATTTTGGATTGAATTCATCATCCATTTTTTTTGAAAAACCAATGATTGGGTGGGCGTTTTCAGCATATTTTATACTGTAAACGGGATTGGTGCCTTCGGATAATCTGGCAATTTCAAATCCTGTGTTCTGAAGGGTTTGCGCAGCCATAGGAAACAAGGCCGTGGCTTCTGTACCTCCCGAATAACAAAACACTTGTTTGATTCCAAAATGGTAAGCCATGGTTTGTGCCCAAACTTGCGATAAGTGACTTCTTCTTGAATTGTGGGTGCAAATAAAATTGATACGAATATCGTTTTTCTGTGCTACTTTTTGTTGGATATAATCCACAAGAGGCTGAAGGATTTCTTTGCGTTCTTCTGAAATAGAATTCAAATCTAGGGTAGAGATGAACTCCTCTATACTTTTAAATAATGACATATTTTGAATGGTCTTTAACAACAACCGCTATTAGGCGTGCAACAAGCGTTTTGAAGGTCTGATAGTTTTACTTTTGGTTTTTGAGCTGGGATACCACAGTTGTCTTTTGCCAAACAATCTGTTTGTTTTGTGGTAAGTTGAAAGTTCATACCGTCAAAATCCAAACCAAATTTTTGAATGGTCTCTCCTTGGTATTCCACTTCAATTTCGGAATCATTTAGCCCAAGTGTCTTTTCTGAAAGTTCTATAATGTGCACGAGTTTTTCTGGATGCAATCTGTGGTTATAATCGTTGGCATTCCAAAGCTGGAAGTTGATGACTTCTTCTTGTCTCACCGTTCCACCACAATCGATAAAATGCTTCGTGATTTTGCCTATTTCCGTGACGTGGAAATGTTCAGGAACCAAGGTTCCGTTTGGTAATTGGAACGTTAGTGTATCCAACTGTTCCAAATGTTTTTTTACTTCTGATAGTTTCATATCTATAGGTTTTTAGCAAAGCTGCAATTAAACATGTTTGAATTTTAGCAACAATCCGTTTTTGGGATGTCCTTGTTGAGGAATTCAGAGAGAAGGGTTTTCATCTCCGTCCAATTTTCTTTGTGAATGCAATAGCATACACTGGTGCCTTCAATATTTCCCTTAATCAAACCAAGTTGTTTGAGTTCTTTTAAATGTTGGGAAATGGTTGGTTGCGCCAAGCCAATCTCTTCTACCAAATCACCACAGGCACAAGCATCAATTTTAAACAAATGCTCTAGAATTGCCACTCTTGCAGGGTGACCAAACGCTTTTGCCAATAGGGCTATTTGGTTTTGGTAATCGGTAAATATTTCGGTTTTGGTAATGCCCATAAGCTCTTTAATTGTTTCATTGCAATATTACGATTAATAGTGGTGGTAACAAAATATTTGAAGTGAATTCTTTATTGGAAAGGGGAAAATAGATGCGGGCTTTATAGGAGGTGGGGAGTAAATGTTTGATCAATATACCTCTAATAAAATGTTTGTAGGAAATTCTTTGTATTATAAAAGAAGAATTTAGATAAAATTTCTTCAGGAGTTATTGTTTTGTTTTCTTTTAAGGTAAGAGGGTTGGAACCTTTTAAATATGAAGACGATTGAGTAAGTAAATCTTTCTTTAGTGAATAGAAATATTCAGTAGTCCAAACCCCAGGCAATGGATTTATTGTACCGTCATAATCACTACCTATACATGCTGTTCCCCAAGCGAACAACTGTTTTTTGTCCAATATTTCCGCTATGTATTTTATTTGTTGCCAAATAACTTGTGCAGCTAAGTGTGTACTTTGCTTTCTGACTAAAGTTTTAAGTGTTTTTTTTACTAATCGTGGATTGGCAATTCTTCGTGTATCAAATTGAATAGCAAAAAGCCCATTAGATTTTCCGATAAGTTCAATTTCTTCATCAAAAAAATTGATGTCTGAATGATAAAAATTATCTGAATGTGTGCTTTTGTTTTTTTGTTTTAGAGATATACCATTTACCGCTCCATGGCTCACAATCGTAGGTGGAATGTTTAAGGAATAATCACTTTCTAAAATTTTGAAATAGTCTTTCCGTGATTGTAAACTCATATGTTTTATATCTATGTAAATTGGATTTCCATTTTCAGTAGAAAGTAATTCGTGGAGGGCTTTAACTCCCAAGCCAGTGAAACCGGAATGCATTCCCTTCTTTTGATTAACGAAATATTTAATTGGTTCTAGACTTTGAGCATGCCCGCATAAATCATTGTTGAAGTTATGTGCAAAGGTTATGTAGAAAGGAGGGTGTTCCCATTTTTTGATTTTTCTAATATTTTCCAGTACCTCAAGTTCTGAGGTGGTTTTGCCATATTCTGAAAGACCAGTATTGAATACATGAGCCCCTTCGATACTTAAAATGACTGCTATTTCATACTGATTTGAAAGCGATTTGCTTAATGTGTTTTGGTTTGAAATTAGGCGCCAACTATATTCTTGGTTGTCTATTTTAAATGATTTTTGACTGTTTTTTAGAAAGTTGTATTCTCTTTCCAAATCAACGAAATAATTGGTGTGTTGTTGTAGATGTCTGATTCTATGAAAACCAATGTCCGTTACAAAATTGCATAACCAAGCCGATAAGGAGCCCCGGCCCGCTGCATTAATGAAAAAGCCTTTCTCAAAGGGGTATAATGAAGCAAAGATAATTTTTGCATTTCCTTTACTGAGTGAAGTGAAATCTGCTTGTGAAAATTTGGTGACTCCAAGGGTAATGTTCAATAATTTGGTGAAAAAGTTTGGAGGGTTATAGTACCATATATTTTGTTTTTTAGTTGAATTCCCTTTACTGAATGAATGACCATATGTTTTTAGGTTTGGATGGCAATGTAGATCTGAATATTGAAATTTAGAACACATAGTATAGAATATTATAAATCCATTTCGTGTAAGGGTAGTGCGTTTTTGCGTATGAGTTCATAGTGCTTTTTTAAGGCTAAACCAAGCGGGTACGATTTATAAGGTAAGTTATTCTTTTTGCAAAACGATTTTAACAAAGAGGTGGCTTCAGGAGTGTAAACAGAGCTAATGTGTGGAAAAATATGATGTACAACATGAAAATTAAAGTTCCCCATAAAATTGCGAGTTAACCAATTTGAATTGTCAATATCATTTGTTGTAATAAGCTGATGGCGGAACCATGAGCTTCCAATTTTTCCATTTGAATCAGTTTGTGGAAATTCATTGGAAACATTTATATGGGGAGTCAAAAGAACGATCATAGCTAAGATACTTCCTGAAACAGTAAGACAAAGTAGGCCTCCAAAAGCGTGAAGTAAATGGGTTTTTGCAAATAGGTATGGTATAAATACTAGAGTGAAAATGTATAGCAGTTTGAAAAAAAACAATTTGAAATATTCAACTGATGGAATTTTTACTATTTTTTTGATAATTCTTTTTTGTGAAAAGAAATCGCGAAAATCACGAATGAAGAGCCAATTAAGCATGAATAAGGGATATAGTAAAAAAATATATCGATGTTGATATTTTGTAAGACTCTTATTTTCTTCACTGGGAAAAATTGCAATGGGTCCCTTTTGTTCAATATCGGCGTCCCAACCATTAACGTTCGGATATTGGTGATGTAGGTTAAGGTGTCTTTTTTGCCATATGTAGCTATTTGCGCCTAGAAGATCAAAAAGGTTAAGTGCTATTTTGTTGTGATGAGATTTTTTGAAAATATTGTTATGGGTAAGTTCGTGAATTAATTCACAAAAAATTATGACAACCATAAATCCCATAAAACAAAAACAGAGGAGATAGAATCCAATATTATCAGCATTATATAAGGCTATTAGATAGAGACCAAAATATATTAGAGGATAAATAAAAAATTTAATTTTTAGTTGATGTAATCGAGATTTAGGAAGGGACTTAATCATTTCATTTGTTAGCCTTTTTAACTCTAGGAATAGCATTTGATCCTTTTCAGTATTAATGTATTTAGGTCTTGATTTAATCATTGTCTTGCTACATCCTATAATTTGTGATGTGATTGGTTAACAAAAGGAAATACTAAGATAAGGATTTTATGTGTTTCAATATTTAAATAATTGATTTTCAAGAATTTAGGAAAGTGTTCTAATTGGTTGAATGGATGGTTTTTAGAGGTGTATAATAATTTTATTTACGTTTAATACACTTAGAATAGAAAATTATTTCTTTTCTAATTCAAACCAAGTAATTTCGGGGCGCATGCCCAATCTTCCAGGGAATCCCAGCCAGCCCAAGCCTTTGTTGACATATAAAAACTGCTCATGGTGCATGTACAGGCCTTCCCAATGTTTGTACTTGTATTTTATGGGACTCCAAGTTTTGTTTTTGTAATTGACTCCGAATTGCATACCATGCGTATGACCTGACAGGGTTAAAGCAATATCGGTATTGTCCAATACTTCTTCACTCCAATGTGTGGGATTGTGGGACAACAAGATTTTAAAAGGAATGTGCTCTGTGCTTTTTATTGCCTTTTGTAAATCGCCATATTGTTTAAAAGGAGGCGTGCCCCAATTTTGTACGCCAATTATGGCAATACTTTGGTTGTTGGTTTCTAGATTTTCAGACTCATCCATGAGTAATGTGAAGTCAATTTTTTTGAAAAAATTCAGTATGCCCTCAAAATTTTCTTCTTTGTCCTTGTCATTGTCCCATTTGGAATAATCGCCGTAGTCGTGATTGCCCAACACTGCATATTTCCCTTTGGTGGCCTTTAGTTTATTGAGCACTTTATCCCATCCAATCAGTTCCCAAGCATAGTTATTGACAAGGTCACCCGTAAAAACAATGAGATCTGGATGGAGGTCATTGATGAGTTTGACCGCTTTTTCTAGGATATCATATTTATAGTTGAAACTACCAATGTGCAGATCGGAAATTTGGACAATTTTTAATCCATGAAAAGCTTCAGGAAGCTTCTTGAAATGTAATTTATGGTGAATGATTTTAAAGCGGTAAACCGCTTTAAAAATTCCGTAGAGAATTACGGCAAAAGGTAGCAAGCCAGCTAATAGCCCTACAATTGGAATAATGACTGCCGATTCGGTTTCTGAAAATGCTTGATTGGCATAAAAGAGAATTGAGATAATAATTACAAAGACTATTTTGGGAATAAAGGAAGACACGGTGAGTCCGTACAATGAAGAAATGAGCAAGTGCTTTCTTCTGGGATTGATATCGTCCAAAATGACTTTTAAGATAATGATACCCACTACCAGACCAACAGAAAAACACCAAAACAAAACATTTACTGTAATTTTTAAAATGGAAGAATTAAAAAGACTGGTAATGGATTGTAGCCAGTAAAAGGCCAAAGCATCAACAAGCAATAAAGCGAGGCATAAAAGTAATATTGAAAACAATGAATAACTTTTCATGACCCTTCTATTGTTTGTTTTCTAAACGCCGTTTGTCCCGTAAGGCCCAATAAATTCCTTTAACATCCGAGGCCCAATTGTCGTACATAAAAATAAGGGTGATTTCTTCTATAGTTTCCAAGATGCCAATAATCAACATGATGTAAAAAAGCGCATACACTGGACTAAAAAATAAGGACCAGAGAATGAATACACTCTGTACCACGGCAGACAGTTTTGCCAAATAGGTATGAAATGCTGTGGCTTTGCCATATTTGTAATAGGCAATGAACATTTGGAGAATAAAGGGGAGAAACGCAATTAGAATTAGGGTAAGGTTGGTTTTGATAAAATCGGTTTCAAAATACAGTAGCCCCAATAAACCAACAATTAGGGTAAGTTGGTCGCCAATTGAGTCCAACTGGGAACCCCTCGGACTGGTTATTTTCAGTTTTCGAGCCAATTGACCGTCAATGGCATCTGTGAGGTAGCTTACAAGCAATAACCAAGAAAACACCAATCTTAAATCTAACCAGATCAGCGCTAAAAGCAAGGGGGAGCTGATGATTCGGTAGAAAGAAAACCAATCGGCGATATTAAAGTTTTTAAAAGTAAACATGTTGTGTTTAAACCTTTTGCTGCTATGTATGATTAATTTAAAAAGAAATACGTTGCATTGCAAATGTCCTTATTCCGGACGATAGGAATAAAGATACGTTTGTACAACAAATTTTACTATGATATTTCTCAGATTATTAGGATGTTGTGTATTGGAAACCAGAAGATAAATCGCCTTAGATTGATAAATATCATTTTATGTTAACTGGTTTATTTATAGCTTAGTAAGGATAATGTGTTATCATGATAAAACAGTTTTTTGGGGTGCTAACACAAAAACTAACATACAATGGACACTTCAGTTTTTTTAACTAAATTTTGGGGATGGTATCTTATCATTTTCTTCTTTGTATTAAGTTTTAACCCAAAACGTATACGGCAAATATTTAAGGATTTGAGGAATGAAAAATTTCTTATCCTCACCGCTTTTATTGCCATATTGGTGGGATTGCTCAATATTTTGTTTCACAATATTTGGGAAATGAACGAGAAACTCATCATTACCCTAATTGGTTGGGCCTCTTTGTTCATTGGATTGGCTTTATTCATTTTCCCTAAGCTTACAGTAGATTGGTTGGAGTTTTTAAATATAAAACTGGTACAGGTTTTTTATATCCTTCTGTTCTTGGTCGGCCTTTTTTTGCTGAATACAGCTTATGGCATAGTCACTATTTAAGAGAGGAGCTAAGGGGCAGCTGAGAGCATATGTAATGTCTTTCAAAAAGTTCAAAATTATGTAGTCATGAAAAAAATACTTTTACCAACAGATTTCTCCGAAAACTCTTGGAACGCCATAATATATGCTTTGCAATTGTTCAAAAATGAGGAATGTACTTTTTTCTTGTTAAATACTTATGCGCCTGCGGTATATCAAGTAGAATACCTTTTGGTAGTCCCCGAACCCGATGGGGTAATGGATTCTTTTAAAGAAAATTCTCTGAAGCATTTGGAAAGTTTGAAGGAAAGGATGCAAACGGAATTTAGCAACCCTAAACATTCCATAGAAACCATTTCTATTTTTAACACCTTGGTAGAGCAGATCAATGAAGAGGTGAAGGATAAATCTATAGATTATGTCGTGATGGGGACAAAAGGCGCTACAGGTGCTAGGGAAGTGCTTTTTGGATCCAATACGGTGTTTGTGTTTAAAAAAGTGAAATGTCCAATCATTGCCGTGCCTGACACCTTTACTTATGAATCTCCTCATGAAATCTTATTTCCAACAGATTATGGAATTGACTATCAGCCTGAGCACATACAACCCCTTTTGGACTTAATAGGAAAGAATGTTGCGAGAGTCAATATTTTGCACGTGTTCAAAGGAAATGGCTTGACGGAGTTTCAGGAACAGAATGAACAGAAATTGGAACGCTATTTTAAGCATTCGGCATATGTATTCCACAGTGTACAAAATGAAACGGTGCAAGAAGCCATCACAAATTTTCAACTTAAGGTTAGAGTAAATTTATTGGTGATGCTAAATAACAAGCACTCGTTTTTTGAAAACCTATTTTTTAAATCAACCATTAACCAAATAGGATTTCATTTGAACATTCCGTTTTTTGTCATTCCTACCAAGCTTGGGAAAAAATAACAGGGTTTTAAAGACTTTCGTGTTATGAATAGTTCATCATTCTAAACTAAGATTAATAATCTCTCCAGGTTTTGTATTGATATCGTATTCGTAAACGGTTACTTCAGAAGTTTCCATGTCTTTGGTTGAATGTATTAAAGGGCTTAAGGTTGGTCTAACCCTAAAATATGGATTAGGGTTGTCACCGTTCGCTTCTGTAATATTTTCACCTTTTAAAGGAACATAGGAACGAATACGGCAATTACATCCCAATGTAGATTTTATCGTTGCATTAGCTAGTGTTCCATTTTTCCAATTTATATCCACAGTAAATCCTCCATATGTTTTTAGGCCTTTAATAGAGCCTTGTTTCCATGTGTCAGGTAAAGCCGGAAGTAGATGGATAGCGCCATCGTGACTCTGCAATAACATTTCGGTAATCCCTGAGGTGCAGCCAAAATTGCCATCAATTTGAAAAGGAGGGTGGGCATCAAATAAGTTGGGATAAGTGCCTCCTTCGTGACTTCCATCTTCTTGTATGGATGGTTTTAGTTGGTCCTTGATTAATTTCAACGCATGATTACCGTCCAATAATCGCGCCCAAAGGTTGACTTTCCAGCCCATGGACCATCCTGTAGATTTATCACCACGAGCAAGTAGTGAGGTTTTCGCTGCAGCAAACAAATTAGGCGTTCTAAAAGGCGATATTTGGTTGGATGGAAATAGGCCGTATAAATGAGATACATGACGGTGTTTGTCGCCTTCTTGGTCCCAATCCTCCATCCATTCTTGAAGTTGCCCCCAATTACCCACTTGCATTGGAGCTAATTTGGGTAGTATTGAACTTAAACTGTCGGCATATGCTTTATCAATCCCTAGGTTTTTGGAAGCCTCAATAACATTGTTGAAGACATCATTAACCAGCTGATTGTCCATAGTGGTCCCACCTGCAATGGTAGTTTTTTCATGATGGGAATTTTCCGGAGACATAGATGGGCAAATTACCAACCAATTATTTTTGGGTTCTTCAACCAAGATATCTTTATAGAATAATGAGATCCCTTTTAAAATTTGGTAATTCTCTTTCAAAAAATCTTTATCTCCAGTAAACAAGTAATGGTACCAAAGATGTTGACTCAACCAAGCACCTCCCATTGGCCATAAGCCGTAATAACCCCCATCTACAACTCCAGATATTCTCCATATGTCGGTATTATGGTGGATGTTCCAACCTCTAGCGCCATACATTTGTGAGGCTGATTCTTCTCCTGTTTTTGAAATGTCCTCAATAAGGTCGAACAATGGGCTGTGCATTTCCGAAAGGTTGGTTGGTTCGGCAGGCCAATAGTTCATTTCCGTATTGATATTGACAGTGTATTTGCTATCCCATGGCGGTTTTATTTTGTTGTTCCAAAGACCTTGTAGGTTGGCAGCTTGGGTTCCTGGTTGTGAGCTTGAAATTAAAAGATAACGTCCAAATTGATAGTACAATGCAACTAATTGAGGATCATTAGAAGTGTTAAACTGCTCCAAACGTACATCTGTTGGATTGTTGATGGAATCTGTTGTCCCAAGATCAATTTCAACCCGGTCAAAATAGTTTTTGTACGCGGTTGTGTGTGCTTTTTGTAATTCAACAAATTCTTTTTTATGGGCTTCTTCTAATAATTTGGAAGCTTTTAAATCGGCATCCTCTGTAAGGTCATTGTAGGACTTGAAATTGGTAGCTACCGATAAGTAAATTATTAGTTTGTCGGCATTGGAAATAACCAATGAACTATCCGTTGAAGTGAGCTTTCCTCCAAAAAGCTTTGGCTTAATAATGGATGTGAATTTTACACTCCCTTTTTTGTTTTCGTAATCACTACTGATGCCTCGCAACCATAAGGCATTGCTGTTCACTTCTAAATTCTGATTTTCATGAGGGCTATTAACCGAAAGGATACAAGAAATGCTAGAAGGGGTGTTGGACGATATTTCAACTGCAATAATATCATCTTCAAGGGAAGCGATGACCTTTCTTTGGTAGTTGATACCGTTGGCGGTGTATTTTACGGTAGACACGGCATTTGAGATGTCTAAATCTCTATAATAATCGGTAATATTTGTGCTGTCAGGTAAGGTTATTTGCAAATTGCCCACTGGCTGATAGCACATGCCATAGTTGTTATTACTAGTGGCTCGACGTGGTAAATAGGAGTTTGCCAAATTTTGGGCTTTCTCATATTTGCCTTCAAAAATGAGCTGACGAACTTTAGGTAAGTGTTCCTTAATCTCTGGAAGTATATTGTTTCCAGGCCCCCCGGCCCAAACAGTTTCTTCATTAAACTGAATGACCTCTTGGTTGGTTTTGCCAAAAACCATGGCGCCAATTCTTCCGTTCCCAATAGGTAAAGCCTCCTCCCAAAGTTTTGCGGGCTTATCGTACCAAAGTTTAAGATGTTTTTCGGGAGTTGTTATTTCGGAAGGCTTATCCGGGGAACAGTTTGAAAAAGTAATAGCAAGGAAGCTTACTGAAAGTAATTTGATTATAGTGTTCAATTTTGTCTTAATCATCAAGTTTGGTTTTTCAGGTTGATTAAAGACCAATTAGGTTCATCCAATCGTTCTTAACTTGTGTGAAAATACTGAACTTTTTTATCTTAAATTAAGAATGAAGACAAAAGGTGTTATGACACTCTGTGTAATTATGGGTAAGCCGTGAATAGTGAGTGTATTGCGACTATTTTTTTTCAATAAGCAATCTTGACAGTGCCTCTGGGTATCCACGTTGAATGGCCAATTCGCTAGCGAAGTCATTAATTTCATCTTTAGAGATACTATCCAATAAGGCGTTTTGCTCTAATTTGGTTTGGATGGGAGGAATTATTTCTTCCTCTTGAATTTTATGGATGATTTGATTAGCAACCGTTAGGGCAGAAGAGGCTTTGATGATTTCGCTTCGCGCATAGGATTTGCTAGGAAAACTAACCTCACCAACCCTTAAGCTTGGATCGTCCCCAGAAATTTGCTGAGCTCCGTACAAAGGCGGTCCACCAAGAGAGGCAGAATCAAAAGAAGGTACAAATTTGGCAACAAAATCAATTGCTTTTTTTGTTCTGTTTTTAATTTCATTGTCTTCCCAACCGTTCTTTAATTTTTCCTTAATGTCATCGTTAAATTCAGGCTGGGCTCCATTATCTTTTGATTGTACCAATCCATTTTCGAACAATGTAATGTCCTTGGTCATCCCGTGAATTTGATAATAATCATCACAATAGGGAGTAAGTTGGGCCATCCCATTTGGAGTGCCGCGTTCCCCATGAAAGATGAGTTCAGGAATTAAACCAGAGATGGGCTGCCATTTTGAAACATAAGCAGCTTTAAATTCAATAAGACGTTTCGTGTTTATGCGTAAGGACTCATCAAATTTTCCAGTATTAAAACCGCTAGAATTGACTAAATATTTGACTTTGTAAACTCCGTCGTGCGTATAAATCTCCCAGTTATAATCCAACTTTTCATTTCTAACATCTTTAATCTTGGTAACAGAGGTATTTGTTTTTAGGCTACACTTATTAGATTTATTTAAGGCTAATTGCGCTTGAGCTGCCAACCTGAAAAGGTTCCAGCCATATTCCTGGACCAAGACTACGGGTGTTTTTAATTTTTTGTAATCAATTATTTTAATGGCATTGCACATCCATTCGTCAGGAGAACTTGGACGTTCTATGGTTGGTTGTTTGGATAATGCCTTTAAATCTTCTTCATTATAAAGTTTGTAGTAGTCTTTTGGAACTCCTAGGATTTCATTTTCAGGGTCTTCTTTTATTAATGTTTGGTAATAGGTCACCAACATATCAAGGCGTTCCAAAATGTTGCCAATATCTTGTTTTTCTGACTTGGGAATGCTTATAAATGTTGGTCTTTCGTCAATAGATTGCGGAAACAAACGTGCCATCTCTATCGACTGTTTCATGAGTATTTTGCACTGCTCGTCGGAAATCTCCGGATACAGATTTCCACCCGCATGCAAATGGCAAAACGGAGGGCCGTTAACCACACTGCTCTGCTGTTCAAACAAAATGCTATCTACGCCATAATTTGCCAATTCCAACGCAGTAACCACTCCAGAAATGCCTCCTCCAATAATACCAACATTGTAAATTTTGCTCATGCTAAAACAGTTTTTGGAGCTCAGAGAATTGATCCACTACAAGGGTAGGGTTGTAATCTGCAATATTTTCGTTGTAGTTGTACCCATAACTTAGACCGATATTTTCCATATTGGCATTTTGTGCCGCAAGAATATCGTTTTTGGAGTCTCCCACCATAATGGACTTTTCTATAGTTGTATTCATGGTGTCGACCAAATGAAGTAGGGGAGCCGCATTTGGTTTTTTAAGAGGCAATGAATTTTCTCCAATCCAATATTTGAAGAATTGTTTGATTTCTAATTTATCCAAAATAGGTTCGATAAAATCCAACGGTTTATTGGTGCAGATTACCATTTGGTAACCAGTTTTATCTAGATAGTTTAAGGTGTCTAGGACTCCTGGATACATAAAGGTATCGACACAAGTGTCCTGTTTGTAAGCTGAAAAATAAATATCAAAAGCTTCTTTCATAAGCCCCTCCGAAATACTGTTGTTTTGCATGGAAAGTTCCAGAGATCTACGTACTAAGGGTTTGGCGCCATTGCCTACAAAAGGCGTTACCTGTTCGATGGTTAATGGCAATAAATTGTAGTGTGATAACATTTTATTGATTGCCAAGGTGAGATCTGGAATGCTATTGATGAGCGTGCCATCAAAGTCGAAGATAATGAGTTCTTTGTCTTTAAAATTCACAATGCCTAATTTGTGGCAAAGATGCGGAAGTTTTCAGAGAATAGTAAGTGTTTAGTGGAATTTTAAGAGTCTATGCGACGTGTATGTGTTGGAATTTAAGTGGTTATTTTCCAATTCTTAATTGATAGGCTACTAATAAACAGCCTGAAATGATTGTTAGGTTGATTGCTGCACGTACAGCCCAAGGAAATTTTGAATAGTTAATTTTTAAATAATCACTTAAAATCAAAGAGAGTCCCATGAATAGAAACCAAGGGGTTAGGAGGAGGGTAAACTTCCATTTTAACAACATAATGGCTAAATCGTGAATAAAGCCGCAGACTACAAAAGTAATGAGTAATGACAAGGATGACGGGGCAATAGATTTGAGAGGTTTGAAAATATATTTGCCCAGATAATACCTCCAAATAGGATTCCAATAATGCCAAAATCGTGAAAACGTTCCAGCTCCCAACGAACGACTGAGCATATTGCGTAGGGAATTACTAGCACCTATGGGAACCCCATTTCTTCTTTTTACATAATCGGATAAATTCAAAATGGGCTGTATTTATTATCTATGATCTTGGGTTTTTATAACTGTCAATTTTCGGATTAAATATACTTGAATTTTGGTTAATGATTAGTTCTTGCATTTCAAAGTAGATTCTAATGCATCAGGAACCAAGAAAATATCGGTTTGTATATGAACCTAGCAAAACAAGCAACCTTTATCGGTTTGGAACTAAATTAGCAATTTTTTATATACGTTGTTACCCTTTTTTGCGACACGTTTTCCCTTAATTTAACATTCAATCTGTTAATTAGGAATTCGATCTAGATAAAATTCCGATGTGATTTCTCAAGCGTTACTTTTTCAATTCTTCAAATCGGTTTGATGCCTTTTTTAGTTTTTTTGTCAGTAAATGTTTGCAGACAATAATTATAATTTGAAAACTTGAAGTTAAATTGAATACATTATTATAAGACCAATCATTGCCAACGCAAAAGCTGCGTAAGTTGCCTTTTTCCATTTTAGTGGGACAGTTTCACTTTTATAAACCCCATAAAGTCCAAGTGGAGGAAAAAAAATCAATAAATAACCTAATATATATCTGTTGTACCATTTTTTTTTTGTTTCCATTGTAGTAAAATTATAATTTTAATATTTTCTAATTTAGAATTTTTTTTCAGATGGTTATTGTTTTTCAGGAGCAATTAAGGGTAACGTTTATATATTGTTTTCAATTCGCCAAGGTGGGTGCAATCGGTTTTCTCCGGCATAAAACAATATCAATTGGTTTCCATCCACATCTTTCAGTCTAGCTTCTCTCCACAACCAACTTTGATCTGTTGGTTCTTGATCAAATTGAATGCCTTTTCTTTTTATTTTTTCAACTTGTGCATCAAGGTTTTCGCATTCAAAGTACACGTAAATTCCATCGCCGGTAGGTAACTTTTCCGTTTGATGAATTGAAAAGGTTGAGGTGCCATTGGGGCATTCAAATCTTGCATAATGGGGTAAGGATTTTACAATCAATTTAAGTCCTAGTTTTTCATAAAACGGTATTGATTTTGTCAAATCCAACGAGGGAACTGTTATCTGATTTAGGTTCATGATTTCTAAATAAGCGTTGCAGCTGGTTAACACTATTGCCTTATTCCATAAATCAACAATGATGTACTATAAAGTTCTAGGTTACTTTTTTCTTTTTAATTCAAACACGTCCTTTCTTCTGTCTTTAAGGTTTCTTACGCTACCAAATTCATTTAATTCTCTAAGCAAATCAATATCAACATCGGCAATCAAAATCATTTCGGTGTTTGGGGTTGCCTCGGCTTTTATGCCATTGGTGGGAAATGAAAAATCACAGGGCGTAAACACCATGGACTGGGCAAACTGAATATCCATATTGTGCACATTGGGCAAATTCCCGACACTTCCCGCGATGGCTACATAACATTCATTTTCAATTGCCCTTGCTTGTGCGCAGTGTCTTACCCTAGAATACCCATTTTGAGTATCGGTTAAAAATGGCACAAACAATATGTCCATACCATCATCGGCAAGAAGTCTGCTTAGTTCGGGAAACTCGGAATCATAGCATATCAAAATTCCAATTTTACCACAATCGGTATCAAATACCTTTACTTCATTTCCTCCTTGCATTCCCCATACTTTTGCCTCGTCTGGGGTGACGTGGATTTTTTCGTAGGGCTCTATAGTACCGTCTCTTTTACAGAGATAGCCTACATTGTAGAGCGTGCCATCTCTCATTTCTGGCATACTTCCCGCAATGATATTGATGTTGTATGTTATGGATAGATTTGAGAATTTCTGAACAATGTCATCTGTGTATTTCGCCAATTCCCGGATGGCCTCAGGCTCGGTTAAGTGATTGTATTGCGCCATTAAAGGGGCATTGAAAAATTCTGGAAACAAGGCAAAATCCGATCTGTACCCAGAGACAGCATCCACAAAATATTCGACCTGTTGAAGCAACGAATCAATATCCTTGTAAGGCCTCATTTGCCATTGGATTAATCCCAGTCGGACCACAGTTTTTTTGACTTCCGCCTTTTTGGTAGGCTTTTCATAATAAATGTTGTCCCATTCAAGAAGCACGGCAAACTCCATGGATGCCTGGTCTCCCTCAAGGTATCCTTTTAAAATCCTAGCAGGGTGAAAATCGTTAGAAATTTGAAAGTTTAGTACAGGGTCGTGGATTTCTTTTCTTCTTACTTTTTCGATGTATTCTTTTGGGGTAAGTTCCTTGGAATACTTGTGATAGTTTGGAATTCTTCCCCCAAAGGCTATTCCTTTTAGGTTTAATTTTTCACATAGCTCTTTCCTATAATCATAAAGCCTTCTTCCTAGTCTCAGTCCTCTATATTCAGGTTTGATGAATACGTCTATTCCGTATAGCAGATCACCATCATACGTATGTGAATCGAAGGTGTAATTTGCTGTTATTTGCTTGTAAGAATGGTTGTCGTCATGACTATTATAATCCACGATAATGGATAATGCGCACCCAGCAATCTGCCCGTTTACCTTTATAACAACTTGTCCTTCTGGGAATTTTTTCAGTAAGGCTTCGATGTGTTTTTCTTTCCAATACACATCGGGCATGGAGGTGTATGCAGACTGCATAACATCCTTAATCTCCAAGTAATCGTCCATTTGAAGGTACAAAAGTTCAACTTTTTCTATTTCGCTTAGTTCCATTTCTGTTGTTATTTCTGGCTTACTTCAAATTTAAGGTAAAATTCCCAGAGTAGTCATGATGGTTGATGGAGGTGTTGATAGGGTGCACCATCTATATTAGCTTCTTGAGTTTTATGTGGAAAGACTTTTTAGTAGGTGTTTTTTAAAATAGAGAAAGAAGACGGTTCTTGTGGTAGCTATTGATTTTCTAAGGTATAAATAAGAAGTTATCAATATTGAATGGGCAATATTATTTTTGAATGTTAAACGCTATTTGGTAATAAACACAGAGGACAAGTGCCATTTTGTTTATTTCTTCTTTAAAATCAGATTCACTTGCTCCTGCGTAAATAAAGTCTCTTATTGTATTAGGACTCAATCTTAATTTAGAATTTGCAACAAGAAGATTTTCTATTCCCTCACAATCAGTTTGCTTGGTTAAGCAATCAGAAATGTTTTTATCTAATTTAACATTGTATTCATTCATTTCTTCAACATGGAGGAGTTTGGCTTCTCTATTCATATTTTCATCTGAACGAATACTTGTGTTCCATACTTTTAATTTTCTGATTTGATCGTTAATTGTCCTTGAAATACTGTCAAGGAAGAAATTAGAGGTGATTTTTTTGGTGCTTAAATCATCTACATACTTGAAGTATGCCATTTCAATGTTCATATCGGGATATCTGTCCTGAAGTTTAGATTCAAAATGATCAATTCCAGTTTTGATTATTTTAATCTGTTCTTCACTAAAGCAATTTGTTGTCTGTGAATAAGAGTGATTTTTTAAAGAACAAAGTGCTAAAAATATTAGAAGTAAAAGTTTTTTAAAAGTAAAGCCAATGATTTTGAATCTCATAATCTAAATGTTTGGAAATTGAAATGAGGACGTTGTTTTCAGGTGATCTTTCAAAATCATTCATTTTTTTGAGACAAAATACATCTCGATTTCACCTTTGCCCTTTGCTTCAATCTTACCTCTTGGTTCAAAGACAAGGTCTTGTTCGTTTTTCAATAAGTCGTAGGTTGCTTGACTAATATTTACTTTGCTAACCTGCCCATTAGTTTCAATTCGGCTGGCCGTATTTACCGAATCACCAAAGAGGTCGTAGGCAAATTTCTTTTTTCCAACAACGCCTGCAATGACGGGTCCTGAATGGATCCCTATGCGCATGTTCCATTGAATGTCACTGTTTTTATTGCGTTGTTCAAGAAACTCTACCATGCGGAATGCCGCTCTCACACAATTTATAGCATGATTCGGATTTCCTTGAGGTAAACCACTTGCGGCCAAATAGGCGTCGCCTATAGTTTCTATTTTTTCAATGCCAAATTCATCCATGATATCATCAAATGCCCCAAAGATGTCGTGTAGTTCAACCACGAGTTTTGTGGCAGGAATGGAGGCGGTGAGTTTTGTGAAGTCCTGGAAATCGGAGAATAGTATCGTGACACTCTCAAACTTTCTAGGTTCAGATTTTCCCAATTCCTTGAGTTCTTGGGCCACCTCTTTGGGGAGGATGTTCAGAAGCAGATTGTCCGACCGTTCCTTTTCAATTTGTAATGATGCTTTGGATTTTCTAACGTAACGCCACCTCATATAAAAACTTCCAGCCAATAACAAGAAAAAGGCTCCAACTATTAAGCTGATGTTTCTTGTGTTTTCTTCGTGGCGAATATCCTCGTTATGTGCTTCCTGTAAAGAACGAGCTTCGGCTTGAAACTCCATTTGCTGTAGTTTTTTTCCCGTTTCTTGAAATTTGAGGCTATCTTGAGCTGTATGGAATAGTTCTAGGTAATAGAGGGCTTGGTCGTCATTGCCTAGTGCTTTGTAAATATCATATAAACAATGGCAACTGGCTCTTTTTCTAGGCAGGGAGTTAATACTTATGGCAATGTCATAGCCTCTTTGGCAATGCTTGAGTGCTTTTGGATAGTTTTTTTGCCTTAGGTAAATATCCCCAATGTTATTTACAGAAACCGCAATGCCATTTTTGTCTCCAAGCTGTTCGTAATAGGTCAGGCCTTTTTTGTAATTGTCCAGTGCCTTGGGATATTTGTTTTGAAGGTAGTACAGTTGTGCAATATTGCCATAGGTTTCGGCAATTCCTTTTTGATGATCAATTTGTTCAAAAATGTGAAGGCTTTGGGAGTAATAGTCGAAGGCATTGTTGTAATCCTCTTGATGTCTATAAATGTCGCCAATTTTAGATAGGGAGAGGGCTTCTGCTCCTTGGTCTCCCTTTTGCTGATTGATTTCCAAACTTTGCAAGGTATATTCCAAAGCTTTGGTATAATTTCCTTGGTTTAGGTAGATGGTCCCTATATTATTGAGCGTCGTGCCCATTTGCTTAGGTTCCTTGAACTTAAGGCTTTTGATGTAATGGTCCAGAGCTTTGGTATATTCGCCCTTGTCATGATACACACTACCCACATTATTATAGGCAATGGAAAGGGCTGCTGGATGCCCCATTTGTTTCGCTATTTCTAAGGCTTTGAGGTAATATTGAAGCGTTTTTTGATACTCACTTCTGTTTACCCATGATACTCCTTGAATGGTATAGCCCGCAAATTCCGCTCTTGGATACTTGGCGGTTTGTCCAAAGGCTACCAATTTTTCCGCAAGAATAAATGCCGAATCGGGTTGGGAAAAGAGGTAGCCATCCCAGATATAATCTGAATATGCTTTGGTTCTAATAGAATCCTGAAGGGTGTGGTCCTTCCAAATTGTGTATAGCGAATCGAGGTTTACTTGGCTTTCCAAGACAAAACTACTTAACATACATATTATTGAAGCGATGGTTCTAAACATTGCGTTTTATATCGGAGAGATACAATGGTTTGTTAAGATTAAAGATAGTTAAAGAAAATCAACTTTCAGGTATTCAGTATGTTTGTTGATTGTGCATCTTGAAAGGAGTCTTTTCTCTTTTTGCATGTTGCTTTTTATTACCGAAAATCAAGTTTGGTTTTTAACCCTAATCTTACCTAAGGAAATGGGAGCTGGATTTGCGATCGGAATCATTAACTTTTAAAATTGTTTAAGCAGCCCTTCATGTTATTAATTCTTTGCTAATCCATTGGTGTTTTTATGTCTGAAAGCAATTGCTCTGTATTTTTCTGGACTGTTTTGTATAGTTCCATATGCGACATGGCAACAACGGTTCGTTGTTCCAACAAATTGAAGAGGTGTAACGTATTTCTGTCTATAGAAAGTTCATTCTTTGATATTTGCCGTATGCGGCCCAGTGATTTTTCATTGAAAATAGCATTGTTTATTGTTTTTAGATCGCTATCGTCTTCATCTAAAATAAACGTGGTTTGTTTCAACAGTTCCTGTTGGTAAATAGCATCTACAATATGAATGTTGTTATTTCCAATTACCAATGAAATTCTTTTCAGCTCGTTGTAATATTGTATGATTTTTCTTTTGGTGGTCTCGTCTTGTAAGATTCCAATGGTTCCAGTTGAGATGAGTTCCTGAAAGGTGGTATTTATGGGGTTAAAGGTTTGCCTTGATACCAATGAATTCAGTTTCCCATAAATACTGTCGGCACCATAAAATGTTTGATTTACTGAAAAGTACTTTAAAAGATCCCTGCCATTTTGATAAAAGCTTGATTCTACTTCTATATAGTTGGTCAGTACTTTTGACTGATCCTCGAGGTCCACAATGAGTTCATTGATAATCTGTTTTTCCTTTTTGCGTTCAATCCTGTTTTGGTTCCAGTTGTTGATACTTAGGGCAATTAAAATTCCAATGACCACAAGAATGATTTCTCCTATGGCGTATTTCAAGTATTTAGTGGTGTTATTTTGCAGCATAATATTGTAGCGTGTTTTCCTAAAGAATTTTATCATGGGTTGGTGGTTGGTTGGAAACGGTTAATTTTTTTATTGGTTATGGGCTTGATGGCTGGATTGATGTTGAAGTGTTGGTTGTATTAAAGATAGGTAAATGGAACCAACTTTAGTATTTGCTAGTAATTTTTCTGCTGCGAGTTTGCTTTTACTTGGAGGAGGGGGAAGAGCTTGAAAAAGGAATGTTATGATATATAGTAGTATTTTTAATTATTACAGCGTATCTATTGTTTCTTATATTCTAACGTAACTATTTTGATTCAACAAAAGGTTTAAATCCTCCATAGGCCATTCTGCTGGCATCAAAAATCAATTTTTCAGGATTAGTCAAGGGGTCTACCAGTTCTTTTATTCTTGGGTCGGTTGGCACTTTTTGGTTGGCCAAATCACGCACTTCTTTTGAAGGGAATACCGTCCAACCAAAGATAACTTTCTCGTCTTCTTTGGCATTTACGGTTTCAATAAAGGATTGGGTTCCTTCCATATGTAACTCGTCACCAATAAATTCGAAGTAGGCAATTGCTCCGTATTCTTTCCAAATGTCAGCTACTTTTTCCGCGACCTTTTTATATTCCTCCAAATAAGCTTGAGGAATTGGAAAGACGAAGGCATCTATGTAGTTTGTCATGGTTTTAGTTTTTTGATTCTTTAAGGTCCGTTGTTATGGTTCTAATTTAGGAAATAAAATGGGCAAAATTAAAAAGAGGTCTTTGGCGGAAATACCAAAGACCTCTTTTTGGGTAAGATCAATTTTGCAATCCAACTTGAACATCCATGGGGTTGACAAGGGAGTTGAAGATTGGCGACTGCTTTGCCAAGGTTATCAATTCCTGTTTTTGAGCCTCGTCTGAACCTTTGATATCAAAAGTTACCCTAATTTGTTTGAACCCTTTTGGCCCTGTGGCATTTAAGCCTAGGAATCCTTTAATGTCTATGTCGCCTTCAATTTTAGAGGATACGCTTTCAATTTCAATGCCCCTTGCGGCGGCCAATAATACCATGGCAGTGGTCATACATCCCAATAATCCGTGAAGCAAAACTTCTCCTGGGTTGGCACCTTTGTTGTGTCCAAGAAGTACCGGAGGTTCATCATTGTCATAAATAAAAGGTTCCGTTCTACTGGTGTCTTCTTGACAGGCTCCGTAAAAGCCCTGAATGTAACTTCTGTTGTGTCCTCCGTCTATCCATTCGTTGGTGGCACGAAGTTGAAAATTTCCAATTTCAGGGGTGGTTTGAAGCGCTGTTACTACCGCGACGATATCTTCCTGATTAAATCCGTTTACTGTTTTTGCTAGAGTTTCCATACTTTGATATTTTATTGATTAATAAATGGTTACAATACAAAAGTATAGATGGAATGCCCCTTAGGGATAGGCGCAAAAGTCCATAAAATTGACAATTCGGTCCAAAAGGGTGAAAATGGACTTTTACAATTGTTTATTACTTAGTTTAAGCATCTCTATATTGTAGAGGTGTTACCGAAAATCGTTGTTTAAATGCCCTTATAAAACTGGAAGGCTCTTCGAATCCACATTCAAATCCAATGATATTTACGGCTTTATCGGTGGTGGTTAGGAGGTGGGCGGCAAGGTCGAGGCGCTTGTTGGAAAGCCATTTCCCCGGTGAGGTTTTGTAGATGTCCTGAAAATTTCTTTTGAACGAGCTCAGGCTCATATGGCACAAACTGGCATACTGCTCCAGATTTAAACAATAGGCAAAGTTTTCCTCCATAACCTGTTGCAATTGGGCGCTTTGTTCCTTAGTGATGGATAGGAGGTATTCAGCCAATGTTTGGTGAATGGGATTGGTAAAGATATTGAGCAACAGTTCTTCAAATTTAAGCTGGAGTAGGTTTTTGTCGGGATAGGAGGGGGAGCCCAAAAAAGCAGCTAGGGAATTAATATAGCCTTCCAAATACGTATCTAGCTGGACCCTGATTACGGCATCTGTAGGATGCTCTTCATTTGAAGCGCTTTTCGTAACAATAGCGGCAAACCTTTGAATGAACTTCTTAATAAATTCATCTGGGATGAATACCATCAAGGCACAATAGTCTTCATCAAAATATTGGTGCACCAAGTTGGCGCCTTTTTTTACAAATAGGGAATCTCCGGCCTCCACCACATAATCCTCATAGATGCTCCGCCACATTTTTTTTCCAGAGGTCACAAACACAAAGTAATTGGATTGGGACCAAATGCCAGCTTTTACTTCATTTACCAAACATTTGTATTCAATGAATAGCAAATCATGGATTTGAAGCTTTTTGTAATTGGTAGTGGTCTTAAGATATCCGTAAAGGTCTAGCATGGTTGTAGCAAAAAGCTGTTTTTAATGATAAGCTGATACAATTTCTTCAGTTTGTGTATAGTTTGGTTGCGTGAAAATCCGCTAGGATTTTCGGGTTAAGAAACTAATATAGTGAAGTTTCGAGGATTTTTCGTGAGGGCACGAGCACAAAATGCGAACTGGCGAAGCAAAATCGGAAGCAATGAATTATACACGGTGTTGTACAACGTTTTTTAATTTATTATTTGTTCGATTAATTCTATGTCGATTTTCTCGGTATTTAATTTTATATATCTATAAGATTTGACTTTAGAACTGTCCATTTGCAAAATCAAAATTTTGTTCTTATTCGAGTAAGCAATTCCATTGTCAAAAGTCAGATAGTCATTCCCAAATTCAGATTCCAATTCCGTTTTTAAAAGTCCTATTAGATTTGCTTTTCCTAAATCCGAATCTTCATTGAAAATTCTCATTTCTATTAGAATTTCAGATTCATCTTCGAATCTATGTTTGTTTTCTCCGTATTTAAAAACTACAATTTCGTTTATTCCTTTTGGTCCAATGCTGTCAGTAATAAAATTGTAACCATAAAATATTGAATCACTGATTGCAGGATGGTATTGATATTTCAATCCGTTATTTACACTCGTTGTTACATTTCTGTTTTTCTTGGACTTGAATTTCTGTAAGTCAATGGGATTTTCAAGAAAAGAGTTCAAATTTTGTGACTTTAAATATTTTTCCTGTTCAGCACTATCTGGGTAAGGAAGTAATTCAAACCTGTCTGTTTTTGTTGAATCTGAATTATTTTCAGGCGTATCTTTACAACTACTGCTAACCAATATTAATATAATTAAAAATCCGATTTTCATTGTGAGGTTAAATGTTGTACAACAGTGTTATAAATATAACTAATTGAAATGAAAATACTTTGTACTTATTTGTCCCTTAGTATTGTAGTTTGAATGGCGCTGTGCTTAATTTTATCAGGGAAAAGCAAACTACCCATTACCATGCTTACACAACTTATGGCCGTTCCGTAGATGGTAGCGTCTATTCTGGTTTCATACATAAAACAGAAGAACCATGTAAGACCTCCAATGATTATGGCAGCCCAGGCTCCTGACACAGAGGCTTTCTTCCAAAATAAACCAAAGGTAAAAGGCGCAAAAAGACAGACCAAAATAAGACTTAGAGAGGCTGCCACCAAACCTACAATATCGGAATCATCAAACGCAAAATAGCAAGATATGACTGCCACTAAAACAACGCTTAGTCTGGTGTATAGCAGTAACTGTTTGTCTGAAAGTTTTTTTACGTAAGGCTTGATCAAGTTTTCTCCTATCACTGTTGCCGGTGCTAACATTGCCCCACTTGAAGTACTTAAAATGGCCGATATCATCGCTCCATAAAAAAGGACCTGTACTGGAACACTTGTCATTATTTTTACCAAGGAAGGTATGATGTCTTGGCTATTGCCATTGTTCATTAATTCGGGATATAAGTAAACACCTCCTAAACCAATGATCAGTGGAATGCTGGGGATGACCACCATTAGAAAGGCTCCTAGGAAGAGGCCCTTACGTGCTGCATTTTCATTTTTAGCAGAAAACACGCGTTGATAGATTTCTTGAACAGGAATGGCTCCGGCAATAAATGCCAACAGAAGTGCTATATATTCAGACCATGCATCTAGGCCTCCTTTCGGAGTTAATTTAAAGAAATCGCTTGGCTGGTTTTCGAAAATTGGTACAATACCTCCTGTATTGTGTAATATTTCAAATAGCAGTATAAATAGGCCTAAAAGAATCATGATGCTTTGCACCATGTCTGTATAGGCTACGGCCCACATGCCGCCTATATATGTGTAAAACACAACTATTGAAGCGCCTATCAAAATTCCATAATTAAATGGGATATCCATGACCGCATTGAACAAATAGGCCAAGGCAACAAATTGTGCCGCGATCCAGTGGGGGTAGGAGAACACCATTAAAAGAGAAGAGGCGGCTTCAAGATTTTTGTTATACCTTCTTCCGAAGAAATCATTTATGGTAACAATATTCATTCGGTACAGTTTTCGGGCGTAGAACTGTCCAACAATAAACAAACAAATCCCACCTGATAAGGTTAGCGTGATGTATGAAGTAAAGCCATCTACAATGAAATATCCGGGATTTCCCATAATTTGACTGCTCCCAAACCATGTAGCAAATAGGGTGACGCCAACAAGCGACGTGGAAAGGCTTTTCCCTGCAAGGGCAAAATCTCCAGAAGTTTTTATTTTTCGGGAAGCCCAAAATCCAATTCCAAGCGTGATTAATAAGTACCCTATTATGAACAAACTTACCATTGGCGGATTTTGGATTGGTTAGAATTTATTTATGTCATTGAAGCAGTTTGTGTAATACGGCGGTTGGGGCCTTAAGTTGCTTAAAGATAAGGAAATCCAAAGATATGAACTATTCCTTTTGCTGTGAGTAGTTATTTTTTAGTTTATAATATTGGGAGTATTTAAGAGCTTTCTGTTTTTATGAGTCCGCACGAATATGCAATTCCGTTTTGGAATTATCAAAATCTGTTCAATCAGAAGTGAATTCTGGCTTGTTTTCGAATCTGTCTATGGAAATATGGAACATTTTCTACTTTAATTTTTTGATGACTATTGTTTACAAAAGTTCCGATTATTAATGGTATGTTAAAAGTTATGATAATTATGTGATAAAAAAATATCACATCAAAATAACTTGCTGGTACTTTCTTGAAAAATAAACACAAATAGCCAGTATTTAAAGAGCTTTTAGGTATAAAAGTAAAGTAGTAAGTATTGTTGTAGTGTGATTAAAACTATTAATACGGTGTTTATTGTTACCTCAAGTAACGACCATTTTATTTGTAGTGAGGCATCTTCTGTTATTGCAGGAAAGAACGATACAAAACAATGGAAAGCCCTGCCATAAAAATAGCGGTGAATATGTACTTGTTATATTTTGCAAGCCAGTTTGGGAGGAAAATGTCAAAATTGTCCTTGGTAGAGTCTGAATACTTTCTGGCTAGCAAGGTAAGGGGACAGAACATTCTGAAGATTAAAAGCGTTAATCCTTCAACTAGAACCAAAGCAATACAGGTCCGGGTGTAAAAATTAATATTATTGGTTATTCCACAATACAGAATATAGAAAATTATTGTAGCAAAAAACACCCAGATTATGGTATGGAATAGCTTGATGGTTAAGAGTTTTTCTTCGGGTGTCAAATTTATAGTGTTACTAGGCCTTTTTACCTCCCTTAAATTTATAAAAGCGAATGTTTAAAGGTTATTTTTTCTCAAATTAATTATTATAAAAGCTTGCTGGTTGACTATGGATTCTAGATCATAATTTTACAAATACAACGGAGCCGTAGCTTTTATTATTAAATGATTTATTCTAACATTAAAAAATCTTTAAAATAGCCTATTCCAGTCTAAGTAATAAATTAATTTAATGGCCAATTGATTTGTTTGGTCGCTTTTCCAAGTATTGTTTAAGTTCCCAAAATAATTTTGATCAATCTCGTTTGAATAATTACTAATTCCATTTTTCCAAATTAGACTGAGATAACTTCCAGGGGCAAATTGCCAGTTAAATACGAAATCTATATTAAAGACATTATAATTTATATCATCGTAAGCGATATCGTTTGGGATATCATTATTCATGGTTCCATCCTCGTTAAGTAGATAAAATTGTTTGTAATTAATTGGAGCCCAATAGTGTCGAGAGCGTAGAGAAAGCGAAATGTATTCGTTGAATAGATAGCTGAATTCTAGTGTGTTGGTGATATATTTGGCATCATATCTTCCGAAATAAATATCAGAATCACTTATATTGCCAACGTATGTGTAGCCATTTTTCAAAAAGGTAACAGCTGAGGTTAGTTCAAGTTTCATTTTGCTGTTGATTCTAAATAAAGGACTTAAAGATAGGTTAGACGCCATTTTATTCTGTTCAAACGTTCCCCAATAATCTGCAGCTACAGAAATGGATAGGGCTCTTCTTTGATCTGTTTGTATATTGAATCCGGTATAGGCAGCAGTTGGTTCCATGAATTTTTTACCTTCGACCCTAGGTTCGTTATAATCGTATTTATTTACGGGAGTTCCTCCAATGTAAAGACTTGTTTTCCAGTTGTTTTTAAATAAAATTGTACTTTGAGCGTCAATCTCAAACGAAGCAAATTTTGTTGGATTGTATAAATAATTATTAGAAAAAGTAATATTGTTATACATGCTCAATATATGCCCGAAGGGCTCATAAATGTTATATTCAAACACAAAACTATTCACAATTTTGTTGTTATTATCCAAGTATCCTAAGTAGTTTGGATTGTACTCATCGTCAATGATTTTATGGGTAAGCGCATATCTAAAATTCCCTTTTATCTTATTGAATGATAGATTGTAATAGTATCCTAAAGAGATTTCACCCTCATCGACATAGCTCATTGCAGCTTTTCCGAAAATGGCATGAGAATTAGATTTATTTGTGAAAGTAAAATCGGTTCCAAAAACATCCGAAACTATGTCAGAGTCGGTCTCATAATAATTCGTATTAATGAAACTTATTGTATTGGTGTTTTTTAACGACTTATCAATGACCATAACATTGTAATTTGTTAAACCTTGCGTTTTGAATTTTCTTGAATCGCCACTAATTGTATCTTTTATGCTTGCATTTGTATTTGCCGTAATTGCATTTAGAAAACCAATGGCCAATCCTTTTTTGTTTCGCCCCGATATTTTTGTTGCATTCATAATTTGAGTTTCATCAGGGTTTTCTGAGACAATTTCATTTTCATCCAAATTAGAATAGACATCACTGTATTTAATTGGAGTGGTTCCAATTCGCCTTGAATAAAAAACATTTGCTTTTCCAAAAAGCTCTGATCCTTCGGTAAAGAATGCTCGTTTTTCGTCGTAATAAGTTTCTACACTCGAAAGGTTTAAGATTTCATCATCAGATTGAACTTGTCCAAAATCGGGCACTAATATCATATCCAAAGTATGGCTTTTACTTAAACCTAATTTTAAATCCATGCCGCCTTTAAATTCTGAATCCCAATTATTTGTGTTTCCATTATGCGTTTCGGAAAAAGAAACATAAGGCATAAATGAAAGCCTGAGCGGCGGATTTATATCCGAAATTCCCGAAAGCAACCCTGCTTGGTGAACGGTGCTTTCTTCTTTTTGGTTAACATAATTCCAAGAAACCCACTCTTCGTTTCGTTTTATACAGCGATACAAATGCATACCCCACACTTGATTTTCTGCTTTTGGAATTCGCAAAGACGAAAATGGAATTTTTATCTCTGCCGACCAACCATTCTCCGAAATAGTTACATTGCTATACCAAATAGCATCCCAAGTTTTGTCCCAATTAGAGTAGGTTACCTTTTCGTCGATTTGCACATTTGAAGCCGAAAGTTTAAAGGCGTAAAGCAATTGGTTGTCGTTGTGCGGATTCAGTTCAATGATAAATAAATCCGAATTTATGTCATCATCTTCAGAGTCTCGTTCCCCTAAATCGTGTTTAATCCCGCTAGGGTTGTCATCAAAAAGCATTGCTCCAACATAAATAGCGTCATCGTCATAACAAATTTTCACTTCCGTTTTTTGACTTGCCTTTCTTCCATTGTGCGGAATGGTTTGCGTGAAATTGGTCGCAATCATATTGGTGTGCCATGCGTCGTCGTCTAGAATTCCATCAATTTTCGGAGGGTTACTTATTCTATAAGTGGTGTAATTCTTTTTTTGTGGAACAATGCTCTGTTGTGCATATAAAAAACTATGCAACAATATAAAGAATGAGACCAGAATCGGGGTTTTCATTTTGAATTTTACCCAAATGAACTCCAGAAAATTCAGTTAAAAAAATAAGTTTCCTAAATGGAATTTTAATTGCATAGAAAACATATTGGCTTGTGTTTATGTCATTTGTGCGCAATAAATGTTGTTGGTGAAAATCATAGTCATATTTAGATATTTTGTATTAAACTTGTGGAATATGCTAAATACATATTCAATATCGGATAGAATTAAGCAAAAAACCGGGATTCCGAAGTGGTTGCAACACGTGATTTATTGGTTTTTATGGTGCGCATTTTGGGCTTTAATGTGGGGGACTTACGATAATGATTATATTAAAACATCCTACAATCAGATAATTGAATTGCCGTTTAAACTCGCTTTGGTTTACCCTGTTATTTATTGGTTAATGCCGAAATATTTTGCTAAGTCTCAATATATTTTGTTTACAATCAGTTATTTAGTTTTATTGTTTGTGGTTGGAGTAGTAACCAAATATGTTACTTATATTACTGTAGATCCGTTTTATTTTAAAGAACATTTGCAAAACGGCCCGTTTAAGTTTACAGATTTGTTGAATATGATACTTACGCTCAACACTTCCGTAATCATTCCATTTAGTGTTAAAGTGGTTGAATATTGGTTGCAACAGCAGCAAAAAAGCTCGGAGCTTGAACGCGAAAAATTGCAAGCGGAACTCAAATTTTTAAGAACTCAGATAAATCCACATTTTTTGTTCAATGCTTTGAATGGATTGTATGCCATGTCGCTAAAAAACTTAGCGCAGACTTCTGATGGTATAGTTCAGCTGTCTGATATAATGAGGTATATAATTTATGAGGCAAATGAGTCTAAAATAAATATCGATAAGGAATTACAATTTTTATCGAATTACATTGCTTTTGAAAAATCTAGAGGTTTGAGTGAGGTAGACATAAGTTTTACGGTAAATAACCAACGTTCGGGTTATATCCCACCATTGCTTTTCATTCCTTTGGTTGAGAATTCGTTTAAACATGTGAAAGCTTTTGGGAGTGATAATCCTTGGATTTCTATTCAGTTTTTTGCGGATTCAGAAGAGATTAAATTGTTGGTAGAGAATAGTATTGGAACAGAAAAAATTAATGAGCAAAAAGGAATTGGAATCGAGAATTTAAAACGGCGATTAGAAATATTATTTCCCGATAATCATCGGCTAGATATAACCCAAACAGACTATTCATTTTTAACTATATTGAAAATATTTGATAGGAATGAGTGAACTAAAAAAAATATCATGTTTAATCGTGGATGACGAACCATTGGCTCGCGAGATTATTGATGATTATTGTTCTAAAATTGATTTTTTACATATAGTTGGAACCTGTAGAAACGCGATTGAAGCTCAGAAATTCATGCTGAACAATCAAATTGATTTGCTGTTTTTAGATATAAATATGCCACATATTTCTGGTATAGAATATCTGAAGCAGTTGAATCCAAAACCAATGGTAATTTTTACAACGGCATATTCTGAGTACGCTCTAGAAAGTTACGATTTGGATGCGATTGATTATTTGGTGAAACCAATAACATTCCAGCGATTTTTTAAATCTGTACATAAGGCGGCCAAATGGTTTGGTGTGTTAGAAGAAACTTCACAAATCATGGCAAAAGAAGAAAATCAAAATGATTTTCAAGAAGCGTTTATGTATTGTAAAACGAACGATAAGGTTGTTAAAATCATGATGAATGATATTTATGTTGTTGAAAGTTATGGGCATTACGTGAAAATTCATACAGATGAAAAACGATTTGTAATCCATCAAAGTATAAGTCAGACAGAGGAACGATTATCGAAAAATTTTATTAGGGTTCATCGTTCATTTATTGTGAATTCAGATAAGATTCTGGCATACAATCACAGTGAGATTGAAACTGAAATAATGAGAATCCCGATAGGTAGAAGTTATAAAAAGCTTTTTTATCAGAAATTAAATAATTAACTTAATTTTCAGGGTTCTGTCTCATCTAATTTAGTCGCATCTGAACAAGATGTCAAGACCATTAGCGAAAAAATAAAGGAGTATATGTTTAAACTCATTCTTGTTTTTTTATTTACAATCTAAGTTATTCAAGATTTAGAATAAATTACGGGCATTTGCCCTTTCCATGTATTCCAAAGCGTATCGTTATTGATCAATTCGGACATAAAATGCCCTACATTTATTCGGCTTATGGTTCCTGCATCAAAGATGGCACTTCTTATTGGTGAAGGAAAGGCTTCATATGCAGTAACTTCCTCTTCATTTATTAAGCCATCCGGTCTAACGGCAACCCATTCAATGTACTTATTTTTCTGAGCAATTTGTGTCCTTAAATAATCGGCTGCTTTCTCGTTATCCACATGTGGCGGCAATAATAATCTAAGAAGTCCAATAACACATTTTTGAGCAAATGAAATGGGTTCGTCTAAATCGCGATTACTGTTTCCAGAACTGTTCATTAAAACAAACTTGATAGGGCTTTGGGGCTGATTGGAGTTGATAGCATTACAAAGTCGTTCAGTGGTGTCTCGTACAAGTTGCCTCGGTTGGCCATACATCCCTTTGAAAGTCATATTGTGTCCTAGGCAGGATGCAACGGCATTACAATCTTTGGTGTACTCGCTCATTTCATGGTCACTTAATTCTAAGATGCTTGCAGTAATCATCCCTAAATTTTCATTGTTGTACCAGGATTCAGGTAAGCCTTCTTTTGAGCGCACAACAACTTTAACTTTATTTCCCTGTAATAAAAGCTGATTTACCAACTGTCTTCCTGTGGCACCACTTGCACCGACTACCAATATTGTCATTTTATTTCTGTTTCTTTAAAATTTTATAAATTCTATTATTAATGATTTCTGATAAGTTCCAATTGTACAGTTTGGAGTCGGTTGTGTTGTAGAATTCAACAATAACAGCATCAATATCTTTATGGTATTTTGCAAAACTCTGGTAACCTGGGACCCAACCGGAATGTTCAAATTTATAAATGGAAGCATATATTTCCTGTTCTCCCGGTTCAAATAATGATCCATCATTCAATGCCCTTAGGAAAGTGCCCACGTCTTCTACGGTGGCTAGCATACCATGTTCGTCTGCCTTTAAATCATGGGGATGGCCCACATGGTAACCACTCATTACATTGTCCATATCTACTTCACTTAAAGAACCAAAAGTGCTGTTTAGATGCAAGGGGGATAAAATTAGATCCCATTTATGGTCAAAAAAAAGGCTGTTTTTAAGGTGTTTTTTGTCAAATAACGGTTATTGATGTTATTGGCAAGTATATGGCTCGTTTTAATGAGCTATATAGATTGTGATGTCTTGTTATTCAATTTTTTTGGCTTTTATTTCCCCATTTGATAAAATTGTAAGTTGAGAAATATTTTTATTCTCATCCATATTAAATACAATCCTTATTCCATAATCAAAGACATCAAATGTATTCTCATTAACGGCCGTCAATTCTACTTTTATTTGGTTAGTTATTTGAGCAAATATTTTTTCACCTTCATTAAAAATGGTTAAATAGAATTCAGGTCCAAGTTCATATTTACCAAGGTATTTTT
>NZ_LBIP01000028.1 GCF_001280435.1 Mangrovimonas xylaniphaga
CTCTGACTTTAGAAAAATTCTGAATCCATTAAAAACAAAAATTATTAACTGATTAAAATATAAAAACTATTGCCAACAACGTGTATAATTCATTGCTTCTGATTTTCCTCACGGAAAATCCTCGCAACTTTACTATCTTAGTTTCTTAACACGAGAATCCTGCGGATTTTCACGCGACGAAACTATACACAAACCGTTGTACACCATTAGAATGAAACTACAAACGATAATAAATATTCTAGTTTTAGTTCCGCTTTTCTCTTTTGCACAACAAAGTGAAGCCTACTTGGAACTTATGGATAATCTAGTACCAATTGATTCTATTAAAATAGAAACTAGTTTTAATAATGGAAAATCTAAGTACATTGGAACTACAACATACTATGAATACATGGATAAGGAATATGCATTTCTGACAGGCAAGCATATTAGGTATTATAAAGACGGTTCAAGGACAGAAGGAGTTTACAATTCGTGGGGAACAGTTTTGACAAATAAATACTTTGACAAAAACGGAAATCTGATTTCCGACTCTAGAACAATAACATTGGACACGAGCGCAAAGAGTATACAAGAATTTGAAAATTCTAACAAACATATAACCTTTGTAATTAAAACAGATGATTATAAATATTCTTCAGAGTCAAATAAGTATTATTTATACTTGGAAAGTGAACATACCAACGGAAAGAAAAGTGGGACCTGGAAATATTATTTTCCAAACGGAGAATTAAAAAAAGAGAAAAAACAATAAAAAACGGTGTACAACACAGTGTATAATTCATTGCTTCTGATTTTCCTCACGGAAAATCCTCGCAACTTTACTATCTTAGTTTCTTAACTCGAAAATCCTAGCGGATTTTCACGCAACGAAACTATACACAAACCGTTGTGCAACATTCCCAATATCACGAAAACGAGATTAATTTCGTTGGCTAACGTGCAAATTTTGTGGAATTTTATAAACTAAAAATTTGACGTTAGTCAGGATTTCAAAAATGAACAATCTGAATAAATATGAAATGATAATTTATTGTCTGATTTATCCAATCTTGACAATGACATTTTTTATGATTTGGATTTATCAATCGACATTACCAGGTGGAGACATCGGAATGACACCTTTTCTTGTCGGAATAGTTTTGCTAATAGTATTCGGAATTGAAATCACTCTCGTTTTGCTCTTTAGAAGAAGGATAATCAGTTTGCGGAATAAATTGACCTCATTAATTGTTGCATTTCTTATTTACGAACTGACAATGTGGATTATGGGAGGATTTGGAGAAATTGTACTTTTCGAATCTTTTAAAAAACCATTTGAGGAAAATATAAAAGGTGCATTTTCATTTTCATCAATTTTCGCTCTGACAGTAATACTTGGACTGATAATATTAAATGATAAACTGAATAAAAAAAACGTTACACAACACCGTGTATAATTCATTGCTTCCGATTTTCCTCGCGGAAAATCCTCGCAACTTTGCTATCTTAGTTTCTTAACACGAAAATCCTGCGGATTTTCACGCAACGAAACTATACACAAACCGTTGTAAAACATATTCAAAACCTTAATAATGCAGGTTGAAATAAAACAAAGCAAGCTCAATTTCATAATTGACAAATATGACATCCACATTAATGGTAAATTGGAATATGTAGCAAAATCTAAATTACTAGCATTTTATCCAAAAATTGGTATTTATGATCTAAAAGGAAAACAAATACTGAGTGTGGAGAAAATGTATCACGACATCAATAAACTAAATTATGTCTTAAAGAGAAATGAAAACTCAGTTATAGAAATACATACAAATTCTTTAATTGACTTTTCAATCAGAAACCATTTAGGTGTTCTTCATTTTTGTGAACAACGAGATAATCTAGTAGGCATTTTTCAAAATGACACCCAGGTTGGTTTAATTGATAAAAATAAAAAGATTCTATTTGGAGGGGATGAATATCAAATTAAGCTTAATGAAAACCATGTAGACCCCATTATTGTAATTGGTTTTATAATTGCCTATGACTGCCAATTCAAAAACAATAAGGACTCTATGATTAGTTCAGATTTAGGAAACTTAATCATTGAACCGACAAAAGCAATTGACCCAAACTGGAAATCTGATAAATAAAAAACGTTTTACAACACAGTGTATAATTCATTGCTTCCGATTTTCCTCGCGGAAAATCCTCGCAACTTTACTATCTTAGTTTCTTAACACGAAAATCCTAGCGGATTTTCACGCAACGAAACTATACACAAACCGTTGGCAACCATTTGAAAAATGAATAAAAAACATCTAAATTATTTACTGTTATTAGTATTTATTATAGTTTCTTCTTGTTCTTCAAATCGTTTTATTCCTGGAAAATATAAAAATAATATTTCTCCTTTTGGCTTGTCATCGTATCAAGTGGACTTTCATCTGAATGACTCTTGCACCTTCAAAGTAACAAGACATATGTCGGGCGCTGTAGAATTAAATGGAACTTATCAAATTAGAAGGGATAATTTATACATTAGATTTCTTAAACCAGAAAGCACAAAAATGAATGATTCGATATTAGATGCATTAACTTGGACAGAAAAGGACGAATTCGAATCGTATGAATTAAAAAATGAAAACGGAGTTTCTTATCATTATAAATATCTAATTAAGGAAGATAAATTATTTGTCTATCGAATTGATAATGGAGATTTAGTTAAAAAAGTAGACCATTATGATGATAAAAATGGAAGGCATAAAACAAAATATTACTTAAAAAAGATAACAGAATAATAATTAAAAAACGGTTGCCAACACCATGTATAATCCATTGCTTCCGATTTTCCTAACGGAAAATCCTTGCAATTTTGCTAACTTAGTTTCTTAACTCTGAAAATCCTGCGGATTTTCACGCAACGAAACTATACACAAACCGTTGTGTGCAAGCTGAAAACAAAATGTTAATGGCAATCAATATTCAAAAATATAACCCTGAATGGAAAGCAAAATTTGAAAAATTGAGAGAATATTTATTATCTCATTTTGCAAATAACGATTTAACAATTGAACACGTTGGAAGTACATCGGTTCCAGGAATGAGTGCTAAACCAATTATTGACATAGATTTAATCATTGAAAACAATAACGAGATTTTGAAAAAAGTCATAAATAAACTTGAAAATCTTGGATATACGCATTTAGGAGAAATGGGGATTTCTGGCAGAGAAGCTTTTAAAAGGAATTCCTTAAAAACACCTACAACGGAAAATGGAAAAGAATGGTTTGAACACAATCTCTATGTCTGTAAAAAAGGAAGTATAGGCTTAAATAATCACCTAACTCTTAAAAAACACCTTTTAAACAACCCTGAAAAAGTAATTGAATACAGTGAATTAAAACAAAAACTTGTTGAAAAATTTCCTAATGACATTGACTCATATGTTGATGGAAAGACTGATTTTATAATCGATATTCTGAAAAAAGAAGGAATTAATAGTTCTGAAACCGAATTAATTGAAAATGAAAATAAAAAGCCAACACACAACAATGGCTATAAATAATTGCTTGTTCTCGCCTACTTTTGAAAATCCTATCGGATTTTCAGTTTGGTGTGTACTTGCAAAGTTAATCGCTAACCCACGCAACTACTCATAGCCGAGCCGTTGTAACCAATTTCAGAAAATGAGAAACATAATTTTATATATCTTACCTTTAGCTATTTTTATTTCCTGTTCTTCTTCAAAAAAAATAACTGACCAAACTGCTTCTCAAGGTCAACTTAATGGTATAACAAAAGAATTTTATGAAGATGGTGGATTAAAAGTAGAATGGAAATATAAAAACAACCAACTAAACGGAATTTCTAAAGAATACCATAAAGACGGAACTTACTCTGAATGGAATTACCAAAACGATCAACTCATTGAGGGGAAATCTTATTTTAAAAGTGGAAAACTTCTTCAGGAATATACTTTCATAGAAGGGAAAAGAAATGGTCCTGCAATTAGATATTATGAAACTGGAGAAAAAGAAACAATATGGGAATTTAAAAATGACATTCTTATTAGTGGAATAGCATATTACGCAACTGGAGAAAAGAAAGCCGATTTTAAGTATGATAAAAATGGAATTCCAGAAGGAATTTCAACAGAATATTATAAAAACGGAAAAAAGAAAATTGAATGGAATTATAAAAATGGGGAATTAAATGGGGAATCAATTGAGTATTTCGAAAATGGAAATATAAAACGAATTTTAAATTATTAAAAACTGGTTACAACACTGTGTAAAAATAATTGCTTAGTTCTCGCCTACTTGGAAAATCCTGCGGATTTTCCTCTGGGTCGTTAATTTTTGCTATATTTCGTACAAAATTACGCAACTATTCTTACACAGACCGTTGGCAGTAATTTTGACATGACAAACAAAGATATTGAAATTGGATTCTGGAGATTTAATGATGGCTTTTGGCCATCTCAAATGTCAATTGAGGATATTGATATTTATAAAACAGAAAGATTGGTCGTTGAACTATCTACCTTAAACAAGGAAATTGTCGCTTTATCAGCGACAAAGAAAAGAGAGTTAAGAAGAGTTTGGTCAGAAACACTTCCAAAATTAGATAACGTAAAATACTTAATGACAACCCATCAAATTGACCAATCATTTTTTGATTCAATTTGTCAAATGCAAAACCTAGAAGGATTGTACATTAAATGGGGGAAAGTGGAATCTTTAGATTCTATTTCAAATTTAACTAAACTCAAGCACTTACATTTTGGTAGTAATCCTAGATTAAAATCTATTGAAGGAATATCTAAACTGAGTCAATTAGAAACTTTGGAATTAGAGAACTTTCAAAAAGTAGAAGATTTCAACAAATTATCCAGCCTAATTAAACTTCAATGTCTAGATATTTCCACCTCAATGGACGGCCCAAGAATAAAAATTAATGATTTGGAGTTCTTAAAAAATTTAACTGACCTTAAAGTTTTAATTCTTGATATTAGTTTAAAGAGTAAAGACTTTAATCCTATACTAAACTTGGAAAAACTAGTAAAGCTTTGGGTACCTGACAATTTAATAAAGCCCTATAATAAAAAAGACTTGAGGACAGTTTTCAAAAACATAAAATACGGTAACCTAATTGAATAAAAAACTACTGCCAACACCGTGTATAATTCATTGCTTCCGATTTTCCTCACGGAAAATCCTCGCAACTTTGCTATCTTAGTTTCTTAACACGAAAATCCTGCGGATTTTCACGCAACGAAACTATACACAAACCGTTGTACGTAATTTTGACCAAATCGATGAAAAACATTTTACCATTAATATTAATATTGAATTTTGGTTCTTTATTTTCTCAATCAAAAGAGAATAAATTGGAACTTAATGACACTTGGTTTGGAGGTGAAACCGAAAACAATGGAAAGCCAGTAATTATTCGTGGAAGACAGCATTTAAAGAATTTTATTGACTCAAAACAATACACGGAACACGTAGAATTCGTTTGGACATTTGAGACGGAAACTGAAAACGGAATCCCAACACCTGAAGAGAATATCTTTATGCAGAAAGTGGAAGATGCGCTGATTGAAAATTTGGAATCTGACTTACAATCTGTATTAACTATTGTTTATACTCACGATGGAATTCGCTCATCGATTTTCTACACTAAATCCGTTCCTGAATTTCTAAAACGGATTAATAAAGCTTTATCGGAATTTAAAAAACTGCCGATTGAAATTTCAAATGGAAAGGATATTGAGTGGGAATTATATACTGGAATTTTAAAGAGTTACGAACTCGAGCCTAAATAAATTACAGCTGACTGAATGAACCTCGAACAAAAGAATACAGAAAAACGCAAAAATGAACCTTTGAGTAATTCAGAAGCTTTAAGTTTCTTTTTCATTCCTGTTGGCTTTGCTAAACTCAACAGATGGAAAAACACCGACTTTAATGAATCTGAAATAGAACGATTTATAAAATTCGGATTTGAACGTAAAATTAAGCAAGCATCTGAAATGAGGGTATTTGGAATGATATTTTATATTTCAATTGCAATAATATTAGCGTATTTAATAAAATAAAAAACTACGTACAACAACGGCTATAATTCATTGCGGCTGATTTTCCTACGGAAAATCCTCGCAAATTTACTATCTTCGATTCTCGGCGGAATAATCCTGCGGATTTTTCCGCAACGAAATCTTAGCCAAACCGTTGGCAACCATTAAGAAAAATATGTTCAATTTTAAATCTCTATATTTCATCATACTGATTTCAAATTTGATTTTGAGCTGTTCCTCATTTAGGAATAATCTGATTGCAAGTGGAAATGAAAACCAAGCAATAAAAAATGCAATAATTGATTTCAGTCATACCAGCAAATTGTATAAAAAACATAAAGTATTTGAGGTTGAATATATTGATACTCTTTACAGGAAAGTATTGAAAAAAATTGATGAGCGGAATTCTCGTTGGGTCAATGGTGAACCTAACCAAGGAATCATCGCCATTAATATTTCTGCTATGACTAATGAATTCACCTATTTGCTCTCTGATAGTTTAGGATTTAAGAAAGATAGCCTTCCATCAAGATACATTGAGCAAGATGGAAAACTTTTCTTTTGGAAAGACAATCAATTTAAGGTGAATGAAAAAACTGTAGAAGTGTTGAAAAAATATAACGTTGTAAGGGAAAACTATCTCAATCCTATCTTTGTCGTTCATGAGTCTCAAAAAGCTGTGGATTATTATATATGTCGTTCTGATTTTACAAAATATGAAAAGGTTACGACAAGTAAGGCCATTGGATATTATGATGCGCCTGAAATTGATTGTGAATAAAAAACGGTTGCCAACACTGGCTATAATCCATTGCTAACATCCTACTCTACAAAAAAAATATTAATTTTAACTAGCTACAATTCCTACTCGGAAAATCCTACGGATTTTACTCGCAACGGAATTATAGCCCAACCGTTAGGCACAAGCCAAAAAAACAAACGATATTGAATAACGAATTAATAAGCATTCCAAATGCCATTTTGGCTACCCTACTCTATCTCATTGGAATTGAACTTATCGGTTCTTGGTTTCTAATAGCTGAAACTATTGGATTTGAAAGCTATTACGAATATTACCTCTTGATTCAAGGAACTTTACAATTAGTCGGAGTTTTAATTTTCATTTATTTCACAAGAAAACGGACTTTCGAAAATCTGATTAAAAAAACTAATCGAAAATGGTATTTATTCGCTCTAGTGTTGGGAATTTCGTTTGTATTTATGCAAACACCTCTAAAATGGATTTACAACTTATTATTCGGAACCGAATACAATATTGCTTACAGATTTGATGGCTTACCAAAATTCAAGAATATAAATATGGTTTCTGCTATCCTATTTATACCTATGGGAGAAGAATTGTTTTTTAGAGAATATATCCAGAATAATTTACAGAAAAAAATGACTAATGCGGTAGTTTCGATTTTATTAACCTCTCTATTGTTTGCTTCAATTCATTCGCCTTATATGAATTTGATATTGGAATCATCAAAACAAGATTGGCATTTGTTTTATTTGACAATATTTGGCGGAATAATATCTGGAATTCTATATTTAAAATCTAAATCAATTGGACCGTCAATTGTATTTCATATGTTTTGGAATATAATGGTTTTCATTGTCTAAACTGAATAAAAGCCAGTGCCTAACACCGTGTATAATTCATTGCTTCCGATTTTCCTCACGGAAAATCCTCGCAACTTTACTATCTTAGTTTCTTAACACGAAAATCCTAGCGGATTTTCACGCAACGAAACTATACACAAACCGTTACCCAACATTTCATCAAAAATATGGACAAAAAAATATTAGGAAATTTTATAATCTATTTTCCGATTGTAGCCTATGTTGCTTTCACAATTGTCATGAAAAAAGAAAATTCTGGAATTGATTGGACAGCAGTCGTAATAGGTGGGCTAATCGGAATGATAAGCCATTCTATTGGAACAAGAATAAAAAACAAAGGAGAAGTTGAATAAAGAACATCTAGAATAGGAATTAAAAGAAGCCACTCCATCCTCTTGGACATGGCGAGAAATTCTTGTTGGAATAAAATTTCAGATAATACGAGTTACATAATTTCAGAATTACCAAATAACGAAAAAGAGAAATATGGCGTGAATTGGGAATTAGGTGGAATCAGATACGAATGGAATTTGTTTTAGAATCGATTGAAATTCAAATAAAAATATAGAAACCAAATAAAAAACGTTGGGTAACACCGTGTATAATTCATTGCTTCCGATTTTCCTCACGGAAAATCCTCGCAACTTTATTATCTTAGTTTCTTAACACGAAAATCCTACGGATTTTCACGCAACGAAACTATACACAAACCGTTGGCAATAATTTATGAAAATCATAATGGAAGAAGAACCTTTGATATTTGAAGAAAAAGGATTTCCTTCAATCCGAGTATTTAATAATCATTTTGAAATAAAAGCAATTGATTATTGGGAATAT
>NZ_LBIP01000029.1 GCF_001280435.1 Mangrovimonas xylaniphaga
GGGAATGTATATGTTCCGACCTGTCCAGAACCGGTATCGTTTACAGCACCGGTCATTACCCATGCAATTGAGCTTACGGAACAATTATCGTTGAAAGAGGCATCTGTAATAGCAACATCTACAGAACAGTCTCCAGAGGTATCTGCACTGGTTGTTGTAACAACGTTGCTTGAAGCGTTTGGCTTTGGAATTTCATTATCGGTCACTGTTACAGTCATGACATC
>NZ_LBIP01000003.1 GCF_001280435.1 Mangrovimonas xylaniphaga
CCACACATCTTTTGGAGGCAGGTACCGACCTGCGATACATTCAGCTACTATTGGGACACAATTCCACAAAGACGACCGAGATTTACACCCATGTAGCTAGCAATACGTTTAATTCTATTACAAATCCTCTGGATATGTAAGAATTATATGTAGATTTGATGGAATAAATATAATGGGGATAAACACCATGGTGTTTACCCCACCGTTGGCAAACATTTGATAACGCTATATGACCAAATATTTGATTAAAAAATATACTCAAAATGACTCTGGTGGTTTTAATAACATAGAAACTAAAAAGGTGCAAAAAAAGCATTTAAAAGAGCAT
>NZ_LBIP01000030.1 GCF_001280435.1 Mangrovimonas xylaniphaga
CAAAAAATAAAAAAACGATTTGCCAACAATGTGTAAAAACCATTGCTTCGGACATTTCCTTCGGAAAGTCCTCTTTCTATATTAATTTTGTTTCTTTTTTCTCTCATAATTTCTTAATTTCCCGCAATGGATTCTTACACGAACCGTTAGGCTTTATTTGAGAAAAATGACCGTACCTAAATTTCTATTTCATTATTACGAACTTGACAACGGACCATTCCGAAATATAACCGAATATGGATTTGAAGAAGCTGAAAGTATTCAAAATCAAATATTAGAAGGGTTTAATAGCAAAAGACCTAACAACTATATCGATTTGAGATTTTCATTAGAAAAAAGAATTAAGGAACAATTCATTTTAAAAGGTGGAAAACCTAATAGAAATGACCCTTTTTATTTTACTTTAGGAGAATGTAATTGGGCAAAATCTTGGTATGTAAATCCTGGTGTGATAAAAATACCTTTAACTGATTTTAGACCTGACCAAATTAGCTTTACTTATCCTGACAGTATGATTTCATTTCAATTTTATGACGAACCAAAACTTGAGACATACCGAAAGAATTGTAACGGACAAGTTTTCTTGTTGAGTGAAATAAGTAATCTGATTAATGAGTACGGATTGCCTACTGACGAGAAATCTCAAACTGTGGAAAGTTCAAAATATGATAAATATATAGAAGCTCAAGTTTGGGATGCGGAAATAATAAATGAATATAAAAACAAAGCCTAACAACGTGTAAAAATAATTGCTTGGTCTGTGCCTACTCGGAAAATCCTGCGGATTTTCCTCTGGTTCGTTCCTTTTTTGGTAAGTTAGTTGCTTGCACACGCAACTATCCTTACACAAACCGTTGGCATTAATTATGTAAAATGAAATATTTATTGAATTTCAAATCTCTGTTACAATTGATAATTTCAATTACATTATTAATGAGTTGTAATTCCCAAAAAAAAGAAAAACTAAAAACTAACATAATATATAATGAATCAGGAACTCTGATTTCATTTCATATTGAAGACCATAGAAATTTCCTGTATTTGGATAAGAAAAATTCTGCTAAAATTTTGTTCTTTGAAGCTACAAACTTAAGTATTCAAGGTGCAGGAATTAATCTGATAAGAACAAATAACAATGAATTTCACTTGGAAATAACTCCAAAAAAGGAAAATCTTAATAATGAAAGTAGATTACCAATCAAAATAAGATTTGAAAAAGATGGAAAGTCAGAAACAGTTGATTTTTCGATTAAAGTAAAATAAAACTAATGCCAACACCATGTATAATTCATTGCTTCCGATTTTCCTCACGGAAAATCCTCGCAATTTTGCTAACTTAGTTTCTTAAACCTGAAAATCCTGAGGATTTTCACGCAACGAAACTATACACAAACCGTTGGCAACCATACAAAATGAAAAGACTACTATACATATTTCCCATTCTAATGGCCTCTTGTGGTCAGACAACAAATGAGCCTCAAAAACAAATATCTGCAATAAATAAGGAACAAATAAAAGCAAGTGAGAGACCTTTAGAAAAGAATACAATAACGTTTCAAGAACTTAACGGTAGGGCTGTTCTGATTGGGGAAAAAATTAATGTTCTAAATGATGAACTTAAAGCAATAACAACACTCAATGAAAGTTCAATTGTTGACTTAACAGGCTTTTCAGATAGTCTATACCAAAAAACGGATGATTATTGTGAGGCATTTCGATATGTAAAAATTAACACTGACACACAAAAAGGAATAGTTGACGGACGAAATGTCTACCAATTAACAGAGTCCCAACAAGACACTTCCTTCTTTTACAAAGACAAGAATTTTGAGATCAAAACCACATCTTTCTTTGGAATAGGTTTTGACGATGATGAAGGACTGACATTTTGTAGTAAGTACTATGAACCTGTCGTAATTATCAATAAAGACATTAATCAACCTAGTCTGATTGAGATTATCGAAAACGACATTTCGAAAAAAGCTTCTTGGAAGGATAATTTTAGATATTTGGAACTAATGGCGAATGATGGCGCCTTGGACAAGATTGAAAAAATTGAACAAACTCAAAGTGGAATTATTTTGACAATTAAAAGAGAATTTCAAGAAGGTTGGAATGAGTATCAAGTCGAAATAAAATTGATCGAAGAAAGATATCAAGCTGAATACTTAAATTACGGTGAAATAAAATATTAAAATACGGTTGCCAACACAGTGTATAATTCATTGCTTCTGATTTTCCTCACGGAAAATCCTCGCAAGTTTGCTATCCTAGTTTCTTTACACGAAAATCCTAGCGGATTTTCACGCAACGAAACTATACACCAACCGTTGTAGCTAATTACACGAAATGCACAAATCAACCTTGACAATAATATTAACCATGTTTTCATTCTTTTCCAAAGGTCAATCCGACCTAGAAGCTAAATTTTCAGAAGCCAACTCTGATATTAGTTTAAGAAATATGTATCAAAGAATAGTTTGGAATATGCAACCGACAAATGAATACTTGTTTGACCAAACTAAAGGAGAAGTTAAATATAATGTCGAAGAAAAAGGTTTTGAAGTAATTGCAAAACCTAAAATTTTGGGAACATTCAATCTTGATGACAAAACATTTTTATGGGCGGACAAAAACCCATCAATAAGAAAAAATCTAAATGACAAAGTAGATTCGTTTAGAAGAACATTACCGAAAAAATATCAAAAGGATAAATTCAAATCTTCAACTGAATTCAATACAAATTTGTTGTCCCTTTTTAGCTATCAATTGAATTCAAATGGTTTTGATTCGAAACGTCAAGACAATGCAATTATATATTACTCTCTTTTAAACATTAAAATATTCAAAGACGGAATTGAAATTTCGGTAATTGAACCAAAAAATCATACAATTCCAATACAAGACACACAAAATATCGAACTGATAAAGAAATTCCACAAAGAAAAACTTGAAATAAACAAAGGGTATAATGAAGGTAAGATTAGTTCAGACCAAGCTTTTGAGAAAATTAAAACTGTTCATCTAAAATATTGGCTAAACGAAGATTCATACTTTTTTCCTTCTTTGTCTTGGCCTTGTGATTTTGATGAAAAGTCAATTCTAGAGTGGAAAGAATTCAAAATCGATGACAATAGATTTTTTGTAATGTACACGACTGATTTAGGATGGACAACTGAATCTTATGCTTATGAAATTGATTCAGATGCAAATGGAGATAAAATAATAATAAACGAATATTAAAAATAACTAGCTACAACAACGTGTATAATTCATTGCTTCCGATTTTCCTCACGGAAAATCCTCGCAACTTTGCTATCTTAGTTTCTTAAACCTGAAAATCCTGTGGATTTTCACGCAACGAAACTATACACAAACCGTTGGCAAACATTCCCAATATCACGAAAACGAGATTAATTTCGTTGGCTAACGTGCAAATTTTGTGGAATTTTATAAACTAAAAATTTGACGTTAGTCAGAATTTATAAAAAATGAAATACTACTTTCTTTTAGCAACTATACTTTTTGTTCAAATTTCTTTTAGCCAAGACATTCCATCGGAATTAAAAAAGTATAACAAAGGAATAGATGTTACTCATTCAAAAGATACTATTTATGCTGAGTTATATAAAGGCAACAAAGCTAACCGCAAAAAATATCTATGGAGATATAAAACATCCGTGAAAGCAGAAAACAAAGAATTAAAAATAATTGAGTTTGGCGGCTATAATAAAATTGACAGTATTTGGGTGTCAACTACAATTTACGATAGACCTTTTAACAATTCTGAATTTGCTAAATGGTATGGTTGCGAAAATGGAATCTTAACAATCGGTAAAGTTTTTACCGATAAGAATAATTGGACTACAAGTGATTATTTAGATGGACAAACTAAAACTGGTATCTGGTATTACATCGGGATTGATTCTAAAGGCGAAAAATTTATCGGATTTAAGGAATATGTATTGGTGGGGAAACTAAATGAATAAAAACGTTTGCCAACACCGTGTATAATTCATTGCTTCTGATTTTCCTCACGGAAAATCCTCGCAATTTTGCTACCTTAGTTTCTTAACTCTGAAAATCCTGCGGATTTTCACGCAACGAAACTATACACAAACCGTTGTGTAGCATTAAAAAAATGAAGAAACTGATTTCATATTACCTCCTTACTTCGTCCTTTGGACTCCTCATGTCATGCGGTCAATCTAATGACGGTTCAAAAGATATTACAACTGACAATAATAGTTCAGTTAAATCGGACGTGATAATCCCAATTGACACAGTAATAGAGAATCGATTCGCCTATCTCAAGGAAATTAAAAATTTGAATTCTGACATATTTATAAAAGCGGACTATGTAGATTACTTAACAGGACAAGAAGCCGCAGATGCTGAATGGAGGGATGAAGCTTATTTCATAGACGGCAAAGATACCATTACTAATATTACTGACGGCTATTACATTTCAAATGTGAATCCAAAACTTAGAACTTTTAAACTGAAAGATAAGATGTCAGTTGAGCACATAATTGACGATGACGGAGTACAAGAAATGACGAAACCAAAAAAAATTAATTTGCAACAAATCGAAACCTATATTAAAAATGAAACTCTATTGTTTCTTTATGTAAAAAACGGAATTATAGTACGAATTGATGAACGATTCATGCCATAACAAAGAAAAAACGCCACACAACAACGTGTATAATTCATTGCTTCTGATTTTCCTCACGGAAAATCCTCGCAACTTTGCTATCTTAGTTTCTTAACCCGAAAATCCTGCGGATTTTCACGCAACGAAACTATACACAAACCGTTGTGTGCAAGCAAATATGACTCAATTCGAAATCAATAAAATGCAAACTGACCAAAGACTCAAACTAAAATTTTGGGACTGTTTAAATCATTTCGGAATTGTAATTGCTTTTTCAGTTCTTCCGATTATGTCAATTTGGTTCATAATTCAGGAATTCCTAGGAAATGGGAATGGAATTAGAACAATTTCGGACTTTTTAAAAATTGGCATAATTGGATTGATTATTTGCATTATTTTCTTCATAATCCAATACCGGAGATTGCGTTTTAAAACATTTGAAATAAACCTTTCGAAAGAGATAATATATGATGCATTGACCAAAACAGCTAAAGAATTGAATTGGAATTTTGTCTACGGAACTGATAATATTGCTGTAGCTAAAAGAAAAGGCGGATTTACAACTGGGAGTTGGGGTGAACAAATAACTGTGATTTTTGATAACAATCAAGTATTGATTAACAGCATATGCGACCCAGATAGAAGGAGCTCAATTGCCTCATTCGGACGAAATAAACAGAACGTGCTTACTCTTGTTGAGAATTTGAAAAAAGCCAGCACACAACAACGGCTATAATCCATAGCTAACATCCTACTCTATCCAAAAAACATTAACTTTAACCAGCTACAATTCCTACTCTGAAAAATCTCCGATTTTTCCTCGCAACGGAATTATAGCCTAACCGTTGTATACCATTAAAAACTATGTTCAAAGATTTTTTCAAAAAGAAACATAAATTTCTATTCAACGAAAGTGAGAATGTCGCTTGCATTGTATGCGACCATGTTCTTAACAGAACTCGTGATATTTTGTTTGTAACCCATGATTTGGATGACGGGCAATGGAGTTTTTTATGCGGTGGTGAGGACCATGAAATGAGAAATTACAAACTGATATCGTTAAAACAAGTAATCGAAATCGATGAAAGTGTTAATGATTTGTATGAAATGCCATTAGGATTCGGAGCGGACCGAAAAAAGATTGGAGCTAAATGGGAACCTTTTAAACAACCTGAAGTTGAATAAAAAACGGTATACAACATTATATAACCGCAATTACGGCGGATTCGACTACGTCCGAATCCACGCGGAATTGCTAACGACAGTGTTAAACCGTATAATAAAGTAACCTAAACCGATAACTGACGGTTATACGAACCGTTGGCTATAATGTCTTGAATGAAAAACTTCAAAATTAAAATACTTGACCAATATTGGATTGACAAAAACCCAAACAATAAAACTGATTTATGTTCCCATGGATTAATTCAGCTTGAAATTGGAGAAACAATAATTATAGATGAGCTAGATAATGACTGGACATTAAATACAGCTGGTTTAATGTTGCTAAGGACAATAAATAACTCACACGATACAAATAGTTCATTTCCTATAATTCAACATTGCGGACAACTTGCAATGCTAGGTTGTCCAATTTCAGTTGATTGGCAAGTATCACATAAAAATGGTAATGTGGTTATTTCTGACCCTAGAAAATTACTTACTACTGACAGTAAAGATCTAATTAATTACTCTATAGGACAAGTAAATGTTGAACGCAAAACTTATATTAGAGAAATTGTCAGGTTTTGTGACGAAATCAAACGATTTTTTAAAGATAAAAATAGAGACTTTACAGACGAGTATTATAAGTCTGAATGGTCAGGCTTTTGGCAAGAGTTTGATGATCTCTTAGAAAAGCACAGAATTGAACTTAAAAACAAATCAACACTATAGCCAACACAGTGTATAATTCATTGCTTCTGATTTTCCTCACGGAAAATCCTCGCAACTTTATTATCTTAGTTTCTTAACACGAAAATCCTGCGGATTTTCACGCAACGAAACTATACACAAACCGTTGTAGCACATTATGAAATACACCCAGTATAGAGAAGACGGAAGGACAATTGTTGTTCAAGGTATCAAGTGGGTAAGTGTTGAGTCGTTTCCAATTACCGATGACTTGAAAATAAATGGTAATGGCTTCGTTGAGAGCCTAAAATCGAAAGAATTTTATTATTACAAAAATCGTGACACCACCAATCCTGTTAAGCCTGTAATTACTACGTTTCACGGACCATATTTGATTGAGGATATAACGATTAAGGATTACATCATAATTGACGATACTAAAGCAAAGGAACTTTTCAATGAAACATTAAAAGACCCTTTGTTTTTGGACGAACAAATACTCGATTTAGATTTTCGTTTTGAGGCAAGTCGACTATTTAATTCGGCACTCGAAAATTGCATTAAAATTTATTGGTTAAACAAAAAATTTACTTTCAACGATAGATTTAATTCGATGTATAACTATTGGGCGGAATTCATTGTAATCGGAGAAAATGATTTAAAACTAATAAGCATTGGAGAGGACTAACGTGCTACAACAACGTGTATAGTTCATTGCTTCTGATTTTCCTAAACGGAAAATCCTTGCGCTGAACAATCGCCAAGTTTTATTTGCTAAATTAGTGACCAGACCAACGCAACAAACCATACACAAACCGTTGTAGCACATTCCCAATATCACGAAAACGAGATTAATTTCTTTAGCTAACGTGCAATTTTGAGGGATTTTATAAATTAAAAAATTGACGTTAGTCAGAATTACAAAAAGCTCCATCAAAATGATTTTGAAACTACCCATCTTTGTGATTTTTTTATTTCTAACATTTACAAAATCAAGTGAATTAATTACAAATCAACGGACTGATTATGAACTAAACTTAGAGTCCGCTTCAAAATATTACTTAAAGAAAAATAATATCCCGGACTCAGTTTTGATAAAACTTGTTCCTACTAACTATGAGGAATTTAAAATCTATTATGAGACTACTGGACCTGATCACAACCTAGGGAAAACTGACTTTTTCTATGAAACTACTCAACTGATTTTTGACAAAGTTACTATCAATAAAGACTGGGACTTTTATATTCCAAGTCTGGATTTAGCAAGTTTCGCAGATGGTGAATATGCAGAAGGTTTTATAGAAAATCTCAAAATGATAATCGAATTGGATAAGCAAAAATTTTGCAATGTCATAAATGAAATTAAGTTAAGAGATCGCAATCCGATAAAATACTATGCCGAATTACATAGGTGTAAATAAAAACGTGCTACAACACCATGTATAATTCATTGCTTCCGATTTTCCTCACGGAAAATCCTCGCAATTTTGCTAACTTAGTTTCTTAACTCGAAAATCCTGCGGATTTTCACGCAACGAAACTATACACAAACCGTTGGGCATAATTAAACAAATGAAACGTATAACTCTGTATTTAAGCCTATTTCTTCCAATACTCTGTTTCTCGCAAGATTACATCTTATCCAACGAGAAATCAATTTTTGAGTTTGAGACAATTAAAGGCAAACGTCTAGTTATTGCTCTAGATTCACATGAAGAATATTTAGTTTATAGGTATGGGACAAACAATAATCTCGAATTTGAGTTCCCAAAAAATTTGTCGAATAGCTGGGACGAATTTCAATTCTCTTGGTATTTAAGAGGAGGTGGATTTCAAAACGAAGGACTTGATATAAACTATCTATACTTTAACAACGGAAATTACAGATATGTTGTTTTTCAAGAGTATTCTGCACATTCACAAAAGACTGATTACGGGATTAAAGTGATAAATCTTATAACTGAAAAAGAATCAGTTATACTTGCCGACCCAAAAACTGTAAAAGGGAGTCTTACAGATTTCCGCGACATGGAATTAATTAAAGAAGGAGACGAACTATTTGATTAAGAATAATAAAAAACTATGCCCAACACAGTGTATAATTCATTGCTTCTGATTTTCCTCACGGAAAATCCTCGCAACTTTACTATCTTAGTTTCTTAACTCTGAAAATCCTGCGGATTTTCACGCAACGAAACTATACACAAACCGTTGTACAACATACCCAAAATGAACAAACTGCTAACAATTTCGCTTCTGATTTTCTTATTTCTGTCTTGTAAAAACGTCAAGAAATCTGAATTGGAATTTTATATAGAAACTCAAACTTCATTTTTCGGATTAAATCACTCGGATTGGACAAAAAGTAAATGGATAAGGAAACCCGAAAATCTAAAAATGATTCACGAATCATTTAAGAAATTTGGTTACGAAAAACTTGAAAGCGGAATTTATAAAAGTGAGAATTTATTCATAGCTAATGGAATTTATATAAAACGGAATTTCGAGAATTTAATGGACAGTTTGGAATTGACTTATAACAAACCTGAAATACAAACCAAATATTACTCTGAATTCTGGAATCGCAGAAAAGTGGAGAAAAATGACTCGATCGTTTACGAAATAATCCGAGAATATAACTCATTCAAATCGGACAAAAAACGACTGAATTATGAAAATCAGTTTGTAAATGATACCTTGGTTGACTTATTGAAAATTGAATTTGAGAATGACAATCTGGATTCGGAAAAAGCGAAATCAGATTTTTATACATTAAAGAAATACGGACTTCATCAATCAGCTTATAATCTACTTTATGAACGAGCAGAATATTCTGAATTAGAATTAGACCGAGAAAAATTAAAAAAGGAATTAACAAAAGCAACAGAATTTACTTATCCTTGGTTAATCGATACGGAAAAGTAAGTACGTTGTACAACACAGTGTAAACGCAATAACGGCGGAATTTTCTACCGAAAATTTCGCCTTTTAACTAACTTGGTTGCGTCAGCGGAAAATACTCACGTATTTTCCCATTACTGACGCTTACACAAAACCGTTGTATGCAAGCGCTTAACTAAAAATGACTAAAAGAAAAGTTTTAGCCTATATACTAACAATTGTTTTAGCACTTGGATTAGCAGTTTTTATCTACTATCTGATTTCACTCAAAAGATTTTATGATGTAAGAGAATCTCTCAATAAGAATTCTTTTGACTTTGTAATTTCAGACGACTTACAAAAAGATAAAATAGATGTTTACTGGTCAACTGATTATAAACATTTGAAAAAAATTATTTCAAGCGGTAAGCAAACTGGTTTGAAATACAAAGAATATGGAAAAAACACTTTCATTGTAACTTATGATCAAGACACAGTTGGTAGATTTGGATATTTTAAGTTTAATAACTGGCATAGTCATCAGCACATTGTAAAATTGACAAAAACTGACCATTCAATTATTGATTTTAAAGTTGAGATTTATGGCCCTGATGCAAAAAATAAAATAAAATAAAGCCTGCATACAACACAGTGTATAATTCATTGCTTCTGATTTTCCTCGCGGAAAATCCTCGCAATTTTGCTACCTTAGTTTCTTAACACGAAAATCCTGCGGATTTTCACGCAACGAAACTATACACAAACCGTTGCCTACAATTATGAAACATTACATTCTCGCCATATTCACATTTGTTATAATAAGCTGTAAACAATACAGTAATGAAAACAAAGTTGTAGGTTTAACTCAAGTAGAAACAAATATTCCAGCCAATGTTGATTCTGACTTTAGATTATTCCTCGATTTTTTTAATAAAGATTCTATATTTCAATTAAACAGAATTGACTTTCCCATAAAAGTAAAGGATTTTCAAAAAGTAGAATTTGAACTAAATGAAAGAGTAATTAATAAAATAGACTATAGCTTAAAAACTTTTCAAATAAACAAGACTTCTGACTTCGAAGACTTTGGAGAATATGAGCAAATCATAAAAATTGAAAATGAAAAAGCAATAATTGAGATCAGCGGAATAGGAAACGGAATAGCAATCGACTATGAATTTGCAAAAGTTAATGGAAAATGGAAGTTAATTACTTGGACAGACCAATCAACGTAAAACAAAAAAAACTGTAGGCAACACAGTGTATAATTCATTGCTTTCGATTTTCCTTTCGGAAAATCCTCGCAACTTTACTATCTTAGTTTCTTAACCCGAAAATCCTGCGGATTTTCACGCAACGAAACTATACACAAACCGTTGTACACAATTTAAATTAATCTCAATCAAATGAATCGACTTATAATATTCTTCCTATTTTCTATATCAATTGTTGGATGCAAAAACAAGACTTATAATGAAGAACAAGATAAAATTATAGACGGAGATTTTTATAAAAATAATGATGCTGCTGACCTAAATAAAAATGGAATTGATTTAAGTAAGAGCGGTGATTTAAAAAAAGGAAGAGAATCTTTTTTAAAAGCACTAGAGATAGAGCCTAACAACCCAACAACTTTAAGCAATTTAGGCTTAAATTACTATTTGACAGAGGACTACGATAACGCAATAAAATATTATAAAGAATCATATAAAACTTCTGATTCGACGTATCATATCGCAGCTGTAAATTTAGGGCTGACCTACTATTATAACGAAGAATTTGACAAAGGAATTGAAATAACAAACTATGTTATAAATAATGCTCAACACGATGAAGTTTTGTCTTCTGCTTATGTTCATAGAGCTTTAAACTTTCTGGGGAACAACAGATGTGATGATGCGCAAGCTGATTTAAATTACATTATCAAAAATTTTAAACGAGAGAACAATGTAGAATATCATATAAATGATTTAAAAAAAAGAATAAAAAACTGTGTACAACACCGGCTATAGTTCATTGCTTCTGACTTTCCTGTCGGAAAGTCCTCGCAAATTTGCTATCTTCGGTTTTCGGCGGAAAATCCTTGCGGATTTTCACGCAACGAAACCATAGCCAAACCGTTGTAGATAATTATAACTTTATGTCCAAAGATCATTTAACTGAAGAAAATCTACTGTTCTTAAATGAGTTTTACTCTTTGGTTAATGCATTTGATAACAAAAAAGAAATGGAGAGAAAGGCTAATATTAAGCTTAATTATCTAATACGAATTGCAGAATTTCTAGTTATTGCCAATCCTCAATCACAAACTAAAAAGCATAAAGAAAATCTTTTAAATTACTTAAAAGCGCTTCAGAATACTTTGAATGACAACGAATATTCAAAATCAAAGTACATAGGATTAAAACACACTAAGCTTTATCCAATTACTCAATGGATGAGAAAATACGGATTTCGAAGTTCATACGAATTGATAAATTTTAAAATTTATATTGGTCTTGTTTTCGATTTAATCTTTTGGGTTTTACTTTTAAAAGAACACTTTTATTTCGTTCCTATATTTACCTTATTGTTTGTCCTCAATGGATTTTGGAATTTAATGAAGGTAAAAAGAGAGAAAAAATTATTGAATTTATAAAAACTATCTACAACACCGTGTATAATTCATTGCTTCTGATTTTCCTCTCGGAAAATCCTCGCAACTTTACTATCTTAGTTTCTTAACACGAAAATCCTACGGATTTTCACGCAACGAAACTATACACAAACCGTTGGCGGTAATTCGAATGAAAAACTTAAAAATAATATCACTAACAATCCTTTTCTTCTCTTTATTAATTTCCTGTTCGACATACGGAAAACTAATTGAAATAGAAAAAACGGAATTTGGGACTGTGAAATATTATGTAGAAACTGATTTAAATAATAACCGAAAACAAAAAAGAATCATAGCAAAAGTTGACAATTCAGTCTATTACACGTTCTATCCAGACGATATTGTCAAACACACAAAAGAAAACAAAGCTTTAATTTACAAATTATTCCACGGAGAAACCCCAGAAGATTTTGATGACCCAATGTACTATCAAAAATTATCCAAATTGGACTCATTAATATTCTCAAGTTCTGACAAAATTTTAGACTCTCTGAAATGGAAAAACTTTAAAAGTTGGAAAGAAGCACCAGGATTCCGAATAGAGGTATGTTTTTATCACGGATTTCCGAAATATGAAAAATTCAAGCCCTATTAATTGGAAAAAACTACCGCCAACACAGTGTATAATTCATTGCTTCTGATTTTCCTCACGGAAAATCCTCGCAACTTTGCTATCTTAGTTTCTTAAACCTGAAAATCCTACGGATTTTCACCCAACGAAACTATACACAAACCGTTGTGTTTAATTAAAATTAAATGAAGAAAACACTAATTTTCACTTTTGGAATAGTTCTAATCAGTTGTGCGAATTCACAAAAAAAAGAGGATATTGCTATTAAAAGTGAAGAAGATATAGAAATTCCTTGCCCACTAACTTGGCAAGAATACAAACCAACAGAGGATGAATTAGAATTTGAAGTCAATAATGGAATAATAACAAAGAAACCAAATGATTCTACAATTCAACAAATAAGATTTGGACGGGTTTGGTTCGAAATGATTAATCCTATTAAACTTGATGGAGGAGCTGAAAAATGTTACTTAAAAAATTATAGAACTGATGGCTCCTTAGAGTCTGAGGGACATGGGATTTATTATGAGCATCCTGTGGCAGATTATTCAATGGATGGAGTTTGGAAGTTTTATAGTTGTGATGGAAATCTGAAAGAAGAAGTAAAATTCAAAAACGGACAAAAATTAAAAAACTAAACACAACACCGTGTATAATTCATTGCTTCCGATTTTCCTGACGGAAAATCCTCGCAACTTTACTACCTTAGTTTCTTAACACGAAAATCCTACGGATTTTCACGCAACGAAACTATACATAAACCGTTAGCACCAATTAACAAACAGAATGAAAAAAATACTCTCATCAATTTTAATTATTACCTGTATAAATTGTGTTTTAGGACAAGAAAAAGACACCTCATATGTTGGTAAATGGATAACGGAACCAAACGCAAATGGAATGATTAATTTGATTAATCTAAACGGGGATGGTTCTGGAATTGCAGGACCTGGATTTTATAAAAATGGAAAAATTGAATTATCTCGATTTATGAAATCTGACCTACAAGATTGGAAAATAGAAAAAGATACTTTGACTTTAATAACAAAACCTATTCCAAGAGGAAATAATAGAGAGCCAAAATCAATGACACTTATCTATATAATTTTAGAAAAGGAAAAAGATAAGTTTACAGCGTATTACTCTGATCCAGAGATGGACAAAATGATGGAAGAAGCTGGAGAAAAAGTTGAACCGATTAAATTGGAATTTAAAAAAACGGAATAAAAACTGGTGCTAACAATGTATAACCGCAATTACGGCGGATTCGACTACGTCCGAATCCACTCGGAATTGCTAACGTCAGTGCTAAACCAAAATTAAAGTATATTTAATCCGATAACTGACGGTTATACGGACCGTTGTAAGTCATTTGAAAAATGAACAAGACATTAAAATTCATATCATTAAGTTTAATTGGAATATTTATCCTTACTTCTTTCGGACTTCAAAACGAACCGAAAATACTTTTCCATAAAATAAGGTTTACTGCATCTTCTGTAAAATTAGAAAAATGGAATATTAAGGATACTATAGGAACTGAATTTGTAATGGAAACCATAGATGATTACGGAAGAACAAAAGAATTAAGGTTCTATAATTGGAAACATCAATTGGATTGGGCTGGCTCGGGATTTTATGGTGGACCAATAATAAAATACGATTACGAGAAAAATAAAATAATCGAAACGTTTTTTAGTTCTGACACAGAAATTGCAAATGACTTTAGCACATCAGAAGTTCCTTTTCGATTTATTTATTATCTCAATTCTCAAAATAATATTGAGCGGACTCAAATGAAATACAAAATGGATTTTAAGTGGACTAAAGAAAGTTTAGAAAAAACCATTAAACACTTGGAATTTTATAAACAATACGAATCCGAAGAAACTGATTTAGACCACGTTTTTGGTTATACTTATGCGTTTGCTAAAATGAATGGAATTGAACCTAAAACAAAATAAAAACGCCTTACAACACCATATAACCGCAATTACGGCGGATTCGACTACGTCCGAATCCACTCGGAATTGCTAACGCCAGTGCTAAACCGAAAAACAAAGTAAACTAAACCGATAACTGACGGTTATACGAACCGTTGTAAAACATTTAAGAAAAACCGAAATCTGAATTGAAAAAAGGAACTTTAATAATAATTTCGATTTTACTAATTATACTTTCCTTTTGGCTCGGAATGAAAGTTGAGCGTGAATTAGCAAGTTGGGACGAAATCGGAAAACCAGCATTCGAAAAGGAACAAATTTACTTCCCGAATAAAAAAACCTCTCTTTATCTGAAAAGCAAAAATTGGGGATTAACTGCTGACCACAAAATTTCTGTGATTTCGACAAAGTCAGACCTTGAATTTCAACCTGACTCAATATCCGAATACATTTTTCACGGATTTGGCGGAATAATATACAAAGTGGAAAATGATACTCTGAAAATCTACTCGCATCAAAAACCGAAAATTCCACCGAAATTTGAATCGGAAATAAACGTTGAATTAATAGAAGTTAGGAATAATGCGGAATGGAATAAAATGAAAGAACAGATTGACAAGAATTATCAAGAATTTGAATAAAAAACGTTTTACAACACCGTGTATAATTAATGGATGGTTCGAGCTTGCTTACGAAAATCCTCGCGGATTTTCTATTCGGTTTGTATTTGCTAAATTAGATACTTTAAAACGCCACTAATCATACACAAACCGTTGTGCTTCATTATGACCAACCAATAACCAATGATGAAATTCTTTAGAAAAATTAGACAAAACTTACTTTCCGAGAGAAAAACTGAGAAGTATTTAAAATACGCTCTAGGAGAAATTATACTTGTTGTCATTGGAATTTTAATAGCTCTACAAATCAATAACTGGAACGTCGAAAAAAATAGAAAAAATGCTGAAAAAGTTATTATTGAACAACTAATAGAAGATCTTAAAAAATCACAGACAGAACTAAAGAAGATCAAAGTGTCAATAGAAGAGCAAGCTAAAGCAAGTGCCAGGGTATGTCATGCTTTCTTTAAGAATGAGGTGCCAAATGACAGTATTTACATATATATGCGCATACCTCTAGGTACGGTAACATTTAGCCCAACGTTAGGAACTGCTCGATCCATCATTAATTCTGGCAATGTAACATTAATACAATCTAATGATTTAAAAAGTAAAATCACCGCTTATGTAGAAACAGTTGAATTCAAACTAAAGGACATAAGCCGCTATGAAGAAACCTATTTTAGAAATGGACAGATTGTACTAAAAGAAGTATTACAATTTACAAATTTAGTGCCTAAAGAATATTTATTTCATCAAACAAAAGGTGATACCCCCCTTGTTTCAGACACTTTAAAAACTGACGAATTAAGAGCTATACCATATGTGATAGAGAAAATACCATTTGAAACAGATTTGAAGGAAATATTTCAAAATTACAAAGTATTTTCAGCATACAATTCGTTTCTTATTGCGCATAGAAATAGTGCTAATAGATATAATGACATATTGGAAATCACAAACGAAATATTAGATAAACTTGAAGAAGAAAGAGCCAAAGGAGAATAAATTAATAACAAGTACTACTTCCAAAATCATAAAAGACCATAAAATAACGAAAGCACAACACCGTGTATAATTCATTGCTTCCGATTTTCCTCACGGAAAATCCTCGCAACTTTATTATCTTAGTTTCTTAACTCTGAAAATCCTGCGGATTTTCACGCAACGAAACTATACACAAACCGTTGCCAACAATATGAAAAAAACTCTCTTTCTAACATTATTACTGACTTTTTCAACTTTTGTCTACTCACAAAATTCAAAAGAAGAAACAAATGATTTTTTTGAACAAATTCAATCTCGAAAAATTATTGAGAATGTTTATAACAACATAAAAGAATCAATTAAAACAAATGAGAAAGAATTGTTTGAAAGTCAGGACTTGAAATATGAAAATGAAGAAGAAATCAAAATTTTCCATAATTTTCTTGATGAAGAAATAAATTTATTTGTGGACGACACTCACAACGAAATGATTTACAAATTTTCGACAAAACCAAAAGACAGTATTCTAAAATATATTTCTTTGGCAAAGGAAAATAAAAACGGAGTGTTGGAAAAATCAGGATTCAAAAAAGAATTAGAATCCATTCTTAAAGAAAAACAAAGCTATCTAATTAACGACATAAACTTAACACTTCGGGAAATAAGAGCTAAATACAATCCTTTAATCTTAAAAGTAATCGAGAACGGAAAAGAAACAGCTGCTTCTAAAATAGACCTGGAATTGTTTTTAAACACTAAAGATGAACAAAATTCAAAATTGTCAATCTTAAATAAGGATAATTCTGAAATAGAGTTACCTAAAAACTTTGATTTTGAATTGATAGAATCCTTAACTATTAAATACCTCGATAAGGAATATACTTTTGAACGATTTAATAAATCAATGCCAAAAGAAATACAGGAATTGACAAGCCCATTATCTAAATATTGTTTTGAGCAACTCGAAAAATGGACATTGATAATAGATGAAAATAATATAACATTGGAAACGAGAGGTTCAGTTGGACAAGAAAGGAAATAAATACTGTTGGCAACAATGTATAACCGCAATTACGGCGGATTCGACTACGTCCGAATCCACTCGGAATTGCTAACGCCTGTTCTAAACCGAAAAATAACACATATTAACCCGTAACTGACGGTTATACGAGACCGTTGTAAGTAATGCAAAAAACATTTTTTTACATATTTATTCTTTTGGTGTTGTTAAGCTTTTATGATTACACTTCGGCAGAAGAATATTATAATGAAGCCTTTGAATATGAAGAAACTGGCAACTTCAAAAAAGCTATTGAATCTCTTGATAAGGCAATTGATAAAAAGGCTAAATTTAGACCTGCACTTCTAAATAGAGGATATTACAAAACTAAAATCGGAGATATAAAAGGAGGAATAGATGACTACCTTAAACTTTTAAAATTCGATCCTGACAATACATTTGCGTTATGTAATATTGCTAATAATTATAGTATGTTGGAAAAACACGAAGATGCTATCCTTTTTTATTCAAAAGCCCTTCAAACAGAAGGTGCATTAAAAAGCTGGGCAAGTTCTAATGGTGGCCCTATAGCTTTTAATTTATTTGACTTAAAAAATTTTGATAGCGATACGGATTACTATGTTTTCGACTGTGAAATATATTTTGAAAGAGGTATGGAATATTTAATGACAAAGCAATATGACAATGCCATTTCTGATTTCGAAAAATCTTTAAAAGCCGATAACGCAAAAAGAGATAGTTATTTTCTGTTGGGCAAAGCTTTCATTGAAAAAAAAGACTCATTAAACGCCTGCAAAAATTTCAGATTATCAGCTAAATTAGGAGACAAAGAAGCTAAAGAAATTTTAAAAGAACATTGCATCAAAAAAGAAAAAACGTGAATTTTATTTTAAACATTTTTAAATGGATTTTAATAATCCTATTCTTCCCTCTTTCTTTAATATTCGTTGCTTACTATCGAAAAAAGAAAGAAAGGAAAGAATATTTTGACAAATAAAAAACTACTTACAACACAGTGTATAATTCATTGCTTCCGATTTTCCTCACGGAAAATCCTCGCAACTTTATTATCTTAGTTTCTTAACCCGAAAATCCTGCGGATTTTCACGCAACGAAACTATACACAAACCGTTAGGCACAATTAAGAAAAATGACTGGACTACAAGATAAATTAATCCAACAACTTGAATCTTTGATATCTCATTTGAACAAATATGATGAGAAAAATTGGTCATTAATATTTTCAAAAATTCAAAAATTGATTGATAACGGAGATAGACGCGGAATCGACTCGCTGAGAAATATGCGAGGTGGAATGGGGAGTTTTACAGATTTAATTATTTGTGAGATAAACGGACATCGGATTAATAAAAGTGAAGAGAATTTTGCCAATACGGAATTAATGAGATTAGGAAATCTTGTATTCACTACAGCAGACAAATTAAATCGAGAAATAAATAAAAACTAATGACTTTATCTGACCAAATACTTAACGACGGACTTGAGCTACATATGGAATTTGGGAAGAATTGGCTAACCGATATTGACGATAGACTCGCAAAAAAGCATCCTCATTTATCCAAATCTGACCTTAGAAATACAGACAGACTTTGTCGAAAAATTGCAAAATTTGCAAATGACTATGTGCGGAAAAACCCAGTAATAAAATTAGGAAAACCAACCTTTATAAATTCATCTGATTTCAAAACTCATCTATTAAATGAATATGACTGAATAAATAATGCAAACCTGAGTAAACTTTATAATCAAAGTTGTTATTATGCAATGAAATAAAAAACTGTGCCTAACACAGTATAAAAATAATGCGTAGTTTAGTACAAAACCTAAAGTTAGTGCATTTTTGGTCACTCTGATTTTCCTGCGGAAAATCCTCGGACACAAAACCGCACTATTCTTATACAAACCGTTGGCGTGCATTACCAAAATGAAGTATCAAAACCAAATACTATTTCTTATAACCCTATTGGCTGGACTTGTATCTATCAGCATGATAGATAAAGACAAAAATTTAAATCCGACTGGAACCTACGAACTAAACATTAAACAAGATTTGGATGATCAAGAGATTTATGGAAATTTTGGTAGAATACAAATTGAAAAATTACCTCAAAATAAAATAGTCATGACTTTTATGGTTAATAAAGGTGCTCCAAGCTATAATTCAGGCTCTTTTATAGACACCCTGGATTATTCAAACAATAGAACAATCTATAAAACTGACCTTGACCTAAGTTGCGAAATAACGTTTGACTTTTCCAATAAAGGTGTAAAAGTCTTTGAAAAAGCTGATGACTACAATTCTGGTTGTGGGTTTGGACATGGAGTTTTCGTAAATGATTTTTTTGAAAAAATCTCATCAGAAAAGCCCGAATTAAGAGATCCATTAACAAACAAAAAAATTAAAAAATAAAACGCACGCCAACACAGTGTATGATTAATTGCTTCCGATTTTCCTCACGGAAAATCCTCGCAACTTTGCTATCTTAGTTTCTTAACACGAAAATCCTGCGGATTTTCACGCAACGAAACAATACACAAACCGTTATGTCTCATTAAAAACCAACCAATATGAAAAGGGCATTTATAGTTTTTATATTAATGTTTATTTGTTTCCAATCCTACGGACAAAATCCTAGAGCAAGAGATTTAGGAATTCCTTTTGTAGGAATAACAGGTAAATTCAATGCTATCACAGATGTAAAAGGCGTTGAAGTTGGCTATAGTACAATTATTGAAG
>NZ_LBIP01000031.1 GCF_001280435.1 Mangrovimonas xylaniphaga
CTTACGCTGTCAATTCAATATGTTAATGAACTTGTCTTCTTTGTTTTTCCTAAGCTTGTCGCTTAAGCGGGTGCAAATATAGAACCCTTTTTTGAAGCTCGCAACAGTTTCGGTTATTTTTTTAAAAGTTTTTTTTCGTGGCGCAATCACCTCTCAAAACACTTATAACCGATACTCTCAATGAACTCCTCTCGCCTTCGCAGCACTCGCTGTTTTTGCGGCTGCAAATATACCGCCTTTTTGGATATCTGCAAG
>NZ_LBIP01000032.1 GCF_001280435.1 Mangrovimonas xylaniphaga
GTGCTGGCCTACCTGCAGTACAGCGATTGGCAGCCGTTCGAGAAAGTGTTTTTGTTGGCACCGTTGATACGGCCGGCCCGCTGGCATCTGCGCAAATGGATGTTCTATCTGGGCCGCTTCTTTATGGTTGCACCTAATCGCGGCTTCAATATCAACACCCACGATGCCGAGTTTGCCCGCCGCCAGGCGCACCGTGATCCGTTGCAGTCACACGTGATGTCGATGCGCTGGCTTGGAGCTATGGTGGACTGGTTACACGCTTTCCCGAAAACTGCCCGCAACGACAAGCGCATTCTGGTCTTGCAGGGCACCGATGACGAGACCGTCTCCTGGCGCTACAACATGCGTGCAATCCGTGATCGGTTCCCAAACAGCAAGCGGATCATTATCCGCGGCGCGCGCCACCAGAT
>NZ_LBIP01000033.1 GCF_001280435.1 Mangrovimonas xylaniphaga
CACCGTCTGTGGCTCCGTCAGACACACCGAACTTCCCAAGGTATATTGGAGCACTACTTCGTAGTCCCCTTCCGCAAGACCCGTGAACACCGGTGAACTTACAAAAGTCAATCCCCCGTCGATGCTGTAAGCTAGAGAGCTTCCGTATGCTTCGGTTACAGTAACTGTGATACTTCCTGAATTATCTAAAGAAGCACAAGTAATATTTGTTTGGTCAATCGTAAATTCTGGTGCTGGAGAACTTTCCACAGTAATACTCGTTTCAACACTACAATTATTGGAATCTACAACGGTAATATTAAATACTCCCGGAGCCGTTACCACAATCTCAGGTACCGACTGGAATTCAGTATCACTATTTACAAAATAGAAATAAGGAGGTGTTCCTCCAATTGGGTATACTGTAATTTCCCCATCGGTACACGTTAATGGCACTGTTAGTGCAGCCGTGGCTTCCAATAAAGGAGGTTCCACAATGGTCACATCTTCAGAATATACACAGCCATCTTCTGTTTCAACGGTTGCTGTATAGGTTCCTGGGTTTAAATTTTCAAAAGTGTAATTGTTTTCATCGATAGGCCCAACACTGTTCACCAAAGTACCATTACTATATAATTCAAAGTAATACTGAGGCTCAGCATCGATAGCCGCTAATTGGATACTACCTTTATCGTCGTGACACAAAGGTTGTTCAATCATGCTTGTTGCTGTAAAATCACTTTCCATGATTTGTACCTGTGGCGTTGTAAACACACAAGGATTGGTTTCTACTCCAATTTGTCTGATATATACAGTATATACCCCAGGAGCATTTACGGTGAATACATTACTGGTTTGATAGGTAACGCCATCCAAACTGTATTCATACCCAGAAGGTACGCTTCCCACCTTAATACTTCCCGGAGTGGAACAGATAATATCTTGACCAACAGCCGTTGGATTCAATAAATTTTGATATACGTTGAAATAGAACTGCACGAAACAGCCTCCTTCAAAGTTAATGGTCAACCTAAACTGACCAGAAGTATCAGACGTAAAATCTGGACCTGTTCCCACTTGGTTCCAAGTACAGGCATCATTTTCGTTGGCACAATCTTGGTTTGCAACCGCTTCGCAGCTAGACTCATCCAACTTCTCCCAAATAATGGACGTAGCGCTTGAAATATTGGTGTTGATTTCTCTTGAATCATTAGCGCCACATAAAAAGATATTTGGAAGTTCTTTTCCGTCGTTAGGACAAATAACCACTTCATCTGCAAATGGAATCACCGGATTGGTCATCCCTGCCCCAAAAGTGGTCACATGAAATACCTGATCTATAGATTGACAAGGTGCAATAGCCGTATTGTGAACGTAATAAGTTCCTGTTTCGGTAACAGAAATGGTTTGGGTTGTGCCTATTACCGGTGATCCGGAAGGACTTGTAGACCAAGAATACTCATCGTAGCCACTGGCGGCCGTTAATTGTACACTGGCCCCACAAAGCACCACATTTTCCTCGAAGGTACAATCATCCAAATCCCCTAAAAAGTTAGTGGCTTGAGGTGAAATTAAACAACCTGTATTACTACTGTAACTAGGGTCATCGGTAATTAAAAAATCAGGGTTCCAATATCCATTATATGTTGCAAAGGCTTGGTTATTGATAATATTGGAACAGGAATCTGCCAATTGGTTACAGGTATCTACCGTTTGGGCATGAATGATAATTTCCAGAACAGGATCGCCTTCTTCCACCAAATAATCGGCAACATTTAAAATAAGCTCTCTTGTATCTGGATCATAACTCACAGCCGTGACACCTTCTGGTAATTCTAAATCTTCTGGATAATTGAAGATGATATTGATTGGCAGAATATCCTTGATTTCAAGATTGGTAGCATTGTCATTTCCCGTATTTTGAAACCCAATAATGTAGTTTAAAGGTTGACTTAATCCAACTGTTTCACCTCCAATGTTATTTCCTTCATCATCCTCCACAATTTTTGTCAAGACAATGTTTGGCTCAATAATCTCTACCGCAAAAGCGAAGAAATATTGAAAGTACACATCCTGATCACTTTCAAGAGTCACTACTGCGGAAGTAGCATCATTAGCAATCAATGTGTTTCCGGGATTGGGGACCACCATCACCCCTGTATCAAAACCGAGGGTATTGGTACTGTTAGGTACCCTATTATCTACAGGCGTAGCACTTAATTGAGTTACAGAACTATTGAAAAAGTTATTGGCAGGACGATCGGCAGCCGATAAAGGCGTTCCGTTAAGTAACATCCTATCATTTTGAATAGGCTTATCCCCTTCCAAAGCCGCAAAAGCAAAGGTTGCTCTTACAGGTGCTGGAGCTGGCACCGTTCTAAATCCAGAAACAGATACATCGGTATTTACCGAACTACTAATGGCGCTAAAACCATCAAAACTGGTAATGGATTTCCCTGGTAAGGTTGGATCTTCATAAACCACAAAAAGGGACCATCCTGCAGAATATCCAGTTCCGTTTCGAGGATTAAAAGACCCTGTTTCTCCTTCAGCAGAAGATACATTGGCTACCGTATAAGTACCTAAATCAGTATCCAAATTGGTTACAATCGAGGTGACATCTGCGTAACAGGAATACGGAAAGCTATCTCCCGTGGCTGTGCCATTGGCGTTGTAGACAATGGTTCCCTGTACATCATGGTAATCTCCTGTAGGGCCTTTTAGTTTTACATCGGTAATGGATTCGCTACCATTGGTTACCGCTCCCCAATATAATCCAGCATAAATAATTTGGTAACAATTGGGATTGGGAATCTCTAAATCGGCACTGGATGAACTAAAGGTTGAAGCATCATTATCGATATCGATATAGGTCATATCCACATCGTGGTTGTATACCGATCCGTCATTAAAAGCATTATTGTCTGGACCTAGGATGTTATTTCCTATCAGGATAATATCTCCTTTTAAATCCTCATTAAACCTTGGTGTAAAAGGCACGTAATTTTGGGCATATGACTGACTCCCCAAAATTAACAACACAATAATAATGGCAATTCTTGAAAAAGTAGGTTTTTTCATGGTGTTTGGTTTGTTTGGTTATTTTCCAACAAGGGGCATCGTTGGAAAAAATTATGGTGTCCTTATTATTTAATATGTGTTATAGTAATTATGTTTTCATAGGCATATCTAATCAATTAATTTTCACGTTCATACTATTTTTATTTTGTACATGGGCAGTTACTAATTCCCTGCAGGAAGTCGATTCCGATAGTGATACTATGCGTTCCAGAATTATAACCAGCCAAAGCATTGGTGGTTATTTGATACGAATAGGCAAAATAGAATTTCGACTTCATAATTCCGGCCATTGGGCCAATATTAAGAGGCTTGAAGAACTGGTCATTTAAAAAGCGGTACGACAGTCCTACCCAATAATAATCTTCCTTTCTGTTGAATTTTCGATACTTGAAGTTGACGTCTGTAGCTGAACGTCCGTCACTTCCAAAATACTGGAAGAATACCGAAGGTTCATACTCCACGCGTTTGTTTTCCTTACTTTGAATAACAAGACCTGAATACAGTTGATAATTTAAAAGAAGGCTTGGTTCTTCTCTTCCATTTATAGTATAAAAATCATCAATATCCTTCTTCAAGATGTTGTTAACATTTAAACTTAAATAGTATCCTTTGTTTCTATAAAGTACCCCTACATCAAAGTTGTTATTGTTTACTGCACGATCGTCAGTAACACTTTGATCTAATACAGGAGTCTCATAGTTGGGTTCAAAATTCTCAATAGCTATTCTAAAACTATTGATGTTATAAGAAATCCCAAAAGACAAATACTGCTCGGAAGTGTAATCCAATACCAAGTGGTGCGCAAAAGAGAACTTCACCCCTTTTTGACGTGTGTTTCCATTCTTGTCATTATAAAGTGACAATCCCACTCCAGATCGATCCGCAATCCTAAAATCAGCATACAATGCTTGGTTATCCGGCGCGTCCTTAATCCCCACCCACTGTGTGAGACCATTAAGGCGTATCCTTAGGTTATCCCCAATTCCAGCGTAGGTTGGAGAAACCACAAAATCGTTGTCCGCAAGATACTGCGTCCAAACTGGTAGGTTAAGCTCTTGGCCGTAGGCTTGACCAATTGCTATTAGAAAAATATAAGTAATTATCTTTTTCATATGATTAGTGTATTTGGGGTCTTCTAAACATTGAATTATTATCTATACAGTGTAAAATGTCCAACAAACTCTCTGTCGTTGTTTGAGCTGTTGAGCCTCACCACGTACCAGTAGTCGCCCGTTGGCAGCTCCTGGTTGTTGTAACGTCCGTCCCAGTACTGGCCCTGGTGGTAGGTCCCCACCTTACGCCCGTACCTGTCGTATATATCGAACTCCAGGTTCGGGAAGTCCTCCGTACAGGGTGCCCAGGTGTCCTGGATACCGTCCCCGTTCGGGGTAAAGTAGTTCGGGATGCATGGGTCCACATACTCTAGGTAGATCCTTGCCTCGGCGATACAGCCGTTGCTGTCCGTTACCGTTACAAGGTACTCGCCCGTCTCAGAGATGATAAAGGTATTCTCACTGCCGTAGTCCTCGTCGTTAAGGGTGAAGGTATACTCTCCGTTACCTCCCGTGGCCAGGGCCACAATCTGGTTCTGGTCCCCTTCGTTAAGGGCCAGGTCCACAGGCATGAACACACCTATATCAAAGAACTCCGTGGTCTGGATACAGCCATTGGTATGGCGCACCTCAATATAGTGGTCCGTTCCTGGAGGCACGTTCTCGAACACATTGCTCACCTGATAAGGACCGCCGTTCAGTGAGTAGTCCACTTCGGCAGGATCCACGCTCTCGTCTATCAAAACGGTCACGATGTTTGTGGAGAAGTTGTCGATACATACATACTCCACTTCCAACAACGGGTCCAGGTTCACCGCCTCCGGGAAGGTGATGTTCCACTCCGATTCACAGCCCATGCTGTCGCGCACGTATACGATATGGTCCCCTCCGGAGAGTTCCGTAAAGTCAAATACCGTCTGCCCTGCAGCTCCTGTGGTATAGGGACCATCGTACTCGTCAAGGCTTACGCTGTAAGGCGCCGTTCCTCCGGAGATCTCGATACTGAACTCCCCGTCGTTGTCGCCCGCACATGGGGTCGGCAATATGGAATCGGGCACGATGCTCACGATCAAAGGTTCCGGCTCGGTGATGGTAAAGCTGAACATTACATAACAGCCCAGTTCGTCCTGAACGATTACCTCGTAGTCCCCTGGCCAAAGGTTCTCGAACACATTGGTCTCGAAGAACTGGTCCATCTGTGGGGAGATGGCATATTTGATGATGCCCGTTCCTCCCGTAGCGGTAATCACAAGGGAACCGTCATTGCCACCGTAACAGGCAACATTGTTGATCTCGAACGTAGCTTCCAATGGCGCATCAGGCTCGGTAATGTTGATGGTCGCTGAAGTGCTTTCACAATCACCACTCTGTACATGTACCGTATAGGTACCCGCCAACAGCTCCGTGAACACCCCAGGGGTATCCTGTACCGCAGTCGGGATGGCATTACCAGAAGCATCCTGCAGGGTATAGACATAACCCCCAAGGCCTCCCTCGGCAACGGCAACAATGGTTCCGTTGTTGTCGCCCGCACAGTTGATGGTCGGGTTGGTAGAGGCCAATTCGATGTTCAGCTCCGGAAGCGGATCGATGGTGATCTCGTTGGATACTATCGCTATACAGCCATTGGCATCCTTAACGTAATATTCATAGCTTCCCGCCGGTACCGTAAAGGATACGGAGGACGTGAACGACCCCAATACCGTGGTAAAGGCACTGGTATCGCTATAGGTATAGCCTCCCGTTCCGCCCGTAGCGCTCAGGGTAAGCTCCCCATCGTTCAGACAGGTCGGCGAGGCGCTCTTCACTAAACTGGCCTCTATGGCCGTTGGCTCGGAGATGGCAATGTCCACAGAAGTGGTGCTACAGCCATAGCCATCGGTGATGGTCACGTTGTAGGTCCCTGCCCCCAAGTTGGCAAACTCGTTAGAGGTCTGCGGTCCAGAGGTACTTGCTATAGGAGCCAGAGTATTCAAGGTATAGGTATAGTTGCTTTCTTGGCCTCCCGTTACGTTGTCTATAACAATCGTAGCGTTCTCATCCCCAAAACAGGACAGCATAGTCGTGCTAGGAGTAAAAGTTGCTGCAATAGGCTCTGGAACTTCCAGGATCACGTCCGCAGAGGCAATACAGCCCTGTGCGTCCATAACGTTCACGGTATAGGTCCCTGCAGAAAGTCCCGTAAAGGTTCCGTTTGGTGAATAAGCCACCGTGGCGGCTCCGGTCAGTTCATATTCATAAGTGCCCCATCCCCCTTCGGCAATAGCCGTAATGGTTCCCTGGTCATCGGTACAGGTTACGTTGGAGGTTTCCGTGGCCGTTAAAGTCAACTCTTCGGAAGGCGAGCCTATCACCACCGTAGCGGTTGCCGAACAGAACGGAACGTCCGTTTCGGTGATCACCACCGTAAAGGTACCGGCATTCATGCCCGTTACCGTTTGTGGATTGGTAGCCGTATTGGCCGCTACCGCTCCCGTTACCGATACCCCGGCATTGTCGAATACCTCATAGGTATAGGCCCCGGAGTAGTTGGACACGTTGATATCGAAGGCGCCCGTATCGTCACCAAAACAGGTCACGGTACTTGGCGTGGTCGTAAAGGTTGGCAGTACCGCTGCCGGTAGGGATACCTCTACAACTTCCTCACAGGAAGTCACCGTATCCGTAACCGTAATGGTATATAGTCCCGAAGGCAGTCCCGAGAACACATTGCCCGACAGGCTTACCGTGGCCGGGTTCGGACTGATGGCATAGGTAAATGTTCCTGAACCTCCCACAGTTGCAATGGACAATTGTCCATCGTCGTTGTTACAGGTAGGCAGTGCCTCTACAGATGGCGTTATGTTCAGCGGTGCCGCAATGCTCACCGTTACCGTGTTCCCACAGCCGTTGGCATCCTTCACCTCTACCGTATGGTCGCCCGAGGCTAGGTTCGTTATGGTAAACGGTGCCGTCTGTGTCTGGAAGGCGCCGCCATCGATGCTATAGCTATATGGAGGGATTCCTGCAATGTCAAGGCTCACTGTCATTTCATAGGTACCGTCCACATCCAGACATTCATCGGCAAGCGTTGCCGAGATTTCCGGGGAAGGGTCCGCTGGCAGTACCACCACTGGACTGCTCACGATACAGCCATAGGCATCCATCACGTGCACATAGTAGTCCCCTGCATCCAAGCTGAAGGTACTGGCCGAGGCCCATGCTGCATCCGTTTCCGAAGGTGCGGTTGCCGTGGTTGTTACTTGGTATTGGTAAGGCGCCGTTCCGTCGTGTCCCACCGCACTGATCTGTCCAGAGGCTACGTTACAGTTCGCATTCTGGTCGATCGATGTGCTCAGGCTCAAAGGGATCTCCGATTCGGTAATGTTGAACGGAATGGTCACAATGCTACAGCCGGCATTCGGCCCCGTGTTCTCCGTGATCAGTACGTAGTAGTTTCCAAATGGTAGCGGTCCAAGGTCCGTTACCGTCAAGGAGCCGTTGCCCCCTACCGTTCCAGATCCGGTCACCCCTGCAGGTTCCTGAGTAAGGGTATCGAACACTTCGTAGTCGATGTTGATGGAAGTCCCATAGGAACTGTTGATGGTGAACGACACGGTTCCGTCCGCACTGCCCGTACAGCTGATGTTCGCTGCCGATACGGCCGTGGCCGTTAGGGTCGAGTTGGTCGGGATCGGTGTGGTGGCCGGTTCAAAATAGCTACAGTTGGTCGATGCATCGTATACGATAAACGTATAGCTCACCCCTGGGGTCAGTCCCGTAAAGGTGGCCGACTGGCTGCCCGGGGCATCCTCTGGGATCCATGATCCCGCTGGGTTTGGATATACCGATACCGGTCCCTGGTAGATGCTGAAATAAAATGGCCCGGAGCTCACCAAGGTGGAACCGATGCTCACTACCGCCTCTCCTCCTGTGGTACAGTCCACTGTGCTGGCGATATTGATATCAAGATCGGTCGGTGGCGAGGCCACCAAGACATCCTGGATCAAAACCGAACAGCCGTTGGCATCCACCACATTGATCTGGTAAAGCCCGAAATCCACCACGTCAAAGCTCACCGAAGTGGAGCCCGTGGCGTTCAGCTCGGAGTTGTCGTAACCGTTCGTTCCGGTTACAAAATAATTGTATGGGGCCGTCCCTCCCGTTACTCCATCGATAATGATGGATCCCTGGGATACGCCCGTAGAGGTACAGGTAATGTCTATGGTATGGTAGTCCACTGCTATGGCATCCGGCTCACCGATGGTTACCGTCTCTGTGGCCTCACAGGACTTGGCATCGGTTAGGGTTACCCTAT
>NZ_LBIP01000034.1 GCF_001280435.1 Mangrovimonas xylaniphaga
ATATTCCCAATAATCAATTGCTTTTATTTCAAAATGATTATTAAATACTCGGATTGAAGGAAATCCTTTTTCTTCAAATATCAAAGGTTCTTCTTCCATTATGATTTTCATAAATTATTGCCAACGGTTTGTGTATAGTTTCGTTGCGTGAAAATCCGCTAGGATTTTCGTGTTAAGAAACTAAGATAGCAAAGTTGCGAGGATTTTCCGTGAGGAAAATCGGAAGCAATGAATTATACACTGTGTTGCCAGTAGTTTTTATTCCACTTTAAATTCTTTTTCAAACGGAATATCAAATTTTCGTTCTCTGTGATAAAAACGTAAAATTCCGTTTATTTTATAATTTCCATTTTGTAAGGAGTCAAGCTCAATGTCAGCAAAAGAATAATTGTGCTTTAGATTAAAATCAAAGTTTTTTTCATGACCATTAAACTCGATACTATTTATTATTATGTGTCTGTTTTCTTTGATGCTTTGTCCGTGTTTTGAAGCCAAAGTTAGTTTTATTCCATTTTCAGTTCGTTTTGTGGTAATGCTATCTACTTCTACTGTGTATAATCCATCAGCAACGCCAGTTATTCGACCGGCATATTCAAAAGCATAAGCCATTGCAATTGTTAGCCTATTTTTTATAAAGTTTAGATAAAATTCTTTTGAACCTGATGTGTTAAGTTTTGTAATATCAAGGTTATTTGGTAAATAATCCTTTCTATGATTTACAATTTCAGGAATCTCATTAACTATTGTTTGATAGTCTGCAATTATTTTTTCTAGATTATCTTCTTTGCTAGAAATTGCTTTATCAATATCCTTAATTAATAGTTCATATTTTAAATCTAATTGATTTAGATTCTCATTTTTACGAGAAGGCTGTTCCTCAATTCTCTGATAATAATCTCCTCTATATTGGTTAAATGCCCTAGTATTGAATTCATAATTCGTTTGTAAAAATGAATTCAATTCAGTCATTTCGTCTTGTGTGTTCTTACAAGAAACAAAGACTATAATTCCTAAAAAATATAAAAGAAATTGTTTTTTCATTTAATCAATTGATGTTGTATATGCCTATTCGTTTAAATTACTGGCAACGGTTTGTGTATAGTTTCGTTGCGTGAAAATCCGAAGGATTTTCGGGTTAAGAAACTAAGATAGTAAAGTTGCGAGGATTTTCCGAGAGGAAAATCAGAAGCAATGAATTATACACTGTGTTGTGTACAGTTTTTTTATTTTATAATTTTTGTTTCTTGTAATAGTTTCTTGATTAATGATTTTGAGTATTTCTCATCAGGGGCATTATTTATATCGTCATTTGGTCTTGGATATTCTCCTGCATCAAAGGCCTTATAACAGTCTGTAGCAATTTTACCAAATCCAAAATTTTTAAAGAAATAGTCATTTGTAACCCAAAATGATTGCAAATTATTCATGATATAATCTCCTTGAGCAAAGTCAATTTCACCATTCCAATATTGTTTTGCAGTTTCAATTGAAATTTTTTTAATTAATTCAGAAGGAAATTCTTTGGGGTTGTCAAGTATTACGCTGACCTCAAGTCCGCTTAAGATTTCTTTTGATAATTTTTTTAAGATTTCGTTCATTTAAATTGTACACAACGGTTTGTGTATAGTTTCGTTGCGTGAAAATCCGCAGGATTTTCGTGTTAAGAAACTAAGTTAGCAAAATTGCGAGGATTTTCCGCGAGGAAAATCGGAAGCAATGAATTATACACGGTGTTGTGGTTAGTTTGTTTACTTTTAAGATTAATGCAATCCAGAAGATTGAAAGTGTTCTTTGTTGATGAGTTAATAGGTTTTGCTATTATTAAATAAATGTAATTATTCTCTTTTAAAATAAGAATTTGATTGTTTTTCTTTGCATCAGAATTATTTAAGTAAACAACTTTGTTTTCATTAAAATTAATTGAGACACTCGATTTAGGATTCAATGAAAAGAATATTAAGGAGTCGTTAAATATCTTTTCTCCAATTATATTCTCAGAGATACCGTTAATTTTTATTCTGTCTAATTGTTTTACTTCACCAAATTTGTAACTCAGGTGATTATTAAAAATAGAACCTTTAGAAAATCCAGAAAGCTTAGTTGCCTTGTTGTTAGTAACATTGATCAATTCAGTTAATGGTATTTCCTTAGCTTTTTTTCTAACAGCAAAAATTCCATAATTGAAATTATCCACATTGTAAATTGAGATTGTATCTGTTTTTTCAAACATAACTTCAGTTTTGTAATGATGGATTCTTTGTTTATCAACAAACAATTCATTCAGATACTTTGGCTCTTGAACTACTTGAATTTTAGAAATATTAGTAGAAAGAGAAAATAATGTATAGATAATAACCACAAGGAATACCACTATAATTAGAATTCTATATCTCATTCTTGTTTTTTTTAATTAACCACAACGGTTTGTGTATAGTTTCGTTGCGTGAAAATCCGCAGGATTTTCAGAGTTAAGAAACTAAGGTAGCAAAGTTGCGAGGATTTTCCGAGAGGAAAATCGGAAGCAATGAATTATACACTGTGTTGTACACAGTTAGTTTTTATTAATTGGGTTTTTAAATTCAGGCTGAAGCATGTTTGGTGAATCAGTAAATTCTATGGCATGTAAATCAGTTTTTAGACTCCAAAGTTTTTCTGTCATAAATTCGTCTAAGTCTTTTGGAATTTTCATTTTACTATCTTTAAATTGTTTTATTAATACATTTAGATAGTCTGAAATGGTCACCTGTCCATCAGCATCAAGGAACATTTCTTGTGACCAGTATTCCATAGTGGTCATTTTTATTTTTCCGTTTTCATCTTTTTCAATTAAAGAAATTTGCTCAGGGTTTAGCCAAGTCCATTGTTTTGTCCTTGAAAAATATTTGTCTCTGTATTTGTATGATTTTATGAAATCAAATTCAGGTGTAACATTAGTTTTACTGAAGAGTTTATTAAATATTCCCATTTAAAATTTTTAGTTCTTTTCGGTAATTGTGTGCAACGGTTCGTGTAAGAATCCGTTGCGGGAAATTAAGAAATTATGAGAGAAAAAAGAAACAAAATTAATATAGAAAGAGGACTTTCCGAAGGAAATGTCCGAAGCAATGGTTTTTACACATTGTTGGCAAATCGTTTTTTTATTTTTTG
>NZ_LBIP01000035.1:0-2500 GCF_001280435.1 Mangrovimonas xylaniphaga
ATAATATTTAAGATTTAACGATGAAGAGTTTGATCCTGGCTCAGGATGAACGCTAGCGGCAGGCCTAACACATGCAAGTCGAACGGTAACAGCACTTCGGTGGCTGACGAGTGGCGCACGGGTGCGTAACGCGTATGCAACCTACCTCTTACAGGGGGATAGCCCAGAGAAATTTGGATTAATACCCCGTAGTATATCGATGTGGCATCATGTTGATATTAAAGTTTCGGCGGTAAGAGATGGGCATGCGTTCTATTAGCTAGTAGGTGTGGTAACGGCACACCTAGGCGACGATAGATAGGGGCCCTGAGAGGGGGATCCCCCACACTGGTACTGAGACACGGACCAGACTCCTACGGGAGGCAGCAGTGAGGAATATTGGACAATGGTCGGAAGACTGATCCAGCCATGCCGCGTGCAGGAAGACTGCCCTATGGGTTGTAAACTGCTTTTGTACGGGAAGAAACACTCCTACGTGTAGGAGCTTGACGGTACCGTAAGAATAAGGATCGGCTAACTCCGTGCCAGCAGCCGCGGTAATACGGAGGATCCAAGCGTTATCCGGAATCATTGGGTTTAAAGGGTCCGTAGGTGGACCGGTAAGTCAGGGGTGAAAGCCTGCAGCTCAACTGTAGAACTGCCCTTGATACTGCCGATCTTGAGTCGTTGTGAAGTGGTTAGAATATGTAGTGTAGCGGTGAAATGCATAGATATTACATAGAATACCGATTGCGAAGGCAGATCACTAACAACGTACTGACACTGATGGACGAAAGCGTGGGGAGCGAACAGGATTAGATACCCTGGTAGTCCACGCCGTAAACGATGGTCACTAGCTGTTCGGACTTCGGTCTGAGTGGCTAAGCGAAAGTGATAAGTGACCCACCTGGGGAGTACGTTCGCAAGAATGAAACTCAAAGGAATTGACGGGGGCCCGCACAAGCGGTGGAGCATGTGGTTTAATTCGATGATACGCGAGGAACCTTACCAGGGCTTAAATGTAAGTTGCATGATCTGGAAACAGACTTTCTTCGGACTACTTACAAGGTGCTGCATGGTTGTCGTCAGCTCGTGCCGTGAGGTGTCAGGTTAAGTCCTATAACGAGCGCAACCCCTGTTGTTAGTTGCCATCGAGTAATGTCGGGAACTCTAACAAGACTGCCGGTGCAAACCGCGAGGAAGGTGGGGATGACGTCAAATCATCACGGCCCTTACGTCCTGGGCTACACACGTGCTACAATGGTAGGTACAGAGGGCAGCCACTGCGCGAGCAGGAGCGAATCCACAAAACCTATCACAGTTCGGATCGGAGTCTGCAACTCGACTCCGTGAAGCTGGAATCGCTAGTAATCGGATATCAGCCATGATCCGGTGAATACGTTCCCGGGCCTTGTACACACCGCCCGTCAAGCCATGGAAGCCGGGAGTGCCTGAAGTCCGTCACCGCGAGGAGCGGCCTAGGGTAAAATTGGTAACTAGGGCTAAGTCGTAACAAGGTAGCCGTACCGGAAGGTGCGGCTGGAACACCTCCTTTCTAGAGAAAGACGACGAAACTGGAAAAAGGAGCTTAAGGTGCGCCTGTTCTTTTGCTGTTGATTTAAAAATGACCTATTAAGTAGAGTCTCATAGCTCAGCTGGTTAGAGCGCTACACTGATAATGTAGAGGTCGGCAGTTCGAGTCTGCCTGAGACTACAAATTAATAAAGGAAATTCTGGAGGTTGAGCAGTGGTTAGTCACTAACTACTAACTACTATGTACTAACATCTGGTATATGGGGGATTAGCTCAGCTGGCTAGAGCGCCTGCCTTGCACGCAGGAGGTCATCGGTTCGACTCCGATATTCTCCACAACGGCCAAAGTCGCTGATAATATGATTGTCAGTGGCGACGCGCCACAAGTTCATTGACATATTGGAAAGATATACATGAAAAATAAAATGTTATTGTAACGAGCAATAACGTAACTCATTAAAAAGACAAAAAGTACAATAAGCTAAACAAGGGCGTATGGGGAATGCCTAGGCTCTCAGAGGCGAAGAAGGACGTGATAAGCTGCGAAAAGCTGCGGGGATCGGCACATACGAATTGATCCGCAGATATCCGAATGGGGCAACCCAGCATATTGAAGATATGTTATCCGCAAGGAGGCGAACCCGGGGAACTGAAACATCTAAGTACCCGGAGGAAGAGAAAACAAAAGTGATTCCGTTAGTAGTGGCGAGCGAACGCGGATTAGCCCAAACCAATATTGTTACGGCAATGTTGGGGTTGTAGGACTGCGACATTGGTTGCGCAATGAACTAGAACGCTTTGGAAAGAGCGGCCATAGAGGGTGATAGCCCCGTATAGGCAAAGAGCGTTAACCATAGCAGTATCCTGAGTAGCGCGGGGCACGTGTAACCCTGTGTGAATCTGCCGGGACCATCCGGTAAGGCTAAATACTCCTGAGAGACCGATAGTGAACCAGTACCGTGAGGGAAAGGTGAAAAGAACCCCGAAC
>NZ_LBIP01000036.1 GCF_001280435.1 Mangrovimonas xylaniphaga
ATATTCCCAATAATCAATTGCTTTTATTTCAAAATGATTATTAAATACTCGGATTGAAGGAAATCCTTTTTCTTCAAATATCAAAGGTTCTTCTTCCATTATGATTTTCATAAATTATTGCCAACGGCTTATGTAACACTGCCGTTGCGTTTGGTTTTGGGATTAAAGATAGCTAAACGGAAACAACAATTAGTGCATGCGAGGATTTTCCGCAGGAAAATCAGAAGCAATGCATGTTACATATTGTTGGCAGCTGTGTTTTTTATTAAAAGTTAATCTTAACATGGTAGCAGTCGCAATGATTGAAAGGATTGGTAAAAGCACTAATGAAATATTAAAACCTAGAAATCCTATTAGTGTCAATAGACCATAAAAAAGTCCAGTTATTGTTAAATTTTTAAAGTCTTTTTTGATCAAATAGGGGATGGTAAGTAATAAGCCAATAATATCAAAAACAATTACTTGAAAGGCTATTATATATCCTTCGAAGAATTTGTTTTTTATGAAATATTTATATGATTCAGTCAATATGCTAAATGTGAAAATAAGAAAAGCGATTGCAACGATTAGCAAGTGATAGTTAAGTTTTATTTTCAAAATTATTTTTAGTTTATTTTTCATCCAGGACATTGCTGCCAACGGTTTGTGTATAGTTTCGTTGCGTGAAAATCCGCAGGATTTTCGTGTTAAGAAACTAAGATAATAAAGTTGCGAGGATTTTCCGTGAGGAAAATCGGAAGCAATGAATTATACACGGTGTTGTATGCTGTTTTTATTCTTTTAGTATTTGAATGTCAGGATGCATCTCAAATGAATTTAAGATGGTTGAATAGATTGGTTCTAAAGTCTCTTTTGTAGAAATTTTTTTAAATAGTTTTCTTATGAATTCTTTATTGGGTTTTATCGTTACAATAAACTGGTCAGTTTCTTCGTCAATATTACCAGTTATTAGATACACAGAGAATTTATATTGATCTAAACGCATTTCATAAGCATAGTCCGTTGGATAGATGTCAGCAACTTGAATGTTATTTTGTTCTAAGTTTTGTTTTATAAATTCTGCTAGTTTTTTACCAAAGCGTCCTGGGTTGATTTCATCCTCTTCGTTGGGGTAAGGAGGGAAGAGGTTAGATTTTATAAATATGTCTTTAAGCATAGAGAGTTAATTGCATACAACGGTTTGTATAAGAATAGTGCGGTTTTGTGTCCGAGGATTTTCCGCAGGAAAATCAGAGTGACCAAATACGCACTAACTCTTGGTTATGGACTAAACTACGCATTATTTTTATACGGTGTTGTGTACAGTTATTTATATGTATAAAAATATTCATTTACAAGTTTTGGTTTATCTCTATACATTTTGTAATCCTTTTTATTGATTAAAATTCTGCTTTCATTATATTGAAAGGTTGTTCTTTCGTAGAGCTTATTGTATTTTGAAAGATATTTGTCTATTGAGGTCAAAAGTCCGTTGCTGTAATTGTAATAGAAAATATCTGTAAACTCGTTTCGTTCTAAAATGCGTCCACTTTTATCGTATTTATAAGTGAATTCATTTCCATTTCGGTATATAAGCTTAATTATTCTTCCACTTTTATAATATTCCTTCAAGAAAGTAACCGAATCATTTGATTTTTCAATCCGCTTTAAGTTGCCAGAAAGATTATAGAAATATTCAACTTTTTCTCCGAATTTATTTATTAGTAATTTAAGCTTTCCATTTTTTCCATAATCCTTTTTAATCTTGTATTTCCATTCTGTTAAAGAATCTCTGTAATAGTTTTGATAGATGCTATCTAAATCACCTTTTTTATCATAAAAAAATTTGCTTTCTCCTCTTAAAACAGAATAGTAGTGAACTTTTAAATTTTGCTTAATCTCTCTATTCAGAAAATCGGTTTTAGATTCAAATATATTTATAAAAGGGAATTTGTGATGCTCTTTTTTGAAATCAGGGAAGGCTTCTTTATAAATTCCACTTTTGTATTCAGTCAGAATTTGATTTAGAGTTGAGTCGTTTTTTGTTTTGTTAAGTTTCCATTCATATCGTATTGATTTAATTTCAGATGTGTCAATTTTAACTTGCGAAAAACTCGAAGTTGAAACAGAAATTAAAATGATAAGCAGGATGTTTTTCATAATTGTACACAACGGTTTGTGTATAGTTTCGTTGCGTGAAAATCCGCTAGGATTTTCGTGTTAGGAAACTAAGATAATAAAGTTGCGAGGATTTTCCGTGAGGAAAATCGGAAGCAATGAATTATACATGGTGTTGTAACCAGTTTTTTAATTTGGTTTTTCATTTTTCAGTAACGCTGAGTAAATTTTCATTAGTCTTTTTTCATAAATTTCAAATGATGACTTTGTTATCAAAACACCAATAATTGGAAAAGTCAGCATTAAAATCAATTCAAAACTCAAAATATCTGCTCCATTAGTTAATTTGTAAATAGCAACTCCCCAAAGTCCGACAAACGTTGCTATCAGAAACAAGTTAGTTAATAAGTCAAATTCGTTTTTAATTTCAATGATTGTTTTTCTGTCCGCTTTTTCTTTTAAATCTATAACAGATATAATGTTATAACCTTTCCCGTGAGTGTTTTGCATATATCCATATAATTTTGTCTCGCTCAATTGTGTTACTGTTAATTTTGTAGTTGGTGATTTCAAATCATTCCGAACAATATCAATTGGTTTATCAGATACAAGATTGTGTTTTTTTATAAATAACATTCTTTAGAGGTCGGATTCTAAATTGGTTACAACGGTTTGTGTATAGTTTCGTTGCGTGAAAATCCGCTAGGATTTTCGGGTTAAGAAACTAAGATAATAAAGTTGCGAGGATTTTCCGTGAGGAAAATCGGAAGCAATGAATTATACACTGTGTTGTGCGTAGGTTTTTTTACGTTACCCATTTTCTTTTTCGTTCTACTTTTTCAATATTTCCATTCTCACGATTTATTAAGATTCCTTTCCCTTGGTCAATTCCTTCATTTGAAATAGTATCGAATTCTACATTTTTCCAGTTCATAATTTCCCAATATAGACTGTCTTTATAAATTTGAGTTTCGTAAGGTTTTTTTATTCCATTTTCTTTGACCAATCCCATTGCCTTTTGAAACGATACTTTATATTTCAATGAATGGTCAATTGTTTTTTTGATTGTGCCGTCAGAGTTATAATAAGTCCAGTTTCCAATTGGAATAAACTTCCTGTAGGTATATTTCTTTATTTCTTTTAAGTTCCCGTTTTTATAATATTTTTTATAGATAATTGTATCATTAACAAAATCATCATACTGAACAAACAATAGCTTGGTGCTGTCAGTTTTAAAATATCTTTTTAGAATGTCAAAGTGAAGTGAATCAATCGTAATTTGCTTTCCATTTTCATTGTTAGAACGCGTGACTTTAAATTCACTATGTTGCCAATAATCTATTTCTTCGGTTTCGGATATAGTATTTGCTACAGAAATTTGTTTTTCAATAAATTCCGTTTTTTTATTTTCAGTTTTACAACTGATTATCAAAATAGTTAATATGAGAATAGATTTTCGTATCAATTTTGATTTTTGGTAGACTTACGCACAACGGTTTGGCTATGGTTTCGTTGCGTGAAAATCCGCTAGGATTTTCCGCCGTGAACCGAAGATAGCAAATTTGCGAGTACTTTCCGCGAGGAAAGTCAGAAGCAATGAACTATAGCCGGTGTTGTAGCTAGTTTTTTTCTTTTTTCAATTCTCTTTGTCGTTTTCTTTCTTCTTTTTTCAGTCGTTTATTTTTTGCGCTTTCTGTTTCTATTTCAAATACAATTGGCAATGAGTATTTTTGGCTAATTAATTTTCCGTTGTATTCTGCTGGTGTCATTTTCGGGAGTTCATTTATAATTCTTATCGCTTCTTTTTCAAACAAAGGATGAACTGAACGAGCTTTAATGTCAACTACTTTTCCTTCCTCATTGATAGTGAACATAGTCAGGACTTTTATTTGGTCGCCACCTTTATAGTTTAATTGTTTTGCGATGCTGTCAAGTTTGTCTCTATTGTCAGTATTGAAAGATTCCGAAACTTTTTCAGATAAGTTATTCTGTCCAAATGCAAAATTGGTCAGAGTTAAGATCAAAATGATAATTGTTTTTTTCATTCGAGGTTTGTTATAAATGTCATTTTTTGCTCAAATTAGCTACAACGGTGGGGTAAACACCATGGTGTTTATCCCCATTATATTTATTCCATCAAATCTACATATAATTCTTACATATCCAGGGGATTTGTAATAGAATTAAACGTATTGCTAGCTACATGGGTGTAAATCTCGGTCGTCTTTGTGGAATTGTGTCCCAATAGTAGCTGAATGTATCGCAGGTCGGTACCTGCCTCCAAAAGATGTGTGG
>NZ_LBIP01000037.1 GCF_001280435.1 Mangrovimonas xylaniphaga
CTTAGTATTGGTTTTGTGGCGGCCTTTGTGGCGGGACCTTTTTTTCTTATCTGGGTTGGTTTCCTTGGGGAGGAAAAAAAAACTTTCTTTTTTTCTTTTTGCTTTGGCCTTTTTGGGCTTAATTGCCTTTGTGGGGGCTTTATATAATTTTTTTTTTTTGTTTTTGCTGCTGGAGGATTTTAAAAAGGGCAAGAAATTTTTTTAAAAAAAACCCCCCTATTTTGGCCCCTCCAAAAAGCAAACAAACAAGAAAAGAAAATCCATACCGCTTTGTTCATACTTGGGAAAACCCCCACCAAAAAATTAGGGGCACCTTTTTTTTTTTGTTTAACAAACCTCTTTCCCCCACAACCCTTGTGGATTTAAAAGGTAACCCACCCCAGCAAACACACCCCCCCACCTTCCCTTTTTAACACCCCAC
>NZ_LBIP01000038.1 GCF_001280435.1 Mangrovimonas xylaniphaga
AAAAATACCTTGGTAAATATGAACTTGGACCTGAATTCTATTTAACCATTTTTAATGAAGGTGAAAAAATATTTGCTCAAATAACTAACCAAATAAAAGTAGAATTGACGGCCGTTAATGAGAATACGTTTGATGTCTTTGATTATGGAATAAGGATTGTATTTAATATGGATGAGAATAAAAATATTTCTCAACTTACAATTTTATCAAATGGGGAAATAAAAGCCAAAAAAATTGAATAACAAGACATAACAATCTATATAGCTCATAAAAACGAGCCATATACTTGCCAATAACATCAATAACCGTTATTTGACAAAAAACACCTTAAAAACAGCCTTTTTTTTGACCATAAATGGGATCTAATCAATAGTTCAAAAAACAAAAAAAATTGTAAGACAATCCTCTTACATTTGTCTTACAAATTGTATTACAAAATTCATGGTGTCTTTTTCAGTGGAAACCGTGAAAAATTTGGAAATTATGTCAATTGCCAATACTTCGCAAAACTTATTGCTTTTCTATCCGATTTTGCGGATTTCTGATCAATAAGGAGGCTACAGATTCCTACTCCAAAAAATTCTACGATTTTTTATCGCATCGGAATCTTAAACTAAACGAAATAGCACCGTTTAAAATTGCCGTGTATTCCAATGCTTACCACTCCAATAAATTAGAAATTCAACGGAAACCCTGTTTCCTTATGCATGAACTATGATTTGAGATTGAGAGCCTCACATTGGTAGGTTTCTCAAATCATAGTTTTTCTAATTTATTCCCCGCTCCCCTTCCTTAATCGAATGGACTTAATAATAATTATTATTAAAGCAGCACTTCAATTAATAAACCTCAATTTGTATCACAAAAATCAAACAGTTGCAACTGTTTAATTTACTCTATAACTATCAAAAAACACCTTCTTACAAAAGACATTCTAAACTTATTCTGATCAAGTTTTATTAAAAAAAATGTTTCCAATTATATCCCAAAATCCCGAATTTCCAATTTTAAAACCCTTCAAAAATCTAATTGGATTTTTATTTTTTATCACTTCCATATTTTGAATACTTTTGACTATATTCGAATAAATATTGTTTTTAACTCAAAGTCAAAATCTGCATACGGTTTTGCATACGATTTCATAAAATTGTAGCTCTGAAAGCCCAATAAATCTGTTTTTGAAACGATTTCCTTGGAGTTCATAACCCAGAGGTCCCGAGTTCAAATCTCGGTCTCGCTACAACAAGCAATCATTTGCAAACGAGCGGTTTAGGCTTTACTAAACCGCTTTTTTTATGTTTACATCTGAACAGATTTTTGCTTTTGCATACGAAAGTGAATACGATTTATCTCTTAACGGGAATCCCGTTACATAGATTGCGAGTTTTTTTGGACAAGCACACCTGTTCTATTATGCAAAAACCATGTACAAACGTTTACAAACGAGTACAAACGAGTACAAACGTTTATAAACGACTACAAACATTTAATTACCGACTAAGGGTCTTCTTTTTTTTATCTTCAAATAGCTTGATTATAAAAACAATTGGATGCCTTTTAAACAACATATCTCACTCAAACACCTTTTGATTGACAACAAAAAGTACATTGGGCTCAAGTTCAGTTCGGACAAGGTTTTGAACAGCATGATAAAAGAACTGGACGGCATTGAATGGAGCTCAGATTTTGGAATGTATTACGTACCGA
>NZ_LBIP01000039.1 GCF_001280435.1 Mangrovimonas xylaniphaga
GTATTCTCATTAACGGCCGTCAATTCTACTTTTATTTGGTTAGTTATTTGAGCAAATATTTTTTCACCTTCATTAAAAATGGTTAAATAGAATTCAGGTCCAAGTTCATATTTACCAAGGTATTTTTCAAGTAATGTGGTATCTATAATTACTGTAGGTTGAAACCTGTTGTATTTTTTGAGAACTTCAATTGTAGCATTGTGAGGTAAGCGATAACTGATGTTCCCATTAATGCCTTCCATTGTTTCGGCAGCTACCATGGCATTTATTATTGCTTCTTCAACTCCTTGCACTGTGGCTTCAAATAACGGGTTAATCATATCATTGGCAAGACTTACTATAGATGAATTTTCCTTGTGATTAAACGCATTTTCATTAGCTGTAGAAAAGGCCAAAAAAATGTCACCAGAACCATTGGTTCCGCGCCCGCCTACATTTCCAATTCCTAAAGGAATCCGTTGTGCTATGCGCTTTAATTGATGTGGTAATAAAGGAGCATCTGTGGCTACTATTACAATAATAGAACCATCACCCTCTTTTCTGTTAGATAGTGGAGCACCTTTTAAGATTTCACTTTTTACATTCAAGAGTTCCATGCCAACAGGAACACCAGCTATTGTTAGATTCTTTTTTGCGCCAAAATTGGATTGGACAAGAACTCCAACGGTGTAAGTAGAATCATTAATATGTATAACTCTTGAAGAGGTTCCAGTTCCGCCTTTAAAGCCTAAACACATCATTCCAGTTCCACCACCTACATTTCCTTCTGCTATCTTTCCACTTGATGAATTTTCTATTGCTTCTAGAACATGTTTCTCCTTGACGTGAAAACCATAGATGTCATTTAAAAATCCATCATAAGTTTCTGCAACAACTGGGTAGGTATACCACCATTCTTCCCCGTTATACCAATCTGTATCTACATAATATTTTAATACGGCTTGTCGTACAGCACCAACACTATTTGTATTGGTGATCATAATTGGAGTTTCTAAAAAACCGGACTCCGTTACCCATGTTGTTCCGGTCATTTCTCCATTTCCGTTCAGGCTATACCAATTGGCATATACAGGACTGAATTTTTTTGCTTTTCCTCTTGGAAAAATCGCTGTGACTCCCGTTCTAATGGGGCCTTTTCCAATAATGTTCTTTCCATTTCCTTCAATAATTGTACTATAGCCAACTTCAACGCCTTTTACATCTGTGATAGCATTGAATTTACCTGTTATTCCTACAAAAGGAATTCCTAAATCTCTTGCTCTAGGATTTTGTCCGTAGGATTGGAA
>NZ_LBIP01000004.1 GCF_001280435.1 Mangrovimonas xylaniphaga
GGGCCTTTACAGTATTCCACGAAGGCCACCTTTTCCAAATAGAGCAGGCTATTGTAGGCCTCAATTTAGGTGGGAAGCAACTTAGCAGTGTACACACCAATCAAACAGTGTTCTCCGAACACAAAGATCAGAGCAAACCCCCATAGACAGTCTTGGTCGTTTACTTTGCCTTTTTTGTGGTTGAAATGACCACGGTGCTGCTTTCCAAATCGATGGGCTTGGTAGCCGTTCGCCTTGATATGTCGGACGATGCCTTTGTGTATGGCATCCGTGTGTTTGCAGTGGGCGGGACCTTGATATGCATAAAGCGCAGTGCCAGCACAGCGGGCCATTGTCAGATCTGGGTGTCCCTTTCTCGCTCTGCTGAAATCCAGCGCCGTGTGTCTGTAG
>NZ_LBIP01000040.1 GCF_001280435.1 Mangrovimonas xylaniphaga
CCAACAACGTGTATAATTCATTGCTTCTGATTTTCCTCACGGAAAATCCTCGCAACTTTACTATCTTAGTTTCTTAACACGAGAATCCTGCGGATTTTCACGCGACGAAACTATACACAAACCGTTGGCAAACATTTAGAATGAGATTCAAATTATCAATATTATTAGGTTTAACATTTCTAATTTCTTGTAAAAATCAAACTCAAGAAAATAATAAAATTGTAAACGAAAAAGAAACGGTTTCTGAAAAAAGTTCAGTAGAAATTAAGGAGAATAAATCCGAACCTGAATTATCTGATTGCGACAGATATTGGATGAACAGATTTCCAAATGACTCAATAAAAGTCAAATATATTGATGACATAATATCTAAAAACCAACTTACTGAAAACAATTTAGAATTCTTAAATGCTCTAAAGAATCAAAAACAAGAGAAATTAGCTTTTGAAAATGTTCTTGCCCCAATTTTTAGACTTTCTATTACAGAAATTGGAATATTGACTTTTCCAAAATATAAACAAATAGGAAATAAACTTATCCCTATTTCAAAGGAAATGGACTTGATTGATAAATTTGACACTATTAAAGAAAATACAATGGATTATTTCGGGAAGATTAAATTCTATCCAATGCTTTTAGATTCTTTATTTAAAAACAAATCCAAACCAAGTATTAATTATTATACGACAAATAAGATTGGTTCGACTAAAATAATGGAATTGGGAGCTTATATTGATGAATGTTTGGAATATTACGAATACTCAATTGACACAATTTCTATCTCTAAAAATGATAAAGTCCTTTTCAGTAGCAAGTACAAAATTGATTTAGTTTTTGAGAATAATGAAAAAATAGATTCGCTTCTAAAAAGTGATTACAAAAAAGAATGTCTTGATTGTCCAAATAGTACGGAACTTCAAAAGACATTTGCAAGAATAAAGGGAACTGATAATTTGTATTTTATTTATGCAGATACGTTTCCAATTAATAACGAATTAGACACTCCTTCCAGAGCGTTGATTTTTATAAACCCAGAAAATGAAATCATTTACTTGTGGTATGATGAAATTGACTTATTTGGTTGCAGTTGTCTATAAACAAAAAACGATTTGCCAACACCGGCTATAGCTCATTGCTTCTGACTTTCCTCACGAAAAGTCCTCGCAAATTTGCTATCTTCGGTTTACGGCGGAAAATCCTCGCGGATTTTCACGCAACGAAACCATAGCCAAACCGTTGCCATTCATTATAATGCTCCCTCAATGCTAAAAATTGATTAATGAGATATTTAAAAATTACATTTATTAGGATTATAATAAGTTTCTTTTTAGCCAACATGATGATTTCACTTGTAATTATTAACACTAGTCTTGAATCATCTCCTGTTATCTTTAAAATAATCTTAATGGGACTTATTTACTACGGACTAACACTTTATGTAAATAATCGAAAATAAACCAGACTGATTTTCTCTGTGATTAAAAAAAATGAAAAAATTAGAACAATACTTTAATGATGAAGAATCTTGGAAAAGATATTCAAGTCATTTTTCGCTTTATTGGACCAATTCTGACTTTGAAACAAAATTACTAGGGTATTTGGAAAACCGACTTGACTTTGCTCAGGTAATCCATTATCATTTAGGACAAAATAGTATTGGTTGGATTTATTCAAAAGTTCCTGACCTTGATGAATTGACTCCAATAGAATGTCTGCAAGATGAAGTACTAATCAAAAGACTAAAAGTTTTATTAATGAGGTTTCCTTGATAAAAAAAACGAAATGGCAACACCGTGTATAATTCATTGCTTCCGATTTTCCTCACGGAAAATCCTCGCAACTTTACTATCTTAGTTTCTTAACCCGAAAATCCTACGGATTTTCACGCAACGAAACTATACACAAACCGTTGTAGCCAATTAAAATGGAATATTTACTAATAATTCTCTTAATACTTCCTTCTATATTTTTGATTAACAGATATATTAATCAAAAAAGCGACAAGCGTGATAAAGCTAAGTTAGATGCCTTTATTACCAATGGATTTCCTGTGTTTTCTGAAACAGAACAACTTGAGATGATTTACAATGGCAACTTTTTTTTGTTACACGAACGACTTCAAATAGCTCCTATTCCCACAAAATACTTTGATTACATTTTCACAGTAACTAAGCAAGACTTAGTAAATTACATTAAACTCAACAAAAACATTTTAAACGATAAAAGTATAACGCTAAATCAATTGGATGGATTTTGGACTTTAAAAAAAGAAAATGACTTTTTATACTATTACCGAGAGCGAGGTCAAATTCAATATACTCAAAAACTATCAAACATAGACGAACTGATTAACAGGTTTGCCGAAGACATGATTTGTATTATACCAAAGTACAGTGACAACAAATTAGAATCGATAATTATTAAAGGATAAAAACAGGCTACAACACCGTGTATAATTCATTGCTTCCGATTTTCCTCGCGGAAAATCCTCGCAACTTTGCTATCTTAGTTTCTTAACACGAAAATCCTGCGGATTTTCACGCAACGAAACTATACACAAACCGTTGGCAAACATTTGATAACGCTATATGACCAAATATTTGATTAAAAAATATACTCAAAATGACTCTGGTGGTTTTAATAACATAGAAACTAAAAAGGTGCAAAAAAAGCATTTAAAAGAGCAT
>NZ_LBIP01000041.1 GCF_001280435.1 Mangrovimonas xylaniphaga
TGGGATACGCCCGTAGAGGTACAGGTAATGTCTATGGTATGGTAGTCCACTGCTATGGCATCCGGCTCACCGATGGTTACCGTCTCTGTGGCCTCACAGGACTTGGCATCGGTTAGGGTTACCGTATAGGTTCCTGCAGTCAATCCAGAGGTCTGCGTACCGTAGTCCACTCCCGTGGTATCGTTGGTGACGTTGATGGTGAACGGTGGCGTCCCTACCGTGGTGTCGATGGTAACGTCTATCGAGGCGTTGGCATCACCGTTACACAATATTGGTGCATGCAGGTCCACCGTTAGGTCCGGCATGGAAATGGGCTGAACTGTGATCACGCCCGTTTCTGCCGTACACCCACTGGCATCGGTTACCTGGAACTGGTAGGTCCCGGCAACGGCCGTGGTATAGGTAAAGGTAGCTCCCGTAGCTCCCAACGCACTGTAGGCTGCCCCGCCTATCGATACCGCATAGGTATATGGCGGTGTCCCTCCTCCTATGGTCCCTTCGATGATGGCATCCGGAGATGCGGTACAGTCAAGGTCCTTTACAAGGACAGCTCCCATGGTAAGGGCCGGAAGCGGATCGATGGTATAGGTTTCTGTATAGGTACAGTCGTTGGCGTCCTTAACCTGGAAGGTATAGGTGCCCGGTTCCAATCCGGCAAATTCGTTCGAGGCCTGGTAGGCTGTGGCCGCCGAGGCCGGTGCGATGATCTGGTATTCCAAAGCTCCCGTGCCTCCCGTTACCGTAGCTATCGTAATGGTAGCCGTGTTCGACGGACAGGTCACAGGCGTGTTGGTAAAGTCCATATCGGCCGGTGGGTCCAAAGGTGCAATGTCCACCGCATTGGTAATGTAGGTACAGCCCGTAGCGTCCTGGATCGTCACCGTGTAGGTGCCCGCCGTAAGTCCCGTAAAGGTACTGCCCGACTGGAAGGTCACTCCGTCAAGGCTATAAGTATATGGCGCTACGCCTCCGGAAACGTTATTTACCGTGATAGTCCCGGTACTGGTACAGGTATAGGGTGCCGTCAGTTCGGCAACGCCCACGATTGGGTCGTTCGCCGTGATGGTCACCGTCTGTGGCTCCGTCAGACACACCGAACTTCCCAAGGTATATTGGAGCACTACTTCGTAGTCCCCTTCCGCAAGACCCGTGAACACCGGTGAACTTACAAAAGTCAATCCCCCGTCGATGCTG
>NZ_LBIP01000042.1 GCF_001280435.1 Mangrovimonas xylaniphaga
CACCTTTTGATTGACAACAAAAAGTACATTGGGCTCAAGTTCAGTTCGGACAAGGTTTTGAACAGCATGATAAAAGAACTGGACGGCATTGAATGGAGCTCAGATTTTGGAATGTATTACGTACCGAACCACAAAAGAAATCTCAATGCCATCTTCAATCTTTTCCGTGGTGTAGCTTGGATCAACACCAATTACTTTTTCGAAAAATCAAACGCAAAAATGCTTGATGAGGAATTTGATGTACAATGGTTCAAGAACAGGGAAAAACCAGATGGTTACAAGGTATGCCCAAACTCCTATCTTGACAAACTTGAACTCAAGCATTATGCCAACAATACAGTAAAAACGTATGTCTCATGCTTTGAAAAGTTTATCAACCACTACCCCGACAAGGACATTGACAATCTGGATGAGCTGGACGTTAGAAACTACCTCATACATTTGGTAAGCCTTAAATGGTCAAACTCCTATATCAACCAAACCATCAACAGCATCAAGTTCTATTATGAAATGGTACTGGGTATGCCAAACAGGTTCTATGATATTGAACGCCCTAGAAAACAAACGAAATTGCCAATTGTCCTGTCCAAAACAGAAGTAAAAAATCTACTGGAAGCGACCACCAACCTTAAACATAAATGCATCCTATCTCTTCTCTACTCAGCAGGCCTGAGAAGAAGTGAATTGCTAAACCTAAAACCCACGGATATTGACAGCACTAGAATGCTAATTAAAGTAAACGACGCCAAGGGTAACAAGGACAGATATACTTTATTGGCAAAATCAACACTTGATGATCTGAGGAAGTATTATGTTGAATATAGACCAGAGACATACCTCTTCGAGGGACAAAGCAGGGAAAAATACAGTCCCACAAGCATTGGAAGAATAATAGACCAAGCTTCAAAGAAGGCTGGAATAAAAAAACGAGTGACTGCACACACTCTAAGACATAGCTTTGCCACACATCTTTTGGAGGCAGGTACCGACCTGCGATACATTCAGCTACTATTGGGACACAATTCCACAAAGACGACCGAGATTTACACCCATGTAGCTAGCAATACGTTTAATTCTATTACAAATCC
>NZ_LBIP01000005.1 GCF_001280435.1 Mangrovimonas xylaniphaga
CTCTGACTTTAGAAAAATTCTGAATCTATTAAAAACAAAAATTATTAACTGATTAAAATATAAAAACTATTGCCAACAACGTGTATAATTCATTGCTTCTGATTTTCCTCACGGAAAATCCTCGCAAATTTAATATCTTAGTTTCTTAACCCGAAAATCCTACGGATTTTCACGCAACGAAACTATACACAAACCGTTATGTCTCATTAAAAACCAACCAATATGAAAAGGGCATTTATAGTTTTTATATTAATGTTTATTTGCTTCCAATCCTACGGACAAAATCCTAGAGCAAGAGATTTAGGAATTCCTTTTGTAGGAATAACAGGTAAATTCAATGCTATCACAGATGTAAAAGGCGTTGAAGTTGGCTATAGTACAATTATTGAAG
>NZ_LBIP01000006.1 GCF_001280435.1 Mangrovimonas xylaniphaga
TTTTCCAGCAGGCGGCGGCCTAGTGCCACCGAGTCGTGGTGGCGCTGGTGCTTGAGGAAGTGTCGGATGGCACTGCGGGCCTTGGCGGTGACAACGAAATTGAGCCAGTTGGGGTTCGGCTGCGCCTTCTTGTTGGTGAGGATCTCCACCTTCTGCCCGCTCTGCAGGGGCTGGGACAGCGGCGCCAGGCGCTGGTTGATGCGCACCGCCACGCAGGTATTGCCGATATCCGTATGTACCGAATAGGCGAAATCGACGGCGGTGGCACCCGCGGGCAGGTCGATGATCTCGCCCTTGGGGGTGAACACGTAGACCTCATCGGGGAAGAGGTCGATCTTCACGTTCTCAATGAATTCCAGCGAGTCGCCGGCGCGCTGCTGCATCTCCAGCAGCCCCTGTACCC
>NZ_LBIP01000007.1 GCF_001280435.1 Mangrovimonas xylaniphaga
GTTCTGTAGATGTTGCTATTACAGATGCCTCTTTCAACGATAATTGTTCCGTAAGCTCAATTGCATGGGTAATGACCGGTGCTGTAAACGATACCGGTTCTGGACAGGTCGGAACATATACATTCCCTATAGGGACAACCACAATTACATATACCGTATCTGACAATGCTACCCCAGCCAATACAGCTACCGATGTCATGACTGTAACAGTAACCGATAATGAAAATCCAACGGTAAACGCTACAAGCAACGTTGTTACAACAACCAGTGCAGATACCTCTGGAGACTGTTCTGTAGATGTTGCTATTACAGATGCCTCTTTCAACGATAATTGTTCCGTAAGCTCAATTGCATGGGTAATGACCGGTGCTGTAAACGATACCGGTTCTGGACAGGTCGGAACATATACATTCCC
>NZ_LBIP01000008.1 GCF_001280435.1 Mangrovimonas xylaniphaga
TGGTTGTTGTAACAACGTTGCTTGTAGCGTTTACCGTTGGATTTTCATTATCGGTCACTGTTACAGTCATGACATCAGTAGCTGTATTGGCTGGGGTAGCATTGTCAGATACGGTATATGTAATTGTAGTTGTCCCTATCGGGAATGTATATGTTCCGACCTGTCCAGAACCGGTATCGTTTACAGCACCGGTCATTACCCATGCAATTGAGCTTACGGAACAATTATCGTTGAAAGAGGCATCTGTAATAGCAACATCTACAGAAC
>NZ_LBIP01000009.1 GCF_001280435.1 Mangrovimonas xylaniphaga
CCGTTGGCAATAATTTATGAAAATCATAATGGAAGAAGAACCTTTGATATTTGAAGAAAAAGGATTTCCTTCAATCCGAGTATTTAATAATCATTTTGAAATAAAAGCAATTGATTATTGGGAATATAGAGTTTTTGAATATTCAGAAATCAAAGAAATCATTCACTATAACCCAAATGACAAATGGTGGAATAAGCTTTACATTTTGACATCACTAACAGCTCAAATATTTTCCGAAAACGCCCCCTGGATTTTAAAGTTGATAAAAAATAATGGAGGAGATTGGACCTATAAAACTTCTCATAAACCAAACTCTGACTTTAGAAAAATTCTGAATCTATTAAAAACAAAAATTATTAACTGATTAAAATATAAAAACTATTGCCAACAACGTGTATAATTCATTGCTTCTGATTTTCCTCACGGAAAATCCTCGCAA